>NZ_BAABKG010000002.1:0-1076492 GCF_039543705.1 Nocardioides marinquilinus
ACTAGCGTGGGACATGAAGGCCTCCTGGCGGTGAAGCGGTTTCTAGACAGCTCCACTCCACCGCGGGAGGCCTTCACCCATCTACGGACGCGCCGTACCCGATCGCACAACGTGCCTGGGCATCACACCTAGCCGCGGGCGGGCAGCACCGTGCCGGCCACCTCGCCGAGGGTGAGCCGGCCGCCGTCGACCCCGGGTGCCGAGTAGCGCAGCACGACGGTGTCGCCGTCGTCGAGGAACCGCTCGCCGCGGTGCAGCTCGAGCAGCGACCCCACCTGGTCGGGCTCGGGGCCGCTGATGGTGCCCGAGGCGAACAGGTCGCCGGTGCGCACCGAGGCGCCGTTGACGGTGAGGTGGGCGAGCATCTGCGCCGGCCCCCAGTACATCGAGGCGTACGGCGGCCGCGCGACCACCTCGCCGTTCACCTCGACCTCGACGGCGAGGTCGAGGCCGCGGGCGTGGTCGGGGTCGAGGTAGTCGGGCGGGCGCGGGTCGGTCTGGCCCGGCAGGTCGCACCACGCGGCGTCCAGCGCCTCGAGCGGGGTGACCCAGTGGCTGATCGAGGTGGCGAACGACTTGCCGAGGAACGGCCCGAGCGGCACGTACTCCCACGCCTGGAGGTCGCGGGCCGACCAGTCGTTGAGGCCGACGACGCCGAAGACGTGGTCGGCGAGGGCGCCCGCCGGCACCGGGTCGCCGAGCGGCGACGGCGTGCCGACGACGAAGCCGAGCTCGGCCTCGATGTCGAGACGTCGGCTCGGGCCGACGTCGCCGGCGCCGCGCTGGCCGCTCGGCCGCACGACGTCGGTGCCCGACGGGACGACGGTGCCGGCGCGACCGTGGTAGCCGACCGGCAGGTGCTTCCAGTTCGGCAGCAGCGGCTCCTGCCCGGGCCGGAACAGCCGCCCGACGTTCGAGGCGTGGTGCTCGGAGGCGTAGAAGTCGACGTAGTCGGCCACCTCGAACGGCAGGTGCAGCACGACGTCGGCGAGCGACACCGTGGCGGCGTCCGACCCGGCGAGGGCGCGCACCTGCTCGCGGGTCTCGTGCCACACCTCGCGGCCCAGGGCCAGGAACGGGTTGAGCGAGGCGGCCGCGAACTCCGGCCGGTCGGTCAGCGCGGCCAGGTCGAGGACGCCGTCCCCGAGCCGGACGCCGACCCGCCGCGGTCCGCCCGCGACCGAGAAGACGCCGTAGGGGAGGTGGTCGACGCCGAACCCGTCGGCGGGGGCGCTCACGCCGCCACCAGGCCCAGCGCGCGCAGGTCGGCGATCGGCTCGGCCACCCCGCAGCAGCCGAAGGAGGTGAACCAGCGCCGGGCCCGCGCCGGCTCGAGCCGGTCGAGCGCCGGGTCGGCGTCGTCGAGCACCGCCGCGACGTCGGCGGGGGAGGCGCCGTCGAAGGCGTCCTGGGTGGCCAGCAGCACGTTGCCGAAGCCGTGGTGGGTGAACCCGTCGGCGGCGACGTGGCGGCGGGCCCGGTGCAGGCCGGCGGTGCACTTGAACGGCGTCTCGCGGTCGAGCGCGGCGTCGATCCAGGCGGCGAGCACCGCAGGCGGCGGGAAGGCGTCGGCGGTGAGCCCGCCGGTGCGGAACTTCAGGCGCAGCTCGGCGGCGGCGACCTCGTCGGCCGCGGCGAGCCAGTCCGGCGTGGGCGGCCGGCCCGGGGGAGCGGGGATCTCGACGAAGACCGGCGCCTGCACCCCGGCGGCGTCGACGGCCGCGACGACGCGACGCGCGTTGCCGGCGAGGTCGTCGGGGTCGCGCAGCGCGACCTCGAGCGCGCCGAGGCGCAGCCCGAGCCGCTCGCACAGCCCGGCCACCCCCGCCACCTGACCCGCGCCCCCGGTGAGGACGACGGCGAGCGGCGCGTCGAGGCCACGGGCGCTCGGCAGGTCGGTGTCGCGCAGCACGAAGCCGCCGACCAGCTCGGCGTCGGCGGCGTCACGGGCCGCGTAGGCGGCGAGGGCGTCGTCCAGCGGCGCCTCGCCCGGGGGGAAGACGGCGGCGTCGTCGACGAAGCCAGCCCACGGATTCGGTGCAGCGTCAGCAGGGGCCACGAGGACTAACCTGCCAGACATGGCGTACTACCGACGGGTGGGCGAGGTCCCCCCGAAGCGACACACGCAGCACCGCGACCCCGACGGCCGGCTCTACTACGAGGAGCTGATGGGCGAGGAGGGCTTCTCGTCCGACTCCTCGCTGCTCTACCACCGCGGCGTCCCGTCGGCGATCCTCGCCTCCGAGGTCTGGGAGCTGCCCGACCAGACCCGCGTCGCCAACCACCCGCTCAAGCCGCGTCACCTCAGGTTGCACGAGCTGGGCACCGGCAAGGACGCCGTGACCGACCGGCGGCTCGTGCTCGGCAACGCCGACGTGCGCATCGGCTACGTCGTCACCGGCGTCGACCCCAGCCCGCTCTACCGCAACGCCATCGGCGACGAGTGCGTCTACGTCGAGTCGGGCGCCGGCACCGTCGAGACGGTCTTCGGCGTGCTGCCCTACCGCACCGGCGACTACGTCGTCGTCCCGCGCGCCACCACCCACCGCTGGGTGCCGAGCGAGCCCTCGCAGCTCTACGCCATCGAGGCCAACAGCCACGTCGCCCCGCCCAAGCGCTACCTCTCGCGCTACGGCCAGCTGCTCGAGCACGCGCCCTACTGCGAGCGCGACCTGCACGGCCCGGACGAGGTGCACCTCGCCGAGGACGACGGTGACGCCGGCGTCGAGGTGCTGGTCAAGCACCGCACCGGCGGCCAGGTGGTCGGCACCCGGATGACCTACGCGACCCACCCCTTCGACGTCGTCGGCTGGGACGGCTGCCTGTACCCGTACACCTTCAACGTCGAGGACTACATGCCGATCACCGGCAAGGTGCACCAGCCGCCGCCGGTGCACCAGGTCTTCGAGGGCCACCACTTCGTGGTGTGCAACTTCCTGCCGCGCAAGGTCGACTACCACCCGCTGGCGATCCCGGTGCCCTACTACCACTCCAACGTCGACTCCGACGAGGTCATGTTCTACGTCGGCGGCGACTACGAGGCGCGCAAGGGCTCGGGCATCGGGCTCGGCTCGATCTCGCTGCACCCCGGCGGCCACGCGCACGGGCCCCAGCCGTCGGCCATCGAGGCCTCGCTCGGGGCCGAGGCGTTCGAGGAGTCCGCCGTCATGGTCGACACCTTCGCCCCGCTCGAGCTCGGCGAGGGCGGGCTGGCCTGCGAGGACCCCGCCTACGCCTGGACGTGGGCCGCCGACCCGACGTCCTGACGGACTCGACCGTCCCGACCGCCCCGACTCTCGCGGGCCCGAGGTCACCCGCACGGACGGCGACGGGGTGGTCCGTCGGTTGCGGCCGCGAGCGAGGATGGTCGGCATGGTCCGCCGCGCACCCCGCCGTGACATCGACGAGAGCGACCTCTCGGTCGGCAGCGAGTCGCACGCCGCCGCCGGCCCCACCGCGGTCGCCGTCGCGATGAAGCGCTCGATCGAGCAGATGGGGCCCACCCGCACGGCCCGCACGCTGCTCAAGCTGAACCAGGTCGACGGCTTCGACTGCCAGGGCTGCGCCTGGCCCGACCCGAGCCCCGAGCACCGCCACACCGCCGAGTTCTGCGAGAACGGCGCCAAGGCGGTCGCCGAGGAGGCCACCAAGCGCCGCGTCGGCCCCGGGTTCTTCGCCGAGCACTCCCTCGCCGACCTCGAGGAGCGCTCGGAGTACTGGCTCGGCCAGCAGGGCCGCATCACCGAGCCGATGGTGCGCCGCGCGGGCGCGACCCACTACGAGCCCATCGCCTGGGACGACGCCTTCGCGATGATGGCCGACCGCCTGCGCGCGCTCGGCAGCCCCGACGAGGCGGTCTTCTACACCTCGGGCAAGACCTCCAACGAGGCCGCGTTCACCTATCAGCTGCTGGCCCGCGTGCTCGGCACGAACAACCTGCCCGACTGCTCGAACATGTGCCACGAGTCGACGTCGGTCGCGCTCGCCGAGACCATCGGCATCGGCAAGGGGTCGGTCTCGCTGCACGACGTCGAGACCGCCGAGCTGATCGTGGTGGCCGGCCAGAACCCCGGCACCAACCACCCGCGGATGCTCTCGGCCCTCGAGAAGGCCAAGGCCAACGGCGCCCGGATCATCGCGGTGAACCCGCTGCGCGAGGCCGGGCTGGTGCGGTTCAAGAACCCGCAGAAGCCCAAGGGCTGGGTCGGCAACGGCACCGCGCTGGCCGACCTGCACCTGCCGGTGCGCCTCAACGGCGACCTCGCCCTGTGGCAGGGCGTCGCCGCCTACCTGCTCGAGCACGACGCGATCGACCGCGACTTCGTCGAGCACCACACCCACGGCTTCGAGGAGTGGGTCGAGCACATCGGCCGCCTCGACCGCGCCGAGGTCGAGCGCGCCAGCGGCCTGACCTGGGAGCAGGTCGAGGAGATGGGCGCGATGCTGGCGGCGTCGTCCGCCACCGTCTTCTGCTGGGCCATGGGCATCACCCAGCACCGCAACTCGGTCGCGACCATCAAGGAGTTCGTCAACGTCGCCCTGCTGCAGGGCAACATCGGCAAGCCCGGCGCGGGCCTGTGCCCCGTGCGCGGCCACTCCAACGTGCAGGGCGACCGCACCATGGGCATCTGGGAGCGGCCGCAGCCGGAGTTCCTCGACGCGCTCGAGAAGGAGTTCGGCTTCGAGCCGCCGCGCGAGAACGGCCTCGACACCGTCGACGCCGTCGAGGCGATGGGCGAGGGTCGCGTCGGCTTCTTCATGGCGATGGGGGGCAACTTCGCCTCGGCCGTCTCCGACACCGAGGTCACCGAGGCGGCGCTGCGCAACGTCGACCTCACTGTGCACGTCTCGACCAAGCTCAACCGCTCGCACGTCGTCACCGGCCGCGAGGCGCTCATCCTGCCCTCGCTCGGCCGCTCCGAGCGCGACCGCACCGGCGGCCGCGAGCAGCGCGTGACCGTCGAGGACTCGATGTCGGTCGTCCACGCCTCCCACGGGCCGCTGCCGCCGGCCTCGAAGCACCTGCGCTCCGAGGTCGACATCGTCTGCTCGCTGGCCGAGGCGGTGCTCGGCCCCGACGGTGTCGTTCCGTGGGGCGAGTTCCGCGCCGACTACGCCGCCATCCGCCGCCGCGTCGCCGACGTCGTCCCGGGCTGCGCCGCCTACGACGAGAAGGTCGACCGGCCCGGCGGCTTCACGCTGCCGCACCCGCCGCGCGACTCGCGCACCTTCCCGACCGACGTCGACCGCGCGGTGTTCTCCGTGAGCCCGCTCGAGGTTCTCGAGGTGCCCGAGGGGCGGCTGCTGCTGCAGACCCTGCGCAGCCACGACCAGTTCAACACCACGATCTACGGCCTCGACGACCGCTACCGCGGCATCAGCAACGGCCGCCGGGTCGTCTTCGTGCACCCCGACGACGTCCGCCACCTCGGGTTCGCCGAGGGCGACGTGGTCGACCTCGTCAGCGAGTGGCTCGACGGCTCCGAGCGGACGGCGCCCGGGTTCCGCATCGTCTCCTACGAGCAGCCGGTCGGCTGCGCGGCGGCCTACTACCCCGAGACCAACCCGCTGATCCCGCTCGACTCCAAGGCCGAGGGCAGCAACACCCCCACCTCGAAGTCGGTGGTGGTGCGCCTCGAGCCCGCCCGTGAGGGCGTCCACACCGGCATCACCCGGGCGGCCCGGGGCGACGCCGAGACCGGCCACAAGCGACCCATCGACACCAGCCCGCCCAGCTGAGCCGGGCGCCCCGGCGCCCACCGGCGCCCACCGGAGACACGGGTGACGGCGGGGCGACGACGGGGGGACGGCGGTGCGACCATGAGCGCCGTGACGTCCCCCCACCCCGGCGCCGCCGACACGGCGCGCGCCCTGCGCCTGGCCACCGCCAAGCTGCGGTCGCTGTTCGACTTCCACCCCGACGGCGTCTTCACCCTCGACCTCGAGGGCCGCTTCACCTCCGTCAACGCCCAGGGTCTCGCCCAGAGCGGCGGGTACCGTGAGGACGAGCTGCTCGGGACCTCGTTCCAGGACCTGCTCGGCGAGGACGGCCGCGCCGTCGCCACCGGGAACTTCGTCGCGCTGCTGCAGCGCGAGGCCCGCACCTTCGACATCCACTTCATCCGCCGCGACGGCTCGATCGGCGAGCTGGAGATCATCGGTCTGCCGATCATCGTCGACGACGAGCTCACCGAGATCCTCGGCATCGCCGAGGACATCACCGAGCGCAAGCGCTTCCAGCGCGCCCTCGCCGAGGCGCGCAGCGCCGCCGAGTCGGCCAACGACGCCAAGTCGATGTTCCTGGCCACGATGAGCCACGAGATCCGGACGCCGCTCACCAGCGTGCTCGCGGCCGCCGAGCTGCTCGAGACCACCGAGCTCGACGACGAGCAGCGCCAGCTCGTGCACGTGATGGGCCGCTCCGGCGAGCGGCTGCTGCGGCTGGTCAACGAGATCCTCGACTTCTCGCGCGTCGAGGCCGGGCGCGCCGACCTGGTCGCCATCCCGTTCCGGCTCGCACCGATCGTCGACCCCGAGACGATCTTCCTCGGCACGGGCGCGGTCGAGAAGGGCCTGGCGTGCACGTCCACCCTCGACGCGACGCTGCCCGAGCAGCTCGTCGGCGACCCCGAGCGCATCGCGCAGGTGATCGGCAACCTGGTCGGCAACGCCGCGAAGTTCACCCATGAGGGCTCGATCGCCGTGCGCACCAGCCGCGGTGGGCTCGGCGTCCGCTTCGAGGTCACCGACACCGGCATCGGCCTGCCCGACGGCCGTCACCACCACGTCTTCGAGGCCTTCCAGCAGGGTGACTCCTCGATCACCCGGCAGTTCGGCGGCACCGGCCTGGGGCTCGCGATCTCGCGTCAGCTGGTGCACCTGATGGGCGGCACCATCGAGGTCGACAGCACCCCCGGCCGCGGCAGCACCTTCACCGTCGAGCTGCCGCTGCGGGCGGTCACGACGCCGTGAGCTCGACGCGCACCGAGCTCTCGACCAGCGTCACGGCGCCGCCGACCCGGTAGCCGACCGTCGAGGACGTCGAGCCCACCGCGCGGCGCGGGACGACCGAGCCGAGGCTGCCCTCCAGGCGCCCGGACGCGCTCGCGGTGCCCTGCGTGAGGGTGACCCGGCCGACCTCGCCGGGCCGGTACTCCTGGTCGAGCACGTAGTCGACGACGTAGTCGCCGTCGGCGATCGTGTCGAGGGTGTAGGTCGTGGTCTGGTCGACCGTCACCCCGCCGACCACCACGACCGAGGTGACGCTCCACGACGCCCCCTCGCCGACCGGCTCCGACGGCAGCACGGGCGTCAGGGCGAGCACCTGGTCGCGCAGGCCGTCGACGGTGCGGCGCACCGCGGGCTCGACGTCCTCGGGCAGGCCGAGCGAGGCGGAGAGGACGACGCCGTCGGTGCCGAGGCCGACCCGGCCGTCCGCCCCGTCGAGCGCCTCGACCGCCGCCCGGGTGCCCGCGCCCGACCCCTCGCCACCGGCCGCGACGTCGGTGAAGGACTGGCCGAGGTCGAGGCGGGTGCCGTCGACGCCGTCGACGGTGGTGGTCACGGTCATGGTGAGCGACGGCACCGTCGTCGGCGTCCCGTCGCTCACCAGTCGCTGGTCGAGGCCGACCCGGGTCGACGTCGAGGCGCCGGTCTCGGGCGTGAGCCGCAGCGTCGCGCGGGGCTCGGCGCCCGCGCTCAGCAGCTCGACCACCGGCGGGTCGCCGGCCGCCGTCGGCGCCGGGCCGGTGCGCACCGGCGCCGCGGGACCGCCCGCGTCGTCCCCGGCCTCGTCCCCGCCCGTGCAGGCGGCCGTGGCGGCGACGAGCACGAGGGCGCAGCCGAGCGCGGCCACCCGGCCGGCACGACCGACGCGCTCACCCCTCACGCGGAGCAGACTAGGAGCCGCGGCGGGCGTGGTCGGGCAGGATGGCGGCATGGGACCGCAGACCGGCGACGACGGGCTCGACCGCTGTCCGTGGGCCGGGGTGCTGCCGAGCCCGATGCGCGACTACCACGACACCGAGTGGGGCGACCGCGTGCACGGCGAGACCGCCTACCTCGAGCGGCTGACCCTCGAGGCCTTCCAGTCGGGCCTGTCGTGGTCGACGATCCTGGCCAAGCGGGAGGCCTTCCGCGAGGTGTTCCGCGGCTTCGACGCCGAGCAGGTCGCCGCCTTCGGGCCCGACGACGAGGAGCGACTGATGAACGACGCACGCATCGTCCGCAACCGCCGCAAGATCTCCGCCGCGGTCGTCAACGCGCGGGCCACCGTCGCCCTGCGTGACGACGGCGGCCTCGAGCGGCTGGTGCTCGGCTTCGCCCCCGCCGACCCGCCGACGGCCGACGACACCGACCACCTCGCCACCACCACCGAGGAGTCGAAGGCCCTCTCGCGCGAGCTCAAGCGCCGCGGGTTCGCCTTCGTCGGCCCCACCACGATGCACGCGCTGATGGAGGCGATCGGCGTCTTCGACCCGCACCTCGTGGGTTGCTTCCGGCGGGGGAGCGCCGCGTGAGCGCCCCGATCCACGAGCTGGTCGCCGAGCTCGGCGACGACGTCGTCGTCACCGAGCCCGACCGCATGGCCGGCTACCGCTACGACCGCGCGCACGACCCCGACGCGGGCACGCCGCTCGCCGTCGTCCGCGCCCGGCACACCGCCGACGTGCAGGCCGCCGTCCGCTTCGCCGCCGCCCACCTCCTGCCGGTGGTGCCGCGCGGCGCCGGCAGCGGGCTGTCGGGCGGCTCCTCGGCCGTCGACGGCGGCCTGGTGGTCTCGCTCGAGCGGATGACGGCCATCGACGTCGACCCCGTCACCCGCGTCGTCGTCACCCAGCCGGGCGCCATGAACGCCCAGGTGAAGGCGGCGGCCGCCGAGCACGGCCTGTGGTACCCGCCCGACCCGTCGTCCTACGAGTTCTGCTCGATCGGCGGCAACGTCGCCACCAACGCCGGCGGCCTGTGCTGCGTGAAGTACGGCGTCACCACCGACTACGTGCTCGGCCTCGAGGTCGTGCTGGCCGACGGCACCGCCGTGCGGCTCGGCGGGCCGCGCCTGAAGGACGTCGCCGGCCTCTCGCTCACCAAGCTGTTCGTCGGCAGCGAGGGCACCCTCGGCGTCGTCACCGAGGTGACGCTGCGGCTCGTGCCGCAGCAGCGGCCCACCGCCACGCTCGTCGCCACCTTCGCCGAGCTCGACGACGCCACCGGCGCGGTGCTCGACATCACCCGCCGGCTGCGGCCCTCGATGCTGGAGTTCATGGACCGGCCCACCATCAACGCGGTCGAGGACATGACCCGCATGGGCCTGGACCGCGAGGCCGCCGCGATGCTCGTCGTCCAGTCCGACGAGCCGGCCGGCCACGCCGCCGCCGAGATCGCCGAGATCGAGGCGCTGTGCGAGAAGCGCGGCGCCACCGAGGTCTTCACCACCGACGACCCCGCCGAGGGCCAGCAGTTCGTCACCGCCCGCCGCGAGGCCATCCCCGCCGTCGAGCGCACCGGCACCCTGCTGCTCGAGGACGTCGGCGTCCCGCTGCCGCAGCTCGGCGCCCTCGTCGACGGCATCGCCGCCATCTCGGCCGCGCGCGAGGTCACCATCGCCGTCATCGCGCACGCCGGCGACGGCAACACCCACCCGCTCGTGGTCTACGACCCCGCCGACGCCGACATGGCGCAGCGCGCCCAGACGGCCTTCGGCGAGGTGATGGACCTCGCCGTCTCGCTCGGCGGCGCCATCACCGGCGAGCACGGCGTCGGCCGCCTCAAGCGACCGTGGCTCGGCGGCTACCTCGGCGACGACGTCATGGCCCTCAACCGCCGGGTCAAGGACGCCCTCGACCCGCTCGGCATCCTCAACCCCGGCGCGGTCTTCGACTGACCGCTGACCTAGCGTCGGCGCCATGCGGGTCAGCGCCTTCTCCGACGACGCCCTCGGGCACCACGACGCGGTCGGCCTGGTCGAGGCGCTGCGGCGCGGGTCGGTCTCGGCCGCCGAGGTCGTCGACGCCGCCATCGCGCGCGTCGAGGCGGTGCAGCCGCGGCTGAACGCCCTGGCCTACCGGGCCTTCGACCGGGCGCGCCTCGAGGGCCGCACGCCGCGCGACGGCTGGTTCAGCGGCGTCCCCACCGTGGTCAAGGACAACGTCGACGTCGCCGGCCTGCCCACCCGGCAGGGCACCGACGCCTGGGAGCCACGGCCCGCCCGGCGCGACGGCGACTTCGCCCGCATGTACCTCGCCACCGGCCTGGTGGCGCTCGGCAAGAGCCAGCTCTCGGAGTACGGGTTCTCCGCCTCGGCCGAGCACCCCCGCCTCGGGGCGGTGCGCTCGCCGTGGTCGACCGACCACACCGCCGGGGCGTCGTCGGCCGGCTCGGCCGCCCTCGTCGCGAGCGGCGCCGTCCCGATCGCCCACGCCAACGACGGCGGCGGCTCGATCCGCATCCCGGCGGCGGTCAACGGCCTCGTCGGTCTCAAGCCGACCCGCGGCCGGCTGGCCCAGGACCGGCAGCTGCGTGAGATGCCGGTGCGCATCGTCGCCGACGGCGTGCTGACCCGGTCGGTGCGCGACACGGCCGCGTTCCTGCGCGAGGCCGAGCACGTCTACCGCGACCTCGCGCTGCCGCCGGTGGGCGACGTCACCCGGCCCAGCCCCAAGCGGCTGCGGATCGGCGTCCACACCGCCGGCGACTCCGGCTACGGCGCCTCGCCCGAGATGACCGCGCTGACGCTGCAGACCGCGGCGCTGCTCGAGCAGCTCGGCCACACCGTCGTCGAGGTCGCCGAGCCGCCCGTGCCGCCCGGGTTCCGCGACGACTTCCTCCTCTACTGGGCCTCGCTCGCCCTCGTGCTGCTGCGCACCGGACGACGGGCGCACGGCCGCTCCTGGACCCCCGAGAACCACGACGCCCTCACCCGCGGCCTGGCCCGCCACACCGCGCGACGGCTGCACCGGCTGCCCGGCGCGGTGCGGCGGCTGCGCCGCTCGGGCGCGGTCACCGCGGCGCTGTTCGACGACCTCGACATGGTGCTGACGCCGACGCTCGCCCACGCGACGCCCCGGCTCGGCCACCTCGACCCCACCCAGCCGTTCGAGGAGGTCATCGAGCGGTTGATGCGCTGGGTGGCGTTCACGCCGCTGCAGAACGCCAGCGGCGACCCGGCCGTCTCGCTGCCCCTCGCCACCACCGCCGACGGCCTGCCGGCGGGCATGATGTTCGCCGCCGCGCGGGGCCACGAGGCCGCCCTGCTGGGCCTGGCCCTCGAGCTGGAGGAGGCCCGGCCGCCCGCGCGGATCGACGGGGCCTGAACCGATTTCCGACCTGCACCGACCCCTGTGTATCGTTCTGCGTCGTTGCCCCTTTAGCTCAGTCGGCAGAGCGTCTCCATGGTAAGGAGAAGGTCTACGGTTCGATTCCGTAAAGGGGCTCTCACGCCCTCGGCGGGGTAGCTCAGGTGGTTAGAGCACACGGCTCATAATCGTGGTGTCGCGGGTTCGAGTCCCGCCCCCGCTACCAGCCCGACCAGATCATTTCCCCAAGCCGTTCGACAGAGGAAGCACCGTGGCCAGCAAGAGCTCCGACGTTCGCCCCAAGATCACGCTCGCGTGCGTCGAGTGCAAGGAGCGCAACTACATCACCAAGAAGAACCGGCGCAACGACCCCGACCGCATCGAGCTGTCGAAGTTCTGCCCGCGCTGCCGCAAGCACACCGCGCACCGCGAGACCCGCTGACGGTTCGTCGTCCACGAGCCCGCCCCCGGACCCCCGGCGGCGGGCTCGACTGCGTTAGCGTCGCGATCGTGGACGCCACCATCGTCGGCCGCAGCTATCCGCCGCCCGCCCCCCACGAGGTCACCGCCGACTCGGTGCGTGCCTTCGCCACCTCCACCGGCGCCGCCTACGACGGCGGCCCGGCCCCGGCCACCTACCCGATCGTCCCGGCCTTCGCCGCGATGATGGGCTTCCTCGAGGCCGAGGACGTCGACCTGGCCCGCATCGTCCACGGCGAGCAGCGCTTCGAGCACGCCCGCCCCGTCGTCCCCGGCGACGTGCTCAGCGTCACCCTCACCGTGGCCAGCCTGCGCAGCATCGGCGGCAACGACATCGTCGGCACGACCAGCGAGGTCACCGACGCCGACGGCGCGCTCGTCTGCACCGGCACGGCCACGCTCGTGCACCGCGCCACCGCGGGGGAGGAGCCGTCGTGACCACGCCCCCCGACCTGCCCTCCGACCTGCTCGCCGACCTGCCCGACCCCGCCGAGCACACCTTCCGCGTCACCCGCGACGACCTCGTCGCCTACGCCCGCGCCAGCGGCGACCACAACCCGATCCACCAGGACGACGACGTCGCCCGCTCGGTCGGGCTGCCCGGGGTCATCGCCCACGGCATGTACACCCTCGCCCTCGCCGCGCGCTACGTCGACGAGTGGGTCGGCGAGCCCGGCCGCATCGCCACCATCGGCGCCAAGTTCACCAAGCCCGTCGTGGTGCCGCCCGAGGGCGTCGACGTCGTGGTCACCGGCAGCCGGGCCGACGACGGCACCGTGACGGTCGACGTCGTCTGCGACGGCGTCAAGGTGCTCGGTCGCTGCCGGGTGACCCTGCGTTGAGCGGGCCGGGCGAGCCCGCCCCCCGCCTCGCCGACCTCACCACCCTGCGCCTCGGCGGCCCCGCCCGTCGCCTGGTCACCGCCACCACCGAGGCCGACCTCGTGGCAGCCGTCGCCGGGGCCGACGCCGCCGGCGAGCCGGTGCTGGTGCTCGGCGGCGGCAGCAACCTCGTCGTCGCCGACGAGGGCTTCGCCGGCACCGTCGTCCGGGTCGCCACCCGCGGCGTGACGGCCGACACCGACGGCACCGACGACGACCCCACCTGCGGCGGCGTCCTCGTCACGGTGGCTGCCGGCGAGGACTGGGACGCCCTCGTCGCCCTCGCCGTCGAGCGCGGCTGGGTGGGCCTCGAGGCGCTCGCCGGCATCCCCGGCGCCGTGGGCGCCACCCCGATCCAGAACGTCGGCGCCTACGGCCAGGAGGTCGCCCAGACCATCGCCCGGGTGCGCGTCTACGACCGCCACGACCGGGCCGTGCGCACCGTGGCCGCCGCCGACTGCGGGTTCGGCTACCGCGACTCCCGCTTCAAGCGCGAGCGCCACGACGACGCCGGCAGCCGCCACGTCGTCCTCGACGTCACCTTCCAGCTGACCCGCGGCGAGCTCTCGGCTCCCGTCGGCTACGCCGAGCTGGCCCGCACCCTCGGCGTCGAGGTCGGTGCCCGGGCCCCGCTCGCGCAGGTGCGCGACGCCGTCCTCGGCCTGCGCCGCGGCAAGGGCATGGTGCTCGACCCCGCCGACCACGACACGTGGAGTGCCGGCTCGTTCTTCACCAACCCGGTGCTGCCGGCCGCCGACCTGCCCGCGGGGGCGCCGGCGTGGCCCGACCCCGACAGCCCCGGCGGTGAGCGGGTCAAGACCAGCGCCGCGTGGCTCATCCAGCACGCCGGCTTCGAGCGTGGCCACGGCTCCGGGCCGGCTCGGCTCTCCACCAAGCACACGCTCGCCCTGACCAACCGCGGCGGCGCCGGCACCGCCGACCTGCTCGCGCTGGCGCGCGAGGTGCGCGACGGCGTCCGCGACGCGTTCGGGGTGAGCCTGGTGCCCGAGCCGGTGCTCGTCGGCTGCTCCCTCTAGGAGCCGCCGAACAGTCCGAGGATGCCGAAGAACGTGCCGAAGACGAAGACGAGCAGCGCCACCATCAGCAGGCCGATGACGGTGCCGACGATGCCGCAGACCAGCCCGCCGACCGCCGCGCCCTGGTTGCCGTAGCGACCCGGCTGCGCGCCGATCTCGCGCTGCGCCTTGATGCCGAAGTAGATCGCGAACGGGCCGCACAGGATGCCCGGGATGGTCAGGCAGGTGAAGGAGAACACCGCACAGACCAGGCTGATGATGCCGAGCGTCAGCGCCGTGTTGGCCCCCGAGTGCGACTGGGTGAACGGGTAGGCGCCCGGTGCGCCCGGCGGCGGGTAGCCGGGGGCGTACGGCGCGTACGGGGGCTGGGGCTGCACCTGCGTCGGCTGCGGGGCGGTCGGCACGTCGTCACCGGACGGCGACGCCGGCTTGGCCAGGAACGGGCTGGTCGGCTCCGGCTCGGACCCGTCGGGCCGCTCTGACCGGTCGGGGGGCTGGGTCACGGCGCGATCATCCCAGCCAGGCGTCGATGTCGGCGAGCGCCGTCGCGACCACGTCGGACGGCGCCCGACTGGCCCGGAACGACATCCGGGCGAGCTCGGCCAGGGCGGGGTCCTCGAGGTCGTGGGCGGCGCGCATGGTGGCGTACTGGCCGGCCAGCCGCGAGCCGAACAGCAGCGGGTCGTCGGCGCCGAGGGCGACCGTCGCGCCCGCCTCGAGCAGCGTGGGCAGCGGCACCGAGGACAGGTCGGAGTAGACGCCGAGCGCCACGTTCGAGACCGGGCACACCTCCAGCGCGACCCCGGAGGCGACGACCCGCTCGAGCAGCGCCGGGTCCTCGGCCGTGCGCACGCCGTGCCCGAGCCGGTCGGCGTGCAGGTCGTCGAGGCAGACCCGCACGTGGTCGGGTCCGCGCAGCTCGCCGCCGTGGGGCACCAGCAGCAGCCCCGCCCGGCCGGCGATCGCGAAGGCGGGGGCGAACGACGACGTCGAGCCGCGCCGCTCGTCGTTCGACAGCCCGAACCCGACGACGCCGCGCCCGGCGTACTGGCCGGCCAGCCGGGCCAGCGTGCGTGCGTCGAGGGGGTGGCGGATGCGGTTGGCCGCGATCACCACGGCCATGCCGAGCCCGGTGCGCTCCGAGGCGTCGCGCACGGCGTCCAGCACCAGGTCGGTGAAGGCGGTGATGCCGCCGAAGCGGGCGGCGTAGCCGCTGGGGTCGACCTGGATCTCCAGCCAGCGTCCGCCGTCGAGGACGTCGTCCTCGGCGGCCTCGAGCACCAGCCGCCGCACGTCGTCCTCGGTGCGCAGCACCGACCGGGCCACGTCGTAGAGGCGCTGGAAGCGGAACCAGCCCTTCTCGTCGGCCGCGCTCAGCGTCGGCGGCCAGTCCTCGACGAGCGAGTCGGGCAGCGCGATGCCGTCGCGCTCGGCCAGCTCGAGCAGCGTGGCGTGCCGCATCGAGCCGGTGAAGTGCAGGTGCAGGTGGGCCTTGGGGAGCGCCCGCAGCGGACGGGCGCCGCCGCCCTCAGCCGCCAACCAGCTGCTCCGCCGCGGCCAGCCGCGTGCAGGTGGCGACCACCCGGGTGGCGGCCTCGACGTCGTCGAGCGAGGGGAACGTCGGCGCCAGCCGGATGTTGCGGTCGTCGGGGTCGTCGCCGTGCGGGAACGACGAGCCGGCCGGGGTGAGCGCCACGCCGGCCTCCTTGGCGAGGGCGATGACGCGCGCCGCGGTGCCGGCCATGACGTCGAGGCTGATGAAGTAGCCGCCCGCGGGCTCGGTCCACGAGGCGATGCCCAGGCCGCCCAGCTCGGCGTCCAGCACCCGGCGCACGGCGTCGAACTTCGGCGCGATGATCTCGCGGTGGCGTCGCATGTGCGCGCGCACGCCGTCGGCGGAGCCGAAGAAGCGCACGTGCCGCAGCTGGTTGAGCTTGTCGGGACCGATGGCGCCCTTGCCGAGGTGGCGGGTGTACCAGGCCACCGTGTCGGCCGACCCGGCCAGGAAGGCCACGCCCGCGCCGGCGAAGGTGATCTTCGACGTCGAGGCGAACATGATCGCCCGGTTCGGGTGGCCGGCCGCCGCGCAGAGCCCGAGGACGTCGGCGCTGGCGTGCTCGTCGTCGGTCAGGTGGTGCAGGGCGTAGGCGTTGTCCCACAGGATCGTGAAGTCGGGGGCCGCGGTCTCCATCGAGGCCAGCGCCTCGGCGATCTCGTGGCTGACCACCGAGCCGTCCGGGTTGGCGTAGGTGGGCACCACCCACATCCCCTTGATCGTGGGGTCGCTGCCGGCCAGCCGCGCGACCTCGGCGGCGTCGGGCCCGTCGGCGGTCATCGGCACCGGCACCATCTCGATGTCGAACCAGTCGAGCAGGGTGAAGTGGCGGTCGTAGCCCGGCACCGGGCACAGGAAGCGCACCCGCTCCTCACGGCCCCACGGCCGCTCGCTGTCGACGCCGCCGTGCAGCCAGAGGTCGACGAGCACCTCGCGCATCATCACCAGGCTGGAGTTGCCGCCGGCGGCGACCTGCGCCGGCGTCACGCCGAGCAGGTCGGCGAACAGCTCGCGCAGCTCGGCGATGCCCTCGAGGCCGCCGTAGTTGCGCACGTCGACGCCGTCGCGGTCGCGCACGTCGTCGGGCCCGGCGAGGCCGGCGAGCAGCCCGTTCGACAGGTCGAGCTGCTCGGACGACGGCTTGCCGCGGGTCAGGTCGAGGCGCAGGCCCGCGGCGACCAGCCGCTCGTGGGCGGCCCGTTCGGCCTCGAGGAAGGCGGCGAGCTCGTCGGGGGACCGGTCGGCCAGCGGCCGCTGCTGCACGGAGGACGACGTCACGGTCCCATCGTTCCACGGGCCGCTCGGTTCGACTCGTCATGGGCTTGGGCCTAGACTCATCCGCGGTGGATCTCCCGCATGCTTCAGCCTGCCCGGAGTCGACCACCGGAGGGCACTAGCTCAACTGGCAGAGCATCGGTCTCCAAAACCGAAGGTTGGGGGTTCAAGTCCCTCGTGCCCTGCACCGCACCAAGCAGGTCAGGCAGCAACCAGAGCAGCACCGACCGATCGATCACGACGACAAGAGGGTGAGTGGCGTGGCGGAGAGCGCCGTCCGCGGTTCCCGAGACGACAACTCGAGCGAGCCCCGCAAGCGCACCAGCATCCCGACGTTCTACCGTCAGGTGGTCGCCGAGCTGCGCAAGGTGGTCTACCCGACCCAGGAGCAGCTGGTCACCTACTTCATCGTGGTGATGGTGTTCGTGATCGTGATGATGGCGCTGATCTCCGGCCTCGACCTCGCCTTCGGCAAGCTCGCCTTCGCGATCTTCACCGGCGGCGACGACATCTAGCCGCAGGCCGCGCGCGAGCGCCGCCCGCCCACCCCCGGTGGTGCCCGTCGTCCCGTCGCGGACGGCGCCCCCCACCGGACGAGCAATGGAGCAGTACGTGTCCGAGCAGTACCCCGAGCAGACCACCGACGACCTCGACGAGCTCGCCGGCGACCCGGACGACGCCACCGTCGAGACCGTCGAGCCCGGTGAGCAGGCCGACCCGGCCCTCGACACCGACGAGACCGACGAGACCGAGGTCCTCGAGACCCCTGATTTCGAGGACGACGTCGACGAGGCCACCGCGCGGGCCGCCGAGGGCACCGCGCCGCTCGACATGGACACCGACGACGACGTCGTCGAGGTCGAGGTCACCGACGAGCCGCTCGCCGACCTGGTCGAGGCCGAGGCCGAGGTGGCCGACGACGTCGTGGCCGAGGCCGACGACGAGCTGGCCGACGAGACCGACGTGATCGGCGAGGACGCCGCCGTCGAGGCGGCCGCCGAGGTCGAGGACGAGGACCCGCTCGAGGCGTTCCGCCGCGAGCTGTGGGCCAAGCCCGGCGACTGGTACGTCGTCCACACCTACTCCGGCATGGAGAACCGGGTGAAGTCGAACCTCGAGAACCGCATCGTGTCGCTGAACATGGAGGACTACATCCACGAGATCGTGGTCCCGATGTCCGACATCGTCGAGATCAAGAACGGCCAGCGCCGCACCCGCAAGCGCCCCTCGCACCCCGGCTACGTGCTGGTGCGCATGGACCTCACCGACGAGTCGTGGTCGGCCGTGCGCCACACGCCGTCGGTCACCGGCTTCGTGGGCAACAGCCACCAGCCGATCCCGCTGCTGATGGACGAGGTCGAGAACATGCTCGCCCCCGCCGTCCAGGCCGCGGCCGAGGTCGCCGCGGCGGCCGCCGGCGGGTCCGGCTCCGGCGGCGGCACCGCCACCGCCACCAAGCAGGTCGAGGTCGCCGACTTCTCCGAGGGCGACTCGGTCATGGTGGTCGACGGTCCGTTCGCGACCCTGCACGCCACCATCACCGAGCTCAACGCCGAGTCGCAGCGGGTCAAGGCCCTCGTCGAGATCTTCGGCCGCGAGACCCCCGTCGAGCTCAGCTTCAGCCAGATCCAGCGCGTCTGAGCCCCGCGCCCGATTTCCGCGTCCCGCGGAGTCGGGCGAGACTGGAACCAGCACCACGTGGCAGAGGGCCGACCGCCCTCGTCGTGACCACACGAGAAGGAAGAGGAAGCATGCCTCCGAAGAAGAAGATCGCTGCGCTCGTCAAGGTGCAGCTGCAGGCCGGTGGCGCGACCCCGGCTCCGCCGGTCGGTACCGCGCTCGGTCCGCACGGCGTCAACATCATGGACTTCTGCAAGGCCTACAACGCCCAGACCGAGTCCATGCGCGGCAACGTCGTCCCCGTCGAGATCACGATCTTCGAGGACCGTTCGTTCACCTTCATCACCAAGACCCCGCCGGCCGCCGAGCTGATCAAGAAGGCCGCCGGTCTGCAGAAGGGCTCCGGCGTCCCCCACAAGGAGAAGGTCGGCACCCTCACCAAGGAGCAGGTGCGCGAGATCGCCCGCACCAAGCTGCCCGACCTCAACGCCAACGACGAAGAGGCCGCGATGAAGATCGTGGAGGGCACCGCCCGCTCCATGGGCGTCACCACCGAGTAGTTCGTGGCAGGGCCGCTGCGGCCCGTTCACCACACCCCTCCTGCGCGTCCTCCGGGGCGCGCCCCGAGCACCAACCAAGAGGACATCCACCATGCAGCGCAGCAAGACCTACCGGGCGGCCGCGGCCAGCTTCGACCGCGACGAGCTCCACGCCCCGCTCGCGGCCATCAAGATCGCCAAGACCGCCTCGAAGAAGAAGTTCGACGAGACCCTCGACGTCGTCATGCGTCTCGGCGTCGATCCCCGCAAGGCCGACCAGATGGTGCGCGGCACCGTCAACCTGCCCCACGGCACCGGCAAGACCGCCCGCGTGCTGGTCTTCGCGAACGCCGACAAGGCCGACGCCGCCCGTGAGGCCGGCGCCGACATCGTCGGTGGCGACGAGCTCATCGACCGCGTCGCCGGCGGCTGGCTCGACTTCGACGCCGTGGTCGCCACCCCCGACATGATGGGCAAGGTCGGCCGCCTCGGCCGCGTGCTCGGCCCCCGCGGCCTGATGCCGAACCCGAAGACCGGCACGGTGACCCCCGACCCGGCCAAGGCCGTCACCGACATCAAGGGCGGCAAGATCGAGTTCCGCGTCGACCGCCACGCCAACCTGCACTTCATCATCGGCAAGGCCTCGTTCTCCGAGGTCGCCCTCGCCGAGAACTACGCGGCGGCGCTCGAGGAGGTGCTGCGGCTCAAGCCGGCCAGCTCCAAGGGCCGCTACGTCAAGAAGGTCACCGTCTCCACGACCATGGGCCCCGGCATCCAGGTCGACCCCAACCGCACCCGCAACATCGCGGGCACCGACGACGAGGCCGCCACCGACGAGGCCTGAGCCTCCGCGCGCACGACCTGACGACGACCCGGGCCACCTGGCCCGGGTCGTCGCCGTTTTGGCCGCCCGCGGCGCAGCGCGTAGCGTTCACACCCGAAACCAGAGACCGCCGGTCGTCGCGCTGCACCAGCAGCGAGACCGAAGGCGCCGCCGAGAGGCGGACGGCCCGCGCAGGTGACAGAGCAAGCCGGACGCCGTCCACGCGGATCCGGTCCCACGCCCTGAGCCTGCGCTCGGGGCGTTCGTCGTCCCACGGCGCCGGACCCAGGGCCGGAGGTCTCCCCGTCCGGAAGGAGACCCATGGCGCGAGCAGAACGCCAGGCCGCCGTCGAGCAGATCGTCGAGTCGTTCAACGACTCCGACGGTGCCGTGCTCACCGAGTACCGCGGCCTGACCGTCAAGGAGCTGCAGGAACTGCGCCGCTCCCTCGGCGACCACGCGACCTACAACGTGGTCAAGAACACCCTCACCAAGCGGGCAGCCAACGAGGTCGGCATCACCGGCTTCGACGAGCTGCTGACCGGCCCGACCGCGATCGCCTTCATCAAGGGCGACGTCGTCGAGGCGGCCAAGGGCCTGCGCGACTTCGCGAAGGCCAACCCCGCCCTCGTCATCAAGGGCGGCGTGCTCGACGGCGCCATCCTCGACGCCTCCGAGATCGCCAAGCTGGCCGACCTCGAGTCGCGCGAGGTGCTGCTGGGCAAGCTGGCGGGCGCGATGCTCGCCTCGCTCTCCCAGGCCGTCTACCTCCTCAACGCGCCCCTGGCCCAGGCCGCCCGCCTCGCGGGTGCGCTGCAGGCCAAGGCCACCGAGGACCCGTCGGTCCTCGCCGGTGGCGCGGGCACCCCCGCCGCCGAGGAGAGCACCGAGGACAGCACCGAGGCCCCCGAGGCCGAGGCCGCTGCCGAGAGCACCGAGAGCACCGAGAACACCGAGGGCGAGAGCACCGAGGGCGCCAGCACCGAGGGCGCCGAGGCCGACCAGGCCGACGCGTAGCCGTCAGCACCACCCGTACGTCACACCACCCACGCACCACCGCAACGAAAGGTTCGCAATCATGGCGAAGCTCAGCACTGACGAGCTCCTCGACGCGTTCAAGGAGATGACCCTCATCGAGCTCTCCGAGTTCGTGAAGCAGTTCGAGGAGACCTTCGGCGTCACCGCCGCCGCTCCCGTCGCCGTCGCCGCCGCCCCGGCGGCCGGTGGCGCTGCCGCCGGTGGCGAGGAGGCCGCGGCCCAGGACGAGTTCGACGTCGTCCTCGAGGCTGCCGGTGACAAGAAGATCAACGTCATCAAGGAGGTGCGCGCCCTCACCTCGCTCGGCCTCAAGGAGGCCAAGGAGCTGGTCGAGTCCGCGCCCAAGGCCGTCCTCGAGAAGGTCGACAAGGACGCCGCGGAGAAGGCCAAGGAGGCCCTCGAGGGCGCCGGCGCCACCGTCACCCTCAAGTGACCCCCGGCCGCGTGCCGGCCCGGACGTCGTCCGCGCCCGGCACGTGAGCCACCCGAAGCGGCCACCCCTCTCCCTAGGGGTGGCCGCTTCGTCGCGTCTTCGGCGTTCTCGCAGGTGAGAGCCGTGTCGGGGCCGTCCGACCAGGTTCTGAAGGAGACGTGACGTCACGCACAATCCCGCGTAACCTCACCGGGTCGGACGCGTTGTTACCGGCGAGTGTGGGGAGACCCGCGCCTGGTCACGCCGTGTCGGTCGCCTCGGGGTGCCAGAACGATCGGTGGGCAGCGGTCGGACCAGAGGGAGGACGGACATGGGCGTCGAGATCAAGATCGAGAACCTGACCAAGTCGTTCGGCAAGCAGCTCATCTGGGGCGACGTCACCCTCACCGTCCCCGCCGGCGAGATCTGCGTGATGCTCGGCCCCTCCGGCACCGGCAAGTCGGTGCTGCTGAAGACGCTGATCGGCCTGCTGAAGCCCGACCGGGGCTCGGTGGTCATCGAGGGCGTCGACATCGCCTCCTGCTCCGAGCGGCAGCTCTACGAGATCCGCAAGCTGTTCGGCGTGCTGTTCCAGGACGGCGCGATGTTCGGCTCGATGAACCTCTACGACAACGTGGCGTTCCCGCTGCGCGAGCACACCAAGAAGTCCGAGTCCGAGATCCGCGACATCGTCATGGAGAAGATGGACCTCGTCGGCCTGCTCGGCGCCGAGACCAAGCTGCCGGGCGAGATCTCCGGCGGCATGCGCAAGCGGGCGGGCCTGGCCCGCGCGCTCGTGCTCGACCCCGAGATCGTGCTCTTCGACGAGCCCGACTCCGGCCTCGACCCGGTGCGCACGGCCTTCCTGAACCAGCTCATCGTCGACCTGAACGCCCAGATCGACGCGACGTTCCTCATCGTCACCCACGACATCAACACCGCCCGCACGGTGCCCGACAACATCGGCCTGCTCTACCACAAGCACCTGGCGATGTTCGGCCCGCGCGAGATGCTGCTCTCCAGCGAGGAGCCGGTGGTGCGGCAGTTCCTCAACGCCCAGCGGGTCGGCCCGATCGGCATGTCGGAGGAGAAGGACGCCGACGAGCTGGCCGCCGAGTCGGGCCAGGAGCTGCCCCCGCTGCCGCCGATCCCCATGCAGCTCGAGCCCTCCAACGGCATCCCGCGGCGCAGCCAGCGCGAGCCCGGCTCGTGGTGCCGCGAGAACGGCGTCACCCCGCCCGAGGGGTCCTTCCAGTCCGCCAACGCCGGCCTGACCCCCGGGACCTGACGCCGCCCATGTCCACCCTCACGTCCTCACGCGTGCTCGCGCCGCTCGGCAGCACGGGCAAGCTGTTCGCCTTCGCCCTCGACGTCGCCCGCGGCCTGTTCCGGCGTCCCTTCCAGCTGCGCGAGTTCATCCAGCAGGCGTGGTTCATCGCCTCGGTGACGATCATCCCGACCGCGCTGGTCGCCATCCCGTTCGGCGCCGTCATCGCGCTGCAGGTCGGCGGCCTCATCAAGCAGTTCGGTGCGCAGTCGTTCACCGGCTCGGCGTCGGTGCTGGCCGTCATCCAGCAGGCCGCGCCGATCGGCACCGCGCTGCTGATCGCGGGCGCGGGCGGCTCGGCCATCGCCGCCGACCTCGGCGCCCGCAAGATCCGCGAAGAGCTCGACGCGATGATGGTGCTGGGCATCGACCCGATCCAGCGGCTGGTGGTGCCGCGCGTGCTGGCCTGCATGCTCGTCGCGGTCTTCCTCAACGGCCTGGTGAGCGTGGTCGGCGTCTCGGGCGGCTACGTCTTCAACGTGATCCTGCAGGACGGCACACCGGGCGCCTACATCGCCAGCTTCACCGCGCTCGCGCAGCTGCCCGACCTCTACATCGGCCTGATCAAGGCCGCCATCTTCGGGCTGATCGCCGCCGTCGTGGCCTCCTACAAGGGCATGAACGCCGACGGCGGCCCCAAGGGCGTGGGCGACGCGGTCAACGAGTCGGTCGTCATCACCTTCCTGCTGCTGTTCGTCGTCAACTTCGTCCTGAGCACGATCTACCTGCAGATCGTCCCCCCGAAGACCGGATGAGGGCGGCGACGACATGGCGAACCTGAAGCAGGTCTACGAGAAGCCCCTGAGCTCGCTCGACGACCTCGGCGGACAGCTGCGGTTCTACCTCCGCGCGCTCGCGGCGACCCCGCGCTCGGTGACCCGCTACCCCAAGGAGATCGCGCGCATCCTGGCCGAGGTCACCCTCGGCTCGGGCGCGCTCGCGGTCATCGGCGGCACGGTCGGCGTCATCATCGGCATGACCTTCTTCACCGGGGCCCAGGTGGGGCTCTCGGGCTACGCGGCCCTCGACCAGCTCGGGACGGCGGCCTACTCCGGCTTCGTCTCGGCCTACTTCAACACCCGCGAGATCGCCCCGCTCGTGAGCGGCATCGCGCTCGCGGCCACCGTCGGGTGCGGGTTCACCGCCCAGCTGGGCGCCATGCGCATCTCCGAGGAGGTCGACGCCCTCGAGGTGATGGCCATCCCCTCGATGCAGTTCCTGGTGACCACCCGCATCGTCGGCGGCCTGATCGCCATCATCCCGCTGTACGTCGTGGGCCTGCTGTCGTCCTACGTCGCGAGCCGCCTCGTCGTCACGCAGTTCTACGGGCAGAGCACCGGCAACTACGACCACTACTTCAACCAGTTCCTGCCACCCGGCGACGTGCTGTGGTCCTTCGGCAAGGTGCTGGTCTTCGCCGTCGTGGTGATCCTCATCCACTGCTACTACGGCTACAACGCCTCCGGCGGGCCGGCCGGCGTGGGCGTGGCGGTGGGCCGCGCCGTGCGCTCGAGCATCGTCGCCGTCAACGTCATCGACCTGTTCCTCTCGATGGCGATCTGGGGCACGACCACGACGGTCAGGTTGGCCGGATGAAGGGCGTGCTGCTCCACGCCCGCGTGCTCGGCGTGATCTTCCTGGCCCTGCTGGTCACCTCGGTCTACCTCGTCTACGCGGTGTTCACCAAGAAGTTCGCCGACTACGAGGAGGTGACGCTGCAGACCAGCACCATCGGCCTGCAGCTGCCGATGCGCGCCGACATCAAGATCCGCGGCGTGCTGGTGGGCGAGGTGCTCGACTACGACGCCGACGCGAGCGGCGCCGAGGTCACGCTCGGCATCTACCCCGACCAGATCGACCAGATCCCCGAGAACGTCACCGGCTCGATCGTCCCCAAGACGCTGTTCGGCGAGAAGTACGTCTCGCTCGTGGTGCCGAAGGACCCGAAGGGCACGCTGGCGGCGGGCGACGTCATCAAGAAGACGCAGGTGCCCACCGAGGTCGAGGCGGTGCTGGAGGACCTCTACCCGCTGCTCGTCGCCGTGCGGCCGGCCGACATCAACAAGACCCTCACCGCCCTGGCCACCGCGCTCGAGGGCCGGGGCGAGGCGATCGGCGAGAACCTCGAGACGCTCGACGCCTACCTCAAGCGGCTCAACCCGCGCATCCCCGAGCTGATCGAGGACCTCCGGCTGACCGGCCAGGTCTCCGACGTCTACGCCGAGATCCTCCCCGAGGTCGCGACCATCCTCGACAACACCGTCACCACGACCGGCACGCTGGAGGAGAAGGAGAAGAACCTGCGCACCCTGCTGCGCGACGTCACCTCGCTGGCGAACACCACCCGCACCTTCCTGGCCGACAACGAGGACAACATCGTGCGGCTCGGCGAGCTCAACGTGGCCCAGCTGCGCGTCATCTCCCGCTACGCGACCGAGTTCCCGTGCCTGACGGGCGGCATCGTGACCGCCGGCAAGTACCAGGCCGAGGCGTTCCGCAACTACACGCTGCACATCGTGCTCGAGACGCTGCCTCGCCAGCCGCGCCCCTACGACGTCGACGACCAGCCGCGGGTCGCCGAGACCAGTCCCGCCACGTGCCTGAACCTGCCGAACCCGCCGTGGAGCCAGGACAACCCGGTCAAGCGGGTGCCCGACTTCAACGACGGCGTCGACCGCCCCACCGGCAAGGGCACCCAGCGCGTGGCGACCGGCTGGATGATCCGAGACGGGTCGAGCTACGCCGGCAGCCCCGCCGAGCGCGACCTGTACAAGCAGCTGCTCGCCCCCGGCATGGGCGTGGCGCCGGACGACGTCAGCGACCTCGGCCCGCTGCTGCTGGCGCCCATGGCGCGCGGCGCGGAGGTGAGCCTGCGATGAGACTGCTCGACACCAAGACGCTCGTCGCCCTGGTCAAGCTGGGCGTGTTCATGGTCGTCACCGTGGTGGCCACCGGCCTGCTGGTGGTGGTCATCGGCAACATCAGCTTCTCCGACGAGCGCGAGTACACCGCGGTCTTCGAGGACGTCACCGGCGTCATCAAGGGCGACGACGTGCGCATCGCCGGCGTGAAGGTCGGCAGCGTGAAGGACATCCGGATCAAGGACCGCACGCAGGCCGAGGTGACCTTCACCGTCGAGGAGGGCAACGAGCTCACCACCGCCACGGAGGCCAAGATCCGCTACCGCAACCTGGTCGGGCAGCGCTACATCGCGCTCAGCCAGGGGGTCACCGAGGGCGACGTGACGGTGCTCGACGAGGGGGACACCATCCCGGCCGACCGCACCGAGGAGGCGCTCGACCTCACCCGGCTGTTCAACGGCTTCAAGCCGCTGTTCGAGGCGCTCTCGCCCGACGACGTCAACCAGCTCTCCTTCGAGGTCATCCAGGTCTTCCAGGGCGAGGGCGGCACGCTCGAGGGGCTGCTGCGCAGCACGGCGTCCCTCACCGACACCCTCGCCGACCGCGACGCCGTCATCGGCGACCTGCTGACCAACCTCGACGCCGTCCTCGACAACATCGCCGACCGCGACCAGCAGCTCTCGGCGCTCATCGTGAACTTCCGCCAGCTCGTGGCCGGGCTGAAGAACGACCGGCAGGCGATCCTGTCGTCCTTCGACCAGATCACCCAGCTCTCGGTCGAGACCGCCGACCTCGTCGGCGACATCCGGCCCCCGTTCGTCGAGGACATCAAGCAGCTGCGCCGCCTCACCGCGAACCTCGACCGCGGCAAGGGCGAGCTCGACCGGGCGCTGCAGGTGCTGCCGATCAAGCTGGAGAAGGTCGGCCGCACCGCGATCTACGGCTCCTGGTTCAACTTCTACCTCTGCGACTTCAAGGGCACGGTCCGCCTGCCCGGGCTGACGCTGCCGGTGAAGGTCCCGCTCGACCAGGGCGAGAGGTGTGATCTCGGATGAGGCCTCACCCCACGCGGTTCTCCGCTCCTCCCGCTGCGCTCCTTCGGCGAACAACGGCGCGGGGGCAGCGATGAAACCCTTCCGCGAGCGCAACCCCGTGATCATCGGCGCGATCAGCATCGTCGTGCTGGCGATGCTGCTGCTGGCCGCCTTCCGCGCCCAGGACCTGCCGCTGATCGGCGGGGGAGACACCTACTACGCCCAGTTCGAGGAGAGCGCGGGCCTCGAGGCCGGCGACGAGGTGCGCATCGCCGGCGTCCGCGTCGGCAAGGTCGAGGAGGTCGCCCTCGACGAGGACCGGGTGCAGGTGACCTTCCGCATCGAGGACGACGCCGACTTCGGCCCGCAGACCGGGGCCGCGATCAAGGTCAAGACGGTGCTGGGCTCGATGTACCTCGAGCTGCAGCCGGCCGGCCGCGGCCAGCTGGAGGAGGGCGAGACCATCCCCGTCGAGCGCACCACCGAGCCCTACAACGTCGTCGACGCCTTCGAGGGCCTCGCCGAGACGATCGGCAACGGCCAGACCGAGGAGGGCATCGACACCGACCAGCTCGCGCAGTCGCTCTCGGTGCTGGCCGACCTGACCCGCAACACGCCCGAGGAGTTCCGCGGCGCGCTCGACGGCCTGGCGCGGCTCTCGACCAACCTCGCGGCCCGCGACGACCAGATCAACTCGCTGCTGGTGAACCTCAAGCGGGTCTCGACGGTGCTCGACGCCCGCGACGAGGACATCGTGAAGCTGATGCGCGACGCCGACGTCCTGTTCGAGGCGCTGCTCGACCGTCGTGCGCAGATCAGTGCCCTGCTCGACGCCACCAGCGAGCTCTCCACCGAGCTGACCACCCTGGTGCGCCAGAGCCGCGACGACCTCAAGCCGGCGCTCGAGCAGCTCGACCGGGTGCTGCAGGTGCTGAACAAGAACGAGGACAACCTCGACAACAGCCTGCGGCTGATGGCGCCGTTCTACCGCGTCTTCGCCAACACCCTCGGCAACGGCCCCTGGTTCGACACCTACATCCAGAACTTGCCGCCGGTGCCGCAGATCCTCGGACGGGGGACGGGCCGATGAGCCTGATGCAACGGGCCGCGGTGCCGCTGGTCCTGGTGATGCTGGTGGTCGCGGGCGCGGTCGTGATGTTCACCGACCGTGCGCAGGACAAGACCGCCACCGCCTACTTCCCGCGCACCGTCTCGCTCTACGAGGGCAGCGACGTGCGGGTGCTCGGCGTCCCGGTCGGGCAGATCGACACCATCACGCCCGAGGGCGTGCTCGTGCGGGTCGAGATGAGCTACGACCCCGAGATCAAGATCCCGGCCGACGCGCGTGCCGCCATCGTGGCGCCGGCCATCGTCGGCGACCGCTACGTGCAGCTGACGCCGGCCTACACCCGGGGCGACAAGGTGCTGGCCGACGGCGCCCGCCTGGGGGCCAACGACAACCAGGTGCCGCTCGAGCTCGACGAGATCTACGCCAACCTCGACCGGCTGACCGTCGCGCTCGGCCCGCAGGGCGCCAACAGCACCGGCGCGCTGACCGACCTGCTGCGGACCACCGCGGCCAACTTCGACGGCCAGGGCGAGAACTTCAACATCGCCGTCGACAAGTTCGGCGACCTGAGCCAGACCCTCGACGACAACAAGGAGGAGCTGTTCGGCTCGACCGCCGAGCTGCAGCGCTTCATCACCACCCTCGCCGAGAACGACTCCACGGTGCGCGGGTTCAACGACTCCCTCGGCCGGGTCTCCCAGCTGCTGGCCGACGAGCGGCAGGAGCTCGTGGCGGCGCTGCGCAACCTCGCCGTCGCCCTCGACGAGGTCGGCGGGTTCGTGCGCGACAACCGCGAGATCCTCGGCAAGAACATCAAGGGGCTGAACCGGGTGGCCAAGGTGCTGGTCAAGCAGCGCGCGGCGCTCGACGAGACGCTGCGCATCGCGCCGCTGGCGCTGAACAACCTGCAGCTGACCTACAACCCCGACACCGGCACCCTCGACACCAACGCCAACTTCGGCAACCTGATCCGCGAGATCGGCACCAACCCCACCGCCGTGCTGTGCGCGCTGGTCAGCGCCAACGACTCCGACGGCAGGCTGTGCGACCTCATCGAGGGGCTGCCGCTGCCGCGCGCGGCCACCTTCGGCCCGGGCACCGGGTCGAGCTCGCACGTCGAGACCGACCCGAGCCTCGGCGGCCTGCTGGGCACCCCGACGCCCACCGCGGCCCGCCCGCCGACCGGCGCCGAGGAGGCCGACCGATGACCCGCGGCCGGCCCCGCACTCGCCCGATCACTCGGGTGCGCGCCCTCGTGGCGGTGCTGCTCGGCTGCCTGCTCGTCAGCGGCTGCGACTTCGACGTCTACGAGCTGCCGCTGCCCGGCGGCACCGACGTCGGCGACGACCCGATCTCGGTCACCGTCGAGTTCGAGAACGTGCTCGACCTGGTGCCCCAGTCGAGCGTGAAGGTCAACGACGTCAGCGTCGGCAAGGTCACCAGCATCGAGGTCGACGACTACACCGCGCTGGTCGAGATCGAGCTGCGCGGCGACACCGAGCTGCCCGCCAACGCCATCGCCGAGATCCGCCAGACCAGCCTGCTCGGCGAGAAGTTCGTCTCGCTCGAGGCGCCCGCCGCCGGGGCCACCGGCCGGTTGAAGGACGACGCCGTCATCCCGCTCGAGCGCTCCGGCTCGAACCGCGAGGTCGAGGAGGTGCTCAACGCGCTCAGCCTGCTGCTCAACGGCGGCGGCCTGCAGAAGGTCAAGACCATCGCCACCGAGCTGAACGCCGCCCTCGAGGGCCGCGAGGACGCCGCCAAGTCGGTGCTCACCCAGGTCGCGAGCCTGGTCGGCCAGCTCGACCAGAACAAGGAGGACATCCTCGACGCGATCGAGTCGCTGACCGCGCTCTCGCGGCAGGTGCGCCGCCAGCAGCCGATCATCAACAAGGCGCTCGACGAGGTGCCCAGCGCGCTGCTCTCGATCGACCGCCAGCGCGACGACCTGGTGCGGATGCTCGGCGCCCTCGACCGGCTCGGCGACGTCGGCGTGCGCGTCATCCGGCGCTCGAAGGCCGACACCATCGAGACCCTCGAGCAGCTGCAGCCGACGCTGAACCAGCTGGCCAACTCCGGCGACGACCTCGTGAACTCCGTCAGCGTGATCCTGACCTACCCCTTCGTCGACGAGGTGGTCGGCCGCGACCCGCAGGTCGCGCGCAACCTGCACATGGGCGACTACACCAACCTCTCCGTCGAGCTCGAGCTCGACTTCAGCGACCTCGACGACCTGCCGCCGCTGCCCGGCGTGCCGTGCACGCCGCTGGAGGAGATCCCCGACGACCTCCCGATCGAGGAGATCATCGACCTGCCGAACCTGTGCCAGGAGGTGCAGGACGCCCTCGGCGAGTGCACCGACGACCCCTCTCTCGAGAACTGCCAGGACCTGCCGCAGGGCCTCATCGACGCCGTCTGCGAGAGCATCGATCTCCCGCTCGGCCTCGGCAACGCGCTGTGCGGCGAGAACGGGAACGGCAACGGCAACGGCAACGGCAACGGCAACGGCAACGGGGGCCCCGACCTGCCGCTGCCCGAGATCCCCGGCGTGCCCGACCTGCCGCTGCCCGACCTGCCGGGCCTGCCCGGCCTGGGCGACGGCGACGGGCTGCTCAACCGCGGCGCACCCGCCACCACCCGGTCCGGCCGCGGACCGACCATGGGCGAGCTGATGGCCGCCTACGACCCCGCCCTCGTCAGCCTGCTCGTGCCCGGGATGGTGACGCGATGATCACCCGTCGCACCAAGGTCCAGCTGCTGGTCTTCGCGATCATCACCATCCTCGGCGTCGCCTACGTCGGCGCCCGCTACGCCCGCCTCGACCGGCTGGTGCGCGACGACTCCTACGCCGTCACCGCGCACTTCGCCGAGGCCGGCGGCATCTTCGCCGGCGCCGAGGTCACCTACCGTGGCGTCGGCATCGGCACCGTCGACCGGCTCGAGCTGACCCGCGAGGGCGTCGACGTCGTCCTCGAGATCGACAACGAGTGGGACGACATCCCGCGCGAGTCCATCGCGCTCGTCGGCAACCGCTCCGCGGTCGGCGAGCAGTACGTCGAGCTGCAGCCGCAGGTCGACGACGGCCCGCCGCTGCGCGAGGGCTCGGAGATCCCGGTCGAGAACACCCGCACCCCGATCCAGACCGAGACACTGCTGGCCGACCTCGCCACCACGGTCGGCTCGGTCGACCAGGACGCGCTGCGCACCACCGTCGAAGAGCTCGGCAAGGCCTTCGACGGCACCGGCGAGGACCTGCAGCAGATCATCGACACCAGCAACTCCTTCATCGAGACCGCCGACGCCAACTTCGAGACCACCACCAAGCTGATCGAGGACGCCAACGTGGTGCTCCGCGGCCAGCTGGCCTCGCAGACCTCGCTGCGCCAGTTCGCCTCGCAGCTGGCCCTGTTCAGCGAGAGCCTGGCCGACGCCGACCCCGACCTGCGCAAGCTGCTCGACGACGGCTCCTTCGGCGCCCGGCAGCTGCGCGGGCTGATCGAGGACAACCGCGTCGAGCTGGGCTCGCTGATCAACAACCTCATCACCACCGGCAACGTGGTGGTGAAGAACCTCAACGGCATCCAGCAGGTCTTCGTCATCTACCCCTACGTGGTCGAGGGGGGCTTCACCGTGGTCTCGAAGTCGCCCGACACCGGCCTGTACGACGCCCACTTCGGCGCCATCATCTCCACGAAGATGCCCTGCTACCAGGGCTACGAGGGCACCGACCGCCGTCCGCCCCAGGACGGCGGCAACCGCCCCATGAACGTCGACGCCCGCTGCACCGAGCCGCCGACCCAGAGCAACGCCCGCGGCGCGCAGAACCTGCCGCCCCGGCCGGCGACCAGCCTCGACCAGGCGCCGGTCGTGGCCGCCTACGACCCCGAGACCGGCGAGCTCACCTGGGCCGACGAGACCGACGAGCCCGAGACCACGCCCGGTACGGTGGCGCCGGCCTCACTGGGAAGGGAGTCGTGGAAGTGGCTGTACCTCGAACCCATGACGGGTCGGTAGGCACAGGCACCCCCACGCGCTCGCGCACCTCGACGTCGGCGGCGCTGGCCGCCGTCCTCGGTGTCGTGGTGGTCGCGTGCCTGGTGCTGCTCGGGGTGCGGCTGGCCGCCCACGGCACCGACGGCCTGTTCTCGAAGGTCTCGGCCGACGGCCCGGCGGCCGGCGAGGACGGCGGTGGCGCCGGCGTCACCGTCGACGACCCGCGCACGCGCGCGCTCGTCACCGGTCAGGCCCAGCAGTTCGTGCTGCGCTTCAACACCTACGGCCCGGCCGACCTCGACGACCAGAACCGGATGCCCGACTACGTCGAGCGCGTCGGCTCCCTGATGACCCCGCAGTTCCGGGTCGGGTTCGAGCGGTCGGTGACCCTGGCCGAGCAGGCCGTCGCCGACGCCGGCTACGCCCGCGTCGTGGAGGTCTACGGCACGGGCCTGGAGTCGTTGGGCGACGACAGTGCGACGGTGCTGGTCGCGGGCGCCTTCACCGGGTCCTACCCCGACCCGCAGGGCACCGGCGACGACCGGGTCGTCTACGAGGCGCAGCCGTTCCGCTACCGGGTCTCGCTGCAGCGCGTCGAGGAGCGGTGGCTCGTCGACAACTTCGCCCCCGCGTCCGAGAACGACGAGGAGGACCCCGCCGCCCCGCCGACCGACGACCAGCCGGGCGGGCCGAGCCAGTCCGGCCAGCCGTCGGGCCAGCCGTCGGGCCAGCCGTCGGGCCGGTCGTCGGGCCAGTCGTCGAGTGAGCCGGGCAGCCCGAGCGGCGCGGCCAGCCCGAGCGAGGGGAGCGGCTCGTGAGCCCGAGCTGGTACGACGTCCTCGGCGTCGAGCACGACGCCACGCCGGAGGAGATCCGGGCGGCCTGGAAGGACTCCATCGCCGACCTCGACCCCACCGACCGGCGGTTCAGGCAGCGCAGCCGCGCCGCCGAGGTGCTGCTCGACCCGCAGCGTCGCGCCGAGCACGACGCCGACCTCGCGGGCGGCGGCGACGAGGCGGACGACGAGCCCGACGACACCGACGACACCGACGACACCGCCGACGAGCAGGACGCCGACGCGGCCGACCGACCGGCCGCGCGGACCGCCGCGCCGACCGCCGCCGCGCCCGCCGCGCCCGCCGCGCCCCCGGCCGTCCGGCGCGACGACCCCGCCGACCAGCAGCCCGTCACGAAGCCCGCCGCCACGCCTGCCGCCAAGCCTGCAGCCACGGCCGCCGAGCAGGACGACGAGCCGGCCCCGGCGTTCGTCGGGCCGTGGCTCGTGGTCGCGCTCGGGCTGCTCGCCGCCGTCCTGGTCGTGGCCTGCGTGGTCGCGGTGACCCGCGGCGGGGAGGAGCCGGCCGCCGGGTCGACGAGCCAGGGCTCCGACGACCAGCCCTCGGGCGACGCCGGCGGCACCGACGCCGACGGCCTGCCCGACGCGGTCGCGGTCGACGCCGCCCGCCGCGCCGCCGAGAGCGCCGTCGTGCCGGTGCTGGCCTACGACTACCGCCGCCTCGACGAGGCCGAGCAGGCGGCGGTGGCGGTGATGACGCCCGAGTTCGCCGAGGAGTACCGCCAGCTGTTCGCCGCTATCCGCGAGAACGCCCCGCGCACCCAGACGATCGTGCAGGTCGAGCCGGTCGCCTCGGGCATCTCGGGCACCGGGCGCGGCATCGTCGACGTGCTGCTGTTCGTCGACCGGCCCACCACGAACATCCAGCGCAGCTTCATCTCCGAGGACCAGGTCATCCTGCGGATGACCGACGAGACCGACGGCAGCTGGCGCGTCGGCTGCATCATCGCGGTGCCCCGCACGCCGGGCGTCGGCGCGGCCTGCGACGGCGGCTGACCCGTCACGGCCCGGGCGCTGCCGGGCGCCGTCGTCCACAGAACGCCCGCCGGGCGGGCGTGGGTGCTTGACCCGGCGCCGACGGTGGGGTCATCATCGGTGCACGCTCGTCGAGTCGACGCACGCTGTGGTTGGCGTGCGCCTCCGAGTCGTGTAATGTAGCGCTTTGCGCCTGCCCTCAGATGCGCATCTGCCTACCCGGTGGCGATGTCGTGGTGGACGGGCCGCTTTCACCGGCTCTGACGTCGAAGGATCCCTCTTGGCCGCGCGCAGCACCTCTGCTTCCAGCTCCACCCGCACCGCCAACCGCGTCTCGTTCGCGAAGATCGACGAACCACTCGAGGTTCCCCAGCTCCTCTCCCTGCAGACCGACAGCTTCGACTGGCTGGTCGGCAACGAGCGGTGGGACGCCGTGGTCGAGCGTCGTCTCGCCGCCGGCGACGACGTGTCCCGCAAGTCCGGTCTGACCGAGATCTTCGAGGAGATCTCGCCGATCGAGGACTTCTCCGAGACCATGTCGCTCTCGTTCGAGAACCCGGTCTTCTACGACCCCAAGTACTCGGTCGACGAGTGCAAGGAGAAGGACTTCACCTACTCCGCCCCGCTCTACGTCTCCGCCGAGTTCACCAACAACGACACCGGCGAGATCAAGGGCCAGACGGTCTTCATGGGCGACTTCCCCCTGATGACCCCCAAGGGCACCTTCGTGATCAACGGCACCGAGCGTGTCGTGGTCTCCCAGCTGGTGCGCAGCCCCGGCGTCTACTTCGAGCGCTCGGCCGACAAGACCTCCGACAAGGACGTCTACACCGCCCGCCTGATCCCCTCGCGCGGCGCCTGGCTCGAGTTCGAGATCGACAAGCGCGACATGGTCGGCGTCCGCCTCGACCGCAAGCGCAAGCAGAACATCACCGTGCTGCTCAAGGCCCTGCAGGCCATCGCCGAGGACACCGGCGAGGAGTACGACTACGAGGCCGTCATGGCCGACCTGCGCCAGTTCGAGTCGATCCAGCTCACCGAGGAGAAGGACCACACCCAGGGTCCCGACGACGCGCTGCTCGACATCTACCGCAAGCTGCGCCCGGGCGAGCCGCCCACGCGCGAGGCCGCGCTGACGCTGCTGAAGAACTACTACTTCAACCCCAAGCGCTACGACCTCGCGAAGGTCGGCCGCTACAAGATCAACAAGAAGCTCGGTCTCACCGAGGCCTTCGACCAGCAGACGCTGACCATCTCCGACGTGGTCAACGCGATCCGCTACATCGTGAGCCTGCACGACGGCCGCGAGGACATCGAGGCGCCGGGCGGCACCATCGAGGTCGGCCCCGACGACATCGACCACTTCGGCAACCGCCGCATGCGCACCGTGGGCGAGCTGATCCAGAACCAGCTGCGCACCGGTCTCGCGCGCATGGAGCGCGTCGTCCGCGAGCGGATGACGACCCAGGACGTCGAGGCGATCACGCCGCAGTCGCTGATCAACATCCGCCCCGTCGTCGCGGCGCTGAAGGAGTTCTTCGGCACCTCGCAGCTCTCGCAGTTCATGGACCAGACCAACCCGATCGCGGGCCTGACGCACAAGCGCCGGCTCAACGCGCTCGGCCCCGGTGGTCTCTCGCGTGACCGCGCGGGCATGGAGGTCCGCGACGTCCACCCGAGCCACTACGGCCGCATGTGCCCGATCGAGACCCCCGAGGGTCCGAACATCGGTCTGATCGGCTCGCTGGCGACCTACGGGCGCATCAACCCGTTCGGCTTCGTCGAGACCCCCTACCGCAAGGTCGAGAAGGGCGTCATCACCGACCAGGTCGACTACCTGACCGCCGACGACGAGGACCGCTACGTCATCGCGCAGGCCAACGCCACCGTCGACGACCAGGGTCGCTTCACCGACGAGCGGGTGCTGGTGCGCCAGCGCGACGGCGAGGTCTCCGAGGTCCCGGCCGAGGAGGTCGACTACGTCGACGTCTCGCCGCGCCAGATGGTCTCGGTCGCCACCGCGCTCATCCCGTTCCTCGAGCACGACGACGCCAACCGCGCGCTCATGGGCGCCAACATGCAGCGCCAGGCCGTGCCGCTCATCAAGAGCGACGCGCCCCTGGTCGGCACCGGCATGGAGTACCGCGCCGCCGTCGACGCCGGTGACGTGGTCGTCGCCGACCACGCCGGCGTGGTCAAGGAGGTCTCGGCCGACCTGGTCGAGACCGCCAACGACGACGGCACCTACACCACCTACAAGCTGGCCAAGTTCCGTCGCTCCAACCAGGGCACCTGCATCAACCAGCGCCCGCTGGTGGCCGAGGGCGACCGCGTCGAGGTCGGCTCGCCGATCGCCGACGGCCCCTGCACCGACGAGGCCGAGATCGCGCTGGGCACCAACCTGCTCGTCGCCTTCATGCCGTGGCAGGGCCACAACTACGAGGACGCGATCATCCTCAGCCAGCGCCTGGTGCAGGAGGACATCCTCACCTCGATCCACATCGAGGAGCACGAGGTCGACGCCCGCGACACCAAGCTGGGCCCCGAGGAGATCACCCGCGACATCCCCAACGTCTCCGAGGAGATGCTGGCCGACCTCGACGAGCGCGGCATCATCCGCATCGGCGCCGAGGTCTCGACCGGCGACATCCTGGTCGGCAAGGTCACGCCCAAGGGCGAGACCGAGCTGACCCCCGAGGAGCGGCTGCTGCGCGCGATCTTCGGCGAGAAGGCGCGCGAGGTGCGCGACACCTCGATGAAGGTGCCTCACGGTGAGTCCGGCACGGTCATCGGCGTCCGCGTCTTCGACCGCGAGGACGGCGACGAGCTGCCCCCGGGCGTCAACCAGCTGGTGCGCGTCTACGTCGCCCAGAAGCGCAAGATCTCGGTCGGCGACAAGCTCGCCGGACGCCACGGCAACAAGGGCGTCATCGCCAAGATCCTGCCGATCGAGGACATGCCGTTCATGGAGGACGGCACCCCGGTCGACGTGGTGCTCAACCCGCTCGGCGTCCCGCGCCGCATGAACATCGGCCAGATCCTCGAGCTGCACCTCGGCTGGCTGGCCAAGCAGGGCTGGGACCTCGACCTCGCCGACGACACCTCGAAGGCCGACTGGAAGCAGCGGCTCATCGACATCCACGCCGACAAGGCCGAGCCGAACACCAACGTCGCGACCCCGGTCTTCGACGGTGCGCGCGAGGACGAGCTGACCGGCCTGCTGGGTGCCACGCGGCCCAACCGCGACGGCGTCCGCATGGTCAAGGAGGACGGCAAGGCCTCGCTGTTCGACGGCCGCTCCGGCGACCCGTTCCCCGACCCGGTGGCCGTCGGCTACATGTACATCCTCAAGCTGCACCACCTCGTCGACGACAAGATCCACGCGCGCTCGACCGGCCCCTACTCGATGATCACGCAGCAGCCCCTGGGCGGTAAGGCCCAGTTCGGCGGCCAGCGGTTCGGCGAGATGGAGGTCTGGGCGATGGAGGCCTACGGCGCCGCCTACGCCCTGCAGGAGCTGCTGACGATCAAGTCCGACGACGTCCCGGGCCGCGTGAAGGTCTACGAGGCGATCGTCAAGGGCGAGAACATCCCCGACTCCGGCATCCCGGAGTCGTTCAAGGTGCTCGTCAAGGAGATGCAGTCGCTGTGCCTGAACGTCGAGGTGCTCAGCCAGGACGGTTCGCAGATCGAGCTGCGTGACGCGGAGGAGGACGTCTTCCGCGCCGCCGAGGAGCTCGGCATCGACCTGTCCCGCCGCGAGCCCAGCTCGGTCGAAGAGGTGTGAGACCCGGCGCCCCGTCCGGCTCGACCGCGACGGGGCGCCGGCCTCCGCCCCCCTACTTACTTCTTTCTTCAGTACTACGAAGGGTTGCAGCCACCGTGCTCGACGTGAACTTCTTCGACCAGCTCAAGATCGGCCTGGCCACCGCGGAGGACATCCGCCAGTGGAGCCACGGCGAGGTCAAGAAGCCGGAGACGATCAACTACCGCACGCTCAAGCCCGAGCGTGACGGCCTCTTCTGCGAGAAGATCTTCGGTCCCACCCGGGACTGGGAGTGCTACTGCGGCAAGTACAAGCGCGTGCGCTTCAAGGGCATCATCTGCGAGCGCTGCGGCGTCGAGGTGACCCGATCCAAGGTGCGCCGCGAGCGCATGGGCCACATCGAGCTCGCCGCTCCGGTGACCCACATCTGGTACTTCAAGGGCGTCCCCTCGCGCCTGGGCTACCTGCTCGACCTGGCGCCGAAGGACCTCGAGAAGGTCATCTACTTCGCCGCCTACATGATCACCTCGGTCGACGAGGACGCCCGCCACCGCGACCTGACCTCGCTCGAGGCCAAGGTCGGCCAGCAGCGGGAGATGCTCGAGCGCCGTCGTGACGGCTCGCTGGAGGACCGCACCAAGAAGCTCGAGGAGGACCTCGCCGCGCTCGAGGCCGAGGGCGCCAAGGCCGACCAGCGCCGCAAGGTGCGCGACGGTGCCGAGCGCGAGATGAAGCAGCTGCGCGACCGTGCGCAGCGCGAGCTCGACCGCCTGCAGGAGGTGTGGGACACCTTCCGCACCCTCAAGGTCCAGGACCTCATGGGCGACGAGCTGCTCTACCGCGAGATGAAGAACTGGTTCGGCAAGTACTTCGAGGGCCACATGGGCGCCACGGCGATCCAGAAGCGCCTCGAGGGCTTCGACATCGAGGCCGAGGTCGAGTCGCTGCGCGAGACCATCGCCACCGGCAAGGGCCAGAAGAAGGTCCGCGCCCTCAAGCGCCTCAAGGTCGTCGACGCGTTCCGCAAGACCGGCAACAAGCCGCAGGGCATGGTGCTGGACGCCGTCCCGGTCATCCCGCCCGACCTGCGCCCGATGGTCCAGCTCGACGGTGGCCGCTTCGCGACGTCCGACCTCAACGACCTGTACCGCCGCGTCATCAACCGCAACAACCGCCTCAAGCGGCTGCTCGACCTCGGCGCGCCCGAGATCATCGTCAACAACGAGAAGCGGATGCTGCAGGAGGCCGTCGACTCGCTGTTCGACAACGGCCGCCGCGGCCGGCCGGTCACCGGCCCGGGCAACCGCCCGCTGAAGTCGCTGTCCGACATGCTCAAGGGCAAGCAGGGCCGGTTCCGCCAGAACCTGCTCGGCAAGCGCGTCGACTACTCGGGTCGCTCGGTGATCGTCTCGGGCCCGCAGCTGAAGCTGCACCAGTGCGGTCTGCCGAAGACGATGGCGATCGAGCTGTTCAAGCCGTTCGTGATGAAGCGGCTCGTCGACCTCTCCCACGCCCAGAACATCAAGTCGGCCAAGCGCATGGTCGAGCGGGCCGTGCGCCCCGAGGTCTGGGACGTGCTCGAGGAGGTCATCACCGAGCACCCGGTGCTGCTCAACCGCGCACCCACGCTGCACCGCCTCGGCATCCAGGCCTTCGAGCCGCAGCTGATCGAGGGCAAGGCCATCCAGATCCACCCGCTCGTCTGCGGCGCGTTCAACGCCGACTTCGACGGTGACCAGATGGCGGTGCACCTGCCGCTGTCGGCCGAGGCCCAGGCCGAGGCGCGGATCCTGATGCTCTCGACCAACAACATCCTCAAGCCGTCCGACGGCCGCCCGGTCACCATGCCCAGCCAGGACATGATCATCGGCCTGTTCTTCCTCACCTCGGTGCGCGACGGCGCCCCGGGCGAGGGTCGGGCGTTCTCCTCGCAGGCCGAGGCGATCATGGCCCTCGACCGCGGCGAGATCTCGGTGCAGACCCCGATCAAGGTGCGGCTGACCGACGTCGTCCCGCCGCTCGAGGTCAGCACCGAGGAGGAGGCCACCTCGGTCATCCTCGAGACCACACTGGGCCGCACGCTGTTCAACGACACGCTGCCGGCCGACTACCCCTTCGTGAACTACGAGGTGGGCAAGAAGGCTCTCGGCGCGATCGTCAACGACCTCGCCGAGCGCTACAGCAAGGTCGAGGTCGCCGCCTCGCTCGACGCCCTGAAGGACACCGGCTTCTACTGGGCCACCCACTCGGGCGTGACCGTCTCGATCGACGACGTCACCACGCCCGACGACAAGGCCGAGATCCTCTCCAAGTACGAGAGCGACGCCGCCAAGGTGCAGAAGCAGTTCGAGCGCGGCCTGGTCACCGACGACGAGCGCCGTCAGGAGCTCATCGAGATCTGGACCGAGGCGTCCAAGCAGGTCGGCGAGGCGATGGAGAAGAACTTCTCCCGCACCAACCCGATCTACATGATGGTCGACTCGGGCGCGTCCGGAAACATGAACCAGATCCGGCAGGTCGCGGCCATGCGTGGCCTGGTGGCCAACCCCAAGGGCGAGATCATCCCGCGGCCGATCAAGTCGAACTTCCGCGAGGGCCTGACCGTCCTGGAGTACTTCATCGCCACGCACGGTGCCCGCAAGGGTCTGGCCGACACGGCGCTCCGCACGGCCGACTCGGGCTACCTGACCCGTCGTCTGGTCGACGTCTCGCAGGACGTGATCATCCGTGAGGACGACTGCGGCACCGAGCGCGGTCTGCCCAAGGTGATCGGCGTGCGCGGCGAGGACGGCGTCGTCCGCAAGGACGAGAACGCCGAGACCGCGGCCTACGCCCGGTCCGCGGCCACCGAGGTCACCCACCCCGAGTCCGGCGAGGTGCTGGTCGAGGCGGGCGGCGACCTCGGCGACGTCAAGATCGGCGAGCTGATCGCCGCCGGCGTCGAGACGGTCAAGGTCCGCTCCGTGCTGACCTGCGACGCCCGCACCGGCACCTGTGCCAAGTGCTACGGCCGCTCGCTGGCCACCGGCAAGCTCGTCGACATCGGCGAGGCGGTCGGCATCATCGCCGCCCAGTCGATCGGTGAGCCCGGCACGCAGCTGACCATGCGTACCTTCCACACCGGTGGCTCGGCCGCGGCCGACGACATCACGCAGGGTCTGCCCCGCGTCGTCGAGCTGTTCGAGGCCCGCGTGCCGAAGGGCCTGGCGCCGATCTCGGAGGCCGCCGGTCGCGTCGAGATCGACGAGACCGACAAGACCCGCAAGCTGCTGGTCACCCCCGACGACGGCTCGGAGGTGCAGGAGTACCCCGTCTCGAAGCGTTCGCGGCTGCTCGTGGCCGACGGCGACCACGTCGAGGTCGGCCAGAAGCTGATCGTGGGCACCGAGTCGCCCCAGGACGTGCTGCGCATCCTCGGCGTCCGCAAGGCGCAGGAGCACCTCGTCGACGAGGTCCAGGCGGTCTACCGCAGCCAGGGCGTGGCGATCCACGACAAGCACATCGAGATCATCGTGCGGCAGATGCTGCGCCGGGTCACGGTGATCGAGTCGGGTGAGACCAACCTGCTGCCGTCCGACCTGGTCGACCGCGTGCTGTTCGAGGAGGAGAACCGTCGCGTCGTCTCCGAGGGCGGCAAGCCGGCCTCGGGTCGTCCGGTGCTCATGGGCATCACGAAGGCCTCGCTGGCCACCGAGTCGTGGCTCTCGGCCGCCTCGTTCCAGGAGACCACCCGGGTGCTCACCGACGCCGCGATCCACGGTCGCTCCGACAGCCTGCGTGGCCTGAAGGAGAACGTGATCATCGGCAAGCTGATCCCGGCGGGCACCGGACTGGAGCGCTACCGCAACATCCGGGTCGAGCCCACCGAGGAGGCCCGCGCCGCGGCCTACTCGGTCACCGGCTACGACAGCTACGACTACGAGTTCAGTGGCACCGGGTCGCAGGCCGTCGCTCTCGACGACTTCGACTTCGGCTCCTACCAGAACTGAGTCACCTCGCACGCTGACCCGTCGGACATGTCCGACGGGTCAGCGTCGTTTTCACCGTGACCCGTCAGACATGTCTGACGGGTCAGCGGATTCTCAGGTGCGCACGGCAACTCCGGGGGCGGTGCGTCTGTCTCACCTTCTGTCGGCTCCTCGTGGGGAGGGGTCGCGGAGCACAGAAGGAGGGAGTGCCATGCGCACCATCTCGAACCGAACCAGGGGCCTGGGCCGAGGCCTGGCCCGTGGCGTGGCCGTGGCGGCCGTCGTCGCGGTGGCCGGTGTGCCGGTCGTGGTCGCGGGGACGACGTCCCCCGCCCTGGCCGTGGCCACCAGCGCCGCGAGCACGACGTCCACGCACGCCCGGGTGCCGCAGTGCGACAACGGCGACCTGAGGGCGAGCTACCGTCCCCGCGGCGGGGCCGCGGGCACCGAGTACGGCGTCATCCGGCTGACCAACGTCTCCGACCACGCCTGCCGCACCGGCGGGTACGGCGGGGTCTCCTACGTCGGCGGCGGCGACGGCACCCAGGTCGGGGCGCCGGCCGTGCGCGAGCGGCCCGGCGCCGTCCGCACCGTGGTGCTGCAGCCCGGCCAGCGGGCCACGAGCCTGATCGCGGAGGGAACCGCGCAGAACTACCCCCGCGGCACGTGCCGGCCCGAGAAGGTCGACGGGCTGCGGGTCTACGTGCCCAACGAGACCCGCTCGCAGTACGTGCCCCACCCGACCACCGGCTGCCGCAGCGACGCGGTGCACCTGCTGCACCAGCGCCCCTACCGGCACGCCTGAGCGGGGCCGTCATGCGGTTCACGACCACCTCCCGCGTGCTGGCCGCCGGGGTGCTCGTCGTCGGCATCGGGCTCGGCGTCAGCGCCTGCGGGGACGACGACCCCGCCGCGACCGCCGGCGGCGAGCCGGCCCCGACGACGTCCGCGTCGCCGTCCACAGCCCCGGCGGCCCCGACGGAGCCGAGCGCCAGCGCGTCGTCCGCCACCCCGGCGTCGCCGTCCCCGACGGCGTCTGCGCCGGTCGAGCCGGTCGTGCCGGAGTGCACGGCGTCCGACGTGCGGGCCTCCTTCGCCCACCTCGACTCCGGCGCGGGCAGCCGCATCGGCAGCCTCGCGGTGCTCAACACCAGCGGCGCCCCGTGCTTCGTGCAGGGCTACGGCGGCCTGTCGTACGTCGGTGAGGGCGACGGCCAGCAGGTGGGCGCCGCGGCCGACCGCGACCCCGGCACCCCGGTGACGCGCATCGTGCTGCCGCCGGACGGCGTCGCCTCCAGCGAGGTGCGCGAGGCCAGCACCGGCGCCTACGACGAGGGCGGGTGCGGCGCGACCGAGGTCGACGGTTTCAGGCTCTACCTGCCCGACGAGACGCACGCGCTCTTCGTGCGGCATCGCACCGACGTCTGCACCAACGCCGACGTGCACCTGCTCAGCCACCAGGCGTTCGCGGCGGGCTGAGCGCGTGGGCCCACCCCCCGACCGACACCGGGGGGTGGGGGAGCCCCTGGAAGAATGGGGACGTGAACCAGTCCGGACCCGACACCGACGTCCTCGTCGTCGGCGCCGGGCCCGCGGGCTCGGCCACGGCGGCGTGGACGGCGCGTGCGGGCCTGCAGACGACCCTGGTCGACGCGGCGGTCTTCCCCCGCGACAAGACCTGCGGCGACGGCCTCACCCCGCGCGCCATCGGCGAGCTCGAGCGCCTCGGCCTCGCCGACTGGCTGCGTGCCCACACCGTCAACCACGGCCTGCGCGCCCACGGCTTCGGCCAGACGCTGCACCTGCGCTGGCCCGGCGGCACGCTGCCCGACTGGGGCAGTGCGGTGGCCCGCACCGAGCTCGACGACCACCTGCGCACCACGGCGGTCAAGAGCGGCGCGACCGCGGTCGACGGCGAGCGCGCGGTCGACGTCCGCATGGACGGCGACCGCGTGGCCGCCGTCGTCTTCAAGGGCGAGGGCGGCACCACCCGGGAGATCGCCTGCAACCGGCTCGTGGTGGCCGACGGCGTCCGCTCGCCGCTGGGCAAGAAGCTGGGCCGCGAGTGGCACCGCGACACCGTCTACGCGGTGGCCGGGCGCACCTACGTCGACTCCGACCGCAGCGACGACCCGTGGATCAGCAGCCACCTCGAGCTGCGCGACGAGCGCGGCGAGATCGTGACGGGCTACGGCTGGGTCTTCCCACTGGGCAACGGCTCGGTCAACCTCGGCGCCGGCACCCTGGCCACCGCCAAGCGCCCCGCCGACGTCGCCATCAAGCCGCTGATGGCGACCTACGCCGCGTCGGTGCGCGACGACCTCGCCCTCACCGGCGAGCTGCGGATGCCGACGTCCGCGCTGCTGCCGATGGGCGGTGCGGTCAGCCACGTCGCCGGCCGCAACTGGGCGCTGGTCGGCGACGCCGCCGCGTGCGTGAACCCGCTCAACGGCGAGGGCATCGACTACGGGCTCGAGGGCGGCCGGCTGCTCGCCGACCTGCTCGGCGACGGCACCGCCGACCTCACCGACGCCTGGCCGGCGCTGCTCGCGCAGCACTACGGCGAGTCGTTCTCGATCGCGCGCCGCCTGGCCGGCCTGGTGCTCACGCCGTGGGTGCTGCCGCGGCTCGGCCCGATCGGCATGCGCTCCGACCTGTTGATGACCCTCGCGCTGCGCTGGATGGGCAACCTGGTCACCGACGACGACCGCGACCGCGCCGCCCGCGTGTGGCGCTTCGCCGGACGCCGTTCGGTCGCGCGCGACGCCCGGCCGCCGTTCGCCTGACCGGCTCCGAACACCGGGTGTGGGCGCCGACCTGACCTACCGCGCGGCGATCGCCGCGGGTCGGGTCGCCCTGCGCGCGCTCGACCTGACGGTGCGCTCGTCGGGTGCGGAGCGGCTGCCGTCGTCCGGGCCGGTGGTGCTGGCCAGCAACCACGTCTCGTTCCCCGACTTCGTCTTCGTCGGCCGCGCGCTGCTCGGCCGGCGCCGGCTGGTGCGGTTCATGTGCCGCGCCGACATCTGGGACTCCCCGGCCGGGCCGGCCCTCGACGCGATGCGGCACGTGCCGGTCGACCGCGAGACGCCGGCGGCGGCGTACCTCACGGCCCGGCGCCTGCTGGGCGCGGGCGAGGTGGTCTGCGTCTTCCCCGAGGCCGGCATCTCGGCGGCGTATGTGGTGCGGGCGCTGATGCCGGGCGCCGTCGCGCTGGCCCGCGAGACCGGCGCGCCGCTGGTGCCGGTGACGGTGTGGGGCGGGCAGCGGCTGTGGCCGCAGAAGCGCGCCCTCGACGCGCCGTTCCCGAAGCCGGTGCTGACCCGGGGCCGCACCGTCGACGTCCGCATCGGCGAGCCGATGACCGTGGCGCCGGACGCCGACCTCGCCACCGCCACGCGGGCGCTCGGCGCCCGGCTGCACGCCGGCCTGGAGCAGCTGCAGCGCCTGCCCGAGCACCAGCCGCGGCCGGGGGAGTGGGCGCCGTGGCACCCGGCGCACCTCGGCGGCGACGCGGTCGAGCGGGCGGCCTCGTTCGAGCTCGACCGGATGCCGCGGTCGGCGATCGACCCGACCTGGGGTCCCGGCCTGGCGAATGCCGCTCTCTAGGGTGGAGGCCATGCCGAGCCGGGTGCAGCGCGTCGCCGCCTACGCGGTGATCGTGCGTGACGGCCACATCCTGCTGAGCCGCCTGGCGCCCCGCATCGCCCGCCACGAGCTGTGGACGCTGCCCGGCGGCGGGCTCGACCACGGCGAGGACCCGCGCGACGCCGTCGTCCGCGAGGTGCACGAGGAGACCGGGCTCGACGTCTCGATCGGGCCGACCGCGCGCACCTTCTCGCTGCACCTGCCCGACACGTGGCGGCGCGGCCGCCGCGTCGACGCCCACTCGCTGCGCATCGTCTACGACGGCTGGGTGCCGGTCGACGCGCCCGAGCCGCGGGTGGTCGAGGTCGACGGCTCGACCGTCGAGGCCGCCTGGCGGCCGATCGCCGAGGTGCTCGACGGCACCGTGCCGACGGTCTCGCTGGTCAAGGAGGCGCTCGACGTCTACCGGCCCTTCCGGCTGCAGCGCGTCGCCGCCTACGCCCTCGCCCGCCGCGACGGGAGCGAGGGGCCCGAGGTGCTGCTGACCCGCATCTCGCCGCGCGGCTTCCACACCGGCCGCTGGTCGCTGCCCGGCGGCGGCGTCGAGTTCGGCGAGGCGCCCGAGGCCGCGCTCGCCCGCGAGGTGGCCGAGGAGACCGGTGCGCCGTGCGAGGTGGGCGGGCTGCTGACCGTGGGCACCGAGACGGTGCACGGCACCGCCCCCCACGGCCGCGACGAGGAGGTGCAGACGGTGGGCCTGGTCTTCGCCGCCGCCGTGGCGCCCGACGCCGACCTCGTCGTCGAGCCCGACGGCACCACCGACGCCGTCGCCTGGACGCCGGTCGCCGACGTCCGCTCCGGCGCCGTGCCCGTCGTCGGCTTCGTCGAGCGCGCCCTGGACGCCGCCGACCGCCAGGACCTCCAGGACCTCCAGGACCTCCAGGACCTCCAGGACCTCTAGGACCTCTAGGACCTCTGGGACGCCGTCACCACACGGGGCGCTCGACCGGGGGTGGCTCGGCGGGCGTGGCGGCGTCGAGCACGTCGAGGGCGGCGGCGAGGCGGTCGGCCGGGGCCGGCAGCAGGTCGTGCGCGGCGGCCGCCGACGGCACGCGCCGCACGGCGTCGAGCAGCCGCCCCCGCACGGCCGGGCGCCCGAGCGCCCGCGTGGTCGTGACGAGCAGCACGGGACGGGTCAGCGGGTAGCGACCGTCGGTCACGCTCGCCTCGTCGGGGGCGACGCACCCCGCGCCGCCGTCGACGGCCAGCAGCCGGACGCCGTCCGGGGGCCGGCTGGTCGGCGGGTCGAGGTCGGCCGGGCCGAGCACGCCGAGGCGACCCAGCGTCGGCGCCAGCCGGTCGCGCGCGGCGCCGGCGTCGGCCAGGTCGGCCTCGACCTGGTTGCGGCGGGTGCGCAGCGCGTCGACCTGCTCGCGGACGGCGGGCCGCGTCGTCCGGTCGGCGGCGGCCCACGCATCCCAGCCCGCGCGCACCTGCGCCTCGAGGTCGCCCAGCTCGGTCTCGAGGGCGGGCAGCCGCCGGGCGGCCGCGACGTCGTCGGCGGGACCGGTGAGCGCCGTCCGCGTGCCGGTCGTCGCGAGCGGTGCGTCGGCGAGGCCGGCGTCGAGCTGGCTCCAGCGGGTCGCGTCGCCGGCGAGGACGGCGCGGGCCTGCGCGAGGCCGAGGCAGTCGGGGGTGTCGGTCAGCGGTCCGACGGCGAGCACGTCGGCGCCGGCCGCGACCTGCAGCTCGACGACGTCGAGGCCGACGGACGCGCACCGCTCCCGCTCGGCCGCGGTCGCGGTGCGGCCGGCCACCACGACGTCGGCCTCCCCGGCGCACAGCCGCGCGAGGCCGACGTCGTCCTGCGGCGCCTCGTGCGCCTCGAGCCCGAGGTCGCTCGCCGTGCCCGACAGGTCGGCCGGGGCGAGGACGACGGCCTCACGCGTCGGCGGGGCGGCCGTCGTCGGGCCGTCGGGCGCGGCGCACCCCGCGAGGGCGAGCAGGGCCAGCGCCGCGAGCGCGGGACGTGCCGCCGCGACCACCCTCAGCCGCGCCGACGCGGGTCGGGCACCTCGGGGCCGGGCGCCATGGCGATCTCGATGGTCTCGGCGAAGCGGGAGAACGTCTCGCCGATCTCGCCCAGCTGGTCGGGCTCGCCGCTGTCGGCGTCGATCTCGCCGGCCCGCAGCCGCGCCGCGGCGATGACGGCGTGCGCCTCGCGTCGCGCGTGCAGCCGGATCAGCTCGGCGTCGAGCTCGGCCTGCGCGGTGGCCAGCTCGCAGCGGCGGGCCGCCTCGAGCTCGAGCGACTCGATGTGGGCGTGGTGGGCCAGGTTGATGGCCCGCATCGCCGCGATGACCTGCTTGGAGACCTCGGCGACGTCGTGCAGCGAGGCGGCGGCCGGGCTCACGGCGTCCTCGACGCGGTCGTGGTGGCGCCGCGACTCGGCGGCCGCCTGTTCGGCGGCGGCCTGCGCGGCCTCGGCGGCCTCGGCGGCCAGGCGGGCGCGCTCGCGGGCGGCCCGGGCCGCCTCGTCGGCCACGACGACGTTGAAGTCGGCCACGCCCTCGAGCGACGGCGGACCGTCGTCGGCGTCGGTGTCGGACTCCGGGTGGGGCTGGTCTGTCCGGTCTGTCATCGCGCTCTCGTGGGGTGCGGCGGGTGGGACGGCGGGCGGGGCGTGGGGACGAGCATATTGATCCTCGGCCCCCGGTGGGGGCGCTGCGCGCAGCCGGGCGGGCGGCAGCACCACCGGCAGGCGGGGGTCGGGGGCGGCGGTCACGGCGTCGTCCCGTCGGGCAGCTCGAGCAGCACGTAGCGGTCGTTGGCGTGGACGACGGGCAGCCGCGGGTCGAGGCCGGACGCGGCGTCGGGCAGACGGGCGGCGAGCCGGTCGCGGGCGGTGTCGCGCGAGAGCAGCAGGTAGTCGGCCGGCGGGTCGTCGTCGCCCGCCCGCGCGGCGTCGGCGAACAGCGCGGGCCGGCCGGTGAGCAGCACCACGGCGAAGGTCTGCCCCGGGTCGGTGAGCACGACGTCGCCGTCGGTCACGCGGTCGAGGACGGCGTCGGCCATGTCGCGCTCGTCGACGTAGCCCACCACGGCGCCGTCGACGGTGAGGGCGCCCTCCTGGCTCTCGCCGGTGGTGAGGGCGTCGTGGAAGGGCCGCTCGAGCCCCTGGTAGGGGTAGTCGGGCAGGGCGCGGAAGGTCCACGGCACGCTGGCCAGCAGCCCGACGACGAGCAGCGCGGCCACCCGGTGCCGGGCGTCACCGGCCGAGCGGGCGAGCCACGCCGCACCGACCACGGCCACCAGCAGCACCGGCAGCGCCGCCTGCATCGCGAACGGCGACGGCCCCAGGCGCAGCGCCGCCCCGGCCGCGGGGGCCAGGCCGACGACCAGCAGCAGCACCCCGAGCCACAGCGCGAGCGGGTTGCGGCGGGCGACGCCGACGTAGACCAGCGCCGGCAGGACGACGAGCGCCAGCGGGGCGCCGTGCAGCAGCAGCGAGCCGGTGTCGAGGGCGAGGTCGTGCAGCGAGCGGGAGGCGGGCGCGACCGGGGCGCCGGCCGTGCCACCGAGGTCGTGCCCGTCGCCGACCCACGCGAACGGGCGCAGCAGCACGACGAGGTTGAGCGCCGTCCAGAGGGCGACGGCGTAGGCGGCCGGCGAGGCGAGGCCCACGAGCGTGCCCTCGACCTCGCGGGCGGAGGCGCCGAGCCGGGCGAGCACGGCGGCGAGCATCACGGTGGCGACGGCCAGCCACAGCAGGCTGCCGTAGCCGGCCAGCGCGGCCACGCCGAAGGCGAGCCCGGCGAGCACCACGAACCGCACGTCGGCGGTGACGTACCAGGCGACGACGCAGCCGAGGGCGGTGACGGCGAGCGCGAGCCACACGAACGGCCGTCCTCCGGTGGCGGCGTGGAGGACGACGAGCGGGTTCAGCCCGAGCGCGACGAGCACGGCCGCCCGCGCCGGGAGGCCGAGCAGCGCCCGCCGCAGCAGCGTGTTCAGGGCCGCCATGGTGGCGCCGGCGAAGACGGCCGACCCCAGCGGCACGAGCGCCAGCGAGGCCGCCGGCCCCGCGACCAGCGTGAGCGGGGTGAGGGCGAGCACCGACAGCGGCGGGTAGTCGACGCCCACCGAGGCGAGCGCCGCCGGCCCGTCGTGCCACACGGTGAGCGCGCGGAACCACCGGTCGAGCGTCTCGAACCCGACGACCTGCTGCTCGCTGACCAGCCAGTGACCGACGGCGGCGTAGACGACGGTGAAGCCGGCGAGCACGGCCAGGCTCTCGCCCCGACGCCGCGGGACGTCGTGCGTCGGCCGACCCGTGGACTGCACCGTGGCGGCGGTGTCGTGTGCGGTGCTCACGCCTCGGCCCCGCCCCGCCCCGGGCGTCGCAGCAGCGACAGCGCGCCACGCCAGGCGGCCAGGCTGGTCAGGCCCCACGCCCACGGGGCCAGCAGGGCCGCGCGGGCCAGGTGGAACTGCCCGCGCTGCAGGCAGCCGACCACCCCGACCAGCACCAGCGCCACCTGCGCCAGCACGACCAGCGCGCCGCCGGCGTAGACGACCGGCGCGCCGAGCACGCCGTCGACGAGCGGGTCGCGGGTCACGACGAGGAGCGTCACGAGCGCCCAGAGCAGCGGGTTGAGCAGTGGCACCAGCACCTGGCCGGCGGTGAGGTGGAACGCGACGGCGCCCCGCAGGCCGAGGTCGCGCACCAGCCGCGCCGGGTGGCGGGCGTGCGCGAGCCAGGTCTGCAGGGTCCCGGCGACGAGCCGGGCGCGGTGACGCACCCACGCGGGGGCGTCGACGGCAGCGGTGACGTGCGTGGTCGAGTCGAGGGGCAGGGTGCGGCGTCCGAGACGGTGCAGGCGGACGGCGAGCTCGGCGCCGGGCGTGCGGTGGTGGGGGCTCCAGCCCCCGGCCGCCCGCACGGCGTCCAGCCGCAGGTGCGTGGGGCCGGCGGCGAGCGGCAGCGCGGCCCGGTCGGACTCGAGCGGCGGCGCGACGACCGCCCCGAGGACGGCGCTCTCGACCGCCGTCCACCGAGCGAGCAGTCCGCCCTCGGCGGCGTCGGCCACGACCCGGGGCCGGACGCCGACCACGCCGTCGTCGCCGTCGTGCAGCGCGAGGAAGGCGGCCGCGCGCCGCAGCTGGTCGGGGTCGGGTCGCGCGCCGGGGTCGAGGACGACGCCGAGCTCTCCGCGGGCGGCGTGCAGGCCGTGGGCGAGGGCCGAGGCGCCGGCCGGGACGACGACCAGCCGGTAGGGCGGCGGCAGCGCGAGGCCGCGCACCCAGGCCACGGTGGCGGTGTCGTCGGCCGGGCACAGCAGCAGCACGTCGAGGCGGGTTCGCGGGTGGTCGAGCGAGTCGACGGCGCACTGCAGGCCGGGCAGGCCCGCCGCGCCGTCGGTGAGCGGCACCAGCACCGACCAGCACGGGAGGTCGCGGTCGTCGACCGGGGGCGCGACCGCGGGGACCACGGACGGCGCGCCGCCGAGCACCCGCAGCGCGAGCCGCACCCGGTAGCCGGCGACCACCAGGTAGGCGAGGACGGTCGCGGCGAGCAGCCCGGCGAGGGTCGGCAGCGGCCAGACGGCGGCGCTCACCGCCACCGCGCCGAGCGCCAGCACGAGCACCGCCCGCTGGCCGGGGGAGAGCAGGGTGCGCGCCGACCACTGCGGGGCGACCTCGTCGAGCGCGTGGCCGGCGGCCTGCGCCCACGCCGGCCCGTGCACCGACTGCACGAGCGCGTCGAGGGCGAGGCGGTCGGCCAGCAGCGGCCGGCAGGCCTGGCCCAGCTCGGCCTCGACACGGCGCAGGTCGTCGTCGGCCAGCGGCCGGGTCACGGCCAGCAGCACGGCGCCGGCGTCCTCGGCGAGGGGCAGGACGCCGAGCGCCACGGCGAGCGGGGCCGGCAACCGTCGCGCGACGGCGGGGTCGGGCTCGAAGCCGGCGAGGTCGACGCGGTGCAGCTGGTGCAGCTCGCTGAGCGCGTCGAGCAGCACCGGCTCGGGGACGGCGCCGTGGGCGGCCAGCACGTCGGCGAGCGGGTCGCCGGTGCGGGCGTGCTCGACCAGGCCGCGGCGCAGCGGGCCGGGCTCGACGAGGCCGGCCTCGCTGAGCAGCCGGGCCAGCCGGGCGTCGTCACCGGGGTCGGCGGGGTCGGCGGCGCCGGCGGAGTCGTCGGCCGACGCCGGGGCGGCCGGACGGGGAGCCGAGGTGCCGGTGGACGCCGGCGGGGCGAAGGTGCGGTCGATGGTCTCGACGATCTCGTCGACGTCGTGCCGCACGAGGGTCACCGGCCGGTCGAGGCCGTCGGCCACGACGTGCTCGGTGACGGGGTCGTCGTCCACCACGGCGACCAGCACCCGGCCCGACCGCTCGCCGTAGGGCACGACGCCGAAGGCGCGGCACACCGGCTCGGGCACGGCGTGGCTGAGCTCGTCGTCCACGCCGTCGGAGAGTCGGGGGAGGTTGAGGGCGGCGGCCGTCACCAGGCGCCCGATCCGAACCGGTCGGCGGGCAGCGGGGACACGGGCGGGGTGGCGGCCGGCGCGGGGCGTGCGCCGCGGCGGTCGCGGGCGCGCAGCAGCGGGTAGGCGACCAGCGGCGCGGCGAGCAGCACCAGCGGAGCGAGCAGCAGCAGCGCCACGACGCCGAGCGCGGCGACGAGGGTCGCCACGAGACCGGCGAGGCCGGCCAGACCGCGCAGCGGCGGTGACTCCGCCTGCGCGCGCGCAGGCGTCGGTGTCGACATGTGGTGCACATCCCCCCAGATGTTTCGAGGCCCCCGGTGTGCTGCGTGCTCCGGTCGGTGGTCGTGGTGGCGGCCTCGGACGTGTCTTGGCGCAGTAAGCCACCCGGTTCGGCACAGGTCAACCTGGCGCGGGTAACGATCGGGCCGTCGAACCACCCCTGTCCCAGGCGCCCCATCCCTCCCGTCCGTGGCCCCGGCGCGGGCCGCTGGCCTAGGTTGGCGAGGTGGCCGACCGCGCGTCCGAGACCGTCTTCACCTACGTCGCCCCCTCGCTGAAGTTCGGCGACGGCGCCTCCGCCGAGATCGGCCACGACCTGCGCACCCTGCTCGGTCCCCAGGGCGGACGACGCGTGCTGCTGGTCACCGACGCCGGCGTCGCCGCCGCGGGGCACCCCGCGCGGGTCGCCGAGGGGCTGGTGGCCCAAGGGTTCGAGGTGACCGTCTACGACGAGACCCACGTCGAGCCCACCGACGCCTCGCTCGCCCGGGCGGCGTCCAGCGCCCGCGACGCCGGCCCGTTCGACGCGCTGGTGGCCGTCGGCGGCGGCTCGGCCATCGACACCGCGAAGGCGGTCAACCTGCTGGTGACCAACGGCGGCGACGTGCTCGACTACGTCAACGCCCCCGTGGGGCGCGCGCAGGCGCCGTCCCAGCCGTTGCTGCCGCTCGTGGCGGTGCCCACCACCACCGGCACCGGCAGCGAGAGCACCGCGATCTGCGTGCTCGACGTGCTGGCCGAGCACGTCAAGAGCGGCATCAGCCACCCGGCGCTGCGGCCGTCGCTGGCCGTCGTCGACCCCGAGCTGACCCTCACCCAGCCGGCCGGCGTCACCGCCGCCTCGGGCATGGACATCCTCGGCCACGCCGTCGAGAGCTACACCGCCCGCTGGTACGGCGACTTCGAGGCCAAGCAGGCCGGGCAGCGGGTGCCGTTCTGCGGCGCCAACCCCATCGCCGACCTCTGGGCCGAGCGCGCGATGACGCTGCTGTCGGGCTGCCTGCGCGAGGCCGTCGCCGACGGCTCCGACCGGCGCGCGCGGCACGACATGGCGCTCGCGGCCACCTTCGCCGGCATGGGGCTCGGCAACGCCGGCGTGCACGTGCCGCACGCCAACGCCTACCCGATCGCCGGCCGCGTGCGCGACTTCCGTCCCGCCGACTACCCCGACGCCGAGCCGATGGTGCCCCACGGGACGGCGGTCTCGCTCACCGCGGCCGAGGCGTTCCGCTTCACCTTCGACGCCGCTCCCGAGCGTCACCTGCGCGCCGCGCGGCTGCTCGACCCGGCCGCGGCCGACCGCCCCGACGGCCCCGACGTGCTGCCCTCGGTGCTCACCGCCGTCATGCGCGACATCGGCATCCCCAGCGGCCTGGCCGAGGTGGGCTACGGCGAGGCCGACGTCGACGCGCTGGTCGAGGGCGCCCTCGCCCAGCAGCGCCTGCTCGCCACCGCCCCCAAGCCGGTCACCCCCGACGACCTCGCCGGCGTCTTCCGCGCCTCCATGGAGAACTACTGAGAACGGGACGCCGTGCGCGAACGTCCGCGTGGTCGCTGCGGGGGTCTCGAGGCTCGGCCGTGGCCGGCCTCGCACCTCGACCACCGTGGGGTCGGCCGGGCACGCCGACGGCCGCCCACGGACCCTGAGCCGGTCGAAGGGCCCCGGCCTAGGCTGGCGGGGTGAACCCACGCCACCGCCGGCTCGTCATCTCGCTGGCCCTGGTGGCGCTGCTGGTGGTCGTGGTCGTCGCGGCGGTCGTGTGATGGGCGACGACCCGTTCGAGACGGTGCGCGCGGCGGTGCTCGACGACGAGACGCTGGTGCGCGCGATCGCGTCCGGACGCCGGCGCGGCACCGACCCGCCGCCGTGGCGGCGCGCCGAGCTGCGCTACGTCGACCTCAAGGCCGGCCGGCACCTGCAGGTCACCGGCTACGACCAGCGGCAGGCCCACACCGCCAACCACGGCGTCGGCGCCGAGGCGCAGGCCGCCGTCGACGAGCTGCTGGCCGAGCCGTTCGGCAGCTGGCACGTCGAGACCGCCACCCGCACCCACCGGCTGCGGGTGACCAAGCGCGGCGAGACGGTGCTCAGCACCGAGGCGCGGCGCGAGGCCGCCGTCCCCGAGCGCGGGCACGACCGCGACAAGCAGCGGCTGCTGCCGCCCGACGACGAGGTGTTCGCGGTGCTCGGCCTCACCGCCGCCGACGGCCGGGTCAAGCCGAGCCGGATGGCGAAGTACCGGCAGGTCGAGGACTTCCTGCGGCTGCTCGAGGCCTCCCTCACCGACGCCCTGACCGCCGGGCACCTGCGGCTGCCCACCGCCGACGACCCGCTGCGGCTGGCCGACCTCGGCTGCGGCAACGCCTACCTGACCCTCGCCGCCCAGCGCTACCTGGCCGGCGTCCGCGGGCTGCCGGTGCGGGTCACCGGCGTCGACGTGCGGGCCGACACCCACGAACGGGTGGTGGGCCAGGCGGCCCGCCTCGGCCTCGACGCCGAGTTCGTCGAGGGCACCATCGCCGACGCCGTGCTCGACCCGCCGCCGGACGTCGTCCTCGCGCTGCACGCCTGCGACACCGCCACCGACGACGCCCTGGCCCGGGCGGTCGGGTGGGGCTCGGCGCTGGTGCTGGCCGCGCCGTGCTGCCACCACGACGTCGCCGCCCAGCTGCGGCGCGCGCCGACGCCCGGCCCCTACGCCGAGCTGACCCGCCACGGCATCCTGCGCGAACGGCTCGCCGACACCCTCACCGACGGGCTGCGCGCCTCGCTGCTGCGGCTGCAGGGCTACCGCGTCGACGTCGTCCAGTTCGTCGAGAGCCGGCACACCCCGCGCAACACGCTGCTGCGCGCGGTGCGCACCGGGGTGGTGCCCGACGGCGTCGCCGACGACTACGCCGCGCTCGTCGAGACCTGGGGCCTGCGGCCGCGGCTGGGCGAGCTGCTCGAGGCATGAGGCGCGCGGCGCCGCTCCTCGCCGCGCTGCTCGTGACGGCGGCGGGCCCGGCGGACGCCGCCCCCGAGCGGGCGCGCGTCGAGTTCCGCTTCGCCGACCCCGCCATCGAGGAGTCGAGCGGCCTGGTCGTGCGCGACGGGCTGTTCGTGACCACCAACGACTCCGGCGACACCGGCCGCGTCTTCACCGTCGACCCCGCCACCGGCGAGACCGTCGGCGTCACCGACTGGACCGACGACGCCGTCGACGTCGAGGCGCTGGCCCCGGCCGGGCGCGGCGCGGTGTGGGTGGCCGACATCGGCGACAACGACGCCGAGCGCGCCTCGGTGAGCGTGACGCGGGTGCCGGTCGGCCGCGGCGACCGCACGGTGCGGCCGCCGACGTACGAGCTCGTCTACCCCGGCGGGCCGGCCGACGCCGAGACGCTGATGCTCGACCCCCGCACCCGCCGCCTGGTGGTGGTGACGAAGGGGATCTTCGGCGGGCGCGTGCTGCTGGCGCCGCGCCGCCTCGATCCCGACGGGCCCACCCGGCTGCGCGAGGTCGGCACCGTGCTCGGCATCGCCACCGACGGGGCCTTCTTCCCCGACGGGCGGCACGTCGTCGTCCGCGACTACGGCTCGGCGGTCGTCTACACCTGGCCCGGGCTCGACGAGGTCGCCGACCTGCGGCTGCCCGACCAGCCGCAGGGCGAGGGCCTGGCCGTCGGTGACGACGGCACGCTGTTCCTCAGCACCGAGGGCGCCGGCACGGCCGTGCTGCGGGTGCCGCTGCCGCCGGCGCTGCGGCGGGTCGTCGTCCCGCCCCCACCGCCCGACCCGACGCCGAGCCCGACGCCCGGTCAGACACCGGGCCAGTCGACCACCGACGGGCCCGACGCGGCGTCCGAGACGCCGCCGATGCCGGTGCCGGACGACGACCGGCCGGCGTGGCCGTGGCTGCTCGGGGGCGGGGCGGGCCTGGTGGCGCTCGTGCTGCTGCTGGTCGGGGTGGTGCGCCGCGCCCGTCCCCGTGGGTGAGGCCGGGGCGCGAGCGCCGTTCCTAGGGTGGCGCGCGTGGTGAGACTGCGGCGGACCTCGCCCGACCAGCGCGGCTGGACGCGCCGCCGGGCGGGCAAGGGCTTCGTCTACCTCGACGACGCGGGCCGGCGGCTGCCCGACGACGACGTGCAGCGCGTGCGCGACCTCGTCATCCCGCCGGCGTGGCGCGAGGTGTGGATCACGCCCTACCCCAACGGCCACCTGCAGGCCGTCGGCACCGACGACGCCGGGCGGCGGCAGTACCTCTACCACCCGGAGTGGCGCGCGCGGCGCGACGCGGAGAAGTTCGACCGGATGCTGCTGTTCGGCAAGGGCCTGGTGAAGGCACGCGAGCTGGTGCTGCGCGACCTCGGCCGCGAGGGCATGCCGCTGGAGCGGGCGTGCGCGGCCGCCGTCCGGCTGCTCGACCTCGGCTACTTCCGCATCGGCAACGACGTCTACGCCGACACCCACGGCTCGTTCGGGCTGACCACGCTCGAGCGGCGGCACGTCAAGCGGCACCAGGACAGGCTGGTCTTCACCTTCGTCGGCAAGTCGGGGGTCGACCACCGCATCGAGATCGACGACCGCACGGTGATCGAGGCCGTCGACATCATGCGGCGCCGCAAGGCCAAGGACGACCCGCGGCTGATGGCCTACAAGGAGGGCCGCAGCTGGCGCTCGGTCATCCCCGACCTGGTCAACGCCTACGTGCGCGAGACGACCGGGCTCGAGGCCACGGCCAAGGACTTCCGCACCTGGCACGCCACGGTGCTCGCCGCCGCGGCGCTGGCCGAGAGCTCGGAGCCGGGGCAGACGAAGGCGTCGCGCAAGCGGGCGGTGTCGGGGGCGATGAAGGAGGTCTCGGCCTTCCTCGGCAACACCCCCACCCTGGCCCGCAGCAGCTACGTCGACCCGCGCGTCATCGAGGCCTACGAGCGGGGCCTGACGATCGAGAGGACCACCCGCCGCCGCTTCGCCACGCCCGACGAGCGGCAGGCCGCGCTCGAGCGGGCCACGCTGAGGCTGATCAAGGAGGTGGCGTGATGGCCGGTCACGCCGAGGTGACCGTCGTCCAGGGCGACATCACCACCCAGGACGTCGACGCCGTCGTCAACGCCGCCAACCGCCGCATGCGCGGCGGGGGAGGGGTCGACGGCGCCATCCACCGGGCCGGTGGGCCGGCCGTCCTCGAGGACTGCCGCCGCCGCTTCCCGCACGGCCTGGCCACCGGCGACGCCGGCTGGACGACGGCCGGCGCGATGCCCGCCACCTGGGTCGTCCACGTCGTCGGGCCGAACTTCACGCGCGGTGAGACCGACCGCTCGCTGCTCGTCTCGTGCTACGCCCGCGCGCTCGCCGTGGCCGACGAGCTCGGTGCCCGCACCGTCGCCTTCCCGCTCGTCTCGGCCGGCGTCTACGGCTGGCCCCGGACGACGCCGTCCGCGCCGCCGTCGAGACCCTCCGCACGACGCCCACCGACGTCACCGAGGCCCGCATCGTCGCCTTCGGTCGCGACACCTTCGACGCCGTGCGCGCAGCCGTCGACGAGGCCCCTGGGGGATAGTCCCGGACGTCTGGGGGGTCGAACGCGCCTGCGGACCCCCAAACGTCAGGGACTACCGCGCTCGGCGTCAGGCTTCGAGGTGCTCGACGACCCAGTCGACGCAGCGGGTGAGGGCCTCGACGTCGGCGCGGTCGACGCTGGGGTACATCGCGACGCGCAGCTGGTTCTGGCCGAGCTTGCGGTAGGGCTCGGTGTCGACGACGCCGTTGGCCCGCAGGACGGCGGCGACCTGCGCCGCGTCGACGCCCTCGAGGTTCACGGTGCCGACCACCAGCGAGCGGTGGGCGGGGTCGGCGACGTAGGGCCGGGCGTACGACGCCGCCTCGGCCCAGCCGTAGAGCGCGGACGACGAGGCCGTCGTCCGCTCGACCATGCCGGCCAGGCCGCCGTGGTCGAGCATCCAGTCGAGCTGCTCGGCCATGAGGAAGAACGTGGCGATGGCGGGGGTGTTGTAGGTCTGGTTCTTGCGGCTGTTGTCGATGGCCGTGGGCAGGTCGAAGAACGCCGGCACGTGCCGGTCGGACGCCGCGATGCGCTCGGCCCGCTCGATCGCGGCCGGTGACATCAGCGCGATCCACAGCCCGCCGTCGGAGGCGAAGCTCTTCTGCGGGGCGAAGTAGTAGACGTCGCACTCGGTGAGGTCGACCGGCAGGCCGCCCGCGCCCGAGGTGGCGTCGACCAGCACCAGCGATTGCTCGGACGACGTGCCGGCCGGCCGCACCACCGGCGCCATGACCGCGGTGGAGGTCTCGTTGTGCGCCCAGGCGTAGGCGTCGACGCCGTCCTCGGCGTGCGGCTCGGGCCGCGAGCCGGGCTCGGCGGCGACGACGCTGGGCTGCTCCAGCCACGGCGCCGCCGCGGCCGCCGAGGCGAACTTCGAGCTGAACTCACCGAAGGTCAGGTGCTGCGAGCGCCGCTCGACCAGGCCGTGGGTGGCGACGTCCCAGAACGCCGTCGCGCCGCCGTTGCCGAGCACGACCTCGTGACCGTCCGGCAGCGAGAACAGCGAGCCCAGCCCCTCGCGCACCCGCCCGACCAGCTCGCGCACCGGTGCCTGCCGGTGCGAGGTGCCCATGAGCGTGTCGCCCGTGGCGGCCAGTGCCTCGAGCCGACCGGCCGGCACCTTCGACGGCCCGGACCCGAAGCGGCCGTCGGCAGGCAGGAGGTCGAGGGGGATGCGCAGGCTCTGGCTCACCTCCCTAGTCTGGCAGCGGCCGAACGAGGTGGGAGGAGGGCCGGCGGTGGGCGAGACCCGACGGGCGCTGCTGCGCATCGAGCAGGCCGGCTACGGCGACCCCGACGTCGTCCGGCTGGTCGCGGCGGTGCAGGAGGAGTACGTCGAGCGCTACGGCGGCCCCGACGAGACGCCGCTCGACCCGCTGATGTTCGTGCCGCCCGCCGGCAGCTTCTTCGTCGGCTACGAGGACGGCGAGCCGGTCGCCATGGGCGCGTGGCGGCGGCGCGAGGTGCCCGCGCTCGGCGCCACCGACCCCGCCGAGATCAAGCGCATGTACGTCGTCCCGCCGGCCCGCGGCCGCGGTCACGCACGCGCCGTCCTGGCCCACCTCGAGACCACCGCGGCCGCCGCGGGCGTCGATGCGCTCGTGCTCGAGACCGGCGAGGCCCAGCCCGAGGCGATCGCGCTGTACGAGTCGGCGGGCTACGTGCCGGTCGCGGGCTTCGGCCTCTACCGCGACTCACCGCTCAGCCGCTACTACGGACGCCGGCTGACCCCGTCGGCCTGAGCCGCCACCCGCCCGGCGACCCCCACCCTTTGGGATTGACCCACCCGGGCCAGATCGACCGACCGACCGGTCACGATCGGCCCGGGGGGATGGCCAGACCGCGTGCCGGCGTCCTAGCGTCGAGGCGCGTGCCCCCCACAGCCCCCCACGGTTCCGCGCGACCCCCACTGCTCGGCGCCGTGCTGTGTGTGGCCCTGCTCCTCCTCCCCCCGGCCGCCACGGCCGGCGCCGGGCAACCGGTGGCCGGTGCGCCGATCGAGGACTACGCGGCCTACCAGCCCGCCACCCGCTGCGCCCCCGCGGCCAAGCCCGGCACCCGCACCCTGCTGCGCTTCGTCGTGCGCACCTACGGCGGTCGCGCCGGGCCGGTCTCGCGCTCGTGCACCCGGCGCACCCGCGTGACCTCGGAGCACCAGGAGGGCCGCGCCCTCGACTGGATGGTCGACGCCCGCACCCCGCAGGGACGACGCGCCGCCCGCGCGCTGCTCGACGACCTGTTCGCGACCGACCCGGCCGGCAACGAGCACGCCCGCGCCCGCCGGATGGGCGTGATGTACGTGATCTGGGACGACCGCATGTACGCCGCCTGGGACGCCTTCCGCGGCGAGCCCTACCTCAGCTCGAGCTGCCCGTCGCGCCGGCGCTGCTCGGCCACCCTGCGCCACCGCGACCACGTGCACGTCTCGCTCACCCGCGCCGCCGCGCAGGGCCGGACGTCGTGGTTCGAGCGCCGCGCCGGCCGTGGCTGAGCGTTCCCGGCCTCAGCCGAGGGTGCCCAGCTCGTAGCGCAGGTCGTCGCGCTCGAGGTCGTCGTGCGGGGGCGGGAACCGGTCGGTCTGCGGCCCGACCAGGCGCAGGCCCAGCTTGGTCAGCACCTGCTGCGAGCCGGTGTTGGTGCGCGCCGTGTCGGCCCACAGCCGCTCGAGCCGGACGACGTCGAGCGCGTGCCGCACCAGCGCCCGGCCGCCCTCGGTGGCCAGACCGCGGCCCCACGCTGCCCGGCGCAGCCGGTAGCCGATCTCGGCGCTGCGGGCGCCGTCGTCCGGGATCAGGCACCACCAGCCGACGAACTCCTCGCCCTCGAAGCCGGCCCAGAACCCGAGCCCGCCGACGCCGGCGGCCAGCCGCCGCGGCAGGAAGGTCTCCAGCACCTCCTCGCGCGCCAGCGCCCGGCGGAAGATGTGGTGCAGCACCGCGGGGTCGGCGTCCAGCTCGACGAGCAGCTCGGCGTGGTCGGGCCGCAGCGGCTCGAGCCGCAGCCGCTCGGTGGTGAGGACGACGGGCCGCACCGCGGCGTACTCGACCTCGCCCTCCTCGGCGCCCGGCAGCGGGTCGTCCCACGTGCCGACCCAGGTGTCGACGTGGCGCAGGCCGGCCTTCTCGAGCACCCGGCGCGAGCCGGTGTTGACCGCCATCGTGGAGGCCACGACCCGCCCGACCCCCGGCACGGTGAAGGCGTGGTCGCGCACCACCATCGCGCCCTCGGTCGCCAGGCCCCGACCCCACGCCGAGCGCACGAGCCGGTAGCCGAGGCCCGCGACGGCGTCGTCGTCGGCGAACGAGCTGGCCGACCACCAGCCCACGAACGCCCCGTCGACCTCGCCCACCCAGTAGCCGAGCCCCCGCCCGGCGTCCGTGCGCACCGTCAGGCGCTCGCGCCACTCCGCGCGCGTCTCCTCGGGGGTCGCCGCGCGGCCGAGGACGAAGCGCATCACCTCGGGGTCGCCGTTGAGGGCCTCGAACGAGGGCAGGTCGGCCTCGGACGCCGGCCGCAGCCGCAGTCGCCCGGTGGTCAGCTCGGGGAGCGTCAGCCCGCCCACTCGCTCTGCCAGCCCTCGACCTCGTCGGCCGGGCGGGCCGCGGGACCGGTGTAGACGGCCGAGGGTCGGATCAGCCGACCCGTGCGCTTCTGCTCCAGGATGTGCGCCGACCAGCCGCCGGTGCGGGCGCAGGTGAACATCGAGGTGAACATGTGCGCCGGCACCTCGGCGAAGTCGAGCACGATGGCGGCCCAGAACTCCACGTTGGTCTCGAGCACCCGGTCGGGACGGCGTGCCTTCAGCTCGGCGAGGGCGGCCTTCTCGAGCGCCTCGGCCACCTCGTAGCGGGGGGCGTCGAGCTCGCGGGCGGTGCGGCGCAGCACCCGGGCCCGGGGGTCCTCGGCGCGATAGACCCGGTGGCCGAAGCCCATCAGCCGCTCGCCGTTGTCGAGCAGGCCCTTGACGTAGCCCTCGGCGTCGCCGGAGCGCTCGACGTCCTCGATCATGCCGAGCACGCGCGAGGGGGCGCCGCCGTGCAGCGGGCCGCTCATCGCGCCGATGGCGCCCGAGAACGCGGCGGCCACGTCGGCGCCTGTGGAGGTGATGACGCGCGCGGTGAAGGTGGAGGCGTTCATGCCGTGCTCGGCGGCGCTGCTCCAGTAGGCGTCGACGGCCTTGACGTGGTTCGGGTCGGCCTCGCCCTTCCAGCGGATGAGGAACTTCTCGGCGAGCGTGCGGCCCTCGTCGACCTCGCGCTGCGGCACCACCGGCTGGTGCAGCCCGCGGGCCGACTGGGCGGCGTAGCTGAGCACCATGACGGCCACCCGCCCGAGGTCGTCGCGCGCCTGCTCGTCGGTGATGTCGTAGGTCTGCCCGAACCCGAAGGCGGGCGCCAGCATCGCGACGGCGGCCTGCACGTCGACGCGGACGTCGCCGGTGTGCACCGGCAGGTTGTAGGGCTCGGCCGGCGCGAGGCCCGGCGCGTAGCTGCCGTCGATGAGCAGGCCCCACACGTTCTCGAACGGCACCCGCCCGACGAGGTCCTCGATGTCGACGCCGCGGTAGCGCAGGGCCGACCCCTCCTTGTCGGGCTCGGCGATCTCCGTCTCGAACGCGACGACTCCCTCGAGCCCGTGGTGCACCTCGGTCATGCTGCGGATCATGCCGCACGGCGCGGGCGGCGCTCACCCTCCGGTGCGTGGGCGCCGCTCTAGGTTGGGGGCGTGGGAGACAACACGCACGACGACGCCGAGATCGCCGCGATGCGCCACGAGTACGCCGCCGGCGGGCTCGCCGAGGCCGACCTCGCGGCCGACCCGGTGGCGATGTTCGAGCGCTGGTTCGACGACGTCCGGCGGGTCAACCTGCACGAGCCCAACGCGATGGTGATCAGCACCGTGGGGGCCGACGGGTCGCCGTCCTCGCGCATGGTGCTGCTCAAGGGCTTCGCCGACGACGGCTTCCGCTTCTTCACCAACACCGCCTCGCACAAGGGCGCCGACCTCGCCGCGAACCCCCGCTGCTCGCTGCTGTTCCCCTGGCACCTGCTCGAGCGGCAGGTGCGCATCGACGGCGTCGCCCAGCCGCTCCCGCGCGAGGACGTCGAGGCCTACGCCCACGCCCGCCCCCGCGGCTCGCAGCTGGGCGCCTGGGCCTCGCACCAGTCGCAGCCGGCCGAGGGCCGCGCCGCGCTCGACGACGCCTACGCCGCCGTCGAGGCGCGCTTCGACGGCGTCCCCGACGACGAGCTGCCGGTGCCGGAGGAGTGGGGCGGCTACCTCGTCGTCCCCACCGCCGTGGAGTTCTGGCAGGGCCGCAAGGGCCGCCTGCACGACCGCCTCGTCTACCACCGCCCCGACGCCGACGCCCCCTGGTCGACCCGACGCCTGCAGCCCTGACCCTCCGCCCCGCACACCGCTTGTGAGTGAGTGCTCACTCACTTACGGTGGTCGATCGTGGGGACGGAGACACCGGGGCGCGCCCGCGCTCCGAGGCTGTCGGCGCAGGAGCGGCGCGAGGCGATCCTGGACGCCGCCCGGCCGATCCTGGTCGAGCACGGCCCACGCGCCACCACCCGGCTCATCGCCGAGGCGGCCGGCATCGCCGAGGGCACGATCTTCCGCACCTTCGCGACCAAGGACGACCTCGTCGCCGCCGTCTTCGCCCGGGAGATGGACCCCGAGCCGTTCTTCCGGCTCATCGAGCGCATCGACCCCGACCTGCCGCTGCGGCAGCGGCTGGTGCTCGGCACCACCGCGCTGCAGCAGCGCTTCGCCGGCATCTTCGCGCTGCTCACCGCCGCCGGCGCCCCGAAGCCGCCCGACGACCCGCGCCACGACGAGCAGCGCGAGCGGTTCGCCGACCGCGGCCTGACCCGGCTGCTCGAGCCCGACGCGGCGCGGCTGCGGCTGCCGGTGGCGGAGGCGGTCGACGTCCTGCGGCTGCTCACCTTCGCCGCCACCCACCCCCACCTGAACCACCGGCAGCAGCCGATGTCGCCCGAGGCGATCGTCGACGTGGTGCTGCACGGGGTCCTCGACCACGACACCGAGGAGGTGAGCCCCTGATGCTCATCACGCTCCTGCGCGAACGGCTCGTGCCCTACCGCCGCTGGATCGGCGCCGTGGTGGTGCTGCAGCTGGCCAGCGTGCTGGCGATGCTCTACCTGCCGAGCCTGAACGCCCGCATCATCGACGAGGGAATCGCCCGGGGCGAGACCGGCACCATCTGGCGCCTCGGCGCGATCATGCTCGGCGTCTCGGTGCTGCAGGTGGTCGGCTCGGTCGGCGCCGCCTGGTTCGGCTCGCGCACCGCCATGGCGTTCGGGCGCGACCTGCGGCGCGACCTGTTCGCCCGCGTCGGGTCGTTCTCGATGCGCGAGCTGCAGCAGTTCGGCGCGCCCTCGCTCATCACCCGCGGCACCAACGACGTGCAGCAGCTGCAGATGCTGGTGCTGATGACCTGCCTGATCGCGGCGTCCGCCCCGATCATGATGGTCGGCGGCGTCGTCATGGCGTTGCGCGAGGACGCCGGCCTCGGCTGGGTGCTCGCCGTCGTCGTCCCGGCGCTGTTCCTCGCCGTCGGGTTCGTCATCAGCCGCATGGTGCCGAGCTTCCGGCTGATGCAGGCCCGCATCGACGAGGTCAACCGCGTGCTGCGCGAGCAGATCACCGGGCTGCGCGTCGTCCGGGCGTTCGTGCGCGAGCCCTACGAGGCGCAGCGGTTCGGCCGGGCCAACGACGACCTCACCGACGTCGCCACCCGGGCCGGGCGCTGGCTGGCCACGATGTTCCCGCTGGTGATGCTGGTGGTGAACGTGGCGAGCGTCGCCGTCATCTGGTTCGGCGCCCACCGCGTCGACGAGGGCCTCACCGGCGTCGGCGCGCTCACCGCCTTCCTCTCCTACCTCATGCAGATCCTGATGTCGGTGATGATGGCGACCTTCATGCTCATGCAGGTGCCGCGCTCGGCGGTGTGCGCCGACCGCGTCGCCGAGGTGCTCGACACCCGCAGCAGCGTCGTCCCGCCGGCGCAGCCGCGGCCGCTCGACCCGGCCCGCCGCGGCCACGTCGACCTCGACCACGTCGTCTTCTCCTACCCCGGCGCCGAGCAGCCGGTGCTGGACGACGTCACGCTGGCCGCCCGTCCGGGCCGCACCCTCGCCGTGGTCGGGTCGACCGGCGCCGGCAAGACCACGCTGGTCAACCTGGTGCCCCGGCTCTTCGACGCCACCGGCGGCGAGGTGCGCGTCGGCGGCGTGCCGGTCGGCGACCTCGAGGCCGAGACGCTGTGGTCGCAGGTGGGCCTGGTGCCGCAGCGTGCCTACCTGTTCACCGGCACCGTCGCCTCGAACCTGCGCCACGGCCGGCCCGACGCCACCGACGCCGAGCTGTGGGAGGCCCTCGAGGTCGCCCAGGCCCGCGACTTCGTCGAGGCGCTGCCCGAGGGGCTCGAGGCGCCGGTCTCGCAGGGGGGCACCAACTTCTCCGGCGGGCAGCGGCAGCGGCTCGCCATCGCCCGGGCCGTGGTGCGGCGTCCGGCGGTCTACCTGTTCGACGACTGCTTCTCCGCGCTCGACGTCGCCACCGACGCCCGGCTGCGGGCGGCGCTGCGACCGGTCACCACCGACGCCACCGTCATCACGGTGGCCCAGCGGGTCACGACCATCCGCGACGCCGACGAGATCGTCGTGCTCGACGACGGTCGCGTCGTCGGCCACGGCACCCACGAGACGCTGCTCGAGGGCTGCGAGACCTACCAGCAGATCGTCGCCTCCCAGCTGACCGCCGAGGAGGTGTCCGCATGAGCGAGCAGGCCAAGCCGAAGAAGCTCGAGGCCACCGAGCGCATCGAGGCGCCCACCGGCGGACCCGGCCGCGGCCCGATGGGCGGCGGCCAGGTCGGCCAGAAGGCCATGACGTTCGGCCCCTCGGCCAAGCGGCTGGTCGCGCGCATGCGGCCCGAGCGGCTCGCGGTCTCGTTCGTGCTCGCCGTCACCGTGGCCAGCGTCGTGGTGATGTCGATCGGCCCCCGCGTGCTCGGCCACGCCACCGACCAGGTCTTCGCCGGGCTCGTCGGCCGCAGCACCCCCGAGGGGACGCCGCGCGACCAGCTGCCCGACGCCGTCCGCGGCCTCGACGTGGTGCCCGGCCAGGGCGTCGACTTCGGTGCCGTCGGCCGCACCCTGCTGCTGGTGCTCGTGCTGTACGTCGCCGCCTCGGCGCTGGCCTGGCTGGCCGGCTTCGTGCTCAACGGCGTCGTGCAGCGCACCGTGCGCCGCATGCGGCAGGACGTCGAGGACAAGGTTCACCGGCTGCCGCTCGGCTACGTCGACGGCTCGCCCCGGGGCGAGCTGCTGAGCCGCGTCACGAACGACATCGACAACGTCTCGCAGACCCTGCAGCAGACGATGAGCCAGCTGCTCACCTCGCTGCTCACGGTCTTCGCCGTGCTCGGGATGATGCTGTGGATCTCACCGCTGCTGGCGCTCGTCGCCCTGGTCAGCGTGCCGGTCTCGCTGCTGGCCACCCGCGCGGTGATGAAGCGCTCGCAGGGCCAGTTCGTGCAGCAGTGGCGCCGCACCGGCCAGCTCAACGGCCACGTCGAGGAGGCCTTCTCGGGCCACGCGCTCGTCAACGTCTTCGGTCGCCGCGCCGAGGTCGAGCGCACCTTCGACGAGCACAACGAGGGCCTGTACGACGTCAGCTTCCGCGCGCAGTTCGTCAGCGGCCTGATCATGCCGACGATGATGTTCATCGGGAACCTCAACTACGTCGTGGTCGCCGTCGTCGGCGCGCTGCGGGTCTCCAGCGGCGCGCTCACCCTCGGCGAGGTGCAGGCCTTCGTGCAGTACACCCGCCAGTTCACCCAGCCGCTGACCACCGTCGCCTCGATGGCCAACCTGCTGCAGTCGGGCGTCGCCTCCGCCGAGCGGGTCTTCGAGCTGCTGGATGCCGACGAGGAGCCCGCCGACGCCGCCGACGTCCCGGCCGAGCCCGGCCCGAGCCACGGCACCGACGGCACCGACCGCACCGACCGCGGCGAGGTCGTCTTCGAGCACGTCTCGTTCTCCTACGACCCCGACCGCCCGCTGATCACCGACCTGTCGCTGGTGGCCCGGCCGGGCCAGACGGTGGCCATCGTCGGCCCCACCGGCGCCGGCAAGACCACGCTGGTCAACCTCGTCATGCGCTTCTACGACGTCGACGGCGGCCGCATCACGATCGACGGCGTCGACGTCGCCGCGATGCCACGCGCGCGGCTGCGCGGGCGCATCGGCATGGTGCTGCAGGACACCTGGCTCTTCGAGGGCAGCATCCGCGACAACATCGCCTACGGCCGCCCGGGTGCCACCGAGGAGGAGGTGCTGGCCGCCGCGCGCGCCACCTTCGTCGACCGCTTCGTGCACTCGCTGCCCGAGGGCTACGACACCGTGGTCGACGAGGAGGGCTCGAACCTCTCGGCGGGCGAGCGGCAGCTGGTCACCATCGCGCGGGCGTTCCTCACCGACCCGGCTCTGCTGATCCTCGACGAGGCCACCAGCTCGGTCGACACCCGCACCGAGCTGCTGCTGCAGCAGGCGATGGCCGCGCTGCGCTCCGACCGCACGTCGTTCGTCATCGCGCACCGGCTCTCCACCATCCGCGACGCCGACCTGATCCTGGTCATGGAGCACGGCGACATCGTCGAGCAGGGCACGCACGCCGAGCTGCTCGCGGCGGGCGGGGCCTACGCCCGCCTGCACGCGGCGCAGTTCGCGGTCGGGGCGGGGCTCAGCGAGTCACCGTGACGACCACCTGCTGCACGGTGCGGTGGCCGGCGGCGTCCACGAGCTGCAGCCGGGCCACCAGCCTGCCCGGCTGACGCACCACCTTGCTGACGCTCGTCCCGGTGCGGGTCGAGCCGTCGGAGAACCGCCACGTCGCGGTCACCGCCGAGGCCAGGTCGCGCACGCCGACGGCCCGCAGCCGGACGACGTCGCCCACCGTGGCCGCGCGGGGTCCGGCGACGCCCTCGAGGGCGGGGGCGGCGGCGTCGAGGGTGATCGTCCAGGGCCGCCACTGCGGGTTGGCGCAGTAGGTGACCGGGCACGAGTCGTTCACGGCCGGGCCGTACGCGTTGCCCTGCCCGTCGACGCCCACCGCGGCGAGGGTCGCGCCGTAGCCCGAGCCGGGCTCGGGGAACTCGAGGCGCTGCACGGCCGTGGCCTGCCGTGCCGTGCGCGGCACGGTGGTGGCGAGCAGGCGGCTGCGGCCGCTGACGACCACCGCGACGTCGCCGGCGCGGCCGGCGTCGAGCGAGAAGCCGCGGAAGCCGTCGTCGGGACCGTTGAGCCGGCGTCCGGCGCCGACCGGGCCCCGCGGTCCGTCGACCACGTCGCCGCGCACCGCCACGTAGGTGCGGCCGTCGCGGTCGGCGTGGCCGACGACCAGCGCGTCGTCCGGTCGCAGCGCCACCTGGCAGGAGCCGAGCGCGGGCGGGGCGGCCGCGGTCACCTCGGCGGGCGTCGACCAGTCCCCGCCGCCGGGCCGCACGGCGTAGCGCAGCCCGTCGACCTCGGCGTCGAGGCCGTAGCAGAGGACGGCGTCACCCCCGTCGCCGACCGCCACCGCGGGGTCGAGCGCCGAGGCGGACGACGTCCCGCCGTCGACGTCGGCGACCGGCCCGCAGCCGCCGGCCGCGGCGGCCCAGGTGCACGAGCGGACGACGCGACCCGCGTCGGCGCCCGCGCCGGCGGCGTCCCAGGCCAGCACGGCGTCGCCCGTCGGCGCGATCGCGACGGTGGGGGAGGACTGCCCGCCCGCGCCCTCCGCGACGGTGACCGGCGTGCCGAGACCGGCGGTGGTGCCGGTCGCCGCGCGGACGTCGCCGCCGTCGAGCCAGGTGACGACCGCACGTCCGCCGGGCGCGACCGCGACGGCCGGGTCGGTGCCCTCGGCGCGGTCGGCCGAGAGTCGCCGGGTAACGCCGAGGGTGCCGTCGGCCGCCACGGTGCGCACCAGCACCTCGTCGTTCACCGGGTTGAACCGTGACGCGGGGCGCGACCACGCGACGAGCGCGCGGCCCGCGGCGTCGATGCCGACCGCGACGCCGTCGGTGCCGTAGTCGCGCCCGCCCGAGACCTCGACCGGGTAGCTCCACGTGCCGCCCGCGGGACGGCGCGTCAGCCGCACCTCACCGGTCGGGACGCCGTCGCTCGGCGGGTCGACGACGTAGACCGCGACCGAGTCGCCGCGCGCGTTGGTCGCGACCGCCGGGTCGCGGTGGTAGCCGTAGACGGGCTCGTCGAGCGGCACCAGCGGCGCCGGCTCGAGCCAGCGGTCGTGGTCGGTGGACGCCGCCGCGTGGGCCGGGGCGGCGAGGCCGGCCAGCGGCGCGAGCAGGAGGGCGGGCAGGGCGAGGAGCGCGGGTCGAGGGAGCACGGGCCGAGGCTAGGCAGCCCCGGCCGCCCTGTCCGCCGAATCCACCGGCCCTGCGCCGACCTTGAGGCCGGCCCGTGCGGCGACGTCGGGAGGCCTCCCGAATCCGGCGGACGTCGGCGTTAACCGCTTGTCGGGCCCCCGCCCACGACCTACGCTCGTCGTACACGGGAAAGGAGGTGGTCCAGAAAAATGCATTCTTCTAGGACGCGTGAGGTGGCTGCCCGCTAGCAGCCCAGCATCACGTCGGGTGGCATCACCCGGCGAGGCTGCTGGTGAATCCCAAGCAGTCGCCCGATCCGCAGGCGAACCCGGAATCACGTCCCCGGGTGCGGCCCACACGGATCCCTCGAGGATCCGGGTCACGCCTGCGGATCGTCCATTTTTCGCCCCCGCGGACGTCGTCCCGCGGCGCCGGCGTGGTGGGCCTCACCCCGAGGATTGGTTGAGGGTGTCAACGACGTGGGAATATCGTTGATCTCGACAACCTTCTAGTCCCCGTGGAGCAGACAACCGTGAGCCAGCAGAGCCCGACGACCAGCGCCGAGGCGCCGATGACCCACCGCGAGGTGCTGGTCGCGCTGAGCGGCCTGCTGCTCGCGATGTTCGTGGCGATGCTGTCGAGCACCGTCGTGACCAACGCGCTGCCGCGCATCGTCACCGACCTGGACGGCACGCAGTCGGGCTACACCTGGGTCGTGGTCGCCACCCTGCTGGCGATGACGGCCACCACGCCGATCTGGGGCAAGCTCGCCGACCTGTTCAGCAAGAAGCTGCTGGTGCAGAGCGCGCTGGTCATCTACAGCATCGGCTCGGTCATCGCGGCGCTCGCGCCGAGCATGGGCGTCCTCATCGGCGGCCGGGTGGTGCAGGGCCTCGGCGTCGGCGGCCTCACCGCGCTGGTGCAGGTCGTGATCGCCTCGATGGTCAGCCCGCGTGAGCGCGGCCGCTACTCCGGCTACATCGGCGCCGTCTTCGCCACCGCCACCGTCAGCGGGCCGCTCATCGGCGGCCTGGTCGTCGACAGCCCGCTCGGCTGGCGCGGCTGCTTCTTCGTCGGCCTGCCGTTCGCCGTAGCCGCCTTCTTCGTGCTGCAGCGCCGCCTGCACCTGCCCGTGGTGAAGAAGGACGTGCAGATCGACTACCTCGGCGCCACCCTCATCGTCGGCGGCGTCAGCCTGCTGCTCGTCTGGGTCTCGCTCGCCGGTGCGTCGTTCGACTGGATCTCGACCACCAGCGCCCTGCTCGTCGTGGGCGGCGTCGTCGTCATCGCGGCGGCGATCTACGTCGAGGCGCGGGTGGCCACCGAGCCCGTCGTCCCGCTGCGGCTGTTCCGTGACCGCACCGTCGCCCTCGCCACCCTCGCCTCGGCCATGGTCGGCGTCTCGATGTTCGCCGCGACCGTCTACCTCAGCCAGTACTTCCAGCTCTCCCGCGGGATGAGCCCCACCGAGGCCGGCCTGATGTCGGTCGCGCTGGTCGGCGGACTGTTGGTCTCGAGCATCGTCAGCGGCCGCATCATCAGCCGCACCGGCTACTGGAAGCGCTGGCTCGTGGCCGGCCTCTCCGCGGCCGTCGTCGGCCTGGCGCTGCTCGGCACCATCGACGCCGACACCTCGCTGGTCGCCGTCGGCGCCTTCATGGCGATCACCGGCGCCGGCCTCGGCGCCAGCATGCAGAACCTCGTGCTCGCGGTGCAGAACAGCACCCGCCAGGCCGACCTGGGCGCCGCGAGCTCGTCGGTCGCCTTCTTCCGCTCGCTCGGTGGCTCCATCGGCGTCAGCGTGCTCGGCGCGCTGCTCTCGCACCAGGTCGCCGACCAGGTGCGCACCGGGGGCGCCGCGCTCGTGCGCGACGGCGTCGCCCCGCCGGCCGGCCAGGCGGGCGGTCACCAGACCAGCTCGATCCCCGACCTGTCGGCGCTCCCCGCCCCGTGGCGCGACCTCTACGAGAACGCCTTCGGCTCGGCCACCGGCCACATCTTCCTGGTCGCGGTGCCGTTTGCCATCCTGGCCCTCGTGAGCGTGCTGTTCATCCGTGAGGTGCCCCTGCGCACCACCCTCGACGCCGCCCCCGAGAAGGTCGCCGAGGGCAACGGCTCGACCGTCCCGGTCCCCGCGGCCCCGCGCGACTGAGGCCGACGTGATGAGCCGCTCCGACTCGCTGGCCGAGCTCGAGCACGAGGTCGGCGTGCTGATCCGCCGCGTGCGGCGCGTCATCGCCGAGCGCGCCTCGGCCGTGCACCCCGACCTGCAGCCGGCGTCCTACCTGATCCTGGCGAACGTCGCCCAGGGCGAGCCGGTGCGCGCCTCGGCCATCGCCGAGCTGTTCGACGTCGACAAGGGCGCGGTGAGCCGGCAGGTCAAGCACCTGGTCTCGCTCGGCCTGCTCAGCCACGAGAAGGACCCGGACGACGCCCGCGCCAGCCTGCTCTCGGTGACCGACGAGGCCCGCACCCGCATGGCCGACGTCGTCGTGCACCGCCGCAAGATGGTCGACGAGCGCCTGGCCGACTGGTCCGACGACGAGCTCGCCGGCTTCGTCGACCAGCTGGGCCGCTACAACGCCTCGCTCAACGCGCTGGAGTAGTCGCCGGGTCCGCGGGGTCGGGTCGGCTGTCGTCGTCCTGGGGTCTCGAGGCTCGGCCGTGGCCGGCCTCGCACCTCGACCACCGTGGAAGTGGCGTTCTCGCGCCTCGACCACCGTGGAGGTCGTGACCCCCGGCGACGAGCCTCGAGACCACCGGCCCGGCGCGCCGACCTCAGGCGTCGGCAAGCCAGACGGCGGTGTCGGGCGGGAGGGCGTCGGCGTCGAGCGGACCGGTGGCCACCAGCACCTCGCCGGCCGGCAGCGCGACGGCGTCCGCGCCTGCGTTGAGGACGACGACCGCGCCCGGACGCCGCAGGGTGAGCACGTCGCCGTCGACCTCGACCGCGACGGAGGTGGCGGGCGGCAGGGCCCGGCGGGCGGCGAGCAGCCGCCGGTAGAGCTCGAGGGTCGAGGCGTCGTCGCCGGTCTGGGCCTCGGCGGTGAGGTGGGCCCAGTCGTCGGGCTGCGGCAGCCACGCGTCGGTGCCCTCGGGCGCGAACCCGTACGTCGGCGCCCGGCCCGACCACGGGACCGGCACCCGGCACCCGTCACGACCGACGTTGTCGCCGTGGAGGTGGCCCCGGCGCCAGGCGGGGTCCTGGCGGGCCTCGGGCGGGACGTCGGCCTGCGCGAGGCCGAGCTCCTCGCCCTGGTAGAGGTAGGCCGAGCCCGGCAGGGCCAGCATGGCCGCCACCGCCGCGCGGCCGCGCGCCAGGCCCACCGCGCCGCCGCCGTAGCGGGTCACGTGCCGCACCACGTCGTGGTTGCTCAGCACCCACGTCGGCGAGGCGCCCACCGGGTCGAGCGCGGCGAAGGTGCCGGTGACGACGTCGGCGAACGCCCGGGCCGACCACGGCGCGAGCAGCCAGGCGAAGTTGAAGGCCTGCTGCATCTCGTCGGGTCGCACGTAGCGCGCCATCGACTCCGGCGCGCGGGTCCAGGCCTCGGCCACCAGCATCCGGTCGCCGTCGTACTCGGCGAGCACCTCGTGCCAGCGGCGGTAGACGTCGTGCACCTCGGGCTGGTCCCACATCGGCTCGTCGACCGCCGTCCGCTCGACCATCGAGCCCGGCTCGCCGCCGGGGGCGGGCAGGTTGGCGTCCTCCTGGTCGCGCAGCGAGGCCTCCTTGAGCAGGCCGTGCGCGACGTCGACGCGGAAGCCGTCGACGCCCCGGTCGAGCCAGAACCGCAGCACGCCCTCGAACCGGTCGCCGACGCCCGGGTTGCGCCAGTCGAGGTCGGGCTGGCTGTCGTCGAACAGGTGCAGGTACCACTGGCCGTCCGGCACGCGGGTCCAGGCGATGCCGCCGAAGACCGAGCGCCAGTTGTTGGGCGGCTCGGCGCCGTCGGGCCCGCGGCCGTCGCGGAAGAGGTAGAACTCGCGGGCGGGGCTGCCGGGGCCGCAGGCCAGCGCGGCCCGGAACGCGGGGTGCTCGCTGGAGGTGTGGTTGGGCACCAGGTCGACGATCACCTTGAGCCCGAGGCCGTGGGCGGTCTCGAGCAGCGCGTCGGCGTCGTCGAGCGTGCCGAACAGCGGGTCGACGTCGAGGTAGTCGGCGACGTCGTAGCCGTGGTCGTGCTGCGGCGAGCGGTAGAACGGTGTCAGCCAGACCGCGTCGACGCCGAGCGCGGCCAGGTGGGGCAGCCGGGCGGTGATGCCGGGCAGGTCGCCGACGCCCTCGGCCGCGCCGCCGCGGGTGCCCGAGGAGGCGAAGCTGCGCACGTAGATCTGGTAGACGACGGCGTCACGCCACCACGGCGCGCCCCCGCCGGTCATCGCACGGCCTCCGGCGCGACGGCCACCCACACGTGCTCGGCGGTGGCGATCGGGCGGCCCTCGGCCCACAGCGTGGACGCGGTGGAGGTGCGTCGGCCCTCGGCGCCCCGGGCGCCGCCCACCACGACGTGCTCGACGCCGGCGCGAGGCAGCTCGCGCACCTGCGCGGTGATGGTGCCGAGCACCATGAGCCGCTCGCCGAGGTCGCCGGCCCAGCCGCCGACGCAGTCGAGGGCGGCCCAGGCGGTGGCCGGGTCGGCGTCCTGCTCGGGGGTCCAGGTGGCGGCGACCCGCACCCGGCCCTCGGTGTCGTCGTCGACGCGGCCCGGGAAGATCCGCATGCCGTCGCCGGGCGCGCGGCCGGTGCCGCACACGTAGCAGGTGGGGAAGGGGTGCGAGGTCAGCCCGGCGTACCTCGCCTCGGCCGCGCGGGCGACGTCGGCCGGCACCGCCTCGACCGTCTCGGGCGCCACGTCGGCCCGCACGGCCTCGGCCACGACGTCCTCGCCGTGGCGGGCGGAGAGCCCGGCGCCGTCGGCGACCAGCCCGAGCGGCACGTCGAGCGGCGGTGGACGACGCAGCCGCACCCGCACCGGCGCCTCGCCCGACGGGTCGAGGACGGCGGCGAGCGCGCCCGACGTCCACCCGCCGTTGCCGGAGGTGGGCGGCCCGCAGAACAGGGCCGGCACGGTCAGGGTGGAGGCGTCGTCCGGCACGACGCGCACGCTACTTCTTGATCTCGGCGTACCGGTCGAGCGCCTCCTGGCGCTCGGCCTTGTGGTCGACGATCGGCTCGGGGTAGCCGGCCTCCTCGCGGTCCTCCGACGACGGCTCGTGCGGGTCGTCCACGTCGGCCAGCTCGGGCACCCAGGTGCGCACGTAGGTGCCGTCGGGGTCGAACTTGCGGCCCTGGGTGGTCGGGTTGAAGACCCGGAAGAAGGGCGAGGCGTCGGTGCCGCTGCCCGCCGTCCACTGCCAGCCGTGGTTGTTCGAGGCCAGGTCGCCGTCGACCAGCCAGTGCAGGAAGTGGTCGGCGCCGTGCTGCCACTCCACGTGCAGGTCCTTGACCAGGAAGCTGGCGGTGATCATGCGCAGCCGGTTGTGCATCCAGCCCGTCGCGCGCAGCTGGCGCATGCCGGCGTCGACGATGGGGTAGCCGGTGCGGCCCTCCTGCCAGGCCTCGAGCTGCGTGCCGGCGCGGGCATAGCGCATCGTGCCGAACTCGGGCTTGTAGTACTCGCGGGCGCTGTCGGGCCGGGCGTAGAGGACGTCGGCGTAGAACTCCCGCCAGGCGATCTCCTGCCGGTAGGTGGTCGGGCCCTTGCCGTGCTTGCCGGCGAGGTCGGCCAGCAGCGTGCGCGGGTGGATCTCGCCGTACTTCAGGTGGTGCGACATCCGCGAGGTGCCCTCGACGCCGGGCCGGTCGCGCTGGGCGTCGTAGTCGCCGAGGGGGCCGTCGAGGAAGGCGCGCCAGGCCGTGCGGGCGGCGTCCTCGCCGGCCTCGGGCAGCTCGAGGTCCTTCGGCAGCCGCACCGTCGGCAGGTCGACGGTCTTCTTCAGGTGCCGCCAGCTCGGGTCGCGTGGCTTGGCGGGGGGCTCGCGCCACCCGTGCTTGGCCCAGGCGCGCGAGAACGGGGTGAAGACCTTGAAGTTCTCGCCGCTGCCGTTGACCACGCGGCCCGGCGCGACGGCGTACGGCGACCCGGTGCGCACCAGCTCGATGCCGGCGTCGTGCAGCGCCTCCTCGACGTCGAGGTCGCGCTGGTGGCCGTAGGGCCCGAAGTCGGCCGCCACGTGCACGCGGCTCGCGCCGACCTCCTTCGCGGCCTTGACCACCTGGTTGACCGGGTCGCCCCGCACCACGCTCAGCGGGACGTCGTCCTGCAGCGCCTGCAGGCTCGCCACCAGGTAGGCGCGGCGCGACGGCCCGGCGGGGCCCCACAGGTGCGGGTCGAGCACGAACAACGGCAGCGTGGGGCCGTCGTCCAGCGCCGCGCGCAGCGCCGGGTTGTCACGCACCCGCAGGTCGCGGCGGAACCACATGACGGCGGTCGTCTCGGCCATGCGGCCACTGTGTCAGCCGAGCCTCTCCTGGCTGTCCCCCCTGTGGGCGATGGGGGACAATGGGATCGTGAGTGACCTGATCGACACCACCGAGATGTACCTCCGCACGATCTACGAGCTGGTCGAGGAGGGCATCACCCCGCTGCGGGCGCGCATCGCCGAGCGGCTGCACCAGAGCGGGCCCACGGTGTCGCAGACGGTGGCGCGCATGGAGCGCGACGGGCTGCTCACCGTCGAGGGCGACCGCCACCTCGAGCTCACCGACGAGGGCCGCTCGCTGGCCACCCGCGTCATGCGCAAGCACCGGCTCGCCGAGCGGCTGCTCTCCGACGTCATCGGTCTCGACTGGGAGCTCGTGCACGTCGAGGCCTGCCGCTGGGAGCACGTCATCTCCGAGGCGGTCGAGCGCCGCCTCGTCGAGCTGCTCGACCACCCCACCGCCTCGCCCTACGGCAACCCGATCCCCGGCCTCGACGAGCTCGGCGAGGAGACCGTCGAGGAGGCCTTCATGTCCGACGTCGAGCCGCTGTCGTCCGCGGCGTCCGACACCGAGGGGCGGGTGCTGGTGCGCCGCATCTCCGAGGAGATGCAGAAGGACGAGGTGCTGATGAGCGCCATGCGGCGCGCCGGCGCGATGCCCGACAAGACCGTCACCATCGTCAGCACCGAGGCCGGCGTGCTGGTCGGCTCCGGCGGCGAGACGGCCGAGATCTTCCCCGACGCCGCCGCGCACATCTTCGTCAAGAAGCTCTAGGGCCGGGCCGGGGCAGGAGTCACCGGTGATCCGGTGACTCCTGACGTTCTCAGCCGGTGCTCCGGCTGAGAACGTCAGGAACCGGCCGAGAAGGGTCGGCCGGCGCGTTCGGCGCGGTCGGCGCGGTCGGCACCGTCAGCGCGGTCAGCGCGGTGAGGAACTCGCTGCAGCCCGCCTCGAGCTTGACGGTCGCGTGGTCGTCGCCGCGGGTGGCGCCACGGTTGACGATGACGACCGGGGTGCCGGCCTTCGCGGCATGCCGCACGAACCGGAACCCGCTCATCACCGCCAGCGACGAGCCGACCACCAGCAGCGCCCCTCGGGCACCGGCCCCGTCGGGCCCGGGCTCGGGCGCGGCCAGCGCGTCGACCGCGGCGTAGCACCGCTCGACGCGCGGCTTGGGCACGTTCTCGCCGAAGTAGACGACGTCGGGCTTGAGGACGCCGCCGCACGCCTCGCACGCCGGGACGACGAACCGCGCCACCGCCTCCGGGTCGTCGAGCTCGACGTCACCGTCGGGGTTGATCGCGGCGCCCGCGTGGCGCCGCACGAAGCCGGGGTTGGCCTCCTCGAGCCGCGCCTGCAGCCGCCGGCGCGAGGAGACGACCCGGCAGCCGAGGCACACGACGTCCGCGATGCGGCCGTGCAGCGCGACGACCCGTCGCGAGCCGGCCGCCTCGTGCAGCCCGTCGACGTTCTGGGTGATCAGCAGCTCGGGGTCGAGCGCGGCCAGTGCCCGGTGGCCGGCGTTCGGCTCGGCGCGCCGCATGCGGCCCCACCCGAGGTGCGAGCGGGCCCAGTAGCGCTGCCGGGCCTCGGGGCCCGAGACGAACTCCTGGTAGGTCATCGGGGTGCGCACGGCCACGGTGCCGTCGGGTCGCGGCCCGCGGTAGTCGGGGATGCCGGAGTCGGTCGACAGCCCCGCCCCGGTGAGGACGACGAGCCGCCGGCCGGCGAGCAGGTCGAGGGCGGCCCTCACGCGCCGTAGCGCACCCGCGCCCGGGCCCGCGCCTTCTCGGCCTCGACCTCGCGGTTCTTGGGCGGCGCCGTGGTCACGAGCTCGTCGACCAGGTGGCGGGTGAGGTGGGCGATCTCGTGGACGGCGCGGTCGAACGCCGCCTGGTTGGCCGCCGACGGCTTGGTCGTGCCGGCCACCTTGCGCACGTACTGCAGGGCGGCGGCGTGCACCTCGTCGTTCGTCGCCGGCGGCGCGAAGTTGTTGAGCGGGCGGATGTTGCGGCACATGGCGACCAGGCTACGCGCGGGTCGTCACTGCTCCAGGTGCTCCGAGACCGCCGTGACCGCGGCCTGCAGCACCGCGCCCGCCTGGTCACGCTCGAGTCCGGTGCCGGCGACCGAGACCCGGAAGCCCCCGTCGACCCAGATCGCCAGGATCCCGGCGCCCTGCTCGCTGTTGAGCACCAGCACCGAGTCGGGGTCGAGGTCGGTGCCGGTCGCGTCGACCTCGACGTAGCCGCGCTCGGTGAGGATGCCGACGAGGCCGTCGCGGTCGAGCGCGGTGGTGCTGAGGTCGACGTCGAGGTCGGCGGGCTCGCCGTCACGCTGGAGCGAGCAGCTGAGCGACTCCTCGCCCGGCGGGCCGGAGAGCTCGCCGTCGGTGCCGGTGGTCCACTCGCCGTCCTGGCCGGTGGCCTCGCCGATGCTCTGGGCGCCCGCGGCGTCGACGGCGAAGCACTCCGCGACGGCCACACCGGCCTCGGTGGCGACCGCGTCGTCGCGGTCGGCGCCCTGGTCGTCATAGGCCTGCTGGGCCTGGGCCTCGAAGGGACCGACGAGGTCGGCGCCCGAGACGCTTGAGCCGGAGCCGCCGTCACCGCCGTCCCCTCCGCAGCCGGCGAGCAGCAGGACGGCGGCGAGGACGACGGGCGCGGCGAGGGCGGGACGCATGGGTCCGGTCTACCGGCTCTCCGTGCTCGGCGCGAGGGGTCGAGGGGGTGGTGGTCAGTCGCCCAGGTGCTCCGAGACGGCGTCGACGGCCGCCTCGAGGGCGCCCACGGCCGCCTCCGCGTCGAGGTCCCGGCCGCCGACGCCGACGAGCAGACCGCCGTCGAGCCACACCGCCGCGGTGCCCTCGTCGTTCCCGGTCAGCAGGACGGCGTCCTCGTCGAGGTCGGTGTCGGGCGTCTCGACCACCTCATAACCCGCCTCCTCGCGCAGCGCGGCGAGGTCGTCGAGGCTGCGATCGGTGGTCGCGACGCTGAACCCGAGGCCCGGCTCGCCGTCGCGGCCGATGGGGCACGACAGCTGCTCCTGGCCGACCTGGCCGAACAGCGCGCCGGTGGTCTCGACGGCGTAGTCACCGTCGCCGTAGGCGGCCTCGCCGATGGCCTGCACGCCGTCGGCGTCGACGACCCAGCAGTCCTCCACCTGCACACCGCGGGAGAGGTTGGTGGTGTCACTGCGGTCGACGCCCTGGTCCTCGTAGGCCTGCTCGGCGCCGTCCTCGAAGGGGCCGACGAGGTCCTCACCGTCGGGGGAGGAGCTGCAGGCCCCGAGCAGCACGAGCAGCGGAGCGGCGAGGAGCACGGTGCGGCGCATGCCCCACGCCTACCCGCCGGCGGGCCCCGCTACGCGAGCGGGAACCAGGCGACGTCCTCACCGGTCACCAGCACCACCCGCCGATCGGGGTCGGCGTCGGGGCCCGCGGGGGCGTCGGGCGGGCTGACCGGCACCAGGCGGACATCGTCGACGTCGCTGCCGTACTCGACCCGCGTCATCCGGCTGCTCATGCGGCCGTTCTCGAGCGTGAGGGTGGAGACCCAGCCGGTGCGGCCGCGGGCGACCACGGTGAGCGCCACGCGCTGGTCGGGCAGCCAGGTGAACTGGCGCGGGTCGTCGCCGGCCCGGGCGTAGGTGCCGCGGCCGTAGGACTCGACGTCGACCCGCCGCGGGTCGGTGAGGTCGCGGGTGAGGAACAGCCCGGCCTGCGCGCCCGAGCCGCCGCCCGGCTGCGGGCCGGTGCCGAGGCCGAGCACCCGCACGGGCCCGAGCGGGTGCAGGTAGCTGGAGAAGCCGGGGATCTTGAGCTCGCCGAGCAGCCGCGGCCGCGCGGCGTCGGTGAGGTCGACGGCGTAGAGCGGGTCGACCTGGCGGAAGGTGACGAGCAGCGCGAGCCCGTCGAACCAGCGCACCGCCTTGACGTCCTCGCCGATGCCTAGCCGGTCGAGACGCCCGACCTCGACGAGCTCGTCGCCGTCGGCGCGCAGCGTGACGATCGAGTTCCACGACCCGGTCTCGGACGACGGCCCCACCGCCAGGCGCAGGACGCCGTCGACCTCGTCCATCGACCAGCGGTCGCGCACCGTGCCCTCGACCTCGCCGGCGCCGACGTAGGTGGCGCCGGTGCCGTCGAGGGCAAAGTCGTAGACGTGGGTGGTGCCGTCGAACCCGGCGGTGGTCGTGGGGGGCAGGCCGCACCAGTCGAAGCAGAGCATCGACTGGTCGCCGCTGGCGGCGAGGTAGAGGTGCCCGGCCGACTCGTAGGTCAGCGGCGCGTCGCCGGCCAGGCCGAGCGCGTCTGCCGTGCCCCCGTCGTCACTGCTGCTCGCCGAGAACCCGACGACGGCCATCGTGGCCAGCCCGAGGTCGGCCCGCGGGACGGCGACCCGGTCGCAGTCGAGCAGGTCGGTCGGCTCGCCGCCGTCGACCGAGACGTGCGGCAGCCAGTCGTCGAGGGTGCTCGACTCCACGACGTCCCGGTTGGCCGCGCCGGCGCCCGCCCCACGCTCGAAGTCGAGGTCGGGCAGACCCTTCCTCAGCACGAGGCGGACGTCGTCCCCGTGCTGCCGCGCCGCCACCAGCTCGGCGTCGTAGTCGACGGTCTGCCCGAGGGCCGGGCTCGTGGGGTCGGAGATGTCGACCGTGAGCACCCGGGTCTGCGGTGAGGGCAGGTCAGAGCCGGAGTAGTAGGAGTACGGGTTGGTCGAGCGGCGGGCGCGGGTGCCGTCGTTGCCGAGGGCGACCACGCGGTCGCCGGCGAGCAGGATCTCGCCGTCGTGGAGGTCGCCGAGGTCGAGGCTGCCGAGCTCGGTGACCGGCTCGTCGGGGCCGCCGGTGAGGTCGTAGACGGTCAGCTCGGCCTCGCGCAGCCGCACCAGCAACCGGCCGTCGGTCTTGACGGCGTCGGGCTCGTCGACGCCGGCCTCCTGCACGTTGGTGCCGGTGCCGCTCGCGTGGCTGCCCTCGACCTGCGCGCTGTAGGCCTGCGCGTCTCGGCTCATCGACAGGGGGGCGGCCGGAAGCGCCATCTCGGCGCTCTCATCTTCGGCGAACGCGTACCACTGCGGGTAGACGTCGGGACCGTCCCACCCGTAGCGGGAGACCAGGTCGAGCCCGCGCCCGACGTAGTGGTCGAGCAGGTCGTCGCACGAGTCCGGCGCCTGCAGCTCGCCGAAGAACGCGGCGGGGGAGGCGTCGGACCCGGGCGGCGCGGCGTCCGCGCCGCTCCCGCTGCCGGCCTCCCCGGGCGTGGCCGGGCCCGGCGGCGGCTGGGTGACGACGCCGCCGGCCACGAACGCGGCGGCGACGGCCCCGACGGCGACGACGCCGAGCAGCGGACGGCGCAGCGCGGCCCGGCGGCGCGTCGTCCGGGTGCGGCGGGCCTCCCGCAGGATGGCGTCGACGGGGGCGGGGCCGACGGGCAGCTCGTCCCACTGGCGTTCGAGGTCGGTCATGTCGTCTCCCGGGCGGGGGCGTCGGAGCGGGCGGGGGCGGGCGTGAACCCGGGCCGCAGGTCGGTGAGGTGGGCGTCGGCGGAGAGCTGGGCGAGCGCGCGCGAGAGGCGGCTCTTGACCGTCCCGACCGGCACCCCCAGCGCCTCGGCCGTCTCGCGCTCGCTCAGGCCCGCGAAGTAGCGCAGCACGACGACGTCGCGGGCGGCCTTGGCGAGCGAGGCGAGGGCGCGGTGCACGGCGTCCGCGGTGTCGACGGCGGCGGTCTCGTCGCGGCGGCCGTCGCGCGGCTCGGGCAGCCGCTCGGCCGGCCGCTCGCCCCACCAGCGCCGGCGCTTGCTGTCGCGCAGGCAGTTGAGCAGCATCCGGTAGACGTAGGCGGTGCGGTTGTCGGCGCGGACGACGCTCGGCCAGGCGGTGTAGCAGCGCACCAGCGTGGTCTGGGCGAGGTCCTCGGCCTCGTGCGGCGAGCAGCCGAGGAAGACCGCGGCGCGCACCAGCGAGGTCCACGTCTCACGGGCGTAGTCGGCGAAGTCGTCGTCGGTCTGCATCGGTCTCTCGGGCTCGGGTCGTGCCGGGAGGTGCGGTGGTGGTGCGGTGGTGGTGCGGTGGTGGTGCGGTGGAGGTGCGGTGGTGGTTCGGGCGTACGACGGGGTGGCCCTGCGTCGAGGTTCCACCGGACGCGCGCCGATGTCCCGCGATCCGCGCACCGCGGCCACCCGGCAGAATCGGTGCGTGATCCCCCACGAGTCCCGGTTCGAGTCCGACCCCGACGAGCTCGTCGGCGACCTCGTCGACGACCACCCGGGCCTCCCGGCCGACTGGAGCGTCGGCACGCCCGACCCCGACGACGCCGCCGAGGTGGCCCGGCTGACGCTGCTGCTGCGCGAGCACGAGCGGGCCGGCCGGGGGTGGCCCGGTGCCGGGGAGGACGACGTCCTGGTGGAGGTCTCGGAGGCCGGGCTGCGCACCCGCGAGAACGTGGTGGTGCGCGACGCCGACGGCCAGGCGCGGGCGTGGGGCAGCGTGCACGACCGCGCGGGCGGCCGGATGCTGTTCGGGCACGTCGTCGAGCGCGACCTCGACCCGCAGGTCGGCCGGGCGTGCTCCGACGTGCTGGTGGAGTGGGCGGTGGGGCAGGCGCAGGCGGTGGGCGCGGCCCGCGGGCTGGCGGTGCAGCAGATCGACACCGGCGCCTTCGCCGGCGACGAGCGGCAGGCGGCGTGGCTGGGCGCCGCCGGGTTCGAGCGGGTGCGCACCTGGTGGCAGATGAGCCGCCCGGTGACGCCCGACGAGGCCGGGCTGGTGCCGTCGTCCGACGACTGGAGCGACGGCGGGGTGCGGGTGCGGCTGGTGCGCCGCGCCGGCGACGGGCTGCCCGACGAGGCCGACCTGCGCGCCGTCCACGACGTGCTCGAGGAGGCCTTCCGCGACCACTTCAACTCCTGGGTCGAGACCTTCGACGAGTTCCTGCACCGGCTGCGCGAGGACCCCGGCCACCGCTGGGACCACTGGTGGCTGGCCGAGCTGGACGGCGGCGAGCCGGTCGGGGCGCTCGTCGGCACGGTGAGCGAGTCGGCGTCCGGCCCGGACGGCTCCTACGTCAGCTACATCGGCGTGCGCGAGGCCGCCCGGGGTCGCGGCGTGGCCAAGCGGTTGCTCAACACGATCATCGCGGACGCCGCCGCCCGCGGCCGCGACCGCGTCGGCCTCGAGGTCGACGCCGACTCCGGCACCGGCGCCGACGGCCTCTACCTCTCCCTCGGCTGGCAGACCCGCTGGGTCACCGAGAGCTGGCACCGCGACGTGACGATCGACGGGGCGCACGGACCCTGAGCCGGTCGAAGGGACGCGTTCGCGTGGTCCTTGCGGGGTCTCGAGGCTCGGCCGTGGCCGGCCTCGCACCTCGACCACCGTCAGGGCCGCTCCACGACGACCTCGCACCTCGACCACCGTCAGGGTCGCCCCACGCCGGCCTCCCGCCTCGACCACCGTCAGGGCCGCTCCACGATGGTCGAGGTGCGAGGAGCCCTGGCGACGAGCCTCGAGACCGCCGGAGCTCGACGGAGACCCGACGACGGACCCTGAGCCTGTCGAAGGGCCCTACTCGACCAGCGAGGCCCGCAGCGCGCGGTGCACCCCGGCGGGGGTGAGGACGCCGACGAAGCGGGCGCCGTCCTTGACCCCGACCATGGGGCGGTCGTCGCGGAGCATGGCCGCGAGGGCCTCCTCGAGGGTGGAGTCGAGGTCGATGGCGGTGCCGAGCTCGCCGGCCTTCACGTCGTCCATCGGCTCGAGGTGCGCGGGGTCGAGGCGGGTGACGCTGAGCCGCCGGAGGCCTCGGGTGGCGCCGACGAAGTCGGCCACGAAGTCGTCGGCCGGGTGGGCGAGCAGCGCGGCCGGAGTGGCGTACTGCGCCAGCCGGCCGCCCTCGGCGAACACCGCGACGCGGTCGCCCATCGTGACCGCCTCGTCGATGTCGTGGGTCACCAGCACGACGGTCTTGCCCAGGTCGCGCTGCAGCCGCAGGAACTCCTCCTGCAGCCGCACCCGCACCACCGGGTCGACGGCGCCGAACGGCTCGTCCATCAGCAGCACCGGCGGGTCGGCGGCGAGGGCGCGTGCCACGCCGACGCGCTGCCGCTGGCCGCCCGACAGCTCGTGCGGGTAGCGGCCGCCGTACGTCTTCGGGTCGAGCCCGACGAGGTCGAGCAGCTCCTCCGCCCGCTGGCGGGCGGTGCGCTTGGACTCGCCGTAGAGCAGCGGCACCGTCATCACGTTGGCCGTGATGCGCTGGTGCGGGAACAGCCCGACGGCCTGGATGACGTAGCCGATGCCGCGCCGCAGCTCGACCGGGTCGCGGCGGGTGACGTCGTCCCCGTCGATCTCGATGGTGCCGGTCGTCGGCTCGATGAGCCGGTTGATCATCTTCAGCGTCGTCGACTTGCCGCACCCCGACGGACCGACCAGCACGGCCAGCTCACCGCGCCCGACCTCGAGGTCGAGCTCGTGGACGGCGACCGTGCCGTCGGGGTAGGTCTTGCCGATGCCGGTGAGCCGGATCATCGGCTCGGACGCGGCGTGCTGGGTGCCGGCCTGCGAGCCGGTAGGTTCCATGCGGTGACCCTACTGGTGGCGCCGCCGGGCGCGCCTCTGGCGAGCGCGGCCTTCGAGGCCCCCTGCTACAGCCGGCTCGAGAACGAGTGGCTGTGCAGCGACTACTTCCGCGACCGCGGCAGCGAGCTGGTCGACGCCACGGTGCAGCACGTGCAGATCACCGTGGTCTCGGTGGTGATCGCGGTGCTGGTCGCCTTCCCGGTGGCGCTGGCCGCCCGGCGCTGGCGCCGGCTCGAGACGCCGCTGCTCGCGGTGGCCACCGGCGTCTACACCATCCCCTCGCTCGCCCTGCTGCCGCTGCTGGTGCCCTTCACGGGCCTGTCGAAGACGACCGTGGTCATCGGCCTGGCGCTCTACGCCCTCACGGTGCTGGTGCGGGCGATGCTCGACGGGCTGCGCGCGGTGCCCGACGAGGTGCGCGAGTCGGCCCGTGGTCTCGGCTTCGGCGCCGGCCGGCTGCTGTTCCGCGTCGAGCTGCCGCTGGCGCTGCCGGTGATCATGGCCGGCGTGCGGGTCGCCACCGTCTCGACGGTGGCGCTCACGACCATCGGCTCGCTGGTCGCCTACGGCGGGTTGGGCAACCTCATCCGCGACGGCGTGGTCAACAACTTCCGCGCCGAGCTGCTGGCCGCGGCCGGGCTGTGCGTCCTGCTGGCGATCGTGCTCGACGTCCTGCTGGTGGCGGGGCAGTACGCGCTGACGCCGTGGACCCACCGGCGGCGACGACGTCCGAACCCCTCGGCGCAGGCCGCGCGACGCGAGGCGGTGGCGTCGTGATCGTGCTGCGCGACATGGTCGAGTACCTGACCACCTGGGCCAACTGGACCGGCGAGGGCGGCATGCTCGCCCTGCTGTTCCAGCAGCTGCTGCTGACGGTGACCGCGCTGGCCATCGCGCTGGCCGTCGGCCAGCCGATCGCGCTGTGGCTGGGCCACCTCGGCCGCGGCGGCTTCCTGGCCATCAACATCTCCAACGTCGGCCGCGCGGTGCCCACCTTCGCGCTGCTGGGGCTGTTCGTCACCGCCGACGCGTGGAAGGACGGCATCCCGGTGCCGTGGGGCGACCAGGTGGGCTGGCTGCCCGACCACCTGCCGATCTCGTTCGACTCCTTCCCCGGCACGATGGAGCTCGGTCCCTACGGCCGGGCCGGTGCGGCCACGCTGGTGGCGCTCGCGCTGTTCGCCCTGCCGCCGATCATCACCAACGCCTACGTGGCGATGCGCGAGGTCTCGGCCGAGGTCAAGGAGGCCGCGACCGGCATGGGCATGAGCGGCTGGCAGCGCTTCCGTCGCGTCGAGCTGCCGCTCGCGATGCCGGTGGTGCTCAGCGGCGCCCGCCTCGCGCTCGTGCAGGTGTGGGCCACCGCCACCATCGCGGCCCTGGTCGCCGGACCGGGCCTCGGACGGGTCATCACCGACGGCTTCTTCCGCAGCAACTACGGCAAGGGACTGGCCGGTGCGCTGGTCGTGGCCCTGGTCGCCCTGGTGCTCGAGCTGGTGGCCGGTCTGGTGCAGCGGGTGCTCGACCCGGTGCCGAGGCCCGCCCCATCGGGTGGCTCTCCGGCCAGGGGGAGGGAAAAGTCGGCGGCCGGGCCTACAGTGAGCGCGGCCGACGACGTCGGCCCGCCTCGCTGAGGCACCCCAACCTCGACGAGCGGCTCTCGGTCGGCCGCCCGTTCCGGACACGCGCGGCTCCACCGCGGGACACAGAAGGATCTACCCGATGGCTCTCCGACCCCTGACGCGCGCGCTGCCGCGTCCCACCGCCCGCCGGTCCCTCGCGGCCGCGGCCACCGTCGGCCTGCTGCTGGTCACCGGCGCCTGCGCCGGCGACGACCTCGACAGCGACGACGACGCGAACGACGACACCTCGGCCTCCTCCGACACCGGCTCCGAGTCGGCCGCGCCCAGCGAGTCGGCGTCCGAGTCGGGCGGCAGCGAGGGCGCCGCCGGCGGTGACATCACCGTCGCCAGCCAGAGCTTCCCCGAGGCCGCGCTCGTCACCGACATGTACAAGCTGCTGCTCGAGGACGCCGGCTACACCGTCGACGTCAAGCTCGTCGACACCCGCGACGCCTACATGTCGACCTTCCCGGGCGACGTCGACGTCGTGCCCGAGTACGTCGGCGGCATCGTCAACTTCCTCAACACCCGTGAGAACGGCGACGACGCCGAGCCGTTCGAGGCGGGCGACGGCGCGCAGCTGGCCAGCGACGGCCAGCAGCTGCTCGACGACGCCGGCATCACGCTGCTCGACCTCTCCGAGGCCACCGACACCAACGCCTTCTTCGTCACCCAGGAGTACTCCGACGAGAACGGCGTCACCACCCTCTCCGACCTCGAGGGCGTCACCGTCACGCTCGCCGCGGCCCCCGACTGCGAGGGTCGCCTCGACTGCGAGGGCGGCCTGAGCGACGAGTACGGCATCGACGTCGAGAGCGTCGAGCCCCTCGGCTACGCCAGCGACCAGACCTACCAGGCCGTGCTGAGCGGCGAGGTCGAGCTCGGCGAGACCTCCACCACCGACGGCACGCTCGAGCAGCAGGGCCTGGTCCTCCTCGAGGACGACAAGCAGATCCAGCCCGCGCAGAACCTGGTGCCGGCGGTCTCCACCGAGACCCTCGACGCCGACCCGGGCCTGGCCGACGTCCTCAACCCGCTGATGGCCGCGCTCACCACCGAGAACCTCACCGAGCTCAACGGCCGCGTCAGCGTCAACCGCGAGAAGTCGGCCGACGTGGCCGAGGACTTCCTCACCTCCGAGGGCCTGCTCTAGCCCCGAAGGGCCAAGGCCCTCGCACCTCGACCGTCGTCATTCCACGATGGTCGAGGTGCGAGGAGCCCTGGCAACGAGCCTCGAGACCACCGGCCCTCGGATGCAGACCGGGCCCACGGACCCTGAGCCTGTCGAAGGGCCCGCCGGGCCCCAGCGCCGTCAGACCTCGTCGTCCCGCAACGCCAGGGCGGCGGGGTCGACGGACGCCGGGTCGAGTCCCGGGACGTCGATGCGCGGGCGGCCGGTGCGGTCGACCGTGCGCGGCACCCGCTCACCGGGCGGCAGCGCGGCGACGGTCGCCACCACGTGGGCGGCGTCCTCGCGTCGGTCCTGCTCGACCAGCCAGCCGGTCAGTCGGTGCACCGGCGCGATGCGGGCGCGCACCAGCGACCGCTCGCCCCACAGCTCGCGCACCCCGCTCACCAGCAGCGCCCACCAGTCGTCGTCGCAGCCGGGGATGAGCGCGAAGTAGCGCGGCAGGTCGCCGGGCAGCACCCGCTCCTCGAAGACCTTCGTCACCGACGCCGAGCCGTGGGCGAGCACCGCGTAGCGGCTGAGCCGCTTGGTGAGCCAGCGGTCGGTGAGGTCGTCGACCGTGCCGCGCTGCTGGGTGATCGAGGTGCCCTCGTCGCGGATGCGCCAGTGGTAGACCACGTCGGGCACCACCGCGATGCGCCGCGCGGCAAGGTAGGCGCGGGTGGTGGTCGGCTGGTCCTCGTAGCGGTGGCCCTCGAGCCAGCTCAGCCCGGCGGCGTCCCAGAAGTCGCGACGGAACAGCTTGTTCCAGGCGAAGACGTCGCCGAGCAGCCGCGGCTCCTGCTCGATCGACAGCGCCGCCCGGCTCGCGTGCACCCGCCTCATCCACGGCGGCGTGCGGTGGGTGCCGGCCTGCCACCACGACACCGACCCCACCGCCAGCTCGGCCCCGGTGCGCTCGAGCTGGCGCAGCAGCGCCGCGTAGGCGTCGGGCGGGACGACGTCGTCGGAGTCGGCGAAGGCGACCAGCCCGTGGCGGGTGTGCCGCAGTCCCTCGTTGCGTGCGGCGCCGAGCCCCCGGTTCTCGGTGTGGACGACGCGCACGCGCCCGTCGCGGGCGGCGTAGGCGTCGGCGATCTCACCGGAGCGGTCGGGGGAGCCGTCGTCGACGACCACGACGTCGAGGTCGTGGCCGGCCGCGCAGACCGACTGCGCGAGCAGGCTGTCGAGACAGGCGGGCAGGTAGTCCTCGACGCCGTACGCCGGGACGACCACGCTGATGCCTGCGCGCGCACGCCGCCGGAACATGGTCGAAACGCTAGTCGTTAGTAGGGTCGGGCGACGTGAGTGACCCCAGCGCCGTCGACCCGAGCGACTACCCGCGCAAGGTGCTGTTCGTGGCCGGCGCCGGACGCAGCGGCACCAGCACGATGGCCGGGCTGATGAAGATCCTCGGCCTGCACGTGCCGCAGCCCGAGGTCACGCCCGACGAGACCAACCCGAAGGGCTTCGCCGAGCCGCAGTGGGTGGTCGACCACCACACCCGGCTGCTGCGCGAGGCCGTCGTCCAGGTCAGCGACTCGCGCCCCGAGGCGTGGTTCGAGACCGGCCGCGTCAGCACCCGCGAGCCCGAGCGCATCGCCACCGCCGAGTGGCTCGAGAGCCACTTCACCGCCGACGGCGGCCACGCCGAGCTGGTCGTGAAGGACCCGCGGCTCAGCTGGTTCCTCTCACTGTGGCGGGTGGCAGCCGTGCGCACCGGCGCGACGCCGGTCTTCGTCACCATGCTGCGCGAGCCCGCCGAGGTCGTCGGCAGCAAGCAGACCTACTACGCGAACAAGCTCGGCTCGGCCCACCTCGCCGCGTCGTGGCTGAACATGCTGCTGCACACCGAGCGCGGCACCCGCGAGACCGTCGCCGGGCCCGAGCAGGGCAGCGGCCGCGTCTTCGTGCGCTACGCCGACCTGCTCGACGACTGGACCCGCACCACCATGGACGTCGGCGAGCGCCTCGGCCTGCAGCACGTGCTGCACGCCAACTCCGAGCAGATCCGCGACGGCCACCGCTTCGTCGACCCCAGCCTGCGCCGCATGAGCCAGTCGCTGGCCGACCTCGGCCTGCCGCCGCGGCTGCACGAGCTGGTCGGCGAGACCTGGGAGCAGCTGAACGCGCTCGCCGAGCCCGGCGGCGACACCGAGCAGGCCCACACCCACCTCGACGAGCTGCGCCAGGCCTACAGCGACCTCTACGCCGAGGCCGAGGCCGTCTCGCGCTCCTCGGTGGTCGCCGCCGAGCACCGCGTGCGCCGCGAGCGCAAGCCCGGCGGTGGCCCCGCCGGCGGCGGAGCGCCCGGGCCGGCCGCCCAGGGCGGGCCGGGTCGTCGTCCCGAGGCGCAGTTCGCCGCCGACAAGGTGCCGCACTCGGTGCGCGCCCTGGTGCCGCCCAAGGTGCGCACCGGCCTGCGCAAGCTCGTCGGCAAGCAGCGGTGACGGCGCACGCCGGGCCCACCGGCATCCGCAATCTCGAGGGCCACGCCGACTTCGACGTCACCTGGCCGTGGGCGCGTGAGGAGCCGTTGCGCGCCGGCAGCACCGCCGTCCTGCGGGTCAAGGACGAGGCGCCGTCGCTGCCGTGGGTGCTGCCGCCGCTGCTGCGCTCGATGGACCACGTCGTGGTCGTCGACAACGGCTCCACCGACGGCACCCCCGAGGTGGTCGCCGAGACCGCCGAGCGGGCGGGCCTGGCCCACCGGCTCACCAAGGCGTCCTACCCGTTCGCGGTCGCCCGCGCGGGCGCCGAGCACCGCGCCGTCCACGAGCTGTCGGTGCACTCGTTGAGCTATTTCTACAACTGGTGCTTCTCGCTGGTGCGCACCCGCTACTCCTTCAAGTGGGACGGCGACATGGTGCTCACTGTCGAGGGCGAGACCTCGCTCGGCGACCTCGCCTGGCAGGTCGGCGACGCCCAGACGATCATCCGCGTGCCGCGCCACGGCCTCTACCTCGACTCGACGCAGCCGCAGCGCGGCTGGCTCGACCTCGGCCTGCGCAACGCCGAGGAGTGGGGCTTCCCGATCGGCCCCGACTTCCTCTTCACCAAGGCCTTCGAGTGGGAGGTGCGGACGACGCCGAAGCCGGTGCGCTCGATCGGCCTGCCCCACGGGCTGTGCGTCGAGCTGAAGTACCTCGACGGCGACGAGTTCGCCCACTGGACCGACCCCGCCTCGTTCGCCACGAGCTACCGCAACAAGCGCAAGCGGCGCGAGTGGGCGGTCTACCAGGCGCTCCAGGCCGGCGAGGTGCCCGAGGGCGTGCACGAGATCACCGCCCCGGACGGCGTCCACGTCGTCGACCACGTGACCCGCACCTGGCTGCCCCAGGCCCCCCGCCCCCTCCAGGTCGGCACCGTCGTCACCTCCGACGACCAGCGCGCCTGACCGCCTCGCGCCGGGCTGCCCGCCCGTGCTCGGTTCGGTTTGGTTGAGCGGTCCGGTTGCGTTCAATTGAACGGTTCGGGGCCGGATCGGGCCGGGATCGCCGTCTGAACCGTTCAATCGAACGATTCGCGGTCCCCCTTCGCCCGGGACCGCCACCCGACCCGTTCAATTGAACCGACGCGGGGCGTGGCGTGGGTCACTCCCCGCGGGCGTATCGACGGGCCTCGCCACGCCGTTACATTGGTGACGACACCACGAGCACACCGTCCGGTACCCACACCGGCCCGCCGCGCGAGCGACGGGTGGTCGGAGGGACTGGAACGAAAGGTCCGGTCCCCATGACCCACCCCTCCCCGCAGCGCATCGGCGTGATCGGCGCCGGGCGCGTCGGCGCCGTCCTGGCCCGCGCGCTGCGCGACGCCGGCCACGAGATCGTCGCGGTCGCCGGCGAGTCCGACGCCTCCCGCAGCCGCATCGAGGCGCTGCTGCCCGGCGTCCGGGTCGCCAAGCCGAGCGCGGTCGCCCGCGCCGCCGACCTGCTGCTGCTCACCGTGCCCGACGACATGCTCGGCAACGTGGTGCAGGTGCTGGCCGACAGCGGCGCGCTGCGTGAGGGACAGGTCGTCGCCCACACCTCCGGCCGCCACGGCCTCGCGGTGCTCGCGCCGGCCATCGCGCTGGGCGCGCGCCCGATCGCGCTGCACCCCGCGATGACCTTCACCGGCACCGCCGTCGACCTCGAGCGCCTGTCCGGCTGCGTCTTCGGCCTCACCGCCGAGCCCGAGGAGCGCGAGCTGGCCGCCTCGCTCGTCGCCGACGTCGGCGGGCGCACCGCCTGGGTGCCCGAGACCCGCCGCGCGCTCTACCACGCCGGGCTCGCGCACGGCGCCAACCACCTCGTCACCCTCGTCGCCGAGGCGATGGAGCTGCTGGCCGCCTCCGGCGCCGACGACCCGGCCGCCACCCTGCGGCCGTTGCTCACCGCCGCCCTCGACAACGCCCTCGAGCACGGGGACGCCGCCCTCACCGGCCCGATCGTGCGCGGCGACGTCGGCACCGTGCGCGCCCACCTCGCGAACCTGGCGGAGCAGGCCCCCACCACGCTGCCCAGCTACCTCGCGCTGGCCCGGGCCACGCTGAGCCGGGCCGTGATCGACGGCCGGCTGCTGCCCATCCGGGCCCACGCCATCCGGCAGGTGCTCGACGCCGCCGAGCGCGCCGCCGCTGTCGACCCCGCCCTGCGCCGCACCACCTGACCCGCGTGACCGACGTCGTCCGCACCGGTGCCGAGCTCGGCGCCGCCGTCGCTGCCGCCCGCGGCCGGGTCGCGCTCGTGCCCACCATGGGCGCGCTGCACGAGGGCCACGCCAGCCTGATGGGCGCGGCCCGGGCCGTCGTCGGCGACGGTGGCGTGGTGGTCGCCTCGGTGTTCGTCAACCCGCTGCAGTTCGGCGCCGGCGAGGACCTCGACCGCTACCCCCGCACCTGGGACGCCGACCTGGCCCTGGCCGAGCGGGAGGGTGTCGACGTCGTCTTCGCGCCCACCGTCGCCGAGGTCTACCCCGGCGGCGACCCGCAGGTGACGGTCGACCCCGGCCCGCTCGGCGCCGAGCTGGAGGGGGCCGTGCGCCCCGGCCACTTCGCCGGCGTCCTCACGGTCGTGGCCAAGCTCTTCGGCCTCGCCCGCCCCGACGTCGCCGTCTTCGGCGAGAAGGACTACCAGCAGCTGGTGCTCATCCGCCGCATGGCCGCCGACCTGTGCCTGCGGGTCGAGGTGCGCGGCGCGCCCACCGTCCGCGAGCCCGACGGCCTCGCCCTCTCCAGCCGCAACCGCTACCTCGACGACGAGCAGCGGCGCGTGGCTGCCGTCCTCTCGCGCGCCCTGCACGCCGGCCAGGACGCCGCCCGCACCGGCCCCGAGGCCGCGCGCGCCGCGGCCGGGGCCGAGCTGGCCGACGTCCCCGGCGCCGAGGTCGACTACCTCGAGCTGCGCGACCCCGACCTCGCGCCGCTGGCACCGGACGCCACCGGCCCGGCCCGGCTGCTGGTCGCGGCCCGGGTGGGCACCACGCGCCTGATCGACAACACCGCACTGAGCCTCGGCGTCGGCACCGGCTAGCCTCGCCGAATGGCCCTCGACCTGCGGCTGCCCGCGCGGCTGACCGCCCCCGAGCCCGGCTGGACCACCGAGGCCGACGTCGTCATCGTCGGCTCCGGCATCGCCGGCCTCACCGCCGCACTGCGGCTGCGCGAGTCCGTCGACAAGGTCCTCGTCGTCACCAAGGACCAGATCGCCGCGGGCTCCACCCAGTGGGCGCAGGGCGGCATCGCGGCCGCGCTCGGCCCCGGCGACACGCCCGAGCAGCACGCCGTCGACACCCTCGTCGCGGGCGCCGGGGCGTGCGACGCCGAGGCGGTGCGGGTGCTCGTCGACGAGGGGCCGGACGCCGTCCGCGAGCTGATCGCGCTCGGCGCGATGTTCGACCACGACCCCGACGGCGTCCTGTCGCTGACCCGCGAGGGCGGTCACCACCGCGACCGCATCGCCCACGCCGGCGGCGACGCCACCGGCGCCGAGATCCAGCGCGCCCTGGTGGCGGCCGTGCACGCCGCGCCCGACATCGAGGTCGTCGAGCACGCGCTGGCCGTCGACCTGATGCTCGACGCCGACGGCGGGGTCGCCGGCCTCACGCTGCACGTGATGGGGGAGGGGCAGCGCGACGGCGTCGGCGCCGTGCGCTGCCGGGCCGTCGTGCTCGCCAGCGGCGGGCTCGGGCAGGTCTTCAGCCAGACCACCAACCCGGTCGTCAGCACCGGCGACGGCATGGCGCTCGCGCTGCGTGCCGGCGCCACCCTGCGCGACCTCGAGTTCGTGCAGTTCCACCCGACGGTCATGTATCTCGGCCCCGACTCGACCGGCCAGCAGCCGCTGATCAGCGAGGCGGTGCGCGGCGAGGGCGCCGTGCTGGTCGACGACGAGGGCGCGCGCCTCATGGACGGCGTGCACCCGATGGGCGACCTCGCCCCCCGCGACGTCGTGGCCAAGGCGATCATGCGGCGGATGCTCGAGACGGGCCGGCCGCACATGTGGCTCGACGCCCGCCACCTCGGCGCCGAGACCTGGCAGCGGCGGTTCCCCACCATCCTCGGCGTGTGCCGCGGGCACGGCGTCGACCCGGTGACCCAGCTCATCCCGGTCGCGCCGGCGTGCCACTACGTCTCCGGCGGCGTGCGCACCGACCTGCACGGACGTAGCGACGTGCCCGGGCTCTACGCCACCGGCGAGGTCGCGTGCAGCGGCGTCCACGGCGCCAACCGGCTGGCGTCGAACTCCCTGCTCGAGGGCCTGGTGTTCAGCCGGCGCATCGCCGAGGCGCTGCCCGCCGAGCTGCGGCCCTGGGCCGAGCCCGCCCCCGACGAGCGAGCGCCCGCGCTGGTGGCGGGCGACGTCCGGCCCGAGCTGCAGGACGTCATGACGGCGCGCGTCGGCGTGCTGCGGGGGGCGCCGGGGCTCGCCGAGGCGGCCGCCGTCCTCGACAAGCTCGCCGGGCGCGACGCCGAGGTGGTCGACCTCGAGGCGTGGCAGACCACCAACCTGCTCACCGTGGCCGCCGCCCTCACCGCCGCGGCGACCCTCCGTGAGGAGACGCGCGGCTCGCACTGGCGCGACGACTTCCCCGACCGCGACGACGACACCTGGGCCGGTCACGTCGAGACGACGCTGGTCGACGGCGTCGCCGAGGTCTCCTTCACCCCCTCGCCCGCCACCGACGGAGGCCTGGCGTGAGCGGCGGCAGCGCGTTCCACCTGCCGCCCCCCTCCGACCTGAGCCGCGAGCTGCAGCAGGCCGGCCTCGACGTCGGCGAGGTCGTCGACCACGTCGTACGCGGGCTGCAGGAGGACCTGCCGCACGGCACGGTCGACGCCACCTCGCAGGCCACCATCGCCGCCGACGCGCGGGCCACCGGGGTCTTCGCCGCGCGCGAGGCCGGCGTCGTGGCCGGCCTCGGCGTCGCCGCGCTCGTCTTCGCCCTCGTCGGCGGCGACGCCGTCGAGGTGACCGACCGGGTGCCGGACGGCACCCGCGTCGCGGCCGGCGACGTCGTCCTGCGGGTGAGCGGGCCGACCCGCTCGCTGCTCACCGCCGAGCGCACCGCGCTCAACTTCGCCTCGCACCTCTCCGGGGTCGCCACGGCCACGGCCGCGTGGGTCGACGCGCTCGAGGGCACCCGCGCTCGCGTGCTCGACACGCGCAAGACGCTGCCCGGCTTCCGCGCGCTGCAGAAGTACGCCGTCCGATGTGGCGGGGGCGTCAACCACCGGTTCGGGCTCAGCGACAAGGCGATGGTCAAGGACAACCACGTCATCGCCGCCGGCGGCGTCGTCCCCGCCTTCGAGGCCGTGCGCGCGGCCTACCCCGACCTGCCCGTCGAGGTCGAGGTCACCGACCTCGACCAGCTGCGCGCCCTGCTCGAGGCCGGCTGCACCGAGATCCTGCTCGACAACATGAGCCCGGCGACGATGACCGAGGCGGTGGCGATCACCGCGGGCCGCGCCAGCCTCGAGGCCTCCGGCGGGCTCACCCTCGAGCGCGCGCGCGAGGTCGCGCTCACCGGCGTCGACTTCATCTCCGTCGGCGCGCTCACGCACTCGGTGAAGGTCTTCGACCTCGGCCTCGACCTCGACGAGACCGGGGCCTGACCCGGTGCCGCTGCTCGCCGTCGACGTCGGCAACGCCCATACCGTGCTGGGCCTGATCGACGGCGGCGCGGTCAGCGGCGACTGGCGGGTCGCCACGCTCGAGCGGCGCACCGCCGACGAGTGGGCGGTGCTGCTGCGCGGCCTGCTCGGACGACGCCTCGCCGACGTCGACGGCATCGCGCTCGGCTCCACCGTGCCGGCCGTCACCCGCACCGCCCGGGAGATGCTCGCTCGCCATTTCGACGCCGTCCCGCACGTCGTCCTCGAGCCCGGCGTGCGCACCGGACTGGCGATGCAGATGGACAATCCGCGTGAGATCGGCGCCGACCGGATCGCGAATTCGGTGGCGCTGGTCGACCGGTTCGGCGGCCCGGCCATCGCCGTCGACTTCGGCAGCACCGCCACGATCCTCGACGTCGTCGACCCCACCGGCCGCTACGTCGGCGGCTGCATCAGCGCCGGCATGGAGATCTCGCTGCGCGCCCTCGGCGAGCGCGGCGCTCAATTGCGCCAGGTCGAGCCCGCGCGGCCGCGCTCGGTGATCGCCAAGAACACCGTGGAGGCGCTGCAGTCCGGGCTGCTGTTCGGCGTCGCGGCGCAGGTCGAGGGCCTCGTCGCCCGCATGGCCCGCGAGCTCGGCGACCCCGACGACCTGCGCGTCGTCTCCACCGGATATCTCGCCCCGCTCGTGATCGAGGAGTGCGCCTGCTTCACCGACCACGACCCGTGGTTGACATTGAAAGGGCTCGAGCTCGTCTTTAGACGCAACGTGTGACTTACGCCGTAATTGGCCGCGGTGGACTAATCCGCTACTTTTCTCCTCGGGTGCTCTCTCGGAATCCCGCCCGACTTCCCCAGCGTAGAAAGAGACACATTCAGTCATGGCGCAGAAAGTAAATATCGTCCTCGTCGACGACATCGACGGCAGCGAGGCCTCCGAGACCGTGGCCTTCGGTCTCGACGGCACCTCCTACGAGATCGACCTCAACGAGAAGAACGCCGCCGCCCTGCGCGACGTCCTCGCCGGCTACGTCGGCAACGCCCGCAAGGTCGGCCGCAAGACCGGCGCCCGCCGCGCGAGCGCGTCCAACGGCTCCGCCGCCGCGGCGTCGTCCAACGGCAGCGGCCCGAGCGCCCGCGAGATCCGCGACTGGGCCCGCTCCAACGGCTACGACGTCCCCGCCCGCGGCCGCATCCCCGGCGAGGTCCGCGACGCGTTCGACGCCGCTCGCTGAGTCCTTTGGTCGCTGCGGGCCGGCCTGTGTCATCCCCTCGCCTCGTTCTCTGAGGGCTCCCGCCGGCCTGGCCCGGCGAGGGGCCTGACACACGGGCCGGCTCCTCCGCTCCGTGCGCCCTGTGGTCGGCTCCGGCTCGACTCGGGGCGCCTCCAGGGTCGACCCACGAACACGGACTCCTCACGGTGGTCGAGGTGCGAGGAGCCCTGGCGACGAGCCTCGAGACCCCTGGCCCTCCGAGGCCGAGCCACCCCCACGGACCCTGAGCCTGCCGAAGGGCCGCCCACCCCCACGGACCCTGAGCTCGTCGAAGGGCCGCTCCACACGGCCCCTGGCCTTCCGAGGCCGAGCCACCCTCACGGACCCTCTGCTCGTCGTAGGGCCGCTCCACACGGTGGCCGAGGTGCGAGGAGCTCTGGCGACGAGCCTCGAGACCGCTGGCCGTCCGAGGCCGAGCCACCCCCACGGACCCTGAGCCTGTCGAAGGGCCCTCCCGGATCGGACGCCGCACCTAGCCTGTTCCCGTGCTCCGCCGACTCGTCCTCCCGACGCTCCTCCCGACGCTCCTCGCGCTCGCGCTGACCGCGTGCAGCGGCGAGGACGACGAGCCTGCCGACGACCGGGCCGACGAGCCGGTGCCGCCGGCGGGGATGGTCTACGTCGGGGTCGACGGGGTGGTGGCGGCCGTGCCCGAGGCCTGGGCGCCGGCGTCCGACCCGCTCTGCGGCGGGACGGCGGCCGACGCCTACTGGCTCGCCCAGCCCGACCCGCCCGGTGTCGAGTGCCCCGTGACCGAGCCGGGCACCGAGCAGCCGCGCTTCCTCGAGATCCACGGCGCCGACGGTCCCGGCGTCGGGGGCTACCCGTGCCTCGCCGACCGCTGCCCCGAGGTGTGGCGGCTCGACGACGTCTCGTTCCTGGTCGGGTCGCAGCACCCGTCGCTCGTCGCCGGCGACCCGCCGCCGACCCTCCGGCTGCCCGACGGCTGGACGACGGTGCCGTTCTGGCCGGCCGGGGCCGCGACCGAGGACGACTACCGCGCCGTCCTGGCCGAGGCCGGGCTCGGCGACGTCGTCACGATCGACGACGCCGGGGCCCGCACGACCACGCCGGCGCAGGGCGCCGTCGTCCGCGTGCCGTGACGCGCCCGACGGTGGGCGCGTTCGCTGATAGCGGACGCCGACCGGGTGTGTTCGGGAACGCGTAGGGTTGCAACGGGGTTGGAACTCTCGTGTCCCCCACGCCCGGCGTGGAGGACGGCCCCACAGACTTAAGAGGAGTGGCGAATGTTCGAGCGGTTCACCGACCGTGCACGCCGGGTTGTCGTGCTGGCCCAGGAAGAGGCCCGCATGCTCTCCCACAACTACATCGGCACCGAGCACATCCTGCTCGGTCTCATCCACGAGGGCGAGGGCGTCGCCGCCAAGGCGCTCGAGAGCCTCGACATCAGCCTCGAGGCGGTGCGCGCCCAGGTCGAGGAGATCATCGGCCAGGGCCAGCAGGCGCCGAGCGGGCACATCCCGTTCACCCCGCGCGCCAAGAAGGTGCTCGAGCTGAGCCTGCGCGAGGCGCTGCAGCTCGGCCACAGCTACATCGGCACCGAGCACATCCTGCTCGGCCTGATCCGCGAGGGCGAGGGCGTGGCCGCCCAGGTGCTGCAGAAGCTCGGCGCCGACCTCAACCGCGTGCGGCAGCAGGTCATCCAGCTGCTCAGCGGGTTCCAGGGCAAGGAGTCCAGCCAGCAGGCGGCCGCGGCCACCGGCGGCGGCGACGCGCCGTCGTCCTCGCTCGTGCTCGACCAGTTCGGCCGCAACCTGACCCAGGACGCCCGCGAGGGCAAGCTCGACCCGGTCATCGGTCGTGGGCAGGAGATCGAGCGGGTCATGCAGATCCTCTCGCGCCGCACGAAGAACAACCCGGTGCTCATCGGCGAGCCCGGCGTCGGCAAGACCACGATCGTCGAGGGCCTGGCCCAGGACATCGTCAAGGGCAACGTGCCCGAGACGCTGAAGGACAAGCAGATCTACACCCTCGACCTCGGCGCGCTGGTGGCCGGCAGCCGCTACCGCGGTGACTTCGAGGAGCGCCTGAAGAAGGTGCTCAAGGAGATCCGCACCCGCGGCGACATCGTGCTGTTCATCGACGAGATCCACACCCTCGTCGGCGCCGGTGCGGCCGAGGGCGCCATCGACGCCGCCAGCATCCTCAAGCCGATGCTGGCCCGCGGCGAGCTGCAGACCATCGGCGCCACCACCCTCGACGAGTACCGCAAGTACCTCGAGAAGGACGCCGCGCTCGAGCGCCGCTTCCAGCCGATCCAGGTCGCCGAGCCCTCGATCGCGCACACCATCGAGATGCTCAAGGGCCTGCGCGACCGCTACGAGGCGCACCACCGCGTCACCATCACCGACGAGGCGCTGGTCTCGGCGGCGACGCTGGCCGACCGCTACATCTCCGACCGTTTCCTGCCCGACAAGGCCATCGACCTCATCGACGAGGCCGGCTCGCGGCTGCGCATCCGCCGCATGACCGCCCCCGCCGACCTGCGCGAGTACGACGACAAGATCGCCGACGTCCGCTCGCGCAAGGAGGCCGCCATCGACGGTCAGGACTTCGAGGCCGCCGCCCGGCTGCGCGACGAGGAGAAGCAGCTCACGCTGCGCAAGGCCGAGCGCGAGAAGCAGTGGCGCGCGGGTGACATGGACGAGGTCGCCGAGGTCGACGAGGAGCTCATCGCCGAGGTCCTCGCCGTCGCCACCGGCATCCCGATCGTGAAGCTCTCCGAGGAGGAGTCGACCCGGCTGCTCAAGATGGAGGACGAGCTGCACAAGCGGGTCATCGGTCAGGACCACGCCGTGGCCGCGCTGTCGCGGGCGATCCGACGTACCCGCGCCGGTCTGAAGGACCCCAAGCGTCCCGGCGGGTCGTTCATCTTCGCCGGGCCCTCAGGCGTCGGCAAGACGTGGCTGTCGAAGACGCTCGCCGACTTCCTGTTCGGCGACGAGGACTCCCTCATCCAGCTCGACATGTCGGAGTTCAGCGAGAAGCACACCGTCTCGCGGCTCTTCGGCTCGCCCCCGGGCTACGTCGGCTACGAGGAGGGCGGCCAGCTCACCGAGAAGGTGCGCCGCAAGCCGTTCTCCGTCGTGCTCTTCGACGAGGTCGAGAAGGCCCACCCCGACATCTTCAACAGCCTCCTGCAGATCCTGGAGGAGGGGCGCCTGACCGACAGCCAGGGCCGGGTGGTCGACTTCAAGAACACCGTCATCATCATGACCACCAACCTCGGCACCCGCGACATCGCCAAGTCGGTGCACCTGGGCTTCAACCAGAGCGGCGACGCGGCGGGCTCCTACGAGCGCATGAAGAACAAGGTGCAGGACGAGCTCAAGCAGCACTTCCGGCCCGAGTTCCTCAACCGTGTCGACGAGGTCATCGTCTTCCCGCCGCTCTCGCGCGAGCAGATCGTGCACATGGTCGACAACATGATCGCCTCGGTCGAGCTGCGCATGCGCGACCGCGACATGCGCATCGAGCTCACGCAGGACGCCAAGAACCTGCTGGCCGAGCGTGGTTTCGACCCGGTGCTCGGCGCCCGTCCGCTGCGGCGCACGGTGCAGCGCGAGATCGAGGACGTCCTGGCCGAGAAGATGCTCTACGGCGAGGTCGGCCCCGGCCAGATCGTGCTCGTGGGCGTCGAGGGCGAGGGCCCCACGGCGACCTTCACCTTCGAGGGCCAGAAGGTCGGCGAGCTGCCCGACCTGCCGCCGTTCGAGACCGCCGAGGTCGGCGGCGTCGACCTCGGTCAGTCGACCGACGACGGCCCGGTCGACATCAAGAAGGCCCCGCCCGCCGAGGGCGAGGGTGGCGCCACCGGCACCGCCTGATCGATCCCCACGCTGACCCGTCGCTTGTAAGCGACGGGTCAGCGTCGTTTTTCAGGCGACCGGCGATGGCAGGCCAAGTGTGATCCCACGCTGACCCGTCAGACATGTCTGACGGGTCGACGCGGATCTCACGCTGACCCGTCGGACATGTCTGACGGGTCGGCGTCAGGGGAGGGCGTAGGTGTCGGGGCCGGTGCGAGTGGCGAGGCCGTCGGTGACGAGGGCGGCCAGGCAGCGCTCGCGCTGGGGGACGTCGTCCCAGACGGCCTCGAGGCTGCTGCGGTGGACGGCGCCGTCGGCCTCGCGCAGGACGGCGAGCAGGCGCCCGCGGCACTGCCGGTCGGTGCCGGCCCACGCCTGGCCGCGGCGGGGTGGGCCGTCGTGCGGCGGGCAGCCGGCCGCGCGCCAGGCGCACGCCGACGCCAGCGGGCAGGCGGGGCAGCGCGGGTTCGCCGCGGTGCACACCAGCGCGCCGAGCTCCATGACGGCGACGGCCCAGGTGGCGGCGGTGGCGTCGTCGTCCGGCACGAGCGCGGCGGCCCGGTCGCGCTCGGCCCGGGTGAGGGAGGCCGGCGGGTGCTCGACGCCGCCCACCACGCGGGCGATCACGCGCCGCACGTTCGTGTCGAGGACGACGTGACGACGTCCGTAGGCGAAGCTCGCCACCGCCGCGGCGGTGTAGTCGCCGACGCCGGGCAGCGCCAGCAGGTCGTCGTAGGCGTCGGGCACCACACCGTCGTGCCGCTCGACGATGGCGACGGCGGCCGCGTGCAGCCGCAGCGCACGCCGCGGGTAGCCGAGACGCCCCCAGGCGCGCACCGCCTCGCCGGTCGGCTCCGCGGCCAGGTCGGCCGGCGTCGGCCAGCGCTCCAGCCACGCCTCGTGCACCGGCAGCACCCGCGCCACCGGCGTCTGCTGCAGCATCAGCTCGGAGACCAGCACCGACCACGCCGAGGCCTCCGGCCGGCGCCACGGCAGGTCGCGCTGGTGCTCGGCGTACCAGGCCAGCACCGGCTCGTGGAGGGTCGAGTCGGGCACGCGGACAGTCTCTCGCGCGTCGGGTCGGGCCGCGCACGGAGTGGCACCGCCACCGCGGGCGCTCGGCTGGCTAGCGTCGTGACCCGTGTCGAACCGCCGTCCACCGCTGCCCTCCGGGGTCTACTGGCGGCGCCGGCTGTTCGTGCTCGGCACCGTCGCCGCCCTGGTGCTGCTGGCGGTGAATCTGGTGCGCGGCGGCGGGGACGACGCCCCCGCCGACGACGCCGCCCGGCTCGCCGGCGAGTCCGCGACCGCGCCGTCGGCGACGCCGTCCACGGCCCCGACCGACGCAGGTCGTCCGGGCCGCGGCGGCCAGCGGCCGGGCCCCCGCGCCCCGCGTCCCACGCCGACCCCCACGCCCACGCCCGAGCCCGAGCCGCCCGCCGAGCCCAGCGGCCCCTGCGAGCCGCGCGACGTCGTGGTGACGCCGTCCGCGCCGGTTGCCGTGGCCGGCGGCCCGGTGACCTTCCGGCTCCTGGTCGGCACGCTGGAGACGCCGGCGTGCTACTGGACCCTCGAGCGCAGCAGCCTCGCCCTCGCCATCAGCGACGCCGGGCAGGAGGTCTGGTCGAGCAGCGTGTGCGGCAAGCAGCTGCCGTCGGTCGACGTCGTGGCCCGCCGCGACCAGCCCGCCACCGTGGACGTCGTGTGGGACGGCCGCGCGTCGCTGCCCGACTGCCGGCGCGGTGCCCCGGCGGTCGGCCCCGGCGACTACAGCGTGCGCACCGCCGCGCTCGGCGGCGAGCCGTCCGACCCGGTCACCTTCACCCTCATCGACCCGGCCGTGGTGCCCGAGGAGCCCGAGCCCGAGCCGGATCCTGAGGACGACGGGGCTCACGCGCAGTCGTTCTGGTCGCTGCGGGACTAGTTCTGGCCCGGGGCCAGGTGGTCGTCGCGTCACGAGGTCTCGTCACGCCGGCTCACGGGCTTCGCAGGCTCAGCCCGTGACGGCTTGCTCGACCCGCCGGCGTCCGGCACGAGCTCGCGCCTCGCTCGTACCGGGCCGTCAGGATCAGACGTAGCGCTCGAGGATGGTGGACTCGGCGAGGCGGGACAGGCCCTCGCGGACGCTGCGGGCCCGCAGCTCGCCGACGCCGTCGACGGCCTGGAGGTCCTCGACCCCGGCCGAGAGCAGCTTCTGCAGCGTGCCGAAGTGCTCGACCAGCCGGTCGACCACGGCGGGGGGCAGCCGCGGGACCTTGGTCAGCAGCCGGTAGCCGCGCGGCGCGACCGCGCCGTCGAGATGCTCGGCGGTGCCGAGGCCCAGCACCTTCGCCGCCGAGGCGGGATCGACCAGCTCGGTGGGGGAGAGCGCCTCGAGCCGGCCGAGGAGCACCTCGGGGCTCTTGCTGCGGCGTCCGGGCGGGACATAGTCGCGGATGACGAGCTCGCGCTCGGTGTCGACGCCGGTGACGAGCTCTTCGAGCTGCAGCGAGAGCAGCCGGCCGTCGGTGCCGAGCTCGAGCACGTAGTCCTCGATCTCGCGGGCGATGCGGGTGACCATCTCGAGCCGCTGGGCCACGACGGCGACGTCGCGGACCGTGACGAGGTCTTCCACCTCGAGCGCCGAGAGCGTGCTGGAGACCTCGTCGAGGCGCAGCTTGTAGCGCTCGAGCGTGGCGAGGGCCTGGTTGGCGCGCGAGAGGATCTGGCCGGAGTCCTCGAGCACGTGCCGGGTCGCGCCGACGTAGGCGGCGATGATCTGCATCGACTGCGACACCGAGATCACCGGGAACCCGGTCTGCTTGGCGACCCGGTCGGCGGTGCGGTGGCGGGTGCCGGTCTCCTCCGAGGGGATCGTGTGGTCGGGCATCAGGTGCACCGCGGCCCGGATGATGCGGGTGAGGTTGTGGTCGACGATGATCGCGCCGTCCATCTTGGCCAGCTCGCGCAGGCCGGTGGCGGTGAAGGGGACGTCGAGCACGAACCCGCCCGTGGCGATCGACTCGACGGTGCGGTCGTGCCCCAGCACGACGAGCGCGCCGGTGCGGCCGCGCAGGATGCGCTCGAGGCCGTCGCGCAGGGCGGTGCCGGGAGCGGTGCGCGCCAACGTCGCGCGCAGCTGCTCGTCGCCGCGGCCATCACTCACGTGCGCCCCTCCTCCCGGGAATCGACGGGCGAGTGCACCTTATCCGTGATGGGCCGCCCGCCGCGCGGACTCACGCGCGGACTCACTGGGGTTCGACCACCTCGAGCGACGGCTTCTGGCGCGAGCCGACCTGCAGCAGCCGCAGCGCGGAGAGGACGTCGCGCGCCTCGACGACCCGCAGGCCCTCGACCGTGCGGTCGGACCCGGCCGAGCGCGGCCCGTCGGGGCTCTGCCGGCCGGCGGGCACCACGGCCATCGAGAAGCCGAGCCGCGCCGCCTCGGCGAGCCGCTGCGGCAGGTCGCGCACCCGGCGCAGCTCGCCGGCCAGGCCGATCTCGCCCAGCGCGACCACGCCCACGGGCGGCGGCGTGAGGTAGGTGGCCGAGGCGACCGCGACCGCCACGGCGAGGTCACTGGCCGGCTCGGACAGTCGCGCCCCACCGACGGTGGAGGCGAAGACGTCGTGGCCGTGCAGCCGGATGCCGCAGTGCTGCTGCAGGACGGCGAGCACCATCGCCAGGCGCGAGCCGTCGAGCCCCGAGACGGTGCGGCGCGGACGCTCGGCCGCGGACGGCGCCACCAGCGCCTGCACCTCGGCCAGCAGCGGGCGGCGTCCCTCCATCGTGACGGCCACCGAGGTGCCCGGCACCCGCCCGCCGACGTGCTCGACGAACAGCCCGCTCGGGTCGGCGACCGCGCTGATGCCGTCGGCGCCGAGGTCGAAGCAGCCCACCTCGTCGACCGGGCCGAACCGGTTCTTGACCGCACGCAGCATGCGGAAGCGCGAGCTGCGGTCGCCCTCGAAGTGCAGCACGACGTCGACGAGGTGCTCGAGCACGCGGGGGCCGGCGATGCCGCCGTCCTTGGTGACGTGGCCGACGAGCACGGTGGCGATGCCGCGGGTCTTGGCGACGCGCACCAGCGCGGCCGAGACCTCCTTGACCTGGGTGACCCCGCCGGGCACGCCCTCGACCCCGGCGGCGCCGATGGTCTGCACCGAGTCGACGACCAGCAGGTCGGGCCGCACCTGCTCGACGTGGGTGAGCACGGCGCCCAGGTCGGTCTCGGCGGCCAGGTAGAGCTCGTCGTGGACGCCGCCGGTGCGGTCGGCGCGCAGCCGCACCTGACCGGCCGACTCCTCACCGGTCACGTAGAGCACGCGGCGCCCCTCGCGCGCGGTCTGGGCGGCCACCTCGAGCAGCAGCGTGCTCTTGCCGACCCCCGGCTCGCCGGCCAGCAGGACGGCGGCGCCGGGCACCAGCCCGCCACCGAGCACCCGGTCGAGCTCGGCCACGCCGCTGCGCCGGAAGGCCGCCTCGGAGCCCGAGACCTGCCCGATGGGCACGGCCGCCGAGGTGACGGGGGCGGGGGCGGCGCGCACCGTGGGCGCGGCCGCCTCGGCGACCGAGCCCCACGCCTGGCACTCGCCGCAGCGGCCCACCCACTTGGCCGTCTGCCACCCGCACTCGGCGCACCGGTAGTGGGGGCGCTGGGACCGGCCCGAGCGGGCGCCGAGGGTGGAGGAGGCCATGGCGCGAACGCTAGGCGAGGCCACCGACATTCACCTGCTCGCAGGGTCGGCGAGCCGGATCCGGCCGTCGTAGACTCCGGCCACACCCGGACTTGGATCGATCCAGAGGAACCGCTCGGCGAGAGGGGAGGGGCCGTGGACAGCCGCAGCCGCACCGTCACCCGCATCCCTGTCAACGCCCCCACGCTGGCCGACGTCGCCGAGCGTGCCGGGGTCTCGCGGCAGACGGTCTCGAACGCCGTCAACAACCCCGACCTGCTGCGCTCCGACACCCTGCTGCGGGTGCAGCGCGCCATCGGCGAGCTCGGCTACGTGCCCAACCGCGCCGCCCGCAACCTGCGCACGCGGGCCAGCCACCTCGTCGGCCTGCGCATGAGCCCGGTGCTCGAGGGCGTCGCCACCACCGTCATGGACCGCTTCGTGCACTCGCTGGTGTGGACCTCGCGCGAGGCCGGCTACCACGTGCTGCTGTTCTCGGGCGAGGGTCCCGACCCGCTCGAGGGCTACGACGACCTGCTGCGCTCCACCGCCGTCGACGCCTTCGTCGTCACCGACACCTACCTCGGCAACCCGCAGGCGGTGTGGCTGCGCGAGCGGCGCGCGCCCTTCGTGGCCTTCGGCCGCCCGTGGGACGACGTCGAGGCCCGCCACCCGTGGGTCGACGTCGACGGCGCCGCCGGCACCGAGCTCGCCACCCGCCACCTGCTCGACCGGGGGCACACCAAGGTCGCCTGGATCGGCTGGCGCAAGGACTCCCGCATCGGCGAGGACCGCCGCTCCGGCTGGAGCCGCGCGATGCACGAGCGGGGCCTGTCGACCACCGGCCTGGCCTCCCGGGTCGAGGACTCCCTCGGCAGCGGCCGCGACGCCAGCGCCCACCTGCTCGACGAGGCGCAGCCCTCGGCGTTCGTCTGCGCCTCCGACACCCTGGCCATGGGGGTGCTGCACACCCTGGCCGACCGCGGCCTGCACCCCGGCCGCGACGTCGCGGTCGTCGGCTTCGACGACTCCCAGGTCGCCCAGCTCGTCCACCCCGGGCTCACCTCGGTGCGGCAGCCGCTCGAGGAGGTCGCGATCGCCGTCGTCCGCTCCCTGGAGGACCTGCTGGCCACGCCCTCGCAGGTCGCCGACGGCCTGCTGCTCAGCCCGACCCTCGTGGTCCGCGGCACCGCGTGATCAGTAGCGCCGCGACCACACGTTGACCGCGTAGTCGACCTCGAGGCCCTCGTGGTGGCGCAGGACCTCCTCGGCCACGGTGGCGTTGAACTCGATGCGGACGACGGCCTCGAGGTCGGCGCGGCTCTCGAACCGCCAGCCCATGTCGACCGGCGTGCGCGTCCAGCCGCGGGTGGCCCAGAACCGCTCGATCTCGGACGGTGCCGGCAGGTGCGGGTAGCCGCGGCGGAACCACGCGCCGAACGTCGAGCGCGACCCGTCGTTGTCGACGACCAGCGCGACGCCGCCCGGCGCGACCACCCGGTCGAGCTCGGCGAGCCCGGGCTCGCAGCCGGGACCGAAGAAGTAGGCCCACCGCGCGTGGACGACGTCGACCGACCGGTCGGGCAGCGGCACCGCCTGCGCCGTGCCGGCGAGCGTGGTCACGTGGGGCAGCCGACGGGTGCGGCGGGCCGCGAGGGCCAGCAGGTCGTGGTGCGGCTCGACGCCGACGACCTGCCCGGCCGTCTCCGCGAACAGCGGGAGGTGGAACCCGGTGCCGCAGCCGAGGTCGAGCACCCGGCGCCCGCGCCAGCCGTCGGGACCGGCCAGCCCGGCGAGCGTCGTCCACAGGCGGCCGTCGGGGTCGACGGCTCGGTTCTCGACCTCGTAGGTGGCGGTGTGCTGCCAGATGTTCGGGCTGGGCACCGCGCCCTTCAACGCCGACCTCATGCGAGGGCCCCGACCACGCGTCGGGTCGACCACATCGACCTCAGATGCGGACGAGGCCGTTCGGGGTCTGGACCTGCGCGGCCAGGATGCCGGGGGTGCCGTGGGGGGCGACCCACTCGACCTTGACGTCCTCGAGCGGGGCCTCGACGGTCTCGCCGAGCCACTCGCTGACCCGCTGCGGGTCACCGGCGATCTCGAGGCAGGCCAGCGAGACGGTGCCGTCGGCGCCGGCGGAGGGGTGCAGCTCGGCCGGGACGTCCCACTGCAGGAAGAACGGCAGCTGCGGGTCGGAGATCAGGCCGTTGACGCCGATCTGCTTCCAGCGCAGCTCGGTGCCGTCGGGGCGGTGCCGGTTGCCGGGCACGGCGGCGCGGCCCAGGCGCTGCTCGACGATGGAGATGTCGTCGACCGCGACGACCCAGCCCAGCCAGCCGCCGCCGAGGGCGGAGCGGGCCTTGACGGCCTGGCCGAACGGCGCCTTGTCGGACGCCGGGTGGTCGAGCGCCTCGACGACCTCGAGGTAGGTGTGCTCGGCCATGGCCAGCGTGCGGTTGCGCGTGCCGAACCTCGGGTGGACGCCGCCGTCGTCGAACTCCCGGCCGAGCAGCGCGCCGAGGCGTTCGGCGGTCGCGTCGAGACCGTCGGGTCCGGCGGCGTAGGAGAGGTGGTCGAGGCGCATGACCTCATTGTCGACATCGGAGGGGTGAGGCGGAAAACCGGGGTCGCCTTGTCTTGACGTCGAGGCACCTCACCGGGGCTTGCCCCGGAACCAGGCCTCGCGCTCGCGCGGGTCGAGGTCGGTGCGGCGGCGCGACGGCGGGCGGGTGCCGCCGACCGGTGCGTGGTGGTCGAGCTCGTGCCACAGCACCGCCTCGCCGCTGGTGAGGTCGGGCAGCCGGGCGGCGAGGTCGGGCACCGACGCCGTCGGCAGGCAGCCGCGCAGCACGGTGCGGCCCGCGCCGGCCCGCTGCGACTCCGCGACGGCGTCGTCCGCGGCCCCGCGCAGCCGGCCGAGCAGCGCCGCGACCGGGCCGAGGACGTCGTCCGGCACCGACAGCTCGAACCGCTCGACCGGCTCGCAGACCCGGGTGCCGGCCTGCTCGAGCGCCGCCATCAGCACCACGGGCGCGAGCAGCCGGAAGTCGGCCGCCACGCTCGAGATCGACTTGTCGAAGACCTGGTGCGGCTTGCTCTGCCGCGGCCAGTAGTCCGACGACGTCATCGTCACCGTGCAGTCGGTGACCGGCCACCCGTGCCGGCCCTGCCGCAGCGCCCGCCGCACGCCCTCCTCGGTGGCGGTGACGAACGCCGGCGGCAGGTTGCCGCGCTCGACGCCGGGCGAGAACGCGACGCCGTGCCCGACCGGCGCCGCCTCGACGCGCAGCCCGACGCCGGCCAGGTAGGGGTTGCCCCGGCGCCGGATCGCCTCCGACGCCGCGCCGGTGCCCACGACGCGCTCGAGGTGCACCACCGACAGGTCGCGGAACCGCGCCCCGACGCCGTACCGCTCGGCCAGCAGCGCCGCGACCACCTCCTGCTGCACGGTGCCGTGCAGGCTGACCGCGGCCTCGCCGTCGTGCTCGTCGAGCCGCAGGTCGATGAGCGGGTCCTCGTCGGCCAGCTCGGTGAGCGCGGTGAACAGCGCGCCACGCCGCCGCGGGTCGACCGGCTCGACCAGCGCCTGCAGCGTCGCGGGCGGGAACCGGTGGGTCGGCCGGCGCGGCGGTCGGCCGACGGTGTCGCCGACGCGGGCGGCGGGGCCGCGCACGACGGCCACCTCGCCGGCCCGCGCCCGCGAGCGCGGCACGAGGCCGGCCGGCTCGCTGACCTCGACGGCGGTGACCGGGGTGGGGACGCCGTCGCCGAGAGCCAGGCGGTCGCGCCGGGCGAGCTCGCCCGACCAGACCCGCACCCAGGCGCGCCGTCCGGCGTCGTCGCGGTCGACGGCGAAGACGGTCGCGGCGAGCTCGGGGGTGCGTGGCCGCGGCCGGCGCACCAGGCCGGTGAGCGCCGCCCGCAGCTCGTCGAGACCGGCCCCGGTGATCGCCGACCCGGCCAGCACCGGGACGACGCCGTCGGGCCGCAGCCGCGCCCGTACCGCCCGCCGGACGTCGCCCGCGCGCGCCCGTCCGTCGACCCACCGGCGCAGCAGCCGGTCGTCGTGCTCGGCGACGGCGGCGACGACGGCGTCGTCGGTCAGGGGCAGCGACTCGACGGCCACCCCGCGGGCGCCCTGGCCGCGGGCGCGCACGAGCGGGACGGCGTCGGCGTCCAGGCGGGTGCGCACCTGCGCCACCACCCGGTCGAGGTCGGCGCCGGCGCGGTCGAGCTTGTTGACGAAAAGCAGCGTCGGCAGGCCGAGCCGGCGCAGCGCCCGCCAGAGAGCGACGGTCTGCGGCTGCACGCCCTCGACCGCGCTGAGCACGAGCACGGCGGCGTCCAGCACCGCCAGCGACCGCTCGACCTCGGCCACGAAGTCGGGGTGGCCGGGGGTGTCGAGGATCGAGACCGTCACGCCGTCGAGGGCGAACGACGTGACGGCGGCGCGGATGGTGATGCCGCGTCGGCGCTCGAGGTCGAGCGCGTCGGTGCGGGTGGTGCCGGCGTCGACGCTGCCGAGGGTCGCGACGGCGCCGGCGTCGTACAGCAGGCGCTCGGTGAGGCTGGTCTTGCCGGCGTCGACGTGGGCGACGACGCCCAGGTTCAGCCGGTCGGGGTCGGGGTCAGCAGGTGCATCGGGACGTGCGGGGGTGCGGTCGAGGGACACGGCGGGGCTCCAGCGCTGGACGGACGGTCGTCTGAGCGGTGGGAGCTGCGCGCATGCCGGGATCTCCTCGATCGGGGTCGGTCCCCGGCAGGCTGGCACGGCGGGTGGACGTCGGGCGAGGGGTTTTGCGTGGACGGCGGGCCCTTCGACGGGCTCAGGGTCCGTCAGGGACGCGACGCAGGGTGCAGGGTCAGCAGCGACCGCTTGCGCAGGTGCTCCTCGCAGTGCGGCACGAGGGCGTCGTAGGCGGCGCGGCCCATCAGCGCGACGAGCTCGGGCTCGTGGGTGAGGTAGACCGGCTCGGGGGCCACGTGGGCCTCGGTGTTGCCCGAGCAGTACCAGTCGAGGTCGTGGCCGCCGGGACCCCAGCCGCGCCGGTCGTACTCGCCGATGCTCACCTCGGTGTACGACGTCCCGTCCTGCCGCTCGACGTCGCGGAAGGTGCGGCGGATCGGCAGCTGCCAGCACACGTCGGGCTTGGTCTCGAGCGGGTTGCGGCCGAGCACGAGCGCGAGCGAGTGGAGGGCGCAGCCGGCGCCGCCCTCGCCGCCCTCGGGCGCGAAGTCGACCCGGTTGTGGAAGACGCAGGCGCTCTGGCCGTCGACGTCGAGCACCCGGGTCTTGCGCTCGCCGTCGGCGTCGGTCTCGATCCAGTCCTTCTTCTTGACGGTGCGCCCGGGGTGGAACTGCCACAGGTCGGGGTCGAGCATCTCGACGTACCCGGCGACCCGCTTCTCGTCGTCCTCGTCGGCGAAGTGCGCGCCGAGGGTGCAGCAGCCGGTGTCGGGGGCGTCGGCGTAGATGCCCTGGCAGCCGTTGCCGAAGATGCAGGTGTAGCTGCTGGTGAGCCAGGTGAGGTCGCAGCGCATCACCTCGCCGTCGTCGGCCGGGTTCGCGAACTCCACGTAGGCGCGGGGGAAGACCAGGTCGACCTCGGGCACGCCCGCCAGCGTACGGCCGTGCTCGTGCCGCGCGTCTCGCCCCGGCCTTCTCAGCCGGCTCCTGACCTTCTCGGCCGGTGCAACGGCCGAGAACGACAGGAGTCACCGGATCACCGGTGACTCCTGCCGCCGCCCGCCCACCGAACCACCCGGGAGGGTCCGGGTGGCACCGGTAGCGTGGGACCCATGCGCCTCGGCGTCCTCGACATCGGCTCGAACACCGGTCATCTGCTGGTGGTCGACGCCCACGGCGGGGCCGCGCCGCTGCCGGCGTTCAGCTACAAGCAGCCGCTGCGGCTCGCCGAGCACCTCGACGGCGACGGTGCGGTGACGGCCGCCGGCATCGACGCGCTGGCCGCCTTCACCGCCCAGGCGCTCGTGGTGGCCGACGACAAGGGCTGCGAGGCGATGCTGCCGTTCGCGACCTCGGCGGTGCGCGAGAGCGCCAACGCCGACGACGTCCTGGCCGCGGTGCAGGAGCGCACGGGCGTCGCGATCGCGGTGCTCTCCGGCGAGGACGAGGCCCGCCTGACCTTCCTGGCCGTGCGGCGCTGGTTCGGCTGGTCGGCCGGGCGGCTGGCCGTCTTCGACATCGGCGGCGGCTCGCTCGAGATCGCCGGCGGCGGCGACGAGCGCCCGGACGTCGCCTGGTCGCTCCCGCTGGGGGCCGCCCGGCTGGCCCGCAGCCACTTCGCCACGGCACCCGACGAGGCCGGCCTCAAGGCCGTCCGCAAGCGCATCCGCACCGAGATCGCCCGCGACGCCGGCAACCTGCTGCGGGCCGGCACGCCGCACCGGGCGGCGGCGACGTCCAAGACCTTCCGCTCGCTGGCCCGCATCTGCGGCGCGGCGCCGTCGGGGGAGGGGCCGCTCGCGCCACGCAGCCTGCCCCTGGCCGAGCTGCGCACCTGGATCCCGAAGCTGGTCGAGATGCGCGCCGACGAGCTGGCCTCGCTGCCCGGCGTCTCGCCGAGCCGCACCCACCAGATCGTGCCGGGGGCGCTCGTCGCCGAGGCCTGCATGGACATCTTCGACCTCGCCGAGCTCGAGATCTGCCCGTGGGCGCTGCGCGAGGGCGTCATCCTCGAGCGCATCGACGGGCTCGGCGGTCTGCTCGCGTGACCCGCCGCCCGACCCGCTTCGGCCTCTCCACGTCGTCGGTCTACCCCGAGTCGACCGCGCACGCCTTCGCCTACGCGGCCGCCCTCGGCTACGACGCCGTCGAGGTGATGGTGGGCATCGACGCGCTCAGCCAGCAGGTCTCGGCGGTCAAGCAGCTCTCCGAGCACCACGGCCTGCCGATCTGCTCGGTGCACTCGCCGTGCCTGCTGTTCACCCAGCGGGTCTGGGGCACCGAGCCGTGGGGCAAGCTCGAGCGCTCGGCCGAGATGGCGCACGAGGTCGGCTGCGACCTGGTCGTCGTCCACCCGCCGTTCCGGTGGCAGCGCGACTACGCCCGCGAGTTCGTCGACGGCATCGTGGCGCTCGAGAGCAGCACCGGCATCCGCTTCGCCGTCGAGAACATGTACCCCTGGCGGGCCACGAAGCGGCGCGGCGCCGAGATGTACCTGCCGGGCTGGGACCCCTCCGAGGAGTCCTACGCCCACACCACCCTCGACCTCTCCCACGCCGCGACGGCGCGCACCGACCCGATCGCGCTGGCCGAGCGGCTCGGCACCCGGTTGAGCCACGTGCACCTCACCGACGGCAGCGGCACGGCCAAGGACGAGCACCTCGTGCCGGGCCGCGGCGCCACCGGCGCCGCCGCGCTGCTGAACCACCTCGCGACCACCGGCTTCGCCGGCGACATCGTGGTCGAGATCAACACCCGCCGCTGCGACACCCGCGAGGAGCGCGAGGCCGACCTGCGCGAGTCGCTCGAGTTCGCCCGCGAGCACTTCACCGTCCCCGCCACCTGACCCGACTGGTCCAGACCGGTCCGGCCGGATCGGTCGTTCGCCGGACGCCGACCCGCTGCGGTGCTCTGCTGCGACCGTGCGCATCCGCTCCCGTGCCGCCACGGCCACCCTTGCCCTGACCGCCCTGCTCCCCGTCGCCGCCGTCACCGGCCTGGGCGCCGACCACGCCGGCGCCGCGATCGCCGAGACGAAGGTGAAGGTCTCGAACGTCACCGCCGGCTGGCAGCCCACCCGAGGTGGCACCCGCGTCGGGGTGTCGTTCCAGCTCGAGAACACCGCCAGCGGCCGCACCCAGCCTCGCCGCGCCAAGTTCTTCCTCGTCTCCGCGGACGGCGGCACCCAGCGCCTGCTCGGCAGCGCCTCCGTGCCCGCCCTCGCCCCCGGCGAGACCCGCACCTTCTTCCGCAACCAGGTCGTCGGACCGCGCATCGTCGAGGGCGACTACCGCACCCGGGTCTGCTACACGCGCCTGCCCGGCGCCGACTGCTCGATCTCGAAGCGGGCCGACGTCACGATCCTGCCGTCCGACCTGACCTCGCCGACGCCCGGCGTCGTCGTGCCCGAGACGTCGTCGGTGCGCATCAGGGTCGTCAACACCGGCCAGGCCCGCAGCGGCCCGCTGCAGACCTCCGTCCGGTCCTTCGGCTTCGTCCCCGTGCGGCGAGGTGGTGAGATCCGCTCGCTGCGGCGCGCGCCGTCGCTGGACTACGAGGTCGACGCCACCACCTGCGGCGCCTCGCTCGCCGCCGGCCAGAGCTGCACCGTCGACGTCTCGCGCACCGCCGAGGGCAACCCGGGCGGCACCGCCGAGCTCGTCGTCCGCGGCCTGCGCGGCTCGGTGCTCGAGGTCGCGCTCACGCCGCCGCTGCGCGTCGTCCCGCTGCGGCACGAGTTCGGGGGCGAGACGGGACAGGTGGCCGTCGGGGACGCCGACGCCTTCACCTACCGCGTGGTCAACGACGGCGAGACCGAGGCGCAGGTGTTCACCGGCTTCCTCCAGAACGAGCGCGACTTCACCTTCACCGGCTTCGGGACCCGCCGCTTCACCTGCGCCGGTGACGGACCGGTGACCGTCGAGCCCGGCTCGTCGTGCACCTTCACGGTGGAGTTCGTCCCGCAGACCGAGGGGTTCAAGCGCAGCGAGGGCGTCATCCTCACCACCGAGGCCGTCCTGCCCTTCCTCGGGAAGGGCCAGGGCACGCCGGGCGAGGGCGTTCCCGGCGAGCCCGGCGTCCCCGGCCCGGTCGGTCCGGGCCAGCGGACGGCCACCTTCGGCTCCCTGCCGGCCGCCGGGTGATCCTGCGCCCGGGACTCGGCCGGGCGCACGTCCCAGGCATAGCCTGGCGGCATGTCCCTGCTCCGCCAGCCGATCCTGCTGCTCTCGCGTAGCGAGGGCGTCAAGCGGCTCGTCAGCACGCTGCCGGTGACGTCGGGCATCGTCACCGGCTACGTGCCCGGCGAGACCACCGAGTCCGTCGTCGAGGCCGCCGTCGGACTCGTCGACGACGGACTGCACGTCACGCTCGACTTCCTCGGCGAGGACACCCTCGACGTCGAGCAGGCCGACGCCACCGTCGCCGCCTACGTCGACGTGCTGCGCCAGCTCGGACGCCGCGGGCTCGCGCGCCGCGCGGAGGTCTCGGTCAAGCTGTCGGCGGTCGGGCAGGCGCTGCCCGACAGCACCGAGGCGCAGGCCGACAAGATCGCGCTGGAGAACGCGCGCACGATCTGCCGCGCCGCCCGCAACGCCGGCACCACGGTGACCCTCGACATGGAGGACCACACCACCACCGACCGCACGCTCGCGACGCTGCGCGACCTGCGCAAGGACTTCCCCGAGACCGGCGCGGTGCTGCAGGCCTACCTGCGCCGCACCGAGGCCGACTGCCGGGCCCTCGCCCACGAGGGCTCGCGGGTGCGGCTGTGCAAGGGCGCCTACAACGAGCCCGAGGACGTCGCCTTCACCGACCGCCTCGAGGTCGACCGCTCCTACGTGCGCTGCCTCAAGGTGCTCATGGGCGGCCAGGGCTACCCGATGGTGGCCACCCACGACCCCCGCATGATCGCCATCGCCTCCTCGCTGGCGAGCCGCTTCGGCCGCGCGGCCGGCAGCTACGAGTTCCAGATGCTCTACGGCATCCGGCCCGAGGAGCAGCGCCGGCTGGCGGCGTCCGGCGAGACGGTGCGGGTCTACGTGCCCTACGGCGAGGAGTGGTACGGCTACCTGATGCGCCGCCTCGCCGAGCGTCCGCAGAACCTCACCTTCTTCCTGCGCTCGCTGGTCTCGAAGAAGTAGGACGCGCGCGACCCGGCGGCGCCGGGCGCGTAGTTTCGCCCCATGAGCACAGCGATCATCGGGGCCGGCGTCATGGGCGAGACCCTGCTCTCGGGCCTGGTCCGGGCCGGACGCCGCGTCGACGAGCTGCTCATCGGCGAGAAGCGCGCCGAGCGCGCCCGTGAGCTCGAGGAGCGCTACGGCGTCGCCGTCGTGTCGAACCGCGACGCCGCCGCGAAGGCCGAGACGCTCGCCCTCGTGGTCAAGCCGCAGGACATGGCCGAGGTGCTCGAGGAGATCGCGCCGTCGCTGCGGGCGGGCCAGCTGCTCGTCTCGCTGGCGGCCGGCATCACGACGTCCTTCATCGAGTCGCGGGTGCCCGACGGCGTCGCGGTGGTGCGGGTCATGCCCAACACGCCCGCGCTCGTCGACGAGGGCATGGCGGCCATCTCACCCGGCTCGCACTGCGACGAGAGCCACCTCGCCGAGGCCGAGTCGCTGCTCGGCTCGGTGGGCCGGGTGCTGCGCATCCCCGAGCGCCAGCAGGACGCCGTCACCGCGATCTCCGGGTCGGGCCCGGCCTACATCTTCTTCGTCGTGGAGTCGATGATCGAGGCCGGCGTGCACCTCGGCCTGCCCCGCACCACGGCCAGCGACCTCGTCATCCAGACCCTGTTCGGCTCGGCCAAGATGCTGCGCGAGACCGGCACCCACCCCACCGTGCTCCGCGAGCAGGTCACCTCGCCGGGCGGCACCACCGCCTCCGCCCTCCGCGAGCTCGAGGTGCACCGCGTGCGCGCCGCCTTCCTCGCCGCCATGGAGGCCGCCCGCGACCGCTCCCGCCAGCTCGCCGAGGGCTCCTGACCGGCCGGTCCGCCGTTCCGCCCCCGGCGCAGGAGTCACCGGTGATCCGGTGACTCCTGACCTTCTCAGCCGTTGCAACTGCTGAGAACGACAGGAACCGCCGGTGAACCGGTGACTCCTGCCGCCGCGCACCGGGCCTAGGCCCGGGCGTCGGCGACGAGGCGCTCGCTGACCTCCCACAGCCGGCGGGCGTCGTCGGGGTCGAGGGCGTGGGGGAGGACGCCGTGGATGCCGTCGAGCTGGTCGACCACGCGGGCCTCGTGGCAGTCCTCGAAGTAGCGCCCCCCGACGCCGGCGACCAGCGGTGAGGTGGCGAGGAAGACCGAGGTGGCAGCGCCCTGCTCGGGGGTCTTCATGCGGAACAGGCCGGCGGCCTCGGCCTGGCGCGCCTGCTCCTCGGCGGCGGCGCGCTGCTCGTCGCTCCAGTGGCGCTGCAGCGGCGTCCAGATGCCGCCGGGCATGAGGGCGTTGACGGTGATGCCGTCGCCGGCCCAGCGCCGCGACGCCTCGACGGCGAACAGCGCGTTGGCCGTCTTCGACTGCCCGTAGGCCAGCCCGGGGGAGTAGTCGCGCCGCTCGAACATCAGGTCGTCGAGCACGACCGGCGAGGCCGCGTGGCCGCTGGAGGAGACCGAGACGACGCGCGCGTCGCCCGCCGCCGCCAGCGCCTCGTGCAGGCCGGTCGCCAGTGCGAAGTGCCCGAGGTGGTTGGTGCCGAGCTGGGTCTCGAAGCCGTCGCGGGTGGTGCCCTGCGGGGTGTCCATCACGCCGGCGTTGTTGACCAGCACGTGCAGCGGACCCCGCCAGGCTGCCACGAAGGCCTCGACGGTCGCGAGGTCGGCGAGGTCGAGGTGGGCCACGGCGACGTCGTCGCGGCCGCTGGTGCCGGCGACGTCACGCGCCGCCTCCTCGCCGGCGGCGGTGTCGCGCACGGCCAGCGTCACCTGCGCGCCGGCGTGGGCGAGGGCCCGGGCGGTCTCGAGGCCGATGCCCGACGCGCCACCGGTGACGACGGCGCGCCGTCCGGTCAGGTCGATCCCGGCCACCACCTCCAGGGCGGTGGAGCGGTCGTCGAAGGGGGACTCGATGCGGTCGGAACGGGAGGTACTTGCATTCATGCCACGAACATACCAACTAGTTGGTTACCTTTACGATGGCAGCATGCGCGACGGACGACGGAGCCGGATGCGGCTGCTCGACGCCGCCGCCGCCGAGTTCGCCGCGCACGGCATCGCCGGGGCCCGGGTCGACCGCATCGCCGCCGCGGCCGGGGTCAACAAGGCGCAGATGTACGGCTGGTACGGCTCGAAGGACGGCCTGTTCGACGCCGTCCTCGCCGCGCAGCTCGACCGCATCGTCGACACCGTGCCACTGACCGCCGACGACCTGCCCGGCTACGCCGTCGCGCTCTACGACTCCTACCTGACCGATCCCGAGCTGGTGCGGCTGGCCAGCTGGACGCGCCTGGAGCGCAAGCCCACCGGCGAGATGCCCGGCGTGACCGCCGAGCTCACCGACCCCAAGCGCGAGGCCATCGCGCGGGCCCAGCGGGCCGGGCGCGTCGTCGACGACCTCGCCCCCGACGACGTCTACGCCGTCGTCATCGCGCTCGCCGGCACGTGGGGACCGGTCAGCGGCACCTTCGCCGCGTCGGCCGGCGACGACCCGGCCGACCACGAGCGCCGCCGCACCGCGCTCCGCGCCGTCGTCGCCCGGGCGCTCGTGCCCTGAGGCCCCGCAGAACAGGTCACAGCCCCATGGCCGACGCCGCCGCGGCCAGCACCGGCTCGGTCACGGTGCGCGCCCGCTCGGCGCCCCGCTCGAAGACCTCGGCCACGTGCGTCGGGTCGGCCGCCACCTCCGCGTACCGCCGCTGCACGGGCTCGAGCACCGCGACCACCGCGTCGGTCACGGCCGCCTTGAGCGCCCCGTACGTCGTCAGCCCGTCGGCCGACCCGCCGCACGCGGCCAGCACCTCGAGCAGGTTGGTCACCCCGGGCTTCGCCTCCCGGTCGGCGCGGACGGCGTCCGGGCCGACCTCGCCGTCGGTCACCGCCCGCGCCACCTTCCGCCGGACGACGTCGGGCGGGTCGAGCAGGTAGACGGTGCCGGGCGCCTCGGCCGACTTCGACATCTTGCGGGTCGGGTGCTGCAGGTCCATCACACGCGCGCTGCCGTCGGACGCCGTGACCGCCTCGGGCACGGTGAACACCTCGCCGTAGCGCCGGTTGAAGCGCAGTGCGAGGTCGCGGGTCAGCTCGACGTGCTGGCGCTGGTCGTCGCCCACCGGCACCTGCGTGGGCCGGTAGAGCAGGATGTCGGCCGCCATCAGCGCCGGGTAGGTGAACAACGAGACCCGGGTCGAGTCGACGCCGCGCCCCTTCTCCTTGAACTGGATCATCCGGTTCAGCTCGCCGGTCGTCACCACGCACTCCAGCAGGTAGGCCAGCTGGGCGTGGGCCGGCACCCGGCTCTGCCGGAACAGCGTGGCGCGGTCGAGCCCGAGGGCGACGAACAGCGCGGCGGTCTCGTCGGCGTGGGCGCGCAGCCGCGCCGGGTCGTGCGTGGTCGTCATCGCGTGCAGGTCGGCGATGCCGTAGAAGGCGTCGTCCTGGCGCTGCCGCATCGGCTCGAGCGCGCCGAGCAGGCTGCCGAGGGTCAGCCGGCCCGAGGGGGTCAGCAGCGAGAGGGTGCGGGTGGGTGTGCTCACGGGGTGCTCCTGGGTGTCCTGGGTGTCCTGGGTGGAGGAGCCCACAGGTGCCCGCACAGCAGAACGGCCGCCCGTGGGCGGCCGGTTCTGGGTGGTGCGTCAGAGGGTGGTCCGCCGGGTCAGGCGGGCCACCACGCGGCGGTGCTCAGGGTCGTCGCGGTCGTCGGCACGAGCGGCATGCTGTCACGGCAGCCGCGCCCGCACCACCTCGTCGAGCACGCCGAGCGGCAGCGAGCCCGAGTCGAGGACGGCGGAGTGGAACGTCTTGACGTCGAAGCCCGCGCCCTGCCGCTGCTCGGCCTCGCGACGGATGCGCTCGATCTCGACCCGGCCCACCATGTAGCCGCAGGCCTGGCCCGGGTTGGTGATGTAGCGGTCGATCTCGGGCTGCACCATCGCGCGGGTCAGCGGCGAGTTCTCGACCATGTAGGCCACCGCCTGCTCGCGGCTCCAGCCGAGCGCGTGCAGGCCGGTGTCGACCACGAGGCGGCAGGCGCGCATCGAGTCGGCGGAGTACATGCCCATGCGGTCGACGGCGGCGCTGTAGAGGCCCATCTCGTCGGCGAGGCGCTCGGTGTAGAGGCCCCAGCCCTCGGCGTAGGCGTTGTTGTGCAGGTGCTTGCGGAACTCGGGGACGCCGGTGAGCTCGGAGGCGATGGTCAGCTGCAGGTGGTGGCCGGGGATGCCCTCGTGGAAGGCCATCGCCTCGACCTCGAAGGTGCCCCACGACGCGGGGTCGGCGGTGTTGACGAAGAAGACGCCGCCGCGCGAGCCGTCGGTGGCCGGCGGGAAGTAGAACGCCTTGGCGCCGGTGAGGGTCGACTCGACGGTGCACCGTGCCTGCGGCAGCACCTCGAACCACTCCGGCATCGCCGCCCACGCCCGGTCGAGCGCCACCGTCGAGGCCTCGACGAGCGCGTCGCCGTGCTCGAAGTGCAGCTTCGGGTCGGTGCGCAGCGCGTCGAAGATCTGCTCGAGGTCGTCGGTGCCGACCACCTCGGGGCCGAGCGCGCGGTACTCCTCGGCCAGCTTCGCCACCTGCTCGAGCCCCAGCTCGTGGATCTCGCGGGCCGAGCGGTCGGTGGTGGTCGCGTAGCGCAGCATCGCCGCGTAGGAGGCGTCGCCGTCGTCGAGCCAGCCGAGGCCGCACCGCTCGTCGGGGCGCGCATGCGGCAGGACGTCGTCGCGCAGCGCGTCGCGGTAGGCCGTCATCGCGGGGCGCAGGTCGCCCTCGACGACGGCGGCGACCCGCGCGCGCCAGGCCTCGGCGTCGACGCCGTCGGGCACGGCGGGCAGGCTCGCGAGCACCGGGTCGTCGGCCACCGGGCCGGCCAGCACGGCGTCCAGCTGCTCGAGCGTGTCGGCCACGGCGAACCGGGCGGGCGCGCGGCCGGCGGCGATGCCCTCGCGCAGCCGCTCGGCCTGCTCGCGGTAGCCGCGGGCCGCGCCGCGCAGCTTGTCGGGCATGGTCTCGGCCACCTCGGCGGTGGGCTGGTGCAGCATGCCGACGACCAGCGGCACCTCGACCTGGACGCCGAAGATCGGGTCGACGCCGATCTCGGCCAGCCGGGTCTCGAGCCGGTCGGCCGAGGCGGTCGCCGTCCACGAGAGCACCGACTGCGTGATGCGCTCCTGCTCGTCGAGGGCGGAGTGGTCGACGGCGAGGGCGTCGTCGGCGAAGGTGCGCAGGGCCTCGATGCGGCGGTCCTCGGCGGCGCGGGTGGCGTCGTCCCAGAAGGCGGCGTAGCGGTAGTCGCCGAGCAGGTGGGCCTCCACCGGGTGGGACTCGAGGTGGTAGTCCCAGAACGCGCGGGCGAGGTCGGCCAGGTCGGTGGCGGCGGCGTCGCGGGGGTCAGCGGTCATGGCAGCACAGTAGGCGTCACGGCCGACGGCCCCCCGGCGACGGTTAGGGTCGCAGACGTGGACGAGCCGGCCCCGACGTGCGAGGGCCCGGCGGTCGTCGTCTTCGAGCCGAGCCTCACCGCCTACGACTTCGGGCCGGGCCACCCGATGTCGCCGCTGCGGGTCGACCTCACCATGCGGCTGGCCGCCGAGCTGGACGTCGTCAGCGCTGTGGGCTCCATGGGCGATGTGGGCTCCGTCGGCTCCCGCCTGCGCACCGTGCCGGCGCCGATCGCCACCGACGAGCAGGTGGCCACGGTGCACGAGGAGCGACTGATCGAGGCGGTGCGGCGGCAGGGACGTCGTCCGGGCAGCGACGCCGACGCCGCCGAGCGGCTCGGCCTCGGCACCGACGACAACCCCGTCTTCGCCGGCATGCACGAGGCGGCCGCCCACGTCGTCGGCGCCAGCCTCGAGGCCTTCGGCCGGGTCTGGCGCGGCGAGGCGCTGCACGCGGCCAACGTCACCGGCGGGCTGCACCACGCGATGCCCGAGCGCGCGAGCGGCTTCTGCGTCTACAACGACGTCGCGGTCGGCATCCGCTGGCTGCTCGACCAGGGGGCGCAGCGGGTCGCCTACGTCGACCTCGACGTGCACCACGGCGACGGCGTCGAGCGGGTCTTCCGCGACGACCCCCGGGTGCTGACGATCTCGCTGCACGAGTCGGGCCGCTACCTGTTCCCCGGCACCGGGGCGAGCGACGACGTCGGCGGGCCCGGCGCCGAGGGCTACGCCGTCAACGTGCCGCTGCCGCCCGGCACCGGCGACGGCGGGTGGCTGCGCGCCTTCCACGCCGTCGTCCCGCCGCTGCTGCGCGAGTTCGGTCCGGAGGTGCTGGTCACCCAGCACGGCTGCGACACCCACGCCGCCGACCCGCTCGCCGACCTCGAGCTCAGCGTCGACGGCCAGCGCGCGGCCTACCTCGCCCTGCACGACCTGGCCCACGAGGTCGCCGGCGGCCGGTGGGTGGCCACCGGCGGGGGCGGCTACGCGGTGGCGAGCGTCGTCCCCCGGGCGTGGACCCACCTGCTCGCGATCGTGGCCGGCGCCCCCCTCGACCCCGCCACCGCGACCCCCGAGTCGTGGCGCGAGCACGTGCGCCGGGTGACCGGGGCGACCTCGCCCGCGCGGCTGGGCGACCTCGACCCGTCGCGGCCTCCGACGTGGCGCCCGTGGGAGCGGTTCAACCCCGACACGGCGCTCGACCGCGCCGTCCACGCCACCCGTCTGGCGGTCTTCCCGTACCACGGTCTCGACCCGTTGCCCTGACCGACACGCCGCGACCCACGAGTCAAAGGTTTCAACGTCTTCCCCACGCGTCACACTCACCCCTATCCTCTGCTCACTGACGCGTTCGTGTCATCACCGGTGGGGAAGCCGGTGGCGAACGCCCGAGAAAGCTGGTGCCCTGGTGTCCACCCCCTCCGGAGGGCTCTCCGACCCCAAGTTCCTCACCATCGCCGAGGTCGCGGCGATGATGCGCGTCTCGAAGATGACCGTCTACCGCCTGGTGCACAACGGCGACCTCCCCGCGGTGCGGGTCGGACGCTCGTTCCGGGTGGCCGAGAAGGACGTCGACGAGTACCTCCGGCGGTCGTTCTTCGACGCCGGCTGAGCCTCCGCGAGGACGCGGCCGGTCGGGCCCGCTCGCCCTCGCCCCTGCGCCGGGGCGGTGACAGACTCGCCGGATGGCGACCGGCCCCACGACCCCGTTCCACGACCTCGACCACGTCAACGCCCTGCCCCGGGTCTCCGGGCTGGCGATGAGCCCGGACGGCGCGCGTCTGGTCACCACCGTCGCGACGCCGTCGAGCGACGGCACCGCCTTCCGCGCCGCGCTGTGGGAGGTCGACCCGACCGGTGAGCGCCCGGCGGTGCGGCTGACCCGCAGCGCCAAGGGCGAGGCCGGCGCGGCCTTCGACGGCGACGGCGACCTCTACTTCACCTCCGCGCGCCCCGACCCCGACGGCGAGGGCGACGGCGAGCCGCGGCCGGCGCTCTGGCTGCTGCCGCGCGCCGGCGGCGAGGCCCGCGTCGTGCTCAGTCGGCCGGGCGGCGTCTCGTCGGTGCACGCCGCGTCGGCCGCCCCCGCGGTCTTCGTGATGGCCGACCTGATGCCCGGGGCGAGCAGCGAGGACGACGACGCCGCCCTGCGCGAGGAGCGCAGCAAGGCCGGGATCAGCGCGATCCTGCACGACGGCTACCCGATCCGGTTCTGGGACCACGACCTCGGCCCGGGGCAGCCGCACCTGCACGCCGTCCGCCCCGTGCGGCCGCGCCGTGGCGACGCGGCGGCGCCGGGCACCGTCGACCGTGCCGCGAGCGAGCTGCGCGACCTGACCCCCGGCGTCGGACCCGCGCTGCTGCACGCCTCGCCGCAGGTCGCGCCCGACGGGTCGTTCGTGCTCGTGGGCTCCCAGCGCGAGGTCGGCGCGGCCGACTCCTGCTCCGAGCTGGTGCGGGTCGACGTCCGCACCCGCCGGCGCCGGGTGCTCGCCACCAGCCCCGACGCCGAGTACTTCCCCGGCCCGGTCAGCCCCGACGGCGCCCGCGCGGTGGTCGGGGTCGAGACCCGCTCGACGCCGCTCGAGGCGCCGCGCGTCAGCCTGGCCGTGGTCGACCTCGCCTCGGGCGACCTGGCGCCGCTCGCCCCCGACTTCGACCGCTGGCCGATCCCGCTGGCCTGGTTCCCCGACGGCCGCTCGGTGCTGGTCGTGGCCGCCGACGACGGCCGCGCGCCGCTGTTCCGCGTCGAGGTCGCCACCGGTGCGGTCACCCGGCTCACCGACGACGACGCCGCGTACTCCGCGGCCTGCGTGCACCCCGACGGCGGCACTGTCTTCGGCGTCCGCAGCAGCTACGGCTTCCCGCCCGAGGTGGTGCGCGTCGACGTCGCCTCGGGCGAGGTCGCCCGGCTCGAGGGCCCCGCCGAGCGGCCCCGGCTGCCCGGCCGGCTCGTCGAGGTCGAGACCACGGCCGCGGACGGCGTCCGCGTGCGGGCGTGGCTGGCGCTGCCGCGGGGGGCCAACCGCACCAACCCGGCACCCCTCGTGCTGTGGATCCACGGCGGGCCGCTCGGCTCGTGGAACGAGTGGTCGTGGCGGTGGCTGCCGTGGAACCTGGTCGCCGAGGGCTACGCCGTCCTGCTGCCCGACCCGCGCCTGTCGGTCGGCTACGGCCAGGACTTCGTGCAGCGCGGGTGGGGGCGCTGGGGCTCGGAGCCCTACACCGACCTGATGGCGGTCACCGACGCCGCCGAGGCCCGCCCCGACGTCGACGAGACCCGCACCGCGGCCATGGGCGGCTCGTTCGGCGGCTACATGGCCAACTGGGTCGCGGGCCACACCGACCGGTTCCGCGCCATCGTCACCCACGCCTCGCTCTGGGCGCTCGACGCGTTCGGGCCCACCACGGACGCCGCCCACTACTGGCAGCGCGAGATGACGCCGGAGATGTCGGTGGCCAACTCCCCGCACCTGCACGTGGGCGAGATCGTGACGCCGATGCTCGTCGTCCACGGCGACAAGGACTACCGCGTGCCCATCGGGGAGGGCCTGCGGCTCTGGTACGACCTGCTCGCCCGGTCGGGGCGGCCCGCGGCCGCGGACGGCAGCACCGACCACCGCTTCCTGTACTTCCCCGACGAGAACCACTGGATCCTCTCGCCGCAGCACGCGAGGGTCTGGTACGAGACCGTGCTCGGGTTCCTGTCGCGCCACGTGCTCGGCACGGAGCGCCCGCAGGCGCGCGGCCTGGGCCTCGAGCCGCCGAGCGATTCCTCGGACGCGGGGGTGCCCGGCTAGGCTGGCCGTCTCAGACGTTCAGTTGGGAAGTTGGGTTACTCCGTGGGTTCTGTCATCAAGAAGCGGCGCAAGCGCATGGCCAAGAAGAAGCACCGCAAGCTGCTCAAGAAGACGCGCGTCCAGCGCCGCAAGCTCGGCAAGTAAGCCCGGCACGGGACACGCCTGATGGCCGGCGGCCGCGACGACCGCGTCGTGCTGGTCACGGGGGTCTCCCGTGACCTCGGTCGCCGCTGCGCGCGCGCGATCGCCGAGCACCCCTCGGTGCGTCGCGTCATCGGCGTCGACGTCGTCCCGCCGCGAGGCGACGCGGGCGACGTGTCGTTCGTGCGCGCCGACATCCGCAACCCGGTCATCGCGAAGGTCATCGCGAAGGAGGACGTCGACACCGTCGTCCACATGAGCGTCATCGCCACCCCCGGCAGTGCCGGGGGGCGTGCGGCGATGAAGGAGCTCAACGTGATCGGCACGATGCAGCTGCTGGCGGCCTGCCAGAAGTCGCCGGCCGTGCGCGACCTCGTCGTGAAGTCGACCACCACGGTCTACGGCGCCAGCAACCGCGACCCGGCCATGTTCACCGAGAACATGGACCCCCGCGGCAAGCCCCGCTCGGGCTACGCCAAGGACGTCGCGGAGATCGAGGGCTACGTACGCGGGTTCGCACGCCGTCGCTCCGACTGCCGGGTGACGATGCTGCGCTGCGCCAACGTGATCGGCCCGCACGTCGCCAGCCCGCTCACCTCCTACTTCCGGCTCCCGGTGATCCCCACGGTGGCCGGGTTCGACGCGCGCCTGCAGTTCCTGCACGAGGACGACCTGCGCGCGGTGCTCACCCACGCTGCCGTCACCGACGTCCCCGGCACCTTCAACGTCGCGGGCGACGGCATCCTGATGCTCTCCCAGGCCGTGCGGCGGCTGCAGCGGCCGAGCGTGAAGCTGCCCGGCCCGGCCGTCGGCAGCCTCGGCTCGGTGCTGCGCTCGGCGCGGCTGGCCGACTTCTCGCCCGAGCAGCAGGGCTTCCTCACCTACGGCCGCGGCGTCGACACCACCCTGATGCGCTCCACGCTCGGCTTCGAGCCGCAGTACACGACCGCCGAGGCGTTCGCCGACTTCGCCCGGGGGCTGCCGCCCACCGGCGGCCGCACCGAGAAGGTGCTCGCCGGCCTCGCCGAGCGCCTGCCCAGCACCACCGAGACCGCACACCCCGCCCCGACCCTGGTGGGCGTCCCGTCGCGAGGAGGGTCCGATGGGTGACGCCGAGATCATCCCGATCGGCACCCGCGGCCGCCCCGGCCGCGGCACCGGCACGCCGCCGTCGTCCGCCGCCCGCGGCCTGGCCGGCAAGCCCCCGCCGCGTCGCAGCGCCCCGCCGCCGCCCGTCGACGACACCGAGCCGGACGTCGTGTCCGCCGTCGGGGTCCCGGTGGACGCCGGGGACGCTCGCGACACGCGGGACGCCGGAGCCGCGACGCCCGCCGACCCGACGCCGCCGAGCGCCGACCGCGCGCCGGCTCGGGTGCGCGAGCGTCATCCGCTCGGCGGCATCCCCGTCGGCGACTGGCTCGCGGCGTTCCAGCAGGGCGCCAAGGAGGTCTTCGGCGAGCAGTGGGAGCCGCGCCTGGCGCAGTTCCTGGCCTTCCTGCGCCGCCGCGTCACCGGTGACTACGCCGTCGACGAGTACGGCTTCGACCCCGAGATCACCCAGCAGCTGCTGCTCGCCACGCTGCGCCCGATCGCGCAGACGTGGTTCCGCGTCGAGGTGCGCGGCCTGGAGAACATCCCGGCCCGGGGCGGCGCGCTGGTCGTGTCGAACCACTCCGGCACCGTGCCGGTCGACGGCCTGATGACGATGGTGGCGGTGCACGACCACACCGGCCGCCACCTGCGCCCGCTCGGCGCCGACCTGGTCTTCAAGCTGCCCGTGGTCGGCAGCCTCGCCCGCCGCAGCGGCGCCACCCTCGCCTGCAGCGAGGACGCCGAGCGCATGCTGCGCGGCGGCGAGCTCGTGGGCGTGTGGCCCGAGGGGTTCAAGGGCATCGGCAAGCCCTACTCGCAGCGCTACAAGCTGCAGCGCTTCGGCCGCGGCGGCTTCGTGTCCTCCGCGCTGCGCACCGGCGTCCCCATCGTGCCGCTGGCCGTCGTCGGCGCCGAGGAGATCTACCCGCTCGTCGGCAACGTGCCCGCCCTGGCCCGGCTGCTCGGCGTCCCCTACATCCCGATCACGCCGCTGTTCCCGTGGCTCGGCCCGCTCGGCATGGTGCCGCTGCCCTCGAAGTGGCTCATGCAGTTCGGCGAGCCGGTGCGCACCGACGCTTACGAGCCGGGTGCCGCCGACGACCCGATGCTGGTCTTCGACGTCACCGACCAGGTGCGCGAGACCATCCAGCAGACGCTCTACTCGCTGCTGATGCAGCGCTCCTCCGTCTTCGGCTGAGCCGCCCGTCGGCGGGCGACCCGCGAGGGACGCCGACGTGCCTAGCCCTGGCCGCCCAGGCCGCCGAGCCCATCCACGACGCCGTCGACGACGTCGCCGGTGCCCTCGAGCAGGTCGCCGACGGGGTCGTCGGAGCCGCCGCGGCCACCGCCGCCGCTGTTGGAGCGGGTGCCGCCGGTGGCGCCGGTGACGAGGTCGCCGATGGGATCGTCGACCGGGAGGTCGGTGTCGACGTCGGGCGTCTGCGACGGCTGCGCGGGCTGGTCGGGACGGTCGGTGCCGGTGGGCAGCGTCGGCTGCGGTGCCGGGGGCTGGCTGGTGCCCGGCGGGGCGGGCGTGCCGCTGGGCTGCTGCGAGGGCTGCGGCTGGGCGGTCGGGCCGCCGGAGCCGCGCGGCTCGTCGGGCCGGCCGCTCGGGCGCGGGTCGGCGGGCGGCAGCACCGGCGTCACGAGGTCGCCGAGGGCGGCGTCGAGGACGCCGGGCAGCCGGTCGACGGCGTCGTCGACGCCGGCGGTGAGGCCGGCGGTGAGGTCGATGCAGGCGGGGCACGCGGTGACGAGCTGCTGCTGGATCTGCTCGACCACCTGGTTGGCCGCGACCAGCGAGCCGCGGGCCTCCTCGGGCACCAGTGGCTCGAGGGCGTCGAGGGCCGCGGTGCTCTGGTCGGTGAAGTCGCGCAGCTCGTCGATGGCGCCGGTGCGGCCGGTGGCGGCGTAGTCGTCGAGCAGCAGGTCGGAGGCCTCGGTGGCCTGCTCGGCGAAGTCGTCGAGGGTCTCGGCGATGACGGCCGGGTCGGCGTCGTCGGTGGACCGGCTCAGCTCGCCGACCTCGTCGAGGCGGCCGGTGGCGTTGTCGAGGAGGGTCGAGCCCTTGTCCTCGGGGTCGTTCTGGATGCCGGTCTGGATGTTCTCCAGCGCGCGCTTGAGCGGGTAGAGGGTGTCGCCGGGCAGGGCGGTCTGGGCGGCGACGGCCATCGAGCCCGTGGCGCTGACGACGGCCACGCCGCCCACCAGCGCCGCGATCCGCCGCTCGCGTCGCGCCCGGCGCCGCTCGTCGTCGGTGCGGCCGCGACCCGCCGGGGCGGTGGCGGCGGCCGTCCGCGCCGGGGCGAGCTGCTCCTCGGCGGCGACCATGAGCCGCTCGCGCAGGTCGGCCACGAACGCCGGGCGCGGCTCGGGCGCGGGCTCGCTGCGCAGCGCCCCGACGAGCTCGAGCAGGTCGGCGTACCGCGTCGGGTCGGCCGCCGCGGTCGAGGGGTCCTCGACCAGGGCGGCGAACTCGTCGGCGCGGCGCCGCGCCGAGAACACGGGGCTCATCGGTTCCGTCCTGGGTGGTCTGGGGTGGCCCGCGCGCGGGTCCCGAGGTGCTTCTGCCCGCCCAACGACGGAAGGGGGCGGGGGGTTATGGCCGGGTTCGAGGGAGACCGGCGCCGGTCCAGACCGGTCACCGGATGCCCTCCGGCATCAGCGTGGCCAGCTTGCGGACGCCGCGCAGCTGCAGCTGCTTGACGGCGCCGTCGGTGCGGCCCAGGGCGGCGGCGGTCTCGGCGATGCTCATGCCCTGCAGGAAGCGCATCACCAGGCAGTCGCGCTGCTCGTCGGGCAGCTGCTGGAGCGCCTCCATCAGCACCTCGTTGGTCAACGAGGCGAGGACGGCGTCCTCGGGGCCGTCGGTGGCGTCGTCGTGCGCCGTCATGTCCTCGGTGGTCATCTCGAGGCGCGTGCGGCCGGCCTTGAAGTGGTCGGTGGCCAGGTTGCGCGCGATGGTCATCAGCCAGGCGCCGAAGTCCTTGCCCTGCCAGCGGAACGAGGTCACGTTGCGCAGGGCGCGGAAGAACGTCTCGGAGGTGAGGTCCTCGGCCAGGGGCGCCGAGCGCACCCGGTAGAACAGGAAGCGGTAGACCGAGGGCTGGTAGTGGTCGTAGAGCAGCCCGAACGCCTCGACGTCGCCGCCGCGCGCCAGCTCGACCAGCGCGATCAGCCGGCTGCGCTCGGCCTCGGACTCCTCCGAGGACGCCGCCAGGTCGCGGTCGTCGCCCGTCGGCCCGGTGCCGCGGGCGCCACCCGTGCCGGTGTCGTCGGCGAGTGCCTCCGACAGCAGCCAGCCGGACGCCGGGCCGGACGTCGGGCCCGCCGCTCCGCCGGCGGGTTGGGGGAGCGGCTCGGCGAGGGCGAGCGCGACCAAGCGGCGCAGGGTCTCCCACCCGCGCCCGCGGTCAGGCCTCTGCTGAGGCATCCCGGCGCCCTCCCGACGTTGCTCAGAACCACGTGATCCTAGAACAGGTTCTGGGTGCGCGACAGGCCCCGAGAGGAGGGTCGGACCGGCGCTAGAGCATGCCGCCGCGCTTGCCGCGCAGGGCGACGCCGGCGGCCACCGCACCCGTGGCGGCCCCGGCGCCGGCGGCCACGAGCAGGCCGGCGCGCGCCGCCTTGCGGCCGGTGCGGTAGTCGCGCACCCGCCAGCCGTGCTCGCGGGCGTGGGCCCGCAGCCGCGCGTCGGGGTTGACCGCCACCGGGTCGCCGACCAGGCCGAGCATCGGCAGGTCGTTGACCGAGTCGGAGTAGGCCGAGCAGCGGGCGAGGTCGAGGCCCTCGCGGGCGGCGAGGGCGAGCACGGCCTCGGCCTTCGCCGGCCCGTGCAGCAGGTCGCCCACCAGCCGGCCGGTGTAGAGGCCGTCTTCGGTCTCGGAGACCGTGCCCAGCGCACCGGTCAGGCCGAGCCGGCGCGCGATGATGCGGGCGATCTCGACCGGCGCGGCGGTCACCAGCCACACCCGCTGGCCCTGATCGAGGTGCAGCTGGGCCAGCGCCCGCGTGCCCGGCCAGATGCGGTGGGCCATCTGCTCGTCGAAGATCTCGTCGCTGAGCGACTCCAGCTCGGCGACCGGGAAGCCGGCGATGAACGACAGCGCCGAGTTGCGGGTCTCGGCGATGTGGTCGGGGTCCTCGACGCCGACGACGCGGAAGTAGGCCTGCTTCCAGACCGCCCCCACGATGTCGCGGGTCGTGAACAGCTTGCGGCGGTGCATCCCGCGCGCGAGGTGGAAGATGCTCGCGCCCTGCATGATCGTGTTGTCGACGTCGAAGAACGCCGCTGCGGTCGGGTCGACCGGGTGGTCGAGCGCCGTCTCGACCTCGGCGGCCGCGGCGGCGGCCTCGCCGGCCAGCAGCGAGCGCTGCTGCAGGTCGAGCGGGCGCCGGGACCGGTCGGCAGGGTCGGGGCGCGCCATGGCGGTCACTCTACGGATCCGGTCGGACCCCGCGACCCGACGACTCGGACGCCGTGACCCGCGGCGGCTCGTAGACTCCCGCCATGCCCGGCGCCCTCCCCACGGACACCGAGGCCCGCGTGCTGCCCGGGCCCGCCGAGCTGCTGGCCGACGCCGCGCGGGCCACGCCCGACCGGCTGGCCCTCGTCGAGTCCGGCGGCCGGTCGCTGACCTGGGCCGCGCTGGACGACGAGGTGGGCCGCGTCGCCACCGGCCTCAGCGCCGCCGGCATCGTGGCCGGCTACCGGGTCGCGGTGATGACCGCCAACCGCATCGAGTTCGTCACCGCCTACCTGGGCACGCTGCGCGCCCAGGCCGTGGCCGTGCCGCTCAACCCCGGCGGCTCGGCCCGCGAGACCGCCCGCGTCTTCGCCGACTGCGGCGTGCGGCTGGTCGTGGCCGACCCCGACTCGATCGTCACCGTGCGCGAGGCCGTGGCGATGCTCGGCCTGCCGCTCGACGAGTCGCCGCTGCGCGACGACGTCCGCGCCGAGACGCTCGCCCGCGCCACCGCCCCGCGCGTCGTGGCCGTCGGCACCACCCTGCTGCCGGGGGAGCGCTCCTACGACCACCTGCGGGCCGGGGCCTCGCGCGTCACACTGCCCCTGCACGACTCCGAGCGGCTCGCCGCGCTGCTCTACACCAGCGGCACCTCGGGCCTGCCCCGCGGCGCGATGCTCAGCCACCGGGCCCTCGCCGCGAACATCGAGCAGGCCGCCGCCGTCGACCCGCCGATCATGCACGGCGACGACGTCGTGCTCGGCGTGCTGCCGCTGTTCCACGTCTACGGCCTCAACGCGGTGCTCGGCGGGGTGCTGCGCCGGCGCGCCAAGCTGGTGCTCACCGAGCGGTTCGACCCGCAGGAGACGCTCGACCTCATCGACGACGAGGCGATCAGCGTGGTGCCGGTGGCGCCCGCCGTCTTCGCGCACTGGCGCGACCTCGACCTCGCCGACCGCCTCGGGCCGGTGCGGCTGGTGCTCTCGGGCTCCGCGCCCATCGCCGCCGAGGTGATCGAGCAGTTCGTCGAGCGCACCGGCATCCCGGTGCACCAGGGCTACGGGCTCACCGAGGCCGCCCCCGTGGTCACCACCACGCTCCGCTCGGACGGCGCCCCGGCCGGCTCCGTCGGCGCGCCGCTGCCCGGCGTCGAGGTGCGCGTGGTGGGCGAGTCGGGCGCGCCGCTCGCCGACGGCGACGACCCCGGCGAGCTCGAGGTGCGCGGCGAGAACCTCTTCAGCGGCTACTGGCCCGACGGCGCCGACGGCCCGGGGCCCGACGGGTGGTGGCGCACCGGCGACGTCGGCTACGTCGACCCCCGCGGCGACGTCTACCTCGTCGACCGGGTGCGCGACCTCGTCATCGTCTCGGGCTTCAACGTCTACCCCGCCGAGGTCGAGCGGGTCGTGGCCGCCGTGCCCGGCGTGGCCGCCGCCGGCGTCGTCGGCGTGCCCGACGACCTCACCGGCGAGGCCGTCGTGGCCTACGTCGTCCCCGACCCCGCCGTCGTCCCGCCGGCCGACCCGGCGACGCTGGCCGACGACGTCCGAGCGGCGTGCGAGCAGCAGCTGGCCCGGTTCAAGGTGCCCAGCCGCCTCGAGGTCGTCCCCGAGCTGCCGCACAGCGTCACGGGCAAGGTGCAGCGCGGCCGGCTGCGCGGTCTCGAGCGCCGCCGCGCGCTGGGGCTGCTGGAGTGAGCCGCCGGGAGCGGGGCACCAGCCCCTGGCGCTGGCGGGCGAAGGTGGAGCCCGCTCCGCGGGTGGGCGACGAGCCCGCGACGAGCGGGTCGGCACCGCTCGGCGGCGGCGCCCGCGTCACCCTCTACTCCCGGCCCGGCTGCCACCTGTGCGAGCAGGCCGAGGACGTCGTCCGCCGGGTCTGCGCCGACCTCGGCGAGGGCTACGAGGTCGTGATGGTCGACGACGACCCCGAGCTGCAGCGCCGCTTCACCGACGAGGTGCCGGTCACCTTCGTCGACGGCCGCCAGCACGACTTCTGGCGCGTCGACGAGACCCGGCTGCGCGCCGCCCTCGCCCGCGGCTGAGTCGCCTGCGAGCCCCTGTCGGGCCGGTCGTCGTGACCCGACTCACGTGTGCTAGTCCGCGATTTCGTTCCCCCGTTCACAAACTCCTACAGTGACGGAGTCGTGACCCGCTGAGGCGCCGGACGGCGACTCGTGGGGCGGCTGGAGAGAAGATCAGTGAGCGCACGGACACCAGGTCGAGCCGACTCCCGCGGCGTGGCGGGGCGGACGGCGGGCGAAGGCGTCCGGGAGATCCCGGAGGCCACGGTCGCCCGGCTGCCCGTCTACCTGCGAGCCCTGACGGGCCTGGCCGACGACGGCATCACCACCTGCTCGAGCGAAGAGCTCGCGCTGGTGGCGGGGGTCAACTCGGCCAAGCTGCGCAAGGACCTCTCCTACCTCGGCAGCTACGGCACGCGCGGCGTCGGCTACGACGTCGACTACCTGCGCTACCAGATCGCCCGCGAGATCGGCGTCACCCAGGATCTCCCCGTCGTCATCGTCGGCATCGGCAACCTGGGCCACGCCCTCGCCAACTACTCCGGCTTCCGCAGCCGCGGCTTCCGCGTCGTGGCCCTGCTGGACGCCGACCCCACGCGTCACGGCGAGGTCGTCGCCGGCGTCGAGGTGCGGGCCTTCGACGACCTCGAGGCGATCGTGCGCGAGCACGACGTCGCGATCGGCGTCATCGCCACCCCGGCCTCCGCCGCCCAGGACGTCGCCGACCGCATGGTCGCCTGCGGCATCAGCAGCGTGCTCAACTTCGCGCCGGCGGTGATCGCGGTGCCCGAGGGCGTCGACGTCCGCAAGGTCGACCTGTCGATCGAGCTGCAGATCCTCGCCTACCACGAGCAGCGCAAGTCCCACGGCGCCGGCGAGCGCATGGAGGCGGCCCAGTGAGCGTCCTCGTGGTGGGCATCTCCCACAACTCCGCCCCGGTCTCGGTGCTCGAGCGGGTCGCGCTCGACGCCGACGCCGTGCAGAAGACCGTCGCCGACGCCGCCGGCTGCGCCCACGTCAGCGAGGCCACCGTCGTGGCCACCTGCAACCGGGTCGAGCTGTACGCCGACGTCGACCGCTTCCACGGCAGCGTCGAGGCGCTCTCGCGCCTGCTGGTCGAGCGGGCCGGCGAGTCGGCCGAGGCGCTGCTGCCGCACCTGTACGTGCACTACGACGACGGTGCGGTCGCCCACCTGTTCAAGGTCGTCGCCGGGCTCGACTCGATGGCGGTCGGCGAGGCGCAGATCCTCGGCCAGGCCCGCGCCGCGCTGCGCCTGGGGCAGGAGCTCGGCACCGTCGGGCCGTCGCTGAACACCCTGTTCCAGCAGGCCCTGCGCGTCGGCAAGCGCGCCCACGCCGAGACCGGCATCGACCGCGTCGCGCCGTCGCTGGTCACCGCCGCGCTCGAGCACAGCGAGACCGGCGGCACCACCGCCACCTCCGCCGTCGAGGGCGCCTACGTCGTCGTGGTCGGCGCCGGGGCCATGGCCGCGCTGGCCACCGCCACCGTGCGCCGCCTCGGTGCCGCGCACGTCAGCGTCGTCAACCGCAGCCACGAGCGCGCCGCCCGCCTGGCCGCCGAGCACGACGCCCGCGCCGTCGCGCTGGCCGACCTGCCCGCCGAGCTCGGCCGCGCCGACGTCGTCGTCGCCTGCGCCGGCGCCACCGGCCTGCTGGTCACCCGCGACATGCTCGCCACCGCCCGCGAGGGTGTCGACCGGCCGCTGGCCATCGTCGACGTCGCGCTGCCGCACGACGTCGAGCCCAGCGTCGCCGAGCTGCCCGGCGTCACGCTCGTCGACCTCGAGGAGCTCTCCGACAGCCTGGCCACCAGCGAGATCGGCCGCGAGGTCGCCGAGGTGCGCCGCATCGTCTCCGAGGAGGTCTCGGCGTTCCTCGCCGCGCGCCGGCAGGCCAGCGTCACCCCCACCGTGGTCGCGCTGCGCTCGATGGCCACCGCCGTGGTCGACGCCGAGATGGTGCGGCTCGAGGCGCGGCTGCCGGGCCTCGACGACGGCGAGCGCGACGAGATCCGCCGCGCCGTGCGCCGCGTGGCCGACAAGCTGCTCCACGAGCCCACCGTGCGGGTCAAGGAGCTCGCCGGCGGCGAGGGCGCCGTCAGCTACGAGCGCGCCCTGGCCGAGCTGTTCGCCCTCGACCCCGAGGCGGTCACCGCCGTCACCCGACCCGCGGAGGGCCTGCAGTGAGCGCCGGTCCGGTGCGTGTCGGCACCCGCCGCAGCCTGCTCGCCACCACCCAGGCCTCGCACGTCGCGGCGCTGGTGCGCGAGCACCTCGGTCGCGACACCGAGCTGGTCGAGATCACCACCGACGGCGACCGCAGCCAGGCCGACGGCACCTCCTTCACCGAGCTGGTCGGGCCGGGCGCCGGCGCCACCGGCATCTTCGTCGGCGCCCTGCGCGAGGCGCTGCGCGAGGGACGGGTCGACGTCGCCGTCCACTCGCTCAAGGACCTGCCCACCGAACCCGCCGAGGGCCTGGTGGTGGCCGCGGTGCCGCCGCGCGAGGACCCCCGCGACGTCGTCGTCGCCCGCGACGGGCTCACGCTCGGCGAGCTGCCGGCCGGTAGCCGCGTCGGCACCGGCTCGCCGCGCCGCGCCGCCCAGCTGCACGCCCTCGGCCTCGGCCTCGAGGTCGTCGGGCTGCGGGGCAACATCGACACCCGCATCGGCACGGTGCACTCCGGCGAGCTGGACGCCGTCGTCCTGGCCCGCGCCGGCCTCGCCCGCATCGACCGCATGGCCGAGGTCACCGAGGTGCTCGACCCGCTGCAGATGCTGCCCGCCCCCGGGCAGGGGGCGCTGGCCGTCGAGTGCCGGGCCGACGACCCGCTGGCCACCGAGCTCGCCGGCCTGGACGACGCCGCCTCCCGCGCCGCCGTCGAGGCCGAGCGCGCCGTGCTCGCCACCCTCGAGGGCGGCTGCTCGGCCCCCGTCGGCGCCCTGGCCGAGGTGGTCGAGGGCGACGACCCCGACCGCCCCGAGCTGTGGGTGCGCGCCGTGGCCCTCTCGACCGACGGCGGGCTCTCGGTGCGCCGCTCCGCCTCCGGCGACGTCGCCGACGCGACCGGCGTCGGCGTCCGCCTGGCCACCGAGATGCTCGAGGACGGCGCCGCCCACCTCGACGACCCGGCCCCCGGCGACGCCCCGCCGCCCTAGACCCAGCACACCGCACGACCAGCACCACCGTTCCACCCGCACGACCGCCCTGCACGACCGAGCAAGAGGTGCCCTACGCATGACGCGAGCCAAGTCCCCCTCCACCGCCGAGCTGATCGCCCGTTCCTGGGTCTCGTTCGTCGGCAGCGGCCCGGGTGACCCCGACCTGCTGACCGTGCGCGCGGTCGACCTGCTGCGCCGCGCCGACGTCGTGGTCACCGAGGTGCCCGAGCACGAGACGCTCGTCCGCACGCTGCTCGGCCTCGCCGCTCCGGCCGCCGAGGCGGCCGAGGGCGACGACGACGCCGAGCCCCAGCGGCCCGAGCTGGTCGACGGCGGGTTCGGCGAGGACGGCCAGCCGCTGACCCACGCCGCCCGCGCGAAGGTCGTCGTCAAGCAGGCCAAGCGCGGCCTGCGGGTCGTGCGGCTGCTGGCCGGCGACCCGTTCCTCTACGCCTCGGGCCCCGAGGAGGCGCAGGCCTGCGCCAAGGCCGGCATCGGCTTCGAGATCGTCCCCGGCGTCTCGTCGGTCGCCGCCGTGCCCGCCTACGCCGGCATCCCGCTCACCGACAAGGCCCACCGCGAGGTCGCCGTCGTCACCTGCGGCGAGACGGCCAAGGTCGACTGGGCCCGCTACGCCGACGACCGCACCCTCGTCGTCCTCTCCGGCCTCGAGCAGGTCGGCGCGATGGCCTCGGCGCTGACCGCCGCCGGGCGCGACCAGCAGACCCCCGTCGCGGTCACCCGCGTCGGCACCACCACCGAGCAGCAGACCCTCTGCTCGACCCTCGAGCACGTCGCCGCCGACGTCAGCGCCTCCCGGCTGACCGCGCCGGCCGTGATCGTGGTCGGCGAGGTCGTGAACCTGCGCGAGACCCTGTCGTGGTTCGAGACCAAGCCGCTGTTCGGCTGGCGGGTGCTGGTGCCGCGCACCAAGGACCAGGCCGCCTCGCTCTCCACCGGCCTGCGCGGCCACGGCGCGGTGCCCGAGGAGGTGCCGACCATCTCGGTCGAGCCGCCCCGCAACCCGCTGCAGATGGACAAGGCCGTGCGCGGTCTGGTCGAGGGTCGCTACGAGTGGATCGCCTTCACCTCGGTCAACGCGGTGCGCGCGGTGCGCGAGAAGTTCGAGGAGTACGGGCTCGACGCCCGCGCCTTCTCGGGCCTGAAGATCGCCGCCGTCGGCGACAAGACCGCCGCCGCCATCGCCGCGTGGGGCCTGCGGGCCGACCTCGTGCCGTCCGCCGACGACCCCCACGGGCAGTCGGCCGCTGGCCTGCTCGCTGTCTGGCCGGAGTACGACGAGGTGCTCGACCCCATCAACCGGGTCTTCCTGCCCCGCGCCGACATCGCCACCGAGACCCTGGTCGCCGGCCTGATCGAGCTGGGCTGGGAGTGCGACGACGTCACCGCCTACCGCACCGTGCGCGCCGCCCCGCCGCCGGCGCCGGTGCGTGACGCCATCAAGTCGGGCCGGTTCGACGCGGTGGTCTTCACCTCCTCCTCCACGGTGCGCAACCTGGTCGGCATCGCCGGCAAGCCGCACCCGTCCACGGTGATCGCGGTCATCGGCCCGGCGACGGCCAAGACGGCCGAGGAGCACGGCCTGCGCGTCGACGTCCTCGCCCCGCGCCCCGACGTCGACGAGCTGGTCTCGGCCCTCGCCGGCTTCGGCGCCACCCGCCGCGCCGAGCTGGTCGCGGCCGGCGAGCCGGTCACCAAGCCGTCCGACCGCAAGGCCACCACCCGCCGGTCCAGCCGCGCGAAGGCCTGAGGTCGGGTCCGGGAGTTTCACCACTTAAGTGGTGAAACTCCCGGTTCTGGCACGAACCTTCGTCGCAGAACCCGCAGTTTCGTCGTGAGGAGCCGCCCGATGGACCAGCAGAGCACGGACGTCGGCGGCGGGACGCCGTGGATGAGCGGGCCCGTCGTCCGGCCGCGGCGGCTGCGCCGCACGCCGGCGCTGCGGCGGCTGGTCGCCGAGACCTCGCTCGAGGCGCGGCAGCTGATCCTGCCGGCCTTCGTGCGCGAGGGCGCGACCGAGCCGCACCCGATCGCCGCGATGCCGGGCGTGGTGCAGCACAGCACCGACTCGCTGCGGCGGGCCGCCGCCGAGGCGGCCGAGCTGGGCGTCGGCGGGCTGATGCTGTTCGGCGTCCCCGAGCACAAGGACGCCGTGGGGTCGGGCGGCACCGACCCCGACGGCGTGCTCAACCTGGCCATCGCCGACGTCAAGGCCGAGGTCGGCGACGCGCTGCCGGTCATGTCCGACCTCTGCCTCGACGAGTTCACCGACCACGGCCACTGCGGCGTGCTCGACGAGCGCGGGCAGGTCGACAACGACGCCACGCTCGTGCGCTACGCCGAGATGGCGCTGGCCCAGGCCGCCGCGGGTGTCGACCTCGTCGGCCCCAGCGGGATGATGGACGGCCAGGTCGCCGTCGTCCGCGCCGCGCTCGACGCCGCCGGGCACACCGACGTGGCCGTGCTGGCCTACGCCGCCAAGTACGCCTCGGCCTTCTACGGCCCCTTCCGCGAGGCCGTGAGCTCCTCGCTGGTCGGCGACCGCCGCACCTACCAGCAGGACGCCGCCAACGGTCGCGAGGGCGTGCGCGAGGCGCTGCTCGACGTCGCCGAGGGCGCCGACCTGGTGATGGTGAAGCCGGCCCTGCCCTACCTCGACGTCGTCCGCCGGGTGCGCGACGCCGTCGACGTGCCGGTCGCGGCCTACCAGATCTCCGGTGAGTACACGATGGTCGAGCTCGCCGCCGAGCGCGGCGTCATCGACCGCGACCAGGCCATCGTCGAGACGCTGACCTCCATCCGGCGCGCCGGCGCCGACGTCGTGCTCACCTACTGGGCCACCGAGGTGGCGCGCAACCTGCGCTGAGCCCTCCCGTCGCCGGGTCGGCCAAGTAGCACGGGTCGGCCGTCAGCCGACCAGCTTGGCGACGCAGGCGTCGAGCTTCGCCGGCAGGTCGGGCTTCAGCACGGCGGCGGTGAGCAGGTCGGCCACCGAGTCGAACCCGAGCTGGGCCAGGCACGTGGTGGTCGCCTCGGCCTTGCTGATCGTGTCGTCGACGGGCGGGACGCCGGTGTCGGGCACGTCGGGCACGACCTCGTCGACGTCGGGCAGGTCGGGCGTGTTGGTCGGCGTCGGCGGCTTGGGCGGCTTCGGCGTCGACGGATCGGTCGGCTCGGGCTGGGTGGGCTCGGTCGGCTCGGTCGGCTCGCTCGGCTGCGTGGGGTCGGTGGTCGGCTCCTGCGTCGGCTCGGCCGTCGGGCTCGGCGCGGTGGGCGCCGGGCCGGGGCGGTCGTCGCCACGGTCGCGGCCGCGGTCGCGCAGGTCGCCGAGGTCGATCGAGGGGCCGGGCGTGAGGTAGCCGGCGTCGGCGGTGTCGTCGGGCACCGACATGTAGTCGCCGCCGAGGTAGGCGTCCATGACCGAGAGCACGAGGTCGACGTAGGACTCGGAGTTGTTGTAGCGGAAGACCGCGTCGCGCTGGCCCGAGAGGGTCGAGAGGTCGTCGTCGCCCGAGCAGAGGTAGACCGCGGTGCCCAGCGCCGCGTCGTCGATGTCCTGCGGGTTGCGCTCGCCGTCGCCGTCGGCGTCGACGCCCACCTGCGCCCAGGTCGACGGGATGAACTGCATCGGGCCGACGGCGCGGTCGAAGGAGCGGTCGCCGTCGTACTGGCCGGCGTCGGTGTCACGGATGACCGTGGTGCCGTTGCGACCGTCGAGGGCGATGCCGGTGATGGCGGGGGTCGCGACGCCGTCGCTGTCGAGCGCCGAGCCGCCGAAGCGGCCGTGGTTCGACTCGACGCGGCCGATCGCCGCGACCAGCTGCCAGGTGAGCTTGCAGCCGGGGTCGGCGGCGTTGATGACCGTCTCGGCCCGCTGGTAGGCGGCGAGGGCCGCCGACGGGATGCCGTTGGTCGAGGACGTCGCGGCGATCTGCTGGGCGTCGCCGTTCACACCGGTGACCGATCCGGCGTCCTCGTCGGGCGCCGAGACCGACGCCGGGTCGTCGAAGGGCACGGTGGGCACGCGGCTGCCGTCGGGCAGGCGGCCGGACCCGTCGGGCGCGGAGGTGGACGGTGCCGCGCTGCTCACGGGGTTGAACCCGACGCCGGCGAGGCTCGCCGTCCAGGCGGCCGACAGCAGGGCGAGAGGCAGGACGGCGGCGGTCTTGCGAAGACGACCAGTGCTCGAAGACAAGGCTTGCTCCTACGGACGCGAGGGGGTGGGGCCCTCCGAGATGACACGCTTCCTACCCCATGGCGTGTCGTCTCAACCCCAACGAATGTTGTCACCGAGAGTTACGCCACGTCTTCACCCCGTTCCAGGCGGAACCACCCGAGGTTCACCCGGGTGCGGCCCTCCCGCGATTCGGGCGCTTCAGGGCCCTCGGCGACAATGGAGGGGATGGCGTCGACACGCACCGAACCGCCCGCCTCAGGTCCGTCGGAGTCCGCTCCGACCAGCGCCTCGCAGGCGCTGATGAGCCGCGCTCGCGCGGTCATCCCCGGTGGCGTGTCCTCGCCCGTGCGGGCCTTCAACGCCGTCGGCGGGACGCCGCGGTTCTTCCGCTCGGGCGCCGGCGCCTGGCTCACTGACGCCGACGGCAACGAGTACGTCGACCTGGTGCTCTCGTGGGGCCCGCTGCTGCTGGGCCATGCGCACCCCGAGGTGCAGGCGGCCGTGCAGGCCGCCGTCGCCCGCGGCACCTCCTTCGGCGCCCCCACCGAGCCCGAGGTCGAGCTGGCCGAGGAGATCACGGCCCGCACCCCGGTCGAGCGGGTGCGCTTCGTCTCCTCCGGCACCGAGGCCACGATGTCGGCCATCCGGCTGGCCCGCGGTTTCACCGGGCGCGACGTCGTGGTGAAGTTCGCCGGCTGCTACCACGGCCACGTCGACGCCCTGCTGGCCTCGGCCGGCTCGGGGCTGGCCACGTTCGCCGTCCCCGGGACGCCGGGCGTGCCGGCGTCGTCCACCGAGCTGACGATCGTGCTGCCCTACCACGACCGCGCCGCGGTCACCGCGGCCTTCGCCGAGCACGGCGACCGCATCGCGTGCCTGGTCACCGAGGCGGCGCCCGGCAACATGGGCGTCATCGAGCCCGAGCCCGGGTTCAACCGGTTCCTCGCCGAGACCTGCGCCGCCCACGGCGCGCTGTTCGTCAGCGACGAGGTGATGACCGGCTTCCGCGCCGCCCGCCAGGGCCAGTGGGGCCGCGACGGCGCCCTCGAGGGCTGGGCGCCCGACCTGATGACCTTCGGCAAGGTGATGGGCGGCGGCTTTCCGGCCGCGGCCTTCGGCGGTCGCGCCGACGTGATGGCGCTGCTCGCGCCCGAGGGGCCGGTCTACCAGGCCGGCACGCTGTCCGGTAACCCCGTCGCCACCACCGCCGGCCTCACCACCCTGCGCCTGGCCACCGACGAGGTCTACGAGCACGTCGGCGCCGCCGCGCAGACCGTCAAGGACGCCGCCTCGCAGGCCCTCGACGCCGCCGGCGTCCCGCACGTGGTCTCCTCGGCGGGCACGATGTTCTCGATCTTCCTGCTCGACCCCGCCGAGCTGGCCACGGGTGCCGTCCGCGACTTCGCCGACGCCTCGCGCACCGACGCCCGGGCCTACGCCGCGTTGTTCCACTCGATGCTCGACCAGGGCGTCTACCTGCCCCCGTCGGCCTACGAGGCGTGGTTCCTCTCGGCCGCGCACGACGACCGCGCCGTCCAGGCCGTGGTCGACGCCCTGCCCGCCGCCGCCCGGGCCGCGGCCCGCGTCCACGAAGGAGGGGCGGCATGAGCACCCCCGACACCGTCGTCCACCTGCTGCGCCACGGCGAGGTGCACAACCCCGACGGCGTGCTCTACGGCCGCCGCGACGGCTTCCACCTCTCCGACCTCGGCCGCCAGATGGCCGAGAAGGTCGCCACCACGCTGCAGCACCGCGACATCGTCCACGTGGTCTCCTCGCCGCTCGAGCGCGCCCGCGAGACCATCGCGCCGCTCGCGCTGGCACGCCGGCTCGAGGTGCAGGTCGACGAGCGCGTCATCGAGTCGACCAACAAGTTCGAGGGGCTGACCTTCGGCCGCGGCCGCAACGCGCTGTGGAGCCCGAAGACCTGGCGCCACCTCTACAACCCGTTCAAGCCGTCGTGGGGCGAGCCCTACGACGACATCGTGGCCCGCATGATGGCCGCGGTGCACGATGCCCGCCGCGCGGCCGCCGGGCACGAGGCCGTGATCGTCTCGCACCAGCTGCCGATCTGGACGACGCGCCTGCACGTCGAGCGCCGCTCGATGCTGCACGACCCCCGCAAGCGGCAGTGCACGCTGTGCTCGCTCACCTCGTTCCGCTTCGTCGGCGAGCGCCTCGCGCAGGTGGCCTACAGCGAGCCCGCGGGCGACCTCATCCCCGTCACCGACCGGCACGCGCCGTTCTCCACCGGCGGCGCCCCCGAGTCGCGGAGGCCGTGATGCGCCGCGTCGTCGCCGTGGTGGCCGCGGTCCTCGCCCTGGTGGGGACGGCGGGCTGCAGCGGTCTCGACGGCACCGGCGACGCCAACTACACCACCGGTGACGGCGCCATCACCCAGATCGCCGCCGCCGACCGCGAGGGCGCGCTCGACATCGGCGGCGAGACGCTCGACGGCGAGCCGATCGACCTGGCCTCGATGCGCGGCGACGTCGTCGTCCTCAACGTGTGGGGCTCCTGGTGCACCCCGTGCCGCGGGGAGGCCCCCGTGCTGCAGGAGGCCTCCGAGCAGCTCGACGCCCGCTTCGTCGGCATGAGCTTCCGCGAGACGTCGTTCGAGAACGCCCGCTCCTTCGAGCGCGAGTTCGGCATCACCTACCCGACGATCGCCGACGAGGGCGCGGGCGTCGTCGAGCTCGGCGACTACGCGCCGAAGGCGCCGCCCACGACCTACGTGCTCGACCGGCAGGGCCGGGTCGCGGCCGTCGTCACCGGCGCGATCACCTCGGCGGGCACGCTCGAGGACCTCGTCGAGGAGGTCGCGGCCGAGGATGGGTGAGTGGTTCCAGGAGCAGGCGGCCGCGGGCTCGCTCGCGCTGGCCCTGCCGGTGGCCGCGGTCGCCGGGCTGGTCTCGTTCTTCAGCCCGTGCGTCATCCCGCTGCTGCCCGGCTACCTGTCCTACGCCACCGGCATCTCGGGGGCCGACCTCGCCTCCGGTGAGGCCTCGCGCCGCCGCGGTCGCATGCTGCTCGGCTCGGTGCTGTTCGTGCTCGGCTTCGCGGTCGTCTTCGTGCTGATCGGCTTCACCGTCGGCGGCGTCGGCCTGTGGCTGCGCAGCTACGCCGACGAGATCACCGTCGTCATGGGCGCGCTGCTGATCGTGCTCGGGCTCGTCTTCGCCGGCGCGCTGCCGTGGCTGCAGCGCGAGTGGCGCATCCACCAGGTCCCCGCCGTCGGGCTGGGCGCCGCACCGTTCGTCGGCGCGCTGTTCGCCCTCGGCTGGACGCCGTGCATCGGCCCCACCTACGCCGTCATCGTCAACCTCACCTACACCGACGCCACCGCGGCGCGCGGTGCGGTGCTCTCGGCCGCCTACGCGCTCGGGCTCGGCATCCCGTTCGTGCTCGCCGGGCTGTTCTACGCCCGCTCGCTCGGCGCGCTGGCCTGGGTGCGGCGCCACCAGCTGGTCGTCATGCGGGTCGGCGGCGCGATGCTGGTCGTCGTGGGGCTGCTGCTGGTCACCGGCGTGTGGGACCAGGCCGTCCAGTGGGTGCAGGTGCGTCTCGTGGGCGGGTTCGAGGTGCCGGTCTGATGGTCGACCTGCAGGAACGCCCCCCGGCCGACCACCCCGAGCGCCCCGACCGCGGCGGACGCCGTCGCGCCGGCGAGCTGGGGGGGCTCGAGCTGCTGCGTTGGACCTGGCGGCAGCTGACCTCGATGCGCACCGCGCTGGTGCTGCTGCTGCTGCTCGCGCTGGCCGCCGTCCCGGGCTCGGTGGTGCCGCAGTCGGGCGTCGACGCGTTCGCGGCCAACCAGTGGAAGGAGGACCACCCGACGCTCACGCCGATCTACGAGCGGCTCGGGCTGTTCTCGGTCTACGACTCCGCGTGGTTCTCGGCCATCTACATCCTGCTGATGGTCTCGCTCGTCGGCTGCATCGTGCCGCGCACGCTGCACTACGCCCGCGCGCTGCGGGCCGTGCCGCCGCGGGCGCCGCGCAACCTGACCCGGCTGCCCGAGCACCGCGTGGTGCGGCTCGACGCGCCGGTCGACGACGTCCTCGCCCGGGCGCGCACGCTGCTCGGCGGACGCCGCTACCGACTGCGGCCGACCGACCCCGACGCTGCCGACGCGGTCAGCGCCGAGAAGGGCTACCTGCGCGAGGCCGGCAACCTGCTGTTCCACCTCTCGGTGATCATCGTGCTGGTCGGCTTCGCCTGGGGCGCGCTGTTCGGCTACCAGGGCGGCGTCATCGTGCTGCAGGGCGGCACCTTCGCCAACACCGCGGCGTCCTACGACGACCTGAACCCGGGCAGCCGGTTCGGCGCCGACGACTTCGACCCGTTCCTGTTCACCGTCGACGACTTCGACATCACCTGGCTCACCGAGGGTGCCGCCGCCGGCACCGCGCGCGCCTTCAAGGCGGCGCTGACCTACCGCGACGGCGACGGCCCCGAGGACCAGTACGACCTGCGGGTCAACCACCCGCTCACCATCGGCAGCACCGACCTGTTCCTGGTCGGCCACGGCTACGCGCCGGTGATCACCGTGCGCGACGGCAACGGCGACGTCGCCTACAGCGGGCCCACCGTCTTCCTGCCGCAGGACGAGTCGTTCCTGTCCTTCGGCGTGGTGAAGGCGCCGTCCGCGCGCCCCGGCCAGCTGGGCCTCGAGGGGCTGTTCTACCCGACCTTCGACCTCGTCGACGGCGACCCGACCACCGTGTGGCCCGACGACCTCGACCCGCTGATCAGCCTGAACGTGTGGACCGGCGACCTCGGTCTCGACGACGGCGTCCCGCAGTCGGTCTACCTGCTCGACACCTCCAAGGCCTCGCAGGTCACCCAGGACGACGGCCGCCCCTTCCGGCTCGACCTCCGGGTGGGCGAGACCCGGCAGCTGCCCGACGGGCTCGGCTCGGTCAGCTTCGACAGCGTGCAGCCCTGGGTGCGCATCCAGGTGAGCCAGACCCCCGGCAAGGAGGTCGCGCTGCTAGGCGTGGTGGCGGCCCTGATCGGGCTGCTCGGCTCGCTGTTCATCCGCTCGCGGCGCGTGTGGGTGCGCGCCCGACCCGGCACCGGTGAGGACGCGGGTGCCACGATGGTCGAGGTGGCGGTCCTCGACCGCTCCGGTGGGGCCGACCTGAGCGACGTCCTCGACGAGATCGTCCGCGGGCTCCGCGACCCGGAGCCGTCCTCGCACCCGAAGGAGCCGCAGTGAGCAACACCGCGTGGGAGACCCTGAGCAACCAGGCGATCGGCGCCGCCGGCATCGTCTACTTCCTGGCCCTGCTGGTGCACCTGGCCGAGTGGGCCTCGCTGCGCCAGCCGGCCACGGCCAGGGCGGCCCGGACGTCGTCCGCGGGCTCCGAGGGCTCCGAGGGCGACGTGCTGGTCGCCACCGGCCCCGAGACGGGCGAGGAGGCGCCGTCCACCCGCACCGCGTTCCTCGCGCGGCTCGGCGTGCTGCTCACGGTGATCGCCGTCGTCGCCCACTTCACGGCGCTGGTCGGGCGCGGCATGGCCGCCGACCCGAACCGGGTGCCCTGGGGCAACATGTACGAGTTCACGACCGCGGGCACGTTCGTGGTCGCGCTGATGTACCTGCTGCTCCGCCGCCGGCTGAAGCTGGACTGGATGGCGCCGTTCGTGCTCGGCTTCGTCGTCGCCACGCTGATGGTCGCCGTGATCTGGCTGCACTCCGAGGTCGCGCCGCTCACCGAGGCGCTCGACTCCTACTGGCTGGTCATCCACGTCGTCTCGGCGATCATCGCCACCGGCGCCTTCACCATCGGCGGCATCCTCTCGATCGCCTACCTGGTCAAGCTGCGCCGCGGCGACGCCACCAGCGGCCCGCTGACCCGGGTCCCGTCGCTGGCCGTGCTCGACCGCACCGCCTACCGGGTGCACGCCTTCGCCTTCCCGGTGTGGACCTTCGCGGTGCTCATCACCGGCCCGATCTGGGCCCACGAGGCGTGGTCGCGCTACTGGAACTGGGACCCCAAGGAGGTGTGGGCCTTCATCACCTGGGTGGTCTACGCCGCCTACCTGCACGCCCGCGCCACCGCCGGCTGGAAGGGCCGCAACGCCGCCATCCTCGCCTGCGTCGGCCTGGCCACGCTGTGGTTCAACTTCATCGGGATCAACTACTTCGCGACCAACAGCCAGCACAGCTACGCCTCGCTCGGCGCGCCGGTGGTCGAGCGGATCGACGGGGCCCCGGACGTCGCTCGGGTGCCTCTGCACTGACCTCACGAGGTCTCGACACGCCGGTCGCGACCTCGACGCGGGTCAGTCCGGGTCTTCGGGGTTCCGGCGCTTGCGGTCGAGGTCGCGCAGGAAGTCCTCGTCGTCGTCGGGGGCGATGATCCGGGGCCGCTGCGGACGCCGCGGGCCCTGCGGACGACGCGGGCCGGTGAGGCCGCGACCGGTGCCGCCGGCCGCGCTGCGCTCCTGGAAGACGCGCACCAGCAGGTAGATCGCCACCGCCAGCAGCACGAGCACGAAGAGGAACCGCAGCACGCGTCCAATGTAGAGCGCAGGTGGTCACCACCTACCCTGGGTCGCGTGAAGGACTTCGCCGTCTACACCCTGCTGCGCCTCGGGCTGTTCCTGCTGACCTGGGCGGCCGTCGTCGGGGCGTGGTTGCTGATCTGGAGCACCCCGGCCTACGGGCTGACGTTCCTCATCGCGTTCGTGCTCAGCGGCATCGGCTCCTACTACGTCCTCCACGGTCCGCGCGAGCGGCTGGCCCGCCACGTCGAGGACCGCGCCGGGCGTGCGACGTCCCGCATCGACGAGATGCGCAGCCGCGAGGACGCCGACTGAGGCTCAGTCGCGCCGGCGGTTGAGCCGGCGCTCGATGCGGCTGCGCGGCTGGCCGAGGATCTTGGCCAGCAGCGGCACGCGGAAGACGTAGGCGGCCACCAGGGCCGCGACGACCAGGAGCACGACGAACGCGGTCACGGCGCCGACCCTACGCGGCCCGGGCCAGGGCGAGCGCCGCCGTGACCAGCACGGCCCACGCGAGCTCGGCCAGGCCGGTCGACTGCAGGGCCGGGATCAGCCCCGGTCCGGTGGCGCCGCCGGTGACGGCGCGCAGCCCCGGCCGTGCCGCGACGACGAACCCGACGCCGACCAGCGCCCACCAGCTGGTGAGGGCCGCGACGACGACGACCGCGACGACCGCGGCGACCACCAGCGCGACGTACAGCCCGCGGGTGCGCCGGTCGCCGAGCCGCACGGCCAGGGTGCGCTTGCCGGCCACGGTGTCGGTGGGGATGTCCCGCAGGTTGTTGGCCACGAGGATGGCGCACGCGAGCGCGCCGACGCCGGTGCCGGCGGCGAGCGCCGCCCACGACCAGTCCTGCGTCTGCACGAAGGTGGTGCCGACGACGGCCACCAGCCCGAAGAAGACGAACACCATGACCTCGCCGAGGCCGAGGTAGCCGTAGGGCGTGGAGCCGCCGGTGTAGTACCAGGCCGCCAGCACGCTCACCGCGCCGACGGCGACCAGCCACCACGCCGTCGTCGCGGCCAGCACCAGGCCCGCCACCGCGGCGACGCCGAACGCGACGAACGCGGCGCGCTTGACCGCGCCCGGCGCGGCCGCGCCGGAGCCGACCAGCCGCATCGGACCGACGCGGTCGTCGTCCGTGCCGCGCACGCCGTCGGAGTAGTCGTTGGCGTAGTTGACCGCCACCTGCAGCGCGAGGCTGACGACCAGCGCGAGCAGCGCCTTCCACCACACCGCCTCGCCCTCGTGGACGGCGATGCCGGTGCCGGCCAGCACGGGCGCGACCGCGGCCGGCAGCGTGCGGGGCCGGGCGCCCTGCACCCACTGCGCCGCGGTGGGGCGGGGCGTCGTCACGGGCGGTGACTCTACGAGGTCCCCGAGGTCCCCGAGGTCTCCGAGGTCTCCGAGGTCTCCGAGGTCGACGAGGCTCGGCGGTGGCCGCGGGCGGCCCGGGTCGGGTAGGCATGGGGCCATGCGGATCTCGGCCGGCCCCGACACGCCCGACGGTGAGCGCACCGACTACGACGACTTCGCGGCCGCCTACTCCGCCGAGAACGAGTCGAGCGTCTTCAACGCCCACTACGAGCGGCCGGCGATGCTCGACCTCGCGGGCGACGTGGCCGGACGACGGGTGCTCGACGTCGGCTGCGGCACCGGTCCGCTCTCGCTCGCGCTGCGGGAGCGCGGCGCGTCCGTCGCCGGGTTCGACCGCAGCGCCGCGATGGTCGACCTCGCCCGCCGCCGCCTCGGCGACGGCGCCGACCTGCGGGTGGCCGACCTCGCCGCGCCGCTGCCCTACGCCGACGACTCCTTCGACGACGCGGTGGCGTCGCTGGTGCTGCACTACCTCGAGGACTGGGCCGGCCCGCTCGCCGAGCTGCGCCGCGTGCTGCGGCCGGGCGGGCGGCTGCTGGTCTCCACGAACCACCCGGCGGCCTACCCGATCGTCTACCCCGAGGCCGACTACTTCGCGGTCACGCGCTACTCCGAGGACCACACCTTCGACGGCCGCCCCGTCGTCCTCACGTTCTGGCACCGGCCGCTCCACGCGATGTCGGGCGCCTTCGCCGACGCCGGCTTCCGCACCCTCCGCATCGCCGAGCCGCCGCCGGCGCTCGACACCCCGGCCGCGCGGCTGCCCCCGGGGCTCCCCCCGAGCGGCCGGTTCATGTGCTTCCTGTTCTGGGTGCTCGAGGCCCGCTGACCCCGCCCGCCCTCCACATCGTCAGGGACTATCCCGGAGGTGCTTGCTGGACGGGGGCCGATCTAGGGTCGGAGACGTGGACTACCGGGCGTGGCTGGACGCCGCCGACGACGACGCGCCGCCGCTGGTGGTGACGACGTCGGGGTCGTCGGGGCGGCCCAAGCGGGTCGTGCTGTCGCGCCGGGCCGTGCTCGCCTCGGTCGCCGCGACCGAGGCCCGGCTCGGCACCCGGGGACGGTGGGTGCTGCGGCTGCCCGAGACCTACGTCGCCGGCCTGATGGTCGTGCTGCGCTCGCTGGTGGCCGGCCACGAGCCGGTCGGCCGAGACGACCCGTGGCCGGACGGCGAGGGCTGGCTCACCAGTCTCGTGCCCACCCAGCTGCACCGCCTGCTCGACGAGCCGGACGACGTCGCCGCCCTGCGCCGCGCCCACACCGTCCTGCTGGGCGGCGGACCGCTCGACCCGGCCCTGCGCGCGCGGGCCGAGGCGGCCGGCGTCCACGTGGTCGCCACCTACGGCGCCGCCGAGACGTGCGGCGGTTGCGTCTACGACGGCGTGCCGCTCGACGGCGTGCGCGTGGCGGTCGACGACGACGGCCGGGTGCGGCTCGGCGGCCCGACGCTCTTCGAGGGCTACGAGGGCAACCCCGACCTCACGGCGTCCACGCTGGTCGACGGCTGGTTCGTCACCGCCGACGCCGGCCGGCTCGACGCCGACGGCCGGCTGCACGTGCTCGGCCGCCTGGACGACGTGGTGGTCAGCGGCGGGGTCAACGTGCCCGGTCCGGCCGTCGCGGCGCGGCTGCGCGAGCACCCCGCCGTCGCCGCGGCCGAGGTGCTCGGCGTCCCCGACGACGAGTGGGGCCACCGGCTCGTGGCGTTCGTGGTCCTCCGACAGGCTCGGGAGCCGTTCCTCGACCTCGAGGCCGCGCGGGACTGGGTCGGCGAGGCGCACCCGCGCGCCTGGGCGCCGCGCCAGCTCGTGCGGCTGGACGCCGTCCCGCTGCTCGAGAACGGCAAGCCCGACCGGCTGGCGTTGCGGAGGCTCGCGTGCGCGTCCTGAGCCTGCCGATGCGCACCCGCTTCCGCGGCATCACCGAGCGCGAGGTCGTGCTGCTGCCCGGTGCCGCCGGGTGGGGGGAGTGGAGCCCGTTCGTCGAGTACGACGCCGCCGAGGCCGCGCCGTGGCTGGCCTGCGCCCGCGAGGCCGCGGCCGGTGACTGGCCCGCGCCGGTGCGCGACCGCGTGCCGGTCAACGTCACCGTGCCCGCCGTCTACCCCGCGCGCGCCCACCGCATCGTGACGGCCGGCGGCTGCCGCACCGCCAAGGTCAAGGTCGCCGAGCGCGGCCAGACCCTCGCCGACGACGAGGCCCGCGTCGAGGCCGTCCGCGACGCGCTCGGCCCCCACGGCCGGATCCGGGTCGACGCCAACGGGGGCTGGGACGTCGACGCCGCGGTCACGGCGATCGCCCGGCTCGACCGCGCCGCCGGAGGCCTCGAGTACGTCGAGCAGCCGGTCGCCGAGGTCGAGGACCTCGCGTTGGTGCGCCGCCGGGTCTCGGTGCCGGTCGCGGCCGACGAGTCGATCCGCCGCGCCGCCGACCCCTACCGGGTGCGCGACCTCGAGGCGGCCGACGTCGCCGTCCTGAAGGTGCAGCCGCTCGGCGGGGTGCGGGCGTGCCTGCGCGTGGCCGAGGAGATCGGGCTGCCCGTGGTGGTCTCCTCGGCGCTCGAGACGTCGGTGGGCATCGCCGCGGGCGTCGCCCTCGCGGCGGCGCTGCCCGAGCTGCCCTACGCGTGCGGGCTCGCCACCGTGCAGCTGCTCGGGGACGACGTGGCCCTCGCGCCCCTGCTGCCGGTCGACGGCGAGCTGCCGGTCGGCGTCCCCGAGGTCGACGCCGCCGCGCTCGACCGGCTCGCCGCCCCGCCGGAGCGGGTCGCGTGGTGGCAGGAGCGGCTGGCCGCGGCGGAGGCGGCGCGATGACGCCGGCGAGCCCGGCGAGTCCGGCTGGCTCGTCGGCCGAGCTGGCTCGCGACGTCGTCCGGCAGCTCGTCGAGGCCGGGGTGCGCCAGTTCGTGGTTGCGCCCGGCAGCCGCAACGCGCCGCTGTCGTTCGCGGTCTTCGACGCCGCCGAGGCCGGGCTGGTCGACCTGCACACCCGTGTCGACGAGCGCTCGGCTGGCTTCCTCGCCCTCGGCCTCACCCGCAACCACGCCCGCGCCGCCGTGCTCTGCACCTCGGGCACCGCCGTCGCCAACCTGCACCCCGCCGTGCTCGAGGCCGCGCACGCCGGCCTGCCGCTCGTGGTGCTCACCGCCGACCGGCCCGCCCGGCTGCGCGGCACCGGCGCCAACCAGACCACCGACCAGGTCGGCGTCTTCGGACGCCTCGTCGACACCGTCGACCTCGCCGCCCCGGGCCCCCTGCCCCTGTCGGACGACGGCCCCAGCCACCTCAACGTGCAGCTCGACGAGCCGCTGCTGCCCGACGGCCGGTGGGTGCTGCCCGAGCGCCTGGTCCGTTCGATTGAACGGAACGAGGGTGGTTCGGCGCGGATCGGCGCCGCGGACCGTTCGATCGAACGACTCCCGCTCGCCCCCGGCCCCCGCACCGTCGTCGTGGCCGGGGACGACGCCGGCCCGGCCGCGCGCCGGCTCGCCGAGGCCGCGCGGTGGCCGCTGCTCGCCGAGCCGTCGTCCGGCTCGCGCACCGGCGACCACGCCCTGCGCTGCTACCGGCTGCTGCTCGGCGACCCCGACAACGAGCTCGCCGCGGCGGTCGAGCGGGTCGTCGTCCTCGGCCGGCCGACGCTGTCGCGTCCGGTGACCCGGCTGCTCGGCCGGGCCGACGTCGAGGTGTGCTCGGTGCCGCCGCGCGGCGTGTGGGCCGAGCGGCCGTTCGCCGTGACGACGTCCGCCCCCGGCTTCACCGCCGAGGCCGACGACCCGGCGTGGCTCGACGCGTGGCGGGAGGCCGACCGCGCGGTCGCGCGGCGGCTCGACGCCCTGGTCGCCGCCGAGCCGGGCCTGACGCCGTACGAGGTCGCGGGCGCCGTCGCCCGCGCCGTCGGGCCCGGCATGCAGCTGGTGGTCGGTGCCTCCAACCCGGTGCGCGACCTCGACCTCATGCACCGCCCCACGCCGGTGGGGGAGCGTCGCAAGATCGTGGCCAACCGCGGCCTCGCCGGCATCGACGGCACCGTCTCGACGGCCATCGGCGCGGCGCTGGCCCGGCCCGACCACCCGACGATCGCGCTGCTGGGCGACGTCACCTTCCTGCACGACTCCAACGGGCTGGTGCTCGGCCCGCGCGAGCCGCGGCCCGACCTGACCCTCGTGGTGGTCAACGACGACGGCGGCTCGATCTTCCACACCCTCGAGCAGGGCCACCCGGCCCACTCCGACCGCTTCGAGGCCCTCTTCGGTACCCCGCACGGCGTCGACCTCGCCTCGCTGTGCGCCGCCACCCGCACGCCGCACCTGCGCGTCGAGAGCCTCGCCGCGCTCGAGCAGGCGCTGGCCAACCCCAACGGCGCGCTCGAGGTGGTGGAGGCCGTCGTCCCCAGGGCCTTACGCAGAGGTCACGATCTGGCTATTCGTTCCCTGCGTCCCTGACCCTTTACCTACGATGCGCGCATGGAGCTGCACCACCACCTGCATGCGCTCGGCCAGCAGGCCGGCCGCGACGTCTTCGACGACGCGGAGGGCTTCCGCGGCGTGCTCGACGACTTCCTCGACGAGGGTGACGCCACCACCGGCGACATCAACCTGCTGGTGGACGCCGTGCGGCTCGGCGCCTTCTCGTCGCTGATCACGATGCTCGACAGCGGGGCCGACGCCGGCGCCGCGGTCGAGGAGGTCGGCGCCCGGCTCGCGCGCGACCGCGGCAGCGCCGACGTCGCAGGCGGGCAGTGGGCGCTCGCCGTGCTCGGCTTCGCCGTCGACCGTGTCGGCGAGGGCGAGGTGCGCCGCTTCCGCACCCAGCACGCTCCCTCGACCGGCGCGACGCCGGCCGCGTCGGCCCCCCAGCCCCCGGCCGCGCCGCCCGCCCCCACCCAGCTGCCGCCGCCCACCCCCGGCCCGGGCTCGCCCGGCCAGGACGACGCCTGGGGCCAGGCGCCCGCGTCGTGGCCGTCGGCGTCCCAGTCCCCGCACCAGCCGCAGGCCCAGCCCCCGCACCAGCCGCAGCCCTACCAGCCGCAGCCGGCCTACCACGCGCCGCCGCCGGGTCCGACCGGTCCCCACCAGCCCTACGGCCCCGCGCACGGCTCGTCGGGCGGGTCGGGCGCGGGCGGCAAGAAGGGTCTGCTGATCGGCGGCGGGGCGCTGCTGCTGGTCGCCGCGATCGCCGTCGTCCTCGTGCTGGTGCTGGGCGGGGGCGACGACGACACCGAGCGCGCCTCCGACGACGGCACGCCCTCGGAGACCGTGGCGACGTCCGAGACGCCGACGACGTCCGACAGCCCGACCGACCCGGCCACCGACGAGACCAGCGTGCCCCCCACCGACGAGCCCCCCACCGACGAGGCGCCCACCGACCAGCCCCAGGTCGACGGCTCGGTCAGCGCGGCCGACGCCACCGCGTTCTACCAGGCGCTGCAGACCTTCTCCGACGACTTCTCCGCAGGAACCACGACGCTCACCGAGGCCTCCAGCCTGCGCCAGGGGCAGAACGGCAACCAGCAGATGCGCAAGGCGGTCTACGACCTCGACAGCGCCGTGCGCCAGCTCGACCTCTCCGCGGTGCAGCCCGAGACCAACGAGTTCCTCGACCAGAGCGCCGCGATGATCGAGGGCCTCGACCAGTCCTACGGCTCGGCCGGCTCGGTGGTGCAGCTGCAGCTCGACGTCGGCAAGCTGCCGACCACCGAGTACACCACCGCCTTCACCGACCTCAGCACCGCGATCTCGAACAACACCGAGTTCTGAGCGCGTCGACCCGTCGCCTACGAGCGACGGGTCGACGCCGGGCGACGCCGGTACCCGCCTCGGCGGGTGGTCGCGTGGGCCGTGGGGCCGGCTGCTCTGGCACCATCGGTCGGTGGAGATCGCCCTGCTGCTGGTTGCCCTCGCGGTCGGCGTCCTCGTCGTCACGGGCATCGCCGAACGGCTCGACGTCCCGGCGCCGCTGCTGCTCGTGGTGGTCGGCGTGGCCGGCTCCTACGTGCCGGGGATGCCGCACATCGAGCTCGAGGCCGAGGTCGTGCTGCTCGGCCTGCTGCCCCCGCTGCTCTACTCCGTCGCGCTGTCGACGTCCCTGGTCGACTTCAACGCCAACCGCCGCACGATCCTGCTGCTCTCGGTGGGCCTGGTCGTCTTCACCACCCTCGGCGTGGGCGTGCTGGTGCACGCGCTGCTGCCCGGCCTCGGCTGGGCCGCGGCCTTCGCCATCGGAGCGGTCGTGGCGCCGCCCGACGCCGTGGCCGCCACCGCGGTCGGACGACGCATCGGCCTGCCCCGGCGCATCGTGACGATCCTCGAGGGCGAGTCGCTGCTCAACGACGCCACCGCGCTGGTCGCGCTGCGCACCGCCGTCGCGGCCGGCGGCGTGGCCATGGCGGGTGGCGGCGGCGTCGACGCGGTCGACGTCGGCCTCGACTTCCTGCTCGCGGCCGGCGGCGGCATCGCGGTCGGCGTGGCGGTCTTCTTCGTGGTGGCGAAGGTGCGCCGGCGCCTCACCAACCCGCTCATGGACACCGCGATCTCGCTGGTCGTGCCGTTCGCGGCCTACATCGCCGCCGAGGAGATCCACGCCTCGGGCGTGCTCGCGGTGGTCGCGGCCGGTCTGCTGCTCGGCCACAAGGCGCCGGTCCTGCAGTCGGCCCAGAGCCGCATCGCCGAGCGCACCAACTGGCGCACCATCGCCTTCCTGCTCGAGAACGCCGTCTTCCTGCTCATCGGGCTGCAGGCGTCCACGCTGTTCGGCGACCTCGAGGAGAGCGACCTCGGCGGCGGCCGCATCGCGCTGGTGTGCGCGCTGACGCTCGCGGCGGTGATCGTGCTGCGGCTGGTGTGGGTCTTCCCCGCGCGCTACCTGCTGGTGCGCCCCGGGCTCGACCCCGACACCCGCCGCGAGCCGCCGTGGTCCTACACCTTCCTGCTCGGCTGGGCCGGCATGCGCGGCGTGGTCACGCTGGCCGCGGCGTTCGTCATCCCCGAGGGCACCGCCCACCGCGAGGTGCTGCTGTTCGTGGCCTTCACCGTGGTGGCCGGCACCCTGCTGCTGCAGGGGCTGACGCTGCCGTGGATCGCGCGTCGGCTCGAGGTGCCCGCCCCCGACGCGATGGACGACGCCCTCGCCCGGGCCACGTTGCTGCAGCAGGCCTCCAAGGCGGGGTTCAAGCGCATGAAGCAGGCCGACGTCGACGACGTGCACGGCGTCGGCGCCCTGATCAAGCAGCGCATCGAGCAGCGCAACTTCGCCGCGTGGGAGCGGCTGGGCACGACGGCCGACGAGGAGACGCCGTCCGAGCTGTACGCCCGGCTGCGGCTGGAGATGATCGCGGCCGAGCGCGAGCGGGTGCTCGAGATCCGCTCGGAGGGCACCACGCCGTCCGCGGTGGTGGCCGAGGTGCTGGCCATGCTCGACGTCGAGGAGTCGCTGCTCGACACCGCGAGCCGCGAGCGTGCGGAGCTGCGGACGGCCTCGGCGCTGCGGCGTCCGGGCGAGGAGTGCGAGCACCTCGCGAGCCACCCCGTCGTCGAGACCGTCACCGACGGCACGTGCCCGGCCTGCGTCGCCGACGGCACCCGGTGGGTGGCGCTGCGGCAGTGCCTGGAGTGCGGGCACGTCGGCTGCTGCGACTCCTCGCCGGGGCGCCACGCCACCCGCCACTTCCACGACACCGGCCACCCGGTGATGCAGTCGGCCGAGCCCGACGAGGAGTGGCGCTGGTGCTACCCGCACCACCTCACGGCGTGACGAGCACGTCCTCGAGCCGGCGCGGCGCGTGCCCGGTGAGCCGGCGGACGTCGTCGACCACCGCGGCCTGCGACCCGTCGGCGACCGCGGTGTAGGTGCTCACCCACGCGTCGAGCTGCCACGGCTCGGCGTCGGGGTAGGCCGCCCGACGCGAGGCGTAGGCCTCCTCGAGCGTCTCGTCCTCGAAGCGCAGCGGACGGCCGAGGACGGCGCCCGCCCGGGTCGCGACCTCCTCGAACGTCAGCGCCTCCCCGCCGCTCAGGGTGTAGGTCGCTCCGGCGTGCGCCGCGGGGTCGCGCAGCACCGCCACCACGGCGTCCGCGACGTCGGCGCGGGCGACGGCGGCGACCCGGCCGGTGCCGGCCGGACCACGGATGACGCCCTCGGCGTCGGCGAACTCGGGCAGCACGTCGAGGTAGAAGTTGTCGCGCAGCACGGTGAACGTCGTCCCGTCGGCGGCCGCGTCGTGCAGCACCTGCTCGGTGTCGTGGTGGTCGCGCGCGAGGGTGAACGTGGCGTCGGGCGCGGCGGAGGAGAACGAGGTGTAGACGACGTGCCGCACCCCGGCCCGCACCGCCGACTCGATCATCGTGCGGTGGTCGAGCACCCGCTGGTCCGACTCCGAGGCCGAGACCATGAACAGCACGCTCACGCCCTGCAGCGCCGAGGTCGCGGCCGTGGCATCGTCGTAGGTCGCCACGTGGACGTCGAGCCCGAGCTGCGGCGCCCGGGCGGCGTTGCGGACGATCAGCCGGGGCTGCAGGTCGACGAGGGCCTGGGCCACGCGGCCGCCGACGGCGCCGGTCGAGCCGGTGAGGGCGAGCACGCCCCGATCATGACGCACCGGGGTCTGCCGCGACACCGCTACCGGCGCGTCATCCGCAGCACCCGGCCCTCGGGCCGCTCGTCGGTCGCGCCGTCCGGTGCGAAGCGGTGCCGGCGGTAGAACGCGACGGCCCGGTCGTTGCCCTCCAGCACCCACAGGTACGCCGGCCGCGCGCCGACCGCGGCGGCGAGCAGCGCGGGCCCGACGCCGCGGCCCCACGTCGCGGCGCGGGCGTAGACGGCATACAGCTCGAGCGGCGCCGGCGGGTCGTCGTGACGCGGCGGACCCGACGCGGCGAAGCCGACGAGCGCGTCGTCCACGACGGCCAGCAGCATGGTGCGGGCGGGGTCGGCGATCTGCTCCACCCGCCGGCGGCGCAGCCGCTCGGGGTCGGCGAAGACGCGGTCGACCGCGCCGGGCGGCATCAGGTCGGTGTAGGCCTCGACCCAGCAGGCGCGGTGCAGCTCGACCAGCGCGTCGACGTCGCCGAGGCCGGCCGGGCGCACCTCGATCGACAGTGCGTCCACAGCGCGATGCTAGGTCGCGGACGCCGCGGGGCTGGCAGGATGCGGCCCATGTACCGGTTCGTCGCCGCGGCTCGCAGCCACGTCGGCCTGGTCCGCGACAACAACGAGGACTCCGCCTTCGGCGGGCCCTACCTGCTGATCGTCGCCGACGGCGTCGGTGGCGCCGCGGCCGGCGAGGTGGCCTCGTCCACCGCCACCTACGTCGCCTCGGCGCTCTCGATGCTCGGCCGCGACGACGACCCCGTCCAGCTGCTCGCCCGGGCCGTCGAGCAGGCCGCCGCCCAGCTGCGGGCGGGCGCGGCCACCGACCCGGCCCGCGCCGGCATGGGCACCACCCTGACCGCCGTCCAGAGCGACGGCGAGCGCTTCGGCCTGCTGCAGCTCGGCGACTCACGGGCCTACCTGCTGCGCGACGGCGCGCTGAGCCGGCTCACCCGCGACCACACGCTGGTGCAGGCGCTCGTCGACGCCGGCCGCATGACGCCGGAGGAGGCGCGCCACTCGCCGTTCGCCAACATCGTGCTGCGCTCGCTCGGCAGCGGCGACGAGCCCCTCGACCCCGACCTCGGCTACGTCGACCTCGCTGTCGGCGACCGGCTGCTGCTGTGCAGCGACGGACTCAGCGACCTCGTGGACGACGACCGCCTGGCCGAGCTGCTCGCGGGCGAGCGCGACGACGCCGCCGACGCGCTCGTCGAGGCCGCGCTCGCCGCCGGCGGCAAGGACAACGTCACCTGCGTGGTCGCCGACGTCGAGGAGGGCCCGCGGGTAGACACCCGCGGGGTGCTGGTCGGCGCCGTCGCCGACCTCGAGCACGTGCTCGACCCGACGTCCGTGCGCTGATCCACCCGGGGCCCGACCGTGGCCCGTCCCGTGCGATCGCTCGGTTCGTGCGCGGGGTGGGGCCCGGGTACGTCCTGTTCCGTGCGATCGCACGGTTCGTGCGCGGGGTGGGGCCCGGGTACGTCCTGTTCCGTGCGATCGCTCGGTTCGTGCGCCGGACCGGGCCGGCCGCCGCTGCTCCGGGGCTAGGTTCGGAGGCATGAGGCTCACCAAGTTCGGCCACGCCTGCGTCCGCGTCGAGCACGCCGGGGTGCGCGTCGTCCTCGACCCGGGCGGGTTCACCGAGCGCGAGGCGGTCGAGGGCGCCGACCACGTGCTGATCACCCACCAGCACGCCGACCACTACGACGCCGACCACCTGCGCGCGGCCGGCGCGACGATCCACACGATCGAGGCGGTGGCGGCCGTCATCCGCGAGGAGGCGCCCGACCTCGCCGACCGGCTCCACGTGGTCACCCCCGGCGACGACCTCGACGTCGGCTTCGCGGTCAGCGTGGTGGGCGAGCGGCACGCCGTCATCCACCCCGACCTGCCGCGCTTCGACAACTCCGGCTACCTGCTGCGTCTCGGCGACCAGCGCGTCTACCACCCCGGCGACGCCCTCACCGCGCCCGGCGAGCCGGTCGACCTGCTGCTCGCGCCGGTCTCGGCCCCGTGGCTCAAGGTCGGGGAGGCCGTCGACTTCGTGCGGGAGGTGGGCGCCCCGCGCAACCTCGCCATCCACGACCGGGTCTACAGCGACGTCGCCCTGCAGATGGTCCAGGGCCACATGCAGCGCCTGGTCACCGAGCCGCTCGGGCTGAGCTTCGAGCGGCTGCCCGACGGCGCCGACCTGGCCTGAGCCCGTGCGAGCGCTCGCCGAGGGGATGGCGCCCGACGTCGTCGCCGAGGTCGACCGCCGCCTGGCCGAGGTGGCGACGGCCCACGGCGTCCGCGTGCCGTGGGCCATCGAGAGCGGCAGCCGGGCCTGGGGCTTCCCCTCGCCCGACAGCGACTACGACTGCCGCTTCCTGTTCGTGCGCCCGGTCGCCGCCTACCTCGACCCGTGGCCGCCGCGCGACGTCGTAGAGACGCCGCTCGACGCCGTCTTCGACGTCAACGGCTGGGACCTGGTCAAGGCGGTGCGGCTGGCCACGGCCGGCAACGCGACGGTGGGGGAGTGGCTGCGCTCCCGATCGTCTACGACGGCGACCCCGCCTTCCGCGACGACCTGCTCGCGGTGGTCGAGCGGGTCGCACAGCGCGCCGCGACCGCGCGGCACTACCAGCACCTGGCCGCCGGCCAGTGGGAGCGCTCGGGCGCGGCCGCCGGCGCGGAGACGCGGCTCAAGGGGATCTTCTACGCCCTGCGGCCGTGCGCGGTGCTGCACTGGATGGCGGCGACCAGGGGCGGGGACGCCGGGACGCCGCCGGTGCCGCCGATGAACCTCGGCGAGCTGTTCGACCAGGCGCCGCCACCCGCCGACGTCCGGTCCGCCGTCGACGAGCTGACGGCCCGCAAGGCGGTCACCCGCGAGCTCGGCACGGGTTCCGTCCCCGACCCGGTGCGCCGGTTCGTCGAGACCTGGCTCGCCGTGGACGCCGCCGACCTCGCCGACCGGGTGGGTGCCGAGCCCGAGCCCGACGTCGAGTCGTCGCAGGCCGCCCGCCGGGTCGCCGCCGACGGCTTCCGGTCGCTGCTCGACCGCTGGGCCCCCGCCTGAGGCCCGACCTCCTCGGGTTCTCCCTCCGCTTCTCGGGCGTTGCAACACCCGAGAACGTCAGGGACACCCGGTGGACCGGGTATCCCTGAGGCGGGTGCGGCGGACGCGACCCAGCCCCGAACCCAGCCCCGAACCCAGCCCCGGACCCAGCCCCGGACCCAGCCCCGAACCCAGCCCCGGACCCAACCCGGACTCAGCCCCGGACTCAGCAGCCCAGCGAGTCGCGCACGGGCACGAACTTGGCCTGCGACTCGGCCAGCTCGGCCTCGGGGTCGGAGTCGGCGACGATGCCGCAGCCGGCGTACAGCCGCACCGCGCTGCCCTCCACCTGCGCCGAGCGCAGGCCGATGCCCCACTCGCCGTCGCCGTCGGCGGCCATCCAGCCGACCGGTCCGGCGAAGCGGCCGCGCGGCATCCCCTCGAGCTCGGTGATCAGCGCGGTCGCGGTGCCCGAGGGCGTGCCGCCCACGGCGGCCGAGGGGTGCAGCGAGGCGGCCAGCGCGAGCGACGACGCGGTGTCGGCGTCGTGGACGACGCCGGCGAGGTCGGTGGCCAGGTGCATGACGTTGGGCAGGTGCAGCACGAACGGCGCCTCGGGCACGTTCATCGACCCGCAGTGCGGCTCGAGCGCCTCGGCGACCGAGCGGACGGCGTACTCGTGCTCCTCGAGGTCCTTCGAGGAGCGGGCCAGCGTGGCGGCGAGCGCGAGGTCGCGCCCGTCGTCGCCGGTGCGGCGGATGGTGCCGGCCAGCACGCGCGAGGTCACGAGGCCGCGCTCGCGACGCACCAGCAGCTCGGGCGTGGCGCCAAAGAATCCGTCGACGTGGAAGGTCCAGCACGTCGGGTAGGACTCGGCCAGCCGCCGCAGCGGCCAGCGGACGTCGACGGGCTCGTCGGTGGTGGCGACGAGGTCGCGGGCCAGCACCACCTTCTCGAGCGCGCCGGCGCCGATGCGGGCGACGGCGTCGGCCACCACGCTCATCCAGGCCTCGCCGTTGAGGTGGCCGTCGGCGAACCGGACGCCGACCGGCGGCCGCAGCGGCGTCGCGGCGGTGAGCACGTCGTCGAGCCCGTCGAGCCGGTCGAGCCAGGCCGAGACGGTGGTGACCCAGGCGACGTCGCCGCGGCGTCCGACGACGACCTCGGGGACGACGAGCGTGGAGGTGCCGGGCTGGTCGGCGAAGGCGAACGAGCCGAAGCAGACCAGCCCGGTGCCGGGCGCCTCGACGTCGTCGCGGACGACGGCGCGGGCGGCGGTGGCCGACCACCAGGTGTCGGCCTCGGCGAACCGGTCGGGGCCGGAGGCGCGCAGCGCGGCGGCGACGCCCCACCCGACCAGACCATCGCCGCGACGCAGCCAGGCGACGGGGTCGGCCTCGGGCAGAAGCTCGACGAGGGAGTCGACGGCGGCCCCGATGCGCTCGGCCGGCACGGCGACGGTGCGGGCCACCAGCGGGGTCGCCGACTGGTCGGCGCGGGCACCCAGGGTCACGCGGGCGAGCGTACTCACCGTGGTGACCCCGGGCCCCGCGCCGGTCGGTGGGGCCGGACGACGTCCGGAGCGGCTCAGGACCAGTAGACGATGACCGGGTCGCCGACCTGCACCTGGTCGTAGAGCGAGGCGAGGGCGTCGTAGTCGCGCACGTTCACGCAGCCGTGGGACGCCCCGGCGTAGCCGACCGAGGCGAAGTCGGAGGAGTAGTGCACGGCCTGGCCGCGGGAGAAGAACATCGAGTAGGGCATCGACGAGCCGTAGAGCGACGACACGTGGTCGGCGTCCTTGTAGGTCACCGAGAACGCACCCTCGCGGGTCGGGGTCGACTCCGAGCCGAACCGCACGTCGACGGTCTGGACGACGGCGCCGTCGACGACGTAGCGCAGCGTGCGGCTGGTCTTGTCGATGCACAGCACGCGGCCGGTGGTGCAGCGGGGGTCGAGCGCGCCGGGGGTGTTCTCGCCCAGCTGGTTGGCGAGCTCGGCGGCGGTCGGCTCGGTGGTCATGGCGAGCAGCCGGTCCATGGTGCGCTGGTCGACCTCGCCGGTCACCGGGATCTCGCGCTTGGCCTGGAAGCCCTCGACGGCCGCGGTGGTCAGGTCGCCGTACAGGCCGGTGACGTCGCCCTCGAACCAGTCGATCTGGCGCAGCCGGGCCTGCAGCTCGCGCACCTCGGCGTTGTCGTCGCCGGGCGAGAGCAGCGCCGGACCGGGCTGCAGCCGGGGCTCGGCCGGCTCGGCCGGCTTCGGCTCGGGCGTCGGCTCGAGCGTCGGGTCCTGGGTGGGCTCCGGCTGCTCGGCCGGCACGGTGGGCTCGGAGGTCGGGTCGGGCGTGGGGGTCGGGTCGGTGGCGGACGCGGGCTCGTCGGACGGCGCGGGCCGCGGCTCGTCACCGGCGGCGCGGCCGGTGATCCCCGACTCGCGGCGGTCGTCGTCCGCGTTTGCCTGGGACCAGCCGAACCCGTAGACGGCCAGGGCGACGAGCCCAGCGACGACCACGGTGAGCGTGAGACGACGGACGATGTTCATGGCGGGGGTCCTGCCTGCTTCCTGGTGTGCAGCGTCATGGGGGAGGGTGGGGCTGATGGGGCGCACGTGACGCGTGTGGCGTGCGCTCATCGTTCACCATGGAGACGCCACCCCCAGGCATTTGGTTGCAGCGACGGTGCGCCGACTAGCGTCGAGGTCGTGGCCCGTGCCGACCTCGACAAGCAGCCGACCGACGTTCAGCGCATGTTCGACGCCGTCGCCAAGCGCTACGACGTGACCAACGACGTGCTCTCCCTCGGGCAGGACCGGCGCTGGCGCCGCCTGGTGGTCGAGGCCGTCGACCCGCAGCCGGGCGAGCGGGTCCTCGACCTCGCGGCCGGCACCGGCACCTCGAGCGAGCCGCTGCAGGACCGCGGCGCCCGCGTCGTGGCCTGCGACTTCTCCCTCGGCATGCTCCGGCAGGGCAAGCGGGTGCGGCCCGCGCTCGACTTCGCCGCCGGCGACGCCACGCGGCTGCCGTTCGCCGACGCCACCTTCGACGCCGTCACGATCTCCTTCGGCCTGCGCAACATCGTCGACTCCGCGGCGGGGCTGCGCGAGATGCGCCGGGTGACCAAGCCGGGCGGGCGGCTGGTGGTCTGCGAGTTCAGCCACCCCACGTGGACGCCGTTCCGCGTCGTCTACTCCGAGTACCTCATGCGCGCGCTGCCCACCGTCGCGCGCGCCGTCTCGAGCTCACCCGACGCCTACGTCTACCTCGCCGAGTCGATCCGCGCCTGGCCCGACCAGGCCGCCCTCGCCGCGATCATCGACGACGCCGGCTGGCGCGACGTCGAGTGGCGCAACCTCACCGGTGGCACCGTCACGCTCCACCGGGCAAGGGCCTAGCCCGGCGCGAGGAACGAGCGCCGGGCTGACGGCCCGCAGGTCGAGCGAGCGCGCGACCGAGGAACGAGGTCGCGACCGCGTGACGAGACCACTGGCCTTCCGAGGCCAGGCCGACCCGGGTCCGGACCCGAGACCGGCTTGCGTGGCCTCGACACGCTCGCACGGGTTCGCAAGCTCACCCGTGTCGCTTGCTCGACCTGCTGACGCGACGCCGCTGCCCTCGTTCCTCGGGCATCGACTGCGTCATTGCTGCTGGGCGCGCGCGATCAGCTTCTGCCCGAGGGCGCCGGCGGAGTTGGCGTCGAGCAGGTTGGTCTGCGACTCGACCAGCCGCAGCAGGGCGCCGTCGGCGCGGAGCAGCTCGGAGGACTGCAGCAGGATCGTGCCCGCGCCGGTGAAGTCGTACTGCCGCTCCTCGCCCGACTCGCGACCGAAGAACGAGGTCAGCCCGGCCATGAACGACTGGGCCATCCAGTTGTGGTCGTAGTGCTGCGAGGGGGAGGGGCAGTCGGCCCAGCCGAGCAGCGCGTCGGGGTCGGCGCGGAAGGGCGGCTCGACGAAGATGACCGGCCCGTTCGAGGAGGCGAGGAACTTGCCGGTGCCGATGAGCACCAGGAAGCCCGGCACGATCGACTGCTTCAGCTCGAGCCCGGTCTCGAAGGCCAGCAGGTTCGAGGCCTTGATGGTGAGGTTGCCGGCCTCGAGGTCGTAGGAGTTGATGTCGTTGCCGCGGTCGCCGATGACGAGCTTGCCCTGGCCCGAGGCCACCACCCAGTCCTGGGTGTAGAGCGGGGAGGAGAACCGCGCCGCCACCCACGCCGCCCGCGAGGCGAACTGCGAGACGCCGGAGAAGTCGACGTTGCCGTAGTAGGCGATCATCGCGCCCTTCGACGTGAACCACTCGCCGTGGAGGTCGATGCAGAAGGAGTAGGCGTTGATGTTGTCGTCGCTCGGCAGCGACTGGGCGTCGTAGACGGTCGAGCCGCCGGTCATGTCGATCATCGAAACTTCTTCTCCGATGCCTGGATGTAGACGCGTCCGTGGCCGGACACGTGCAGCTGGAGGGCCTCGCCCGAGCCGCGGCCGACGACGTCGCGGATGCCGACGCTGGCCTTGAGGTCGACGTTGAGCGGGCCGACGTGGCCCACGTAGGCCTGGGGGTCGACGCCGATCGTCTCGCCGGTCACCTCGAGCTCGACGGTGCCACCGTGCGAGAGCAGGGCCACCGAGCCGCTGCCCATGATCTTGGTGGTGAACAGCCCCTGGCCCGAGACGGCGCCGCGCACCGCCTGCCGGATGCCGCCCTGCCCGATCATCTCGACCGAGGTCTGCAGGTTGGCGTGGTGCGCCAGCAGCCGGTCGGCCTCGACGGTCAGCGTCTCGTTCGCCAGCTCGAGGAGGGTGACGTAGAGGCCGCGGAAGCCGTAGATGACGTTGCCCTGGCCCTCGGCGACCATCATCGCCTCGGACTCGCTGGCCATCGCGCGGCCCACCATGCCGCCGACGCCCCCGCCGCCGCTGATGGGCCGGAACGTGACGCCGCCGGAGTAGCCGAGCATCGCGCCGCGGCGGGCGATCACCTCGCCGCCCGGGCCGACGTCGGTGCGCACGACCTTGCTGTTCACCTGCTCGAAGGCCATCGCCGTCACCTCTCCGCGGGCTGGATGTAGACGGTGCCCTGGCCCTCGAACCGCAGGCTGAACGGCTCGCCCCCGCCGTCGCCCACGAGGCTGCGCCACGAGACGCCGGAGACCAGGCTCATCTGCAGCTGACCGGTGCCGGCCACGTAGGCGTCGGGGTCGACGACCAGCGGCATGCCCGGCCCGACGGCCAGCGGGATCATCGGCCCGTCGCTCATGATGGCGCACTGCCCGGAGCCCGAGACGGTGGTCGTGGCCAGCCCCTGGCCGCTCGTCATCCCGCGCAGGCCGGCGAACTGGACGTCGAGCTTGAGGCCCTCGGTGACGGCCAGGATGTGCTCGGACTCGACGGTGAGCCTGTCGTTCTCGAGCCGGACGACGGTGACGTCGAGGGCGTCCTGCGCGAGGTAGGCGCGGCCGGTGCCCTTGACCTCCATCAGCGTGATCGACTCGCCGGCCACCTTCTGCTTCAGCGCGGCCCGGAAGCCACCGCCGCCGCCCATGCCGGCGTGCTTGAACTCGAGGTTGCCCTGGTAGGCCACCATCGAGCCTTGGGCGGCGCGGACGCTGTCGCCGCCGAGGTCGGCGTGCAGCACCTTCTTGTGCGCGGTGAGCGTGGCCATCCGCACCTCCTGCTCGTCGTGGGTCCCAGGCCGGGCGTCAGCGTAGACGGCGGGGACCCCGCGCGGGAGGGTGCGACACGAGCCGGGTGGACGTCGTCCAATTAGGTCACGTGAACGTGGGTTAAATACGCAGGTCAGAACCGGTTTTGCGGGCTCCCCCTGGGTGTGACGCAGACCGCGGCGAGTGGCAGTATGGGCGCTGCGCGGGCCTCGTGATTGCGTTCACAAAGCCACAAGTCCGGCCCTCGCGAGAAGGGATATGCGACCGATGGGCATCTACATCCCGGTCCTGGTGCTGGCGGGACTGGCGGCGGCCTTCGCCGTCGGCTCGATCGCCGCCAGCTACTTCATCGGGCCCAAGCGCTACAACCGAGCCAAGCTCGACTCCTACGAGTGCGGCATCGAGCCCACCCCGCAGCCGGTGGGCGGCGGTCGCATCCCGGTGAAGTACTACATCACCGCGATGCTGTTCATCGTCTTCGACATCGAGATCATCTTCCTCTACCCCTGGGCCGTGCACTTCGACGCGATGGCGCTGTTCGGGCTGGTCGAGATGGTCATCTTCATCCTCACCGTCTTCGTCGCCTACGCCTACGTGTGGCGCCGCGGCGGCCTCGACTGGGACTGAGGGCCACGATGCACGCACCCCGCCCGCGTTGTCGTCGCTCGACGACCGCTCCGCTCTACAGGTCGCCCTCGCTCCTCCGCCTCGGCGGAGCGCGCGCCTCGCGGCCCTCACCTGGAGGTTGGTAATGGGTATCGAGGAGAAGCTCCCGTCCGGTGTGCTGCTCACCACCGTCGAGGGGCTCAGCGGCTACATGCGCAAGGCCAGCTTCTGGCCGGCCACGTTCGGCCTGGCCTGCTGCGCGATCGAGATGATGACGAGCGGCGGCCCGAAGTACGACCTCGCCCGCTTCGGCATGGAGGTCTTCCGCGCCAGCCCGCGCCAGGCCGACCTGATGATCGTCGCCGGCCGGGTCAGCCAGAAGATGGCGCCGGTGCTGCGGCAGATCTACGACCAGATGGCCAACCCCAAGTGGGTGCTCGCCATGGGCGTGTGCGCGAGCAGCGGCGGCATGTTCAACAACTACGCGATCGTGCAGGGCGTCGACCACGTCGTCCCCGTCGACATGTACCTGCCCGGCTGCCCGCCGCGGCCGGAGATGCTCATCGACGCGATCCTCAAGCTGCACGACCAGGTGCAGCACTCCAAGCTCGGCGCGAACCGGGTCCGTGAGATCGAGGAGCGCGAGAACGCCGCCCTGGCCGCGCTCCCGACGTCCGAGCTGAAGGGCCTGATGAGGTGACCACCCGTGGCCGATGAGGACAAGACCACCGGACCCGACCAGGGCGAGGAGAAGGTCCCCGCCACCACCGGGACCCCCGACGCCGAGGTGCGCGCCGTCGGCGCCCGCACCGGCATGTTCGGCGTGCGCGGCACCGGCGACACCAGCGGCTACGGCGGCCTGGTGGCCCCGATCGTCTTCCCGGGCGCGGCCCAGCGCCCCTACGGCGGCTGGTTCGACGAGGTCGCCGACGCGCTCGAGCAGAGCGTGCCGCTGCACCGCGTCGTCGTCCACCGCGGCGAGATCACCTTCCACGTGCGCCGTGAGGACCTCACGGCCGTCGTCCGCCACCTGCGCGACCACCCGAGCCTGCGCTTCGAGTTCCTCTCCGGCGTCAGCGGCGTGCACTACCCCGACGACGCCGGCGCCGAGCTGCACGCCGTCTACCACCTGCTCTCGATGACCTACAACCGGCGCGTCCGGCTCGAGGTCGCCGTCCCGGACGACGACCCGCACCTCCCCTCGGTCGTGGCGACCTACCCCACGGCCGACTGGCACGAGCGCGAGACCTACGACATGTTCGGCATCGTCTTCGACGACCACCCCGCGCTCACGCGCATCCTGATGCCCGACGACTGGCCCGGCCACCCGCAGCGCAAGGACTACCCGCTCGGCGGCATCCCGGTCGAGTACAAGGGCGGCACCATCCCGCCGCCCGACCAGCGCAGGTCCTACAACTGATGGGCGGCCACGAGAGCGGCCAGGAGATGGGTGTGAAGCGATGACGACCGACCAGCACGACATCTACGCCGGCTCGAGCGAGACCACCGAGGGCCGCGTCTTCACCGTCAGCGGTCGCGACTGGGACGAGATCGTCGAGGGCCTGGCCTCCGGCGAGGGCGCGGTTGAGGAGCGCGTCGTGGTGAACATGGGGCCCCAGCACCCCTCCACCCACGGCGTGCTGCGGCTGATCCTCGAGATCGAGGGCGAGACGGTCACCGAGGCCCGCTGCGGCATCGGCTACCTGCACACCGGCATCGAGAAGAACATGGAGTTCCGCTCCTGGGTGCAGGGCACCACCTTCTGCACCCGCATGGACTACCTCTCGCCGCTGTTCAACGAGGCCAGCTACGCCCTCGGCGTCGAGCGGCTGCTCGACATCGAGGACCAGATCCCCGAGAAGGCCACCGTCATGCGGGTGCTCCTCATGGAGCTCAACCGCATCTCCTCCCACCTGGTGGCCATCGCCACCGGCGGCATGGAGATCGGCGCGCTGACCGTGATGACGATCGGCTTCCGCGAGCGCGAGCTCGTGCTCGACCTGTTCGAGCTGATCACCGGCCTGCGCATGAACCACGCCTTCATCCGCCCCGGCGGCGTCGCGCAGGACCTCCCGCCCGGTGCGGTGGGGGAGATCCGCGACTTCATCGAGCTGATGAAGAAGCGGCTGCCGGAGTACGCCGCGCTGTGCAACGCCAACCCGATCTTCCGCGCCCGCCTCGAGGACGTCGGCCACCTCGACCTCGAGGGCTGCCTCGCGCTCGGCCTGTCCGGGCCCGTGCTCCGCAGCACCGGCTACCCGTGGGACCTGCGCAAGACCCAGCCCTACTGCGGCTACGAGACCTACGACTTCGACGTCCAGACGTGGGACACCGCCGACGCCTACGGCCGCTTCCGCATCCGGCTGAACGAGATGTGGGAGTCGCTGCGCATCGTCGAGCAGACCCTCAACCGCCTCGCCCTCATGGAGGGCCAGCCGGTGATGATCGCCGACAAGAAGATCGCCTGGCCGAGCCAGCTGGCCATCGGCAGCGACGGCATGGGCAACAGCCTCGACCACATCCGCCACATCATGGGCGAGTCGATGGAGGCGCTGATCCACCACTTCAAGCTGGTCACCGAGGGCTTCCGCGTGCCGCCCGGACAGGCCTACGTGCCGGTCGAGTCGCCGCGCGGCGAGCTGGGCGCCCACCTCGTCTCCGACGGCGGCACCCGGCCCTTCCGCGCCCACTTCCGCGACCCCAGCTTCACCAACCTGCAGGCGACCAGCGTGATGAGCGAGGGCGGCCAGGTGGCCGACGTCATCGTCGCCATCGCCTCCATCGACCCCGTCATGGGAGGCGTCGACCGATGACGCAAGAGATCCAGGCCCACGGCTTCGACGACAGCACGATCGCCGAGCTGCGCGAGATCGCCGCCCGCTACCCCGAGAAGCGCTCGGGCCTGCTGCCGATGCTGCACCTGCTGCAGTCGGTGCAGGGCCGCGTCACCCCCGAGGGCATCGAGGTCTGCGCCGACCTGCTCGAGCTGTCGGCCGCCGACGTCAGCGGCGTCGCGACCTTCTACACGATGTACAAGCGCCGCCCCGTCGGTGACTACCACGTCGGTGTCTGCACCAACACGCTGTGCGCGGTCATGGGCGGCGACGAGATCTTCACCCGCCTCAAGGACCACCTCGACGTCGGCAACGACGAGACCACCGACGACGGCTCGATCACCCTCGAGCACGTGGAGTGCAACGCGGCGTGCGACTACGCCCCGGTCGTGATGGTCAACTGGGAGTTCATGGACAACCAGACCCCGGAGTCCGCGGTGCAGCTGGTCGACGACCTGCGCGCCGGCACCGAGGTCCGCTCCACCCGCGGCGCCCGCCTGTGCACCTGGCGTGAGGCCGAGCGCGTGCTCGCCGGCTTCCCCGACGGCCGTGCCGACGAGGGTCCGGGCGCCGGTGAGGCCAGCCTGCTCGGCCTGCGCCTGGCGCGCGAGCGCGGCTGGACGGCGCCCGACGGCGGCGACGACGCCGACGACAGCGCGGCGATCGGGGCCGGCGTCCCCGAGGAGCCGGAGCAGAAGGTCGCCGGCGCGAAGGAGTCCGACGACGACGTCGCCGAGCAGGCGGCCGTCGAGGAGGAGGCCCCGACCGGCGAGGCGGCGGCCGACAAGGAGGAGGCCCAGTGAGCCAGACCCAGATCGCCCCCCTCACCCCGGTCCTGACCGACCTCTGGGACGTCGAGCAGGGCTGGAAGCTCGCCGCCTACGAGGAGCGCGGCGGCTACCGGGCGCTCGACAAGGCGCTGGGCATGAAGCCCGACGACATCATCGCGGCGGTCAAGGACTCCGGCCTGCGCGGCCGCGGCGGCGCGGGCTTCCCGACCGGCATGAAGTGGTCCTTCATCCCGCAGGACATCCCCAAGCCCAAGTACCTCGTCGTCAACGCCGACGAGTCCGAGCCGGGCACCTGCAAGGACACCCCGCTGATGATGGGCAACCCCCACGTGCTCGTCGAGGGCGTCATCATCAGCTCGTTCGCCATCCGCGCGAACAAGGCCTTCATCTACGTGCGCGGCGAGATCCTCCACGTCATCCGCCGGGTGCAGGCCGCGGTCGCCGAGGCCTACGCCGCCGGCCACCTCGGCACGAACATCCACGGCTCGGGCTACGACCTCGACGTCGTCGTCCACGCCGGTGCGGGCGCCTACATCTGCGGCGAGGAGACCGCGCTGCTCGAGGGCCTCGAGGGACGCCGCGGCCAGCCCCGGCTGCGCCCGCCGTTCCCGGCCGTGGCCGGCCTCTACGCCTGCCCGACGGTCATCAACAACGTCGAGTCGATCGCCTCGGTGCCGAGCATCGTCGAGCACGGCGCCGACTGGTTCGCCTCGATGGGCACCGAGAAGTCCAAGGGCTTCGGCATCTTCTCCCTCTCCGGCCACGTGAAGAACCCCGGCCAGTTCGAGGCGCCGCTCGGCATCACGCTGCGCGAGCTCATCGACCTCGCCGGCGGCATGCGCGAGGGCCACGAGCTGAAGTTCTGGACGCCGGGCGGCTCGAGCACGCCGATCCTCACCGCCGAGCACCTCGACGTCCCCCTCGACTTCGAGGGCGTCGGCGAGGCCGGCTCGATGCTCGGCACCCGCGCGCTGCAGCTGTTCGACGAGACCACCTGCGTCGTGCGCGCCGTGCTGCGCTGGACCGAGTTCTACAAGCACGAGTCGTGCGGCAAGTGCACCCCGTGCCGCGAGGGCACGTGGTGGCTGGTGCAGACCCTGGCGGCGCTCGAGCGCGGCCAGGGCAGCGAGGCCGACCTCGACCTCCTGCTCGACCAGTGCGACAACATCCTCGGGCGGTCGTTCTGCGCGCTCGGCGACGGCGCGACCAGCCCGATCTCCAGCTCGATCCAGTACTTCCGCGACGAGTACCTCGCCCACCTGACCCACGGCGGCTGTCCCTTCGACCCCGCGGCCTCCACCGCGTGGGCCGGGCGGCTCGCCACCGCCGGAGCGTGACGCAGTGACCACCACCCCGCAGAAGGTCGAGACCGTCACGGTCACGATCGACGGCATCCAGACCGAGGTCGCCAAGGACACCCTGGTGATCCGCGCGGCCGAGCAGATCGGCGTCCAGATCCCCCGGTTCTGCGACCACCCGCTGCTCGCGCCCGTCGGCGCGTGCCGGCAGTGCCTGGTCGACGTCCCCGACGCCGGCAACGGCCGCGGCTTCCCCAAGCCGCAGGCCTCCTGCACGCTGCCGGTCGCCGACGGCATGGTGGTCAACACCCAGGCCACCAGCGAGGTCGCCGACAAGGCGCAGCAGGGCGTCATGGAGTTCCTGCTGGTCAACCACCCGCTCGACTGCCCGGTCTGCGACAAGGGCGGCGAGTGCCCGCTGCAGAACCAGGCCATGAGCAACGGCCGCGGCGAGTCGCGCTTCGTCGGCTCGGGCGCGGGCGGCGTCAAGCGCACCTTCCCCAAGCCGATCAACCTGAGCCCGCAGGTGCTGCTCGACCGCGAGCGCTGCATCGTGTGCCAGCGCTGCACCCGCTTCGCCGAGGAGATCCCCGGCGACCCGTTCATCGCCCTGGTCGAGCGCGGCGCCCAGCAGCAGATCGGCATCGCCGAGAACGCGCCGTTCCTGTCCTACTTCTCGGGCAACACGATCCAGATCTGCCCCGTGGGCGCGCTGACCTCGGAGTCCTACCGGTTCCGCTCGCGGCCCTACGACCTCGTCTCGAGCCCGTCGGTGGCCGAGCACGACGCGTGCGGCTCCGCCATCCGCGTCGACCACCGCCGCGGCAAGGTGATGCGCCGTCTCGCCGGTGACGACCCCGACGTGAACGAGGAGTGGATCACCGACAAGGACCGCTTCGCCTTCACCTACGCCACCGAGCCCGACCGCATCACCTACCCGCAGGTCCGCGACACCGACGGCAGCCTGCGGCCGGCGTCCTGGGTCGAGGCGTTCGCCGTCGCGGCGCGCGGCCTCAAGGCCGCCGTCGACGCCGGCGGCGTGGGCGTGCTGCCCGGCGGCCGGCTCACCGGCGAGGACGCCTTCGCCTACGCCAAGTTCGCCCGCGTGGCGCTCGGCACCAACGACGTCGACTTCCGCGCCCGGCCGCACTCGGCCGAGGAGGCCGACTTCCTGGCCGCCCACGTCGTGGCCACCGGACCCGGCGGGGGAGCGGTCACCTACGGCGACCTCGAGACCGCCGGCACCGTAGTCCTCGTGGGCCTGGAGCCCGAGGACGAGGCCGGCGCGATCTTCCTGCGGCTGCGCAAGGCGGCCCGGCAGCACGGCCTGCAGGTGCTGGCCGTGGCGCCGTTCACCACCCGCGGCCTGACCAAGATGAACGGCACCCTGCTGCCCACCGCGCCGGGCGACGAGCCCGCCGCGCTGCGCTCGCTCGTCGAGGCCGGGCGCCTCGACCAGCACAGCGTGGTCATGGTCGGCGAGCGGCTCGCCACGGTGCCGGGTGCGCTGACGGCCGCCGCCGAGCTGGCGGCCGCCAGTGGCGCGCGGCTGGCCTGGGTGCCGCGTCGCGCCGGTGACCGGGGCGCCGTCGAGACCGGCTGCCTGCCCAACCTGCTGCCCGGCGGCCGGCCCGTGGCCGACGCCGCGGCGCGCGTCGACGCCGCCACCACCTGGGGCGTGCCCGCGCTGCCCGAGGCGCCCGGCCGCGACGCCGACGCCATCGTGGCCGCGCTCGGCGCCGGCGACCTCGCCGGTCTCGTCGTCGGGGGCGTCGACCCCGCCGACACCGCCGACCCCGCCGCCTTCCGGGCCGCGCTGGCCCGGGCGTCGTTCGTGGTCGCGCTCGAGCAGCGCGCCACCGAGGTCACCGAGGCGGCCGACGTCGTCTTCCCGGTGGCGCCGGTCACCGACAAGGCGGGCTCGTTCGTCAACTGGGAGGGTCGCGTGCGACCCTTCGACGCCGTGCTGTCCAACCCCGGCTCGCTGCCCGACCTGCGGGTGCTCTCCGGCGTCGCCGACGAGCTCGCGCGACTCGGTCAGGGCCGCCCGCTCGGCTTCCGCACCGTCGCCGAGGTCTGGGAGCAGCTCGAGGAGCTCGGTGCCTGGGACGGCGAGCGGGCCCGGCTGCAGCCGGTGAGCGCCCCGGCCGCCGGCGGTGGCAAGCCCCACGGCCTCGCGCTGTCGAGCTGGAAGCTCATGCTCGACCGCGGCACCATGCAGGCCGGCGACAAGCACCTCGCCGCCACCGCCCGGCCACCGGTGGCGCGCGTCGGCCGCGCGGTCTTCGACGCCTGCGGCCCCGCCGTCACCGTCACCGGTGACCGCGGCTCGCTCACCCTGCCCGCCGAGATCGCCGACGACCTCGTCGACGGCGTCGTCTGGCTGCCGGCGAACTCCACCGGCCAGGGCCTGCTCACCGACCTCGCCTCGCCCGGCACCCGGGTCACCGTCACCGGAGGGGACGCCTCATGACCGGCTCGCTCGCGCCGCTCGCCACCGAGTCCGTGGTCGGCTTCGGCCAGGACGTCTGGTGGATCGTCATCATCAAGGTGCTGGCGATCTTCGTCCTGCTGGTGCTGCTCACCCTGTTCAACATCTGGTGGGAGCGCCGCGTCGTCGCGCGCATGCAGCACCGCATCGGCCCCAACGTGCACGGCCCCTTCGGCCTGCTGCAGTCGCTGGCCGACGGCGCGAAGCTGATGTTCAAGGAGGACATCCTCCCCAAGGCGGCCGACAAGGTCGTCTTCGTGCTGGCCCCGCTGCTGGCCGTCATCCCGGCCTTCGTGACCTTCTCGGTGATCCCGTTCGGGCCCGAGGTGACGATGTTCGGCGAGCGCACCCCGCTGCAGCTGACCGACATGCCCGTCGCGGTGCTGTTCGTGATGGCCATCGCCTCGATCGGCATCTACGGCATCGTGCTCGGCGGCTGGTCGAGCGGCTCGACCTACTCGCTGTTCGGCGGCCTGCGCTCGAGCGCCCAGATGATCTCCTACGAGGTCGCGATGGGCCTCGCGCTCGTCGCGGTCTTCCTCTACGCCGGCTCGATGTCGACGTCCGAGATCGTCGCCGCGCAGGAGGACTGGTGGTTCGGCGTCCTGCTGATCCCCTCGTTCCTCATCTACTGCATCGCGATGGTCGGCGAGACCAACCGCGCGCCCTTCGACCTCCCCGAGGCCGAGGGCGAGCTGGTCGGCGGCTTCCACACCGAGTACAGCTCGATCAAGTTCGCCCTGTTCTTCCTCGCCGAGTACATCAACATGGCCACCGTCTCGGCGCTGGCCACGACGCTGTTCCTCGGCGGCTGGCGCGCGCCGTTCTGGATCGACGAGGTCTGGGCGGGCGCCAACGAGGGCTACGTCCCGATGATCTGGTTCTTCGGCAAGATGCTGTTCTTCATCTTCATCTTCATCTGGCTGCGCGGGTCGCTGCCGCGACTGCGCTACGACCAGTTCATGGCCTTCGGCTGGAAGGTCCTCATCCCGATCTCGCTGGCCTGGATCGTCGCGGTCGCCACGCTGCGCGTCGCCCGCACCGAGGACTGGTTCCAGTCCGACAACTTCCCGTTCGTCATCGGCGCGATCCTCGCCGTCCTCCTGCTCGTGCTGTTCTTCGGGCCCTCGGGCGACGACGACGAGACGGTGGACGCCGACGCGCCGCCGCGCGAGCACGCGTTCCCGACGCCGCCCATGCCGGCCGGCGGCGCCGTCCGTGGTGCCGCGGTGCCGCTGACCTTCGACCACCCCACTCGAACGACCGCGGGCGCGACCGTGTCCGGTGAGGAGGGCTGATGGCCGAGCAGCCACGGCCGAAGAAGGCCCAGAGCGAGTCCAAGTCGCTCAAGGAGCAGCTGTGGGACCCCGTCGCCGGCTTCGGCGTCACGTTCCGCACGATGTTCAAGAAGGTGGTCACCGAGCAGTACCCCTTCGAGAAGGAGCCCACCGCTCCCCGCTTCCACGGCCGTCACCAGCTGAACCGCTGGCCCGACGGCCTCGAGAAGTGCATCGGCTGCGAGCTGTGCGCCTGGGCGTGCCCGGCCGACGCGATCTACGTCGAGGGTGCGTCGAACCACGACGGGCCCACCGACGACGCCGACAGCGGTCGGTTCAGCCCGGGTGAGCGCTACGGCCGCGTCTACCAGATCAACTACCTGCGCTGCATCCTGTGCGGGCTGTGCATCGAGGCGTGCCCCACGCGGGCGCTGACGATGACCAACGAGTACGAGCTGGCCGACGACAACCGCGCCGACCTCATCTACGAGAAGTCCGACCTGCTCGCGCCGCTGCTGCCCGGCATGGCCTCGCCGCCGCACGCGATGCACGAGGGCTTCGACGAGGGCGACTACTACCGTGGCGGCCTCGGCGGTGTCACCCCGGCAGCGCCGTCGGCTCCGTCGAGCACGGGAGGGGAGTCCTGATGGTCGGGTTCTGGATCCTCGCGCCGATCATGGTCGCCGCCGCGCTCGGCATCCTGTTCGTGCGCAAGGCCGTCCACGCGGCGCTGCTGCTGGCCGTGGTGATGGTCAGCCTCGCCGCGCTCTACGCCGGCCTCGAGGCGCCCTTCCTGTTCGCGGTGCAGATCATCGTCTACACCGGCGCCATCCTGATGCTGTTCCTCTTCGTGGTGATGCTGATCGGCGTCGACTCCGCCGACTCGGTCGTGGAGACCATCAAGGGCCAGCGCGTGCTCGCCACCGTCGGCGGCCTGCTGCTCGGCCTGCTGCTGCTGCTGGGCCTCGGCCAGATCACCCTCGGCTCGGCGGTCGGCCTCGGCGTCGCCAACAGCGAGGGCAACATCCAGGGCCTGGCCAACCTGATCTTCTCCCGCTACGTCTTCGCCTTCGAGGTCACCAGCGCCCTGCTGATCACCGCGGCCGTGGGCGCGATGGTGCTGGCCCACCGCGAGCGGCTCAGCCCGCGCGTCTCGCAGGCCGACCGGGCCGCCCAGCGCGTGCGCGACTACGCCGAGCGCGGCAAGCCGCTCGGCCCGCTGCCCTCGCCCGGCGTCTACGCCCGCCACAACGCCGTCGACACCCCGGCGCTGCTGCCCGACGGCACCGCGGCCGAGTCCTCGGTCTCGCGGGTGCTCGCCGCGCGCGGCACCGTGCGCTCCGCGCCGGCGATGGCCGACGACATCGAGCAGCTCAAGCGGCAGCTCGGCGAGGACCCCGCGGCCCGCCCGAACACCGGCGGCATCTCGGGCGCCCCCGCCAGCACCACCGAGGACGTCGAGAAGGGCCCGGGTGCCTAGATGACCGAGTACATCGTCTTGTCCTCGATCCTGTTCACCATCGGCGCCGTCGGCGTGCTGGTGCGGCGCAACGCGATCGTGGTCTTCATGTGCGTCGAGCTGATGCTCAACGCCTGCAACCTCGCGCTGGTGACCTTCGCCAAGCAGCACGGCAACCTCGACGGCCAGGTCGCGGCGTTCTTCGTCATGGTCGTGGCCGCAGCCGAGGTGGTCGTCGGACTGGCCATCATCATGACCATCTTCCGCACCCGCCGCTCGGCCTCGGTCGACGACGCGAGCCTGCTGAAGTTCTGAAAGGGACCACCCGCACATGTTTCTGATCCAAGCCGCGGCCGAGGTCCCGGTCGTCGAGCCGGGCAGCGCCGACGGCGTCTTCAGCCTGATGTGGCTGGTCATCGCCCTGCCGCTGGCGGGCGCCGCCGTCCTGCTGCTCGGCGGTCGTGCCACCGACAAGTGGGGCCACCTGCTCGGCACCGCGATGCCGGTCGGCTCCTTCGTCCTGTCCGTCGCGATGTTCTTCGCGCTCCTCGGACGCGGCGAGGAGGAGCGCCAGGTCGGCCAGCACCTCTACGACTGGATCCAGGTCGGCGGCCTCGACGTCGGCATGGACCTGCTCGTCGACCCGCTCACCATCGTCTTCCTGCTGCTGATCACCGGCGTCGGCTCGCTCATCCACGTCTACTCCATCGGCTACATGGAGCACGACCCGCGCCGGCGCCGGTTCTTCGGCTACCTCAACCTCTTCGTCGCCGCGATGCTGCTGCTGGTCATGGCCGAGAACTACCTCGGCCTGTTCCTCGGCTGGGAGGGCGTCGGCCTGGCGTCCTACCTGCTCATCGGGTTCTGGCAGCACAAGCCGTCGGCCGCCAAGGCCGCCAAGAAGGCCTTCGTCATCAACCGCGTCGGTGACATGGGCATGGTCACCGCGATCTTCCTGGCCTTCGTCACCTTCGGCACCACCAGCTTCAGCGGCATCAGCGCCGTGGCGGGCGAGGCGTCCGAGTCGACGATGACCGCCCTCGGCGTGCTGCTGCTCGTCGGCGCCTGCGGCAAGTCGGCCCAGGTGCCGCTGCAGGCCTGGCTGCTCGACGCGATGGAGGGCCCGACCCCGGTCTCGGCGCTCATCCACGCCGCCACCATGGTCACCGCCGGCGTCTACCTGGTCGTCCGCTCCAACTTCGTCTTCGAGCGGGCCCCCGACGCGCAGACCGCCGTGGTCGTCGTCGCCGTCGTCACGCTGCTGTGGGGCGCGGTCATCGGCTGCGCGAAGGACGACATCAAGAAGGCCCTCGCCGGCTCCACGATGAGCCAGATCGGCTACATGATGCTCGGTGCCGGCCTCGGCACCGCGGGCTACGCCTTCGCGATCTTCCACCTGCTGACCCACGGCTTCTTCAAGGCCAACATGTTCCTCGGCGCCGGCTCGGTCATGCACGGCATGAACGACGACGTCGACATGCGCCACTACGGCGCGCTGAACAAGATGATGCCGGTGACGTTCCTGACCTTCGCGATGGGCTACCTCGCCATCATCGGCTTCCCCGGGTTCTCCGGGTTCTGGTCGAAGGACAAGATCATCGAGGTCGCCATCGCCGACAACCTGCTCGTCGGCGCGTGCGCCCTGGTGGGTGCCGGCGTCACCGGCTTCTACATGACCCGGCTGATGCTGATGACGTTCTTCTCCTCCAAGCGGTGGGAGCGCGACGTCCACCCGCACGAGTCGCCGAAGGTCATGACCTTCCCGCTGGTCGTGCTGGCCGCGCTCTCGGTGCTCGGCGGTGTCCTGCTGCTCGGCAGCTGGATCGTGCACTGGCTCGAGCCGGTCACCGGGCCCGAGGAGCACCACGAGCTGCCGGTGCCCGCCATCGTGATCACGTTGATCGTCGTCCTGGTGGTCGCCGCCGGCGTCGCGCTCGCCTTCCTGCTCTACCAGAAGCGCGAGGTGCCGCGCACCGCGCCCACCGACGTCTCGTTCGTCACCACGGCAGCGCGCAACGACCTCTACGGCGACGCCATCAACGACGGCGTCGTCGTCCGTCCCGGACAGCGGCTCGTCGCCGGCCTATTCGCCTTCGACCGCGCCGGCGCCGACGGCTCCTTCATGGGCGGCGGCGCGGCGGTCAAGGCGATCGGCGGCCAGCTGCGCAAGGTGCAGACCGGCTACGTCCGCTCCTACGCCCTCTCCGTGCTCGTCGGCGTCCTCATCGTCGCCGCGGCCCTGCTGGCGGTGAACGTGTGATGACCGCCCACGACCTCCCGCTCACCGCAAAGGCCCGCCGATGCTGACCGTCCTGATCCTGGTGCCGCTCGTCGGGGCCCTGGTGATCCCCTTCGCGCCCGCCGCCGTCAGCCGGTCGCTGGCCCTCGGCGTCGCCTTCGGCACCCTGGGCTGCGGCGTGGCCACCGCCGCGCTCTACGACTACTCCACCGACGGCGCGCGCCAGCTCACCGAGCAGGTCGACTGGATCTCGGCGTTCGGGGTGCACTACGCGCTCGGCGTCGACGGCCTCGGCCTGCTCATGGTGCTGCTCACCGTGGTGCTGGTGCCGATCGTCATGCTGGCCGGCTGGCACGAGGGCGAGACCGCCCCGCGCAGCTACTACGGCTGGATGCTGGCGCTCGAGGCGCTCTCGCTGGCCGTCTTCTGCGCCACCGACGTCTTCCTCTTCTACGTGGTCTTCGAGGCCACGCTGATCCCGGCCTACTTCCTCATCGGCGGGTTCGGCCGCAAGGGCCGCAGCGCCGCCGCGCTGAAGTTCCTGATGTTCCAGCTCGCCGGCGGCCTGGTGCTGCTGGCCTCGGTCATCGGCCTGTACGTCGTCTCGGCCCAGCAGGGCACGCCGTCCTACCTGCTCAGCGACCTCGAGCAGCTCGACATCGGCACCACCGCCGGCCGCTGGCTGTTCATCGGCTTCTTCGTCGCCTTCGCGATCAAGGCGCCGCTGTTCCCGGTGCACACGTGGCTGGCCGACACCACCGAGCAGGCACCGCCCGGCGTCAGCGTGATGCTGGTCTGCGTGCTCGACAAGATCGGCACCTTCGGCATGCTGCGGTTCTGCCTCGGCATCTTCCCCGAGGCCTCGCAGTGGGCCACGCCGGTCGTGGTCGCCATCGCGCTGGTCTCGATCATCTACGGCGCGCTGGTCGCCATCGCCCAGGACGACGTGCTGCGGCTGATCGGTCTCACCTCGCTCAGCCACTTCGGCTTCATCACCCTCGGCATCTTCGTCTTCAGCAGCCAGGGCGGCTCGGGCTCGGTGCTCTACATGGTCAACCACGGCCTCGGCACCGCCGCGCTGTTCCTGGTGGCGGGCTACGTCATCCGCCGCCGCGGCACCACGCTCATCAGCGAGATGGGCGGCCTAGAGAAGTCGACGCCGGTGCTGGCCGGGCTGATGCTCGTCTCCGGTCTCGCCACCCTCGCGCTGCCCGGCCTGAGCCCGTTCGTCTCCGAGTTCCTCGTGCTGCTGGCCGCCTTCGACTACCACTGGTGGGTCGGTGCCATCGCCGTGCTCGGCATCGTGCTGGCCGCGGTCTACGTGCTGTGGATGTACCAGCGGATCTTCACCGGCCCCGGCCCCGAGACCCTGGTGGCCGACCCGCACGCGGGTCACCACGACCACGGCGACGCCGAGGGCGACGTCCACGACGTCCCGCTCTCGGGCACGGCGTCCGCCACGTCGGGTGGCACGGCCACCGCGACGGCGCCCGCCCCGGCCGCCGCGGCGGTGCGGGCGATCCCCGACGCGAGCCGTCGCGAGATCGCCGCCGTCGCACCGCTGATGGTCGCCCTGGTGCTCTTCGGCTTCTACCCGCAGCCGCTGCTCGACACCAGCAACCCCTACGTCGAGCGGCTCATGGTGCAGGTCGGCGTCACCGACGACCCGCCCGCCGTGACCGGCGCCGGCCTCCAGGAGGGCGAGTGACATGGACTTCGTGAAGCCGGACATCCAGTACTTCGAGCTCTCCCCGCTCTTCGTCGTCTTCGGCGCGGCGGTCATCGGCGTCGTCGTCGAGGCCTTCCTGCCCCGCGAGCGGCGTCACGTCGTGCAGACCGCCATCGCGGGCGTCGCGGTGGTCGTCGCCCTCGTCCTGACCGTGCTCGTCGGTCGCGACCTCGCCGAGGTCGGCGACGGGTCCGCGCGCGGCATCCTCGGCGCCATGGGCTCGATCGTGGTCGACGGCCCGAGCGTCTACCTGTGGGGCCTGATCCTCGTCTTCTCCCTCGCCGGCGTCGCGCTGTTCGCCGAGCGCAAGGTCGAGGCGGGGGTCACCGTCTTCGCCGGCTCGGCGGCGGCGCTGCCCGGCAGCGACTACGAGCGGGAGGTCTCGGCCAAGGGCATGGCCCACACCGAGGTCTACCCGCTGATGATGTTCGCGGTCGGCGGCATGATGCTGTTCCCGGCCTCGGGCGACCTGCTGACCATGTTCGTGGCCCTCGAGGTGCTCTCGCTGCCGCTCTACCTGCTGTGCGGCCTGGCCCGACGCCGCCGGCTGCTGAGCCAGGAGGCCGCGCTCAAGTACTTCCTGCTCGGCGCGTTCTCGTCCGGCTTCTTCCTCTACGGCGTCGCGCTGGTCTACGGCTACGCCGGGTCGATGAGCCTCGGCGACATCAACGACGCCGTGGTCAACGGCAGCGAGAACCGCACCCTGCTGCTGCTCGGCATCGCGATGCTCTCGGTCGGCCTGCTGTTCAAGGTCGGTGCCGCGCCGTTCCAGGCCTGGACGCCCGACGTCTACCAGGGCGCTCCCACCGCGGTCACCGCCTTCATGTCGGCGGCCACCAAGATCGCCGCCTTCGGCGCGATCCTGCGGCTGTTCTACGTCGGCTTCGGCGCCAACCGCTGGGACTGGCAGCCGATGATGTGGATCGTCGCGATCCTCACGATGCTCGTCGGCGCCGTGCTCGCCGTCGTCCAGAGCGACGTCAAGCGCATGCTCGCCTACTCCTCGGTGGCCCACACCGGGTTCCTGCTCACCGGCGTGCTCGGCGTGCAGGCCAGCGGCGACCTCGCCGACGGCCAGGTCACCTCGCTGCAGGCCGTGCTGTTCTACCTGACCAGCTACGGCTTCGCGACGGTCGGCTCCTTCGCCCTCGTCTCGCTGGTGCGCGACGCCGGCGGCGAGGCCACGGCGTTCGACCGCTGGACCGGGCTCGGACGCCGCTCGCCCCTGGTGGCCGGCGTCTTCGCCCTGTTCCTCTTCTCGATGGCGGGCATCCCGCTCACCGCGGGCTTCGTCGGCAAGTGGGCGGTCTTCACCGTCGCCATGTCGGCAGGCGCCTGGCCGGTCGTGCTGGCCGCCATCGCGGCCAGCATCATCTCGATCTACTTCTACGTGCGCTACGTGCTGCTGATGTTCTTCACCGAGCCCGAGGGCGACCCCGACGACTACGCGTCGGTCACCGTCCCCTCGCTGCTGACGAGCGTCACCATCGGCGTCTGCGCGGTCGCGACGGTCGTGCTCGGCATCGTGCCGGGCCCGTTCCTCGACCTCGCGGCGCAGGTGGGAGACTTCATCCGGTGAGCGAGGGTCGCAGCGGGGGCGGGCCGGTCGAGCTCGCCCTGCCGGTGCCCGACGCCGCGCTGGCCGAGCGGCTGCGTGCGCGCATGGCGGTCGTCGAGGACGCCCTGTTCGGTCACACCGTCAGTCGCGTCCCCTACGTCACCGAGGCGGCGCAGCACCTCATCGGCGCCGGCGGCAAGCGGATGCGTCCGCTGCTCGTGCTGCTCGCGGCCGAGGTGGGCGGGCGTCCGGACGACGACGACGTCGTCACGGCGGCGTGCGTCGTCGAGATCACCCATGCCGGCTCGCTCTACCACGACGACGTCATGGACGAGGCGCAGCTGCGTCGCGGCGCCGTCACCGCCAACGCGCGGTGGGACAACCTGGTCGCGATCCTCACCGGTGACTTCCTGTTCGCCAAGGCCTCCGAGCTCACCGCGCAGCTCGGCGTCGAGGCCGTGCGCATCCAGGCCGAGACGTTCACCCGCCTCGTCGAGGGCCAGATCCTCGAGACCGTCGAGCCCGGCCCCGACGACGACCCGCTGCAGCACTACCTCGACGTGATCGCCGGCAAGACCGGCTCGCTGATCTCGGCCGCCGCGCGCTACGGCGCGTTGTTCGGCGGCGCGAGCCCCGAGATCCAGACCGCGCTCACGCGCTACGGCGAGATCGTCGGCGGTGCCTTCCAGCTCTCCGACGACATCCTCGACGTCGCCTCCGAGTCCACCGAGTCGGGCAAGACGCCGGGCACCGACCTGCGCGAGGGCGTGCGCACGCTGCCGGTGCTGATGGCGCTCGCGTCCGACGACCCCGCCGACGCCCGTCTGCACGAGCTGCTCCGCTCCGACCTCACCGACGACGACCGGCACGCCGAGGCCCTGGCCCTGCTGCGGGCCCACCCCGCCCTCGACCAGGCCCGTCGCTTCGTCGTCGGCCGGGCCGAGGAGGCCAAGCAGCTGCTCGCCGTGCTGCCCGAGGGCCCCGTGCGCGCGGCGCTCGAGAGCTACGCCGACGGCGTGGCGGTGCGCACCGCGTGACCCACGAGCGCGCGCTGCTGCTCGCGCTGGCGACCTTCGTGGTCTTCGGCGCGGCGGCGGTCGCGCTGCTCGCCGTCCTAGACGTGAGCATGGTCTACGTGATCGGGCCGCTCGTCGCGGTCGCTATCGCGAGCGTGCTCGTCCACCGCACGGCCCGCGGGCGCTGACCTCAGGACGCCGGCACGGCCCGCGCGGCCAGCGCGAGCTGCTGCCGGTGGTGCCGTGCCGCCTCGGCGGTGAAGACGGCCAGCGCCGACCACACCAGCACGAACCCGACCCAGCGGGCGGGCGTCATCCGCTCGTCGAAGACCAGCAGCCCGAGCACGAACTGGATGGTCGGCGCGAGGTACTGCAGCAGGCCGAGCGTGACCATCGAGACCCGGGTGGCGGCGGCCCCGAAGCAGATCAGCGGGACGGCGGTGACGACCCCGGTCGAGACGAGCAGCAGCGAGTGCCCCAGGCCGCCCGAGCCACCGATCGCGAAGGTCGCCGAGCCGGCGACCGCCAGCCACACCAGGTAGCCGAGCGCGACGGGCGTGATGACCGCCGTCTCGAAGGCCAGGCTCTCGACCGCGCCGACGTTGGCGGTCTTCTTGGCCAGGCCGTAGGTGCCGAAGGAGAAGGCCAGGATGATCGCGATCCACGGCGGCCGGCCGTAGTCGAGGGTGAGCACGAGCACCGCCGTCAGCCCGACGGCGAGCGCGGCCCACTGCAACGGCCGCAGCCGCTCGCCGAGCACCAGCACGCCCATGAGCACGGTGACGAGCGGGTTGATGAAGTAGCCGAGCGACGTCTCGACCACACGGCCGCTGTTGACGCCGTAGATGTAGGTGGCCCAGTTGCAGGTGATGGTCACCGCGGCGACCGTCAGCAGCAGCCGCACCCGCCGGTCGCGCACGATCGCGAGGAACGGCCCGCGGCGTCCGAGCGCGAGCACCAGCGCCCCCATCACGATCCCGGACCACACGATGCGGTGGGCGAGGATCTCGACGGCGCCCGCGGGCTCGAGCAGCGGCCAGTACAGCGGGAACCCGCCCCACAGCACGTAGGCGGTGACGCCGAGCGCGACCCCGCGGCGACCGTCCACCACGGGCCCAGCCTAGAAGTGATCGAATCTTGCACCGAAAGGAGGGTTTGACCCCGGATAGGTAGGGCAGGGTCGTCTCGCCATACTGTTCGCGTCCCACCCCCCAACCCACGACCCGAGGGAGTCTCCCCCATGCGACCCGCACGCGTCCTCATCGCCGTGATCGCCCTGGCCCTGGTCGGTCTGCTCGTGCCTGGTTCCGCCCAGGCCGGCCCGAACGACAACGCCAACGAGCGCGCCTTCGTCAACTCCGCCAACCGTGGCGGCTCGGAGTACAAGGGCGGTTCCGAGTACCGCGGTGGCTCCGAGTACCTCGGCACCGGAGCCCGTGGTGGCTCCGAGTACCGCGCCGCCGCCGCCCCGAAGATCACCGTCCGCATCGTCAAGCGCAACGGCGGCCAGCTGTGGCTCGTCGGTGGCGTCGAGCCGGCCCAGGGCCCCGTCTACGTGCAGAAGGCCACCGACTGCAACCGTCAGAAGGGCACCTGCAACTTCAAGTTCTACAAGAAGATCTACCTGAAGAAGGGTCGCTACGAGACCCGCGTCTTCGCCCCCAAGAGCGGCGCGTGGGCCTGGCGCACGAAGGTCAAGTCCAGCTACAGCAAGATCTGGGTGACCTGCAAGCTGCGCTCGGGCCAGCGGGAGTGCCCCGTTCCCTGATCCACCCGCGCGACCTCGGGCAGCGCGAACCGCGGGAGTCCTCCCGCACCCGATCCACCACCAGGGCCCCAGCCGCACGGCTGGGGCCCTGGTGCCGTGTCCGGGGTCGTGGCGCGGGTAGGGTCCGCGGGTGCAGCGACGCAAGCGGGGCAGCATCGACGGCTTCTTCTCCCGGCACCGCCGGTTCCTGACCACCAGCGAGACCTCGGCCCACCCCGACCGGCTCGACCTGCGGCACCTCGCCATCGTCGAGGAGTTCCGCGACAGCTTCGAGGGCCGCCGCGTGGTCGACATCGCCAGCCACGACGGCCGCTGGTCCTACGCCGCGCTCCACGCCGGCGCCTCGGCGGTCACCGGCGTCGAGATCCGCCCCGACCTGGTCGCCCAGGCCGAGGCGAGCCTCACGCACTTCGAGGTCGACCCCGACCGCTTCCGCTTCGTCACCGGCGACGCCGTCGCCGGCCTCGAGGAGGCCGGCGAGTGCGACACGGTGCTCTGCCTCGGCTTCCTGTACCACACGCTCAACTACAACCACCTGCTCGCCGGCATCCGCGCCACGGGCGCCGACCACGTCGTCGTCGACACCTTCGTCGGCCCCGGTGACCAGAGCGTGCCGATGGTGCTGGTGGTCGCCGAGGACGTCGAGCGCGAGGGCAACGCCGCCCCCGACGACCTCTCGACCGGCGACCGCGTGCTCGTGGGCCGCCCCACCGTGGCCGCCCTCGACGTCATGTTCGAGGCGCACGGCTTCCGCCTCGACCGTCGCGTCGACTGGGAGGCGCTGCTCGCGGCGCACCCCGAGGCGCGCGGCATCGGCGACTACCGGCGCGGACGCCGGGTCACCGCGCGCTACGTGCGCTCGCGCTGACTGGTCGGACGGCGGTCAGACGGCGGTCAGACGGCGGTCAGACGACGGTCCACGTGTCGCCCCCGCCCACCAGGGCGGCGAGGCGATCGGCCGGCTCGCCCGCCGCGGCGTGGCCGGCGGCGCTCACCTGGGCGCGCGCCTGGTCGTCGTACGTCGCCCGCTCGACCTGGCGGAAGATGCCGATGGGCGAGCGGTTGAGGTAGCCGGAGTCGGTCAGCCGCGAGATGGCGAACGCCGTGGAGGGGTCGGCCGCGTGGGCGTCGTGCACGAGCACGTCGTCGTCGGTGACCCCGTCGCGACCGACCTCGACGACGCGCACGCCGCCGGTCTCGTGGTCGCGCACGAGGCCCTTGGCCCCGTCGGCGCCGAAGCGGATCGGCCGGCCGTGCACCAGCGGGATGAGGGCGTCGGCGGCGGTGTCACGGCCCTTGATGGCGTCGAAGGCGCCGTCGTTGAAGATCGGGCAGTTCTGGTAGATCTCGACCAGTGACGTGCCGCGGTGGGCGGCGGCCGCGCTCAGCACCGAGGTGAGGTGCTTGCGGTCGGAGTCGATGGTGCGGGCCACGAAGCTGGCCTCGGCGCCGAGGGCGAGCGAGACCGGGTTGAACGGGTGGTCGAGCGAGCCCATGGGCGTCGACTTGGTGATCTTGCCGGCCTCGGAGGTGGGGGAGTACTGCCCCTTGGTGAGCCCGTAGATGCGGTTGTTGAACAGCAGGATCGTCATGTTCACGTTGCGCCGCAGGGCGTGGATGAGGTGGTTGCCGCCGATCGAGAGCGCGTCGCCGTCGCCGGTGACGACCCACACCGAGAGGTCCTCGCGCGCGGTCGCCAGGCCGGTGGCGATGGCGGGCGCGCGGCCGTGGATCGAGTGCATCCCGTAGGTGTCGAGGTAGTACGGGAAACGGCTCGAGCAGCCGATGCCGGAGACGAAGACGATGTTCTCGCGCCGCAGGCCGAGGTCGGGCAGGAACGACTGCACGGCCTTGAGGACGGCGTAGTCGCCGCAGCCTGGGCACCAGCGCACCTCCTGGTCGGAGGTGTAGTCCTTCGCCGTGGCCGGCGGGGCGCCGTCGGCCAACGTCGGGACCAGCTCGGTGCCGGTGCGCAGCGCGGGCATGCCGAGCTCGGTGGACGAGTCGGTGGTCACGGGCGGGACTCCTCGGTCTGCTGGGTCTCGGTGATGAGCGCGGCGAGCGCCTCGGCGAGCTCGGCCGCCTTGAGCGGCAGGCCGCGCACCTGGTTGTAGCCCACGGCGTCCACGAGGTAGCGGGCGCGCAGCAGCATCGAGAGCTGGCCGAGGTTCATCTCGGGCACCAGCACGCGGTCGTAGCGCGCGAGCACCTCGCCGAGGTCGCGGGGGAAGGGGTTGAGGTGGCGCAGGTGCACCTGGGCGACCTCGTGGCCGGCCTTGCGCACGCGGCGGCAGGCGGCGCCGATGGGGCCGTACGTCGAGCCCCACCCGATGGCCAGCACGCGGGCCGAGCCCGACGGGTCGTCGACCTCGAGCGGCGGCAGGGAGTCGGCGATGCGGTCGACCTTGGCCTGCCGGGTGCGCACCATCAGGTCGTGGTTGGCGGGGTCGTAGGAGATGTTGCCGTGCCCCTCGCCCTTCTCGAGGCCGCCGATGCGGTGCTCGAGGCCGGGGGTGCCGGGCACCGCCCAGGGCCGGGCCAGCGTCGTCTCGTCGCGCAGGTAGGGCCAGAACTCGGCGTCCTCGCCCTCGCCGTGGTTGGTCTCGGTGGCGAAGTCGGGGTCGATCGTGGGCAGGTCGGCGGAGTCGGGGGAGACGTCGGGCACGCGCCACGGCTCGGAGCCGTTGGCCAGGTAGCCGTCGGAGAGCAGCATCACCGGGGTGCGGTAGGTGACGGCGATGCGCGCGGCCTCGACCGCGGCGGCGAAGCAGTCACCGGGCGACTGGGGCGCCACGATCGGCACCGGTGCCTCGCCGTTGCGGCCGAACATGGCCTGCAGCAGGTCGGACTGCTCGGTCTTGGTGGGCAGGCCCGTCGACGGGCCGCCGCGCTGGACGTCGATGACCACGAGCGGCAGCTCGGTCATCACCGCCAGCCCGATCGACTCGGACTTCAGCGCGATGCCCGGGCCCGAGGTGGTGGTGACCCCGAGGGCGCCGCCGAACGAGGCGCCGATCGCGGCCCCGATGCCGGCGATCTCGTCCTCGGCCTGGAACGTGGTGACGCCGAACGCCTTGTGCTTGCTCAGCTCGTGGAGGATGTCGGAGGCGGGCGTGATCGGGTAGGAGCCGAGGAACAGCGGCAGTCCCGAGCGCACGCTGCCGGCCACCAGGCCGTAGGCCAACGCGAGGTTGCCGGTGATGTTGCGGTAGGTGCCCGGGCCCATGGGCGCCGGCTTCACCTCGTAGCGCACCGCGAAGGTCTCGGTGGTCTCGCCGAAGGCCCAGCCGGCCTTGAATGCCGTCAGGTTGGCGTCGCGGATGTCGGGCACCTTGGAGAACCGCTTGGCCAGGAACGCCTCGGTGGGCTCGGTCGGGCGGCCGTACATCCACGACAGTAGGCCGAGGGCGAACATGTTCTTGGCGCGCGAGGCGTCCTTGCGCGATAGGCCGAACTCCTTGACCGCCGCGACCGTCATCCCGGTGAGGTCGACGGGGTGGACGGCGAGACCGGCCAGCACGTCGTCCGGCTCGCCGAGGGAGTCGAGCGGGTTGGCCTCGTAGCCGGCCTTGGCCAGGTTGCGCGCGGTGAAGTCGTGGCTGTCGACGATGACCGTGGCGCCCTTGGGCAGGTCGCCCAGGTTGGCCTTGAGGGCGGCCGGGTTCATCGCGACGAGGACGTCGGGGGCGTCGCCGGCGGTGAGGATGTCGTGGTCGGCGAAGTGCACCTGGAACGACGAGACGCCGGGCAGCGTGCCCTGGGGCGCCCGGATCTCGGCCGGGAAGTTCGGCAGCGTCACGAGGTCGTTGCCGAAGACGGCCGACTCCTGCGTGAAGCGGTCACCGGTCAGCTGCATGCCGTCGCCGGAGTCGCCCGCGAACCGGATGACCACCCGGTCGAGCTGCTGCACCTGCTTGGACACGTGTCCCACCTTCGTCGTGGCGCTCTCGCGGTCGTGGCGCGCCGCCACTGCGCGCCTCTACCACAGTAGGCGGCTGCGCGGGCGTGCCCGAACCGTGACTGCTGGGTGGAAGGTGATTCGCGACACGCGCCCGGTCCAGACCGCTGGCGTCTCATGGGCGAGTCTGATTCGCCTGTCTTTCATATCTTGATTAGTCTGGTCGAGTTAGCAGATCAGCGCTGCTTGGCAGTGCCGGATGAAAGTGCAGGGACGAGATGAACCGAACGATCAAGGTTGCGGCGGTCGGAGCCGCCGGGGTGCTGGCCTTGACCGGGCTGACCGGGTGCGGCGGCGACGAGGACGAGAACAACGTCTCCGTGGTCGGCTTCTCGGTGCTCGAGAGCGCCTACGACGACCTCTTCACCGCCTTCGGCGACACCGACGAGGGCGACGGCATCAGCTTCAACGGCCCCTCCTACGGCGCCTCCGGCGAGCAGAGCCGCGGCGTGGCCGACGGCCAGCCCGCCGATCTCGTGCACTTCTCCCTCGAGCCCGACATGACCCGGCTGGTCGACGCCGGCATCGTGGCCGAGGACTGGAAGGACAACGACAGCACGGGCATCTGCTCGCAGTCCGTCGTCGTCATGATCGTGAAGAAGGACAACCCGAAGGACATCCAGGGCTGGCAGGACCTCGTGCGCGACGACGTCTCGATCGTCACGCCGAACCCCGCCTCGTCCGGCTCGGCGAAGTGGAACCTGCTCGCCGCCTACGGCTCGGTCATCGCCGACAACGGCAGCGACGAGGACGCCAAGACCTACATGCAGGAGTTCTTCCAGCACGTCGCCGCGCTGCCCGACTCGGGCCGCGACGCGACCACCGCCTTCACCTCGGGCACCGGCGACGTCCTGCTCTCCTACGAGAACGAGGCCATCCTGGCCCGCCAGGGCGGTCAGGACTTCGACTACGTCGTCCCCGACACCACGCTGCTCATCGAGAACCCGTGCGCGGTCACCGAGGACGCCGAGAACGCCGACGCGGCGCAGGCCTTCCTCGACTTCGAGAAGAGCGCGGCCGGCCAGGAGGTCCTCGCGGCCGACGGCTACCGCCCGCTCGAGAGCGCCGGCGCCTCCGCCGTGACCGTCGAGGGTGCGACCAACCCCGACGACCCGTTCCCGGCCCCGACCACCCTGCTCACCGTCGACGGTGACTTCGGCGGCTGGGCCGAGGCGGACGACGCCTACTTCAACGACGGCGAGGACGGCGAGCCCGTGGGCGTCATCGCCGAGATCCAGTCGCAGTTCGGTACCAGCTGAGCATGACTACCACCGTCATGAGGCCGGGGCGGCCGGCGCGCAGGCGCCGGTCGACCCGACCTGGTGCCATGACGCCGGGGTCGACCCTCGGACTGGGCATCGGGCTGCTGTGGTTCAGCCTGCTCGTGCTGATCCCGCTCTCGGCCATCGTGGTCGAGGCGTCGGGCGGCGGGCTGGACACCTACAAGAACGCGCTCACCAACGACCAGACGTTCAACGCTCTGAAGATCACGGTGATCGCGGCTCTCGTCACCACCGCCATCAACATGGTGATGGGCACGACCATCGCCTGGGTGCTGGTGCGTGACCGCTTCCGCGGCAAGGCGCTGCTCGACCTGATCATCGACATCCCCTTCGCGATGCCGACGATCGTGGCGGGCCTGGTGCTGCTGGCGCTCTACGGCAGCCAGGGGCCGCTCGGCACCTCGTTCGAGAACACCCGCATGGCCGTCTTCCTCGCCATCGCGTTCGTGACGCTGCCGTTCGTCGTCCGCACGGTGCAGCCGGTGCTGGAGGAGATGGAGACCGAGGTCGAGGACGCCGCCGCGTCGCTCGGCGCGAGCCGGTTCACCACCTTCCGCCGCATCGTGCTGCCGACCCTGGTGCCGGCGATCTTCGCCGGCGCGGCGCTCTCGTTCGCACGGGGCATCAGCGAGTACGGCTCGCTGGTGCTGCTCTCGGGCAACCTGCCGAACAAGACCGAGGTCAGCTCCTTCCGCGTCGCCTCGCTCCTCGAGGGCGGCAGCCGCGCCTCGGCGGCCGCGGTCGCGACGCTGATGCTGCTGGTCGCGCTCATCGCCATCGTGGCGCTCGACGTCACCCAGCGACGGCTGGCGCGTCGTGGCTAACGCGAGCCGCGCGGTCGGCAACCGCTCCGCCGCCGTGACCTGGACGCTCCGGGTCGTCGTGGTGGTGTACCTGTTCATGATCGTGGCCTGGCCCACCGGCCTGGTCGCGCAGAACACCTTCGCCAACGGGCTGGACGGCCTCAAGACCGCCCTCAGCGACCCCGACGTCACCCACTCGCTGTGGCTGACGGTGCGGGTGGCGCTGATCGCGGTGGCCATCAACCTGGTCTTCGGCGTCGGCATGTCGCTGCTGCTGGTGCGCTACCGGTTCCCGGGCAAGCGCATCCTGTCGGCCCTCATCGACCTGCCGCTCTCGGTCTCGCCCATCGTGGTCGGCCTCGCCCTGGTGCTGGTCTACAACCCGCGCTACGGCTGGTTCGGCGAGACGCTGAGCGACAACGGCATCGACGTCGTCTTCGCCACGCCCGGCATCGTCATGGCCACCTGCTTCGTCGCGCTGCCGCTGGTGGTGCGCGAGGTGGTGCCCGTGCTCGAGGAGATGGGCGACGAGCAGGAGCAGGCCGCCCGCAGCCTGGGGGCCAACGGCCGCCAGACCTTCTGGCGGATCACGCTGCCGGGCATCCGGTGGGCCATCGTCTACGGCGTCGTCCTCAGCCTGGCCCGCTCGCTCGGCGAGTTCGGCGCGGTCAAGATCGTCGCCGGCAAGTCGATCGGCGACAAGGAGACCGCGACGCTGCTCGTGCAGCGCGAGTACCAGAACTTCAACCAGGACACCGCCTACTCAGTGTCCTTCCTGCTCGTCCTCGCCGCCGTCCTGTGTCTCGTGGTGGTCGCCATCCTGCGACCCAAGCCCGAGTCGCAGCGACCGGCACGACGCAAGCAGGCCCGCCCGCTCGTGAAGGAGAGCACGTGAGCATCGAGATCAAGAACCTCAGCAAGCGCTTCGGAGACTTCGTCGCCCTCGAGGACGTCACCGTCTCGCTGCCCACCGGTCAGCTGACGGCGCTGCTCGGCCCCTCGGGCGGCGGCAAGTCGACCCTGCTGCGCATCATCGCCGGCCTCGACTCGGCCGACGAGGGGTCGGTGACCATCGAGGGCGTCGAGGCGACCCACCTGCCGCCGCAGAAGCGCAACGTCGGCTTCGTCTTCCAGCACTACGCCGTCTTCAAGCACATGACGGTGGCCAAGAACGTCGCCTTCGGTCTCGAGATCCGCAAGCGGCCCAAGCCCGAGATCGTCGAGCGCGTCGACGAGCTGCTCAAGCTGGTGCACCTCTCGCAGTTCTCGCACCGCCTGCCCTCGCAGCTCTCCGGCGGTCAGCGTCAGCGCATGGCGCTGGCCCGGGCGCTCGCGGTCGAGCCGACCGTGCTGCTGCTCGACGAGCCGTTCGGCGCGCTCGACGCGAAGGTGCGCAAGGAGCTGCGCGACTGGCTGCGTCGCCTGCACGACGAGGTGCACGTGACGACGGTCTTCGTGACCCACGACCAGGAGGAGGCCCTCGAGGTCGCCGACGAGATCGTGGTCATCAACGAGGGACGCATCGAGCAGGTCGGCACCCCCGACCAGCTCTACGACGAGCCGGCCAACCCGTTCGTCATGGGCTTCCTCGGCGACGTCACGCACCTGGACGGCGTCCAGCTGCGGCCCCACGACGTCGAGGTGGCCGTCGAGCCGGGCCTCGGCAAGGGCGGCGTCCCCGGCCGCATCACCCGCGTCCTGCGGGTCGGCTTCGAGGTGCGCCTGACCGTCGAGACCGACGCCGGCGACGACGTCCGGGTCGAGATGACGCGCACCCACGCCCGCAACCTCGGCCTGGCCGAGGGCAGCCGCGTCTGGCTGACGGCGGCCAGCGGCGCGACCACGGTGCCGGTGCTCGCGGCGGTCTGACCGCCCGAGCAGGGCGTCGGGGACCGAGCGGAACCCCGGTGACGGGGGAGTCGTCAGAGTCGACGAGTCCCCAGGTGTGAGCCGGCCCGGGCGGGGCGACCCGCCCGGGCCGGCGCGCACCGCGCCACGAGAGGCCCTCGATGACCCCGCCGCCGCCCCCGCCCGCACCTGCCGACCCGCCCGCGGGCGGCCCCGAGCACCCCGGCCCCGAGTCCGACGACGTCCTCGACGCGCCCACGCTGACCGGCGACGCGGCGGAGACGTCACCGTGGGGTCCGACGGTCGAGACGGTGGCACCCTGGCCGGTGCCGACCACCGCCCCGCCGACCGCCCCGCCGACCGCCCCGCCGACGGCCCCTCCGACGGCACAGCCGGTCGTGCCGCGGATGCCGCCGCCGGTGCCGCCGCCGGTGCTGCCGCCGCCCGCGCGCCGGCGCCGGGCCGGTGCGACGGTCGCCGCTGCGGTCGCCGTCCTCGTCGTCGCGATCGGTGCCGCCCTGCTCGTCGCCGACCCGTGGGGCTGGCGCGCCGGCGGGGAGCCCGCGGCCGCCGACGCGCCGTCGTCCGACCCGACGCCGACCGACGGGCCGAGCCCGGCCGGGACCGGCACGGGTGGGACCGGGGGCACGACGACCCCGACCTCGCTCACGCTCGACGACCTGCGGGGCCGCGACGCGGTCGAGGTGGCCGGCGAGCTCGACGCCGCCGGCGTCGAGGTCGTGACCGTCACCCGGCCGAGCGCCGCGGCCCGCGCGGGCCGGGTCGTGGCGACCCGCCCGGGGCCCGGCTCGACGGTCGCCCCGGGCGAGAGCGTCACGGTCGTGGTCGGCGACGGGTCGGTGCCCGAGGTGCGCGACCTGACGGTCCACAAGCAGGTCGGCCCCGGCGACCCGGTCAACGTCGCCCCGATCGTCGTCGTCGACCCCGACGGTCGGCAGCGCCGCGTGGGCACGGGCGACTCGCCCGACATCAGCGCCGACGGCCGCCTCGTCGCCTACGTCGACACCACCCGGGCCGACCGCGGGTCGCAGGCCGTCGTCGTCCGGCCGGACGGCACGGGCCGCCGGCAGGTCACCGACGTCACCGTCGGCTCGGTCGCGGCGCTCGCCCTCTCGCCGGACGGCTCACGCATCGCCTACAGCAACAACACCGGCGGCGTGTTCGTGGTCGGCGTCGACGGCACGGCCAAGCGGCTGGTCGCCGACGTCGACGCCTTCGAGCTCGACTGGTCGCCGGACGGGCGCTACGTCGTCTTCCGTCGGTACGACACCGCCGCCCAGCAGCTGTGGCTGGTCAGCGCCGACGGCCGCGACCTGCGGCCCCTGCGCACCCACCTGCCCGCCGGCGCCACGCCGGCCTTCCCGGCCTGGTCGCCCGACGGCGAGTGGATCGCCTACGCCGACTTCGACGGCGGTCTGCACCTGGTGCATCCCGACGGCACTGTCCACCGGCGCCTCGGCCCGGGCGCCTACCCGTCGTGGACGCCGGACGGCGACCTGACCTACCTCTACGGCAGCTACTACCGGGCCGGGCCCGACGGGCGCGACCCGCAGGTGCTGCCCGGTCTCACGGCCTCGCCGGCCCCGCTGCAGTGGGGCCGGGCGCGGTGACCGGGCTCAGCGGTAGTTGGTGAACTGCACCGCGAAGTCGTAGTCCTGCTGCTTGACCAGCGCCTGCACGGCCTGCAGGTCGTCGCGCTTCTTCGAGGAGACCCGCAGCTCGTCGCCCTGGATCTGCGCCTTGACGCCCTTGGGGCCCTCGTCGCGGATGAGCTTGGTGATCTTCTTGGCGTCCTCGGAGCTGATGCCCTCCTTCAGCGCCACGCCGATCTTGCTCTGCTGGCCCGAGGGGCGCGGCTCGGAGGCGTCGAGCACCTTCAGGCTCACGTTGCGCTTGACCAGCTTGCCCTTGAAGACGTCGAGGACGGCGCTCGCCCGGTCGTCGGCCGAGGCGGTGATCTCGATGGCCTGCTCGCCCTGCCACTCGATGGTGGCGCCGGTGCCCTTGAAGTCGAAGCGGGTGGCGATCTCGCGCGCCGTCTGTCCGAGCGCGTTGTCGACCTCCTGGCGGTCGATCTTGCTGACGATGTCGAACGAGCTGTCGGCCATGTGTGAGCGTGCTCCTCGTGCCTGGTGGGTGCCTGGTGCTGCCTGGGTGGACGCCGGGCGGCCGGGTGAACCGGATTGCCGCGACGGAGTCCTGCTGCGCTATTCTCAGGCCTCGTCGCCGACCGGCCAAGCCGCTCGCGACATCCCGGCAGGTTGCCCGAGCGGCCAAAGGGAGCTGACTGTAAATCAGCCGGCACAGCCTACGCTGGTTCGAATCCAGCACCTGCCACACCTGGGCCCGCACGCACAGCGCGTGCGGGCCCTCGTCGTCTTCTGCGGGCCTGGGCCAATCCGGCCGGTCGTCGGCACCGGATAGGGAGCACGTGGTCCGCCGCGGGTCACGACCTCTCCCAGAACGGTCTCCCTCCATGCCCCTGCCCTCGTTCCTCGCCGGCCGCCGCCCGAGCGGCCCGATGCTGATGTCGACCGCCGCCCTCGTCGTGGCCCTCGGTGGCACGTCGTACGCCGCCGCGACCGTCGGCACCGCCGACCTCGAGAACAACGCCGTCATCTCGCCCAAGATCGCCGACGGCACGATCCGCAGCATCGACATCGCCGACGGCACCATCCGCGGCGACGACCTCGCCCCGAGCGCGCAGGGCCGCCGCGGCCCCCAGGGCCCCGAGGGACCTCAGGGGCCCCAGGGCGAGCCCGGCGCCGACGGTGAGGACGGCGCCGACGGCGCTCCCGGCGCCGCCGCGCGCTGGGTGCTGGTCGGCATGAACGGCCAGATCGTCGACCAGTCCGGCGGCTTCACCGTCACCGCCGGCTACCCGGTGCTGGGCGACCCCGGCACCGACCCGACCGCGCTGCGCGCCAACGGCAACGTCTACATCGACGCCGGCGAGGACCTCGACGGTCACGGCATCGTGGCGAGCGTCGTCCTGCAGAACACCATCGAGCAGAACGCCAACGGCAACACCAACGGCCGCGCACCCGGGGCCGACGTGAACCCGGAGTTCTCCGGGGAGATCGCCGTCAGCCGCTGCAACCCCGCCGCCCCGGCGCCGGCGGTCAGCGCGGCCAACTGCGCGCCTCCGGGCACCAACACCGTCAGCCACTTCGTGGTCAGCCCCCGGCTGAGCGACGGCAGCGTCACCACCGGCGCCGGCACGACGGCCGACCCCGGCACCCGCAAGGCCTTCTACGTGATCGTCACCGACACCCCGGCCGTCGGCTGAGGCCGGCCGGCCCGGAATGAAGCGGGCGGGCGCGGACGTTGGGACCAGGATGACGACCCTGTCCGTGCTCGACCTCGTGCCCGTCCGCTCCGACCAGACCACCGGGGACGCCGTGCGCGCCACCCGCGACCTGGCCCGCGTCGCCGACGACCTCGGCTACCACCGCTACTGGGTGGCCGAGCACCACAACATGCCGGCCGTGGCGGCCACCAACCCGCCGGTGCTGATCGCGATGCTCGCCGCCGCCACCGAGCGCATCCGTCTCGGCAGCGGCGGCGTCATGCTGCCCAACCACGCCCCGCTCGTGGTCGCCGAGCAGTTCGCGCTGCTCGAGGCGGCCCACCCCGGCCGCATCGACCTCGGCATCGGCCGGGCACCCGGCAGCGACCCCGTGACGTCGTTCGCGCTGCGCCACGGCGCCGGGGGAGTGGGCGACGACGCCGTCGCGCGCTTCCCCGAGTACGTCGAGAACGTGCTGGCCATGATGGAGCCGGCCGGGGTCGGCCTGGCGGTCGGCGGTCGCACCCACGCCCTGCGGGCCACGCCGGCGGCGTCGAGCGTGCCGACGGTCTGGCTGCTGGGCAGCAGCGACTACTCCGCGCGCCTCGCGGCCGAGAAGGGCCTGCCCTACGTCTTCGCCCACCACTTCAGCGGCCAGGGCACCGCCGAGGCGCTCGAGCTCTACCGCAGCCGGTTCCAGCCGTCGTCCGGTCCGCTCGGCCTGGCCGAGCCCCGCACCTTCTTGACGGTCAACGCCTCCGTGGCGAGCGATGCCGACGAGGCGCGCCGCCGGGCGCTCCCGCAGCTGCTCACGATGCTGGCGCTGCGCACCGGCCGCCCGCTGACCCCGCTCGCGCTGGTCGAGGAGGCCGAGAAGCAGCAGCTGGGCCCCGACGAGCAGCAGCTCGTCGACGCCATGGCCGCCCGCTGGGTGATCGGCGACGGCCCCACCGCGCGGGCCCGGATCGCCGACCTGGCCGCCACCTACGGGGTCGACGAGGTGATGGTCAACGCCGTCGCGAGCGCCCACGTCGGCGCCGAGCCGCACGCCTCGCCGGACCGCGAGGAGACCCTGCGGCTGCTCGCCGCCCGCGATTAGGGCGCGTCACCGAGCGCGACCTACACTGGCGTGTCGGCCCAACATGGGTCCGCTCCATGGTGCCTCGCGGCTGCTCGTCCCGCCTGGGCCACTCCTCACCGAGTGTCCCCGATCGCGGTGCGGGTCGAGGTCCGGGGTGGCCACATGAGGTCCACCGCCCCGCCGGGGCGGAGGTTCGCGGGCCGACGCGATGGACGACGTACTCAAGCGATTCAGAAGTGAGGACATGCCGAAGAAAGAAGGCGTGATCGAGATGGAGGGCACGGTCGCCGAAGCCCTCCCCAACGCGATGTTCCGGGTCGAGCTCAGCAACGGCCACAAGGTGCTCGCGCACATCAGCGGCAAGATGCGACAGCACTACATCCGGATCCTCCCCGAGGACCGGGTCGTGGTGGAGCTCTCGCCCTACGACCTCACCCGTGGACGCATCGTCTACCGCTACAAGTAGCACCAAGCCGACCCGACCCAGGAAGGGCTGACATGAAGGTCAACCCGAGCGTCAAGCCGATCTGTGACAAGTGCAAGGTGATCCGTCGCCACGGCCGCGTCATGGTCATCTGCGACAACCCGCGCCACAAGCAGCGCCAGGGCTGACGCAGCCGCTCATCAGAGCAGCACCCACAACTGAACACACCCACCACGTGACGGCTAGGTGGCCCAGCAGGCGCCACCGAACCACCTCCGGAGCAGCAGGCCGGAGCCGGGCGAGACCCCGGACGCCGCGCGCACGAAACCGCTGCAGCACCTGAAAGGCCATCCACATGGCACGCCTCATGGGAGTCGACCTCCCGCGCGACAAGCGCATCGAGATCGCACTCACCTACATCTACGGCATCGGCCGTACCCGTTCCCAGAAGCTCCTCGAGCTGACCGGCGTCGACCCCAACATGCGGGTCCACCAGCTGGGCGACGACGAGCTGGTCCGGCTGCGCGACGAGATCGACGGTCAGGAGTTCAAGGTCGAGGGCGACCTCCGCCGCGAGGTCCAGGCCGACATCCGCCGCAAGATCGAGATCGGCAGCTACCAGGGTCGCCGCCACCGCATGGGTCTGCCCGTCCGCGGCCAGCGCACCAAGACCAACGCGCGCACCCGCAAGGGTCCCAAGCGCACCGTCGCCGGCAAGAAGAAGGCCAAGTGAGCCTGGTCGTCCGACCGCTCACAGGCCCCATCGCAGACCAGCTCAGCGTCATTCCGAGGAGATAACCGATGCCCCCGAAGGCTCGCGCGGCAGCGACCAAGAAGGTCCGCCGCAAGGAGAAGAAGAACATCGCTCAGGGCGAGGCCCACATCAAGAGCACGTTCAACAACACGATCGTCACGATCACCGACCCCACCGGCGCCGTCGTGTCGTGGGCCTCTGCCGGCACCGTCGGCTTCAAGGGCTCGCGCAAGTCGACGCCGTACGCCGCCCAGATGGCCGCCGAGGCCGCCGGCCGTCGTGCCATGGACCACGGCATGAAGAAGATCGACGTCTTCGTCAAGGGTCCCGGCTCCGGCCGCGAGACCGCGATCCGCTCGCTCGGGGCCATCGGCCTCGAGGTCGGCACGATCCAGGACGTCACGCCCACCCCGCACAACGGATGCCGCCCGCCCAAGCGCCGGCGCGTCTGACCCGAGACAGAAGGAGAGACTGACATGGCCCGCTACACCGGCCCCATGACCCGCAAGTCGCGCCGTCTCGGTGTCGACCTCGTCGGCGGCGACGCCGCCTTCGAGAAGCGTCCCTACCCGCCCGGCATGCACGGCCGCGCGCGCATCAAGGAGAGCGAGTACCGCACCCAGCTGCAGGAGAAGCAGAAGGCCCGCTTCACCTACGGCGTCATGGAGCGGCAGTTCTTCAACTACTACGTCGAGGCTGCGCGTCGCACCGGCAAGACCGGTGAGAACCTGCTCCAGCTGCTCGAGTGCCGCCTCGACAACGTCGTCTACCGGGCCGGGTTCGCCCGCACCCGCCGCCACGCCCGCCAGCTCGTGGTCCACGGCCACTTCCTGGTCAACGGCCGCAAGGTCAACGTGCCCTCCTTCCAGGTCACGCAGTACGACATCATCGACGTGCGCGAGAAGTCGCTCGAGATGACGCCGTTCATCGTGGCGCGCGAGACGCACGGCGAGCGCATCGTCCCGGCCTGGCTGCAGGTGCTGTCCGACCGGATGCGCATCCTCGTGCACTCCTTGCCGCTGCGCGCCCAGATCGACATGCCGATCCAAGAGCAGCTGATCGTCGAGTACTACTCCAAGAAGTAGTCCGTCGGGGCTCAGGCCCCCACGGCTGTTTCGTCGCCACCACCAGCACATCTGGGTCGTCATATAGCGGTCGGCCCGGGAAGGAACGAATTCAGTGCTCATCGCACAGCGCCCCACTTTGTCGGAAGAGACCGTCGACGAGTTCCGCAGCCGCTTCGTCATCGAGCCGCTCGAGCCGGGCTTCGGCTACACGCTCGGCAACTCGCTGCGCCGCACCCTGCTCTCCTCGATTCCCGGTGCCTCGGTCACCAGCATCAAGGTCGACTCCGTGCTCCACGAGTTCTCGACCATCGAGGGCGTCAAGGAGGACGTCACCGAGATCATCCTCAACCTCAAGGGCCTCGTCGTCTCCTCCGAGCACGACGAGCCCGTGACGATGTACCTGCGCAAGTCCGGCGCCGGTGACGTCACCGGTGCCGACATCGCGCCGCCCGCCGGCGTCGAGGTGCACAACCCCGACCTCAAGATCGCCACGCTGTCCGACAAGGGCAAGCTGGAGATGGAGCTCGTCGTCGAGCGTGGCCGCGGCTACGTCTCCGCCGTCCAGAACAAGGGCGCCGACAACGAGATCGGCCGCATGCCGGTCGACTCGATCTACAGCCCCGTGCTGAAGGTCAGCTACAAGGTCGAGGCCACCCGAGTCGAGCAGCGCACCGACTTCGACAAGCTCGTCATCGACGTCGAGACCAAGCCGTCGATCCTGCCCCGCGACGCCATCGCCTCGGCCGGCAAGACCCTCGTCGAGCTCTTCGGCCTCGCCCGCGAGCTCAACGTCGAGGCCGAGGGCATCGACATCGGCCCCTCGCCCGTCGACGAGCAGCTCGCCGCCGACCTCGCCCTCCCGGTCGAGGACCTGCAGCTGACCGTGCGGTCCTACAACTGCCTCAAGCGCGAGGGCATCCACACCGTGGGTGAGCTCATCAGCCGCTCGGAGCAGGACCTGCTCGACATCCGCAACTTCGGTGCCAAGTCGATCGACGAGGTCAAGGCCAAGCTGGTCGAGATGGGCCTCTCGCTCAAGGACAGCGCCCCCGGCTTCGACCCGCACGCCGCCCTCGCCGCCTACGGCGACGACGACGACGACGCGTTCGTCGAGGACGAGCAGTACTGAGCTGAATTGCGCGAGCGCGTCGTTCGGTGCATGGCCGACGCATGGTCTGAGCTTCACCCGGCTCGGGCTGGCGTCGGCCGAGACACCGAACGCCGCGCTGCCGCGCGGCGGTTGGCTTGACGTTCGGTTCCGTCTTCGTGGCGGGTCCGTTGGTTAGTTGCTCCGCTCGGCTCTACAACTTCATCGCACCCACGGTGGTCGGCTTCCGTCGTCCGCCTCACCTCTAACCCGGGTACCTGGTACGGCCCGGGAGAATCGAGTAGCAGCAGATGCCCACTCCCAAGAAGGGGCCCCGCCTCGGCGGCAGCGCCTCCCACCAGCGGCTGATCCTGTCGAACCTGGCCACCCAGCTGTTCGAGCACGGTCGCATCACCACCACCGAGGCCAAGGCGCGCACGCTGCGTCCGCACGCCGAGAAGCTCATCACCAAGGCGGTCAAGGCGCACCGGGGCGAGAACCCGCTTCACCAGCGCCGTGAGGTGCTCAAGACGATCCGTGACAAGGGCGTCGTCCACGAGCTCTTCGCCGAGATCGCCCCGCGCTTCGCCGACCGTCCCGGCGGCTACACCCGCATCACCAAGGTCAGCCCCCGCAAGGGCGACAACGCCCCCATGGCCGTCATCGAGCTGGTGACCGAGGACTACACGCCGCGTCCCAAGGCCCCGGCCAAGCCCGCCGCCACCGCGGCCCCGGCTGCGCCCGCCGAGCCGGCCGAGGACGAGACCGCCACCGACGAGGCTCCCACCGAGCTGAACGAGGAGGCCTCGCCCGAGACCAGCGTGGTCGCCGAGGAGCAGGCCGACGAGGCTGCCGCCGAGGAGTCGACCGAGGACGACACCAAGGCCTGAGCCCCACCCGCAGCACCACAGCAGGACCGAGGACCCCGCCACCCACCGGTGGCGGGGTCCCTCGCATTTCGCGGGCAACCATCGGGGTCGACCGGGTGGTAGTCCAGGCATGACCATCGAGCCGGCACTCGCCGACAGGACCCGGGAAGGCAGGGTGCGGATGCGCGGCGACGAACGCGGCGGCTTCGACGACTTCGTCGCCGCCCGCTCCGGGCGCCTGCTGCGCACCGCGTACCTGCTGACCCGCGACCACGGCCAGGCCGAGGACCTGCTGCAGACCGCCCTGACCAAGGCGTGGTTCGCCTGGGGCCGCATCGACGGCGACCCGGAGGGCTACGTCCGTCGCATCCTGGTCAACACCTACGCCACCTGGTGGCGGCGCAAGTGGCGCGGCGAGCAGGCCACCGACGTGCTGCCCGAGACAGGTGTCCCCGACCGCAGCACCGCCGTCGCCGAGGGCAACGACCTGTGGCACGCGATGGGCCGGCTGCCGCGTCGACAGCGCGCGGTCGTCGTCCTGCGCTACTTCGAGGACCTCACCGAGGCCCAGACCGCCGACGTGCTCGGGTGCACGGTCGGCACGGTCAAGAGCCAGGCCAGCAAGGCGCTGGCCAAGCTGCGGGTCGACCCCGCGCTCACCGACGAGACGGGAGACCGGGCATGACCGGCATCGACGAGCTGCGCGCCACCCTGCAGTCCCACGCCCCCCAGGTCCCCGACCACGAGACGCAGCAGCGCGTCGGCGCCGTGCACCGGCGGGTGGCCGTCGTGCGTCGTCGTCGTCGGGCCGCCGCGGTGGCGGCTGTCGCCGCGGTGGTGGCCGTCTCCGGCGCGGTCGTGCTCCGGCCCGGCTCCGGGGAGCCCGAGCCGGCCAGCCTCGTCGGCGTGACCGCGCCCGACACGATGACCTCGCTCGGCTACACCTACGACCGCGGCGACCTCGTCGAGGGACAGGACGGGTCGGTGCGGCTGCGGCTCGAGGCGAGCGACGTGCCGCGGCTGGTCAGCTGGGCCACCTCGGGCGACGACCAGGTCGTCACGGTCTCCGGGCTCGGCTCCGACCCGCTCACGTACTCGGCCGACGACCTGACCGACTGGGTCTACGTCGAGCCGGGCGTCAGCGGCTCGGTGCGCGTCGAGGCCCGGGAGGGCGACCCCGGACTGGCCGTCTACTCGCTGTCGCCGTCGGCGTCGCGGCCCGACGGCTACACCAGGGACGGCGTGACCTACCGCGAGCAGGTGGCGGACACCCGGCTGCTGGACGCCGAGGTGGGCGACCTGGGCCAGGCGGAGCTGTCCCTCGACCCCGGCACGGCCGCACGGGCCCGCCTGGTGATGTCGTGCGAGGGTGCGCCCCGCGGCACCTGGATCCGCGCGGTCGGCAGCGACGGCCCCGTGGGCGGCACCGAGTGCGGCGGTGACCTCCCGGTCGACGCGGCTGCCACCGGGTCGTGGTGGACCCTGGACAGTGCCGCGCTCGAGGGCTCGGTCCGCGTCGTGGTGCAGACGTCCTACCGGGACAGCACCCCGGTGCGGGCGCCGGGGCTCCGGGTGGGTGCCGCGCTCTACACCGACTCCGGAGGTGCGGGCAACCGGGCCGACGAGACCCTCGTGGAGGACGGCGGGCACCTGTGGCGCCGCGTGGCTCGGTTCGACGCGGAGGCCGGCGCGTCGCGGCTGCCGACCACGGCGCCCGAGGGAGACGGGCCCTTCCTGTTCTGGGCCGGGGGCGACGCCGAGGTCGGCACGCTCGCCGTCGGCATCGGCGACGAGCGGGTCAGCGGAGCACTGATCGGCAGCGGCGGCGAGACCTCCACCCTGGTCGACGCCGGCGAGCGCGTGACCCTGACGGTCCGCGGCGGCCAGGCCACCGCCGACCGGGGCGTCTGGATCAGCTACTACGAGCTCGCCGACTAGCGGCCAGCAGGTCTGCCGCGGCGAGCGAGGCCACCTCGCCGCCGCGGCGGGCCAGGTCGCCCACCGCGCGCTGCACCGCCTCGTTGGCCGGTGTCGGCACGTCGTGCAGGCGGCCGAGCAGCACGATCTCGCCGTTGAGGTGGTCGACCTCGGTCTCGCCGGTGCGTCGCTGCAGGCTCTGCCACGTCGAGGAGCCGACGCCGTCGCGGTCGACGAGCGGGCGCAGCAGCTCGCCGCGGCGGGCGAGGTCGTCGTCCTCGCTGACCACCGGGATGCCGGCGGCGGCCAGGGCGGCCTCGCCCTCGGACCGGACGACGCGCAGCAGCTCGTCGGCGTCGTCGCCGGGGGCGCAGGCGGCGCGCACGCCGTTGCCGAGGTTCATCAGCAGCTTGCGGTGCTTCCACGCCATGGCGTCGGGCCGGGGGATGCTCTCGAACCCGGCCGTCGTCAGGTCGGCCGCGACGGCGCGATCGACGTCGTCCACGCCGGTGGGGTAGCGGCCGATGTCGAGCAGGCCCGGCTTGCCGGCGGAGTGGACGGTCACCTCGCCGGGCCGCAGGTGGCTGGCGGGCATCATCACCGTCACCGCGTGCACGTGGGCGAGGTGGCGCAGCAGGGTGCGCTCGTTCGAGACGCCGTTCTGCAGCGAGACCACCGGCGTGGTCGGGCGCAGGTGGGGGAGCAGGCCGTCGAGCGCGCCGGCCGTCTGCTGCGACTTCACCGCCAGCAGGACGACGGTCTCGTCGTCGACGCCGGCCTCGGCGGGGTCGCCGACCACCGCGAGCGGCACGTCGACGGGGTCGTCGTGGCCGACGGTCAGCCGCAGCCCTCGCTCGCGCAGGGCCGCGAGGTGCTCGCCCCGGGCCGAGACGACGACGTCCAGCCCGGCCAGGTGCAGCAGGCCGGCGACGCCGCCGCCGATCGCCCCGGCCCCGACCACGAGATAGCGCATCCGGCCAACCTACGCGGGCCCGGCGAGGAGTCGGACGGGTGAGCGGCGGCCCGTAGAATCGCGGCATGACGACCGACCTGGGCACCCCGCGCGTCCTGCCCACCGACGACGCCGAGCGGGCGGTGCTGCTGGCCGCGCCCCGCGGCTACTGCGCCGGGGTCGACCGGGCCGTGATCACCGTCGAGCAGGCGCTCGACCTCTACGGATCGCCGGTCTACGTGCGAAAGCAGATCGTGCACAACAAGCACGTCGTGGCCGACCTCAGCGCCCGCGGCGCGGTCTTCGTCGAAGAGCTCGACGAGGTGCCGCCCGGCTCGACCGTGGTGTTCTCGGCCCACGGCGTCTCGCCGGCGGTGCACGAGCAGGCCGCCGAGCGCGACCTGAAGACCATCGACGCCACCTGCCCGCTGGTGACCAAGGTGCACCACGAGGCGCGCCGCTTCGCCGGCGAAGACCTCGACATCCTGCTCATCGGTCACGAGGGGCACGAGGAGGTCGAGGGCACCGCGGGCGAGGCGCCCGAGCACGTGCAGCTGGTGCAGAGCCCCGCCGACGTGCCGAACATCGTGGTGCGCGACCCCGCCCGCGTGGCGTGGCTGTCGCAGACCACGCTGTCGGTCGACGAGACGCTCGAGACGGTGGCCGCCATCCGCGAGCGGTTCCCGCTGCTCATCGACCCGCCCAGCGACGACATCTGCTACGCCACCCAGAACCGCCAGCTCGCCGTCAAGGAGATCTCCGACGGCACCGACCTCGTCATCGTGGTCGGCTCGGCCAACTCCTCGAACTCGGTGCGCCTGGTCGAGGTGGCCCTCGAGGCCGGCGCCCGCGCCGCCTACCGCGTCGACGACGTCTCCGAGGTCGACGAGGCCTGGCTCGACGGCGTCCGCACCGTCTCGGTCACCTCCGGCGCGAGCGTGCCCGACCACCTGGTGCAGGACGTGCTGGCGATGCTCGCCGGGCGCGGCTACCCCGACGCCCGCGCCGTCCATTCCGCCGAGGAGTCGCTGATCTTCAGCCTCCCCAAGGAGCTGCGCCGCGACATGAAGGCTGCCGGCCGCGCCTGAACGACGTCGACCCGTCGCTTATAAGAGACGGGTCAGCGCGAGATCTCGGTCGACCCGTCGGACATGTCTGACGGGTCAGCGTGACGCGCAGGCCAGACCACATACCGGTAGGCGAGGAAGTTCGCGCAGAACGAGACGCCGATGGCGAGCACCTTGACGACCAGTAGCTCGTCGACGACGCCGACGAGGGCGTGGATGACGAGGGGCTGCAGCACCCACATCACGGTGCCGGTGGTGGCGAGGAAGAGCAGGGCGTGGCGCAGGGTCAGCCGGCCGGCCTCGAAGGTGACCAGGCCGTTGACCACGAAGCTGAACGTCATGCCTGCGCTGGTGGAGCAGAAGTTGGCCAGCGTGATGCCGAGGTGGGCCTCCAGCAGCAGGAACAGCACCAGGTCGATCAGGGTGTTGACCACCCCGACGGCGGCGAAGCGCAGCAGGACGGGGTTGAGCAGGCGCCTCAACGGGTGTCGTCCCGCGCGCCGCGGGCGGTCAGGGCGAGCGAGTACAGCGGACGGTCCTGGGCCTCGGCGTAGACGCGGCCGAGGTAGGTGCCGATGACGCCCATCATGATCAGCTGCAGGCCGCTGAGCAGGAACATGCCGACACCGAGGAACGCCCAGCCGGGCACCGACTCCTCCGGCCGGAAGATGCGCACCCCGAGCACGTAGAGGGCCAGCAGCACCGAGAACGCCGAGATGGCGAACCCGAGTCGCGAGATCCAGCGCAGCGGGGCGGTGGAGAAGCCGACGATGCCGCTGGCGGCGAACTTGATCATCTTGCGCAGCGGGTAGCCGGTCTCGCCGGCGTAGCGCGGGTCGCGGTCGAAGAGCAGCGCCTCCTGGCGGAACCCGACGTGCGCCACGATGCCGCGCAGGAAGCGGTCCTGCTCGCGGTAGCGTGAGACCTCGGCGACGACCTTGCGGTCCATCAGCCGGAAGTCGCCGACGTTGCGGGGGATCTCGATGTCGGCCATGCGGTCGAGCACCCAGTAGAAGCCGAACGCGGTGGCCCGCTTGAAGGGGGAGTCCTTGCGGCTGCGGCGCTGGGCGAAGACGACGTCGACGCCGCCCTCCCACATCTGCAGCATCTCGAGGCTGACCCGGGGCGGGTCCTGCAGGTCGGTGTCCATCACGACGACGGCGTCGGCGTCGCCGACGGCGTCGAGCCCGGCCGTGACGGCGACCTGGTGGCCGAAGTTGCGCGAGAAGCTGAGCACCGAGACGCGGTCGTCGTCGCCGCGCAGCTTGAGCAGGCGGGCCAGCGAGTCGTCGCGGCTGCCGTCGTCGACGTAGACGAACTCGAAGTCGAGGTCGGGCCGGGCGTCGGTGGCCTCGACGAGCGCGGCGTGGAAGACCGCGATGTTCTGCTCCTCGTTGTAGACCGGCAGCACGTAGCTGACCCGGCGCCGCGGCGCGGTCACGCCCAGGCCCAGGTCGTCGGTCTCGCGTGCGTCGTCCACCTTCAGGTCCTCCTCGTCGGGACTGTCGGCACCGTCCTACCGCCGCAGACCAGCGCTCCACTGTGCAACACGCGTGCGCCCGCTGGGAAAACCCCGCGTGTCGGCGGGCGGTGGGAGGATCGGGTCATGGCCCGGTACGTCGACATCCACCCCGACAACCCGCAGCCGCGGCTGGTGCAGCAGGTCGTCGACGCGCTGCACGACGGCGCCCTCGTCGCCTACCCCACCGACTCCGGCTACGCCCTCGGCGCGTGCGTCGGCAACCGCGAGGGCCGCGACCGCATCCTGCGCATCCGCGGGCTCGACGAGCGCCACCACTTCACCTTGGTCTGCAAGGACTTCAGCCAGCTCGGCCAGCTGGTGCGCGTCGACAACGCCGCGTTCCGCGCCATCCGCGCCGCGACCCCGGGGCCCTACACCTTCATCCTGCCGGGCATGCCCGAGGTGCCGAAGCGGCTGCTGCACCCCAAGAAGCGCACCGTCGGCGTCCGCATCCCCGACCACACCCTCGTGCACGTACTGCTCGAGGCGCTCGGCGAGCCGCTGCTGAGCAGCTCGCTGATCCTGCCGGGCGAGACCGAGCCCCGCACGATGGGCTGGGAGGTCAAGGAGGACCTCGACCACGACGTCGACATCGTCATCGAGGCCGGCGAGACCCCCGCGGAGCCGACCACGGTGGTCGACTGGAGCAGCGGCGAGCCCGAGGTGGTCAGACGGGGAGCCGGGGACCCCGACCGGTTCGAGTGACGGCCTCGAGGTCGTCGTCCGCGTAGCCGTCGTCGTCCACGTGGTCGCCGCCGTACTCGTCGGCGTACTCGTCGGCGAGCCGGGCGGCGCCGACCCGCTGCCGCACGAACAGGACGCCGAGGGCGCCGGCGTAGCCGAGGCCGAGCGCGAGGCTGTGGTGCGACAGGCCCGAGACGACGGCCTGGACGACGGAGTCGCCGGAGCGGGCGATCGCCTCGGCGCGCGACATGGCCAGCAGCAGGAACGTGGCGAGCATCAGCAGCGGCGGCAGCACACCGACGGTGAAGAAGTCGCGTGGCCGCACGGCCAGCGCCAGCGCCAGGCAGAGCAGCACGAAGCCGACGTCGAACAGCGCGCCGACCCGTGCGGTCAGCATCAGGTCGAGGGCTGCTGCGGTGAGGGCGAGGGCCACGCCGAGCGCGACCATCTCGCGGCCGGGCTCGCGCCCCTCCTCCCACAGCGTGCGGGTGCCGGGCAGGCTCACAGTCCCACGCTACGTGGACGCGGCGGCTCGTCGTGGTCGCCGCGCCGGGGCGTGCCTCCGCTCTCGGGGACGTCGGCGGCCCCCGACGACCGCTCGACGGCCCGCAGCTCGACCGAGCGGGGCGTGGCCAGCTCGTCGTCGGTGACCGACAGCTCGCGGAACCGGCGCGCCTGCACCAGCACCCGCGACTCGAGCGAGCCGACCGCGCGGTTGTAGCCGGCGACGGCGGCGTTGAGCGAGCGGCCGACCTGGTCGAGGTGGTCGCCGTGGCGGCGCAGCCGCTCGTGCAGCTCGCGGCCGAGGGCGTGGATCTCGGAGGCCTGACGGGTCAGCGCCTCGTGGGTCCAGCCGTGGGCCACCGTGCGCAGCAGCGCGATCAGCGTGGTGGGGGTGGCCAGGACCACGCGGGGCGCGGCGCGCTCGATGAGGGTGGGGTCGGTCTCGAGGGCGGCGGCGAGCACCGACTCGGCCGGCACGAAGAGCACCACGAACTCCGGCGACTCCGGCAGCGAGCGCCAGTAGGCCTTCGAGCCGAGCTGCTCGATGTGGGTGCGCACCTGGCGGGCGTGGCGGGCCAGGTGGGCGGCGCGCTCGTCGTCGTCGTCGGCCTCGGCGGCGTCGAGGCACGCGTCGAGCGGCACCTTGGCGTCGACGACGACGCTGCGTCCGCCGGCGAGGTGGACGACGAGGTCGGGCCGCAGCGCGCCGTCGTCGAGGCGCACCTGCTCGGTGAAGTCGCAGTGCTCGACCATGCCGGCCAGCTCGACGGTGCGGCGCAGGTGCAGCTCGCCCCAGCGGCCGCGCACCTGCGGCCGGCGCAACGCCGTGGCGAGCGAGCGGGTCTCGCGGCGCAGCCCGTCGGTGGTGTGGCGCATGTCGAGCACCTGCTGGTGCAGCTGGCCCTGCCAGCTGGCGCGGTTGTGCTCGAGCTCGCGCATCTGGTCGTGCAACCGCTCGAGGCCCTCGCGCAGGACGGCCTGGTCGGCCACGGCCGCGCTCGGCCGGGCGCGCAGGACGCCGACGGCGTGCCCGAGCAGCTTGCCGACGACGAGGCCGACGGTGAGCGCGACGAGGGTCCAGGTGTCCATGACGGCAGCATGACCGTGGGGTGTGACAGGTCTCGGGCGAGCGGCAGGGCTCGGGCGTGTCGGGACCGGGCGGGGTCGACGCGATGCCGGCCCTGACGTGGGCGGGCCGGACCGGAGGGTGTCGAGGCTCCTCGCAGGGCTCGTCGCACCTCGACCATCGTCGGGGTGCCCTTCGACGGGCTCAGGGTCCGTCGGGGTGGCCCTTCGACAGGCGTCGGGCGTCAGGGCGCGTCGGGCTCCAACGAGGCGAGGACGGCGTCCGCGGACGTGGGGGCGGCGAAGTGGGTGCCCTGGCCGAGCGCGAGGCCGAGGTCGCGCAGGGCGGTGAGCTCGGACTCGGTCTCGACGCCCTCGGCGACCGCGGTGTGGCCGAGGTCGGCGAGCATGCGGGCGACGTGGCCGAGCACGGTGCGTCCCTGGCGGGTGCCGAGGTCGGCGACGAGGGCACGGTCGATCTTGATCCAGTGCCACTCCCAGCTGGTGAGCAGGCTGAGCGCGGAGTAGCCGGTGCCGAAGTCGTCGACGGCCAGGCCGATGCCGGCCTCGGCCAGCTCGCCGGCCACCATGCGCTGCGCCGGGCTCCAGCGCGAGACGTGCCGCTCGGAGATCTCGAGCACCAGCCGGACGTCGGTGCCGGCGATCCGCTCGGGCAGCGAGCGCAGCAGCCGGCTGTCGAGGCGCAGCTGCTCGAACTCGATGTTGACGCTCAGGGCCGCCGGGCGGCCGAGCCGGGCCGTCACGGTGCGCATGGCCTCGAGCGACTGGTCGAGCACCGCCTCGGTGAGCTCGTCGAGCATCCGCAGCTTCGACGCGGCGCCCACCAGCATCATCGGCGAGACCGGTCCGAAGTCGAGGTGCCGACCGCGCACCAGCGCCTCCCACCCGTCGACGCGGCCCGACGCCAGCTCGACGATCGGCTGGTAGGCCACCTCGACGCGGCCCTGGTCGAGCATGTCGCGCAGCACGGTGCGGTCGTCGTACCAGCGCGGCGGCAGCGCGTCGGGACGCCGCGACCGCTTGCGCTCGCGCATCTGCCGCTCGGCCTCGCGCAGGAGCAGGTCGGGGTCGTCGTCGCCGGCCGTCGACAGCGCGGCGCCGATGCTGACGTCGACGGTGACCAGCGTGTCGCCGACGGCGACGCCCGCGCCGAGGGCGGCGTGCAGGTCGGCCACGATGCGCTCGAGGTGGGCGGCCCCGTCGTCGCCGTCGAGGTGGCGCAGGACGACGGCGAACTCGTCACCGCCCATGCGCGCCGCGAACGACCCCTCGGGCAGCACGTCGGAGCGCAGCCGGCTGCCGAGCACCCGCAGCACCTCGTCGGCGTCGAGGTGGCCGAGGTGCTCGTTGAGCCGCTTCATGCCGTCGACGTCGAGGAACAGCACGCCGATCGTCTCGCCGACGCGTCCCTCGACGGTGGCCTCGAGCAGCTCGCGGAAGTAGTTGTGGTGCCACAGGCCGGTGAGGTCGTCGGTGACGGCCTGGCGGCGCAGCCGCTCGTCGCGGCGGGCGGCGTGGCGCGAGGCGGTGGCCATCGCGGTGAGCGCCGCCAGCAGCCGGGTGTCGGCCTCGTCGAAGGGCGGGCCGCCGTCGGGGCGGGTGGCGACCAGGAAGCGCTGGTCGGCGAAGAGCAGGCTGACGTCGGGCGGCGGCGCGGGCGCGGACCCGATGCGCACCTCGCAGGCCATGACCCGGCGCGCGAAGGACAGCAGCCACGGCTCGATCTCGGCCTCCGGCCACGGCATCTCGATGGCCGCCTCGGCCAGGACGTCGACGACCGTGCGCTCGTCGGGGGTCACGCGGCGTCGTCCACCAGGTCGACGACGACCGGTGCGTGGTCGGAGGCGCCGGTGCCGGCCCGCTCGTCGCGGTCGACGAACGCCGCGTCGACGCGGGCGGCGAGGGCGGGGGAGCCGAGCACGAAGTCGATGCGCATGCCCCGGTTGCGCTCGAAGCGCTGCCGGTAGTAGTCCCAGTACGTGTAGACCCCCGGGCCGGGCGTGTGGGGGCGGACGACGTCCGTCCAGCCGTCGTCGACGAAGCCGTGGAACGCCTCGCGCTCGGGCGGGGTGATGTGGGTGCTGTTCGCGTAGGCCGCGACGTCGAAGACGTCGTCGTCCTGGGGTGCGATGTTCCAGTCGCCGACGAGGGCGGCGGGGCCGTCGAGCCACGGCCGGGCGGCCTCGCGCAGGCGCTCGAGCCACGCGAGCTTGTAGACGTAGTGCGGGTCGCCCGGCTTGCGGCCGTTGGGCACGTAGAGCGACCACACCCGCACGCCCCCGCAGGTGGCGCCGATGGCGCGGGCCTCGGGCGCCTCGGGCTCGCCCCAGCCGGGCATGCCCTCGAAGCCGACCTGCACGTCGTCCAGGCCGACCCGGCTGAGCAGCGCGACGCCGTTCCACTGGTTGACGCCGGCCACCGCGATCTCGAAGCCCATGGCCTGCAGCCCCATCAGCGGCAGCTGCTCCTCGCGCGCCTTGGTCTCCTGCAGGGCCAGGACGTCGACCTCGTGGCGCTCGCAGAACGCCTCGACCCGCCCGATGCGCGAGCGCAGCGAGTTGACGTTCCAGGTGGCCAGACGCACGTGCGCCACCCTAAGGGGACGTGAGGTGGGTCACCGACGCGCCGCCGGTGGCTCACCCGGCGGCGCGATCAGCGAGTCGAGGGGAGTGGCCGGCATCCCGAGCTCGGCCATGCGGGCCACGTAGCCGCGGTGCGCCCGCCGCACCTCGCCGTGGCGACGCGCGTGGTGCAGGGCCAGCACCAGCTCGTGGTGCGACGGCTCGTCGTAGGGGTCGTCGGCGATGAGGCCGACGAGCCACGGGATGGCGCGCTGCCGCTCGTCACGGGCGACGAGCGCCGCCGCCAGCTCGCGCTTGACCTCCAGCGACGTCGAGAGCAGCTCGTCGCGCAGGCTGACGGTCCAGTCGCTGTAGGGGTCGTCCTCGAGGTAGTGACCGGTGTACATCGCGGCCGCGCGCTCGAGCTCCTCGACGGCGCCGAGGTCGGTGCCGTCGCCCGAGCGGACGGCGCGCAGGGCGCCCGCCGCGGTGTGGGTGAAGGCGACGACGTCGACCTCGACGTGGTCGGTGTCGAGGCGCACCGACTCGCGGTCGGCGACGAGGTAGTGGTCGGAGGGGTGCTCCTTGCCGGGGTCGAGGACGCCGCGCAGGGTCGACAGCACGACCGAGAGCCGGTTGCCGCTGCCGTCGGAGTCGGGCCACAGGTGGTCGGCCAGCGCCTCGCGCGTGATCGCGCGGCCGCGGCGTCCGGCCAGGATCTTCAGCGCGTCGCGGGACTTGCGCGACTGCCACGCCGAGGCGGCCACCGGCTCGCCGTCGACCAGCACGGCGAAGGCGCCGAGCGCGCGGATCGAGACCCGGGCGCGCTCGGTGCGGCCCAGCGCCTGCAGCGGTCCGGCGATGCGGCTGGCGTCGTCGCGGACGCCGAGCGCCCGTAGCCGGCGCCGGGCCGCCTGCTCGGACAGGTGGTCGCCGGCGGCCCGCGCCCGCAGCGCCTGGTTGGTGGCCAGGCCGATCGGGTCGCACGCGGCCCGCCGCAGCGTGGCCGCCTCGTCGAGCAGGTCGTCGGCGCGCGCGCCGGTGGTGACGAGCGCCTGCAGCTCGAGCGCCTCGGCCATGCCGTGGCTGTCCTGGCGGCGTCCGGCCTCGCGGACGGCGAGCCGGGAGAACTCGCCGGCCGACGTGCGGTCGCCGGTGGCCAGGCACACCCAGCCGGCGGCCAGCAGCGGCTCGACCTGGCCGAGGGCGGCGGGCTGGTCGAGGGCCCGCTTCGCCAGCCCCTGCGCCTCGTCGACGTCGTCGACCACGAGCGCGCGGGCGAGGCCCGCGATGGCCGGCACCAGCACCTGTGCGTTGACCGCGCGCTCGGCGATGGCGATGGCCTGACGGTAGGCGGTGGCGGCCTGCGTGGCGTTGCCGCAGACCCGGTTGGCGTCGCCGAGGCCGAGCACGGCCAGGCCCAGCAGCGGCGACTCGGAGTCGCGCGCCAGGTCGCGGGCCAGGTGCAGCTCGGCCAGGCACTCCTCGATGCGGCCCAGGCCGAGCAGCGCCTCGGAGCGGGTGATGAGCGCCAGCGCCTTCACCGCCGGCGGGACGCCGGTCTCGGCCAGGGCGATGGCCTCGTCGAGGTGGGCGAGCGCGTCGTCGTAGTGGCCCTGCTCGGTGGCCGAGGAGCCGAGGTTGTTGTGGATGCGCATCTGCGCCAGCTCGTCGCCGGCCCGGCGCGCGGAGACCAGCGCCTTCTCGTAGGCCACGTGGTTGGCGTCGCGGTCGCCCTCGGCGGCGCAGACCAGCGCCTGCGCGACCCACGCGTGGGTGAGGGCGCCGTCGTCCCGCGTGGCCTGGGCCTCGACGAGCGCGTCGTCGGCGCTCACGCGGGCTCCGGCGGTGTCGCCGGTGGCCCACTGCGAGGACGCCGTGCTCGACAGCAGCATGGCCCGGTCGACCGGCCGCGCGGTCGCGACGTCGTGGGCGCGGGGGTAGACCGTGAGCGCCTCGGTGAAGCTGCCGGTCTGGTGGAAGGCGTAGCCGATGCGCCAGGCCACCGCGGTGGTCATCGGCCCGCCGTCGGGGGCCACCACCTCGGCCGCGCGTCGCAGCAGGGCGAGGTCGACGCTGCGCAGCACCTGGGCGCCGTGCTCGACGATGGCGTCGGCGACCGCGGCGGCGTCGAGGTCGTCGACGGCGCGGGCGAGCGCCTCCCGCGGATCGCGCAGGTGAGTGGTCATGGCTGTCCCCGTTGCCCGGTGTGGTGCGCACCGTCGGGGCCGCGCTGCCCCGGCGTCCGCAGGATATGGCCCGACCGGGTCTTGCGGCAGCCGAATAGAGGCCCCCGGGGGTTACCGAGCGGTGACGCTTCGATGCGGGACGACGCGCCGCCCGCTCGTAGACTCGCGGCCCGTGGCTCTCACCATCGGCATCGTCGGCCTGCCCAACGCGGGCAAGTCGACCCTCTTCAACGCGCTCACCAAGAACGACGTCCTCGCGGCGAACTACCCGTTCGCCACGATCGAGCCCAACGTGGGCGTGGTCGGGGTGCCCGACACGCGGCTCCCGGTGCTCGGCGAGCTGTTCGCCTCGGCGCGCGTCGTGCCGGCCACGGTCGAGTTCGTCGACATCGCCGGCATCGTGCGCGGCGCCTCCGAGGGCGAGGGCCTGGGCAACAAGTTCCTGGCCCACATCCGCGAGTCGGCGGCGATCTGCCAGGTGACCCGGGTCTTCCGCGACGAGGACGTCACCCACGTCGACGGCGAGGTCAACCCGGCGTCCGACATCTCCACGATCTCGACCGAGCTGATCCTGGCCGACCTGCAGACGGTCGAGAACGCGCTGCCGCGGCTGGAGAAGGAGGCGAAGATCAAGAAGGAGACGCAGCCGAAGGCCGCCGCCGTCCGCGAGGCCAAGGAAGCGCTCGAGGCCGGGACGCCGATCATCGCCACCGACATCGACCGCGCGCTGCTGCGCGACCTGTCGCTGCTGACGGCCAAGCCGTTCATCTTCGTCTTCAACTGCGACGCCGACGAGCTGGCCGACGACGAGCTCAAGCAGCGCATGCGCGACCTCGTCGCCCCCGCCGAGGCGATCTTCCTCGACGCCAAGTTCGAGGCCGAGCTGGTCGAGCTGGACGACGACGAGGAGGCCCGCGAGATGCTCGCCGAGATGGGCGTCGACGAGCCCGGCCTCGAGACGCTGGCCCGCGTCGGCTTCGACACCCTCGGCCTGCAGACCTACCTCACCGCCGGCCCCAAGGAGTCGCGCGCCTGGACCATCCGCCAGGGCGCCACCGCGCCCGAGGCCGCGGGCGTCATCCACACCGACTTCCAGAAGGGGTTCATCAAGGCCGAGATCGTCGGCTTCGACGACCTCGTCGCCGCCGGCTCCATGCAGAAGGCCAAGGAGGCCGGCAAGGTGCGCATCGAGGGCAAGGACTACGTCATGGCCGACGGCGACGTCGTGGAGTTCCGCTTCAACGTGTAGGCCCGACCGGGCGCGGACGGCGTCCGGCTAGCGTCGTCGCCCGTGACCGAGGCAGACGACTGGCGTCAGGACCGGGTGCGGGCGGCGATCGAGGGGCGCAACCCGACGGTGCTCGCCGAGCTGCCCGCCGCGTTCGCCGTCATCGGCGACGTGCAGTTCCTCCCCGGCTACGCACTGGCGCTGACGAGGACGCCGGGCGTCGACCGGCTCTCGGACCTCCCGCGCGCCGAGCGGCTGCGCTACCTCGCCGACGTCGACCTGCTCGCGGACGCCGTCGAGACCGTCTGCCGTCGGCTCGACCCGGCCTACCGGCGGCTCAACGTGGAGATCCTCGGCAACACCGACGCCTTCCTGCACTGCCACGTGTGGCCGCGCTACGAGTGGGAGCCGCCCGAGATCATCGGCCGGCCCGTGTGGCTCTACGACCCCGGCCGCTGGCGCGACCCGAGCACCGCCCTCGGGCCGGCGCACGACGAGCTGCGCGCGGCCCTGACCGCCGAGGTGGTCGCGCGGCGCGACTCGCCCGAGTTTCGCCTCGGCGGCTAGCGCCGCACCCGGCTCGGTGGCGCGGGCGGCGTGGGCCAGACCCCCCGGTGGACGGGCTTGCCGAACTGCTTCTCGCCGTGGGGGCCGTAGATCGGGAACCGGCTGTCGACGAACCAGTACGACGTGTCGGCGTCGGTGGCGAAGGCGACGGGGTTGACCTGGATCCAGTCGGGGGTGCCGATGCAGCTGGCCGAGAACGACAGCCACGCCTTGTTCGCCTGGTACCCCACGTGCCACATGACGTCGCACCCGACGGGGCTGAAGTAGGGCTCGCCGCCCGGCACCCGACGGTCGGCGGTCACCCCCACGATGCCCGTCTCGAGCTCGCCGTCGTCCAGGTAGGCGAACCGCGCCTGCAGGTGCAGGACGGGGTCGCGCCTGTCGAGCTCGCGGAACCGCAGCTCGACCCGGACCCGCTCGAGGCCGTAGCGCACGGTGTAGCCGACGAGGTCGGCCTGACGGCGCTCGGGCCGGTACCCCGAGGGCATGTCTCCGTCGCCCCACAGGTCGTGGGCGCGGACGTCGCCGGCCTGGTCGACGTTGACGTACTCCTCGGCGTGCGCCGGCGCCGCGCCCATCGTGACCCCGCCGACCAGCAACGCCCCGACCATCCACCCCATGAGCGATCGCATGGTGCGGAGGCTAGGTCGCGGTGGTCGGCGTCCGTGGGTGAATCGGTCAACCGGCCGGCTGTCGTAGACGGACGTGCGAAGGTGCGCCGGGTCGGCCGCGTCGCCGCGTGGGGACGCCTCCTGTGCGTGTCTTCAGCTCAGGTATGCACGTCGCTGTACGAGGCCGACCCTCAGCCGCGGTGGACGCGCGGCCCGAACCGCTCCACTCCGTCTCCGAGGACCGGGTACAGGCTGTCGACGTAGAGGTGGTGGGGGTCGCCGAGCCGGTCGGTGGCGAAGGCGGCCGGGTTCGCCTGGATCCACCGGGCGAGCCGATGCAGCGGGCCGGAACGGGCGGGTCCGCCGTGCCCGTCTGGACCCGTAGGGTCGCGGCCGTGGACACGCTGCGCAGCATCGTCCTGTTCGTCGCGGCCGCGTTCGCCGAGATCGGCGGGGCGTGGCTGGTGTGGCAGGGCGTGCGCGAGCACCGCGGGTGGCTGTGGATCGGGGCGGGGTTCGTCGCCCTCGGGGTCTACGGGCTGGTGGCCACGCTGCAGCCCGACGCGAGCTTCGGACGCATCCTCGCCGCCTACGGCGGGGTCTTCGTCGCCGGCTCGCTCGCCTGGGGCATGGCCGTCGACGGCTTCCGGCCCGACCGCTACGACGTCACGGGCGCTCTGCTCTGCCTCGCCGGCGTCGCGGTGATCATGTACGCGCCCGGCCGCGCCGGGTGAGGACCCGTCTCACTCGCCGGTCGCACCGTCGATCCGCTCGCGCAGCAGGTCGGCGTGGCCGTTGTGACGGGCGTACTCGCCGACGAGCTTGGCGAGGTTCCACCGGACGCTGTGGCCGTTGACCTCGCTGCGCGCGTCGAGATCGGGCCGGGCCTCGAGGGCGGTGTCGGTCACCGCCCGCTCGCGCATCCACGTCTCGAACGACTCCCGGACGTCGTCGGCCGTGCAGTCGACGTCGTCCTCGGCGCCGTCGGCGTAGTCGCCCCAGACCCAGCTGAACCCACGGTCGGTGCCCTGCGGCCACGAGCCGTAGGCGCGCTCCATCTCCGCGAGGTGCCGCACCAGCCCGAGCAGCGAGAGCGGCGACGGCGGGGCCGCCCGCAGCACCAGCTGGTCGTCGTCCAGTCCCGCGCACTTGGCGGCCAGTGCGTCGCGGTGGAAGCGGAGCCAGCCGAGCGTCAGGTCGCGCTCGTCGTCGGCGTCCGGCTGCGGGGCGCGGTCGTCGTCCACGACCTCAATCAACGCTCCCGTCCGGTGAGCGTCAACCCCCGGCGGGCTAGCCTCCGCGGGTGGCGTGGCTGCGGTTGATGTGCGGCGTCGCCGGCGCGGGCAAGTCGACGCACGCGAAGCAGCTCGAGCGGCAGGGCTGGCTGCGCCTGTCGATCGACGCGGAGGCGTGGACGCTCGGGCACCGCACGCTGCCGTTCCCCGACGGGCTGGCCGAGCAGATCCGGGCCCGCCAGCGCGAGCGGCTGGTCGAGGCGCTGCGCGAGGGCCGCGACGTCGTCGTCGACTACTCCTTCTTCTCGCGCGCCCAGCGCGACGACTACCGCCAGCTCGGCCACGCCCACGGCGCCGAGGTGGACGTCGTCTACCTGCCCGTCGACGAGGCCGAGCTGCGGCGCCGGCTGGAGGCCCGGTCCGGCAGCCACCCCGACGACTACCGCCTCGACCCCGACGTCGTCACCGGCTACCTCGCCGGCTTCGAGGCGCCCGGGCCCGACGAGACCGACGTGGTCGTCGTCCCGCCGCGGCATGATGGGCAGCCCCCGACGAGAGGTTCACGCCCGTGACCGCCCAGCTGATCGCCTGCTACCGCCGGCCCGAGGACCCCGAGGCCTTCGACCGTCACTACGCCGACGTCCACTCCCGGCTCGGCCTCGCGCTGCCGGGCGTCCGCTCGTTCACCGGCACCCACCCGCGCCCGGGTCCCAACGGGTCGCCGCCGGCCTACTACTTCGTCGCCGTGCTGGGCTTCGACGACGCCGCCGCCATGGACGCCGCGCTCTCGGGCGTGGAGGGCAAGGCGGCCGTCGACGACCTGAGGAACTTCGCGGGCGCCGGCGTCGACCTGATGACCGGCCCCACCGCCGTCTACGGCTGACCGGGCGCCAGCGCCTCCAGCACCCGCTCGGCGTGGGCCAGCGCCTCGGCCGGGTCGACGTCGGGGGAGCCCACGCGCCGGGAGAAGTTGAGGTCGACGAAGACCTCGGTGGCGCCGCGCCCGCGCAGCGCGGCCAGGTCGTCGAGCACCTGCTCGGCGGTGCCCGTGCCCGGGCTGCGGTCGGGCCCCGGGTCGTCGTCGGTCAGCTCGACGACCCAGCGCAGCAGCACGCGGACGGCGTCCGGGTCGCGCCCGGCCTCGCGAGCGCCGTCCCGCACCGTCTCGACGGTGCGCTCGAGGTCGTCGGCCGCGCCGTTGCCGCCCCCGATCCACCCCTGCGCCAGCCGCCCGGCGCGGCGCAGCGCGGCCGGCACCGAGCCGCCCAGCAGCACCGGCGGGTGCGGCTGCTGCAGCGGTCGCAGCGCGTTGTGCGAGGGCGGCACGGTGTAGTGCTCGCCCTCGAAGGCCACCGGGTCGTCGGTGAGCAGCGCCGTCAGGCAGTGCAGGTACTCCTCCATGCGCGCCCCGCGCCCCTCGAACGGGACGCCGGCCGCGGCGTACTCCTCGGCCATCCAGCCGATGCTCAGCCCGGCGCTCAGCCGGCCGCCGCACAGGTGGTCGAGCGTGGTGAGCGCCTTGGCCAGCTGGGCCGGCGGTGTCAGCGGCGCGCAGATCGTCGCCGGGCCGAGCCGGATGCGCTCGGTGTGCCCGGCCACGAGCGCCAGCGGCAGCAGCGCGTCGTGCACCGACCGGAACGCGGGGCTCCCGCCGTGGTGGCCGTCGGCCGCCGGGGTCAGGGTGCGCTGGAAGGTCCACAGCGACGCGTAGCCGAGCGCCTCGGCCCGCCGCGCGACGTGCACCATCGTCGGCGGGGTCGCCCACGACCCCGAGACGGGCAGCCCGAAGCCGATCTCGGGCAGATCGCGGGCCATGCGGCGGATCCTGCCCTACCGTGGGTCGATGGGACGGCGCCCCACCCGGCTGCTCGGCAGCCTCGCGCTGGCCCTCGCCTGCGCCGCGCTCGCCGCGGGGTGCGCGGACGACGAGCCCGCCGCGGCCCCGACGACCAGCCCGGCGTCCAGCCCGGCGTCCAGCCCGACGACCGAGCCCGCGGGTCCGTCCGCGACCCCGCCGAGCCCCAGCGCGCCGTCCGGCACCCCCACCCCCACCGATCCCGAGCAGCCCGTGGACGAGGCCGCCGCGCTGCGCCGCGAGCTGCTCGGCATGCTGCGTCGCGACCAGGGCGAGCGCACCGGTGGCGCGACGAGCGACGAGACCGACGTCGACCGCACCGAGCGGCTCAAGGAGATCCTCGACCAGTACGGCTGGCCCGGCTGGGACCTGGTGGGAGGCAAGGCCGAGACCGCCGCGTGGGCCATCGCGCAGCACTCCGACCTCGACCCCGCCTTCCAGGCCGAGGCGCTCGAGCTGCTGCGCGCCGAGGTCGCCGAGGGCAACGCCTCGCCCGGCAACCTCGCCTATCTCGAGGACCGCGTGAACGTGGGGCAGGGCCGTCCCCAGCGCTACGGCACGCAGGTCGGGTGCGCCCGCGCCGGGCCACGACCGGCCACACCGATCCGCGACCGCGCCGGCCTCGAGCAGCGCCGCCGCGCCGCCGGCCTCGACCCCTACGCCGACTACCTCGCCGAGATGACGCGGGTCTGCGGCCGCGGCTAGCACGCGCGCGGGACGGCGTCCAGGCTTCTCACCCCTAGGGCTTGAACGCGCCCACTACACTGAGGCACGAGGGGAGTACCTCATAAGTCTCGTCCCGGTCAGTACGGAGTCGCCATCGGCTCCCCGGGCTTGAGCCAACGGCACCGTTCGGCCGCCGCGGGTGAGGGAGACCTCGAGTTGACACTCGAGGAGTCCGTCATGTCCTTGCCCACCCCTCTCTCGCCGCTCGCCATCGAGACGATCGGCACGCCCACGCTGTGGGCGGTCACCATCGGCGCCGTCATCGCGCTGCTCGTCGTCGACTTCATCGCCACGCGCAAGCCGCACGAGGTCTCGATGAAGGAGGCCGCGGCGTGGTCGATCTTCTACGTCGCCCTGCCGCTCGCCTTCGGCCTCTACGTGTGGTCGCAGTGGGGCGGCACCACCAGCGTCGACTACTACACCGGCTACCTCGTCGAGAAGAGCCTGAGCGTCGACAACCTGTTCGTCTTCATGCTCCTGCTCAGCGCCTTCGCCGTTCCGGCCGCGCTGCAGCAGCGGGTGCTGCTCTACGGCATCATCGGCGCGCTCGTGCTGCGCGGCATCTTCATCGCCGTCGGCGCCGCCGCGCTCAGCGCGTTCAACTGGGTCTTCCTGCTCTTCGGCGCGATCCTGCTGCTCACCGGCGCCAAGCTGCTCAAGGACGCCGTGAAGGGCGACGAGGAGCACGAGAAGGACCCCTCGACCATGCGCTCGGTCAAGCTGATGCGTCGCCTGATGCCGGTCACCGACGACTACCACGGCCCGAAGATGACGGTGCGCCAGAACGGACGCCGCGCCCTCACCCCGCTCGCGCTCGTCGTCGTCGCGGTGTTCATGACCGACATCGTCTTCGCCGTCGACTCCGTGCCCGCCGTCTACGGCATCACCGAGGACCCCTACCTCGTCTTCGCCACCAACGCCTTCGCCCTGCTCGGCCTGCGCGCCCTGTACTTCGTCATCCAGGGCCTGCTCACCAAGCTGGTGCACCTGAGCTACGGCCTGTCGATCATCCTGGGCTTCATCGGCGTCAAGCTGGTGCTGCACTGGGCGCACCTGAACTGGACGTCGGTGCCCGAGATCGGCAACGTCACCTCGCTCGTCGTGGTCGTCGGCGTCCTGGCCATCACCACGGTCACCAGCCTGATCGCCTCCAAGAAGCGTGAGGAGGCCGAGCTGGCCGCGGCCGCTCAGGACACCGAGCCGGCCGGTCCGGTCGACTCGCCGTCGGCGGCCGAGGCGTCGTCCGGCAACCAGACCGCCGGTCACTGACCTCCGCGGCGACGGCGCCGCAGCCGCCGCACGAACGGCGGCGCGGCGCCGAGCAGCACCGGCAGGCCGACCACGAGCATCAGCACCGAGGCGATCGCGGCGTAGCCGTGCGGGTCGTCGCCCGGGTCGCCGACGCGTGAGGCGACGAGCAGCCAGACGGCCAGCGCGCACCACAGGCCGGAGACGCCCGTCAGCACGCCGAGGAACCACAGCACCCGGGCAGCATCACACGACGCCGCCGGGCCGGTGACTACGTCGCCGTCCTCCCCGCGCCGAGCGCGCGGTCGAGGGCGACGGCGACGTCGTCCGGTCGCAGCGGCTTGCGCACCAGCGCGGCCACGCCGTCGGGCGGTGGGACGACGTCGGCCGAGGTGACCACGACGGGCGTGCCGTCGGCGTCGGCCGGCACCCGGTCGAGGTCGGCCAGGACGACGTCGGCGTCACCCGGCCTGGCCCCGTCGGCCTCGGTGAGCACCTCGTAGCCCAGGTGGCGCAGCACGCCCTCGGCGACCAGCTGGCTCACCTCGCCGTCCTCGAGCAGCAGCACGCGGGTCGCGACCTCGCGGCCGAGCGGCAGCACGAACCAGAACCGGCTGCCCGTGCCGGGGGTGCTCTCGGCCCGCAGCTCTCCGCCCATCGCCGTCACCAGCCGCTGGCTGATCGACAGGCCCAGGCCGGTGCCGCCGAACTCGCGCGTCGTCGAGGCGTCGGCCTGCGCGAAGGGCTCGAAGATGCGGCGCAGGTCGTCGGGCTCGATGCCGATGCCGGTGTCGGTGACCTCGAAGCGCACCCGGACGACGTCCGGCGGGTCGAGGTCGGACCCCTCGGTCCGGGCGGAGATGCCGACCTCGCCGCGCGGCGTGAACTTCACCGCGTTCGCGGCCAGGTTGAGCAGCACCTGGCGCAGCCGCCACGGGTCGCCGCGCAGCCCCGGCGGGGCGTCGGCGTCGACGCGCACCCGCACCTCGCCGGCGCGCTCGGGGTCGACCACGATGTCGGCGACGTCGCGCAGCACGCGGGCGACGTCCAGCTCGACCGTCTCGACCTCGATGCGGCCGGCCTCGATCTTGGCGAAGTCGAGGACGTCGTTGAGGATCGACAGCAGGGCCTTGCCGGCGCCGTCGACGCCCTCGGCCCACCGGCGCTGACGGTCGTCGAGGTCGCTGGTGAGCAGCAACGCGTTGAGGCCGAGGACGCCGTTCATCGGTGTGCGGATCTCGTGGCTCATCGTGGCCAGGAACTCCGACTTCGCCTGGGACGCCGCCACCGCGTCGTCGCGGGCGGCCTCGACGTCGGCGCGGGCCCGGTCCATCGCGTGCAGCACCCGCACGGTGCGCGTGACCGCGAGCGCGACCAGTGCGACGGTGCCGGCGAGGATCACCCGCCGTGCCACCGGCTCGTCGCCGGTCGGCAGCAGGAGCAGCACGGTCGGCGTGGCCAGCGGGATGATCGCCACCAGCACCTGCCCGGTGGCCGAGCGCGCCGCCCCGGTGACGGGGGCGACGGCGCGGACGGTCGACCAGTTGGCGCGCGCGATGAGGGCGCCGCCGAGGGTCCAGCCGAGGTTGGTCCAGCGGTCGTCGAGGTCGGACACCAGGTCGAGCAGCGAGGCGAGGTCGGCGCCCATCCAGCAGGCGAGGCCGGCGATCAGCCAGGCGCCGCCGATCTCGCTGCGCCGCCGCGGGCTGAGCCCGACCCGCACGAGCAGGCCGAGCGCGACGGCGTCCAGCACGGGGTAGGCGGAGAGCACGAGCGTGCCGAGGTCGGTCGGGCCCGCCGTGCCGCCGAGGCGCAGCTGCACCTCCCAGACGACCAGCACCGACATCACCGCGACGGTGAGCGCGTCGACCACCGAGTCGAGGTCGATGAGGCGGCCGCTGGCGTTGGCCGAGCCGAAGAACAGCCCGAGGCCGAGCAGCGCGACGGCGAGCAGGTAGGGGACGTCGGCCGGTGACGCGTCGGGGACGTCGCGCCTCACCGCGTCGACGAAGTAGACGAGGTCGCCCAGCGCGTTGGCGGCGAGCGCGATCGCGAGCGTGGTGGAGACGAGGCGGCGCAGCCCGCCGTGGCGGCGCGAGCCGAGCCACGCCCACGACGCCGCGCCGGCGTTGACCACGATGATCAGCACGTTGGTCACCGCGTCGGGCAGGGCGTCGGTGGTCGCGCAGGTGACGACCGCGAGCGCGGTCAGCGCGGCCAGCACCCAGGTCGGGGTGCGGCTGGTGGCCTCGGGCATCGACGTCTCTTCGGGGGAGTGGGGGCGCCCCAGTGTGGCCGACCGGACGCCGCCGCGGACCCGAATCGCCGTGGCCTAGCCTGCGTGGCGTGACCTCCGTGCTCGACCGCGCCACCGCCGTGACCGGCCAGGACGGCGCCTACCGGGCCGGGCTCGACGCCGGCTGGGTCGTCGGCGGCGGCGTCAACGGCGGCTACCTGCTCGCCGTCGCCGCACAGGCGCTCGGCGCCGAGCTCGCCGACCGGCCCGACCCCGTCGCCCTCAGCGCCTACTACCTCTCCGCCAGCCGGCCCGGCCCCGCCGACGTCGACGTGCGGGTGCTGCGCGAGGGCGGCAGCACCGCCACCGCCGCCGCCGACGTGAGCCAGGACGGCGTCGCCCGGCTCAGCGTGCTCGCCACGTTCGGCGACCTCGGCAGGCAGGCGGACGACGTCCGCACGACGGCGGTGCGCCCCGACCTGCCGCCGCCCGAGGAGTGCGTCTCGCACCGCGACGCCACGCCCGAGGAGTTCCTGGACGCCTCGCCGCTGCTGCGGCGCTTCGACCTGCGCTTCGACCCGGCCGCGCTGGGCTGGGCCCGCGGGCGGCCCGACGACTCCGGCGTGCTGACCGCGTGGTTCCGGCTCGAGGACGAGCGCGAGCCCGACCCGCTCGCGCTCCTGCTCGCCGTCGACGCCCTGCCGCCGGTGACCTTCACCTTCGGCGCGATGGGCTGGGCCCCCACGCTCGAGCTAACCGCCCACGTGCGCGCCCGCCCCGCCCCCGGCTGGCTGCTCGTCACCCACCGCACCCGCAACATGGCCGGCGGGCTGTTCGAGGAGGACTGCGAGGTCTGGGACGCCGCCGGCCGCCTCGTCGCCCAGTCCCGCCAGCTCGCCCGCCTCCCGCGCTGACCGGCCGTTCGACGCCGGCCCACCCACACGGACCCTGAGCCTGTCGAAGGGCCCCCGCCGGTGGTTGAGCAGCAGGCCCCAGCGAGCGTCGTCGAAACCACCGGCCCGTTGAGGCCAGCCCGACGCCACGGACCCTGAGCCTGTCGAAGGGCCCACACCGGTGGTTGAGCAGCGAGCGTCTGCGCGAGCGTCGTCGAAACCACCGGCCCTCCACGCAGACGTCCGCGCACGACGTCCCTCCGACGAGCTCAGGGTCCGTCGGCGCGCGTTCGCGCGAGAATTGCGCAGGCCTTCACGATGGTCGAGGTGCGAGGAGCCCTGGCGACGAGCCTCGAGACCGCCGGCCCGTCGAAGCCCAGCCCGACCCCACGGACCCTGAGCCTGTCGAGGGGCACTTCGACGTTCTCCACAGGTCATCGAACACATTAGCGGTTGTCAGTGGTCGACGGTAGGATCGGCCTATGCCGACCACCACCCAGACACCCCGCGTGAGCAGCGACCCGCTGCTCGACGCGGTCGAGTCCGTGGTGGCCGAGCAGGCCCGGGTGGACGTCGCCAAGCTCCGCGCCGTGCTGGCCTGGGCGGCCGACCACACCACCACCGACGCCGACTACATCACTAACACCCTGGCCGAGCCCGGCCTCGAGGTCGCCGGCCCGGGTGCGCCGGTGGTCGGCGAATGGGCGGCCCTCGACCTGGCCGCGGTCATGGGCGTCTCCACCGACTCCGGACTCCGCTACCTCGGTCACGCCCTCGAGCTGCGCCACCGCCTGCCCCGCCTATACCGCCGGGTCCTCGATATGGAGGTTCCGGTGTGGCGGGCCTTCCGCGTCGCCGAGCACACCGTGATCCTCAGCAAGGTCGGCGCCGCGTTCGTCGACCACGCCCTGGCGCCGTTCGCCCACGACCTCTCCCTCGCCCAGATCGAACGGACCACGGCCGGTGCCATGGCCCGGTTCGACCCCGAGGAAGCCGAGCGGCGCCGGGTCGAGGCCGCCGAGCGACGGGGCGTCGACATCCGCTTGAACGGGCTCGACGTCCCGATCAACGGCACCGTCGAGATCGCCGCCACCCTCGACGTCGCCGACGCGATCGACCTCGAGGCCGCCGTCCGCGCCGGTGCGCAGCAGTCCGCCGACCTCGGCTCGACCCAGACCCTCGACGTCCGCCGCTCCCAGGCCCTCGGCGAGATGGCCCGCGCACAGCTGGCCCTCGACCTCGACACCGAGCCCGGGTCGGGACGCGGCGTCACGCTGTACGCGCACCTCGACGGCACCGACGTCGGCGTCCTCGACAACACACAGACCCCTGTGCTCATCGAGCAGATCAAGGCGTGGTGCGCAGCCGCCGGCACGAAGGTCACCGTGCGACCGGTCGTCGACCTGAACGTCGAGACGTCCAGCGACGCCTACCGCCCCAGCCCGACCGTCATCGAGCACGTGACCTTGCGCGATCGGCACTGCGTCTTCCCGCGCTGCACCAGACGACGGGTCGACCTCGACCACATCCACCCTCACGAGGCCGGCGGACCGACCTCGACGTCCAACCTCGCCCCGCTCTGCCGCCGGCACCACCGCGCGAAGACCCACAGCCGCTGGCGCTACCGGATGCTCGAGCCCGGCCTGTACGAGTGGATCAGCCCCACCGGCCGCACCCACCTCGTCGACCGCCGCCGACGACCCTGACCGCCCCACACCCCGCCCACCGCGGGGCTACCGGCATGCCCCGTGCGTCACGTTCGCGTTGACCCTGCGGGGTCTCGAGGCTCGGCCGTGGCCGGCCTCGCACCTCGACCACCGGAGATCCACGTGGGCGTTTGCGCACCACGTCCCTTCGACAAGCTCAGGGTCCGTGGGGGTGCGTTGCCGTTGACGGTGGGGGGTCTCGAGGCTCGGCCGTGGCCGGCCTCGCACCTCGACCACCGGAGATACACGCGTAGGTTCGCGCACGACGTCCCTTCGACAAGCTCAGGGTCCGTGGGGGTGCGTTCGTGTTGACCGTGGGGGGTCTCGAGGCTCGGCCGTGGCCGGCCTCGCACCTCGACCACCGCGAAGGCGCCCGACGATGGTCGAGGTGCGAGGAGCCCCGGTGACGAGCCTCGAGACCACCGGCCCTGGTTCGACAAGCTCAGGGTCCGTGCGGGCGCGATTGCGTTGACTTCCCGGGGTCTCGACGACGGCCTCGCGCAGGTGCTCGGCCTGCTCGACCAGCGGTGGGTACCCGTCAGTCGAAGTAGCTGCGGCGCATGGTGAACAGCCAGCGGGCGGTGGGGTGCTCGCTGACGCCCCAGAGGAGGTCGTCGGCGGGGGAGTGGGCGAGGTCCTCGTTGCCCATGGGGGTGGCGTGGGGGTGCTCGACGTCGTCGGCGAAGACCGAGCCGCGGGTGGTGCGGCCCTGGGAGACCGAGGTGAACACGCGGCCACCGGCGGCGGCGACGCCCTGCATGCGCAGCGGGCCGGAGCCGATCAGCTCGACGTCCCCGGTGGGCAGGCCGGTGATGGGGTCGAGCGGCAGTCGCGCCAGCCGGCGGGTGCGCGCGGCCGCGTTGGTGTACTCGCCGGCGAGCAACGACGGCCCGCCGGCCGAGCCGTGGTCGAGGCCCAGGAACGAGTAGCGGAACCGCTCGACGCCCTCCGCCGTGCGCGCCCGGTACTGCCACGCCACCGGCAGCACCAGCCGGTAGCCGAAGGCGGCGCGCGGGTCGGCCAGCCGGACGACGTCCGCGAGCCGGAACGTGAACAGCCCCTTGCCCGTGGCCGCGACGTGCAGGTGGCCGCGGTGCCACACCAGCCCGCCCGCGTGCACGTGCAGCGGCTCGACGCCGCCGTCCGCGGTGGCCCTCACCAGCAGCACGTGGCCGGCGCGTCCCGCGTCGAGGTCGAGGACGGTCAGCCGCGAGCCCTGGCGGTCGCGGTGGATCGGCAGCTTCTTCGCGTACGACGAGACCATCGCGACCCGCCGCGCGCCGAGCGCCTCGTCGTGCGCGTCGGCCGAGGTCGTCACGCCCTGCGGCCACCAGCGCAGCGTCAGCTGCTCGTGACCGGCGAGGCGCCACGCCTCGTGGACGGCGCGCCCCGGCACCCGTCGCGAGCGCCGCACCCGCCGGTCGAGCCCAGCGAGCAGGTCGTCGAGCGCCACCCGGCCGCCGTTCGCCGCGGCCAGCGCCTCGACGGCCTCGTCGGCGTCGTCCACGCGCTGCAGGGCCAGGTCTCGGTGGTCGGTGCCGTCGCTCACGCGCCTATCCTCGCGCCGGTGGGGGAGCGGCGACTCGTGGTGGGGGCGGCGGTCGTGCGCGGCGGTCGCCTGCTGGCCTGCCGCCGTACCCGCCCGCCCGAGGCTGCGGGCCGCTGGGAGCTGCCCGGCGGCAAAGTCGAGCCGGACGAGGACCCCGCCGCCGCGCTGGTGCGCGAGCTCGCCGAGGAGCTCGGCGTCGACGCCGTCGTGACCGGCTGGCTCGACGCCACGGTGCCGATCCGCGAGACCCACGAGCTGCGCGTCGCCACGGTCACCGTCGAGCACTGGACGCCGCGCCCCGCCGAGCACGACCGGCTGCGCTGGCTCGCCGCCGACGAGCTGGACGACGTCGACTGGCTCGAGCCCGACCGCCCGTTCCTGGCCGAGCTGCGCGACCGGCTGCCGGTGCGGCCGTCGTAGGTCAGTAGCAGGCGAACGGGCCGTCCGCGGTCAACGCCAGCCGGTCGAGCAGGAAGGCCGGTGCGTCGTCGGCCAAGGACACGTCGACCACGACCTCGTTGCCGTCCTGGGTCACCGTGCCGCTGAGGACGTCGGCGATCGGCTCCCCGGAGCTCAGCAGCGTGCCCTCGTCGAGGAAGGTCTGCCGCACCTCGACGTCGGCGGCCGCCACGTCGTCGTCGGCCATGAGCAGACGTACCTGGGGGTCGCCGTCGCCCTGGGCCAGCAGCGTCTGGAGCGGCCTCTGGAACGCGGGTGCCTCCTGCTCGATCCGCTCGAGCTGCTCCGGCGTCACCCGTCCGCCCAGCAGCGCCCTCGTGCAGTCGGGCAGCGCCTCGAGCCGCACCCGGTCGTTGCCCTCCACACCGTCGAGGAGGTCGCCGAGGGGCCCGTCGGCGAGGCTCGACGTGTCGCCGTCGACGGTGCGGAACACCTCGCTCGCGTCGTCGCCGGTGACGACCAGTCGTGCGTCGGGGTCGACGGTGACGTCGTAGAAGCCGGCCGGGTAGCCGCCGGCGATGGTGCCGGTGCTGACGTCGACGAGGTCGCTGGCCAGGCCCGTCAGATGCGTGCGACCGTCCGCTTCCTCCCGGGCCAGTCCGGCCTCCTCGAGCTCGGCGACCATTGCGTCGAGGTCGACGTCGTCGGCCACCGAGACGACCGTCGCCGCGCGGCCGCTGCCGGTGCCGAGGGTTACGGCCGCCGACCACTCCACCCCGCGCTCGTCGAGCGCGACACCCGCCTCGTCGGCGGTCACCAGCGTCGTGGCGAGGGGGCTCCCGGCGACGTCGTCGCTCCGCAGCGCGGCCACGTAGTCGTCGACCGGGACCTCGGTGCCGCCGACCCCGGCGCGCTCGGCCGACGCCGCCCGGTCGACGAACTCCACGAGCGTCGAGTCGGAGGGCAGGACGTCGGCCGCCTCCGCCAGGTGGTCGCCACCCGGGTCGACGTCGGCACCGTCCCCGTCGTCGCTGCAGCCGACGAGGGCCGCGAGCGTGAGCGCGAGCGCGGCGAGAGCGGGCGGGATCCTCATGGCGCAGTCATTCCGTCACGACGCCCCCGAGAAACGCCGGATCGACACCGTCAGTAGCAGGCGAACGGGCCGTCCGCGGTCAACGCCAGCTGCTCGAAGGTGTCGAGCGGGACGCCGTCGGGGACGGCGGCCTCGACGACGACCGTGTTGCCGTCCTGGGTCACCGAGGCGACGTCCAGGACGTCGGCCACCGGCTGCCGTGTCGCCGCCAGCGTCCCCTCGGCGAGATAGGCCTCTCGCACGGGGACGTCGGCGGCCGCGGCCTCGTCGTCGGCCATCCGCAGCAGGGCCTGCTGGCCGGCCGGGCCCTCGGCGAGCAGCGTGGCGACCGGCTGGCCGAAGTCGGGGGCGTCGGCCTCGAGCTGCGCCAGCTGCTCCTCCGTGGCCCTGGCGCCGAGCACCGCCCCGCAGTCCGGCGGTGCGAAGCCCACCACCTGCTCGGCCTCGTCGGACCCGAGGTCGTCGAGCAGCTCGGCCAGCGGGCCGTCGTCGAGCCCGGGGGCGTCGCCGTCCACGACCTCGAACACGTCGGCCGCACCGGACCCGACGACGACGAGCCCGGCGTCCTCGTCGATCGTGACGTCGAAGAACGAGGTCGGGTAGCCGCCGGCGATCGCGGTGTAGCCGTCTGCGGTGTCGACGACCTCGGACGGCTCGCCGACGAGCCGCACGCGACCGTCGGTGTCCTCGGCCGCGAGCCCGCCGTCCTCCAGCTCGGCTACCACCGCCCCGAGGTCGACCTCCTCGTCGACGCGGAAGACGGTCACGGTGCCGCCACCCTCGTCGTCGCTGCCGTAGGTCGCGGTCGCCGACCACACCACGTCGCGTTCGTCGAGCTCGACCCCCGCGTCGTCGGCGACGAAGATCGTCTGCGCGAGCGGCGAGCTCGCCAGCCGGGTGGTGCTGGTCGCCGCCAGGTACTCGTCGATGGTCACGTCACCGCCGATGCCGGCCCGCTCGGCCGACGCCGCCCGGTCGATGAACTCCAGGTTCGACGTCGTGGCCGGGAGCGCCGCGCGCGCCTCGCCGAGGCGGCCGCCGCTCCCGGAGTCGTCGTCCCCGTCGTCCCCGCTGCAGCCGGTGAGGCCCGCGAGGGTCAGGGCGAGACCGAGGCCGGCGAGGGAGGCGGTGCGGGAGCGCATGACTGCGTTATTACGCTTCGAGACATGAGTGAGACGCCGGCCCACCGGCTGCTGCTGGTGCACGCCCACCCCGACGACGAGTCGATCGGGCAGGGCGCGACGATGGCGAAGTACGTCGCCGAGGGCCGGGGCGTGACGCTGGTGACCTGCACGGGCGGCGAGATGGGCGAGATCCTCGTGCCCGAGCTCGAGCACCTGGCCGCCGACCGCGACGGCGGGCTGGGCGAGCACCGCCGCGGCGAGCTGGCCGAGGCGATGAAGGCGCTCGGCGTCACCGACCACCGCTACCTCGGCGGCTTCGGCCGCTACCACGACAGCGGCATGCAGTGGCACCCCGACGGCCACGCGATCGCCGCCGACGAGGTGGGGGAGGCCGCGTTCTGGCACGCCGACCTCACCGAGGCCGCCGACCACCTCGTCGCGATCATCCGCGAGGTGCGCCCGCAGGTGCTCGTCACCTACGACCAGTTCGGCGGCTACGGCCACCCCGACCACATCCAGGCCCACCGCGTCGCCACCTACGGCGCCGCGCTGGCCGCCGTCCCGTCGTACCGCCACGACCTCGGCGAGGCCTGGGACGTCGCGAAGATCTACTGGGGCGCGATGTCGGCGACCCGCATGCGCGAGGGGCTGCGGACGCTGCGCGCGGCCGGCGACACCACCTCGTTCCAGGGCATGGACCCCGAGGGCCCGCTGCCGCCGTTCGTGTGCGCCGACGAGGACCTCGCCGCCGCGGTCGACGCGCAGGACCACCACGAGCAGAAGATGGCAGCGCTGCGGGCGCACGCCACCCAGATCACCACCGACGGCCCGTTCTTCGCGCTGTCGAACAACGTCGGTTCGACCGCCTGGGGCATCGAGTACTTCCGCCTCGCCAAGGGCACGCAGGGCCCGGTCGGGGACGACGGCCTCGAGACCGACCTCTTCGCGGGGGTCTGACCCTGGGGTGGGTCGCGCCGGTCAGGGCCGTCGGGCTGCTGCTGGCCGGCGCCGTCGTCGGGGCCGCCGCCGTGCTCACCCACGGCCTGTGGCTCGGCTTCGGGCTCGGCGTCGTGGCCACCCTCGCCGGGGCGTGGGCGCTGCCGCCCGGCTGGAGCACACGGCTGCCGTTCGCGCTGGGCTGGGTCGCCGTCCTGGGCTACACCCTGCTGCCGCAGGCCTCGGGCGGCTACCTCATCGCCGCCGACGTGCGCGGCTACGCGCTGATGGCGCTCGGCCTGGTGACCCTCGTCGCGGCCGTCGTCACGGTGCGGCCGGAAGTGGGTGAGGACGCCGGCGCTTCGTAGACTGCGCCGGTGAGCCCCTCCTCGAGCACCCGGCCCGGCCGCGGCCGCCGCGTCCTCCTGGTCGTGGGGTCGGTGCTCGTCGTCCTCGTCGCCGGGCTCTACGTCGCCGGCTACGCCGTCGCCGGAGACAAGGTGCCGCGCGGCACGACGGTCGCCGGCGTCGACATCGGCGGACTCGCCCCCGGCGACGCCCGCAGCACCCTCGACGACGCGCTCGCCGAGCGCGAGCGCACCCCCGTCGAGGTGCGCCTCGGCGACCGCACCTCCACCCTCGACCCGGCCGAGGCCGGGCTCTCCTTCGACCACGCCGCCACCGTGGCCGCCACCGACGCCGGCTCCTCGTGGAGCCCGACGCGCCTGTGGGGCTGGTACGTCGGCGACGAGTCGGTCGAGCCCGTCGTCCGGGTCGACGAGGAGCGCCTCGCCGAGGCCGTCGCGCAGCTGCAGGGCGACGTCGGCGACGAGCCGGTCGACGGCGCCGTCCGCCTGCAGGGCACGCGGGTCGTCGTCGACGACCCGGTGCCCGGCCGCGGCATCGACCTGGACGTCGCCCGCGAGGCCCTCGTCGACGCCCTCGTCGGCGGCGGCACCGCCGAGCTGGCGATCACCGAGCTCGAGCCCGAGATCGGCACCGACGAGGTCGAGGCCGCCGTCAGCGACCTGGCCGAGCCCGCGCTCGCGGCCCCGGTGCGGCTGCGCTTCGGCGGCTCGACCGTGCGGCTGCGGCCGCGCCAGTACGCCGGGGCGCTGTCGTTCGAGCCGCGCGACGGCGCGCTCGAGCTCGTCGTCGACGACGCGGCCGTCGTCGAGCTGGTCGAGGGCGCCACCGCCGGCGCCGGCGAGCCGGTCGACGCCCGCATCGAGCTGGTCGACGGCAAGCCGAAGGTCATCAAGGCCAAGCCCGGCATCAGCTTCCAGCCGGCCGACGTGGTCGCCGCGTTCGAGCAGGTCGTCACCGCCCCCGACGGCGAGCGCACCGCCGACGTCGAGGGCACCGTCGAGCAGCCCGAGTTCACCACCAAGGACGCCCGCGCCCTCGGCGTGAAGCGGCGGGTCTCGACCTTCGTGACCGAGTTCCCCTACGCCGAGTACCGCAACACCAACATCGGCCGGGCCGCCGAGATCGTCGACGGCACGCTGCTCATGCCCGGCGAGGTGTTCTCGCTCAACGACATCGTCGGAGAGCGCACGGCCGAGAACGGGTTCGCGATCGGCACGATCATCCAGAACGGCATCTTCGTCGAGGACTACGGCGGCGGCGTCTCGCAGATGGCCACCACCACCTTCAACGCCGCCTTCTACGCCGGCCTGAAGGACATCGAGCACAAGCCGCACTCGGTCTTCATCGACCGCTACCCCGAGGGCCGCGAGGCCACCGTCGCCTGGCCGACGGTCGACCTGCGGTTCCAGAACGACACCGACCACGGCATCCTCATCGGCACCGAGTTCGTCGACAGCACGCCGTCGTCCGCGGGCTCGGTGCGCGTCTCGATGTACTCCACCAAGGTGTGGGACATCGACGACGAGACCTCCGAGCGCTACGCCTACGTCAGCCCCGGCACCCGCCGGCTCGACACGCCCAACTGCGTGCCGAACACCGGCTACAGCGGCTTCCAGGTCGACGTCACGCGCATCTTCCGGCGCCACGGCGAGGCCGAGGTCGTCAAGCGCGAGACCTTCCACACCGACTACATCGCCAGCGACACCGTCATCTGCCGCTAGCCCGACGTCGGTGGCCCGGGTCACCCGGGCGACGCCGTCCGCGACCCGGACGGGTGGGTACCGGGCCTCGTCACCGACGAGGGAGCCACCGTTTGACCACGCACCGTGCCGTCGAGGGGCGCGAGGTCGCCCACGCCCCGCTGCAGGAGGGCCGCCTGGTCGACGCCGCCACCACGGCGCGGGTCGACCGGCTGGTGCTCGAGACGATCGAGCGACGCGGACGCACCGTCACCGCGGTGAGCGACGAGCTCGAGCCGGTGCTGCGCGCCGCCCGCGAGGCCGCCGGCGGCGGCAAGCGGATCCGGGCTGCCCTGGTGGTGTGGGGCTGGCGGGGAGCCGCGAGCCGGTCGGTCGAGCCGGACGACGCCGTCGTCGGCGTCGCGGCCGGCCTCGAGCTGTTCCACCTCGCGGCGCTGGTGCACGACGACGTCATGGACCGCAGCGGCCTGCGTCGCGGGCGGCCGACCGTGCACCGCGTCTTCGAGCGCGAGCACCGCCGTCGCGGCTTCGAGGGCCGCGCCGCCGACTTCGGCTCGGCCGTGGCCACGCTCGTCGGCGACCTGTGCCTGACCTGGGCCGACGCGCTCGTCAGCGACGCGCTGCGCCAGCTCGAGCCGTCGCGCGTCGAGGCGACCCGACGCGTCTGGGACGACCTGCGCACCGAGGTGATGGCCGGGCAGTACCTCGACCTGCTCGAGCAGCAGCGCCGCGGCTCGCGCCTCGACGTGCTGCGCCGGGTGACGACGTACAAGAGCGCGAAGTACACCGTCGAGCAGCCGCTGCTGCTCGGTGCCGCGCTGGGCGGTGCGCCGGCCGCGCTGCGCGAGGGCTACTCGGCCTTCGGGCTCGACGTCGGCGAGGCGTTCCAGCTGCGCGACGACCTGCTCGGGGTCTTCGGCGACCCCGACCTGACCGGCAAGCCGTCGGGGGAGGACCTGCGCGAGGGCAAGCGCACGCTGCTGGTGGCGCTGGCCGAGCGGCGGGCGGACGCCGTCCAGCAGCGCCTGCTGCACCGCGACGTCGGCGACGCGCACCTGGACGCCGACCGCCTGGGCCGGCTGCGCCAGGTGCTGGTCGAGACCGGTGCCGTCCGCGAGGTCGAGCAGCGCATCGACGAGCTGGTGGCGCGCGCCCACCGCCGGCTGGCCGGCCTCGACGTGCCGCAGCCGGTGCGAGCCGCGCTGGCCTCGGCGGCCTCGGCCTGCGCGTGGCGGCTCGCCTGATGCGCACCGTGACAGGGCCGACCGACCACGTGGTCGTCGTCGGCGCCGGCCTCTCCGGGCTCTCGGCCGCGCTGCGGCTGGCCGGCGCCGGGCGTCAGGTCACCGTCGTCGAGCGCGACGACGAGCCCGGCGGCCGCGCCGGCGTGCTGCGCCGCGACGGCTACGTCTTCGACACCGGCCCGTCGGTGCTGACCATGCCGGGCCTGGTCGACGACGCCTTCGCCGCCGTCGGCGAGACCACGGCCGACTGGGTCGACCTGGTGCCGGTCGAGCCCGGCTACCGCGCCCGCTTCCACGACGGCACCGAGCTCTCGCTCTTCCACGACCAGCCGCGCATGGAGCAGCACGTGCGCGAGGTGATGGGGGGCGAGGCGGCGGCGTCCTACCGCGGCTACGTCGACCACGTCACCCGCCTCTACCAGCTGCAGGCGCGGCACTTCATCGACCGCAACATGGACGGCCCGTGGTCGGTGATGGTGCCCGACCTCGCCCGCCTGGCGGCCATGGGCGGCTTCCGCAGGCTCGGCCCGACGGCCGCGCGCCACCTGCCCGACGAGCGGCTGCGCCGCGCCTTCACCTTCCAGTCGCTCTACGCCGGCGTCGCCCCGCAGGACGCGCTCGCCCTCTACGGCGTCATCAGCTACATGGACGTCGTCGCCGGCGTCTGGTTCGCCCGCGGCGGCATGCACGCGCTGGTGCGGGGCCTGGCCGGTGCGGCCGAGAAGGCCGGGGTCGACTTCCGCTACGGCACGACGGTGAGCCGGGTCGAGCGGCGCGGACGCCGCGCGCTGGCGCTGCGGACGACGTCCGGCGAGCGCATCGAGGGCGACGCGTTCGTGCTCACCGCCGACCTGCCGGTGGCCCGACGCGACCTGCTCGGCGCCCCGGTGCGGCGGGTGGTGAGGCCGACGTACTCGCCGTCGTGCTGGCTGATGCTGGCCGGCTCGCGCGAGCCGTACGCCGACCCCGACGGCTCGCCGGGCCCGCTGCACACCATCGACTTCGGGCAGGCGTGGGAGGGCACCTTCGACGAGCTGACCGGCGGTCGGCTGATGTCGGACCCGTCGTTCCTGGTCACCGCCCCCACCCGCCTCGACCCGTCGCTGGCGCCCGAGGGCGGCCACACGTACTCGGTGCTGTTCCCGACCCCGCACCTCGACGGCGAGGTCGACTGGGCGCGCGAGGCCCCCGCCTACCGCGACCACGTGCTGGCCACGCTCGACGCGCGCGGCTGGCCGGGCTTCGCCGAGGCGATCGAGGTCGATGACGTCACCACGCCGCTGGAGTGGCAGGCGCGCGGCATGGAGAAGGGGACGCCGTTCGCGATGGCGCACACCTTCCGCCAGACCGGCCCGTTCCGCCCGCGCAACCTGTGGGGCGAGAACGTCGCGCTCGCCGGCTCCGGCACGACGCCCGGCGTCGGCGTCCCGATGGTGCTCGTCTCGGGGCGGCTCGCCGCCGAGCGCATCACCGGCCCCGACCCGACCTACCGCTCGCGGGTCTGGCCGTGACCGCGGCGCGCCCGGATCCGCTCGACGACCGGGGGCGGCGGGTCGTCGTCCACCGGCTGCACGCCGCGGCGTCCCCACCACACCCACCACACCATCGACTGCGTCACCAGCGCGAAGCCGAACAGGAGGTCCTCGACCGGGGCGTGGCCGATGCGCCAGCCGAGGATGGCGTCGGGGTCGTAGCGGAAGACGCCCTGCGAGGTCAGCCACTCGTTGGTGAGCAGCTGGAAGAACAGCACGATGCCGTACGACAGCCAGTAGGCGCGGCGCCGCAGCAGGCAGGTGCGCAGCACCCACAGGTCGAGCACCACCGTGACCGCGACGCCGATCAGGGACGCCGTCGTGTGGCTCATCGACGAGCCTCCCTCTCAGACTCGTCGCCGACCCGCCAGCCCCAGAACCGGCGCACCGCCTCGAGCGAGAGCACCGAGGCGACCGGCACGACGACGAAGAACGAGACCTCCTCGACCGGCAGCCCGCCCGGCAGCACCCAGCCGAGGATGCGGTCGGGGCCGAAGGTCCAGTGGCCGGCGTGCACCGCGAGCAGGTCCCACACGACGAACGGCACGCCCGCGCAGACGACGGTCAGCGCGAGGCGCCGGGCCCGCCGCGCCACGCCCGCCCTCAGCACCAGCTCGAGCGGCGTCACGGCGACGACGACGAAGACCAGCATCGCGGCGTACGTCAGCGAGCCCACGGCCCACCAGCCCTCCCGGACCGCCCGGACCGCCCCGTGAGCACGCTCGCGACCCTCGCCGGCCACACCCGGCTCGTCGTCGGCGGCGTGCGCCGCGACCTCGCCGGCGCGCCGCTGCCGTCGGCCGCGGCCGGGCTCACGTACTTCGGCGGCATCGCGGTGGTGCCCTGGGCGCTGCTGGTGATGTGGTCCTCCTCGGTGGTCCACGGCGACGAGGCCGCCGAGCGCCGGTGGGCCTCGCTCGCCGTGCTCGTGCCGCCGGACATGGGTGGACGACGGCCCTACGGAGCCCTCGTGGACGCCGGTACCCACCTGTCGCTGCTCGGTGCACTCGTGCTGCTGTTGCCGGCCTCGTTCTACGGCGAGGGCCTGCGTCGCGCCTGCCTGGCGCTGCGGCCCCGGGACGACGCGCCGCCCGACACCTGGACCGGCTGGCGCGGGCGGCTGCTGAGCCTGCCGTCGCTGGCCGTGCTCGTCGTCGCCGGGCTCGTCGCGCTGCCGGTGCTCGAGGCGGCCCGCGGCCTGGCGCCCGACGGCGGGGGCGGCGGTGTCGGCGACTGGCTGCTGCGGGTCGTCGTCGGCTTCACCGTCACCTGGCTCGGCCTGGCGCTGCCGCTGGCCTGGGCGCTGCGCGCCGTCGCGCCCGGCCGCACGTCGTGGACCGCCGCGCTGCTCGGCGGGCTGGCGATCGGCTCGTTCCTGGCCGGGTTCCTGCAGGGGTTCCTGCTGTTCCTGGCCATCCCCATCGACGTCGGCCTGCCGTTCGCCGGGCTCACCGTCGTCGGTGCCGTGGTCGCGGTGGGGCTGTGGCTGTTCGTGCTGCACACCGTGGTGCTGCTCGGCTGGCTGCTGGTCGCCGAGGCCGACGACCCCGACGCGCGCGCCACCCGGCGTCGGGCCCTCGCCGGGGACGCCGCGTGACGGCGTCCGAGGGCCAGGTCGTGGTGCTGCGGGTCTGGCGGGTGCGCCGCGCGCTGCCGGCCATGCTGCGCGTGGCGACGAGCCGGGCGCGGCTGCGCCGGGGCGGCCCCGCGTTCGCGAAGGTGCTGGGCACCGGGTCGGGCGAGACGTTCGGCCCGCGCGACGCCGACCTGCACCACTGGGCGCTGCTGAGCACGCACGCCGACGCCGCCGAGGCGGAGGCCTTCGCCGACCACGCCGTCGTCCGGGCGTGGGACGACGCCTCCCCCGAGCGGCTCGTCGTCACGATGCGGCCCCAGCACAGCCGCGGCCGGTGGTCGAGGCGCGAGCCGTTCGCGGACGGCGGTGGACGGCACGACGGCCCGGTCGCCGCGGTGACGCGTGCCCGGCTGCGGCCCTCGCGGGCGGTGCGGTTCTGGCGGGCGGTGCCCGACGTGTCGGCCGACCTGCACGACCGCGACGGGCTGCGGATCGCCCTCGGCGTCGGCGAGGCGCCGCTGGGCTGGCAGGGCACCTTCAGCCTGTGGCGCGACGCCGCCGCGCTGCGCGACTTCGCCGTCACCGGCGCCGCCCACGCGCGGGTGGTCGAGCAGACGCCGGGGGAGCGGTGGTACGCCGAGGAGCTGTTCGCCCGCTTCGCCGTCGTCGGCGTCGAGGGCAGCTACCGCGGACGGCGCCCGTGACCCCCCGCACGGCCGGGCTCGCGGTGTGGGCGCCCGCCGCGGCCGGCATCGGCGTCCAGATGGCCTTCCCGCTCACCCGCGGCGGCACCCCGGCGATGACGACCGCCAGCGTGGTGCTGCTCGCCGGCGCCTCGCTCGCCCACGCCGCGGTCACCCGCGGGCCCGGCCCGGCGCTCGGCCTGCTGGCGCTCGGCGGCGGCGGCACGCTGGTGGCCGAGGCGGTCGGCGTGGCCACCGGCTACCCGTTCGGCCGCTACGCCTACCGCGGCACGCTCGGCCGCGAGGTGCTCGGCGTCCCGGCGCTGGTGCCGCTGGCGTGGACATCGATGGCCTACCCGGCGCTGCTCGTGGCGCGCACGCTGCGGCCCGGCGCCGGGCCGGCGTCGACCGCGCTGCTCGCCGGCTGGGCGCTGACCACCTGGGACGTCTTCCTCGACCCGCAGATGGTCGACGCCGGCCACTGGGCCTGGGAGCGGCCGACCCCGTCGCTGCCGGGGGTGGACGACGTCCCGCTCACCAACTTCGCCGGCTGGCTCGTCGTCGCCACCGCGCTCGGCGCCGTGCTCGACCGGGTGGTGCCGCCCGCCGCCGACGCACGCACCGACGACCAGCCCCGCGCGGTGTTCCTGTGGACCTACGCCTCGTCGGTGCTGGCCCACGCCGCGTTCTTCGGCCGGCCGCGGGTCGCCGCCGTCGGCGGCGTGCTCATGGGCACGGTGGGCGTGCCGCTCGCGCGGCGGGTGCTGGCACGGCTGCGAGGACGGGGCTGATGGCCGTGAGCCCGGGGGCGGCCGTGACCGCCGCGGGCACCGCGCTGTCGCTCGCGAGCGTCGGCCTGGTGCTCGACAACCTGCGCCGGATGCGGGTGCCACGGCTCGATGCCGGCCCGACCGGCGACACGGTCGCCGTGCTGCTGCCCGCGCGCGACGAGGCCGCGCGGGTCGGGGCGTGCGTGCGCAGCCTGGTGGCCGCCGCGCGCCACCACGGCGACGCGGGGGTCGTCGTCCTGGACGACGGCTCGAGCGACGGCACGGCGGCGCTGGCTCGCGAGGCCGGCGCCGACGAGGTGCTGGCCGGGGCGCCGACGCCCGCGGGCTGGGCCGGCAAGCCGTGGGCGTGCGCGCAGCTGGCCGCGGCGGCCGACGACGCCGACGTGCTGCTGTTCGTCGACGCCGACGTGGTGCTCGACCCCGCGGCGGTCAGCGCCACGGTCCACCTGCTGCGCGCCACCGGCCTCGACCTGGTGTGCCCCTACCCGCGCCAGCAAGCCGGGACGCCGTCCGAGCGGCTGGTGCAGCCGCTGCTGCAGTGGTCGTGGCTGAGCACCCTGCCGCTCGGCCTCGCCGAGCGGTCGGCCCGGCCCTCGCTCGGCGCCGCCAACGGACAGCTGCTCGCCGTCGACGCCGCCGCCTACCGCCGCGCCGGCGGGCACGGCGCCGTGCGCGACGAGGTGCTGGAGGACCTCGCGCTGCTGCGGGCGGTCAAGGCCGCCGGCGGCCGAGGTGTGGTGGCCGACGGCACCCACGTCGCCACCTGCCGCATGTACGGCGGGGCGGCCGAGCTGCGGGCCGGCTACCGCAAGTCGCTGTGGGCGGCGTTCGGCTCGCCCGCCGGCGCCGCGGGCGTCGTCGGCCTGCTGACGCTGACCCACGTGGTGCCGCCGGTGGCGGCGCTGGCCGGGTCGCGCGTCGGGGCGCTCGGCTACGCCGCGAGCGTCGCCGGGCGCGCGCTCGCCGCCCGCCGCACCGGCGGCCGGGTGCTGCCCGACGTGCTCGCCCACCCGCTCGCCGTGCTGGCCTTCGGCGGGCTGGTCGCCGACTCGTGGGTCGGACGCCGACGCGGACGGCTGACGTGGAAGGGCCGCGCGGTGCCGTGGCCCGCGCGGCAGGGGCGGCCATGAGCCGGGTCGTCGTGGTCGGCGCGGGCGTCGGCGGGCTCGCCGTCGCGGTGCGCCTCGCCGCGCAGGGCCACGGGGTCACGCTGCTCGAGCAGGCCGACGAGGTGGGCGGCAAGCTCGGCGTGCGGCGCCGCGACGGGTTCGTCTTCGACACCGGGCCCTCGCTGCTGACCATGCCGCACCTGCTCGACGAGCTGCTCGCCGACACCGGCGGCCCCGACCCCGGCCTGCGGCTGCAGCGCCTCGACGTCGCCTGCCACTACCGCTTCGCCGACGGCACCGGGCTGGCGATGCCCGGCCGGCTCGACGACGTCCCCGCCGCGCTCGACGCCGCCCTCGGCCCCGGCCGCGGCGAGCAGTGGACGGCGTTCCTGCGCCGCGCCGAGCAGATCTGGGACGTCACCCGCGGGCCGTTCCTCGAGTCGCCGGTGAGCGCGGCCGGGCTGGTGCGGCTCTCGCGGCGGCTGGGCGACGTCGCCGCCGTCGCGCCGTGGGTCAGCCTGCGCCGGCTGGGGGAGCGCTACCTGCACGACCCGCGGCTGCGCACCCTGCTCGACCGCTACGCCACCTACACCGGCTCCGACCCGCGCCGCGCGCCCGCCGCGCTGGCGACCGTGCCGTACGTCGAGCAGGCCTTCGGCTCGTGGTACGTCGAGGGCGGGCTCGGGCGCATCGCGACCTCGCTGCGCGAGCGGGCCGAGTCGCTCGGCGTGCGGGTGCGCCCCGGCTGCCGGGTGCAGGAGGTGACGACCTCGGGCGGCCGGGCGGACGGCGTCCGGCTGGCCGACGGGACGCGGCTGCCCGCCGACGTGGTGGTGGCCAACGCCGACGCCGCTCAGGTCTACCGCGAGCTGCTGCCGCCGTCGGCCGGCGCGCGCGCCCGCGCTCGGCTGCAGCGCGCGACGCCGTCGCTGTCGGGGTTCGCGCTGCTGCTGGCCCTCGACGGCGTCGGCCCGCCCGCCGCCCACCACCGGGTGCTGTTCGCCGAGGACTACGACGCCGAGTTCGACGGCGTCTTCGGCACCCGCCGTCGCGGCCCGCACCCGGTCGGGCGACCCACCCTCTACGTGGCCGCCGCCGACGACCCGGCCGTCGTGCCGCGGCCCGGCGCCGGCGCCTGGTTCGTGCTCGTCAACGCCCCGCGCCACGACCCGGCCGGCGGCGTCGACTGGGACGAGCCAGGCCTGGCCGACGCCTACGCCGCGCGGCTGCTCGACCTGCTGGCCGAGCGGGGCGTCGACGTCCGACCGCACCTGCGGTGGTGCGAGACGGTCACGCCCGCCGACCTCGAGCGCCGCACGCTCACGCCCGGCGGCTCGATCTACGGCACCTCGAGCAACGGCGCCCGCGCCGCCTTCCTGCGGCCCGCCAACCGCACCCCGGTGCCGGGGCTGTTCCTCGTCGGCGGGTCGTCGCACCCCGGTGGCGGGCTGCCGCTGGTGCTGCTCTCGGCGCGCATCACCGCCGGCCTCGTGGGGGCGGCGTGACCGGCCACGACGACGCCGCCGCCGCCCGCGCCGCGTGGTCTGACCGCCACGGTGGCCTCGACCCCGACGGCTCGTTCTGGGTCTCGCGCTGGGTCGGCCTCACCCACGCGCTGGCCCGGCCGGTCGCGCGCCGCGGCCTCTCCCCGGACGTCGTCACCGGGCTCGGCCTGCTGCTGTCGGTGGCCGTCGTCCCGCTCGCCGCGGCCGGCGCCGCCTGGCCGCTGCTGGCCGCGGCGTTCGTCACCGCCGCCGGCATCGCCGACGGGGTCGACGGCGCCGTGGCGTCGCTGCGGGGCGGCGGCACCCGGTGGGGCGAGGTGCTCGACCACCTCGCCGACCGCCTCTCCGACCTGCTGCTCATCGGGGCGCTGGTGCCGCTCGGCGCGCCGCTGCCGCTGTGCGCCGCGCTGGCCGTGCTCACCCTGCTGCTCGAGTCGGTGCGGGCGGCCGCCCGCACCGCGGGCCTCGACGGGCCGGGCGCGGTCACGGTGTGGGAGCGGCCCTCGCGGGCCCTCGTGGCCGGCTTCGGCACGGGGCTGTGCGGCCTGGAGTGGCTCGCGCGGGGGGCCGGGGTCGACGTCCTGCCGGCCGTCGACGCCGACGTGCTGGCGACCTCCGCGGGGGTGGTCGGCTCGGCGCTCGCGGTGGTCGGCCTGCTCCACCTCGTGGTCGTCGTCCGGCGCCGGCTCCGCCTCCCGCACCGATGAGCCCACCCGTCTGACGGGTACCGGTCGACGACCCCCACGAGAGGACCACCGTGACGGCCCTGCAGCGCAAGCGCGAGAACCCCATCGCCCACCTCAGCGACGACGACGTCGAGCGGCTCGGTGCCGAGCTCGACCGCCTGCGCGAGGAGGTGCTGGCCTCCCGCGGCGAGCGCGACGCGGCCTACATCCGGCGCGTCATCCGGGCCCACCGCGCGCTCGAGCTCGGCGGGCGCGCTGTCCTGCTGCTCGGCGCCCGCCGGCGTCCGGCGTGGCTGGTGGGGACGACGGCGCTGGCCGCGGCCAAGGCGCTCGACAACATGGAGATCGGGCACAACGTGCTGCACGGCCAGTGGGACTGGATGCGCGACCCCGCCATCCACTCCACGACCTGGGACTGGGACCACGTGACGCCGCCGCACCAGTGGCAGCGCGCCCACAACCAGACCCACCACACCTACACCAACATCCTCGGCCAGGACGACGACCTCGGCTACGGCATCCTGCGCGTCGACGAGGACCAGCCGTGGCGCACCCGGCACCTGGCCCAGCCGCTGTGGAACCTGGTCAACGCCTGCGTCTTCGAGTACGGCATCGCCGCCTACGACCTGCGGCTCGGGGAGTCGCTGCGCTCGGGCCAGGGCCTCTCACCGCAGGTGCGGCGCGACCTCGGCGAGGTGCTCGCCCGCGCCCGCCGGCAGTCGGTGAAGGACTACGTCGTCCACCCGCTGCTCGCCGGGCCCGGCTGGCGGCGCGTGCTCACCGCCAACCTCGTCGCCAACCTGGCGCGCAACCTGTGGTCGCACTCGGTGATCATGTGCGGCCACTTCCCCGAGGGCGTCGAGACCTTCGAGCAGCCGGCGCTGCCCGAGCGCGAGACCCGGGCGCAGTGGTACCTGCGGCAGATGCTCGGCTCGGCCAACGTGCGTGGCCCGCGGCTGCTGCACCTGATGAGCGGCAACCTCTCGCACCAGATCGAGCACCACCTCTTCCCCGACCTGCCGAGCAACCGCTACCGCACCATCGCGCCGCGGGTGCGCGAGATCGTCGAGCGCCACGGCCTGCGCTACCACTCCGCCGGGCTGGTCACGCAGGTCGCGAGCGCGTGGCACAAGGTGCTGCGGCTCTCGCTGCCCAACGGCTGGCTGGCCGAGACGACGCCGCGCACGCTGGTGCCGCAGCTGCGGCGGCTGGTGCGCCTGGCGCGCGAGAGCCGGCAGCCCTCACCCGCGCTGGGCTGAGGGCCCGCCCGGCGCGCCGGGCGGGGTCGGGCGGCCGCGGCGCGAGCCGGCGCGCGCCAGCAGCGCGGCCTTGGCGGGCGTCGGCACCCGCACGCGGCGCTGCCGCAGCTCGGCCGCGGGGGTGGCGCGCAACCGGGTCGACAGCGCGGCGAAGAGGTCGTGGGCGGCGCAGACGGCCAGCCGGCTGCCGCGGGGGAGCGCGGGGACGACGAGCGCGGCGGCCGCGAGGCCGGCGTCCACGTCGTCGAGCAGCTCGTCGCGGCGGGCGTCGTCGAGGTCGGCCGGCTCGGTGCCGGGCAGGTAGTGCCGGTCGAGCCGGTCGGCGTCGTCGGCGAGGTCGCGCACGAAGTTCACCTTCTGGAACGCCGAGCCGAGCCGCCGGGCGCCCGGCGCGAGCGCGTCGTAGCGCGCCTCGCGGTCGGGCTCGTCGGCCAGGAAGGCGCGCAGGCACATCAGGCCGACGACCTCGGCCGAGCCGTGCACGTAGCGCGACAGGCTCGCGTCGTCGTGCCGCTCGGGGTCGAGGTCGGCGCGCATGGAGGCGAAGAACGGGTCGACGAGGGCGCCGTCGATGCCGACGGTGCGGGCGGTGCGGGCGAAGGCGTGGACGACGAGGTTGCTGCTGGAGCCCGACGCGAGCGCGGTCGCCGTCTCGTCCTCGAGCGTGGCGAGCAGGCCGGCGCGGGCGGCGGCGTCCTGGCCCGGTCGGGGCGCGTCGACGAGCTCGTCGGCCACGCGCACCAGGGCGTAGACGCTGCGCACGTGGTCGCGCACCGGCTGCGCGAGCAGCCGCGTGGCGAGGCCGAAGGAGGTCGAGTAGGCGCCGATCACGACCGCGGCGCTCGACTGGGCCACGGCGTCGAACGTGGCGTGCGGCGCGGGCGTCGCGCGGCCGCGGGGCGCGGCGCGCCACAGGCCGCTCACCACGACCACCGGCCCACGACCGACCGGCGGGCGACGGGGTGCGCGAGCGCGGCGACCCGGCCGGCGCGGCGGGGCTCGTGCACGACCCGGGCGCGCGGCGAGCCGACGACGTCGCGGGCGAGGCGTCGGGCCACGTCGGGGTCGCGGTCGGCCGGCCGCAGCCGGTGGCGCACCAGCCTCGTCACCTCGACGTGCGGCTCGGCCCCGAGCCGTGGACGCCGCGCGGAGCGGCGGCCGTCGACCACCAGCACGAGCCGGGCCGGTGGGCCGCCGTTCATCACCGCGACGACGGCCTCGAGGGTCCGGGCGCGGGTCGCGCCGTCGGTCAGGTCGACGACCGCGAACCCCAGCGGTCGGGCGTGCCCGGCGACCGCGGCCACCAGCGCCGTCTCTTCGGCGGTGCCGTCGCGGTCATGGCGGTCACCGGACCGAGCCGCGGAGGTGTGCACGTCGTACCCGCCGTCGGCCAGCGCGAGCACGAGCTGCTCGGTCAGCACCGTCGGCGGGCCGCAGACCAGCGCCGTGGCACGGTCGACCCCGCGAGCGTCCATCGTGTCCCTCCCCTGCCACCCGGTCCCCACTCGGGCGCGGAACGTGCGGTGCGGGGACGGGTGACCCGTCAGCCGGTCAGCCCGTCAGCCCGTCGACCAGCGCGCGCAGCGGCGCCCATCGGTCGCGGCCACGCCGCGTCACGGCGTACGCGCGCAGGGTGAGCGTCGGGTCGCGCAGCGGCATCACCCGGACGCCGTCGCGGTGCTCGCGGTCGCGCGGCAGCAGCCCGACGCCGCGGCCGGCGACGACCAGGTCGGCGACGAGGTCGAGGGAGTCGATGCGGTGCGCGATGCGCGGGCTGAAGCCGGCGATCGAGGCGAGGGTGCGCAGCACCTGCTCGTCGGCGGTGTTGCGCGAGTTCACGATCCAGTCGTGCCCGGCGTAGGCCGCGAGGTCGTCACCACCACCGGTGCGGTCGCGCGCCGGCACGCCGAGGCCCCACTGCGTCGTCCAGAGCGGGACGACGTCGTGGTCGTCGCGCCAGCCCACGGGCGCGAGGTCGTAGTCGTAGACCAGCGCGAGGTCGACGGCGTCGTGGGCGAGCAGGTCGAGGGCCTCGGGCGGCTCGTGCTCGTGCACGACGACCTGGATGCCGGGATGACGCGCGGTGAGGTCGTCCATGACGGGCAGCAGCGAGCGGCGCACGGCGGTGCGGAAGCCGGTGACCCGCACCGTGCCGCGCGGCTCGGCGTCCGGGTCGAGGTCGAGCCGCGCCGCCTCGACCGCGGCGAGGACGGCGACCGCGTGCTCGGCCAGGCGGCGTCCGGCGGGGGTGAGACGCACCCGCCGGCCGTCGGGCTCGACGAGGGCGACGCCGACGTCGCGGGCGAGGGCCGCGATGCCCTGCGACACGTTCGACGTGGTGGTGCCGAGCTCGTCGGCCACGGCGCTCATCGACCCCCAGCGCGAGAGCTCGAGCAGCAGCCGGAGCCGGCGGACGTCCACGGCCCCATTGTGCGGTACTGATGAACGGTGCGTAAAGCAATGTCACGTGGACGCGCACGGTCGCCGCGTCGTTGACTTGCGCCATGAGCACCACGCACCTCTCGCCCACCCGCGCCGGCGTCTCGATGGCGATCGCCTCGATGCTGTGCGTGCAGGTCGGTCTCGCCGTCTCGGTCGGGCTGATCGACGAGGTCGGGGCCGGGGGTGCCGCGTGGCTCCGGCTGTTCTGGGCCGGCGTGCTGCTGCTGGTGGTCGTGCGGCCGCGGCTCTCGTCGTACAGCCGCGAGGCGCTGGTGGCCGGGGTCGCACTCGGCGTCGTCACCGCCGGCGTGACCCTGCTGTTCATGGGCGCGGTGGCGCGGCTGCCGCTCGGCACCGCCAGCGCGCTCGAGTTCATCGGACCGCTCGGCGTCGCCCTCGCGCGCAGCCGCGGCGCCGGCCGGGCCTGGGCGGCGGTGGCCGCCGTCGGCGTGCTGTGCCTGACCCAGCCGTGGACCGGCGAGGCCGACCCCGTCGGCGTCGCCCTCGCCCTCGCCGCGGCCGCCTGCTGGGCGGCCTACATCCTGCTGACCCAGCGGCTCGGCGACGCGGCCGGCGGCATCAGCGGCCTGGCGATCTCGATGCCGGTGGCCGGTCTGGTCGCCACCGTCGTCGCCGGTCCCGGCGTGTTCGGCCAGCTGACGCCGCAGCTGCTGCTGGCCGGGGTCGGGCTGGCGGTCCTGCTGCCCGTCGTCCCGTTCACCCTCGAGCTGCTCGCGCTGCGGCGCCTCACCACCGGCGCCTTCGGCACCCTGATGGCGCTCGAGCCGGCCTTCGCGCTGGTGATCGGGTTCGTCGCCCTGCACCAGACGCCGAGCTGGGTCGCGGTCGCCGGCATCGGCTTCGTGGTGGCCGCCGGCGTCGGCACCGAGCGCAGCGGCGCCCACCGACCCGTCAGCTCAGACGGGTCCGACGGCTCCGACGGCTCCGACGGGTCCGACGAGCCGGTGCCCGTCGGACCGGCCGTCTCAGGATGAGGGAGCCCGCTGGACCGTCCCCCCAGGTGCGGTCCAGCGGGCTGTGTGTGACGGTGCCCACGCACGGGGGTGGCTTACCGCAAGAACTCCTCAAGATGCGTGACGACGTCGCCTCACCACGAGGAGGGCAACGGCCGCCATCGCCAGCAGCCCGGCTCCGGCCAGCCCGGACGACGCCGCGGCGCCCTCCCTGGCCGTGTGGCGGGGGCCGGGGCGCAGGTAGCCGCCGAGGCTGGCCAGGAAGCCGGGGCGCCGGTCGGCGTCACCGGCGTCACCGGGGTGGCCGGGGTGGTCGGGTCGGTCGTCTCGCGTCGTCACCACGACGACGCTCCTCCGTCGTGACCACCCCGGCCTCCACCTCTCAGGTGAGGACGCGGCCCCAGGGGTGAACGGCGGTGGACGCCGGCCACCGGTGACGACCGTGTCGCCCACGGGCGCCGGGCGGTCGGCGCGTCCTCCCGGTCGAGTGTCAACATCCCGGGCGTGCCCACCGTTGTGACGGTGTGCAAACGATGACGCGACCTGGATCATGGCGGTGCGTGCTCGGTGGGGCGGGCTTCGCGGTCGTGCTGACCGCAGGCCTCGCGACCGTCTCGCTCCCTCAGGCGGCGGCCGTGGAGTCCTGCCGTGGGCGGCCGGCGACGCACGTGGGCCGAACGGGCCACGAGCTGACGGGGACGGCGGGGAGCGACGTGATGGTCAGCAACGGGGCTTTCCAGGTCACGGCCGGCGACGGTGACGACATCGTCTGCGTGACTGGCGACTTCGGTTCCCCTGAGGTCTACGCCGGCACCGGCGAGGACGCCGTCGTGGTCGAGCTCGTCGACTACGCCGACACCTACACCTCACTCGGCCCGGGGGACGACACCTTCGTCGGCGGCGACGGCCCCGACGTCGTCGGAGCCGTCGTGCGGGCCTTCGTGGACGAGGGGGGCGACGACACCATCCGGACCAGGGGCGGTGACGACGTGGTGGCCGTCGGGACCCGGCGTGCTGGCCCCGCTGTGACCGCCGACGTCGACCTGGGCGCCGGCAACGACCTGCTGCGCGTTGACCAGAGCGGTGCTCTGGCGACCAGCTCACTGCGCGGCGGCGGGGGACAGGACGTCTTGTCGGCGTGGGTCGGACCCGAGACGACGCAAGCCGCGATCGACCTGCCCGCGCGCAGGGCCACGGCCGACGGGCGGGTGGTCGCCAGCGGTTGGGAGGGCTTCGAGGCGTTCGTCTCGACCCAAGCCAATCGTGGCGCTGGCGGCACGGAACGTGGCGCCCGTCTGGTGGTCGTCGGCACCGCCGGTGACGACGTCGTGCGCAGCGACTCGGCCGTGAGGACTACCGGTGACCTCCGCGGCGGTGACGACGTCATCTCGGTGGTCGGGGAGACCGATCTCGACCTGGGTCCCGGCGACGACTGGGCGCGCGTCGAGCAGGTCGGCACCGGCGCGGGACGCATCGACGGCGGCACCGGTCGCGACCGCATCGGCGCCTCGGCCCCCTACGCCCGGCCGTGGCTCGACCTCGGACGCCGGACGCTGACCCGGGTCGGGCGCCCTGCTCCCGCGGTCGCCGTCGTCGGCTTCGAGGACGGCGACGTCTACTCCAGCGCCGGCCGCCTCACCGGCGACGGCCTCGAGAACGTGCTGCGCGCCCAGTGCGGCCGTATCGACGGCGGCGGTGGCGACGACGTCCTCACGCAGCGGCGATTCGTGGCGACCACCAGCACCGACCCCTTCGCCGCCCTGACGACGGTGCCCGACACCGGACGGTCGACCTGCGCGGCGTTCCGGGCCGACGGCGGCCCGGGCGACGACCGGCTCGGCGGCTCGGACGGCAACGACGTCCTGCTCGGCGGTCCGGGCCGCGACCGGGCCAACGGGTACGCCGGCCGCGACCGCTGCGAAGCCGAGGTGCGGCGTGGCTGTGAGCCGCGCTGATCCGGCTGGCTGCGAACGCCCGCGGCCTGGTCCGCGCGGACTGGAGTGCGGCGGGTGTCGACGGGTGCGGCTGCCTCAGGCTCCCCGAGTTGCCGTGATGCCGCCGTCCACCGCGATGCGCGCACCGTGCACGTACGTGGCCTGGGGCGAGACGACCCAGGCCACCGTGGCCGCCACCTCCTCGGGCCGGCCGGGTCGGCCGGCGGGGGTGGTCGCCGTCATCCGGTCGACGACGTCGCCGGCGCCGGCGTTCACGGGGGTCCGGGTCGCGCCGGGCGCGACGGTGTTGACCCGCACGCCGCGCGGGCCGAACTCGACCGCCCAGCTGCGGGCCAGCTGCTCCTCGGCCGCCTTGGTGGCGGAGTAGAGGCCGACGAAGGCGTGGCCGACCGTCGCCATCCACGAGCCGACGACGACGATCGAGCCGCCGCCCGCGGCGACCATCGGCGGCGCCATGGCCGCGGTCAGCACGTGCGGTGCCCGCACGTTGACGGCGAGGGCGTCGTCGAGGTCGGCGTCGCTGAGGGAGACCGTGTCGACGGCCGGGCACACCGCGGCGTTGTGGACGAGGAGGTCGACCGGCCCGCCGAGCGCCTCGGCGAAGGCCGTGGCCGTGGCGCGCAGGTCGTCGGCCGGCGCGGCGAGGTCGGAGGGCACGAAGAACGCCGTCCCCCCGTGCTCGGCTACCGCGGCGACGACCTGCTCGCCGCGAGCACGGTCGCGTCCGGTGACGACGACGTGGGCGCCGCGGGCGGCGAGGAGGTGGGCGGTCGCGGCGCCGATGCCGCTGGTGGAGCCGGTGACGACCGCGCGGCGGCCGGTGAGGGAGAGGGACGGGTCGGTGACGGTGGTGGTCATGGGTCCAGTGCAGGACGCGGCGCCCGGGCGCACCAGCGCAGGCGCTGCCGGGGCACGACGTGACCAGGCACGCCGTCCGTGGGCGACCTACGCTGACCGGCGTGCCGGCCGACCGCTCCGCCCTCGGCGCCTTCCTGCGCTCGCGCCGCGACCGGCTGACCCCGGCCCAGGCGGGCATCGACCCGTTCCCGGGGCCGCGCCGGGTGCCCGGGCTGCGCAAGGAGGAGCTGGCCGTGGTCGCCGGCCTCAGCCCCGACCACTACAGCCGGATCGAGCAGGGGCGGCAGGCCACGCTGAGCGTCGACGTCCTCGAGGCGCTCGCGCGTGCGCTGCGGCTCGACGACGTCGAGCGGCAGCACCTGCACGACCTGGCCGCCCCGGTGGGACGCCGTCCGGCCGACCCCTGGGAGGCGCCGCAGCGGCCCGACCCCGGCCTGCTGCGCATGATGACGACCCTCGACCACGTGCCGGCGCTGCTGCTCGGACGGCGCGGGGAGGTGCTGGCGCGCAACGCGCTGCTTCCGGCGGTGCTGGGCGCCGACCTCGCGCCCGGGGCGTCGTTCCCGCGATGGCTGCTGCTCGACGCCGGCGCCCGCGAGCGGATCGAGAACTGGGGCGAGTACGCCGCGACGGCGGTCGGTGCGCTCCGCTACGAGGTGGGACGCCGTCCCCACGACCGCCGGCTCGCGGCACTCGTCACCGACCTGCGCGAGGCCTCCCGGGAGGTCGATCGGTGGTGGGACGACCACGGCGTCACCGACCGCACCTCGGCGGCCAAGCGGATCGCCCACCCCGAGGCCGGGCCGCTGGTCTTCGGCATCGAGGCGGTCGAGACCCCGCACGACCGCGACCAGCGGCTCGTCGTCTACACCGTCGAGCCGGACTCGGCCACCGCCGCGGCCCTGCCGCTGCTGGCCTCCTGGCACGGTGCGCCCGCGGTAGGGGTGCGCGGGCCCCGCTGACGTCGTCCCCCCCAGGGGAGGGTCGGTGTGCCCCAGGCAGGAGTCGAACCTGCGACCTTTCGCTTAGGAGGCGGCTGCTCTATCCGCTGAGCTACTGGGGCGTGCGCGGCTCATCCTCGCACCGGCGGGGACGAGCCGGGGGCGCGGCTACTTGCGGCCGGCCGACCAGTTCATGCCCCAGCCGTAGGCCTGGTCGAGGTCCTGCTGGAAGCCGTTGATGTAGCGCACCTCGCGGTTGACGGTCAGGCCGCCGTCCTGCGGCGTGAGGAGGGCGATGGCGCAGGTGCGGGCGGAGCGGTTGGCCTCGTCGAGGCGGATCTCGATGGGGGCGGCGCCCTGCGGGTAGAGGGTGACGACGCCGTTGGCGTCGGCCCAGGCGGGCGCGCCCTCGTAGATGAAGGCGAAGACCAGCACCCGGCGCAGCTGGCCGAGGTGGTCGAGGTTGATGAGCAGGTTCTCGCCCTCGGTGTTGGTGCCGGAGCGGTCGTCGCCGTCGAGGAAGACGTAGGGCGGGGTGTCGAGGGAGCCGAAGGAGTTGCCGAGGGCCTGGACGACGCCCTTGCTGCCGTCGGTGGTCTCCCACAGCGCGGCGAGGTCGAGGTCGATGCCGCCCGACTTCTTGCGGCCGAACAGGCCGCCCTTCTGGCCCGCGCCGGCCGACTGGTCCCAGTTGAGGTTGACCCGCATCCGACCGCCGGCGCCCGCTCCCTTCGCCAGGTTGACCGTGGGGCTCGCCTTGGTGAGCTGGACCTTGTTGAGATCGACCATGCAGGCATCCCATCACGTGCGCGGTGAGGGCGCGACCGCGGCCGTCGCACGGCTCGTGCGGTGATTTGGAGGGGCTCACGGCCGGTTCGCACAATGGCACGAGCGCCCGACGTCCGATCCCGTTACCACACCAGGTGAGCCTTGCCCGACACGACCGACCACCAGCTCGACCGCCTCAGCTCCGACGACCCGTCGTCCGCGATCACCCGGCCCAAGCGCCGGGGCCGGGGCAAGAAGCGCTACAAGGTCCTCACCGTCCTGGTCTCCACCGTGGTCGCGCTCGCGCTCGCCGTCACCCTGGGCGCCGCCTACTGGCTGCGTCACCTCGACGACAACATCGACTACCAGGACTACGACGCGCAGCTGAGCAACCGGCCGACCAAGGTCGCCGTCGACACCGGCCCTCAGGAGCCGCTGAACCTGCTCGTCATGGGCTCCGACACCCGTGAGGGCGCGGGCAACGACATCGACGGCCTGACCGGCGCCGGCGAGCGGTCCGACACCACGATCCTTTTCCACCTCTCGGCCGACCGCACCTTCGCCTACGGCATCAGCATCCCGCGCGACACCCTGGTCGACCGTCCCGACTGCACGGGCGAGGACGGCGAGACCATCCCCGGCGCCGAGGGCGCGCAGTGGAACGACGCGTTCGCCGTCGGCGGGCCCGCCTGCACGATGCAGCAGTTCGAGCAGCTCACCGGCATCCGCCTCGACAACTACGTGCTGCTCGACTTCAACGGCTTCAAGGACATGGTCGACGCGATCGACGGCGTCGAGGTCTGCATCCCCGAGCCGATCGTCGACCGCGCGCACGGCATCGACATGCCGGCCGGCACCCGCACGATCTCGGGCAAGGAGGCGCTCAACTACGTGCGCGCCCGCTACACGCTCGGCGACGGCTCCGACATCGGCCGCATCAAGCGGCAGCAGGCCTTCGTCGCCGCCATGGCCGCCGAGGTGGTCTCGAGCGACGTCCTGGCGCGGCCCGACCGCGTGCTCGGCTTCCTCGACGCCGCCACCAGCTCGCTGCAGACCGACTTCGACTCGGTGCGCGACATCGGCAAGGTCGGCCTGTCGTTCCAGGGCATCGGCCTCGACAAGATCAAGTTCGTCACCGTGCCGTGGCGCTACTCGCCGATCGACCCCAACCGCGTCGAGTGGCTGCCCCAGGCCGAGAAGCTCTGGCAGACCGTCATCGACGACCAGCCGCTCGGCCGCAGGCTCGGCAAGGGCAGCATCAGCGCGAACGACGACGTCGAGGGTGACGGCAGCTCGCAGAAGGCGGCCGCCGAGCGCGCCTCGGCCGGGCTCTGCGCCTGAGCGTGGCTGCCGTGCCCGCGACCGCCGACGAGACCCCCGAGCAGCGCCGCCGGCGCCTCGAGGCGGTCTTCGGCGACGTCCTGCCCGAGAGCACCTCCGACGATCGTGACCCGCCCTCGGCGCGTGACCGCGACGGCGAGGACCCCGGCGACGCCTGGCTGCGCGAGCAGGTGCCGCCGCACCACGGGTGAGGCGGGGCCGGCGGGGGCGCAGGAGTCACCGGTGATCCGGTGACTCCTGACGTTCTCGGCCGTTGCATCGGCCGAGAACGTCAGGAACCGGCTGAGAACGGGGGCGTCAGGCCTTGTCGAGGCCGGACGGCGGAGCCGCGTGGCCACCGCCGGTCGAGCCGCCGGCCGCCGAGGACTGCAGGATGTCGCGGATGTCGCGCAGCAGCGTGATGTCCTCCGGGGTGCCGGGGGCGGGGCTCGGGAAGAACCTCTCCTTGGCCTTCACGTAGGGCACCACGATCAGGAAGTAGACGACGGCCGCGAGGATGAGGAACGAGATCACCGCGTTCATGAACGCGCCGAACGAGTTCTCCCGGTTCGTGAAGACGTCGTCGAGGCTGCTCGGCAGCTGCGAGGTCAACCAGGCGGTGAAGGTCGTGACCACGGTGCCGAAGGCGGCGCCGATGATGACGGCGACCGCGAGGTCGACGAGGTTGCCGCGGAAGACGAAGTTGCGGAAGCCGTTCAACATGGGGCTCTCCAGGGGTGCGATCCGAGTGGGACGTGCGGAGGGTGCGCGCCGACGCTACTGCTCGGACCACGTGTAGGTCACGAGTCGCCGCGCCGTGGCGTCGGCGATCTCGGTGACCTCGGACGGCGCCACGCCCAGCACCACCAGCCGCCCGGGCAGTCCCGCCGGGCCGGTGCCGCCGTCGTCCGCCGGCAGCGCCAGCACCTCGACCCCGGCCGCCACGGTGCTCGCGGTGCCGGCCTGCGGGTCGGCGCCGACGAGGTCGAGCCGGTCGCCGACCCGCAGCAGCGCGACGGCGCCGGCGTCGGGCAGCCGCAGCGGCAGCGCGACCAGGTCGGGTCGTCCGGTGGTCATCGCGGGCCCCACCAGGCGGACGTCGGTGACCGCCTCGCCCCGCGCGACCGGCGCGGCCAGCACCCGACCCGCGGGCTCGTCGGCCACGCCGTGCGGCACCGAGCCCGGTGCGAACTCGACCACCTCGAGGTCGTCGGCGCCCAGCACCTGACCGGCCGGCAGGTCACGCGCCGCGACCGTGACCGGCACCGTCGCGGGCGGTGGCTCGGACGCCGCCGCCAGCCCGGCGGCCGCCGCGACGGCGGTGAGCGCAGCGGCCAGCAGCCGCCGCCGGCGCAGCACCGCCCGGCGGACGGCGACGCGGACGCGCGCCAGGCGCGAGCGGGACGTCGGTGCGGCGGGTGAGGGCGCGGGCGTGCGGGTCGGGCTCGGCATGCCGCGACGCTAGGTGAGTCGCGCGGGCGCCGGAGCCGTCATCCACAGGCCCCGCGGCGGGCCTCAGCTGGAGCTGGTCGCGGCCGACTTCGACGACGACGAGGACGACGGGGACGACGTGTCCGACTTCGACGACGACGACGAGTCCGAGGAGGACGACGTCGAGGACGACGAGTCGGACTTCGACGAGTCGGACTTCGACGAGGCCGCCGGGTCGGTGGACGACGACCCCGAGCGGCTGTCGGTGCGGTAGAAGCCCGAGCCCTTGAAGACCACGCCGACGGCGTTGAACAGCTTGCGCAGCCGGCCCGCGCACTGCGGGCACTCGGTGAGCGTCGGGTCGCTGAAGGACTGCCGCTGCTCGAAGGCGTGGCCGCACTCGGTGCAGGCGTACTGGTAGGTCGGCACGAAGGGCTCCTCGGTGCGGGTGGTGAAGGGGTCGGGGCGAGGATCTGGCACTCTGCCCTGACGAGTGCCAAGCCTACGCCACGGCACAATGAACGGCACCATGCAGACCGACGACGCCGAGACCGGCGGCACGAGCAGCGCCGGCGCGGCCACCGCCGACCCCGCGGGCGACGTCGTCCCGGCCCCCGAGCCGGGGCGCCGCCGCTGGCCGCCGCTGTGGTGGCGCCGCTTCCGCCGCCTGCCGTTCCCGGTGCGCCTGACCACCTACGTCGTCCTGGTGCTGGTGCTGGTGCTGGTCGCGGCGCTGCTGGCCGGCGTCGTGGTGGCCCGCCGCTCGTTCCCGCAGACCACCGGCACCATCGAGGTGCCGGGCCTGGCCGGCGACGTCGAGGTGGTGCGCGACGAGCACGGCGTCCCGCAGATCTACGCCGACACCACCGACGACCTGATGCTCGCCCAGGGCTACGTGCACGCCCAGGAGCGGTTCTTCGAGATGGACGTGCGGCGCCACGCCACCGCCGGCCGGCTGGCCGAGCTGTTCGGCGACAGCGCCGTCGAGACCGACCTCTACACCCGCACCATGGGCTGGCGCCGGGTCGCCGAGCGCGAGCTGCCGCTGCTCACCCCCCAGACCCGGGCCGCGCTCGAGAGCTACGCCGACGGCGTCAACGCCTACCTGGCCGACCGGTCGCTCAGCCGCATCTCGCTCGAGTACGCCGTCCTCGACCTCGGCGGCCTCGACTACACGCCCGAGCCGTGGACCGCCGTCGACTCCCTGGCCTGGCTCAAGGCGATGGCGTGGGACCTGCGCGGCAACATGCAGGACGAGATCGACCGGGCGCTCACGATCGCCACGGTGGGGGAGGAGCGGGCGGCCCAGCTCGACCCCGCCTACCCCTACCGCGAGCACGCGCCGATCGTGCAGCAGGGCGCCGTCGTCGACGGCGTCTTCGAGCAGGACGCCACCCGCGGCGGCACCCGTGAGCCCAAGCGGACGGCGTTCGGTCCCGTCGCCGACGACCTCTCCGGCCTGGCCGCGGGCCTCGACCGGATGCCGTCGTGGCTCGGGCGCGGCGACGGCATCGGCAGCAACTCGTGGGTCGTCTCGGGCGACCTCACCGACACCGGCGCGCCGCTGCTGGCCAACGACCCGCACCTCGGGGTGTCGCTGCCGGGCGTGTGGTTCCAGGTGGGCCTGCACTGCCGCTCGGTCGGGCCGGAGTGCCCCTACGACGTCGCGGGCTTCAGCTTCTCCGGCGTGCCCGGCGTGATCATCGGCCACAACGCCGACATCGCCTGGGGCTTCACCAACCTCGGCCCCGACGTCACCGACCTCTACGTCGAGCGCATCGTCGGCGACCGCTGGCGCCACGGCGACCGGCTGCTGCCGCTGCGCACCCGCACCGAGACCATCGAGGTCGACGGCGGTGAGGACCTCACCATCGAGGTGCGCTCGACCCGGCACGGGCCGGTGCTCTCCGACGTGGACGACCAGCTGCAGGACGTCGCCGCGCTCGGCGCGCTCGGCGACGACGGCGCCGACGGTGACGAGCCGGGCGAGGACGGCGACGAGTACGCCCTCTCGCTGGCGTGGACGGCGCTGCAGCCCTCCACCACCGCCGACGCGATCCTCGGCCTGAACCAGGCCTCGGACTGGAACGAGTTCCGCGCCGCGGTGGCCGACTTCGCCGTCCCGGCCCAGAACATCGTCTACGCCGACCGCGAGGGTCACATCGGCTACCAGGCGCCCGGCGTCGTGCCGATCCGCAAGTCCGGCAACGACGGCCGGCTGCCGTCGGCGGGCTGGCGGCCCGAGAACGACTGGTCGGGCCAATTCGTGCCCTACGACGGCCTGCCCAGCGTGCTCGACCCCGACGAGGGGTTCGTGGTCACCGCCAACCAGGCCGTGATCGGCCGCGACTACCCCTACTTCCTCACCGACGACTGGGACCGCGGCTACCGCTCCGAGCGCATCCGCGACCGCATCGAGGCCGGGCTGGACGACGGCCCGCTGAGCCGCGACGACCTGCTCTCGATCCAGCTCGACGACGCCAACCCGATGGCGCCCGTGCTCGTGCCCTACCTGCTCGACGTCCCGCTGCAGAAGCAGTACGCCGACGACGGCCAGCGGCTGCTCGAGGGCTGGGACTTCTCGCAGGGCGCCGACAGCGCCGCCGCGGCCTACTACAACGTGGTGTGGCGCAACCTGCTCGAGCTGACCTTCCACGACGAGCTGCCCGAGGACCTCTGGCCCGACGGCGGCCAGCAGTGGTTCGCCGCCGTCACCCGGCTGCTCGACACGCCCGACGACCCGTGGTGGGACGACGTCACCACCGACGAGCGCGAGACCCGCGACGACATCCTCGAGCGGGCGCTGCGCGACGCGCGCGACGACCTCACCGCCACGGTCTCGCGCGACCCGAGCGAGTGGCGCTGGGGCGAGCTGCACGAGCTGAGGCTGGAGAGCTCGACCCTGGGGCAGTCGGGCATCGGGCTCGTCGAGCGGCTCTTCAACCGCGACGGCTGGGAGGCGCCCGGCGGCGGCTCCCTCGTGAACGCCACGTCGTGGGACGCGGCCGAGGGCTACGAGGTCACCGCCGCGCCGTCCATGCGCATGGTCGTCGACCTCGGCGACCTCGACCGCTCGCGCTGGATCAACCTCACCGGCACCTCGGGCCACGCCTTCAACCGGCACTACACCGACCAGACCGACCTCTGGGCCCGCGGCGAGACCCTCGCCTGGCCGTTCACCGAGGACGCCGTCCGCGAGGCCGGCGACGACGTCCTCACCCTCACCCCCGACGGCGGCTGAGCGCGCGGCCCGTCGGTGGGCGGCGGTTCGCGTGGGGGCCCTTCGACAGGCTCAGGGTCCGTGGGCCGGGTTCTCGTTGACGGCGAGGGGTCTCGAGGCTCGGCCGTGGCCGGCCTCGCACCTCGACCATCGTCGGAGGACGCTGGTCGAGGTGCGAGGAGCCCTGGCGACGAGCCTCGAGACCACCGGACGTCCGCGTGGGGGCGCCCTTTCGACAGGCTGAGGGTCCGTGGTGGTGGTCAGAAGCGGCGGAGGCCCGACGGGGTGACGGCGGCGGTGACGGAGCGGTCGTGGGTCTCGGCGGGGACGGGACGGTCGGTCTCGCCGTCGTAGAGCACCACGCAGGTGAAGGTGCCGACCGGCACCCGCCCGAGCGCGCGGTCGTAGCTGCCGCCGCCCCGGCCCAGCCGCAGCCCGGAGGACGAGACGGCCAGGCCGGGCACGAGGACGGCGTCCGCGGTGGCGACGGCGTCGACGCCGAGCCGGGGGCCGGTGGGCTCGCGCAGGCCGTAGCGGGCAGGGGCGAGGCCGGCGTCGCCGGCGTGGACGGCCCAGTCGAGGTCGCCGTCGTCCAGCAGCACGGGCAGGAGCACGCGGGTGCCGGACCGTGCCAGCCCCTCGAGCAGCCACGTGGTGCCGGGCTCGACGCCGGTGGAGACGTAGGCGGCGACGGTGGCCGCGCGGTGCACCTCGGGCGCGGCCAGCAGGTGTCCGGCGAGGGCCCGCGCGAACAGCCCGATCTCGGTGAGCGCGAGCCGGTTGCGCGCGGTGGTGAGCTGGTCGCGCAGGGCCAGCTTCGCGGGGCCCGCACCGGGAGGCCGCGGGGGTTGTGGAGAGGCCACCGGTTGAGCCTAGGCTCGGTGGCATGGGTAGTCCCGCACTCCACAGGGCGCGCGAGAAGATGGCCGAGGCCGGCGTCGACGACGTCGCCATCGACACCTTCTCCCACTACTTCCGGCTCCTCGAGCACGGCGAGACCGGGCTGATGCCCGAGTCGTCGATCGAGCCGGTCGACATGCCCCGCCTCGACGACGTCGAGGTCGACGACGAGGTGGCGGCCGAGGCCGTGCGCCACACCGCCGTCGTCAAGCTCAACGGCGGCCTCGGCACCTCGATGGGCATGGAGCGCGCCAAGTCGCTGCTCTGCGTGCGCCGCGGGCTGTCGTTCCTCGACGTCATCGCCCGCCAGGTGCTGCACCTGCGCCGGCAGTACGACGCGCCGCTGCCCCTGATGTTCATGAACAGCTTCCGCACCTCGGCCGACACGATGGCCGCCGTCGCCCGCTACGACGACCTGGCGGTCGAGGGGCTGCCGCTGGAGTTCCTGCAGAACAAGGAGCCCAAGCTGCTGGCCGCCGACCTCAGCCCGATCACCTGGCCCACCGACCCCGACCTCGAGTGGTGCCCGCCGGGCCACGGCGACATCTACACCGCGATGCGCGGCACCGGCCTGCTCGACCTGCTGCTCGAGCAGGGCTACCGCCACGTCTTCGTCTCCAACTCCGACAACCTCGGCGCGGTGCCCGACGCGCGGGTCGCGGGCTGGTTCGCCGCCGGCGGCGCGCCGTTCGCCATCGAGGCCGTGCGGCGCACGCCGTCCGACCGCAAGGGCGGGCACTTCGCGCGCCGGCGCACCGACGGCCGGCTGGTGCTGCGCGAGACCGCGCAGACCCCGGACGCCGACAAGGCGGCCCTGGCCGACCTCGACCGGCACCGCTACTGCTCCACCAACAACCTCTGGTTCGACGTCGCGGCCATGAAGGAGGCGCTCGACGTGCGCAACGGCATCCTCGGGCTGCCGCTGATCCGCAACGTCAAGACCGTCGACCCGGGCGACCCGAGCACCCCCGAGGTGATCCAGGTCGAGACGGCGATGGGCGCCGCGATCGAGGTCTTCGAGGGCTCGCAGCTCATCGAGGTCGGCCGCGACCGGTTCGTGCCGGTGAAGACCACCAACGACCTGCTGGTGCTCCGCTCCGACGTCTACGACCTCGGCGGCGACTTCGTGCTCGACCAGACCTCCGCCGAGCTGCCGTTCGTCGACCTCGACACCGACGTCTACAAGCTGGTCGGCGAGTTCGACAAGCGGTTCCCGCAGGGCGCCCCGTCGCTCACCGAGGCCAGCTCGCTCACCGTGCACGGCGACGTCACCTTCGGTCGCGACGTCAAGGTGGTCGGCGAGGTCGAGCTCGACGGTCGCACGGCCGACCGGGTCGAGTCCGGCACGGTGCTGCAGACGGGCGGCTGATGGGCCACGCCGACGGCCCCGGGGCCGGGCTGCGCACGGTCGACGAGCACCTCGTCGCCGTCCTCGCCGAGCTGTCGCCGCTGCCGCCGCTGCGGCAGCCGCTGCTCGACGCCCTCGACCTCGCCAGCGCCGAGGACGTCGTCGCGCCGCTCGCGCTGCCGCGCTTCGACAACTCCGCCATGGACGGCTACGCCGTGCAGACCCGCGACGTCGTCAGCGCCGCCGACGACACCCCGGTGAAGCTGCCGGTGATCGGCGAGATCGGCGCCGGGCAGGCCTCCGGCGCGGTGCGCGAGCTGCCCGCCGGCACCGCGGCCAAGATCATGACCGGCGCGCCGCTGCCGCCGGGCGCCGACGCCGTCGTCCCCTACGAGTGGACCGACCGCGGGGCCCGCGAGGTGTGGATCGCCCGGGCGCCCGAGCACGGCGCGCACGTGCGCTACGCCGGCGAGGACGTCGGCGAGGGCGACCTGCTCGTCGAGGCCGGCACCGCGCTGGGCCCGCGCCAGCTGGGGCTGCTGGCCTCGGTGGGCCGGGCCTCGGTGCTGGTGCGGCCGCGGCCGCGGGTGGTCATCGTCTCCACCGGCTCCGAGCTGCGCGCCCCGGGCACGCCGCTCGAGGCGGGCCGCGACGACGACGCGATCTACGACGGCAACTCCTACCTGCTGGCCGCCGCGGCGCGGCGCGCGGGCGCCGTCCCCTACCGCGTCGGGCTGGTGCCCGACCGGCCCGAGGCGTTCCTCACCGCGCTCGAGGACCAGCTCGGCCGCGCCGAGATGGTGGTGACCTCCGGCGGCATCTCGATGGGCGACTACGACGTGGTCAAGGAGGCGCTCGCCCCGGGCGGCGACGTGTGGTTCGGCGGGCTCGCGATGCAGCCGGGCAAGCCGCAGGGCTTCGGGCTGCTGCCGGTCGGCCGGCTGCCCGCCGACGCCGACACCCCGGACGCCGACACCCGCCGCCGGGTGCCGTTCTTCGCGCTGCCCGGCAACCCCGTGTCGTCCTACATCTCCTTCGAGATGTTCGTGCGGCCCGCGCTGCGCCGGCTGATGGGGCTGTCGCCCGAGTCGCGCCCGGTCGTGCGCGCCCGGCTGACCCACGGCGTCCGCTCGCCGCACGGACGCCGCCAGTTCCTGCGCGGCGTCGTCTCGCGCGGCCGCGACGGCACCACCGTCACCGAGGTCGAGCCGGTGGGCGGCTCGGGCTCGCACCTGGTCGGCGACCTCGCGGCGTCCGACGCGCTGATCGTCGTCCCGGAGGACGTCACCGAGCTCGAGGCGGGCGCGCAGGTCACCATCGTGCTGCTCGACGGTGACGGCCGGTGAGCGACGAGGGCGCGCACCAGCCGCGGCTGACCCACCTCGACGAGCGCGGCGCCGCCCACATGGTCGACGTCTCGGCCAAGGACGTCACCGCCCGGACGGCGACCGCCACCGGCCGCGTGCTGGTCTCCGACGCCGTCGTCGCGCTGCTCAACGGGGAGGGCGTGCCCAAGGGCGACGCGCTCGCCGTGGCCCGGCTCGCCGGGATCATGGGCGCCAAGCAGACGCCGTCGCTGGTGCCGCTGTGCCACCCGCTCGCGCTGTCGTCGGTCGCCGTCGACCTCGTGGTGGCCGACGGGGCGGTCGAGATCACCGCCACCGTGCGCACCACCGACCGCACCGGCGTCGAGATGGAGGCGCTCACCGCCGTCTCGGTCGCGGCGCTGACCGTCGTCGACATGGTCAAGGCCGTCGACAAGGGCGCCGTCATCACCGACGTGCGGGTCGAGGCGAAGTCGGGCGGCCGCTCGGGCGAGTGGCGGCGGTCGTGACGTCGTCCACCGGCCCGCGCGGCCTGACGGGCGCCGTGGTGGTGGCCTCGAACCGCGCCGCCGCCGGCGTCTACGCCGACGAGACCGGACCGCTGATCGTCGAGGCGCTGCGCGGCCTCGGCTTCGAGACCGCCGAGCCGGACGTCGTCCCCGACGGCGACCCGGTGGGTGCGGCGATCCGCGCCGCGGTCGAGGCCGGCGCCCGGGTGGTGCTGACCACCGGCGGCACGGGCCTCACGCCCACCGACCGCACGCCGGAGCAGACCCGCGCGCTGCTCGACCGCGAGGTGCCCGGCATCGCCGAGGCGATCCGGGCGGCCGGGGCGGCCGCGGGGGTGCCCACCGCCGTCCTCTCGCGCGGCCTGGCCGGCGTCGTCGGCGACTGCCTGGTGGTCAACCTGCCCGGCTCGCGCGGCGGCGTGAAGGACGGGCTGGCGGTGCTGCGGCCGATCCTGGTGCACGCCGTCGAGCAGGTCGTCGGGAGCGACCACTGAGCGGCGGCCTGGGCGCGCCCGGCGCACCGAGCGGACGCCGCTCGTGGCCGGTCACGCTGCGCTCGGGCACCGACCCGGAGGTGACGATCCGGCCGCTGCGCCGCAGTGACGCGCGGGCGTGGCGCTCGGCCCGGCAGCAGAACGCGGCCTGGCTGATCCCGTGGGACGCCACCGCGCCGCCGGGCACCTCGGCGCGGCCGGTCTCGTTCACGACCCTGGTGCGGCGCCTGCGACGCAGCGCCCGCCGCGGCACCACGATGCCGTTCGCGGTCGAGGTCGAGGGCCGCTTCGCGGGGCAGGTGACGGTCAACAACATCGTGCGCGGCTCGGCGCTGTTCGCCTCGGTGGGCTACTGGATCGACCGGCGGTTCGCCGGCCGTGGCGTCATGCCGCGCGCCGTCGCGATGACCATCGACCACTGCCTCACCACCGCCGGCCTGCACCGCGTCGAGATCGCGATCCGGCCCGAGAACTCCAACTCGCTGCGGGTCGTGGAGAAGCTCGAGATCGCCGAGGTCGGCTTCGCGCCGCGCTACCTGCACATCGACGGCGCGTGGCGCGACCACCGCATCTTCGCCGTGACGAGCGAGGAGGCGCCGTACGGGTTGCTGCGCCGGCTCGACGTCGCCGAGCCACACGAGTAACACCAGCAATACGCGACACACCTATGGACATCCGCGGGGCCCTGCGGTAGCGCTCCTAACCTCGGTCGCGTGGACCTCAGCGCGTTGATCTTCGTGGCCCTGGCGCTGGCCTGGGCCTGCTACCTGATCCCCAAGGCGCTGCGACACCACGACGACAGCGACGCCTCACGCGCCGTCGACGGCTTCTCCGACCGGATGCGGGTGCTCGCGCGCCGCGAGCCGGTCGACTCCCGCACCGCCCGGCTCGTCGTGCAGCCCGGCCGGCTGCGCCGCACCGCGCCCGCCGTCGACACCGACCCCGAGCCCGTCCCCACGGACCCTGAGCTCGTCGAAGGGCCCCCCACGGACCCTGAGCTCGTCGAAGGGCCCGTTCGCGCCGCCACGCTCCGCGCCACCCGCCGTCGCCGCCGTGTGCTGGCCGTCATCCTGCTCGGCCTCGTGACCGTCGGCGTCCTCGCCGGGCTGGGCCGCGTGGCCTGGCCGTGGCTCGCCGTCCCCGGCGGCGTGCTGGTCGCCTGGCTGGTCGTGTGCCGACTGACGGTGCGCCGCGAGCGCGCCGTCCGGCCCGCCCGCCGCGCGCCGCGGCCGGTCGCCGAGCCCGAGGTGGAGGAGGCGGTCGAGGCCGACGAGGCCGCGCTGGGCACAGACGACGGCCCGCTCACCGAGGAGGTGGCGGTGGTGGAGGCCGAGCTGGTCGAGACGCCGTCAGCCCCCGCCGAGCCCGAGCCCGCGCCGGAGCCCGTCCGCGGCGGCTGGGACCCCGTGCCCGTCACCCTGCCGACCTACGTCGCCAAGGAGCCCGCCGCCCGCCGCTCGGTGCGCACCATCGACCTCGACGCCACCGGCGTCTGGACCTCGGGCCGCACCGCCGCCGACTCCGCCCTCGCCCGCGAGGCCGACGAGCAGGCCCGCACCGCCCGCGACGCCGGCGCCACCGCCGAGGCCCGCCGCGAGGCCGAGCGCCGCGCCTCCGGCGGCTGACCCCGGCGGCCGATCCCGGACGTCGGGTCGTGTGCCCGACGCCGGTCCATGCGCCGGGCTCAGGCACACGACCCCGCCTCCGGCGTGCCGGCCGGCAACCCGATTCGGACGCACCGGACGCCGGTGCTACCGTTTCGACCCGCGTCGTCCGCGACGCTCCGGGGCTGTGGCGCAGTTGGTAGCGCGTCTCGTTCGCAATGAGAAGGTCAGGGGTTCGAATCCCCTCAGCTCCACCAGTTGCCCGCAGCCTTTGGCTGCGGGCTTCGTCGTTGGTAGCGCACTCTGCCCGTCGGCAATGAGAAGGTCAGGGGTTCGAATCCCCTCAGCTCCACCGACACACACCGACACCGGGCCTGACCTGCGGCGACGCAGATCGGCCCGGTTCGTCACGTCCGCGTCCGCTCGCCCGGTGGCTAGCGTGACGGCATGGACCTCGGACTCACCGGCCGCACCGCGCTCGTCACCGGCGGCAGCCGTGGCATCGGCCTGGCGGTCGCGCGGGCGCTGACCACCGAGGGCGCGCGGGTCGCGCTGCTCGGACGCGACGTCGACGCCCTGACCGCGGCGGCCGAGAGTGTCGGCGAGGGCACGGTGACGGTGGTCGCCGACACCACCGACGACGGCGCCGTCCGGGCCGCGGTCGACGACGCCGCCACGCGCCTGGGCCGGCTCGACGTCGTCGTCAACTGCGCTGCGCCGCGCGCCACGCCGGGCGGCCCGAGCGGGCTGGCCGGGCTCGACGACGCCTCGTTCCTGCAGAACGTCGACACCAAGGTGCTCGGCTACGCCCGCGTCGTCCGGGCGGCCGTGCCGCACCTGCGGGCCGCCGGCGGCGGGGCGGTGGTCAACGTGAGCGGCATGAACGCCCGCTCGACCGGCTACCTCGCGGGGTCGGTGCGCAACATCGGCGTGGTCGCGCTCAGCAAGAACCTCGCCGACGAGCTCGGGCCCGACGGCATCTCCGTCGTCTGCGTGCACCCCGGCCTCACCGTCACCGAGCGCACCGAGGGCGACGCCGCCTACGCCGAGAAGGCGTCCGCGAACGCCCTCGGCCGGCCGGTCACCGCCGACGAGGTCGCGACCGCCGTCGCCTTCCTGGCCAGCCCGCGCGCGGTCATCGCCACCGGTGCGGTCGTCACGCTCGACGGCGGCCGGGTCGGCCCGATCTTCACCTGAGACCTGAGACCGGGCGACCGGGCCGGGGCCCGCGCCTAGGCTGGCCGGGTGGACGACCTGGTGTGGCACTACACCAACGGTCCCGGGCTGATCTCGATCGTCAGCAGCCACACGCTGTGGGCCACGTCCGCGCAGTTCCTCAACGACGCGGGCGAGGTGGCGCTGGCCGTCGAGCTGCTCGAGGGCGAGCTGAGGGCGCGCGCGGCGGAGGGCGGCGAGGCGTTCTACCGCGACGCGGCGGAGCTGATCGAGCAGGGCGGTCGCGACCACAGCATCTCGCCGGCCCTGTTCTTCGTGCTCTCGGCCGCCCGCGGCGCCGACCTGCTGGCCATGTGGCGCAGCTACGGCGGACAGGGGGAGTCCTACGCGATCGGGCTCGACCCCGCGGCATCCCTCGCGGTGCTGGCCGACACCGCCGAGACCGGCGAGGTCGCGGTGCGGCACCGCCCCTGGGCGCCGGTGCGCTACACCGCCGACGAGCAGGCGGCCCTGGTCGACGCCGTCTTCGACGACCTGCCGGAGGAGGTCACCCGGGTGGTCGGCCTGGCCCGGGCGGGCGCGACCCGCGAGGAGGTGCTCGCGGACGCCGCCGGGCTGCTCGACGACATCGAGCAGGCGCTGCTGCTGATCAAGCACCCGGGCTTCACCGACGAGCGCGAGACGCGGCACAGCAGCGTGCTCTACCGCAGCGAGCGCGACACCCCGCTCCCGCCGGGTCTGGTCCGCTACCGCTCCACCGCCTACGGCCTGGCGCCCTACCTCACCCTCACCGGCGGCGACGGCAGGGCCCCCGTCCGCACGGACGCCGCCCCGCTGCCGATCCGCGCCGTCGCGGTCTCGCCCTCGCCGAACGGGCCCGCGGCGGAGGCCTCGCTGCGCGACCTCCTGGCCGAGCACGGCTACCGCGACGTGCCGGTGACGCGCTCGCGGATCCCGTTCCGCGCCTAGGACCGCGCCCCGATCACCCGGGCGGACACCGTTCGGGGCGAACCGGCCCTTGGTCCCGTCGCTCACGATGGACGCGTGCCCCCTTCCCTCCGGCGGACGACGGCTGCCCTCTCGGCGCTGCTGGGGGCGCTCGTCGTGGGGGCCTGCTCGGCCACCGCCTCGCCCGAGACCGCGCCACCGGACGCCGGCCGACCCGTGCCGGCCGGGCCCGCACCCGACGAGGGCACGGCGGCCGACCCGCGCACGTCGTCGCGGCCGACCGGGCCGGTGACGCTGGCGTTCGCGGGCGACGTCCACTTCGAGGGCGGGCTGGCCGGGGTGCCGCGCGAGACCGGGTCGACGCTCGGGCCGATGTCGCGGCAGCTGCGGGCCGCCGACCTGGCGGTGGTCAACCTCGAGAGCGCGCTGACCGCGCGGGGCGAGCCGGGGCGCAAGGAGCAGGAGGACCCCTCGCGGCGCTACTGGTTCCGCAGCCCGCCGGCCGCGCTCGACGTGCTGGCCCGCTCCGGCGTCGACGTCGCGTCGGTCGCCAACAACCACGGCGCCGACTACGGCCTGGCCGGCGTGCGCGACACGCTGCGGATCGCCGAGCGCGCCCCCGTCGCCGTCCTCGGGGTGGGGGCCGACGCCGCCGCCGCGTTCCGGCCGCACCGCGTCACGGTCCGGGGCGCCGCCGTCGCCGTCCACGCCGCCGACGCGTCCCTGCGCGAGTCCGCCGACCCGGTGTGGGCCGCGCGGCCCGGCTCCGGCCCCGGCCTGGCCACGGCGCGCATCCCGAACCACCGCCCCCTGCTCGACGCCGTGCGCACGTCGGCGGCCACCGACGACGTCGTCGTGGTCTACCTGCACTGGGGCGACGAGGGCGAGACCTGCCCCACCCGCGACCAGCGGACGCTCGCCCGCGACCTGGCCGACGCCGGCGCCGACGTCGTGGTCGGCACGCACGCCCACCGGGTGCAGGGCGCCGGGCTGCTCGGCGAGGCCTACGTGAGCTACGGCCTCGGCAACTTCTTCTGGTACCACGGCATCCAGTCCGAGACCGGCGTCCTGACCGTCACCGTGGACGACGGCCGCGTCGTCGCCGACGAGTGGAGCCCGGGCCGCATCCCGCCCGACGGCGGCGGCCCCGACGCCCTGCGAGGGGCCGACCGTGACGCCTCGCTCGCGCAGTGGGGGCGGCTGCGCGACTGCACCGACCTCGCGCCCGGACCGGGTGCCACCACGCCCGCTCCCGGCGCGCTGCCGCGGTTCACCTCCGAGGTGCAGCCGATCGGTCCCGCCGTCCGCGCGCGGATGACCAGCAGCCACGACCCGGCCCGCTGCCCGGTGCCGCTGTCAGACCTGCGCCACCTCGAGCTGCGCCACGTCGACTTCGACGGCCGCGCCCGCACGGGCGAGATGGTGGTGCACGCCGACGTCGCCCGCGAGGTCGTCGAGGTCTTCGCGGCTCTCTACCGCGCCCGCTTCCCGATCGCGCGGATGGAGCTCGTCGACGTCTACGGCGGCGACGACGACCGGTCGATGGCGGCCAACAACACCTCCGGCTACAACTGCCGCACCGTCGCGGGCCAGAGCACGTTCTCCGACCACGCCTACGGCAAGGCCATCGACATCAACCCGGTGCAGAACCCCTACGTCGTCGGCGACGACGTGCGCCCGCCGGCCGCCCGCCGGTTCGTCGGCGTCGACCGGACGCCGGCCGCCCAGCCGCCGCCCGGCGTCATCGTCGCCGACGACGCCGTCACCCGCGCCTTCGCGCGCGTCGGCTGGGAGTGGGGCGGCGTGTGGAGCGACCCGGACTACCAGCACTTCAGCACCGACTGAGCGACCGTCCGGGTCAGGCTGCCGCCTCGTAGGCGATCGTCAGCTCGATCGCCGTCGCCGGAACCGCCTCGCCGGCGCGTTCGGCGGCCACGTCGGTGCGCGCCACCCGCACGGTGTGCTCGACCGGCTCGCCGGGGGACGGCGTCACCTCGGCCTCGCACGCGCGGGGGCGGCACTCCACGGCGCGCAGCGCACCGACGCCGTCGGCCCAGCCGGGGCTCGTGAGCCATGCCCGGGTGTCGCCGTCCGACCACCGGTCCACCACGAGCCAAGGCACGGAGTAGCGGGCGTTGGGGCGGTCGGCGTTGACGCTCTGGTCGAACGACTCGCCGCGACGCTGCCAGTCGTCGGGCACCGGGGCCTGCGAGGCGTACGCCGGGAGGGCCTCGGTGTGCGCGTCGCTGACCCGGGCGACCGCGGCGTCCTCGCCGACGTCGCCGGCCACGAGGACCGCCGCGGACAGGCCGCCCAGCTGCACCACGAAGCGCCACAGCCCGAGCGCGAGGCCCGTCCTGGGCGAGAACGTCTTGGCGTACTCCTCGCCGAAGCCGCTGCGCTGCACCCAGGTGCCGAAGCGCACGGTGAGGGCCACCACGAGCCCCAGGGCGAGCACGAGGGCGAGCACCGGCGCGAGCCGGGTGCTGTACCCGAACAGGCCCGCGACGTCCGCCCGGTCGATCAGCCAGGCCACCAGGGCCGGCACGAGGTAGGCGACGAGCAGGACGACGGCAGCGGGACCGGCGCGGCGTCCCGTCAGGTCGGCCAGGAAGCCCCGGCGGGGGCGGTCGGGCTGAGTCACGCCTCTACCGCAGCGAGTCGAGCGGCGTCGCCACCCGGTGCTGCTCGTGCGGGTCGCGGCCGCGCAGGCGGCGGACGCGGTGCTGGGTCGGGGCCGTCATGGTCGGGTCCTCTCGACGGGTGCGGTGCGCGGCCCCATCATCACCCGTACGCAGGACGCCGGTCTCAACGCTCCGCGGCGCCGGACGCCTCGGGCTCCCCGGACTCCTCTGCCTCGCGCTCGAGGTTCTTCTTGATCCGGCCCATGCCCGGCACGTGGCCGAGCATCTCGTTGAGCTCGCGCGAGACGTCGAGCAGCTCGCGCAGGTCGGGGGCGACGCTGCGCAGCAGGTCGATCACCGGCAGGACGTCGTGCTCGACCCGGTCGGTCAGCCCGGGCAGCCGGTTGGTCAGGCGCACGGCCGCGTCGACGTCGTCCGGCCCGGTGGCGGCGGCGACCCGCTCGGCCAGCGGAAGCAGCGTGGTCAGGGTGGGGGCGAGGCGCTCGACGAGGCCGGCGACCCGCATCACCTCGGCCTGCGCGAGGTCGACGACGGTGGCGGTCTCGAGGGCGACGGTGGCGGCGTCGCGGGTCACCGCCTCGACGCGGTCGAGCGCGACGGCGGCCCGGGCGACGACCACCTCGGCGGCGTCGAGCAGCGCGAGCACGCGCGGGACGGCGTCGACCAGCGCCTGCAGCTGGTCACGGCCGCGGTCGAGCACCTGACGCACGTCGCTGGGTCCCGGGATCGGCAGGCGCATGCAGCAGTCCTACAGGCACCCGGCCCAGGCGTGAACGGCGCCGGGGGGCTCGTCATCCGGGCGGGTGAGGGCCGCTCACGCGGCCAGGGGAGCGCCGGGCTCAGCGCTCGGCGACGCCGAACAGGTCACCGGGCTGGCAGTCGAGCGCGTCGCAGAGCGCGGTGAGGGTCGAGAACCGGATGGCCTTCGCGCGCTGGTTCTTCAGCACGCTGAGGTTGACCACCGTGACGCCGATCTGCTCGGCCACCGCGGCCAGGGTCAGCGACCGTTCGGCGAGCAGTTCGTCGAGGCGGCACACCACGCGGTGGGGCTCCTCGACCGGCACTAGACGAGCCCGTCGACGTCGTGGGTGAGCTCGAGGCCGTGGCGGAAGGCCTCGGCGACGACGAGCACCAGCACGCCGGCGAGCAGCCACAGCGGTGAGAAGTCGATGGCGAGGGAGAGGCCGTCGTCGGCGACGGCGTGGTCGAGCACCGCCGAGGTGGCGACGCCGTCGAGCACCGGCACCAGGATCGAGGCCGACGCCACGACCAGTCCGACGCCGCGCAGGGCGCGCAGGCCCTGCTGGGTGAACGGCCGGCCCGCCCGGACGTCGCCCACGACGCGACGCAGCAGCAGCGCCACCGCGACGACGGCGAGGGCCAGGACGACGCCGGTCGCGAGCGTGAGCAGCCACAGGCCGGCCGGGGCGCCGTCGACCGTGACGTCGACCCCGCCGTTCCACCGCACCGTGCTGCCCGCGACAGCACCGGGCACCTCGCCCTGACGGTCGACGGCGCCGGCCCAGACGAGCGGCTCACCGCGCACCCAGTCGAGCAGCGGCAGGCCGACGAGGAGGACGGGCGCGACGACCGCGATCGCCAGCAGCAGGCCGCGGGTGAGGGTGGCGTCGCCACGGTCGAGGAGAGGCATATCGATAGTCGACAATATCGAAGAACGATATGTCAAGGGTGGTTGCGCTCCGAGCGGTGCTGGTGCGCACCAAATCGATTGGCTACCGTGCGCCCGACAGTCACGACCGAGGAGGACGCATGGACAGCACGCTCACCCGCCGGGCCCTGGTGGTCCGCGGTGGCTGGGAGGGTCACAGCCCCGTCGAGGCCACCGAGCGCTTCATCCCGTTCCTCGAGCAGCACGGCTACGGCGTCGAGGTGCACGACGGACCTGAGGTCTACGCCGACGCCGAGCGGCTCGCCGCCACCGACCTCGTCGTGCAGTGCTACACCCAGGGCGAGGCCACCGACGAGCAGGTGCTCGGCCTGTCGGCCGCGGTCGCGAACGGCACCGGCCTGGCCGGCTGGCACGGCGGCATCTGCGACTCGTGGCGGGCCTCGCCCGACTACCTCCACCTCACCGGCGGCCAGTGGGCCGCCCACCCCGGCGGCTTCGTGCAGCACACCGTCGAGGTGGTGCCCGAGCAGGCCGACCACGAGCTCGTCGCCGGCCTCAGCCCCACCTGGAGCCTCGACACCGAGCAGTACTGGGTGCTCGCCGACGGCCTCAACGAGGTGCTGGCCACCACCACCTTCCAGCCCACCGACGAGACGCCCTGGCACGAGACCGTGACCTGCCCGGCGGTCTGGACCCGCCGCTGGGGCCGGGGCCGGGTCTTCGTCTCGACCGTCGGCCACAGCCTCGACGACCTCGACCACCCCGACGTGCGCACGCTCACCGAGCGGGGACTGCTGTGGGCGAGCCGCTGAGGGTCCTCCTCGACACCGACCTCGCGATGGGAGCGCCGGGCTCCGACATCGACGACGGGTTCGCGCTGGCCCTCGCGGTGGCCGAGCCGGCGCTCCGGCTCGAGCTGGTGACGACGGTCGGCGGCAACACCGACGTCGAGAACGCCACCCGGCTCACCGGCGAGCTGCTCACCGTGCTCGACCGTGCCGACGTCCCGCTCGTGCGGGGGCTTCCGGCCGGCGCCGACGCGGCGGCCGAGATCGCGCGGCGGGCGCTGGCCGAGCCCGGCGAGCTGACCCTGGTGTGCATCGGACCGTTGAGCAACGCCGCCCGGGCGCTGGCCGAACCCGGCGTCGCCGGGGCGCTGCGCGAGGTCGTCGTCATGGGCGGGGTCTTCCTCGAGCAGACGAACGTCGCCGCCATGCCGGGCGAGTTCAACTTCTGGTGCGACCCGGCCGCGGCCCAGGCCGTGCTCGACAGCGGAGCGCGGCTGCGGTTCGTCGGCCTCGACGTCACCCGTCGGGTGCGCCTGACCCGGGCCGACGCCCGGGCGCTCGCCGGCGGCGGTGCCTTCGGCCGGCTCGCGGCCGAGCACGCGGAAGGCTGGATCGACCACCAGGAGCGGGTCAAGCCGCGCGAGGAGATCGAGCAGGGCAGCTGCGCGCTGCACGACCCGCTCGCCGTCGTCGTCGTCGCACACCCCGGTCTCGTCACCTGGCGGGAGGCGTTCGTCGCCGTCGAGACCACGAGCCGGGTCACCCGCGGCGTCGCCGTCGCCGACCTGCTGATGTGGCAGGACCCGCCGACGCCGAACTGCCGCATCGGGGTGGCCGTGGACGCCGAGGCGTTCCGCGCCCTGTTCGTCGAGCGCATGGCCTCGCTACCGTGACCGCCGTGATCCGCGCATGAGTCGCCGATGAACCGCACCGTGGACGTCGTCGTGGTCGGCTCGGTCAACCGCGACTACGTGTGCCGTGTCGAGACCCTGCCCGGGCCCGGCGAGACCGTGCTCGGCGGTGAGGCGTCGGTCGGCTCGGGAGGCAAGGGCGGCAACCAGGCCGTGGCCGCGAGCCTGCTCGGCGCCCGCACCGCGCTCGTGGCCCGCGTCGGTCGCGACGACGACGCCCGCGCCCTGCTGAAGGACCTCGCCGACGCCTGGGTCGACACCACCGAGGTGCTGCCCACGGCGGCGCGCACCGGCATGGCCTTCGTCATGGTCGACGCCGGTGGCGAGAACTCCATCGTGGTCGCGCCCGGGGCCAACGACCTGCTCGACGGGGCGACGACCTCCCGGGTGGCCGGTGCGCTTCTGGCCCCGCCCGGGGTGCTGGTCACGCAGGCCGAGGTGCCGCCGGAGGCGTGCGACGCCGCCGTCCGCGCGGCCAGCGCCCGGGGCTGCCGCGCGATCGTCAACCTCGCGCCTTACCGGCCACTGGCCGACGACGTCCTGGCGCTGTGCGACCCGCTGGTGGTCAACGAGTCGGAGGTCAGCAGCCTGCTCGGACGACGTGTGCGCGGCCGCGACGAGGCCCGCGACGCCGCCGCCGCCCTGGCCGGCCGCTGCCGGTCGGTCGTGATCACCGTCGGTGCCGACGGCGCCGTGGTGGGGGAGGGCGACCGGGTCGAGCACGTCGGTGCCGAGGCCGTCGACGTCGTCGACACCACCGGCGCGGGCGACGCGTTCTGCGGCGCCCTGGCCGCCGCGCTCAGCAGCGGCCGCGACCTCGTCGAGGCGGCCCGCCTCGGCGTGCGGGCCGGAACGTTCGCCGTCCGGCGGCCCGGTGCGCAGGCCTCGTTCGCGCACGCGACCGACCTCGGTCTCGGTCCGCTGCACCGCCGCGCCTGACGGTCATTGACCCGCGCTCGTGCAGGGCCTAACGTTCGCGGCCAAACCGATTTGCGCTGTCTCGAGCCGCGCAGCCCACGACGAACGGCGACGACCAGCGTGACCGCACCGGAGCACGACGACCGACCGGCCCTCGGGGTCGCGATGATCGGTCACGCCTTCATGGGCGCGGCCCACGCCCAGGCCTGGCGCACCGCCCACCGCGTCTTCGACCTGCCGGCCCGACCGGTGATGACCGTCGTCGCCGGACGCGACGAGCAGGCCACCCGCGCCGCGGCGCAGCGCCAGGGCTGGGCCGGGCACACCACTGACTGGCGCACGGTGCTCGAGCGCGACGACGTGCACGTCGTCGACGTCTGCACGCCGGGTGACACCCACGCCGAGATGGCGCTGGCCGCACTGGGGGCGGGCAAGCACGTGCTCTGCGAGAAGCCGCTCGCCAACACCGTCGCCGAGGCCGAGCAGATGGCCGCGGCGGCGCGCGAGGCGGAGCGGCACGGGGTGTGGTCGTCGGTCGGGTTCAGCTATCGCCGCACACCGGCCCTGGCCTACGCCCGCGAGCTGGTCGCTCGCGGCGCGCTCGGCACCGTGCGTCACGTGCGCGCGCACTACCTGCAGGACTGGATCGTCGACCCCGCCTTCCCGCTTGTCTGGCGGCTGCAGAAGGACAAGGCGGGCTCGGGCGCGCTCGGCGACATCGGTGCGCACGTCGTCGACCTCGCGCAGTGGCTCACCGGCCAGCGACTGACCGACGTCGCCGGCCACCTCACCCGCTTCGTCGAGCGTCGGCCGCTGGCCGAGGCGACGTCGGGCCTCCGCGCCACCAGCGGCGAGGACGACGTCGAGACGGGCGAGGTCACCGTCGACGACGCCGCGGTCTTCCTCGGCCGCACCGACGGCGGGGCGCTCGCCACCTTCGAGGCCACCCGCTTCGCCACCGGCCGCAAGAACGCGATGCGCATCGAGCTCAACGGCTCGGCCGGCAGCCTCGCCTTCGACTTCGAGGCGATGAACGAGCTCGACGTCTACGACGGCACCGTGCCGGCCCGCGACGCCGGGTTCCGGCGCGTGCTCGTCACCGAGCCCGACCACCCCTACGCCGGCGCCTGGTGGCCGCCGGGCCACGGCCTCGGCTACGAGCACACCTTCGTGCACCAGGTCGCCGACTTCGTGCGCGACGTCGCCACCGGCACCGCGCCGAGCCCCTCGTTCGACGACGGCCTGCAGGTGCAGCGGGTCCTCGACGCCGTCGAGCGGTCCTCGGACGCCGGGGCCACCTGGACCCCGGTGTGACGCCGACGGGCGCGACCCACCCATCCACCGACCCATCCACCGAGAGGGACCACCCGTGACCAAGCTGCGCGTCGGCGTGATCGGACTGGGCGAGGTCGCCCAGGTCATCCACCTGCCGATCATCGACCAGATGACCGACCACTACGAGCTGGCCGCGATCTGCGACATCTCGCCCGGCCTGCTCAAGCGCGTCGGCGACCGCTACCGCGTCGAGCACCGGTACGACGACTTCCACGAGCTCATCGCGGCGGGCGGCCTCGACTGCGTCTTCGTGCTCAACAGCGACGAGTACCACGCCGAGTGCACGGTCACCGCGCTCGACGCCGGCATCGACGTGCTGGTCGAGAAGCCGATGTGCCTGAGCCCGCGCGAGGCCGAGGAGATCATCGCCGCCCGCGACCGCAGCGGCCGCACGGTGATGGTGGCTTACATGCGCCGGTTCGCCCCGGCGTTCACCGAGGCCGTCGCGCGGTTGCCCGAGCTCGGCGAGATCCGCTACGCGCGGGTGCACGACGTGATCGGCGAGAACCGGTTGATCGTCGACCAGACGTGGAACGTCGACCGACCCGACGACATCCCACCGGAGGCCGCCGACGAGAAGTGGGCGCGGCGCTCGGCCCTGGTCAAGGAGGCCCTGGGCGACGTCCCGCAGGAGCTGGAGTGGACCTACGGGCTGCTGTGCGGGCTGGGCAGCCACGACCTGTCGGCGATGCGCGAGCTGCTGGGCCGGCCGCAGAAGGTGGCCGCGGCCAAGATGTGGCGCAGCGGCGGCTACGTCGTCGCCCTGCTCGACTACGGCGACTTCGTGGTCACCTACGAGACCGGCGTCGACGACCAGCTGCGCTACGACACCTACCTCGAGGTCTACGGCGCCACCGGGACGATGAAGGTGCAGTACGACACCCCCTACGTGCGGCACTTCCCGACCACGCTGCACCTCGAGACCACCACGGGCGACGCCTACGAGCGCTCGGTGTCGCGGCCGCACCTGAAGGACCCCTACACCTACGAGCTCGAGCACTTCCACGAGGTCGTCACCACCGGCGGCACGCCCAAGACGACGCCGGAGGACTACGTGCAGGACATGGAGCTGTTCGTCGAGATCATCCGCGCGCTCGAGAGGTCCTGACGCCTCCCGAAGATAGGTCGAACCGGCCCGAGGAAACGCGGCGCGGCCGACCGGACGCCCTTCCTAGCGTCGGTGCACCGCTCCACCCCACCGGAAGAAAGGCAGCACCGTGCTGAGCCAGCAGGACATCGAGCACTTCCGCACCCACGGCTACCTGCTCCCGGGCCGCCAGCTGTTCTCCGAGGAGAGGCTGGGCCGGCTCGAGCAGATCTTCAACGAGCACCTGAGCGAGAAGGGCGACAAGCTCTCCGACGAGCTCGACACCCCGCACTACCGCGACGACCGGCTCCTGGAGTTCCTGCTGTCCGACGAGGTGCTCGACACCGTCGAGCCGCTCATCGGGCCGAACATCGCGCTCTGGTCGAGCCACTTCATCTCCAAGGACCCCTTCACCGGCCGCGAGACGCCGTGGCACGAGGACAGCGCGTTCTGGAACGGCCGCTTCAGCGCCTACGACGGCATCGTGACGATCTGGCTGGCGCTCGAGAACCCGAGCACCGTCGAGAACGGCTGCATGCGCGTCGTCCCCGGCACCCACCTGACGTTCGGGGCCTCGGAGTACGTGCCGACCGACATCACCACCAAGACCTTCCACGCCGAGATCGCCGCCGTCGACGAGGACCAGGCGGTGGCCTTCGAGCTGCAGCGCGGCGAGTTCTCGATGCACGACGGCCGGATCGTGCACGGTGCCAAGGCCAACACCAGCCCGGTGCGGCGCACCGGCTACACCATGCGCTACTTCCCGTCGTCGGTCGAGATGTACGACAACGAGATCAACGAGGGCTGGAAGATCTGGCTCGCCCGCGGTGAGGACCTCGCCGGCAACACCTACGCGAACGTGCCCGCACCGGCGTGAGGCTCGGCCTGCTCACCGCCTGCCTGCCCGGCGAGTCCCTCGCGGACGTCGCCGGGTGGGCGGGCGCGCACGGCTACCGCGCGCTCGAGGTCGCGGCCTGGCCCGACGTGCCCGGCCGTGACTGGGAGGCCAGCCACCTCGACGTCGCCGCCTTCGGCGAGGCCGAGGCGGCCGGCGTCCGCGCGCTCATGGACGAGCACGACCTCGAGGTCTCGGCGGTGGCCTACTACGAGAACAACCTGCACGCCGACGAGCGGGTGCGCGAGCAGACCCACGAGCACCTGCGCCGTTGCATCGACGCTGCGCAGCTGCTCGGCGTCGGTCTGGTCGGCACCTTCGTCGGCCGCGACGTCACCCGCACGGTCACCGAGAACCTGCGGCTGGCCGAGAAGGTGCTGCCGCCGCTGGTCGACTACGCCGCCGAGCGCGACGTCCGTCTGGTGATCGAGAACTGCCCGATGGAGGGCTGGCACCCCGACGGCTACCCGGCCAACCTGGCCTACTCGCCCGAGCTGTGGGGCTGGCTCGCCGACCTCGGCCTGTGGCTCAACTACGACCCCTCGCACCTGGTGTGGTTGGGCATCGACCCGGTCGCGGCGCTCGAGGCGCACGCCGACCGCGTGCTGCACGTGCAGGCCAAGGACGTCGAGGTCGACCCCGCCGCCCGCGACCGCTACGGCGTCTTCGGCCGGGTGATCGACCGGCGGGAGTGGGTCAGCGGCTGGTGGCGCTACCGCATCCCGGGCCTCGGCCAGGTCGACTGGCAGCGCGTGATCGCCGCGCTCCACCAGGCCGGCTACGACGGCGTCGTCTCCGTCGAGCACGAGGACCCCGTGTGGAGCGGGGACGGCGAGCGCGTGCGCCACGGCCTCACGCTCGCCGAGCGCGCGCTCGCCCCGCACCTCGGCGCCTGAACCGAACGCCTGCCCCGCACCCGACCGAGAGGCCTTGCCATGCACCGCGGTGTCTACTTCGACGCCTGGTTCCCGCGCCAGCACTGCTACCACCCGAGCCTGCCGCCGCGCCGGCTGCGGATGGTCGACGACCTCGTCGACTTCCGCGCCACCGTGCTGGTGTGGGCCTCGATGGGCGGCGGGTCGCTGTCGCTGCCCTACCTCGAGCAGGAGGCCTTCGGCCCGGTCGACGCGCGCTCGCGGTTCTACGGCTTCGTCAACGACAGCGAGTTCATCGCCGCCTGCCACGAGCGCGGCATCAAGGTGCTCGGCATCGTCTTCGAGGCCCAGGGCTGGGAGTTCCCGGTCGAGCTGAGCGAGGAGGAGGACGCCGTCCTCGCGATCAACGAGCTGCGCGGCGTCGGCAAGCGCGACTGGATGGGACTGCGCGAGTTCTCCTCGAACCGCTACCCCCGGCTGTGGCCGCCGGTGGAGCGCTACTTCCCGGGTGGCCTGGTCAACAGCGACGGCGAGCCGGTCACCGACCTCATCGAGGAGTGCGTGGTCCGCGACATCCACCAGCAGCCGTGCCACGCGCACTGGGTCGAGTGCCCCGACCGCGAGCACCAGTGCTTCTACATGGACCGCAACAACCCCGTGTGGCGTGAGTACCTCAAGGCCGTCATCCGCATCCAGGTCGACGCCGGCGTCGACGGCATCCAGCTCGACGAGGCCGAGCTGCCGATGGGCGCCTTCCAGTACGGCGCCTGCTTCTGCAAGGACTGCATGAAAGGCTTCCGCGCCCACCTGCACGACCACCCGCAGCCCGAGCTGGACGGCGTCGACCTCGCCACGTTCCACTACGGCGAGTGGCTGCTCGAGCGCGGCTTCGACTTCAAGGAGGGGCGGGAGCGGACGCCGCTGTTCGGCGCCTACTACGCCTTCCAGTGCCTGGCCATCAAGCGCTACTTCGCCGAGCTGGCCGACTACGCGCGCGAGTACGCGCGGTCGGTGGGCCGCGAGATCATCGTGTCGGGCAACTTCTTCAACCTCGAGCCGATGTACCTCGCCCTGGCCGACGACGTCGACCTCGTCGTCACCGAGATGCGCAACACCACCTACCGCCAGCCGGAGTGGTACCGCTACGTCGCGGCGTTCGCCGGCGACAAGGACGTCGTGGTGGTCGAGAACCCCTACGGCGGCGTGGTGCCCGAGCTGATCGGGCTGCTCGCCGAGGGCAGGGGCCACGACCTCTTCCGGCTCTCGCTGTTCGAGGCCGCCGCGTTCGGCGCCAACATGTCGGTGCCCTACGGGTCGTGGATGGGCAGCGTCATCGAGGACTCCTTCCACGCCCCGCACGGACTGGCCACCGAGATCCAGGCCTTCCTCGCCGACCACGAGCACCTCGTCGCCCGGCCCACGGCCAACGAGGTCGCGGTCGTCTTCAGCGTGGAGAGCACGCGCGAGCTGATCGGGAGGGCCGACGCCAGTGACAACACCCTCAACCTGCGCGACGAGTCCGTCGTGGTGCCCTACCGCGACCTCACCCGACGGTTGGCCGACGCCGCCGTGCCGTTCGACGTGGTGATCTTCGCCGACGGCGTCACCGCACCCGACCGCGCGAGCGCCGAGGCACTGGCCCGCTACGCGACCCTGGTGCTGCCCGACGCCTACGCGCTCACCGACGGCCAGGTCGGGGCGCTCGAGGGCTACCTCGCCGGCGGCGGCACCGTGGTCGTCACCGACCGCGTCGCGGCGTCGCTGCCCGACCACGAGCGGGTCGTGACCGCCGACCGCACGGTGCTGGACGACGTCCTGCCGCACGGTCGCCAGGTCGACACCTCGGCCGCGGTGACGACGAACCTGCAGCACCTGGCCGACGGCTCCTACGCTCTGCACGTGGTCAACTACGACTACGACGCCGTCGACGACGCGGTGCGGCCGGTGAGCGACGCGACCCTGCGGGTGCGCACCCCCGAGCCCCGCGGCCGGGCCACGCTCGTGACCAGCGACGGGCGCCGGGTCGGGCTCGACGTCGTCCACGAGGACGGCGTGCACGTGGTGCGGGTCGAGGGGCTGGGCGTCTACTCGATCGTCGTGCTGCACGACGGCGACCTCCCGTGAGGATCGCGGCCCTGCGCGGCCCGCAGCGCTTCGAGATCGAGGAGGCGCCGCTGCCCGACGTCGGGCCCGACGAGGTGCTCGTCCGGGTCGTGGCCTCGGGCGTGTGCGCGTCCGAGCTCGAGACCTGGCTCGAGGGGCCGCCCGACGGCGAGGTGCGCCACCCCGGCCACGAGGTGAGCGGGATCGTCGAGGAGGTCGGGCCCGCGGTGACGACGCTCGCCGTCGGTGACCGCGTCGGGGTCTGGGTCACCGAGCGCGGGTTCGCCGAGTACGTCGCCGTGCGCGCCGACCGCTGCTTCCCGGCCGGCGACGGCCCCCTCGAGCTGGCGCTGGCCGAGCCACTGGCCTGCGCGCTCAACGCCGTCGAGCTGGCCGACCCGCGGCTGGGCGACGACGTCGTCGTGGTCGGGGCCGGCTTCATGGGCAACCTGGTGCAGGACCTGGTCGCGCTGCGGGGCCCGAGGCAGGTCGTCGTGGCCGACACCCGGGCCGAGGCGCTCGACCGGGCCGCCGCGCGCGGCGCCACCCGGGTCGTCGACGTCACCCGCGAGTCGCTGCCCGACGTCGTCCGCTCGCTCACCGACGGCCGTGGGGCCGACGTGAGCTTCGAGTGCACCGGCACGCAACCGGGGCTCACCGTGTGCGGCGAGACGACGCGGATGAGCGGCAAGGTGGCGGTCGTCGGGTTCCACCAGGGCGCGAGCCGCGAGGTGCCCCTGGCCTACTGGAACTGGATGGCCTTCACGATCCTCAACGCCCACTTCCGCGACCTGCCGACCATCATGAGGGGCATGGACGCCGGCATGCGGCTCGTCTCGTCGGGCGTGCTGTCGATGGCGGGGCTGGTGACGCACCGCTACCCGCTGGAGCGGATCGACGAGGCGTTCGCGGCGTTGCGCGACAAGCCCGAGGGCTTCGTGAAGGCGGTGATCACCGCTGACGAGTGACGACGAGCTCGACGATCTCGAACGGAGCCGTCGCGAGCGGGCCGAGCGGGCCGGCGCGATCCGCGACGCCCAGCAGCGCCAGCGCGACGCCGAGTCCGAGCGCGCCCAGGCGATGGTCGAGGCGTTCGCTGCCGAGGCGACCGCACGCGGCCTGCCCACCTCCGAGCTAACCGCCCGGCCGTGGTCGGGCCGGGCGCGCTACCCGACCGGCGTCACCGGCTGGTACCTGCGCAACGACCGCTCGCTGGGGGTCGGGGTCGACGGCGTCTACTACGTGCTCACGGTGCCGCCGCGACGGCTGGGCCGGTGGCGCGGCGTCCGTCTCGAGCCGTCGCCGCCGCCGCTGCAGGTGGGGGAGGGCGCGCGCGACAGCGAGTCGGTGGCGCTCGAGACGCTGCTGGCGATCCGCCTCGAGCGCGCGGACGACGGCCCCTGAGCCCGGACGGACCCTGAGCCTGTCGAAGGGGGGTCAGGCGGTGCCGCGCTCGACCAGCGAGCACGGCAGGACGACGGTGCGCCCGGCGCCCGCGTAGCGGCCGGTGATGCGGCTGAGCACGAGGTCGCCGGCGGCGCTGCCCACCTCGTAGGCCGGGTTGCGCACGGTGGTCAGCTGCGGCGTGACGATGGTGGCGGCGTCGACGTCGTCGAAGCCGACGACGGCCACGTCGTCGGGCACCCGCAGACCGAGCTCGTGGGCCACGTCGAGCGCGCCGATCGCCATCAGGTCGTTGGCGCAGAAGACCGCGTCGGGGCGCTGCGGCAGCGCCATCAGGGCCTGCATGGCCTCGTAGCCGCCCCTGCGCGTCCAGTCGCCGCGCACGAGGTGCTTGGCCGGCACCCGCCGCTTGTCGGCCTGCATCGCGGCCCGGAACCCGGCGGTGCGCTGGGTGCCGTAGCGGGGCGGGCCCTGGATCATGGCGATGCGGGAGTAACCGCGGGCGGCGAGGAAGGCCGCCGCCTCGCGCGAGCCCGCGCCGTCGTCGGGGATGACGGCGTCGCACATCGGGTGGTCGAGCTGCTCGCCGATGCACACGATCGGGGTGCTCTGGTCGGCCGGGCCGAAGCTGATCTCGTTGGCGATCTCGCCCGAGGCGAAGACGATGCCGTCGACGCCGCGGTCCATGACGTCCTCGAACAGGCGGCGCTCACGGTCGTGCTGCCCGTCGGTGTTGCAGACCACGGTGCCGTAGCCGGCGGCGTCGACGGCGTCGGCGAGCCCGCGGGTGAGCACGGCGTAGAACGGGTTGGTGATGTCGGGCACGACGACCGCGAGCATGTGCGACTGGCGGGTGCGCAGGTTGCGGGCCACGTGGTTGGGCCGGTAGCCGAGCTCACGGATGGCCTCGAGCACGGTCGTCCGTGTGGCCTCGCCGACGACGCGCTTGCGCGAGAGCACGTGCGAGACCGTGGTGGGGCTGACGCCGGCCCGCTCGGCCACGTGCGAGATCGTCACCCGGGTCGGAGCCTCCGGCGCCGCGGAGGTGCGGCTGCGTGGCATGGCGGTACTGTAGCCGCCGGAAACCGCCAAAACGATTTGAGGTGCGTGCATCTCGACGGCGTCCGGGAGGGCCCGTGACCGACCTCGTCGAGCGCTACAGCGTCGCCTCGCTCCTGCCGCCCCAGGGAGGCGCGCGGGTCATGCGGCCGCGGCTGCGCACGGTCGAGGCCCATTGGCACGACTACTACGAGCTCAGCCTGGTGCTCGACGGGGAGGCCGATCACGTCGTCAACGGGCGACGTCACCACCTCGGTCCGGGCAGCGCCTTCCTGCTCTCGCCGGCCGACGTCCACGAGATCCGGACGACGGGCCCTGCGCCGTTGGCCTGCTTCAACACCGTGATCGACCCCGCGCTCGTCGAGGGGCACCTCGCGGCCCTCGGTGGCCCCGGCAGCCCCGGGTCGGACGAGTTCCCGTGGCTGGTCGACGACTTCGCCGACGCCCGTCCCGACTTCGACCGCCTGCAGCGCGAGTGCGAGGAGCCCCGCACCGGATCGGCGCAGGTCACGGCGGCGATCGTCGCCTGCCTGCTCGTCGAGCTGGCGCGCCGGTGTGGGTCCGCCGATCGGCCGACCGACCCGGTGGGGGACGTCGAGGCCGACCTGCGGGCCGCCGTCCTGCACGTCGACCGGCACTTCCGTGAGCCGCTCACCCTCGCCGAGGTGGCCGCGGTCGCCCACCTGTCGCCGAACTGGTTCAGCGAGCGATTCCGGCAGCACGCGGGCGTGCCGTTCCAGACCTACCTGCAGGAGCGCCGGCTGCGCTTCGCGCGCTCGCTGCTCGTCTCGACCGCGCTGCCCGTCGGCGAGGTGTGCCACGCGGCGGGGTTCAACAGCCTCTCGCACTTCGGCCGGGCCTACCGTCGGCGCTACGGGGTGGCCCCGTCGGCCGGTCGCCGCGCCAGTCTCTCCCCGTCGGGTGTGACCGAAACCACGCGAAGTCGTTGACAAACCTCCGGCGCCGAACGATGCTCTCGGCCTGAGGGAGCCAAACGATTTGCGTCGGTTCGTGCTTCGGGTCGCGGAGCGGTCTCCCATCGCCGCTGTGAGACAACAAGGGGAGTGAACTCCGGTGAGATCCAGACTGTCGCGCCACACCCGTAGCACCGCCGCGGTCGCGGCGCTGCTGACCGCCGCCGCCCTCGGACTGAGCGCCTGCGGCAGCTCCTCGGATGACCCGCCCGAGCCGGTCGGTGAGGGCGAGGGTGCCGTCCAGCAGCCCGACGAGCCCACCGAGGTCACCTTCTTCTCCTGGATCGGCCAGCAGCCGGAGATGAAGAAGCTGGCCAAGGAGTTCAACGAGGAGTACCCGAACATCACCATCAAGTTCGAGAACGTGCCGGCCGAGCAGGCCGGCCAGGTGCTCACCACCCGCATCGCCGGCAACAACGCCCCCGACGTCGCCTACGTCAACGCCAGCGACGTGGCCGACTACGCGAGCCGCAACGCGGCCGCCGACCTGGTCAACTACCTCGACCGCAGCGAGGTCGTCGTCGCCGACGACTACGTCGACGCCTTCCGTCAGTTCGTCACCTACGACGACAAGATGTGGGGCCTGCCGATGGGCGGCGAGACCACGGGCCTGTTCTACCGCACCGACCTGTTCGAGGAGGCCGGCATCGAGAACCCGCCGACCACCTGGGACGAGTTCCAGCAGACCGCCGAGGCACTGACCGACGAGTCGGCGAGCCAGTACGGCTACGAGGTCTTCGCGCCCGAGTCGGCCTACTACTTCCAGCCATGGCTCTTCCAGGCGGGCGGCGACCTGCTCAGCCCCGACGGCAAGGAGATCGCCTTCGACAGCGACGAGGGTCGCAAGGCCGCCGAGTTCTACGTCAACCTGGCGAACTACTCGCCGAAGGACTACCTGAACTCCAACTCCTACGACGGCCGAGTCGCCTTTGCTGAGGGTCAGGTCGCGATGTACATGGCCGGCGCCTGGTTCGCGGGCACGCTCACCGAGGAGTACCCCGACATCGAGGGCAAGTGGGCCACCGCGCCGCTGCCCGAGGGCGACGCCGGTTGCAAGACCAGCATCGCCGGCGACGCGCTGATGATGCTCGCCGACACCGAGAACGCCGACGCGGCCTGGCTGTGGATGGAGTTCCTCTCCCGGCCCGAGACGCTGGCCCGCCTGACCTACAAGACCGAGGGCACGCTGCTCCCGCCGCTGACCTCGCTGCTCGAGGGTGACGAGATCACCGAGGAGAAGCCGGTGCTGCAGGGCTTCATCGACCTGATGGCGTGCGGCGTCGCGCCGACGGCGTCGAACCCGAAGTTCCCGCGCATCGAGACCATCCTCAACGAAGAGCTCGGCAAGGCGATGTACGGCGAGCAGAGCGCCGACGAGGCCCTCGACAACACCGCTCAGCAGGCCGAGGCGATCCTCGCCCGCGGCAACTGACCCACCCGCACCACCGCACTCGCACCACGTCCCGCCCGGGCCCTCGCAGCACGCGGGGGTCCGGGCGGACCCACCTCGGGGCCGGCAGCTTCGCGTGGCCCGCACCGAACACGAGCCAAGGAGCAGCCATGTCGACGGCGGTCGCACCGGAGCGCAAGCCGGACAGCAAGCCCCCCGATCGCACGGACATCCGCGAGGCGCGCGGCCTGCGCAGGCTGGCCTGGCGCATGTGGCGGGAGCGGTCGGCGTACCTGTTCATCGCTCCGGGGATGCTCATCTTCTCGGTCTTCACCCTCGGGGCCCTGGTCTTCGCGGCCTGGCTGACCTTCCACCGGTGGAGCATCATCGAGCCGGAGAAGCCGTTCGTCGGGCTGCAGAACTACCGCGACATGGTCGACGACGAGCGGTTCGTGCAGTCGGTGCTCAACACCATCTACTTCACCGGCGCCTCGGTGCCGATCACGATGTTCATCGGTCTCTGCCTGGCCCTGCTGCTCAACCAGCCGCTGCGCGGCCGGGCGCTGTTCCGCACGGCCTACTACCTGCCGGTGGTGACGCCGTTCGTCGTCTCGGCCCTGCTGTGGAAGTGGCTCTACAACGGCGACTTCGGCCTCTTCAACTACTACCTGATGAAGGGCCACGTCATCGACGAGCCGCTGCAGTGGCTCTCCAGCCAGAACCTGGCGATGCCGTCGGTGGTCCTGATGAGCATCTGGAGCGGCGTCGGCTTCTCGATGGTCATCTACCTCGCGGGCCTGCAGTCGGTGCCCTACGAGCTCTACGAGTCGGCCAAGCTCGACGGCGCGAGCACGCTGCAGCGCATCCGGCACGTGACGATCCCGCTGCTGCGTCCCACGACGTTGTTCCTGCTCGTCATCGGCATCATCGGCTCGCTGCAGGTCTTCACCCAGATCTTCGTGATGACGCAGGGCGGGCCGGTCAACAAGACGACGACGATGGTCTATTACATGTACCTCTGGGCCTTCAAGTACTACGACATGGGCTACGCGAGCACCCTCGCCTTCGCGCTCTTCGCGATGCTGCTGGTCTTCACCGCCTTCCAGCTGCGGCTGTTCCGCGACGGGGACAAGGCATGACCGGGGTGGCCGACGAGCCCATCGCGCTGCGCAAGGCCGGCGCGGCCGCCGCCGAGCCGGTGCTGGCGAAGCGTCGTCGCTGGCACCGTGAGAAGCGGCCGGCCGGGGCGCCCCGCGAGCGCGAGCAGATGACGCTGCGCGCCAAGCTGGGCACCTACCTCGTGCTCGCGCCCATCGCCATCCTGTTCGTGGCGCCGTTCGCCTGGTTGATCAGCGCCTCGTTCCAGCCGCAGGGGATGATCTTCAACAACCCGCCCACGTGGTGGCCCGGCGACGAGGCCACCGTGGGCGGCTACAAGGGCTTCCTCAACATCGGCACGCTCACGGAGGCCGAGCAGTCGCAGGGCAGTGGCAACTGGCGGTGGTTCGCCAACAGCGCGTTCGTGGCCATCACCATCACCACGCTGCAGACGTTCTTCAACGCGCTGTGCGCCTACACCTTCGCCAAGCGGAAGTTCCCCGGCCGCAACGTCATCTTCGTGATGTTCCTGGCCACCATGATGGTGCCGGGGCAGATCACGCTGATCCCGAACTACATCATCATCCAGCACATCCCGTTCGTCGGCGGCAACGACTGGATGGGCAACGGCGGGCAGGGCCTGATCGACTCCTACTTCGGGCTCATCGCTCCGGGGCTGGTCAGCGCGTTCGGCATCTTCCTGCTGCGCCAGTACATGCTCTCGATCCCCGACGAGCTGCTCGACGCCGCGCGCATCGACGGGGCGAGCGAGTTCCGCATCTTCTGGAACGTGGTGCTGCCGCTGTGCATGCCGGCCCTGGCCGCCAACGCGATCTTCACCTTCCAGGGCGCGTGGGAGGACTTCCTCTGGCCGCTGCTGATCCTCCAGGATCCCGACAAGATGACCGCCCCGGTGGGCCTGGCGCTGTTCATCGTGCAGAACCGCACCGACTGGAACCTGCTCTTCGCGGGCTCGGTGATCGCGACGGTCCCGATGATCGTGGTCTTCCTCATCTTCCAGCGGCACTTCGTGCGGGGCATCGCGGTCACGGGCATCAAGGGGTGAGCGCCTCGCCGGACGCCGACCGCGCGCTGGTCGAGCGGCTGCTCGCCGAGGGGGACGGCGTCCTGCGGTGCGACCCGGCGTGGGTGGCACGCGACTTCCTGCCGCCCGGACGCCGCCTCGGCCTGCCCGACGACGCCTACGACCTCGGCGAGCGCGGCGCGGTCTGCGAGCGCTGGCTGGCCTCGACCACCCGCGCCGACAACCGCGTCGGCCCGGACGACGAGGGGCTCAGCCACGTGGTCGGCGAGCACGGTGAGCGGGTGCTGCTGCGCGACGTCGTGGCAGCCGACCCGACTGCGGTGATGGGGGCGGACTACGCGGCGTCCCACCCTGCCGGGCTGGGTCGGCTGGCGAAGATCTTCGACTACGCCCACCGGCTGCCCTACCACGTGCACCCGCCGCAGCGGTTGGCCGCGCGCGTGGGCTGCAACGCCAAGGACGAGTCCTACCACTTCCTGCCGGGCGTCGACCTCGGCGCACACCCCGAGACGTTCTTCGGCGTGCACCCGTGGATCGCCGAGCAGCGGGCGCACGACGTCCTGCTGCCCTACCTCGTCGACTGGGACAGCGACATGGTCCTGCGCCACGCACGGGCCGAGCTGCAGGTGCCGGGGGAGGGGTTCCACGTGCCGTCGGGGGTCCTGCACGCGCCCGGCACGGCGCTGACCCTCGAGCTGCAGGAGGACTCCGACGTGCTGTCGATGTTCCAGGCGCTCAACGCCGGCCGGATCATCAGCAAGGAGCTGCTGTTCAAGGACGTGCACCCCGACGACCGGGCCGCCGACGGGGAGCGGGCCGCGCTGGCGTTCGTCGACTGGGAGGTCAACGGCGACCCGTGGTTCTACGAGAACCGTCACCTGAGCCCGCAGCCGGTCGACGGCTCGGCGGGTTCGGCTGCTGAGTCCTGGGTCTTCTACAACACCGACAAGTACGCCGGGAAGCGGCTCGTCGTCCCGCCCGGCGGACGACACCGGCTGAACGAGCCGGGCGTCTACAGCGTCTTCGCGTGGTCCGGCGCCGGCACGCTGGCCGGGCACGAGGTGCGCGGCGGCGAACCGGGGCGCGACGAGCTGGTGGTCACCCACGCCGCCGCGACCCGCGAGCACGAGGTGGTCAACGACGGCGCGACCGACCTCGAGCTCTACCTGTTCTTCGGCCCCGACCTGCAGCCCGCGGCGCCCACGATCGCGGTGCACGAGCGGTGAGCGCGGAGCCGGCCGGTCTCACGGTCGGGCTGGTCGGGGCCGGGATGATCGCCGGCGTCCACGCCCACGCCTACCGCGACTCGCCCGGGGTGCGGGTCGCGGCCGTGTGCGACCCGGTGCGCGAGAAGGCCGAGCGCCTTGCCGAGCGGCACGGCGCGGTGGCGGTGACCGACCTCGCGGCGATGCTCCACCTCGGTGTCGACGTGGTCGACGTGTGCACCCCGCCGGGGGCGCACGCCGACGCCGCCGTGGCGGCCCTCGAGGCCGGCCGGCACGTGCTGTGCGAGAAGCCGATCACCCGCACGCTGGACGACGCGCGCCGGGTGCTCGCGGCCGCCGCGGCCTCGCCCGGGCTGCTGTCGATCGGCCAGGTGGCGCGTTGGGCCCCGACCACCGGGCGGCGTACGACGCCGTACGGGCCGGCGAGATCGGGACCGTCCGGATGGTCACCCACTCGACCACCAGCGCCCCGCCCGGCTGGAGCGAGGGCGGCTGGCTGGCCGACCATGCGGCGTCCGGGGGACCGCTGCTCGACCAGGGCGTGCACTCCTTCGACTACGCGCGGTGGCTGGTCGGCAGCCCGGCGGTGCGGGTGCACTGCGTGGCGGCCGACAGTCCGGCCGGACCGGCGACCTACGCCCTCGCCACAGTGCGTTACGAGAGCGGTGCTCTCGCGCACGTCGAGTGCAGCTGGGCGCACCCCGAGGCACGGGGGTTCCGGCTCGGCGTCGAGGTGGTCGGCACCGAGGGTCGCATCGAGTGGCAGCTCGACCAGCTGATGGGCGGCGTGCTGCACCGCCACGACGGTGACACCGAGTGGTGGGACGTGCTGGGCGACCTCGAGTTCACCCGCGAGCTGCGGGCGTTCACCGACGCCGTCCGCGCCGGCGGGCCGCCGCCGGTGCCGGCCCACGAGGCCGCCGAGTCCCTGCGCACCGCGCTGGCCGCGCTCGAGTCGGCCCGCACCGGTCGCACGATCGACCTGACGACCTGGGAGCCGCTGTGAGCGCGCGACCGATGCGGCCGGTGGGGGTCGCCGTGCTGGGGGCGGCGCACACGGGTCACGCGTGGGCGTACACGCGGGCGGTCACCGCGTCGCCGAACGCGCGGGTGGTCGGCGTCCACGACCCCGAGCCGGAGCACACGCGGTGGATCCACCACGACTTCGGGGTGCCGCTCGTCGACGACGTGGAGGCCCTGCTCGCCTCGCCCGAGGTGGAGGCGGTGCTCGTGTGCAGCGCGAACGCCGACCACCGCGCGCACGTCGAGCTCGCGGCCGCGCACGGCCGGCACGTGCTGTGCGAGAAGCCGATCGCCACCACGCTCGAGGACGCCGACGCGATGGTCGCCGCTTGCCACGTGGCCGGCGTCCAGCTGCACGTGGCGTTCCCGGCGCGGTTCACGCCGCTGGTCGCCCGCGCCCGCGAGACGGTACGGGCCGGCCGGCTCGGCGAGCTGATCGGCCTCGTGGGGCTCAACCGCGGCCGTCCGCCGCTGCCGCCGTCGTACCCGGCCTGGCTCACCGACGCCGAGGCCGCCGGGGGCGGGGCCCTGATCGACCACTCGGTGCACGTGACCGACGCGATGCGCCACGTGAGCGGGCTCGAGGTCGCCGAGGTCTCGGCCGAGGCCGGCAGCCTGCTGTGGGACTGCGGCGTCGACGACCTCGCGGTGGTCTCGCTGCGCTTCGCCGGCGGCGCGGTCGGCAGCATCGACCCGAGCTGGTCGGTGCCGGCCGACCACCCGTGGGACTACGACTTCCACCTGCGCCTGGTCGGCACCGAGGGGGCGCTGAGCCTCACCGACGGCGCCGAGTCGATCCGCGTCGTCAGCACCCGCGAGGGCGGGCCGCGCGGCCTGCGGCACGCCGGGTTCGGGAGCGACCCCGATCGCGCCATGGTCGAGGCGTTCCTCGCCTCGGTGCGCGGCGACGCCGTTCTCGACCCGTGCGCGACGGGGGAGGACGGCGTCCGGGCTCTCGAGGTGGCGCTGGCCGGCTACCGCTCGGCGGCGACCGGCCGGGCCGCCGCCGTGCGGTGAGCCGCTACTTCTTCAGCTTCCAGAGCTGCTGGCGCTTCGGCGCGTTCTTGAACGCGCGGCTGATGGCCCAGTAGGCGGGCTTGGGTCGCATGCTGCGGTCGAAGGCGAGTGGACGCCGGTGGGTGCCGTCGGCGCGGGGCTGGTCCTCGTCGAGCCAGGTGTAGCGGTCGCTGAGCCCGAAGGCGATGACGGCCTTGACCGCGCGCACGTCGAGGGTCACGTCGAGGTAGTGGCGGTAGACGTCGGCGACCTTGCGGTCGCGCGGGCCCATCGCCTTCGGCAGCCCCTCGTCGAGCACGTCGAGCTCGGTGATCAGGATCGGCAGGCCGCGGTCGGCGATCTCCTGCAGGAAGGCGCGGTAGCCCTTCTCGTGGAACTTCCTGTGGAAGCCGTCGGCGAGCAGGTGGCCCTGGATGCCGACGGCCTGCAGCGGCACGTTCTGGTCGAGCAGCCGGTCGATGACCTTGAGGTAGGCCTTGCGGCGGGCCTCGGGCCGGTCGCCGTACTCGTTGACGGTCTCGAAGCCGAACTCGTTGATCAGGCGCAGGGCCTTGGGGTCGTGCTCCTTGGCGAGGTGGAAGCTCTCGGCGACGTAGCCGCGGCCGATCGTGCTGTACCAGGGCACGTTGGTGCGGAAGCCGTACTTGTCGGCCTCCTCCGGGTCGGAGACCTCGTTGGCGACGATCCAGCCGTTCACGCGGCCCTTGTAGTGACTGACCTCGCGGCGGATCACGCCGTAGAGCAGCTTCTTGGCGTCCTTGGTGCTGAGGTTCCAGAGGTCGTCGTCGCCCCAGCCCTCGCCGAAGCCCTCGTCCCACGCGAGGTGGGCGGCCAGCACGAGCTGGTCGTTCTGCTCGGCGACGTCGACGATCTGGTCACCGGGCTTGAAGTTCAGCTTCGCGTCGGGGCCCGGCTTGAGCTGGTACCAGAGCAGGTCGTCCTCGGTGAACAGCAGGCCGGCCTCGCGGCCGTGCAGCGTCGAGTAGCCCTGGTCGAGCTGCCAGGTGGCGATCGAGGAGCCGAAGACCAGGCCCTTGCGCGCGGCCTGGCGCCACAGCGGCGGGCGCCACGTCGCGGCGCGGTCGGCGTCGACGGCGGCCTCGGCCAGGCCGGGCGTGCCGACCGCGGCGAGACCGGCGGCGGCGCCGGCGGCGCCGAGCAGCACCGATCGGCGGTCGAGGTGGGTGGCGGACTCGGTCATGGCGGCTCCTCGGCGGCGGTCGACCGGTCTCGGCCCGGTCAGTGACGGTGGTCACGCAAATCGATTGGCCCGACCGTAGGCGGCCACCGCGCGGGCGGCAAGCAGTTCGACGAAACTCGTCGGTCGCCGGCCTAGACGACGCCCTTGGTGATCAGGAAGCAGCCGTAGGGCCGGTCCTCGGTCGTGGCGACCACGACGTAGGCCTCCCGGGCGCGCCGGTAGAACTCGAAGCGCTCGACCGCGGCCGACGGGACGGCGCGTCCCTCGGCCTCGTCGACGACGTCCTGCAGGTCGGCGTGCACCGGTTGCACGGTCTGCACGTCGCCGACCGCGCCCATGCGCAGCACCGCGGGCTCGACGAAGGTGTCGACCGGCAGCACGGACAGGACGGCGCGGGCGGCCCGCACCAGGTCGACGCCGGGCAGCGTGACCAGCCGCCGGGCGTTCGAGGCGGCCGGGAAGTTGCGGTCGACGAGGGCCAGCACGTCGCCGTGACCCATGGCGGCCAGGTGGCCGAGCAGGTCGGCGTCCAGCACGGGGTCGATGCCCTTGAGCACGCTCGCCCCTCAGGCGTGCAGCACGACGTCGCCGTCGCGCTGGGTGACGGGGTAGGTGCGCAGCCCGCTGCGCTTGGGCTCCAGCAGCGAGCGGCCGGTCTCGAGGTCGAACTCCCAGCCATGCCAGGGACAGCGGATGACGCGGTCGTCGAGGCCGTACTCGTACTGGTGGGGCGCGGCGGCGACGAGCGTGCCGCTCAGGGAGCCGGCGCACATCGAGGCCCCCATGTGCGGGCACTTGTCGTTGATGGCGAAGAACTCCTCGCCGACGCTGATGACGCCGACGCGGCGTCCGTCGACCACGACCACGCGGCAGCCCTCGCGGCGCAGCTCCTCGACGGTGCCCACCCTGATCTCTGTCGTCACGAACTCGCCCCTATCGCGATGCCAAACGATTTGCTAAGCATGACCCTGACGGCTCGGACGCATCCGTCGCAAGGGTTTCGCTACAGGAAGGCGCCCGACCATGACCGACCCCGCCCCGGGCCGCTACGGCCTGGTCGACTGCGACGTGCACCCGATCATGGCCGGCGGCATGACCGACCTGCGGCCGCACCTGTCGCGTGGGGCGCAGCGTCGGCTGGGTCTCGACGACCGGCGCAACCTGTCGACGATCGGGCACCGCGAGGCGGTCTCGATCCCGCGCAACATGCTCTACGTCAACCAGGCCGGGGTGCTGCGCGACGACGCCCGGGCGCCCGACGGGTCCTCGCCCGGCTCCGACCCCGCCTTCACCGCCGAGCAGCTGCTCGACGGCAACGGCATCGACCGCGCGGTGCTGATCGGCGGCGAGGTGCTGGGCCTCGGCGCCATGCCCGACCCCGACGCCGCCGCGATGATCGCCTCGGCCTACAACGACTGGCTGGCCGAGACCTGGCTCGACGCCGACGAGCGCTACCGCGGCTACCTCGTGGTCGGCGTCCAGGACCCGCAGCAGGCGGCGGCCGAGGTACGCCGCGCCGGCGCCGACGAGCGGTTCGTGGGTGTGCTCCTGCCGCTGACCAACCTGCTCATGGGGCAGCGGCACTACTACCCGATCTACGAGGCGGCGGCCGAGCTCGGTCTGCCGATCGGCGTCCACCCCAACTCCGGCGAGGGCATCTTCCGCACCTCCCCACCGACGGCGGGCGGGACGCCGACCTACTACGTCGAGTGGCACACCGGGCTGAGCCAGGTCTTCGCGGCCAACGTGACCAGCCTGCTGTGCCACGGCGTCTTCGAGCGGTTCCCCGGGCTGAAGGTCGTCATCACCGAGGGCGGCCTGGCCTGGATCCCCGACGTGATGTGGCGGCTCGACAAGAACGTCAAGGGTCTGCGCGACGAGGTGCCGTGGCTGCGGAGGCTGCCGAGCGAGTACCTGGTCGACCACGTGCGCTTCACCAGCCAGCCGCTGCCCGAACCGCGCCGCCGCGCTCACCTGCACACGCTGCTCGAGATCGTGCACGCCGAGCGGACACTGATGTTCAGCTCGGACTACCCGCACTGGGACTTCGACGACCCCCGCCACGCCCTCGCCTCCCTCCCCGCGAACGTGCGCGAGCGGATGACGGCGCAGAACGCGATCGAGACCTTCGGCGACCGCCTCTAGCCCCTGACCCGGCGTCAGCGCGAGGTCGTCGTCGAGACCCCGGGAAGTCAACGCATACGCGACCGTACGGACCCTGAGCTTGTCGAAGGGACGTCGTGCGCGAACGTCCGCGTGGATCTCCGGTGGTCGAGGTGCGAGGCCGGCCACGGCCGAGCCTCGAGGACCCCGGAAGGTCAACGCGTACGTGCCCGCACGGACCCTGAGCTTGTCGAAGGGCGCCCCGCGCGAACGTTCTCGTGGAGGCCGGTGGTTTCGACGACGCTCGCTAGAGCTCGCTGCTCAACCGCCGGAGTCGGCCTTGACGGTGGTCGAGGTGCGAGGCCGGCCACGGCCGAGCCTCGAGACCCCGCAGGGTCAACGCGAACGTGACGCACGGGGCATGCCGGTAGCCCCGCGGGGGGCGGGGTGTGGGGCGGTCAGGGTCGTCGGCGTCGGTCGACGGTGAAGGTGCGGCCGGTGGGGCTGGTCCACTCGTACAGGCCGGGTTCGAGCATCCGGTAGCGCCACCTGCTGTGGGTCTTCGCGCGGTGGTGCCGTCGGCAGAGCGGGGCGAGGTTGGACGTCGAGGTCGGTCCGCCGGCCTCGTAGGGGTGGATGTGGTCGAGGTCGACCCGTCGTCTGGTGCAGCGTGGGAAGACGCAATGGCGGTCGCGGAGCATCACGTGGTCGGCGACGGCGGGGCTGGGTCGGTAGGCGTCGCTGGACTTCTCGACGTTCAGGTCGATCACCGGACGGACGGTGACCTTCGTGCCGACTGCCGCGCACCACTCCTTGATCTGCTCGATGAGCACGGGGGTCTGGGTGTTGTCGAGGACGCCGACGTCGGTGGCGTCGAGGTGGGCGTAGAGCGTGACGCCGCGTCCCGACCCGGGCTCGGTGTCGAGGCCGAGCGCGAGCTGGGCTCGGGCCATCTCGCCGAGCGCCTGGGAGCGGCGGACGTCGAGGGTCTCGGTCGATCCGAGGTCGGCGAGCTGCCGGGCGCCTGCCTGGACGGCGGCTTCGAGGTCGATGGCGTCGGTGACGTCGAGGGTGGCGGCGATCTCGACGGTGCCGTTGATCGGGACGTCGAGCCCGTTGAGTCGGATGTCGACACCCCGGCGTTCGGCTGCTTCGACCCGGCGACGTTCGGCTTCCTCGGGGTCGAACCGCGCGATGGCGGCGGCCGTCGTCCGTTCGATCTGGGCGAGCGACAGGTCGTGGGCGAACGGCGCGAGGGCCTGGTCGACGAGCGCGGCGCCGACCTTGCAAAGGATCACGGTGTGCTCGGCGACGCGGAACGCCCGCCACACCGGAACCTCCATATCTAGGACCCGGCGGTATAGGCGGGGCAGGCGGTGGCGCAGCTCGAGGGCGTGGCCGAGGTATCGGAGTCCGGAGTCGGTGGAGACGCCCATGACGGCCGCGAGGTCGAGCGCGGCCCACTCGTGGACGACTGGTGCGCCGGGGCCGGCTACCTCGAGCCCAGGCTCGGCCAGGGTGTCGGCGATGTAGTCGGCGTCGTCCACCTCGTTCTCGGCTGCCCAGGCAAGCACGGCGCGGAGCTTGGCGACGTCGATCCGGGCCTGCTCGGCCACCACGGACTCGACCGCGTCGAGCAGCGGGTCGCTGCTCACGCGGGGTGTCTGGGTGGTGGTCGGCATGCGCCAATTCTACCGCCCACCACTGACAACCGCTGAGGTGTTCGACGATCTGTGGAGAGCTCCGGAGGGCCCTTCGACAAGCTCAGGGTCCGTGGGGTCGGGCTGGCTTTGGTGGGCCGGTGGTTTCGACGACGCTCGCTGGGGCTCGCTGCTCAACCACCGGAGTCGGGCTGACGGTGGTCGAGGTGCGAGGCCGGCCACGGCCGAGCCTCGAGACCCCGCCCGGAGACGGACCACCGGTGGTCGAGCAGGCCGAGCGCCTGCGCGAGGCCGTCGTCGAGACCCCGCACCGTCAACGCGAACGCACGCGCACGGACCCTGAGCTTGTCGAAGGGCGCCCCCATGCGAACGTTCCCGTGGTGGGCCGGTGGTTTCGACGACGCTCGCGTAGACGCTCGCTGCTCGACCACCGGGGGGGCCCTTCGACAGGCTCAGGGTCCGTGTGGTCCGGCTGGGTTCTGAGGTCCGGTGGTCTCGGCGACGGTCGCTGGAGCTCGCTGCTCGACTACCGGCGGGAGGTCAGGGGCGGAGGGGGGTGAGGCGGAAGCCGTCGGCGTCGTCCTCGACCGTCCAGCCGAGGGCGGCGATCTCGTCGCGGAGGCGGTCGGCCTCGGCCCAGTCCCGCTCCTTCCGGTGGGCGAGGCGGCGCTCGGCCAGCTCGACGACGTCGGGCGGGGCGGCGGCGTCGTCGCGGGCGGTGCGGAGGTCGAGGCCGAGCACGCGGTCGAACAGCCCGACCATCGCGACCTTGGTGGCGTCGTCGAGGTCGCCGTCGCGCAGCACGTCGCCGAGCACCGTGACCGCGCGCGGCAGGTTGAGGTCGTCGGCGAGGGCGTCGACGAAGCGGTCGACGAGCGCGTGCTCCTGCCACCCCGCGGCCGGCGACGCTGCACCCGCGGCCGCGACGACCGCCTGCACCCGCTGCCGCAGCCGACCGAACGCCACCGCAGCCGACTGCAGGATCTCGCGGGAGAACGTCAGCGGGCTGCGGTAGTGGCTGAGCAGGTTGAGGTAGCGGAAGTCGAGCGGGTCGAAGCCCCACTCGACCAGCGTCTCGAGGGTGATCTTGTTGCCCTCCGACTTGCCCATGCGCCGCTCGCCCTCGAGCGTCAGGAACGCCCCGTGCATCCACCACCGCGAGAACGGCGCGCCCGACGCGGTCTCGCTCTGGGCGATCTCGTTGGTGTGGTGGATGGCGATGTGGTCGATGCCGCCGACGTGGATGTCGAGGGTGTCGCCGAGGGTGTCCATCGCCATCGCCGAGCACTCGATGTGCCAGCCGGGGAAGCCGGTGCCCCACGGGGAGGGCCACTCCATGTCGCGCTGCGGCGCGTCGGGCGGCGTGAACTTCCACAGCGCGAAGTCGGTGGGGTTGCGCTTGTCGCCCAGGTCGACGCGGACGCCGGCCAGCAGGCTCTCGCGGTCGTCGTTCGGCGTGAGCTTGCCGTAGGCGGGCACCAGCGAGGTGTCGAAGTACATGCCGTCGGCGGTGCGGTAGACGACCCCCTTCTCCTCCAGCCGCTGGATCAGCTCGATCTGCTGGGGGATGTGGTCGGTGGCCTTGAGCACCGCCGTCATCGGCGTGATGTTGAGCGCGCGCACGTCGTCGTCGAACGCGGCGGTGTACTTCGCCGCGACGTCCCAGGCGGTGATGCGCTCGGACGCCGCCGCGGCCGCCATCTTGTCGTCACCGGAGTCGGCGTCGCTGGTGAGGTGGCCGACATCGGTGATGTTCATGACCGCGCGCAGGTCGTAGTCGGCCAGCGCCAGCACCCGCCGCAGCACGTCGCTGAACAGGTAGGTGCGCATGTTGCCGATGTGCGGCGAGCTGTACACCGTCGGCCCGCACACGTACATCAGCACCGTGCGGCCGTCGGCCGGCTCGAAGTGCGACTCGGCGTAGCCGAGGGTGTTGTAGAGCGTCAGCTCGTTCCGCAGCCTGGCGGCGGCCGGGTCGGTCATGGTGCTCCTCGTGCGGGTGGGGCCTCGAACCCTACGGGCCCGGCTGGACGACGCGCGCGAGCCTCCTCAGGCCCTCGACCTGGCCGACCAGCCACGGGCTGAGCGCCCACGGCGTCCGCTCGACCATGCGCAGCAGGTCGTCGACCTCGACCCAGGCCAGCTCGGCCACCTCGTCGGGGTTGGGGGCGGGGTCGGGGGAGCCGGGCGCCAGCCGTGCGGAGAAGACCGGGCACACCTCGTTCTCGACGACGCCCGCGGCGTCGACGGCGCGGTAGCGGAACTCCGGCAGCAGCGGCGCGAGGTCGCTCACCTCGATGCCGAGCTCGTGGCGGCCGTGACGGCGCACGGCGTCCTCGACGGCCTCGTCGGGCCGCGGGTGGCCGCAGAAGGAGTTGGTCCACACCCCCGGCCACGACCGCTTGCCGAGCGCGCGCCGCGAGACCAGCGTGCGACCGGCGTCGTCGACCAGGTGGCAGGAGAACGCCAGGTGCAGCGGCGTGTCGGTGGTGTGCACGCCCTCGCGGGGCGCGGTGCCGATGGGGGCGCCGTCGTCGTCGAGCAGGACGACGAGGTCTGCGGTCTCGGGCATCGCTCCAGCCTAGGAGGTGCCTCCCGGTGGGGTGAGCCCCCCGGCGCACGCAGACACCTACCTTCGCCCCGTGCGTCCCCACGGCGCGCCGGTGGCAGGCGCACTCACCCTCGTCCTTCTCGTCACGCTCCTCGCGCTGCCCGGGGGTGTCGTGACGCCCTCGGCCATGGCTTCGCCGCCGGCCGCGCTCGTCGGCAGCGACGGCGTCGGCCGTGTCGTGACCATCGCTCGGGAGCCGGGGAGCCTCGGGTACCTCGGGCAGCGTCCGACGCGGGTGTTCGCCGGCGACGAGGTCGCACTGTCGTATCCGCCGAACCACCGGTCCATCGCCCTCGAGATGGAGCGTGACGGGGAGACCTACGAGATCGAGTTCCTCATCCCGCACGACCAGACCTGGGTCGAGGGACGCACGTATCGCGCGGCGGGCGCACCGGGCCGTGGCTCACCGTGGACCGGCATGGTGCACCTGACCTCGAACCACACGAGCTGTGGCGGCTCTCCGATCGCCTTCACCGTCCACGAGATGCTCCCCGACCTGAGTCGCTTCCGCATCGGCTACACGGTCTCGTGCGGGGCGGGCTGGACCATGAACCACGGTGAGGTTCTCTGGGGGACCGACGGTGGCGTCGAGACCTCACCGGAGGTGCGGTGGCCGGATGCCGAGGTGGGCGAGAGGCTCGACCACGGTGGGGGCGTGCTCGTGGCCAACGCGGGCGAGACGCCTTTGGTGGCGGCACGAGCTCCGTACCTCACCGGGCGGCACGCAGGTGACTACCGGGTCACGGGGACCTGCGACGTCGTCTCGCCCGGATCGAGCTGCTACGCCACCGTCGCGGTCGCCCCGCGCGCCCCCGGTGAGCGAGAGGCGAGCTGGCACCTGCCGCTGGCCGACGGAGGCGAGGTCGTGGTCCCGCTCAGGACGTACGCCTTCGGAGGCATCACGAGGTGGCGCAGCGTGAAGACCTACCGCGACGGCCGACGGGTCGTGGTGCGCGGCGGTCCCGACAGCGACGTCGTCGTCGGCTCCGAGCCGCTCGTGGGGGACGACGACACCCTCCCCAGCAAGCGCGAGGTCTGGGCGCTCATCGAGCAGAACCAAGGGCAGAGCAGGTTCACCGCGCCGCGAGGACGCCCCCTGCGCGTCGGCCGGTACGGCGGGGCTGACCACTCGGCGCTGCGGGACGACGCGGCGCCCGGCATCAACGTCGCGCGCGACTACTCCTACTGCACCAAGACCCAAGCCGCGTTCCACGTGCACGAGATCGCGGTCGACGAGGACGGGGACGTCGCGAGACTGGCCGTGTCCTACACGCAGGCGTGCGGCGGGTTCGCCATCCGCGGTTACATCGCCTTCCGGGCTCAGCGCGAGCCGGCGCTTCCGCTCGCGCCTCGCCTCAGGGTGCTGACTCCCGATCGTCGTTACCGACGGGGCGAGACGGCCGACCTGCGCGTCCGTGTCTCTGGAGCGGACCGGCTGGGGCTGACGGAGGTCCGCGTCCATCGCGACGGTCGCGTGCTGCGGACCGAGCGGCGTCCGGTGCCCCCGAGCGGCGTGGTCGTCGTGCGGCAGCGGGTCCTCGGACCGGTCCGCGTGTCGGTCCGACTCGTCGACGAGCCCTGGACGGCGGCGGTCAGCCGACGACTCCTCCTCAAGGGCTGAAGACCCGCGGACGCGGCAAGGCGCCCGCGGCCTGACCGCGGGCGCCTCGCCCCAGCTGCTCAGATCAGCTGCTCAGATCAGCTGCTCAGATCAGCTGCTCACATGCCGTGACCGGCGTGCGGTGGTGGCCACTCGCCGGCCGGCGGGCGGCCCTGCCGGTCGTGGACATGGAAGAAGGTCACCATGCCCATGTCGGAGTGGGTCTGCAGGTGGCAGTGCAGCATCCAGTGGCCCGGTCCCGACATGTCGCCGGCGATCACCTGGAAGCCGAAGGAGTCGCCCGGCCCGATCGTCTTGTTGTCGATGACCGCGACGTCGTCGGCCCACGGGACGTCGGCGAGCACGCCCGTGCGGTTGTCGGCCCACGTGTGGCCGTGCAGGTGCCAGGTGTGCAGCTCGGAGCCGAGGGCGATGTTGACGAACTCGATGCGCTCGCCCTGGTTGGCCACCAGGCTGGTGTTGCTGCGCACCGGGTCGGCCGGGTCGTAGGTGTCGGTGTCGGGGTAGCGACGGGCGTTGAGCTCCATCGCGTCGCCGAACGCCGTCACGTAGGTGTGGGCCGGCAGCGGGTCGCTGCGCCGACGCACGATCAGCGCGCCGAACAGCCCGGCGGCCAGGCCCGCCGTCCCGTGCTGCGTGCCGACCACGTGGTCGTGGTACCACCAGTAGCCGGCGGTGCCCACGATCCCCTTGGCCCGGTTGGCCGGCCGCGCGTACCAGACGTAGGTGCGCGACTCGCCCGGCGCGACCCACGAGTCGCTGTGCACCGTGCCGTCGGAGGCCTGGTCGTAGCGGACGCCGTGGGCGTGCAGCGAGACGCCGAGCGGGGTGTGCTCGTCGGTGCGCAGCGCCTCGAGCGTCTCGGCGGAGACCTCGTTGTGCAGCACGATCTCGATGCACTCGCCCTCGAGCATCTCGATGGTCGGGCCCGGGATCGACGCCGACTCGGGCGTGCGCCCGTAGCCGATGCGCTTCTCGTTGCTGTAGTCGGGCAGCTCGACGGCGTACAGCTGGATCCGTCGGGACGGCGCCGGGAAGCTGGCCGGGACGTCGGCGGCCGAGGCCGCCTCGATGCCGACGGCTCCGGCGCCCAGGGCGGCCACCGGGCCGGCCCCGAGTCCGCGCAGCACGGCGCGGCGGGTGGGAGTCATGTCAGTGCCTTTCCGAGAGGGGTCGTGAGAACGAGAGCAGTGCTCGCGCTCACGGGTTGCGGTCCTTGCCGACGTCGGAGCGGTCGGCGGCGGTGACGATGCGCGTGCGCTCCGAGCCGGTGACGTAGCCCTCCTCCAGCAGACCCGAGAGCACTGCTCGCACGTGGGTCATGAAGGTGGCGTGGCTCGACCAGCGGGCCTCGTCGCGGATCAGGTCGTCGATGGTGCACGAGCCGTCGGACGTGACGCGGTTGCGGACGTCGGTGCCCACCGAGCCCATGACCACGACCGGGCTGGGGTCGGGGCTCTCGCAGGCCGGCGCGGGGGCGTCGTCCACGATCGTGAACCCGACCGTGCCGACCTCCGACACGTTGCCGCCGAGGTCGACGGCGCGGTGCTGCATCGTGTGCTCGCCGAGGTCGTCGACCACGACGGGCTCGTCGTAGGCGGTCCAGCCGCCGTCGTCGAGCCGGTACTCGACGCGGTCGACGCCGGAGCCCTCGTCGGTGGCGGTGAGCGTCACCGTGACCTCGCCGACGTAGTCGTAGGCGGCGTCCTGCGTGCCCGCGACCGAGGCGGTCGAGACCGGGGCGGTGGTGTCGTCGTCGGCACCCTCGACCACGGTGAAGGTCTCCTCGCCGACCTCCGAGACGTTGCCCGCGGCGTCGGTCGCGCGGTAGGCGAGCGTGTGGTCGCCGACCTCGGTCACCGAGAACATGTCGGTGTAGGTCGTCCAGTCGCCGCCGTCGAGCTGGTACTCGATGGAGGCGATCTCGGACTGCGAGTCGGTGGCGCTGAGCATCACCTCGGCGCTGCCGAGGTAGGCGCCGTCGGCGTTGGTCTCGCCGTGCAGCATCGCCATGACCTCGGGCGGCGTCTGGTCGGGACCGTCGGCGGCGACCACGGTGAACGGGTCGTTGCCCTCGGCCGAGGCGTTGCCGGCGGCGTCGGTGGCGCGGTAGCCGATGGTGTGGTCGCCGACCTCGTCGACCACCACGGGCTCGGTGTAGGGCTGCCAGCCGAGGTCGTCGACCTGGTACTCCACCGTCTCGACCCCGCTGCCGCCCTCGTCGGTGGCGTCGAGGGTCACGGTGGCCTGGCCGAGGTAGCTGCCGTCGGCGTCCTGCTCGCCGTCGATGGACGCCGTCACCACCGGCGGCGTGGTGTCCTCGCCGGGGTCGCCGCCACCGCCGGTCACCACGAGCTCGCCCACCATCTGCCCGTGACCGGGGATGGAGCAGAAGAACTTGTAGGTGCCCTCGGTGAGGTTCACCTCGACCTCCCAGCGACCGTCGTTCTCGTCGCTGGGGTAGGCGAGGATGTTGACGTCGACGTCGTCGTTGTACTCCCCGCCGGAGGTGTCGAACGTCAGCGTGTGCTGCATGCCGCTGGTGTTGCCGGTGGCCAGCGAGTTCTCGAACACGATGGTCGTCGGGCCGGCGGTCGCCTCGGTGGGCGCCGACTTGTAGCGGGTGGTGCTGTTGTCGGCCGTCCAGGTCAGCGTCTGGGCGAGCGCCGCCTGGTCGTCGGCCGGTGCGACCGCCGTCGTCGCAGCGGCCGCCGACCGCTCCGGGGCCGCCGGCGCCGCCTGGGCGGCGACGGCGAGGCCGCCGACCGTGACGGCGGCCGCCGCGCCGAGGGCGAGCACGCGGGCTCGGATCGTTCGGGTCATGGCTCCTGCTCCTCTCGTCGTCGTCATCGCTGCTGCACCCGGACGTTGCGGAACTCCACGGCGTCGTTGTCGCTGTGGTTCTGCAGACCGAGGTAGCCCGACAGGAACTGCCGCAGGTCGGTCGGCGGGTCACCGGCGCGGGAGGACTGCTGCCCGGGGCTGTTGGTGAAGGTGTTGATGCGCACGCCGTTGCGGATGATCACGTAGCGCTGGCCCTCGACCCGGATCTCGTAGTCGTTCCAGACCCCCTTGGGCGTCGGCCGGGCGGCCGCCATCGCGTTGGTGTCGAAGTTGTAGACCGAGCCGGTTTTCTGCGGCTCGCCGGTCTCGCCGTCGTAGATCTGGATCTCGTGGCCGCAGTAGATGGCCACCCAGGCCTGCGAGGTGCGGGCCGAGCCGGTGGTGCCGCAGCTGCCGGCGGGTCGGTCCTCGAGCGGGATGCGCGGGTCGGGGAAACGGGTGAAGACGCCGGTGTTGGCGCGGTAGCCCTCGGGTGCGACGTCCTTGAACTGCAGCCGCACGCTGAAGTCGCGGAACGGCCGGTCGGCGTACCAGAGCATGCCCAGACCGCCGGACGAGGCGATGGTGCCGCGGCCGGTGCGGGTGAAGCTGCCGGACGGCGCCTGCTGCCACTTGCGGAACGAGGCGGCGGTGCCGTCGAAGATCGGCACGTAGGGCTGGTCGATGCCGACCCGCGACTCACTGGCGGCCCGGTCGAGCGCCCGCTTCTCGGTCGCGTTGATGGAGCGGTCGGTGACCATGCGCTTGGTCAGGCCCTGCACGTAGGTCACGAACTCGGCCCGCGAGCCCCACGCGCTCTCGTCGTCGACGACGTCGTTGAGCGTGCAGCCGTTGTCGGTCTCGAGGTTGAACACGCCCGTGTCGTGGTCGAGGAACACCACCGTCTCGCGGGCGTCGGGGGCCACGCAGGTGACGTCGATCGTGGAGGTCGTGGTGACCTCCTCGCCGTCGGCGTAGGTGACGGTGAGCGTGACCTCGTGCGAGCCGCCCGTGGTGAAGGTGTGCACGGGGTTCATGCGGTTCGAGGTGGTGCGGTCACCGAAGTCCCAGGCCCACGAGACGCCGCCCGGGGCGCGGAAGGCGTAGCGGGTGGGCGTGGCCTGGGCGGCCGGGGTGGCGTCGAACGCGGCGGCGGCGGCGCGGGCGGCGGCCTCCTCGTCGCGCACCTGGAGGGTGCGCATCTGCGCGGCGGTCGGGGTGGCCGGGCCACCGTGGTAGACGACGCGGATCAGCTTCTGGTTCGGGTGGAGGCTGAAGAAGCCGCCGCCGTAGTCGAGCAGGTAGAGGGCGCCGTCCTCACCGAACTTGGCGTCCATCCAGCTCTGCAGCTGCTCGTCGCCGTTGCCGCCGGGGATGATCCTGCGCAGGTCCTCGGCGTAGGCCGGGGGAGCGGCCCGCTCGACCGTGTCGGGGTCGACGGTCACCGCGATGCGGTTGTTGGCGTTCGACTGGTCGCCGATCAGCCACTTGCCCTCCCAGTACGAGGGCCACGAGACGTCGCTCGCCGGGTCGACGTCGGCGCCGCGGAAGGTCGGGCCCGACATGACCGCCTGGCCGCCGCCCTTGAGGTAGGGCTCGGTGAAGGTCTGGTCGTCGATGTCGTAGGTCGGGATGCCGGAACCGTCGGCGCGCTCGGGGAAGACCGGCCCGCCGCCCTGCGGCGAGTACCAGATCATGTTCGAGCGGGCGTCGGGGATGTCGACCAGGCCGGTGTTGCGCGGCGAGGTGTTCTGCAGGTCGTCGCAGTCGTACCAGTCGGCCGGCTGCTCGGCGTCCTCGTTGCTCCGGTCGCGGTAGGGCTGCTTGTTGCCCATGCAGTAGGGCCAGCCCTGGTTGCCCGCCGAGGTGATGATCGTGGCGGTCTCGTACTTCGCCGGACCCCACGTCGTGCTGGGCTCGCTGGCGTCGGGGCCGACCCAGCCGGCGGTCAGCCAGTCGGTCTCGGAGTCGATCTGCAGGCGCGAGATGTTGCGCACGCCCATCACGTAGATCTCGGGGCGGGTCTTGCCGCCGCCCTCCTCGTCGCCGGTGAACAGGTTGCCGGCGGGGATGGTGTAGGTGCCGTCGTCCTCGGGGTGGATCCGGATGATCTTGCCCGCGAGGTCGTTGGTGTTGCCCGAGGTGCGGCGGGCGTCCTGGAAGCTGATGCCGGCGTACTCCTCGGTCCAGTTGTTGCCCGAGTAGCCGCCCGAGCCGCCGGAGGAGTTGTTGTCGCCCGAGCCGACGTAGAGGTTGCCCTCGGCGTCGAAGGCCATGCCGCCACCGGCGTGGCAGCAGGAGTGGATCTGCACCTCCCACGACATCAGGTCGACGCGGGTGCCCTGGTCGATGGTGTTCGCGGCGGCGTCGTAGGTGAAGCGCGAGATGGTGCGCTCGCCGACGCGGCGCTCACGGTCGATCGACTCGTGCGGCATCCAGTAGACGTAGAGCCAGCCGTTCTCGGCGAAGTCGGGGTCGGCGACGATGCCGAGCAGCCCCTCCTCGTTCTTGACCAGCTCGTCACCGCTGCCGCGGTTGCCCATCACCTCGAGGGTGGTCAGCAGCTTCACGTCGCCGCTGTCGGGGTCGTAGCGGTGGATGGTGCCGCAGCCGAGGCCGACGTCGGGGTCGTCCCACGAGACGACCGGGCCGGTCGGGCAGGCGGCCTTGCCGACGTAGAAGACGTCGCCGCCGGGGGCGACGGTCACGCCGTGGGACTCGCCGATCTGGTCGAGCTGGCCCTGCTGGTTGGGGGCGGTGAGGCGCTGCACCTCGTAGTTGGAGGCGATGGTGGCCTGGCAGTCGCCGCGCACCATGCCCGCCGTCCACTGCAGGGCGCCGGTGAGGTGGGAGCGGAAGGCGTCGTTGTCGTAGGCGGTGCCCACGGCGCCCATCGCGGTGTAGAAGGAGCGGCCGCGCTGCACGTCGTGGCACCACGAGACCGGGTGGAAGGCGCCGTTGGCCGACGCGCCCGGCGCGTAGCTGGCCTCCTCGACCTGGGCCACGGTGTGCACCGAGCCGAGCGGGTTGGTCTGCCAGTTCGACCAGCGGTCGGAGTGCTCGAAGGTGTAGCCGATGCCGCGACCGGCGGGGTGCTGGCGGTCGAGCACGTCGACGGTGGCCTTCTGCACCTTGAACGGGCTGCTCGCGGCCGGGCGGGCGCCGACGAGCGTGGTGAACCAGGCGGACGACGCCTGGGCCCTCGCGGCGTCGTGGACGCCGAGGAACCCGCCGCCGCCCTGCACGAAGCGGCGCAGGCCGGAGAGCTGGGTGCCGTTGAGCTCGGCGCCGGTGTTGGAGAGGAACACCACCGAGCGGAAGCGGCTGAGGTCGCCCGCGAAGATCGCGGGGTCCTCCGAGACCTCGGTGGCGAAGCCGCCGGTCGAGCCGAGCTGGCGCACGGTGCTGGTCGCCTTGGCGACGGCGTCCTCCTGGCGCGACGCGGGGCCGCGGAAGACGAGCACGGTGGGCTTGACCGCCGCGGCCGCGGGGGCGGCCTGGGCGGTCCGGACGGCGGCGGGGACGGCGGCCGGCTGGACCGCGGCCGACGGGGTGGCCGCGGGGGCCACGGCGTCCAGGGCGCCGGCGCCGGTTCCCGCGGTGGCCTGCGAGGCCAGGCCGAGGGAGAGCAGGGCGCCGAAGGCGGTGGTCAGGGCGAGGGCGTTTCGGCGCCGCCGGCGGTCGGGGGGAGGGGTGGGATCGGGTGAGGGGACGTGAGGGCGCGGCAGAGCCGCGCGTCGTTGCAGACGCACGTGAGAGTCCTTCTTCCGAGAGGTTCCGAGAGATTCCGAGACGGCCCGGGGCATCGGGGGATGCCGGGGGACCTCTAGCAAAGTAAAGGCCCTATGACGCCGGTCACAAGGCTTTCGTCGGACGAATCTGAAGAAGTGCTGAAGACGAGCGTGGCTTTTGCGTTCTGTCTGACAAAAGCCCGCCGGTACGCTCGACGGTGCGGCGCCGGCCGACGTCGGTCCGGTTCCGCGCGAACGGCACCGGACTTTTGGTTGACCTGACGACTGAAGTCTCCTACGTTCAGGAGGCAGGGTGTGACCGCGTTCATAGCCGTCTCGCGCCGTGCCGCGCGGGTCTCCCCGAGACCCGTCACCACACCCAACCGCGACGGGAGCAAGTGACGATGACCGGCGACCGAGAAGCCCCCCGCACCGGCCTGTGGCTCGTGGGGGCCCGCGGGTCCGTGGCCACGACCGTGATGGTCGGGACAGCGGCGCTGCGCGCCGGGCTCACCCGCACCACCGGCCTGGTCGCCGAGCTGCCCGAGCTCGCCGGCACCGGCCTGCCCGAGGTCGCCGACCTCGTGGTCGGTGGCCACGACCTCGGCACCGCCCCGCTGGTCAAGCGCGCCGAGTCGCTCGGCGAGGGCGGCGTCCTGCCGATGCGCCTGGTGCCGCTCGTGCACGACGAGCTCGAGGCCGCCGAGCAGCGGCTGCGCCCGGGCTACGACGCCGCCTCCGGCGAGCCGCAGGGCGAGGCGCTCGCCCGGCTGCAGGGCGACCTCGAGTCGTTCCGCGACGAGCACGGCCTCGTGCGCGTCGTCGTCGTCGACGTCGCCAGCACCGAGCCGCCCGTCGACGCCGCCGCCCTCGGCGACCCGCACAGCGCGCTCAACGACCTCGACACCCTCGACGCCGCGCTCGCCGCCGGCGAGAGCCCGCTGCCCGCCAGCTCGCTCTACGCGCTGGCCGCCTACCGCGCCGGCTGCGCCTACGTCTCCTTCACCCCGAGCCCCGGCCCGCGGCTGCCCGCCCTCGAGCAGGCGGCCGAGCGCGCCGGCGTCCCGTGGGCCGGCTCCGACGGCAAGACCGGCGAAACCCTGGTGAAGTCGGCGCTCGCCCCGATGTTCGCCACCCGCGCCCTGCAGGTGCGCTCGTGGGCCAGCTACAACATGCTCGGCGGCGGCGACGGCGCCACCCTGGCCGACCCGGCCGCGGCCGCCAGCAAGACGGCGTCCAAGAGCGCCGGCCTCGAGGCCATCGTGGGCCACCCCGTCGACGGTCCCATGCACATCGACCACGTGCCCGACCTGGGCGACTGGAAGACCGCGATGGACCACATCTCCTTCGAGGGCTTCCTCGGGGTGCGCATGACGATGCAGTTCACGTGGTCGGGCTGCGACTCCGCGCTCGCCGCGCCGCTGGTCATCGACCTCGCCCGTCTGATCGCCCGTGCGCACGAGGCCGGGCGCGTCGGCGCGCAGAGCGCCTTCGGGTTCTTCTTCAAGGACCCCGCCGGCACCGACGAGCACCGGCTCTCGGCGCAGTGGGACGCGCTCGTGGCCTGGTGCTCCGAGCTGTGACCTCCTCCGGCGGGTCGGCCGGCCTGGCCACGCTCGCCGAGCTGGTCCGGCTGCCCGCCGCGCTCACCGTGCCCGGCGACACCCTCGCCGGCGCCGCCAGCGGGGGAGCGCTCGACGGCTCGCTGCAGGGCGCCCTGCGCTCGGCCGCGCTGATGCCGGTGGCGTCGGTGTGCCTCTACTGGTCGGGCATGGCGCTCAACGACTGGGCCGACCGCGACCTCGACGCCGTCGAGCGGCCCGAGCGCCCCATCCCGTCGGGCCGCATCTCGCCGCGAGCCGCGCTCGCCGTGGCGGGCGGGCTCTCGGCCGCCGGGCTGGCGGCCGCCCACGTCGCCGGCGGCGCGCCCGCCGTGCGCACGGCCGCGCTGCTCACCGCCACCGTGTGGGCCTACGACCTCGTGCTCAAGAACGGTCCGGCCGGCCCGGTCGCCATGGCGGCCGCCCGGGGCCTGGATGTCGTGCTCGGCGCCGGCGGCTCGCCCCGCGCCGCCGCCGCGCCCGCCGTGCTGATGGCCGGCCACACCGCCGCCGTCACCGCACTGAGCCGCGGCGAGGTGCACGGGGCCGCGCCCGCCACCGCCCGCGGCGCCCTCGCCCGCCACGTGGTCACCGCCGTCGCCGCCGGCCTGCGCGGCCGCACCGGACGACGTCCGGCCCTGCTGCCCGCCGCGCTCGCCGGCGCCTACGCGCTCGCCGTCGGCCGCGCCCAGGCCCGCGCCGTCCGCGACCCCGCCGCCGGTCCGGTGCGCGCCGCCACCGGCGCCGGCATCAAGGGCATGGTGCCGCTGCAGGCCAGCCTGGTCGCCGGGTCGGGCTCGCCCCGCACGGCGATCGCGCTGCTCGCCGCCGGCCCGCTCGCCCAGGCCGCGTTCAAGAGGATCTCCTTCACATGAGCACCCCGGTGAGCACCCCGCTGCGCTTCGGCTACGGCACCAACGGCCTGCACAGCCACCGTCTCGACGACGCCGTCGACCTGCTCGCCGACCTCGGCTACGACGGCGTCGCGCTGACCCTCGACCACCTGCACCTCGACCCGTTCGCGCCCGACGCGCCGGCGCAGACCACCGCGCTGCGTCGCCGGCTGCAGAGCAGGGGACTGGGGTGCGTGGTCGAGACCGGCGCGCGCTACCTGCTCGACCCGCGACGCAAGCACCACCCCACCCTCGTCTCCGACACCGGGCGCGACGTCCGCGTCGACTACCTGCACCGCGCCGCCCGCATCGCCGCCGACCTCGGCGCCGAGGCGCTGTCGTTCTGGTCGGGCGTGCTGCCCGACGGCGTCGACGACGACACCGCCTGGCAGCGCATGGTCGACGGCACGCGCGCGGTGCTCGACGTCGCCGAGGGCCTCGGCGTCGTCTGCGCCGTCGAGCCCGAGCCCGGCATGTTCGTCGACACCCTCGATGGCGTCCTCGAGCTGCGCCGGCGGCTCGGCGACCCGCCCCTGCTGCGGGTCACCCTCGACCTCGGCCACGTGGTCTGCAACGAGCCGCGCGGCATGGCCGAGACCATCCACCGCGCCGGCGACCTGATCGCCAACGTGCAGGTCGACGACATGGTGCGCGACGTGCACGAGCACCTCGAGATCGGCACCGGCGAGGTCGACTTCGTCGAGGCCACCCGCGCGCTGCACGAGGTCGGCTACACCGGACTGGCCTCCTTCGAGCTGCCGCGACAGGCCCACGCCGCACCCGTGGTGGCCGAGCGGTCGCTGCGCCTGCTGCGCGAGGCCGAGCACCAGAGCCTGGAAGGAGTCGCATGAACGAGCAGCTGCTGGGCGAGTGGGAGACCGAGGTCGAGGCCGACGCCACCCGCGTCCGCACCCGGTTCCCCGCCGCCGCCCGCGAGATCGGCCGCAGCCCGGCCACCACCGACCCCGGCGCCGAGCGCGTCGAGGACGACGTGCGCGGCCGTCTGCTCGAGGCGCTCGCCCGCGGTGCCGACGGCGCCACCGTCGACCGCGAGGTGCACGACCTCTACCGCTTCGGCGACGCCGACGAGCGCCGCGCCGTGCTGCGCGGGCTGCACCGGGTCGAGCCCGCCCCCGCCGAGGGGTGGGCCGCCGACCTCGTGCACGACGCGCTGCGCACCAACGACCCGCGGCTGGTCGCGGCCGCGCTCGGCCCCTACGGCGCCGCCGTCCTCGACGACGACGCCTGGCGCCAGGCGGTGCTCAAGTGCCTGTTCGTCGGGGTGCCCGTCGACCTCGTGCACGGCCTCGACGCCCGCGTCGACGACCGGCTGCTGACGATGATCGCCTCCTACGCCGACGAGCGCCGCGCCGCCGGCCGCGAGGTGCCCGCCGACGCCGAGCGCCTGCTCGCCACCACCGACACCACCACCCAGCCCGGCCAGGAGCGTTGATGCGCATCTTCGACCCGCACATCCACATGACCTCGCGCACCACCGACGACTACGAGGCCATGCACGCCGCCGGCGTCCGCGCGATCGTCGAGCCGGCCTTCTGGCTCGGCCAGCCGCGCACCAGCGTCGACTCCTTCGTCGACTACTTCGACGGCCTGCTCGGCTGGGAGCGGTTCCGCGCCGCCCAGTTCGGCATCGTGCACCACTGCACGATCGCGCTGAACCCGAAGGAGGCCAACGACCCCCGGTGCGTCGGCGTCCTCGACCTGCTGCCGCGCTACCTGGCCAAGGACGGCGTGGTCGCGGTCGGCGAGGTCGGCTTCGACTCGATGACCGAGGCCGAGGAGACCGCGTTCGTGCGTCAGCTCGAGCTGGCCGGCGAGCACGGGCTGCCCGCGATGGTGCACACCCCGCACCGCGACAAGCTGGCCGGCACGAAGCGCACCCTCGAGCTGATGGCGCAGGTCGGGCTGCCGGCCGGGCACATGCTGGTCGACCACCTCAACGAGGTGACCGTCGACCTCGTCGACGACGCCGGTGCCTGGATGGGCTTCTCGATCTACCCCGACACCAAGATGGACCCCCACCGCATGGTGGCGATCCTCGAGCGCCGTGGTCTCGACCGCGTGCTGGTCAACAGCGCCGCCGACTGGGGCAGGAGCGACCCGCTGCTCACGCTGCGCACCGGCGAGGCGATGCTCGCCGCCGGCTTCTCCGACGACGACGTCGACCGCGTTTTGTGGCGCAACCCCGTCGAGTTCTACGGCCAGAGCGGCCGGCTGCTGCTCGACGACGACGGCACCGCGGTCGTCCAGCCGACCGACACCTTCGAGGGCAACTCGATCCTCCGCGGCGAGCGCGCGTGAGACCAACGGTGGTCGAGGTGCGAGGCCGGCCACGGCCGAGCCTCGAGACCTCGCACGCGTCACGCGAACGTCACCACCGGCGGCCGGTGGTCTCGAGGCTCGTCGCCAGCGTTCCTCGCACCTCGACCGTCGTCAGGGCGCCCCTCACGATGGTCGAGGTGCGAGCGCAGCGAGCCTCGAAACCACCGGCCCACACCGGGGAAGTCCTGCGATGAGGTTCCGCCACCGCGACGGCACCGTCGTCCACCTCTCCTACGGCAGCAACGTGCACCCGGCCGAGACGGTCGACGGCATCGTCGAGCAGCTGCACCGCTTCGCCGGCAACGTGCGCTCGCGCCTGGACGCCGGCGTGCTCGGCGTGGGCCTGTGGCTGCCGGCCGCGGCGGCGGCCGAGATGGCCGGCGACCGCGCCGCCCTCGAGCGGGTGCGCGACGCGCTGCGCGCCGAGCGGCTCGAGGTCGTCACCGTCAACGCCTTCCCCTACCGCGGCTTCCACGACCCGGTGGTCAAGCGGGCGGTCTACCGCCCCGACTGGACCGACCCCGCGCGCCTCGACTTCACCCTCGACTGCGCCCGCGTGCTCGCCCGGCTGCTGCCCGACGAGGCCGCACGCGGCAGCGTCTCGACCCTCCCGCTGGCCTGGCGCACCCCCTGGGACGACGACCGCGAGCGCGCCGCCACCGCGCACCTGCGCGAGCTCAACGCCGGGCTGGCCCGGCTGGCCGACGAGACCGGCCGCCCGGTGCGGGTGGCCCTCGAGCCCGAGCCCGGCTGCGTCGTCGAGACCGTGGCCGACGCCGTCGCCCACCTGGCCTGGCTCGGCGACCTCGACCCCGGCCTGGTCGGCGTCTGCGTCGACACCTGCCACCTCGCCACCGGCTTCGAGCAGCCCGGCCCCGCCCTCGACGCCCTGGCCGGTGCCGGCATCGAGGTGGTCAAGGTGCAGGCCTCGGCCGCGCTGCACGCCGCCCGGCCCGACGAGCCCGGCGTCCGCGAGGCCCTCGCCGGCTGGGCCGAGGACCGCTTCCTGCACCAGACCCGCGAGGCCACCGACGACGGCACCGCCGCCGCGGCCGGCCGCGACGACCTGCCCGAGGCGCTCGGCCTGCCCGGCGCCGAGGGGCAGCCGCTGCCGGGCCGCGAGCCCTGGCGCGTGCACGTGCACGTGCCGGTGCACGCCGACCCGCAGCCGCCGCTCACCAGCACCCGCGACGACCTCGAGGCCGCACTGGCGGGCCTGGTCGGCGGCGAGCGGGCGGTGTGCGACCACGTCGAGATCGAGACCTACACCTGGGGCGTGCTGCCGCCCGAGCTGCGCCCCCGCGACGATGAGGGCCTGGCCGCCGGCATCGCCGCCGAGGTCGCCTGGGTGCGCGAACGGTTCGCCGCCCTGGGCCTGGAGGTTCTGGAAGGAGCCGCACCGTGAGCACCACCGCACCGTCCGACGGTCACCCCGAGAAGCTGTTGGTGGTCGACGTCGTCGGCCTCACCCCCGACCTGCTGCAGCACATGCCGCGCGTGCAGCGGGTCGCGGCGTCGGGCTTCTCCGCGCCACTGACGCCCGTCCTGCCGGCCGTCACCTGCTCGGTGCAGTCGACGTTCCTCACCGGCACCACGCCCGCCGAGCACGGCATCGTCGGCAACGGCTGGTACTTCCGCGACCTCGGCGAGGTGCTGCTGTGGCGCCAGCACAACCGGCTCGTGCAGGGCGAGAAGCTGTGGGACGTCATCCGCCGCGAGAAGCCCGGCTACAAGGTCGCCAACGTGTGCTGGTGGTACGCCATGGGCGCCGACGTCGACAGCACCGTCACGCCGCGGCCGGTCTACCACGCCGACGGCAAGAAGGACCCCGACTGCTGGACCTGGCCGCCCGAGCTGCACGACCGCCTCGTCGGCGAGCTCGGCCCGTTCCCGCTGTTCACCTACTGGGGTCCCACGGCCGCCATCCCCAGCTCGCGCTGGATCGTCGGCGCGGCCCGCAGCCTGATGCCCGAGCACGACCTCACGCTCGTCTACGTGCCGCACCTCGACTACGACCTGCAGCGCTTCGGCCCCGAGAGCCAGCAGGCCCGCGACGCCGCCAAGGAGGTCGACGACGTCCTCGCGCCGCTGCTCGACGACGCCGAGCGCGCGGGCGTCACCGTCGTCCTGCTCAGCGAGTACGGCATCACCCGGGCCGACCGCCCCGTCGACGTCAACCGGCTGCTGCGCCGCGAGGGCTGGCTGCACGTGCACCACAACGCCACCGGCGAGCTGCTCGACCCCTGGACGTCGCGCGCCTTCGCCGTCGCCGACCACCAGGTCGCCCACGTCTACGTCAAGGACCCAGCCGACGTCGAGGAGGTCGCCACCCTGCTGCGCGGCCTGCCGGGCGTCGACCTGGTGCTCGACCGCGCCGCGCAGGCCGAGCACGGCATCGACCACGAGCGGGCCGGCGAGCTCGTGCTGGTGGCCGACCCCGACGCCTGGTTCACCTACTACTACTGGCTCGACGACGCCAACGCGCCCGACTTCGCCAAGGCCGTCGAGATCCACAAGAAGCCCGGCTACGACCCCGCCGAGCTGTTCTTCGACCCCGACGACCGCTTCGTCAAGGCGCGCGCCGGGCTCACCCTGGCCAAGAAGCTGGCCGGCCTGCGCTACACGATGAGCGTCGTCCCGCTCGACCCGAGCCCGGTCAGCGGCAGCCACGGCCGGCTGCCGGCCCGGCCCGAGGAGGGCCCGATGCTCATCTGCTCCGAGCCCTCGGTGAAGACCGAGCACGTGGCGGCCACCGACGTCCGCGACCTGCTGGTCCGCCTCGCCACCCGAGCCTGACCGCACCCGACCGCACCCGACCGCTGTCTGGACCAGACCCGCACCACCGCACGCCCGTCCGAGAAAGAGGAGACCCCCATGCCCCGTCCCGTCACCCTGTTCACCGGCCAGTGGGCCGACCTGCCCTTCGAGGAGATGTGCCGGCTCGCCTCCGAGTGGGGCTACGACGGCCTCGAGATCGCGTGCTGGGGCGACCACCTCGACCCGTGGCAGGGCGCGGAGGACGACGCCTACATCCAGGGCAAGCTCGACCTGCTCGAGAAGCACGGCCTGCAGCTGTTCGCGATCTCGAACCACCTCAAGGGCCAGGCCGTCTGCGACGACCCGATCGACGGGCGCCACCAGGCCATCGTGGGCTCGCGGGTGTGGGGCGACGGCGACCCCGAGGGCGTGCGCCAGCGCGCGGCCGAGGAGATGAAGATGACCGCGCGCACCGCGCAGCGGCTCGGCGTCAAGACGGTCGTCGGCTTCACCGGCTCGGCCATCTGGAAGTACGTCGCGATGTTCCCGCCGGCCACCGAGGAGATGGTGGCCGCGGGCTACCGCGACTTCGCCGACCGCTGGAACCCGATCCTCGACGTCTTCGACGAGTGCGGCGTGCGCTTCGCCCACGAGGTGCACCCCTCCGAGATCGCCTACGACTACTGGACGACGGTCGCCACGCTCGACGCCATCGGCCACCGCGAGGCCTTCGGGCTCAACTGGGACCCCAGCCACTTCGTGTGGCAGGACCTCGACCCGGTGGGCTTCCTGTGGGACTTCCGCGACCGGATCTACCACGTCGACTGCAAGGACGCGAAGAAGCAGGTCGGCAACGGCCGCAACGGGCGCATGGGCTCGCACCTGCCGTGGGCCGACCCGCGCCGCGGCTGGGACTTCGTCTCCACCGGGCACGGCGACGTCCCGTGGGAGGCGTGCTTCCGCATGCTCAACACCATCGGCTACGACGGGCCGATCTCGGTGGAGTGGGAGGACGCCGGCATGGACCGCCTCGTCGGGGCCCCCGAGGCGCTCGAGTTCGTGCGTCGCCTGGCCTTCGACCCGCCGTCCGCGGCCTTCGACGCCGCGTTCTCCTCGACCGACTGAGCGCTCGACCACCGGCCCGGCCGCGTCCTGCTGGACGCGGCCGGGCCCGTGCGTTTTTCCCGGCACCCGGCCCGGGGGGCTTGCCAGAACGCGCGCCCGTACTTAGTTTGTTTGCCGCACGAACTAATGGGTGACGCTCGTCACCCTCGGTCGGAGAGGAGGCGTCGGTGTCCGCACCCGAGCCGCCGACCGCTCGCCGCAGCCTGGTCCCCCTCGACCTGCGACGCGCCAACCTGGGCCTGACGCTGCGGTGGCTGCGCGACCACGGTCCGCGCTCGCGGGCCTCCCTCGCCAACGAGCTCGAGCTGACCCGGTCGACGGTCTCGACGCTGGTCGCCGAGCTGGTCGAGCGCGGCCTGGTGCGAGAGGGCGCCGTGCAGCGCTCCGCCATCGGGCGCCCGGGCACCGCCGTCGAGCTCGACGGGCGTGCGGTGTGCGGCCTGGGCGCCGAGGTCAACGTCAACCACATCTCGCTCGCCGCGCTGGACCTGACCGGCACCGTCGTCGCCGAGCGCAAGCTCGCCCTCGACGCCCGCGAGCTCGACGAGGTGCAGGTCGTCGACCAGCTCGTCGGCCTGGTCCGCGAGACCACCGACCTGCTCGCGGCGAGCGGCACCACCCCGGTCGGACTGACCGTCGGGGTCGCCGGACTGGTCGACCGCGAGCGCGACGTGCTCACCTTCGGGCCCAACCTCGGCTGGCGCGACGTCGCGCTCGGCGAGCTGGTCCGGGGCCGGCTGGAGGCGTCGTACCCCGTCGAGATCGACAACGAGGGCAACCTGGCCGCCACGGCCGAGGCGACCCCGGGCGACCCCGAGCGGCGCGACATCCTGGTGATCTTCGGCGAGGTCGGCGTGGGCGGCGGCATCGTGGCCGACGGTCGTCTGCTGCGCGGGCGACAGGGCTACGCCGGCGAGTTCGGCCACATGATCGTCGAGCCCGAGGGACGCCGGTGCGGCTGCGGACGCCGTGGCTGCTGGGAGACCGTCAGCGGCCTCGGCGCGCTGCTCGAGACCGCCGCCGACCCCGACGACCCGGTCCGCGGCGCCGAGATGCCGCTCGAGGCACGACTCACCGAGCTCAACCGTCGCGCCGACCTCGGCGACGCGCGCACGCTGGCGGCCCTCGCCCAGGTCGGCTCGTGGGTGGGGGTCGGCGCCGCCGTCCTCACCAACGCGCTCAACCCCGCGGCGATCGTCCTCAGCGGCTACTACGCGATGGTCGGGCACCACATGCGCCCGGCGATCGAGGCAGCGCTGCGCGACGGCGTCCTGGCCCCCGACGCCGGCGGGACCCGCGTCGAGCTGTCCCACCTCGGCTTCCTCGCCGCGGTCCGCGGCGGAGCGCTGGCCTCGCTCGAGACCGTCTTCACCGACCCGACCACGGTGCCGCGCCGCACCGAGACCGCGACCCCGATCCCGTCCGCCACCGGCAAGGAGCAGTACGCATGACCGACGACCTGACCCCCCGTCCCGAGGACAAGTTCTCCTTCGGGCTGTGGACCGTCGGCTGGCAGGGGGTCGACGTGTTCGGCCCGGCCAGCCGGCCCGCCCTCGACCCGGTCGAGGCCGTGCACCGGCTGGCCGACCTCGGCGCGGCCGCGGTCACCTTCCACGACGACGACCTCCTGCCCGACGAGACGACGCGTCAGGCGACCCTCGACCGCTTCACCAAGGCCCTCGCCGACACCGGGCTGCACACCGAGATGGTCACCACCAACCTGTTCGGCCACCCGGTGTTCAAGGAGGGCGCCCTCACGGCCAACAACCGCGAGGTGCGCCGCTACGCCCTGTCCAAGGTGCTGCGCAACATCGACCTCGCCGCCAGCCTGGGGGCCGAGACCTTCGTCATGTGGGGAGGCCGCGAAGGGGCCGAGCACGGCGCGGGCAAGAACGTGCGCTCCGCCCTGGACCGCATGGTCGAGGCCATCGACATCGCCTGCGACTACGTGCGCGAGCAGGGCTACACGATGCGCTTCGCCCTCGAGCCGAAGCCGAACGAGCCCCGCGGCGACATCCTGCTGCCCACCATCGGGCACGCGCTCGCCCTGATCGGCGAGCTCGAGCACCCCGAGATGGTCGGCCTCAACCCCGAGGTCGGCCACGAGGAGATGGCGGGTCTCAACTTCGCCCACGGCATCGCGCAGGCGTTGTGGCACGGCAAGCTGTTCCACCTCGACCTGAACGGCCAGCACGGCCCGCGCTTCGACCAGGACCTGCGCTTCGGCGCCGGCAACCTGCGCGGTGCGTTCTGGACCGTCGACGCGATGCTCGGCAGCGGGACCGGCACCGGCTACGACGGCTACGTGCACTTCGACTACAAGCCGCCGCGGGCCGAGGCCGCCGACGGGGTCTGGGACTCCGCGCGGTCCTGCATGCGCAACTACCTGCTGCTGCGCGAGCGCGTCCGCGCCTTCCGCGCCGACGCGGAGGTGCAGGCCGCCCTCGAGGCCGCCGGCGTGGCCGCGCTCGACCAGCCCACGCTCGGGGCCGGCGAGGACCTCGCCGACGTCCGCGGCGCCGCGTACGACCTCGAGACCCTCGGCGCGCGCAGCGTGGCGCTCGAGGCCCTCGACCAGCTCGCCCTGGAGCACCTCCTCGGGGCCCGCTAGGCACCCCTCGACCAGCACCAGGCCACCACCCGACCACCACCAGCACGACCCAGCACGACCCAGCACGACCGCACCACCAGGGGCCGAACGCCCGGGGACCCGCCCCGGAACCAGGGGAGCGCAGCCACCCCATTGAAGGGAAACACCCGTGATGGATCGCATCACGCGTCTGCGACGGCGAGCTCGACACGGGCTCGCCGCCGCCCTCGCCACCGTCGTCGCCGTGCCCATCGGCGCGCTCGCCCTGAGCCCAGCTCCGGCCGCAGCGCACGAGGGGCACGACGAGACGGCACCGTTCAACGCACTCGTGTTCAGCAAGACCGCCGGCTTCCGGCACGGCTCGATCGAGGCCGGGGTCACGGCCATCGAGCAGCTCGGGGCCGACCACGGCTTCACCGTCGACGCCACCGAGGACGCGACGGACTTCACCGACGAGAACCTCGCGCAGTACGACGTCGTCATCTGGCTCTCGACCACCGGTGACGTGCTGAACGACGAGCAGCAGGGAGCCTTCGAGCGCTACATCGAGAACGGCGGCGGCTACGCCGGCATCCACGCGGCGTCCGACACCGAGTACGACTGGCCCTGGTACGGCCAGCTGGTGGGCTCCTACTTCAAGGGCCACCCGGCACCCCAGGACGTCAGCGTCAAGGTCGAGGACCAGGTGCACCCCTCCACCGAGGGCTTCGCCCCCACGTGGCAGCGCTTCGACGAGCTCTACAACTACCGCACCAACCCGCGCGGCAAGGTGCACGTGCTCGCCTCCTACGACGAGAGCAGCTACACCGGCGGCGACATGGGCGCCGAGCACCCGATCAGCTGGTGCCAGGACTACGACGGCGGTCGCTCCTGGTACACCGGCATGGGGCACACCGACGAGTCGTTCTCCGAGCCGCAGTTCCTCGACCACGTCCTCGGCGGCATCCGCACCGCCGCCGGCGTGCTGCCGGCCGACTGCGCCGCGACGCTGGACGCCAGCTTCGAGAAGGTCACCCTCGACGACAACACCGCGAACCCGATGGAGCTGACCATCACCCCCGACGGCCGGGTCGTCTACATCGACCGCGGCGGCGACGTCCGGCTGATCCAGCCCAACGGCAACACGAGCACCGCGGGCAGCGTCGACGCCTACACCGGGCAGGAGTTCGGCCTCCTCGGGATCGCGCTCGACCCCGACTTCGAGACCAACAACTGGCTCTACCTCTACTACTCGCCCACCGGCACGCAGGCGATCGACCGGGTCTCGCGCTTCACCATGGACGGCGACGTGATCGACCCCGACAGCGAGACCACCATCCTCGACATCCCGACGCAGCGCGCCGAGTGCTGCCACGCGGGCGGCGCGATGGAGTTCGACAAGGACGGCAACCTCTACATCGCCACCGGTGACAACTCCAACCCGTTCGCCTCCGACGGGTACGCGCCGATCGACGAGCGCCAGGGCCGCTCGGCCTGGGACGCCCAGCGATCCGCCGGCAACACCAACAGCCTCAACGGCAAGGTGCTGCGCATCACCCCGCTCGACGCGGGCGGGTACGACGTCCCCGAGGGCAACCTGTTCCCCGAGGGCACGGCCAAGACGCGGCCCGAGGTCTACGCCATGGGCTTCCGCAACCCGTTCCGCATCGGTCTCGACGAGCAGACCGGTCACCTCCTCGTGGCCGACTACGGTCCGGACGCATCCGCGGTCAGCCCGACCCGCGGTCCCAACGGCCGCGTGGAGTGGAACATCCTCTCCGAGCCCGGCAACTACGGCTGGCCCTACTGCGTGGGTGACAACACCCCGTACAACGACCACGACTTCGCCACCGGCACGTCGGGCCCGGCCTTCGACTGCTCGGCCCCCGTCAACGACTCGCCGAACAACACCGGCCTCACCCAGCTGCCGCCGGCGGTCCCGGCCACGATGTGGCAGAGCAACAACTCCTCGATCACCGGCGTGCCGGAGATCGGTGCCAGCGGGGCCCCGATGACCTCGGGCACCTACGCCTACGACCCCGACCTGGACTCCGACACCAAGTGGCCGGCCTACTTCGACGGCAAGGCGATCTGGGCCGACTGGAACAACTCGCGGCTGTTCACCGTGCAGCTCAACGAGGACCACACCGACTACACCGACGTGAACCGGTTCCTCCCCGACCTGCAGATGACCCGGCCGCACGCCCTGCAGTTCGGGCCCGACGGCTCGCTCTACATGATCGAGTGGGGCAGCGGCTTCGGCGGTGACAACGCCGACTCCGGCGTCTACCGGATCGACTACGTGCAGGGCAACCGGGCGCCGATCGCCCGCGCCACCGCCGACCGCACCTCCGGTCCCGCGCCCCTGACGGTCGCCTTCGACGGCTCCGGCTCCTCCGACCCCGACGGCACCCCGGTGACCTACTCGTGGGACTTCGACGGCGACGGGACCGAGGACTCCACTCAGGCCCAGGTCAGCCACACCTACGAGGACGAGGGCGAGTACACCGCCCGGTTGACCGTGACCGACGAGGGCGGCCGCACCGCGGTCTCGAACATCAACATCGTGGTGGGCAACACCGCGCCCACGGTCGAGCTGGTCGCCCCCGTCGAGGGCGGGTTCTTCGAGTTCGGCGACACGATGCGCTACTCCGTCGAGGTCACCGACCCCGAGGACGGCGACGCCATCGACTGCCAGCGGGTCGTCGTCCAGGCCGGACTCGGCCACGACGAGCACTCGCACGGCTACGAGCAGTACCGCGGCTGCGAGGGCGTCCTCCCGCTGCCCGGCGACGAGGGCCACAACGGCGCCAACATCTTCGGCACCATCACCGCCACCTACACCGACGGCGGCAGCGGCGACGTCCCGGCCCTGAGTGGCCAGGACGTCATCGTGGTGCACACCAAGCGCAAGGAGGCCGAGTTCTTCGACGAGACCGGCCGCGTGGGTGGCGGCACCGCCGGTGACCCCGGCGTGGTCCGCGAGACCAGCTCGGACAGCGCCGGCGGCGGCCAGAACATCGGCTACGTCGAGCCGGGCGACTGGATCCGTTGGGACGTGATGAACCTGACCAACATCCAGGAGATCTCCCTGCGGGCCGCGACCCCGACGGGTGCCTCGGAGTGGGAGGTGCGCACCGGGACCCCGGACGGGCCGGTGGTGGCCGAGATCACCGTCGAGCCGACCGGCGACTGGCAGACCTACGGCGACTTCAGCGGCGAGGTGAGCGGCGAGACCGCCACCGTCTCGGGCCCGCTGTACTTCGTGGAGGTCAGCGGCGGCACGAACGTCAACTGGATCGACTTCGTCGGCGACGGCATCACCGACAACCGTCGACCGGTCGTGACGGCGAACGCCTCGGTCGAGTCGGGCCCGGCGCCCTTGGAGGTCGACTTCACCGCGTCGGCGACCGACCCGGACGGCGACGCCCTCGAGTACGCGTGGGACTTCGGTGACGGCGCGACCGCCGACACGGCCGACGCCACCCACGTCTACACCGAGCCCGGCACCTACGACGCCGTGCTCACGGTGACCGACGCGCGCGACGCCGTCGCCACCAAGACGATCGAGATCACCGTCGTCGGCGACGTCGAGACCTGCTTCACCGGACGGTCCGACGACTTCCTCGGCGACGCCCTCGACACCGACCGGTGGGACTCGGTGGTGCGCTCCGACGGCACGATGACGGTCTCCGACAGCCAGCTGCACATCCCGCTGACGGGTACCGACATCTACGGCTCCGGCGGCACGCCGGTGCCCAACATCGTGCTGCAGCACCTGCCCGGTGGCGCGTTCGAGGTCACCACGAAGGTGACCCTGCCGGCCGACCGGCAGTACCAGCAGGCCGGACTGATCGTCTACGGCGACGACGACAACTACGTCAAGCTCGTGACGCAGGGCCGCACCGCCCAGCCCGACCCGGCCGGCCGGATCGTCCAGTTCGCCAAGGAGGTCGGTGGCACCGCCACGGAGACCAACACCAACGCGCTGGGGGCGGACTTCCCCGACACGGTGTGGCTGCGGTTGACCAGCCCGGACGGGCTCGCGGTCTCGGCGTCCTACAGCACCGACGGTGCGACCTTCACCGAGATGGGTGGGGCGGCCCGTGACCTGAGCGGGATCAACGAGCCCCGCGTGGGCCTGACGGCGTTCGCGAACAACGCGGCCGCCGCCGGGATCGTCGCCGACTTCGACAGCTTCTCGATCACGCCGGACGACACGGCCGTGCCGTGCGAGCCGGGTGAGCCGGAGGTGCCGTCGGTGACGACGACCGCCGCGCCGCAGGCGCCCGACGGCAAGGCCGGGTGGTACACCCGCCCGGTCACGCTGACGCCGAGCGCCACGGGAGGGGTCGGTGCGCTCGACCTCGAGTACCGCCTCGACGGTGGGGCCTGGAGCGCCTACGACGCACCGATCGTGGTGCGCACCGACGGCACCCACCAGGTGCGGGTCCGCGCCACCGACGAGGAGGGCACCCGCTCGCCGGTCGTCACGACGGTGGTCAAGCTCGACCGTGCCCTGCCGACCGTGTCGGTCACCGGGCTCTCCGGCGGACAGACGCTGCCGATCTCCGCGCGGCGGAGCGTGCGCGTCGCCACCACCGACGCCACGTCCGGCATCGCCACCCGGCGGATCCGGCTCGACGGCAGGCTCGTCGGATCACCGGTGCGCATCGACGCCGCCGACCTGGGATCGGGGACCCACCGGATGGTGGTCACGGTCACCGACCGTGCCGGCCACACCCGGGTCCGCACGACCACCTTCCGGGTCAGCGTCAGCTACAGCAGCGCCCAGGCGTTGCTGCGGCGCTTCGAGCGCGAGGGCACGGTGGCGAGCGGCAAGGCCGCGAGCATCAGCCGGGCCCTCGCGGCGGCCAGGAAGGCCGACCGTGCCGGCGACGTCCGCGCGGCCCGTCGCGCGCTCGGCGAGGTCCAGCGGCTCAGCCGGACGGTGCAGAGCAAGCCGGCGCGCGCCGCGCTGCTCGACGCTGCCCAGCAGCTGAAGGCGCAGGTGTAGCCGCTGCCCGATGACGTCCGCTCACACTCCCGGCCCGGCTCGCGACGCGGGTGACCTCGGCCCGGCGGCTCGGCACCGCCGGACCCTGGGGGCCGGGAGAGTGGGCGGCGGGGGAGTGGGCACCTACGGGTGCCCGCTCCCCGCGGCCGGCGCCGGGGCAGCGCGCTCCGTCCCGGTGCCGGCCGCACCCGGTCAGGCCGTCGTGACCGCGCGGCCCTGCGCGCCTCCGGTTCCTCGGCACGACCCACACGACTCACGGCGGTCGTGCTGTCCACGCAGCAGCCGGGATGCGACGATGCACCACCGACGGACGCCCGCGGCGTCGGCGCTCGTGCCCGATCGGGCTCTGAGCGGTCCCCGGCAGCGTCCGACGCTGCATTCTGGCCCGCGGGGTCCGGTTTCAAACCAAAGTTCTGCCGATCGTTATGCAGAACCGCTTGTCAGAACAGCAGAACCCCGCCTACTTTGGGGTGAGCAGGCTGTGACCGGCCTCACGGCCGCTACGACGAAGGAGTGGGATGACGACGCTGGACAAGCAGCTCGGCGAGCCTGAGGGAGCACCGTCGAGCGCCGGGTCCGACGACGCGTTGCTGCACATGCGCGGCATCGTGAAGCAGTTCGCCGCCGTCCGGGCGCTCGACGGGGTCGACCTCGACGTGCGCGCCGGCGAGGTGCACTGCCTGCTGGGCCAGAACGGCGCCGGCAAGTCGACCATGATCAAGGTCCTCTCGGCGTCCTACCAGCCCGACGAGGGCACCGTCCGCTGGGACGGCGAGGAGGTGCGGTTCTCCACCCCGCAGGCCGCCATCAAGGCCGGCATCTCCACGATCTACCAAGAGCTCGACCTGGTGCCGGGCCTGACCGTCGCCGAGAACATCTACCTCGGCCACGAGGTCTCCACGGCCGGCTTCAGCCGCCGGGGCGACACCAACCAGCGCACCCGCGACCTCCTGGCCCGCCTGGGCCACAGCGAGATCCCGCCCGGGCGCCTCGTCGGCGACCTCTCGCCCGCGGGCCAGCAGGTCGTCAGCATGGCGCGGGCGCTCTCGCACGACACCCGCCTGCTCATCCTCGACGAGCCGTCGGCCGTGCTCGACCACGGTGAGGTCGAGAACCTCTTCCGCGTCGTGCGCAGCCTCACCGCCGCCGGCGTCGCGGTCATCTACATCACCCACCGTCTCGACGAGATCCGCGAGATCGGCGACCGCATCACCGTCCTGAAGGACGGCAGCACCGTCGCCACCGGCCTGCCGGCGCGCGAGACCCCGACGTCCGAGCTGATCCGCCTGATGACCGGTCGCTCCATCAAGTACGTCTTCCCCGAGCGCACCGAGCAGTCGGTCAGCGCCGAGGACGTCGCCGCGGCCGAGCCGGTGCTCAAGGTCGAGGACCTCTCGCTGGCCGGTGTCTTCTCCGACGTCGACCTGCAGGTGCGACCCGGCGAGATCGTCGGCCTCGCGGGCCTGGTCGGCTCCGGCCGCACCGAGATCCTCGAGACCATCTACGGCGCCCGCCGGGCCAGCTCGGGCTCGGTGCACGTCGACGGCAAGCCGCTGCGGCGCGGCTCGACCCACGCCGCGGTCAAGGCCGGCGTCGGCCTCGCCCCCGAGGAGCGCAAGAGCCAGGGCCTGCTGCTCGACCAGTCGGTCTACACCAACATCACCGTCTCGAGCATGGGCCGGTTCTCCAAGCTCGGCTTCCTCGACCGGGGTGCCGAGAAGCGCCGTGCGCACGAGTACGTCGAGTCGCTCGACGTGCGCCCCAAGGGCGTCGAGCACGCCGTCCGGGCGCTCTCGGGCGGCAACCAGCAGAAGATCGTCCTCGCCCGGTGGCTGCTGCGCGACTGTCGCGTGCTGCTGCTCGACGAGCCCACCCGAGGCGTCGACGTCGGCGCCCGCTCCGAGATCTACAAGCTCGTCCGGTCGCTGGCCGACTCCGGCATCGCGGTGCTCGTCGTCTCCAGCGAGGTCGAGGAGGTGCTCGGCCTGGCCGACCGAGTGCTGGTCGTGCGCGAGGGTCGCGTCGTCCACGAGGCCGTCGCCACCGAACTCGACGAGTCCCGGGTCCTCGACCTGGTGATGGAAGGAACCCCCAAGTGACCGACTCCCGTACCGAGCGCTCCGACGGCTCGTCGCTCGACAAGAACGACGGCAAGCACGTCGCCGACCCGGTCGAGGCGCTGCCCGAGGTGGAGCCCACCGACTCCTCGCAGTCGACGATCGCCCCGGCGGCCACGCGCAACAGCACCTTCGGTCGCCTGGCCGACATGGGCTTCTTCCGCATCGTCGGCCTCGTCGTGGTGCTGCTGCTGATCGTCCTGGTCGGCACCATCACCGCCGGCGACCGCTTCTTCGCCACCGACAACTTCCTGACGATCCTGCGGTCCTCCGCCGTCCTCGGCGTGGTCGCGGTCGGCATGACCTTCGTGATCACCGGCGGCGGCATCGACCTCTCCGTCGGCGCGGTGGCCGCGCTGGCCTCGGTCTGGGCCACCACGGTGGCCAACCAGCAGATCGCCCAGGACACCCACTGGTCCTTCATCGTGCTGGTCGCGGTGCTCGTCGGTGCCGGAGCCGGGTTGGTCAACGGCATCCTGATCGCCTACGGAAAAGTCGTGGCGTTCATCGCCACCCTCGCCATGCTGGTCGCCGCCCGCGCCCTGGCCGAGACGATCTCCGACAACCGCAACCAGTCGGCGCGCGAGCTGCGCGGGTTCTTCGACTTCTTCGGCCAGAAGCCGCTCGGCATCGACATGGTGATCTGGCTGTTCGTCGTGGTCGCGATCGTCGGCTGGGTGCTGCTCAACCGCACCACGTTCGGACGCCGCACCTTCGCGGTGGGCGGTAACCCCGAGGCGGCCCGCCTGGCCGGCATCAACGTCAAGCGGCACACCACGCTGCTCTACGTGCTCGCCGGCGTCTGCGCCGCCCTGGCCGCGCTCATCTACATCGCCCGCACCACCACCGGCTCCTCCAGCCACGGTGAGCTGCTCGAGCTCGACGCCATCGCCGCGGTCGTCATCGGCGGCACGCTGCTGGCCGGTGGCCGCGGCACCATCACCGGCACCGTCCTCGGCGTGCTGATCTTCACCACGCTGACCAACGTCTTCGTCCTCAACAACCGCCCGCCGTCTGAGCAGGACCTGCTCAAGGGCGCCGTCATCGTCGCCGCCGTGCTGCTCCAGCAGTTCGTGGCGTCTCGGAAGCGCACCACCTAGCAGCACCGGCAGCACCTGCATTACCTGGCACCACCCGGTGCCGACCGGTGCCGCTGTGGCACCACCTTCCACCGCATCACTTCTCAGCACGACCACCAAGGAGCACCACATGTCCCTGCACCACCTCTCCGGCCGGCGCAAGAAGTTCACCGCCGCGCTCGCCGTCGTGGCCGTGCTCGGCCTCAGCGCCTGCACGAGCAACGACGACTCCAGCGACGACGAAGGCAACCCCAACCTGGACGGCGGCAACTCCAACGCCGAGGCAGGCTCGAACGACGAGGCCGGCGACAAGATCGTCATCGGCTTCTCGGCCCCCGCGGCCGACCACGGCTGGATGGCGTCGATCACCGACTCCACCGAGCGGGTCGCCGAGGGCTACGACGACGTCGAGCTGCGTCTCGTCGAGGGCACCAACGACGTCAACGCCCAGATCTCCCAGGTCGAGACCTTCATCAACGACGGCGTCGACGCGATCGTGCTGCTGCCGTTCGACGGTGCCGCGATGACCCCGGTCGCGCTGCAGGCGATGGAGGCCGGCATCCCGGTCGTCAACGTCGACCGTGAGTTCGACGACCCGAACGCCGCCCGCGTCACCGTCCTCGGTGACAACTACGGCATGGGCGTCTCGGCCGGCGAGTGGATCTGCAACGACGCCGGCGGCGAGACCGACCTCGTCATCGGCGAGATCCAGGGCATCGCCTCGCTGCCCCTGACCCAGGACCGCAGCCAGGGCTTCGCCGACGCGCTCGGCGAGTGCGGCCTCGAGGTCGCCAACCAGGTCGAGGCGCAGTTCACGCCCGAGAGCGGCACCGACGCCGCCACCAACCTGCTCCGCGCGCTGCCCGAGATGGACTACCTCTGGAACCACGACGACGACCAGGGCGTCGGCGTGCTGGCCGCCATCGAGGAGGCCGGCCGTGACGAGTTCAAGATGATCGGTGGCGCCGGTTCCAAGCAGGTCATGGAGTCGATCAAGGCCGACGACAGCGTGCTCAAGGCCACGGTCATCTACCCCTCCACCCAGGGTGCCGACGGCCTGAAGCTGGCCCGTCTGCTCGCCCAGGGCAAGGCCGTCGACGACCTCGTCGAGGTCGAGGTCCCGCGCGAGGTGCAGCTCTACGCGCCCGTCGTGACCGCAGACAACGTCGACAAGTACCTCGAGACCGCCTTCGAGTCCTGAGCCGCTGAGCCTTCACCCCCTCACGCGGTAAGCCGCCGGTCGTGCCACCCCTCGCGGGTGGCACGGCCGGCGGTGCCGCATCGACGCACCGGAGCTATCTGAGATGACCAGCACCACCCCCGGCCCCTCCTCCCGCCCCGACCTGCGGGTCGGCATGGTGGGCTACGCGTTCATGGGCGCCGCCCACTCGCAGGCGTGGCGCTCGGCGCCGCGGTTCTTCGACCTGCCCATGAACCCGCGCATGCAGGTGCTCGGCGGTCGTGACGCCGCGCGGGTGGCCGACGCCGCCCAACGCCTGGGCTGGGCCTCGACCGAGACCGACTGGCGCCGCCTGGTCGAGCGCGACGACGTCGACCTGGTCGACATCTGCACGCCCGGCGACAGCCACTGCGAGATCGCGATCACCGCGCTCGAGGCCGGCAAGCACGTGCTGTGCGAGAAGCCGCTGGCCAACACCGTCGCCGAGGCCGAGGACATGGTGCGCGCCGCCGAGGCCGCCGCCACCCGCGGCGTCCACTCGATGGTCGGCTTCACCTACCGCCGCGTGCCCGCGATCGCGCTGGCGCGCCAGCTGGTCGCCGAGGGCCGCCTCGGCGAGATCCGCCACGTGCGCGCCCAGTACCTGCAGGACTGGATCGCCGACCCGCAGGCCCCGCTGTCGTGGCGCCTGGAGCGTGAGAAGGCCGGCTCCGGCGCGCTCGGCGACATCGGCGCCCACATCATCGACCTCGCCCAGCACATCACCGGCGACCGCATCACCGAGGTCTCGGGCCAGCTCGACACCTTCGTCAAGGAGCGCCCGATCGCCGCCGACCACAGCGGTCTGTCGGGCACGGCGGGGGAGTCGCAGGAGATGGGCCGCGTCACCGTCGACGACGCCGCCAGCTTCCTGGCGCGCTTCACCGGCGGCGCCGCGGGCGTCTTCGAGGCCACCCGCTTCGCCACCGGCCGCAAGAACGCCATCCGCCTCGAGCTCAACGGCTCGCGCGGCAGCCTGGCCTTCGACTTCGAGGACATGAACGTCCTGGAGTTCTTCGACGCCGAGGAGGACGACGAGACCGCCGGCTTCCGTCGCATCCTCGCCACCGAGCCCACGCACCCCTACGTGGGCGCCTGGTGGCCTCCGGGCCACGGCCTGGGCTACGAGCACGGCTTCACCCACCAGGTCGTCGACCTGGTGCACGACCTGGCCGGTGGCCGCCCGCCGGCGCCGTCCTTCGCCGACGGCCTGCAGGTCCAGCGCGTGCTGGCCGCCGTCGAGACCAGCTCCGACACCCGCAGCTGGCAGCAGGTCCCTGCGTGATCGACCGCGGCTCGGCCGCCGTCGCCCTGGCGACGGCGGCCGCAGCCGCGTGCCTGTCCTCGGCCGCCCCCGGTGCGGCGCTGCCCGAGCCGTCACCTGACGCCGGCCGCACGACCGGACCGGCGAGGGTCGTCGTCGAGCGCGCGCCGCGCTTCGACGTCCTCGTCTTCTCCCGCACCGCAGGCTTCCGCCACGAATCGATCGACGAGGGTCGCGCCGCGATCCGCGAGCTCGGCCGCCGACACGGGTTCTCCGTCACCACCACCGAGAGTCCGCGCGCCTTCACCGACGCCAACCTGCGCCGCTTCGAGGCGGTCGTGTGGCTCTCGACCACCGGCGACGTGCTCGCCCGGCCCCAGCAGCGCGCCTTCCAGCGCTACGTGCGCGCCGGGGGCGGCTACGTGGGCGTCCACGCCGCCGCCGACACCGAGCACGACTGGCCCTGGTACGGACGGCTCGTCGGCGCCTGGTTCCGCAACCACCCGGCGATCCAGCGCGCCACCGTGCGCGTGGAGAACCGCCGCACCCCGTCGTCCTGCTTCCTGCCGCGCGCCTGGTCGCGCACCGACGAGTGGTACAACTTCCGCGCCCCGCGGCCCGGCAGCAGGGCCGACGTCAGCCCCCGCGGGCGCGTCACCGTCATCGCCCGCCTCGACGAGTCGACCTACGACGAGCACGACGGCACCGCCCGGCCCGACGACCACCCGATCGCGTGGCAGCACCGCTTCGAGGGCGGCCGCGCCTGGTACACCGGCGGCGGCCACACCGAGGAGTCCTACGCCGAGCCGCGGTTCCGCCGTCACCTGCTCGGCGGCATCCGGTGGGCCGTCCAGCAGGTGGACGGCGCAGCCTGCGCCTGACGCCGCGGCGCAGGGTGCCCGCATCTCGCCGGGTGAAACGTCACTTTTGCATTGACGCCAGCCAAAACCCGCACCTAGTGTGACGGCTGCCACAGGGCTACCTCCCGAAGTAGACCGTTCTCGGTGGCACTTCCTCCGCATGCTTGCGAAAGGTCGGACCTAAATGGCCCGCGTCTCGGCTCCCACGATCGCTCCCCGCTCCCGTCGATGGTCGCTCCCGACCTTCGTCATCGCCGCGCTGATGCTCTTCGGCGCGCTGGGCGTGCCCACCGCGCAGGCGGCGGAGAACGACCCCTCCGGCGTCCCCAGCCCGGCCCCCGAGGCCGTCGCCACCGAGGAGCCGGCCGAGGAGTCCGACGACGCCGACGACAGCGAGGGTGCCCGGCACGGCGACCACGCCGACCACGCCGACCACGACGCCTCCGGCCAGCAGGCGGCCGCGGCGGCCGACCCGCCCGACCTCGACACCTTCCAGAAGGTCGTGCTCGGCCAGGGCAGCGCCCTGGGCGAGGTCATGGAGCTCACCGTGGCCGAGGACGGCCGGGTCTTCTTCATCACCCGCGCCGGCGACATCTCGCTCTACGACCCGGCCGACGGCTCCATCGAGATCGTCATGAACAACACCCAGCTGCAGGTCTGGAGCGGCCTCGAGGACGGCGGCCTCGGCATCACGCTCGACCCGGCCTTCGACGACAACGGCTGGATGTACGTCTACTACGCCCCGCTGCCGGCCAACCACAACGCCAACCGCCTCGCGCGCCTGACGGTCACCGAGGACGCCGACGGCGACGTCAGCATCGCGAAGGCGTCGGAGAAGGTCATCCTCGAGGTCGGCACGCAGCGCAACGTGTGCTGCCACTCGGCCGGCTCGCTGCAGTTCGGCCAGGACGGCGTCCTGCACCTCGCCACCGGCGACAACACCTCGTCCTCGTTCAACGACGGCTACTCGCCGCACGACGAGCGCACCGGCCGCTCCGACTACGACGCCCAGAAGTCCTCGGGCAACACCAACGACCTGCGCGGCAAGATCCTGCGCGTCGTCCCGCGCGACGACGACGCCGGCGACGTGAACCCCACCCCGAACGACGGCATCTCCTACGACATCCCCGCGGGCAACCTGTTCGGCGAGGGCGGCGCCTACGCGAGCGCGCTCTACCCGAACGCCGACGCCGCCAAGACCCGCCCCGAGATCTACGTCATGGGCCTGCGCAACCCCTACCGCCTCGGCGTCGACCCCGACACCGACGCGCTCTACTGGGGCGAGGTCGGCCCCGACGCCCGCAGCAACAACCCCGGCCGCGGCCCGCGCCACCAGGAGGAGTTCAACCGCACCGAGGTCGCCATGAACGGCGGCTGGCCCTACTGCGGCGGCGAGGTCGGCGACGACCTGACCGCCCAGGGCTTCGGCGGCGCCTACGTCGACTGGGACTTCACGGCCAACAAGGCCAGGACCAACACCGACGGCACCCTCAAGCGCTTCCCGTGCAACAACCCCTCCGGCATGCCGGCCACCAACGACTCGCCCAACAGCACCGGCCTGGTCGACCTGCCGCCGATGACCGACGCGTGGATCCCCTACTCCACCTCGGCCCCGTGGAAGTACCCCGAGGTCGAGGGCTCGACGCCCACCGGCGCGCAGGTCTACCGCCAGTCGCAGAACACCTCCGCCGCCAGCACCGCCTTCCCCGAGTACTACGAGGGCTCGGTCTTCATCTCCGAGATGTCGCGCGGCTGGATCAAGGAGGTGCGCATCGACCAGAGCGGCGCCATCCAGTCGATCAACGACTTCATGGGCGGCTTCTACGCCCCCGGTGACATGGAGTTCGGCCCCGACGGCTCGCTCTACGTGCTCGAGTACGGCTCCGGCTTCTTCTCCGGCTCGCCTGACACCAAGCTCGTCCGCATCGACTACGCGATCGACGGCCAGGCGCCCCGCGCCGTGGCCACCGCCGACCCGGGCGAGGGCGGCACCCCGCTGACCGTGCAGTTCTCCAGCGCCGGCACCACCGACCCCGACGGCGACGCCCTCACCTACGCCTGGGACTTCGACGGCGACGGCCAGCCCGACGCCACCACCGCCGACGCCTCGTGGACCTACGACCGGGCCGGCGACTACTCCGCCGTCCTGACCGTCACCGACGCCACCGGCAAGTCCGCCACCGCGCAGGTCGTGGTCACCGTCGGCAACACCCGCCCGAAGGTCGACCTGGTCGCCCCCATCGACGGCGGCTTCTTCACCGCCGGTGACGACATCGCCTTCGACATCGACGTCACCGACGGCGAGGAGACCGTCGACTGCGACCGGGTCGAGTTCTCCCACGGCCTCGGCCACGACATCCACGCCCACCCGCTGACCAGCACCACCGGGTGCGAGGGCGTGCTCACCTCCTCGACCGACACCGACCACGGCCCCGACGCCAACGTCTACGGCGTCTTCGCCGCGAAGTACTCCGACCTCGGTGGCAACGGCGGCGCCAACGGCCCGCTGACCGGCGAGGACCGCATCATCCTGCAGCCGAAGCTGCGCCAGGCCGAGCACTCGACCAGCCGTCAGGGCATCGGCCAGACCGGGTACGACGACAAGTCCGGCACCCGCCCGGGCGCCGGCGGCATCCTCACCGGCATGGGCAACGGCGACTGGTTCCAGTACTCGCCGATGAGCCTGGCCAACATGACCGAGGTCGCCTTCACCTACTCCGGTGGCCCGCAGGACGGCGCCGCCATCGAGGTGCGCGCCGGCTCCGCCACCGGTCCGGTCGCCGCCCGCATCCCGCTCAGCGGCGGCACCGAGGGCCTGTACTACTACAAGACCTCCACCGGCGCGGTCGCCAGCCGCGCGGCCGACCAGGGCGGGCGTGGCCTCTACTTCGTCTACACCGGCGGCGGCGAGATCAACCCCGACGAGGTGCGCTTCACCGGCACCGGCGTCGCGGCGAACGTGGCGCCGACCATCACCTCGGTCACCGCCACGCCGGCCGACGGCACCGCGCCGCTCGAGACCCGCTTCGTCGCCGAGGCGACCGACCCGGACGGCGGCGCGGTCAGCTACGCCTGGGACTTCGGCGTCGCGGGCACCACCGACGACGTCGCCACCGGCGCCACCCCGACCTACACCTACACCCAGCCCGGCCGCTACACCGCCACCGTCACCGCGACCGACCCGACCGCCAAGAGCAGCACCCGCTCGGTCGACGTCGTCGTGCGCCGGGCGTGCGCGACCCCGCCGGTGGCCGACGCCGGCTACGAGCTGCTCTTCGACGGCAACCGTCTCGACGGCTGGTCGCACTCGGGCCCCGGCGGCTTCACCGTCGAGGACTGCGCGATGACCTCCGTCGGCGGACTCGGCCTGCTCTGGTACGACGAGCAGCAGTTCGCCGACTACTCCCTCAAGGTGCAGTTCAAGCTGTCCGACGAGGGTGACAACTCCGGCGTCTTCACCCGCTTCCCCGACCCGGGCGACGACCCGTTCAACGCGGTCGACGAGGGCCACGAGATCCAGATCAAGGAGGGCCAGCCGGGCGACGAGCCCCAGAAGACCGGCTCGGTCTACAACTTCGACCGCGAGGACGCCCGCAACGCCAAGCCGGTGGGGGAGTGGAACGACTACGAGATCCGCGTGGTCGGCCAGAAGTACGTGATGACCCTCAACGGCCAGGTGGTCAACACCTACGTCTCCGACGGTTCGCGCGGCATCACCGGCTTCGTCGGCCTGCAGAACCACGGCAACGCCGACACGGTCTCCTTCCGCAACATCCAGATCAAGGAGCTCGACGTCCCCGAGCCGTTCGTCAACACGGTCTCGGTCGACCCCACCCGGGGCGGCGCGCCGCTCGAGGTGACCTTCGAGGCCGAGGGCGTCGACCGCCAGGGTGACGCCATCACCTACGACTGGGACTTCGGCGACGGCTCCGACGTCGTCACCGGTGCCGGCGCCACGGTCGAGCACACCTACACCGCCAAGGGCAGCTACACCGCCACGGTCACGCCCGTCGACGCCGCCGGCAACCGCGGCGCGAGCGTCGAGGCCGACGAGGTCACCGTGCTGACCGACCCGGTGCCCACGGCCGGCGCGACGCCGAGCTGCGGCCTGGCGCCGCTGGTGGTGGCCTTCTCCGGCTCGGCCACCGACCCGCAGGGCCAGAGCGTCACCTACGCCTGGGACTTCGGCGTCGAGGGCACCACCGACGACACCTCGACCCAGGAGGACCCGAGCTACACCTACAGCGCCCCGGGCAGCTACACCGCGACGCTGACGGTCACCGACCCCGACGGCAACACCGGCACCACCACCACCGCGGTGCGGGTGCTCGCCGACGGCGAGTGCCGCTCGGTCGCCGACCTCGACCCGTTCTTCAACAACGACGGCATCTCGACGCACGGCAGCCCCGGTGACGGAGACTTCGACGGCGGCGGCTGGAGCTTCGCGGCCGAGACCCTGCCCGAGCAGGTGCGCGCCGACGGCGGATCGCTGGTCGTCGAGGGCGTCGACTACGAGCTGGGCAGCCCGGCCGACGGTCAGCAGAACAACGTCGAGGCCGACGGCCAGACCATCCCGCTGCCCTCGGGCCGCTTCGAGCTGCTCAACGTGCTCGGCTCCTCGCACAACGGCGACGTCGAGAAGGACGTGACCGTCACCTACGCCGACGGCACCAGCAGCACCCACACGCTGCGGTTCACCGACTGGGCCGCCGCGCCCAAGTTCGGCGAGACCGTCGCGGTGGCCATGCCGCACCGCCACGACCGCAACGGCGACACCGGTCCGTCGGTCGCGCTGTGGGCCCAGTCGCTGCCGATCACGCCCAGCAAGGACGTCGTCAGCGTCACCCTGCCCGACGACGACCACCTGCACGTCTTCGCGATCTCGCTGAGCGCCCAGGAGGTCGAGCCCCCGTGCAACGGCCAGCGCTCCGACGACTTCGACGACGGCGAGCTGCTCGACAACTGCCACTGGCGGGTGCGTCGTCCCGACACCTCGCTGTACTCGGTCGGCGACGGCCAGCTCACCCTGCGTGCCGGCCCCGGCGAGTACTCCTCGGCGCCGAACCTGATCACGCAGGCGGCCCCCGAGGGCCCGTGGACGGCGACGACCAAGGTCGTCTTCGACCCCACCCAGGAGGGCCAGCAGGCCGGCATGGTGGTCGCCGGCGCCGGTGGGTCCGGCTTCGCCAAGCTGCAGTTCGTCCGCAAGAGCAACGGCGGCAACGAGTGGATCGAGTTCCTCAAGAGCAGCAACCCGAACAACTCCTTCGACTTCTCCGGCAACTGGCACACCGGCGGCGGTGACTTCGCCGGGCCGTTCCTGCCCACCGACTTCCCGACCACCTTCTGGCTGCGCCTGGCCTCCGACGGCACCCAGCTCAAGGGCTACTACTCCACCGACGGCGAGGACTTCGTCCAGGTCGGCGACGCCCGGGCCATCGCCGGCATCGACAGCCCGCGCGTCGGCCTGATGTCGCTGCGCGGCGCCGCTGCCCAGGTGCCGGTGGCCGACTACGACTGGTTCCGCATGACCCAGCCGTCCGACCCCGAGCCGGGCGTGTGGGTCGTCGACGCCGTCGACGGCTCGACCAGCCAGTGGGTCGCCGAGGCGACCGGCACCTCGTCGGTCACCATCCCGGTCGGCGACACCGTCGAGTGGCAGTTCGACCAGGCCACGATGAGCCACGACCTCACCTCGACCGAGCCGACCGGCGGTGCGAAGTGGAACCCGAAGGTCCAGGAGTACCGCGACCCGCGCGGCGCACCGTTCCGCTACACCTTCACCCAGCCGGGCACCTACCACTACGTCTGCGTCATCCACGGCGCGACGATGACCGGAACCGTGGTGGTCAAGGCGCCGAACCAGGCGCCCACGGCCAGCCCGATGGTCGACCCCACCACCGGACCTCCCGGCCTCTACGTGCACTTCGAGGCCCGGGCGACCGACCCGGACGGCGACCCGCTGTCCTACCGCTGGGACTTCGGTGACGGCTCGCCGGTCGAGACCGCCGACCACGCCCACCACACCTACGCCAACCCGGGCCGCTACTTCGCGACCCTCGAGGTGAGCGACGGCAACGGTGGCCAGCTCCAGCGCGAGTTCCCGATCACCGTCACCGGTGGTCAGGGCCCGCTGGTCACCGCCAACCTCAGCCCGAGGTCCGGCGACACCCCGCTGAACGTCGTCGGCCAGGGTTCGGCCACCGACCCGCAGGGCGACGACATGACCTACCGCTGGGACTTCGGCGTCCCCGACGTCGACGACGACGTCTTCGACACCACCCGGGCCAGCTACACCTACCGCCGCCCGGGCACCTACACCGCTACGTACACCGCGACCGACAGCGCCGGCAACACCGGCGTGAAGACGTTCCGCGTCGTCGTCGGCGGTGACGACCCGGGTCCCGAGCCCGACCCCGTGCCGGCGATCGCGGCCACCGCGACCCCGGCCGACGGCGAGGCACCCCTCGACGTCCAGTTCTCGACCGAGGTCACCACCACCGGTGAGTTCACCGAGTTCGCGAGCGGCGCCGGCGTCTACGACATCTCCGGCACCGCCACCATGACCCGTCGCCACGGCTCCACCACCACGAGCCTCGACGTGACGGGCCTCCCGCCGGGGTCGATGCACATGGTGCACGTGCACGAGCAGGCGTGCGGCGACCAGAACGGTGGCGCGCACTTCCGGTTCGACGACACCGCGCCGTTCGGCGAGGAGAACGAGATCTGGCTGCACATCGACTCCGACGGCACCGGCGCCAGCGGGCTGATCGAGGTCGAGGACCCGCAGCGCGCCGGTGAGAAGGCCGTCTCGATGGTCATCCACGGCCCGAACATGGGCGCCGAGCGCATCGCCTGTGCCGACTTCACCCCGTCGACGTCCGGCCTCACCTACGCGTGGGACTTCGGCGACGGCGAGACCGGCACCGGCCCCGACCCCCAGCACGTCTACGACGAGCCGGGCACCTACACCGCCACCGTCGAGGTCGCGGCCGAGACCGGCACGCCGGCCACGGCCGAGGTCGAGGTCGTGGTCGCCGAGACGGCCGACACGGTCGCCCCGCAGACCACGGTCACCGGAGGCCCGAGCGGCACGGTGAAGGCGAGGTCGGCGACCTTCCGCCTCGGCAGCTCCGAGCCGGGCAGCACCTGGCAGTGCCGCCTCGACGGCAAGGCGTGGGCGGCGTGCACCTCGCCGGTCAGGCTGAGCGCCCTGCGCGACGGACGCCACGAGCTGCGCGTGCGGGCGGTCGACGCCGCCGGCAACGCCGACGCCACGCCGGTCTCCCGCCGTTGGACCGTCGACACCACGGGTCCGTCGGTCACCGCCGTCTCCCCGCGGGGCACCACCCGCGACCGCACGCCGACGATCAGGGCGACGGTCCGGGACGCCCACTCGGCGGTCAAGCGCGCGAGCACCCAGCTGCGCGTCGACGGCAAGCTCGTGCGTGGGCTGCGCTGGCAGGCCGCCCAGGGCCGCCTGACCTGGACGCCGTCCACGGCGATGGCCGTGGGCCGGCACACCGTGCGGCTCGTCGTGGTCGACGCCCTCGGCAACCGCACCGTTCGTGAGTGGCGCTTCACCGTGCGCCGCTGACTCGAGCCCGGCTCGGGCCGGGACCGCTCCACCCGCACACCCGCTCCACCCGCACACCCGCACCAGGGCTCGACAGCACCACCCGCTCCACCAGCAGCACCGCACCACCCGCACCATCACCCGACAGGAAGCAGGGATCGATGAGAACCAACCGATCACCGGGGCGCCGTGCCGTCTCGGTACTGGCCGCAGCCGCGGTCGTCGGCGGCATGGCCGCCGCCGCCCCCGGCGCCGCGGCCGCGTCGCCGGCGGACGTGTCCGCCGGCTGGCAGCCGGGCGACCTGACGGCCGTGGTCGAGCAGACCACGACCGCCGACGCGTCCTCGCTCACCACGGCTCAGGCCGACACCTTGGCCCGCTACGCCAAGAAGGCCGACCCGACGTTCGACGTCCTGGTCTTCTCCAAGACCGCGGGCTTCCGGCACGACTCGATCCCCGCCGGCATCGCCGCCATCAAGAAGATGGGCGCGCAGAACGGCTTCAGCGTCACCGCCACCGAGGACGCCACCGCGTTCACCGCGGCGAACCTGGCCCCGTACGAGGCCGTGGTGTGGCTCTCCACGACCAGCGACGTCCTCAACGCCTCCCAGCAGACGGCCTTCGAGAACTACATCCGGGCCGGTGGCGGCTACGTCGGCATCCACGCCGCGTCCGACACCGAGTACACCTGGCCCTGGTACGGCAAGCTCGTCGGCGCCTACTTCCGCAACCACCCGGCCGGCACGCCGACCGCGACGGTCGACGTCGAGGACTTCGAGACCCCCTCGACCTGCCACCTGCCCGCAGAGTGGGTGCGCACCGACGAGTGGTACAACTTCCAGCCGACCGAGGGCACCTTCGCCGGCGGCAACCTGCCGTACGTGGGTGGCAACGGCCCCGCGACGGTGCCGGACTACTCGCCGCGCGGCAACCCCAACATCAACGTCCTGGCCTCCCTCGACGAGTCCACCTACGACGAGGTCGACGGCAACACCACCGACGACGACCACCCGATCGCCTGGTACCAGGAGTACGACGGCGGCCGCAGCTTCTACACCGGCGGCGGCCACACCCAGGCCTCCTTCACCGAGCCGGCCTTCGTCCAGCACGTGCTCGGCGGCATCCAGTACGCCGCCGACCAGGCGCCCGACGCGTGCGGCACCGGTGCCCCCACCGACGCCTCCTTCGAGCAGGTCACCCTGGCCAAGGGCGTCGACAAGGTCGGCGAGCCGATGGCCATCTCGGTGCTGCCCGACGGTCGCGTGCTCCACAACGCCCGCGACGGCCGCATCTTCCTCACCGACCTCGACGGCAACACCCGTCTCGTCGCGACCGTGCCGGTCTACCAGCACGACGAGGACGGCCTGCAGTCGATGGCGGTCAGCCCCGACTTCGCGAACGACGGCTGGGTCTACATCTACTACGCGCCGAAGCTCAACACGCCTAACGGTGACGCACCCGAGACCGGGACCGCCGCCACCTGGGAGACCTGGAAGGGCTACAACCAGCTCTCGCGCGTGAAGATGGTCAACGACACCATCGACCTCACCACCGAGCAGAAGCTGCTCGAGGTCGAGGCCAGCCGTGGCATCTGCTGCCACGCGGGTGGTGGCATCGACTTCGACGCCGCCGGCAACCTCTACCTCTCGACCGGTGACGACTCCAACCCGTTCGCCTCCGACGGCTACGCCCCGCTCGACGAGCGCGCCAACCGCAACCCGGCGTTCGACGCCCAGCGCTCCTCGGGCAACACCAACGACCTGCGCGGCAAGGTCGTCCGCATCAAGCCGAACCCCACCACGGCGACCTACACGATCCCGACCGGCAACCTGTTCCCCGAGGCCGACGACCCCGGCAACAAGACCCGCCCCGAGATCTACGCCATGGGCTTCCGCAACCCGTTCCGCATGACCGTCGACAAGGCCACCGGCTACGTCTACCTCGGCGAGTACGGCCCCGACGCGGGCGGCACCAACCCCAACCGCGGCCCCGGCGGCATCGTGGAGTTCAACCAGATCCGCCAGGCCGGCAACTTCGGTTGGCCCTACTGCACGGGCCCGAACACCCAGGCGACGACGTACAACGACTGGGACTTCGCCGGTCCGAGCACGCAGACCCCGCCGAAGTTCAACTGCGCCGCCCCCGTCAACAACAGCATCCACAACACGGGCCTGACCAACCTGCCCCCGGCCCAGGCGGCCTGGATCTACTACGACGGCGGCAACGTCACCTACAGCGGTCGCACCACCAACGAGTTCGGCGGTGGCGGCGAGGCCCCCATGGCCGGTCCGGTCTACAACTACGACCCCGACCTCGACTCCGACGTGAAGTTCCCGGAGTACTTCGACAACCACTTCTTCGCCGGTGAGTGGACCCGTGGCTGGATCAAGGACATCACGATGGAGGCCGACGGAGACGTCGCCGGCATCGACCCGTTCTTCGACTCCTCCACGCTCTACGCGGTCATGGACATGGAGTTCGGGCCCGACGGCTCGCTCTACGTCCTCGACTACGGCAACGGCGGCTACTTCCAGGGCAACGAGAACTCGGCCGTCTACAAGATCAACGCGATCAACGAGGGCCAGCGCTCGCCGACGGCCGTCGCCCGGGCGACGCCGAACTCCGGCCAGGCCCCGCTGAGCGTCTCGTTCTCGAGCGCCGGCTCCAGCGACCCCGACGAGGGCGACTCCATCGCGTCGTACTCGTGGGACTTCGACGGTGACGGCGACGAGGACTCCAACCAGGCGAACCCGACGTACGTCTACACCACCAACGGCGAGTACGACGCCCGCCTGACCGTCACCGACTCCACCGGGCGCACCGGCTCGGCCACCGTGGTGGTCGTGGTCGGCAACACCCGGCCCGAGGTCGAGATGGTCCAGCCGGTCAACGGCGGCTTCTTCGACTTCGGCGACGACGTCCTGCTCGACGTCGAGGTCACCGACCAGGAGGACGCCGACGTCGACTGCGCCGACATCGACGTCAGCTACATCCTCGGCCACGACTCGCACGGCCACCCGCTGAGCGAGACCGACGGCTGCGCCACCACCGTCAAGACCGTCCGCGACGAGGGCCACGACCCCGCCGCGAACATCTTCGGCGTCATCAACGCCAGCTACACCGACGGCGGCGCGAACGGTGTCCGGTCCCTGACCGGCTCCGCCGAGGTCGTGCTCAACCCCAAGCGCAAGCAGGTCGAGCACTGGACCGACGTCAACGGCGTCCAGACCGAGGTGACGACCGACCCGCAGGGCGGCGCCCGCAACCTGTCGAACATCGACGACAACGACTGGGTCTCCTACGACCCGGTCAGCCTCTACCAGATCGACGAGCTGCGCTTCCGCGTGGCCTCGGCCGGCGCGGGCGGCACCATCGAGGCTCGCCTCGACTCGCCGACCGGTCAGCTGGCCGGCAGCGTGCAGGTGGCACCCACCGGCGGCTGGCAGAACTGGGAGACGGTGTCGATGACCGTCGACGAGGCGGCCAAGACCGGCACCCACGAGCTCTACCTGGTCTTCCAGGGAGCCACCGAGGGCGCCACCGGGCTGTTCAACGTCAACTTCTTCGACGCCTGGGGCAAGGGCGTGTCGGCGAACTCCGCGCCGCGCGTCACCGTCGCCGCCACCCCGACGCAGGGCACCGCCCCGCTGACGGTCGAGTTCGACGGCGACGCCACCGACTTCGACGGTGACGACCTCACCTACGCGTGGGACTTCGGGGTCGAGGGTGACGCCGACACGGCGACCACCCCCGACGCCACCTGGTCCTACGACGAGCCGGGCACCTACGTCGCGCGCCTCACGGTGACCGACGAGTCCGGCGGGGTCGGCTCCGCCGCGGTGACGATCCGGGTGCTCGCCCAGTGCGGCGTCCAGAAGTCCGACGAGTTCGACGGCTCCAGCCTCAACGGCAAGTGGACCGTCGAGGACCCGTCTGGCGCCGTCGCGGTCGACGGCGGCAGCCTCCGGCTGCCGATCCAGTCCGGCAGCATGTACGGCCCCGGCGGCAACGCCGTCGACCGGGTCTCGCAGGCTGCTCCCGACGGGCCGTGGACCATCACCGCGAAGCTCACCGCCGACCTCACCGAGAACTACCACCAGGCGGGTCTGCGGATCTTCGCCGACCAGGACAACTGGGCCTCGGTCCACATGGTCACGGTCAACGGCGCCCGTCAGATGGAGTTCATCTACGAGAACGCCGGCAGCCCGCGCAACGGCGCCGGCGACAACACCCCGGTCGCCACGGACTTCCCGACCACGTACTACGTGCGTCTGATCTCCGACGGCACCGACGTCACCGCCGCCTACTCGGCCGACGGCACCACGTTCACGCCGGTGGGGCAGCCTGCTCCGCTGAGCGCGTTCGCCAGCGGCCCGAAGGTCGGACCGCACGCGCTCTCGGGCGGTGCGGGCAGCCAGCCCACGGCGTCCTTCGACTGGATCCGCTTCGACCCCGACGGCACCTCCGGTGGCAGCACCGAGGCCTCCGACGAGTTCGACGGCACCGCGCTCGACAAGTGCCGCTGGAACGCGATCGTCCGCGAGGACACCTCGAAGTACGAGGTGGTCGACGGCGCCCTGAAGATCACCACCACTCCGGGTGACCTCTACCAGACGCCGAACGCCCCGGGCACGACGAACCTGATCCTGCAGACGGGCCCGTCCGGCGACTACACGATGGAGACCAGGCTGGCGGCGAACTTCACCACCGGCTACGCGCAGGGCGGCCTGATGGCCTACGGCGACGACGACAACTACGTCAAGATCGACGTCATCGCCGACGACGGCCAGACCCGCATCAACCGGGTCGAGCTGCGGTCCGAGGTCGGCGGGGTCATCCAGAACCCGCAGCCGCAGGTCGACCTGCCGGCCAACGTCTCGAACTACCGGCTTCGCCTGGTCAGGACCGGGAACAGCTACACCGGCGAGGTCGCCGTCGACGGCGGCGAGTGGCAGAGCGTCGGCGCGGCCGTCACCAACCCGGCCACCGGGATGGACGTCGGCGTCTTCGCCCTCGGCGTGAACCAGGCGGACCGCGTCGCGCAGTTCGACTACTTCCGTCTCACCGAGGCGAACGTGAACCGCAACCCGGTCGCGGTCGACGACAGTGCGACGACCACCGAGAGCACGGCGGTCGACGTCGACGTGCTGGCCAACGACACCGACGCCGACGGCGACACCCTCGCCGTCGCCTCGGTGACCGACCCGGCCAACGGCACGGCGACCATCACCGGCACGAAGGTGCGCTACACCCCCGACGCCGGTCATACCGGCGCCGACACCTTCGACTACGTGGTCAGCGACGGCAACGGCGGCACCGACACCGGCACGGTGACGGTGACCACCTACGCCGACTGCGAGCTCGGCACGCCGGACGACTCGTTCGACGGCACCGCGCTCGACCCGTGCCGCTGGAACGCGATCGTGGCGGAGAACCCCGACCTGTACGAGGTCTCCGACGGATCCCTGAAGATCACCACGACGCCGGGCGAGATCTACCGGACGGGCACGGCGAAGTCGAACTTCATCCTGCAGTCGCCCGACCACGCCGGTACCGACTGGGAGATCGCGACCCGGCTCGACGCCTCGGCCCTCGCCGGCGGCTACAGCCAGGCCGGTCTGATGGTCTACGGCAGCGACGCCGACTACGTGAAGCTCGCCGTCATCGCCGACGACGGCCGCACGGAGCCCAACCGCATCGAGCTCCGCTCGGAGGTCGGCAACCAGGTGGCAGACGTCGGACCGGGGATCGACATCCCGGCCGGCACGGCGTCCGACATCTGGCTGCGTCTGACCAAGGCGGGCGACAGCTACACCGGTGCCTACTCCGCCGACAACGGCGCCACCTGGGTCGACATCGACGGGGCGGTCACCAACGCCGCTCCGGCTCCTCGGTTCGGCCTCTTCACGGCGGGCGTGCTGCGCTCGGGTGACGTCGTCGCCTTCGACGAGTTCCTCGTCGACGGTGTCGACCCGGAGCCGACCCCGGTTCCGGACACCCGCATCACCGCCGGCCCCTCGGGCACCAAGAAGCTGCGCACCGCCACCGTGCGGTTCACGGCCACGGGCCCGGGTGCCGACGGTGCGACCTTCGAGTGCTCGCTCGACGGGGCGGCCTGGACGGCCTGCACCTCGCCGGCCACGCTGCGCAACCTGAAGGACGGCACCCACCGGTTCCGCGTCCGCGCGGTCTCGGAGGGCGGCGCGGACGCCACCCCGGCGTCCATCCAGTGGAAGGTCGACGCCACCGGTCCCTCGGTCACCGCCTTCGGCCCGAAGGGCACGGTCAAGGACCGCACCCCGACGGTGCGGGCCACGATCAAGGACGTCCGCTCGGGGGTCACCAAGGCTCGCGTGAAGCTGAAGGTCGACGGCAAGAACCGCACCTTCAAGTGGAGCAACGGCAAGCTGACCTGGACGTCGGGCTCGAACCTGGCCTACGGCAAGCACACCGTGCGCATCGAGGCCACCGACGGCGCCGGCAACAAGACGGTCAAGACCTGGAGCTTCCGCATCCAGCGTTGACACCGCCCAGCACCACCCGCGGGCCCCGGTCGATCCTGACCGGGGCCCGCGGGCCGTTTTGTCTGGCGCCTCCGCTCCTTCGTCGCTTCGGCGCGGGTTCGCGGCGCCTTCGTGCGACCCGGTTCGCTCCTGCGCGCGGAGGGCTCGCTCGTTCCTCGCTGCGCCCTCCGTGCTCGTCACTCACCAGGTCGCGCGCCGCGAACGGGCTGGTGGTCGGCCCGCCCCGTCGGTGGTCGAGGTGCGAGGAGCCCCAGCGACGAGCCTCGAGACCCCCGCAACGTCCACGGGGTCGGGGCCACACGGACCCTGAGCTTGTCGAAGGGCATCGGGCCAGGGATCGCCGCGAACACGCGCCGAAGCGAGGTACGAGCGGAGGCGCAATCAAACACAGCGGTCGAGATATCCCGCCTCGTCGGCCCGTTGACCTGCCGGGCCCAACGACGGCGCTCAGGGTCCGTGTGGTGCGGACCCCGTGCGTGCTCTGTTGCGTGACCGTCCGGGGGTCCCGACCCCCGTGCGTGCTCCGTTGCACTGACGTCCGTGTGGTCCCGACCCCGTGGACGCTCAGCGGTCTCGAGGCTCGTCGCCAGGGCTCCTCGCACCTCGACCATCGTGAGGGGCTGTTCGCACCCTGACCATCGCGAGGGAGCGCGACGACTCGGCTCAGGAGGCCGTGAGTCCCACCGAGCGGGCGAGCATGGCGTCGACCGACTCGGGGGCGAGGAACTGCTGGACGGCCATGGTGGCGGCGCCGACGACGCCGGCGTGCTCGCCGGTCTGGGCGGGGACGACGCTGAGGTCGCCGGTGGCCAGGGGGAGGGAGCGGGCGTAGATGACCTCGCGGACGCCGGCCAGCAGGCTGGGCGCGCCGCCGGCGAGGGCGCCGCCGAGCACGATCACCGACGGGTTGAGCAGGCTGACGCAGGAGGCGAGCACCTCGCCGATGTCGCGGCCGGCGCGGCGGATCGCGGCGATGGTCTCGCGGTCGCCGCCGCCGAGCCGCTCGATGATGGCGCGGGTGGCGTCGGTGGCGGTGGCCTGCGCGACGCCGATCTCCTGGGCGATGGCGCGAGAGCTGGCGATGGCCTCGAGGCAGCCGGTGTTGCCGCAGTCGCACAGCGCGTCGCCGCCGCGGGGCGACTGCACGTGGCCGAGGTCGCCGGCGGAGCCCTGCGCGCCGCGGTGGAGGCGGCGTCCGCTGATGATGCCGGCGCCGATGCCGGTGGCGACCTTGACGAAGACGAGGTGCTCGACGTCGGGGTAGGCGACCGAGTGCTCGCCGAGGGCCATCATGTTGACGTCGTTGTCGACGAGCACGGGCGCGTCGATGCGCTGGCGGACCCAGCCCACGACGTCGAAGCCGTCCCAGCCGGGCATGATCGGCGGCTTGACCGGTCGTCCGGTGTGGTGCTCGACGGGGCCGGGCAGGCCGATGCCGATGCCGGCGAGGTCGTCGACGGTGCGGCCGACCGACTCGAGCAGGGTGGGCGCGATCTGCACCAGCCAGCCGAGCACCGACTCGGGGCCGTCGGCGATGCGCAGCTCGGCGGTCTGCTCGGCGACGACGCGCGCGGTCAGGTCGGTGAGGGCGACGCGGCCGTGGGTGGCGCCGAAGTCGGCGGCCAGCACCAGGCGGGCGTCACGGTTGAACGCGAAGCGGGTCGGCGGGCGTCCGCCGGTGGAGCGCGAGCGGCCCGAGGGCTGCAGCAGGCCGAGCGAGAGCAGGCCGTCGATGCGCACGGCGACGGTGGAGCGGGCCAGACCGGTGAGCTCGATCAGGTCGGCACGGGTGCGCGGTTGGCCGTCGAGCATCAGACTGAGGAGATTGCCACCGCCCGGCGGGGGGCCGACGGCCGGTCCCGCCCCTGTGCTGGCCGTGGCTTGTGACATGAGAACAGTCAAACATGCATCACCCTTTCGAGGAAGGCATCGGGCTAACGACGATTGCCAAACATTTGTTCGTCCGGCACCCGGCAAAAGTGGCCCCAGGACGCCGGAGCCGGTCGTGGCAGCATGGCGCCGTGCTCCATTCCCTGTCCGGTCGTGCCGAGAGCACGATGCAGGCCCGGTTGCTCACCGAGCTGCGCGACCACGGCCCGCTCTCGCGCACCGACCTGGGTGACCGCCTCGGCGTCTCGCGCACGACCATCGGCGTCGAGGTGGCGCGGCTCGCTGACATGGGGCTGGCGCGCGAGGCCGGTCCGGCGCAGTCGCGGGGCGGACGCCGCTCCACGATGGTCGACCTGGCCGACGACGTCCGCTTCGCCGGCATCGCGATCGGCGCGACCGGCATCTCGGTCGGCATCACCGACGGCCGCCTCGAGGTGCTCGAGACCGAGCAGCTGCCGTGCGACATCCGCCGTGGCCCCGAGGAGGTGCTCGGCACTGCGCTCGAGCGGGTGCGCCGGCTGCTCGACAAGCTCGGCATCGAGCGACCGATGGGCGTCGGCTGCGGCGTCCCGGGCCCGGTCGACTTCTGGCGCGGCGTCTCGGTGGCGCCCCCGCTGATGCCGGGGTGGGACGGCTACCCGGTGCGCGACACCGTGGCCCGCGAGCTCGGCTGCCCCGCCGTCCTCGACAACGACGTCAACGTGATGGCGATGGGGGAGCAGCACGCCGGCGTCGCCCGGCAGGCACGCGACCTGCTGTTCGTCAAGATCGGTACCGGCATCGGGTGCGGCATCGTCGTCGACGGCCAGCTCTACCGCGGCGCGAACGGCTGCGCCGGCGACATCGGCCACATCCAGGTGACGCCCGACGGCGTCCAGTGCGCCTGCGGCAACCACGGCTGCCTCGAGGCGCTGGCGGGAGGTGCGGCGCTCGCGCGCAACGCCACGGACGCCGCCCTGGACGGGCGCTCCGCCGTCCTGGCCGAGCTGCTCGACGAGCACGGCACCCTGGGGGCCGAGGCCCTGGGCGTCGCGGTCTCGCGCGGCGACCCGGCCGCGTCGGTGCTCCTGCGCGAGTGCGGGCAGCGGGTCGGCCAGGTGATCGCCGGGTTGGTCTCCTTCTTCAACCCCGGCATGATCGTGATCGGCGGACGGGTGAGCCTGCTGGGCCACGCGCTGCTGGCCGAGATCCGCGGCACCGTCTACCAGCGGTCGCTGCCGCTGGCCACGGGGAGCCTGCCGATCGTGCTCAGCGAGCTGCCGCACTGCGGCGGAGTGATCGGTGCGGCGCGGCTCGTGAGCGCCGAGGTGTTCGCGCCGTCGTCGGCGTCCGCCTGATCGGGTGACTGACTTCCGTCAAGTAGTTGCGAAAGTCGTCAAGTCATTGACGTGAGCGTGGTCACTCCTTACGTTGGACAGGACTGCCTGACACCCACAACTCGTCGAGGTCTGCCTCGACGTTAGGAGACAGCAGAACGTGCGACGACGCTTCTCGGGGGCCGGCGCTGCAGCAGCAGCCGCGGCCATCGCCATTCCTCTCACCCTCGCCGGGGCCCTCGCGGTGCCGGCCACCGGCCACGAAGGCCACAGCCACCAGGCCGACCAGGACCAGGGCCACGCCGGCCACGACCACGCCACCGGCACCCTCCGCACCGGCGGCTCGGGCCACGGCTACGGCTACGAGGCCGACGGTCGCAAGACCGGCGACCGCAAGGTCGCGGCCGCCGACAGCCCCACCTTCCAGAAGGTGACCCTCAACGACCGGCCCGGCGAGCCCATGGACCTCGCCGTGCTGCCCAACAGCGACGTGCTCCACACGACGCGCGCCGGTGTCATCTGGCGCAACGACGCCCGCACCGGCGTCAACTCGGTCGTGGGCAAGATCGACGTCTACAACCACGACGAGGAGGGCCTGCAGAGCATCGCCCTCGACCCGAACTTCTCGATGAAGAAGAACAACTGGGTCTACCTCTACTACTCGCCGCCGCTGAAGACGCCCAAGGACGACCCGGCGACCCTCTCGATCAACGAGGGCGACGCCCCGCTCGAGGGCAAGCCGTGGCAGTTCAAGAAGTACAAGGGCTACATCCAGCTCTCGAAGTTCAAGTACGCCAACGGCAAGGTGTGGAACGGCACCGAGCGCAAGATCATGCAGGTCCCGGTCGACCGCGGCATCTGCTGCCACGTCGGCGGCGACATCGTCTTCGACAGCGCCGGCAACCTGCTGCTCGCCACCGGTGACGACTCCAACCCGTTCGAGTCCGACGGCTTCGCACCGCTCGACGAGCGCGCGATGCGCAACCCGGCCTTCGACGCCCAGCGCACCGCGGCCAACACCAACGACCTGCGCGGCAAGATCCTGCGGATCAAGCCGAAGGCCGGCGCCAAGGCGGGCTACACGATCCCGAAGGGCAACCTGTTCAAGAAGGGCACGCCCAAGACCAAGCCGCAGATCTACGCGATGGGCCTGCGCAACCCCTTCCGCATCGAGATCAACCCGCGCACCGACGACCTCTACGTCGCCGACTACTCGCCCGACGCCAACACCGCCGACCCGAAGCGCGGACCGGCCGGCCACGGCAAGTGGGCCGTCATCGACAAGCCGTCGAACTACGGCTGGCCCTACTGCGCCACCCGTCGCCTGCCCTACAACGACTACAACTTCGCCACCGAGAAGTCGGGCAAGAAGTTCAACTGCAAGGCCCCGGTGAACACCTCGGTGCACAACACGGGCCTGCGCAAGCTGCCGCCCGTCGTCCAGCCCGAGATCTGGTACACCTACCCGAAGTCGAAGCAGTTCCCGCTGCTCGGCGAGGGCGGCATCTCGCCCATGGCGGGCCCGGCCTACCAGTACGACAAGCGCACCGAGAAGCAGAAGCAGCCCGTCGCCTGGCCGCGTCGCTTCAGCGGCACCCCGCTGCTCTACGAGTGGAGCCGTGACTGGGTGCGCGGCGTGAACGTCAAGCGCAACGGCGTCGCCCTGCAGAAGGTCATCGCCGGCATCGTCACCGACAACCCGATGGACATGGAGTTCGGCCCCGACGGCGCGCTCTACATCCTCGAGTACGGCGACGGCTACTTCGCCGAGAACCCCGACGCCCAGCTCTCCCGCGTCGACTTCCTCGGCGGGTCGCCCAACCGCAGCCCGAAGCCGAAGATCTCGGCCGACCCGGTCAACGGCAAGAAGCCGCTGAAGGTGCAGTTCTCGAGCAAGGGCACCAAGGACCCCGACGGCGACAAGCTGCGCTACAAGTGGGACTTCAACGGTGACGGCAAGTTCGACGCCACCGGCCGCAACCCGGTCCACACCTACAAGAAGAACGGGCTGTTCCGGGCCACGCTCACCGTGACCGACGTCGGCGGCAAGCACCGCGGTCGCCACGCCTCCGCCGACATCGACGTCCTCGTCGGCAACCAGGCCCCCGTGCTCGAGTTCGTCACCCCGACCCCGGAGGACACCTTCGAGTTCGGTGACGTCGTCCAGTACGAGGTCAAGGTCACCGACGACCAGCCGGTCGACTGCAACGACGTGACCGTCACCTACATCCTCGGCCACGCCACGCACGGTCACCCGCAGAGCACCGCGGGCGGCTGCACCGGCTCGCTGCGCACCACGGTCCCCGGCGGCCACGACCCGGCCACCGACGACCTGAGCGCCGTGTTCGTCGCGCAGTACAGCGACGGTCGCCAGGCCGGCAGCGCCGAGGTCCGCCTGCAGCCCAGCGGCAGCAACTGACCCACCCCCGTGGGCCCGGCCGAGCCGGGCCCGCGGGTGCGGGCTGCGCCGCCCGCCACCCCCCACATCCAGGTCTCCCTTACGTAGGATCCAACGAGAGGAAACAATCAAAGATGTGCTTCGGATATGACGGTGACGCCGCCCTGCGCGAGTCGCTCGAGAAGCAGGGCGCCAGCCGGCGTGGCCTGCTGCGTGGCGCGGCGGTCGGCGCAGCCGGCCTGACCGCGCTCAGTGCCGGCACCGGCGTCGCGAACGCCGCCGGCAAGGGCGAGAAGAACAAGGCGGGCGGCAACCGCAAGAAGCAGGTGCCCGAGGGCAAGATCAGCATCCAGCTCTACACGCTGCGCGCGGCCATGACCGACCCCGCCAGCGTCGACACCGTGCTGACCCGCCTCGCCCAGTACGCCTACCCGCGCGTCGAGCGCGCCGGCCTCTACCACTACACCGCGGCCCAGATGAAGGCCCGCCTCGACGAGCTGGGCATCTGGGCCAGCTCGAGCCACGACGGCATCAGCGCGAGCACGTCGGCGATGAACAAGAAGTTCGACGACGCCAACACGCTGGGCCAGAAGTACATCGTGGTGCCCTACCTCAACTCCGACAAGCTGTCGGACTGGCAGTCCTGGGCCGAGCAGATGAACACCGAGGCCTACGCCGCCAAGCGGCGCGGCCTGCGCTACGGCTACCACAACCACGCGCACGAGTTCACGATCGACCTCGGCGGCGGCAAGACCCCGTGGGACGTGCTCCAGAAGGAGCTCGACCCGCGTCTGGTGCACCTCGAGGTCGACCTCTACTGGGCCTACACCGCCGGTGTGAACCGTGGCGAGGCCGACCCGCTGAAGTTCGCCAACCAGGTGATCCGCCAGGCCCGCCAGGACGTGCGCCAGTTCCACGTCAAGGACCGCTCGGCGGCCGACGGCGGCGACATGTGCGACCTCGGCACCGGTGTCATCGACTTCACCAAGATCTTCCGCCAGCACACGGTGGAGGAGTACATCGTCGAGAACGACACCCCCGACGTCTCGCCGCTCACCTCCGCGGCCGTCGGCAAGCTCTACCTGGAGCACACCGACTACTGAGTCGGCGCGCGCCAGCGCAGCACCTCCGGCCCGCCGGCCGCCCTCGTCTCCGAGGGTGGCCGGCGGGCCGCTCCACGTCGGGACGTCGACGGGCAACCGGCAGGCAAGGGCGCCCGGCCAGGCTCGGCGTCGCGGTCCGAGAGACGGGCCGCGACCCGAGAAGGAGGACACCCGATGTCGGCTCCCCACGCCCCTGCCCACCCCGGTGCGGCCGTCGTCCCGGCTGCGACGCTGTACCGCCTGAGCGCCTGGTGCCTGATCGGCTCCTTCGTGCTCAGCCTCGCGGGCGGTCTGGCCCATCCCGTCGTCGACGGCGAGTCGCACTCCGTCGCCGCGCTGCTCGCCGACCGCTCGCCGTGGGCTCAGTACCTCATCTACGCCGGCGCCCTGCTGCTCATGCTCGGGCTGCCGGGCGGCTACCTGTGGCTGCGTGAGCGCGGCCTGGGCGTCCTCGGCCTCGTCGGCGCCGTCGGCTACCTGGTCGGCAACGCCCTCAGCGCGATGTCGCACCTGGTGGTCGAGGGCTTCGTCGCCCCGACGATCGCCCGCGACGCGGCCGCGCGCCCGCTGATCGGCACCGAGGGCGAGATCGTCGACGCCCCGGCCTTCGTGACCCTCCAGGTCGTCGGCGGCCTGGTGCTCGTGCTCAGCCTGGTCGTGCTCGCCGTCGCGCTGCTGCGCGCCCCGGGCGTGCCCCGCTGGATCGGCGGCGTCCTGCTCGCCGGCTCGCTGCTGCTGCTCGTGCCGCTGCCCGAGCGGCCCGTGCTCACCGGCCTCGTCGTCGAGCTGCCCCGCGGCCTCGCCGTCGCCGCGATCGGCGTCCTCGTGCTGCGCGGCCTGCGGTCGGGCGGGTCGGACGACGACGTGGCCGCCGACGTCCGGGCGCGCGAGGCCGTGCCAGAGTGGACGGCATGACCGACACGCCCTCCGCCGAGCCGCTCGACCCCGACGAGGTCACCGACTGGACCGACCACGACCGCCCCGTCGTGGTCACCGGCGCCAACGGCTTCGTGGGCGCGGCGGTGTGCGTCGCGCTGCTCGAGCGCGGGGTGCCGGTGCGCGGCGTCGTCCGGCGTCCCGGCACCGCGCCGCAGGGCGTCGAGGAGGTCGTCGGCGACTTCGCCGACCCCGCCACCGCCGAGCGGCTGGTCGACGGCGCGGACGCCGTGGTCACCACCGTCTACCCGATGGCCGACGGCGTCGACCTCGCCACGCAGCGAGCGGTGAGCGTCGACGGCACCACCACCCTGGCCCGGGCCGCCGCTCGTGCCGGGCTCGAGCGGCTGGTGCACGTCTCCACCGCCGCGGTCTACGACCGCTCGCCCGGCGCCGGCGACTGCCCCGAGTCGGGCCGGCTGGTGGCCGACGACGCCGGTGACTACGCGGTCACCAAGCGCGACACCGACGCCGCCCTCGCCGCGGGAGACCTCGACGGCCTGACCCGCGTGCTGGTGCGCCCGCCCGCCATCCTCGGGGCGGGGGAGACCTCCATGTGGAACACCGCCCGGCCCGCCGAGATCGCCGAGGACGACGCGCTGCGGCACGCCTCGCCCGAGACCACCTTCGCCTGGGTGCACGTGCGTGACCTGGCCGCCCTGGTCGCGCAGCTGGCCACCGGCCGCGTCCCGTTCGCCGACGACCCCGAGCACGGCCCCGTCGCGGGGGCCTGCACCGCCGTCAACGTCGCGGGCGAGCCCGCCACGCAGCGCGACTACGTGGGCACCGTGTGCGAGGCGCTCGGCGTCGAGCCGACGTGGGACGCCGAGACCGGCTGGACCGGCCGCATCGTCACCGACCGCGCCACCCGCTGGGGGTGGACGCCGCGCGTCACCCTGGCCGAGGCCCTGCGCGAGCTGGGCGACGGCCTGCGCCGGTGACCTGACGCGCCGGTTTCGCGCCGCGTGCGTGCGGCGCGCGGTCACGGGGTACCATGACGACGACGCCGGTGGTCGATCGGCGTCCGCCGCCCGACGCGGCAGCACCGCCCGGCGTACCACCGCCGCCCGCGCGCACCGCGGCCCCCGTCCTCCCCGAACCGGGACGAGCCCGGTCGTCCGGCTCCCGGCTGGGTCCGCTGCACCGCCACGGCCACGCGGCCGCGGCAGCTCCGGAGGAGGAGTCCTTGGCTCGAGGAGGCCAGCGCCAGCACGGCGCCACCCGCACCACCACGCGCCGTCGCGGGCGCGAGCTCGACAACGAGGGGATCATCCCGGTCCTGGCCCGCGCCGTCCGTGAGGTGGAGGGTGCCGCCCAGCGCGGCCGCGTTAAGCCCGCGGCCCGCATCAAGTTCCAGGTCGTGGCGATGCTCGCCCGCGAGGAGCGCCAGCGGGTCAAGCTCGACCCCGAGCTGCCCGAGGGCCAGCGCGCCGAGCAGCTCAAGCGCCTCGACGGCATCGGCACGATCCTCGCCAAGACCACCGCCCGCGACACCACGCTGCTCTCGCTGCTCGCCGAGGACGCCTTCGTCCCCGACGCCGCCCGCATCCTGCGCCAGGACATGCTCGAGGCCGCCGGCGTCGAGACCGCCGACGTGCCGCGCCCGCCGTCCACGACCAACGGCCACGCGAACGGCCACGCCAACGGCCGCACCCACGTCGTCGACCTCGATCGCCAGGTCGTGCCGCGCTCGGTGCTCTCACGCCAGCTGGCCAACCCGTTCCTGCGGCCCGACTTCGCCGGGGCCCACCGCGCGCCCCAGGCGCGCCGGCTCGCCGGGTGGGAGCTCATCGAGCCGCTGCTCGAGTCGTTCGAGCGCGCCGCCGGCGGGGCGACGTCGTGCATGGCGCTGCCCGAGGAGAGCTCGGTCAAGGCCCCCGTCGGCCTCGAGCTGATGCACCACCAGGCGCAGGTCGTCGCCGCCGCGGCCGCGGGCCACCGCACCTTCCTGCTCGCCGACGAGCCCGGCCTCGGCAAGACCGCGCAGGCGCTGCTCGCCGCGCAGGCCGCCGACGCCTACCCGCTGCTCGTCGTCGTGCCCAGCGTGGTCAAGACCAACTGGGCCCGCGAGGTCGGCCTCTGGACGCCGCACCGCACCGCCACCGTGGTGCACGGCAACGGCGACACGATGGACGGCTTCGCCGACATCGTCATCGTCAACTACGAGATCCTCGACCGCCACGTCGGCTGGCTCGGCAGCCACGGCTTCGGCGGCATGGTGGTCGACGAGGCCCACTTCATCAAGAACAAGACCTCGCAGCGCTCGCAGTTCGTGCTGCAGACCGCCGACCGCATCCGCGAGCGCACCGCGCGTCCGCTCATGGTCGCCCTCACCGGCACCCCGCTGATCAACGACATCGACGACTTCCGCGCCATCTGGCAGTTCCTCGGCTGGATCGACGAGAAGATGCCGTGCGCCGAGCTGATGGAGCGCCTCGAGGCCACCGGCCAGACGCCCATCGACCCCGGCTTCTACCCGGCCGCCCGCTCGGCCGTCATCGACCTCGGCATCGTGCGCCGCCGCAAGGTCGACGTCGCCTCCGACATCCCCGCCCGCCGCATCGCCGACCTGCCGGTCGAGCTCGAGGGCGAGGTGGGTCGCTCCATCCGCGCCGCCGAGCGCGAGCTGGCCCGCCGCCTCGTCGAGCGCTACGACACCGCCCTGGCCACCCGCCGCTCCGGCGCGGTGGTCGACGGCATCGACCACGCCCTGGTGCGCCAGGTCGCCGCGTGGGAGCGCGAGGGCTCGGGCGACAAGCCGGCCGGCGGCGGCGAGAACGTGTTCACGATGATGCGCCGCATCGGCCAGGCCAAGGCCGGTCTCGCGGCCGACTACGCCGCCCAGCTGGCGCGCAGCGTCGGCAAGGTCGTCTTCTTCGCCAAGCACGTCGACGTCATGGACACCGCCGAGGCGCTGTTCGCCCAACGCGGCATGAAGTCGGCGTCCGTGCGCGGCGACCAGACGCCCAAGGTGCGCCAGGCCAACATCGACGCCTTCGTCAACGACCCGGACGTCGCGGTCGCGGTGTGCTCGCTCACCGCGGCCGGCGTCGGCCTCAACCTGCAGGTCGCCTCCAACGTCGTGCTCGCCGAGCTGTCGTGGACCGACGCCGAGCAGACGCAGGCCATCGACCGGGTGCACCGCATCGGCCAGGACCAGCCGGTCACCGCCTGGCGGGTCATCGCCGCGCAGACCGTCGACTCCAAGGTCGCCGAGCTGATCGACAGCAAGGCCGGCCTCGCCGCCCGCGCGCTCGACGGCTCCGACGACGAGGTCGGCTCGTCGGCCGACGTGCAGACCGAGGCCCTGGTCTCGCTGCTCACCGACGCGCTCGAGGCCCGCGCCGCGCGCTGAGCCGAGGGGCTGGCTACCCCTCCAGCAGCGACCGCGACGCCACGAACCGCTCGACCTCGAAGCGCAGGGCGACCCGCGCCGGGTTCGGGCGCGGCACGCGGTAGCGGCCGGCGTAGCGCTCGCAGGCCCGGGCGACCGACTCCTCGTCGCGGACGACGGTGGCGGTGCCCTCGAGCGTCGACCACCGGGCGCCGTCGACCTGGCACGCCGCCACGCGAGCCGGGCCGCCCCGGTCTCCGGCCTCGACGTTGCGCACCTTGCGGGTGCCGTCGCTGCTGATCGCCCAGGCGCAGCGCCGCTCGGGGTCGAGCGCCACCCCGACCGGGACGGCGTGCGGGCGGCCGTCGGGTCGCAGCGTGGTGAGGACGACGAGGTGGCGCTCGGTCCAGAAGTCCAGCAGGGCGGGCGGGAAGGCGTCCCAGCCGGGCGTGAAGGCGGTCATCGGGTCGCACGCTAGTGCCTGGAGCGGCCTCGGTGGCCCTCACGTGGACCGTCCGTGGTCCCCACACGCGCACCGCGGGGTCGCAGGCTCACCCGCGGCGCCTGCTCGACGAGCCGGCTCAGATCCAGCGCTGGAACCACATGCGGTCGAGCCAGTCGGGCTGGGGGATGAGGCCGTAGGACAGCAGCGGGTAGAAATAGGCGAAGTTCACCAGCACCAGCACCACGAACGAGCCGGCCACGACGACGCCGAGGGTGCGACGTCCGGACGGCGTGCGGTGGGGCCCGATCAGCTTGCCCAGCACCAGCGTCGCCGCCAGCACCATGAACGGCAGGAAGGTGATGGCGTAGAAGAAGAAGATCGGCCGGTCGTCGTAGAGCAGCCACGGCAGCCACGACGACAGCGTGCCGACGACGGCGACGCCGAAGCGCCAGTCGCGGGTGCCGATCCAGAGCGCGCCGGCGGCGATGACCGCGAGCGCCCCGCCCCACCACAGCAGCGGCGTCCCGATGAGCAGCACCTGGCGGTAGCAGGTCTTGCCCTCGGGCGCCTCGCAGCCCTGCTCGCCGGGCTGGATGTCGAGGTCGGTGGCCACGCCCACCGGCCGGTTGACCAGCGGCCACCCCGACGGCTGCGACTGGTACACGTGCGTCGCGCAGTTGAGGTAGTGGGTGTGGAAGGTGAAGACGTCCTGGTGGTAGTACCAGAGCGAGCGCAGCGACTGCACCAGCTCGGCGGGGCCGCTCGCGTCGGGCTCGCCGGCGGTGGGCCAGGTGGCGGAGTCGTCGCTCTCGTTGTCCGGCACGAGCTCGCCCCCCTCCTCGCCGGGCACGCAGCCGTTCTCCTTCACGAAGCCGGTGTACTGCGTCGAGGAGAGGTGCTCCTCGTACTGGCCGGCGTGCACCAGCCAGCCGGTCCACGAGGCGACGTAGACGATGCAGGCCACCAGCACCAGCTGCGCGAAGGCCGGGAGGCCGTCGGCCACCGCGCTGCGCAGCCAGGCCGCCCGGGCGCCGAACGAGGCCCGCGCCCCGGCGCTCCACAGCCAGGCGAGCAGGCCGAACGCGGCGAGCGGGTAGAGCGCCGTCCACTTGGTGCCGATGGCGAGGCCGAAGCACACGCCGCCGGTGAGCAGCCACGGCCGGAACAGCAGGCCGCGCACCGGCCCCCACTCGTCGGGCCCGATGCCGTCGGGTCCGACGCGGGCCCCGAGTCGTCGCCGGAACCAGTCGCGGTCGTTGACCACGCACGTCACGCCGCACAGCAGGAAGAAGGCGACGAAGATGTCGAGCAGCGCGAGGCGGGAGAGCACGAAGTGCAGGCCGTCGAAGGCGAGCAGCAGGCCCGAGACGCAGCCGAGCATCGTCGAGCCGGTCAGCCGCCGCGTGAGCCGGATCAGCACCAGGATCATCAGCGCGCCGACGACGGCGGAGGCGATGCGCCAGCCGAAGGGGTTCATCCCGAAGGCCCACTCGCCGAGCGCGATCAGCCACTTGCCGACCTCGGGGTGCACCTCCATCGACGGGAGGTCCTCCCAGACCCCCGTGGTCTTCCCGCCGAGGATGAGGTCGTCGACCGTGGTGCCGCCGATCTCGTCGGGGTAGTCGCGCACGTAGCCGAAGTTGAGCAGGCTCCAGGCGTCCTTGGCGTAGTACGTCTCGTCGAAGGCGAAGCGGTGCGGGTCGCCGAGCCGGTGCAGGCGCATCAGGAACGCGAGCAGGGTGATCGCGAGGGCCGCGGCCCACGCGACGTACCGGTCGTCGAGCAGCACCAGCCGGCCGCGGGCCCGCTGCCAGGCGGTCGGCACGCGGCGTCCGGACGCGGTGGTCGACAACCCGGCGCGCGGCGGGTCGTCGAGCGTCGTCACGGGCGGATCCTACGTGGGGGATGATCGGCGGGTGGCCGGCTCGGAGGATGACGCGCGCGGCGTCCTGGTGCTCGCCGCGACCCCCATCGGCCGGGCGGACGACGCCCCGCCCCGGCTGGCCGCCGAGCTGGCCGGCGCCGACGTCGTCGCCGCCGAGGACACCCGCCGGCTGCGCCGCCTGACCACCGACCTCGGCGTCACCGTCGGTGGCCGTGTCGTGTCGTACTTCGAGGGCAACGAGCGGCAGCGGACGCCGACGCTGCTGGAGGCGCTGCTGGCCGGCGAGCGGGTGCTGCTCGTCACCGACGCCGGCATGCCGAGCGTCTCCGACCCCGGCTACCGGCTGGTGGCGGCCGCGGTCGAGGCGGGCGTGCGGGTCACCGCGGTGCCCGGGCCGAGCGCCGTCCTCACCGCGCTCGCGGTCTCGGGGCTGCCGGTCGACCGGTTCTGCTTCGAGGGCTTCCTGCCGCGCAAGGCGGGGGAGCGGTCGCGGCGGCTCGCCGAGCTGGCCGCCGAGCCGCGCACGCTGGTGTTCTTCGAGGCGCCCCACCGCACCGCGGCCGCGCTGACGGCCATGGCGCAGGCGTGGGGCGACGACCGGCGGGCCGCGGTGTGCCGCGAGCTGACCAAGACCCACGAGGAGGTGCGGCGCGGCGGCCTCGCCGAGCTCGCCGCCTGGGCCGAGGACGGCGTGCGCGGCGAGGTGACGCTGGTCGTCGAGGGGGCGCCGGCGGTGGCCGCGGTCGCCTCCGACGACGCCGCCCTCCTGGCCGCGGTGGCCGAGCGCGAGGATGGCGGCATGAGTCGCAAGGACGCCATCGCCGAGACGGCCCGCGCCGCGGGTGTGCCCAAGCGCCACGTCTACCAGCTGGTGCACGCCTCGTGACCGCCGCCGGCCCGGGGGAGCGCCTCACCTCCTACGAGCACGACGGCCTCACCTTCGACGTCACCGACGAGGGCCCGCTCGACGGCGAGGTCGTGGTGCTGCTGCACGGCTTCCCCGAGCGCGCCACCTGCTGGCGCGACGTCGCGCCGCTCCTGCACGCCGAGGGCTACCGCACGCTCGCGCCCGACCAGCGCGGCTACTCGCCCCGCGCCCGGCCGCGCCGCCGCCGTGACTACCGGACGGCGCTGCTCGCCCGCGACGTCGGCGCGCTGCTGCGGCTGGCCGGGGCGCCGGAGCGGCCGGTGCACCTGGTCGGTCACGATTGGGGCGCGATCGTCGCCTGGACCCTCGCCGCCGCCCACCCCGAGCTGCTGCGCAGCCTCACGACGCTCTCGGTGCCGCACCCGCGCGCCTACACCCGCTCGCTGCGCGGCTCCACCCAGGCGCTGAAGTCGTGGTACATCGTCGCCTTCCAGGTGCCGTGGCTGCCCGAGCTGAGCGCCCGGCGTCCGGGAGGGCTGTTCGACCGGGCGATGCGCGGCGGCGGCATGACCCGTGACGAGGTCGCCCGCTTCCGCGCCGAGATCGTGGACGACGGCGCCCTGCCCGGCGGCATCGCCTGGTACCGCGGGATGCCGTTCGGCCAGCTGCCGCGGCTCGGTCGCCGCCCGCGGCCGGCCGCGTCGCCGGGCAGCGAGGCCCGGGACGGCATGCGGCGGGTGCGCGTGCCCACCACCTTGGTGTGGAGCGACGGCGACCGCTTCGTCGACCGCGCCTCGGCCGAGCTGTGCCACGAGTTCGTCGCGGCCCCGTTCGAGCTGGTCGTGCTCGAGGGCGTCGACCACTGGATCCCGACGCACGCCCCCCGCGCGGCGGCCGACGCGATCCTGGCCCGCGTCGCCCCGGCCCGGCCCGACGCGCCCGACGCGCCCGACGTCCGGTGAGCGAGCGACCTCCGGCGCCCGAGCCGCTGCCGCACCCGGTGGTCGACGACCACTGCCACCTCGACGTCGTCCGCGACGGCGCCCCGGTCGTGCCGGTGGCCGAGGCGCTGGCCGCGGCGGCGGCCGTCGGCGTCCCGCGCATCGTGCAGATCGGCTGCGACCTCGACGGCGCCCGCTGGGCCGTCGAGACCGCCCGCGAGCACGCGGCGATCGTGGCCGGCGTCGCCCTCCACCCCACCGACGCCACCCGGCTCGCGGCCGACGGCCGGCTCGACGACGCCCTGGCCGAGATCGAGACGCTCGCGGCCGACCCCGTCGTCCGCGCGGTCGGCGAGACCGGCCTCGACCACTACTGGGTCGAGGCCGACGACGAGGCCGGCCGGGCCGCGCAGGTGACGTCGTTCGCCTGGCACGTCGACCTCGCCCGGCGGCTCGACAAGACGCTGGTGATCCACGACCGCGACGCCCACGACGCCGTGCTCGACGTGATCGACGCCGAGGGCGCGCCGTCGCGGTGGGTGATGCACTCCTTCTCCGGTGACGCCGCCTTCGCGCGGGCCTGCCTCGACCGCGGCGCGCACCTGTCGTTCTCGGGCACGGTGACGTTCAAGAACGCGGCGCCGCTGCGCGAGGCACTGGCCGTGGTGCCGCAGGACCGGCTGCTCGTCGAGACCGACGCGCCCTACCTCACCCCGCACCCGCACCGGGGCCGCCTCAACGCCTCCTACCTGGTGCCGCTGACGGTGCGGGCGATGGCACAGACCCGCGGCGACGACCTCGGCGAGCTGTGCGCGGCCATCGAGGCGAACACGTTCGACGCCTTCGGGGGCTCCTGGGGCTGAGGTGACGCCTGGGGCGTCCGCAAGGTGATGCCGACCACGTTCACCCGCCGAAACGGCGTCCGGGGTTTGCGTCGTCGGGGTGGGGGCTGCTCTGGTAGAGCGTCCTCCCGGGCGCCTCCGGCCCGTCGCCGACCCTCCGAGTCTCCTCATGTCGCTCCCCGACACCCCGGCTCCGTCGAGCCCCACCAGCACCACCCCGACCCCCGGTCGCCTCCGCCGGCTGGCCCGCAGCAGGGTCGTCCTGGTCTCGCTGGCCGCGATCGTCGCGGTCGCCGTCGCCGGCACGACCCTCGGCTACGCCGCGCTCACCAAGACCGTCACCGTCTCGGTCGACGGCCAGGAGCGCGAGGTCACCGCCATGGGCGGCACCGTCGGCGAGGTGCTCGACGCCGAGGGCATCGAGGTCGGCGAGCACGACGTCGTCGCGCCCGCCCTCGACGAGCAGGTCGAGGAGGGCACCCTGATCAACGTGCGCTACGGCCGCCCGCTCGAGCTGACCGTCGACGGCGAGAAGACCACGCACTGGGTCACCGCCACGAGCGTGGACGCCGCGCTCGGCCAGGTCGGCATCGGCGACGGCGCGCGGGTCTCGACCAGCCGCAGCCTCTCGATCGGCCGCGGCGGCATGTCGATGTCGGTCGTGACCCCCAAGCGCATCACCTTCGCGCTCGCCGGCGAGAAGCCGGTCACCCGCACCGTCACCGCGCTCACCGTCGCCGGCGCCCTCGAGCGCGTCGGCGTCGACGTCGACCCGCGCGACGAGACCCGGCCGGCCCGCACCGCGCGGCTCGAGGAGGGCGACCGCGTCGTCTTCACCGACGTCCGCTGGGCCACCAAGAAGGTCACGGGCCAGGAGGTCGCCTACGAGACCGTCGAGCAGGACGACGACGAGCTCACCGAGGGCACCACCGAGACCGTGCAGGACGGCGTCCCCGGCGCCCGCACCGTCACCTACCGCCTCGTCTTCCGCAACGGCGAGCTCGTCAAGCGCCGCGAGATCGACGCGAAGGTGACCCGCAAGCCGGTCACCGAGGTCGTCTCGGTGGGCACCGCGCCGCCCGAGCCGGTCGCCCCCGCCGTCGACTACTCGAGCGGCAGCACCGTCTGGGACCAGCTCGCGCAGTGCGAGTCCGGCGGCAACTGGGCCATCAACACCGGCAACGGCTACTACGGCGGCCTGCAGTTCAGCCTCGGCACCTGGCAGGCCTACGGCGGCTCCGGCCTGCCGAGCAACAACTCCCGCGAGGCCCAGATCGCCGTCGCCGAGCGGCTGCGCGCCGCCACCGGCGGCTACGGCTCCTGGCCCGGCTGCGCTGCCAAGCTCGGCCTTCCCCGCTGATCCACGCTGACCCGTCCCTTATAAGCGACGGGTCAGCGTCAGGTTCGGTGACCCGTCGCTTATAAGCGACGGGTCGGCCAATAGCGTGGGGGGATGACGTCGTCGGCGGGGCCCCGCGAGCCGCGGTTGCTCGGGGCGGCGGAGGTCAGGCGGCTGGCCGAGCTGCACGACGTGCGCCCGACCAAGCAGAAGGGCCAGAACTTCGTCATCGACGCCAACACCGTGCGCCGCATCGTGCGTGAGTCGGGGGTCGGCGCGGACGACGTCGTGGTCGAGGTGGGTCCCGGGCTCGGCTCCCTCACCCTCGCGCTGCTCGGCGTCGCCCGTCGGGTGGTGGCCATCGAGATCGACGAGCGCCTGGCCGCGTCGCTGCCCAGCACGGTGGCCGAGCACGCGCCCGACCAGGCGGCGTCCTTCGAGCTGGTGCAGGCCGACGCCCTGCGCGTCAGCGAGGTGCCGGGCCCGCCGCCCACCGCGCTGGTGGCCAACCTGCCCTACAACGTCTCGGTCCCGGTGCTGCTGCACCTGCTCGAGCTGCTGCCCTCGCTCGAGCGCGGCCTGGTGATGGTGCAGGCCGAGGTGGCCGACCGGCTCGCCGCGCCGCCGGGCAGCCGCACCTACGGCGTCCCGTCGGTCAAGGCGGCCTGGTACGCCGACGTCCGCCGCGCCGGGTCGATCGGCCGCAACGTCTTCTGGCCGGCCCCGCACGTCGACTCGGGCCTGGTCTCCCTCGCCCGCCGCGAGCCGCCCGCCACGACCGCGACCCGCCGGCAGGTCTTCGCCGTCGTCGACGCCGCCTTCGCCCAGCGCCGCAAGGCCCTGCGCGGGGTGCTGCGCTCGCTCGCGCCCGCCGCCGAGGTCGACCGTGCGCTCGAGCGGGCCGGCATCGACCCCCTCGCCCGCGGCGAGTCGCTCACCGTCGCCGACTTCGCCCGCCTCGCCGAGGGGCTCGCGGCGTGAGCGTCACCGTGCGGGCGGCCGCGAAGATCAACCTCCACCTCGGCGTCGGCGCGCCGCGTGACGACGGCTTCCACCCGCTCTGCACCGTCTACCAGGCGATCAGCCTGTACGACGACGTCACCGCCACCGCGGACGACGTGCTCGGCGTCCGCACCACCGCCGCCTCGCCGCGGGTCGAGGTCGTCGGCGTCCCCGACGGGCCCGACCACCTCGCGCACCGCGCCGCCGTCGCGCTCGGCCGCCACCACGGCCGCGACCTCACCGCCGCGCTCACGGTCGACAAGGCGATCCCGGTCGCCGGCGGCCTGGCGGGCGGGTCGGCCGACGCCGCCGCCGCCCTCGTCGCCCTCGACCGGCTGCACGACCTGCGCACCACCGACGACGACCTGCTGCGCCTCGCCGCCGACCTCGGCAGCGACGTCCCCTTCTCGCTGCTCGGCGGCACCGCGCTCGGCACCGGCCGCGGCGAGCTCGTCGAGCCGGTCGCCGACACCGGGCCGTGGTGGTGGGTGGTCGTGCCGGCCACGGCGGGTCTCGCGACGCCCGGGGTCTACGCCCACCTCGACCGGCTGCGTCCCGACGCCGACCCGACCCCCACCCCCGCCGACGCCGTGCTGGCCGCCCTGACCACCGGCGAGCCCGCCGCGCTCGCCCGCGCCCTGCACAACGACCTCGAGGCCGCCGCCGTCGACCTGCGCCCCGAGCTCGGCGCGCTGCTCGACCGCGGCGTCGCCGAGGGCGCCCTGCGCGGCCTGGTCTCGGGCTCGGGGCCGACGGTGCTGTTCCTCGCCGAGTCGGCCGAGCACGCCCGCGCCGTCGCCGGCGCGCTCGAGGGCGCCCTGGTCGCCCACGGTCCCGTCGCCGGAGCCCACGTGGTGGTCGACCGTGCCTGAGAACCTCCTCAACCTCGAACGGGTCTCGAAGGCCCACGGCGTCCGGCCGCTGCTCGCCGAGGTCTCCCTCGGCGTCGGCTCGGGCGAGCGCATCGGCGTCGTCGGCGCCAACGGGGCCGGCAAGTCGACGCTGCTGGCGGTCATGACCGGCGAGCAGCAGCCGGACGACGGCCGCGTCTCCCGCCGCCGCGACCTGCACGTCGGCCACCTGCCGCAGGGCGACCCGCTCGTGGCGAGCGACACCGTGCGCGAGGCCGTGCTCGGCGGCCGCTCCGACCACGAGTGGGCCGCCGACGCGCGGCTGCGCGAGGTGGTCACCGAGCTGCTCGCCGGCGTCGAGCTCGACCGCACCGTCGAGGGCCTCTCGGGCGGCGAGCGGCGCCGCTGCGCGCTGGCCGCGCTGCTGCTCGGCGAGCACGACCTCGTCGTCCTCGACGAGCCCACCAACCACCTCGACGTCGAGGCGGTGGCGTGGCTCGCCGAGCACCTGCGCCGCCGCACCTCGGCCCTCGTGGTCGTCACCCACGACCGCTGGTTCCTCGACGAGGTCTGCCAGCAGACCTGGGAGGTGCACGACGGCGCCGTCGACGTCTACGAGGGCGGCTACGCGGCGTTCGTGCTGGCCAAGGCCGAGCGCGAGCGGCAGGCCGCGGCGTCCGAGACCCGCCGCCGCAACCTGATGCGGAAGGAGCTCGCCTGGCTGCGCCGGGGTCCGCCGGCGCGCACCTCCAAGCCGCAGTTCCGCATCGACGCCGCCAACCGCCTCATCGAGGACGTGCCGCCGCCGCGCGACCGGCTCGAGCTGCAGCGCTTCGCCACCCAGCGCCTCGGCAAGGACGTCGTCGACGTCGAGGACGTCGACCTCGTGCGCGGCGAGCGGCGGCTGCTCCACGACGCCACCTGGCGCCTCGGCCCCGGCGACCGCGTCGGCCTGGTCGGCGTCAACGGCGCCGGCAAGACCTCGGTGCTGCGGCTCCTGGCCGGCGAGCTGGCCCCCTCGGCGGGCCGGGTGCGCCTCGGCCGCACCGTGGCGCTGGCACACCTGACCCAGGACCCCTCCGTCGACCTGTCACCCGACGCCCGCGTGCTCGAGACGGTCGAGGGGGTGCGCACGATCACCCGCACCGCCGACGGCGAGATCACCGCGACCTCGATGCTCGAGCGGTTCGGCTTCACCGGCGACCGGCTCACCGCCCGCGTCGGCGACCTCTCCGGCGGCGAGCGGCGCCGGTTCCAGCTGCTGCGCCAGCTGCTCGGCGAGCCGAACCTGCTGCTGCTCGACGAGCCCACCAACGACCTCGACATCGACACCCTCACCGTGCTCGAGGACTTCCTCGACGGCTGGCCCGGCACGCTCGTCGTCGTCTCGCACGACCGCTACTTCCTCGAGCGCGTCACCGACTCGGTCTGGGCGCTGCTCGGCGACGGCCAGGTCTCGATGCTGCCGCGCGGGGTGGAGGAGTACCTCGAGCGCCGCCGCGCCGGCCTGGCCCGCCCGGACGTCGCCCCGCCCGGCCCGGCTCCGACGGCCTCGGCACCCGCCGGCCCGGCCCGGGGTGGCTCGGCCCGCGACCGGGCGGCCCGCAAGACGATGGCCCGCCTCGAGCGACGGCTCGACCAGATCGCGGCCCGCGAGGCCGCGCTGCACGCCGACCTCGCCGCGCACGCCAGCGACCACGAGCAGCTCGCCCGCCTCGGCGCCGAGCTGGACGTCGTCCTGGCCGAGAAGGAGACCGTCGAGCTGGAGTGGCTGGAAGCCGCCGACGACGTCGAGTGAGCCTGTCGGCCCTCACACGCGACGGCCCCCGGGAGCGATGCTCCCGGGGGCCGTGTCACGTGCGGTCGAGCGCGCTCAGCCGAGCACCGGCGGCGCGCCGTCGTCGTCGAGCCACTCGTCGGCGTCGGCGAAGCCGGGCTCGTTGCGACGGTCCTCCTCGTCCTGCTTGCGGCGGCCGCCGCGACCGGCACCCATGCCGCCCGCGCCACGTCCGCCGGCACCGCGTCCGCCGGCACCGCGTCCGCCGGCACCGCGTCCGCCGGCACCCCGGCCACCGGTGCCGCGTCCGCCGGCCGTGCCCGCGCCGCTGCGCAGGCCGCCGGCGCCACGGGTCGACGAGCCGGTGGTGCCGCGGCTCGTCGGCGAGCCGGTGCCCGAGACCGCGCTGCGGCTCAGGTTGCCCGGCACCGCGCCGCGCGTGGTGGACGAGCCGATGGTGCCCGCACCGCGGCTCGAGAGCTGGTTCACCAGGCTGTTCAGGCCACCCAGGCCGCGGGCGCCAGCCGCGATGGTGGCGCCACCGACGACACCGGCACCGATGCCGCCGAGCACGCTCGGCGGCAGACCACCGGGCGAGGAGGTCGAGCCGTCGATGGAGACGTCGGTGCCCGGGACGTCGGGCCGCGGGGAGTCGATCGTGGGCGGCGGCTGCGGCGTCAGCTCGGGACCGTTGTCGATCGGAGGACCGGTCGGCGGTCCGACGGGCGGGTAGGTCGTGGTCGGCGGGTCCGTCGGCGGGCCGGTCGGGATCAGCCCCGGGCCCTCGTCGACGGGCGGGTGCGTGATGACGGGCGGCGGGTGCTTGATCTCGGGGTTCTTGCCCGGGCCGCGGATGTCGGAGTCGGTGTTCGAGCCCGCACCGGTGTTGGCGCCGGGGCCGGTCGGGGTGAACGGCGTGTCGTCGGCCGGCGGCGGGGGCGGCGGGTCCTGGTAGCCGTAGATGTCCTTCATGATCTGGATCGGCTCGGAGTAGTCGTCCTCGAACTCCGCGGCGATCTCGGCGGCGCGGGCCTCCCGCTTGGCCTCGCGCTCGGCGACGAGCTGGGCCTGGCCCTGCCGGTGCAGCCGCTCCTGGCGGCGCAGCTCGGACTCGCTGAGGTCGCCGCCCTGGGGAGCGGTGTAGGGCTCCTCGGTCAGCGGCTTCAGGTCGGGGTCGGTCTCCATCGCCTGGCGCTTCTTGTTGGCGTTGCGGATCGCCTTGGCGCTGTTGGTGAGCGCGCCGCTGCCCTTGCCGATCTGCTGGGCCCGGTGCTCGAGGCGGTCGGCCGAGACCATCATCGTCTCGAACATCTTCGGCCCGGTGCGGCCACCGATGCCCCGGCCCTGCTTGGCCGCGACGCGGATCGCGGAGACCACGACCAGCAGCTTCTGCCGGGCGGTGTCCCACTCGGTCGAGCCGTCGTCGACCTGGACGTCGTCGGCCGCCGTGAGGGCCTGGTCGAGTCGTGCGATGTTGCTCATCGGTCGCCTCCGTCGTCCTGGCTCCGGTTCGTGGCGTTGCCGTGGCGGATCGCCTCGTTGATGTGGCGCATCTGCTCGGCGGAGAACTCGTCGGCCCGGTTGGTGCCCTGCCGGAAGTAGCGGACGCCGTCGGCGTACACGCCGAGGGTCTGCGCCATCTCCGTCAGCGAGGCCAGCACGAACTCCTGGGCGCCGGTGGTGTGGATGCTCATCTGCTTGCCGGCCGGCAGGGTGCCGAACGCCTTCTTGCCGACCTGGCCGAACTCGTTCAGCGGCAGCTCGTCCTGCGCCTCGGTGAGCATCTTGAGGATCTCGTCGATGGTGCCCGCATCGATCTGCAGCTCCTCGAGCGTGTCGACGATGCCGCTGATGATTCCGGAGATGCTCATCGCGCATCGCCCCCCACGAGCACAGGTCCGAGTGTGCTGCCGCTCATGTTGCCTCCACGTTCAGTCGTGATCGGTGCCGAAGGACGCCTACCCAGCCGACCGCTGCCTAATCCCGAGGACGGCGACCGGGGTGCGCCGTCCGGGTCGGGACGGCGTGTCGCGCAGGCGCCCGCTACCTGTCCCGCTACCTATAGTGCCCACGTGCGTACTTCTCGGACCAGGCGGGCCTGCGGGCTCGCTGCGACGGTGCTGACGCTCACGGCGCTCCTCGCCGCCTGCGGTGACGACGAGCCGTCCGACGGGCCCTCGGCCGACGGGTCGGGCCCGACCACGGCGTCGTCCGACGGCACCGAGCCCACCGGGCCGACCGGGCCGACCGAGCCGACCGAGCCCACCGAGCCGGGTGGGTCGTCCGGGGCGTCCGACCCGACGGGCACCGGCGAGCCGCCCGAGACCGACCCGCCCGCGGAGGGCACGACGGTCGAGCTCGACGACCTGTCCTTCGTGCTGCCCGACCTCTACGAGGTGAACAGCCAGAGCGGCGGCACGCTCGTCGCCGGCCGCAAGGGCGTCGCCACGCCGTCCGAGAAGGTGCTGATCGCGACCACCTTCGTCGGCAGCACGGCCACGCTCGAGTCGTTCTACCGCCAGCACCTGCGCGTGGCGGCCTACACGGGCAAGCCGAGCCGGCTGCCCGACGTCGAGATCGACGGCGTCCCGATGTACCACGTGGAGGGGCCGCTCGGCTCGCTCATCCACCAGCAGGCCTTCGGCGGCGTGGCCAACGAGAACTACTTCTCCCTCGAGCTCGTCTTCGCCGACGACTTCCCGGCCGAGCGCGAGCAGGCGCTCGTCGAGGCGATCATCGGGTCCGTCGAGTTCACGCCCTGACCCGGGGCCGCCGAGGCGCCGGGTCAGGGCTGGGTCTCGGCGAACGGCACCAGCAGGGTGCGCAGCAGGACGGCCAGCCGGGCGCGGTCGCGGCCGGGCAGGTCGGCCAGCAGCGCCCGCTCGGCGTCCAGCAGGGCCTCGAACGCGCCGTCGACGGCCTGCTTGCCCTCGGCCGTGAGCCGCACGATGACGCCGCGGCGGTCGCCGGGGTCGGGGGAGCGCTCGACCAGGCCGCGGCCGGCGAGCCGGTCGACGCGGTTGGTCATGGTGCCGCTGGTCACGAGGGTCTCGCGCAGCAGCCGCCCGGGCGAGAGCTCGTAGGGCGAGCCGGCGCGGCGCAGGGCCGCGAGCACGTCGAACTCCCACGACTCGATGCCGTGGGCGCTGAAGGCCTCGCGCCGGGCGAGGTCGAGGTGGCGGGCCAGCCGGCTAATGCGCGAGAACACCGCGACCGGCTCGAGGTCGAGGTCGTCGCGCTCGCGGGCCCACGCCTCGAGCAGCTCGTCGACCTCGTCCCGCATCGGGCCAGTCTAGCCAAGCGCCAAGAATCTTGATATCAAGATATCTATGAGTGCGCACCGGTGGGACCCCGACCAGTACCTCGGCTACGCCGACGAGCGCGGGCGGCCGTTCGTCGAGCTGCTCGCCCGCGTGGACGCCGACGGCCCGGCCGACGTCGTCGACCTCGGCTGCGGCCCGGGCAACCTAACCGCGCTGCTGGCGCAGCGGTGGCCCGGCGCGGCGGTGACGGGCGTCGACAGCAGCCCCGAGATGGTCGAGGCGGCCCGCGGGCTCGGGCTCGACGGCGTCCGCTTCGAGGTGGCCGACCTGCGCGACTGGCTGGCCGGGCCGACCGGACGGGTCGACGTCCTCGTCTCGAACGCCACGCTGCAGTGGGTGCCCGGCCACCTCGACCTGCTGCCCGCGCTCGTGGACGCCGTCCGCCCCGGTGGCCGGCTGGCCTTCCAGGTGCCGGGCAACTTCGACGAGCCGAGCCACACGATCCGCACCGAGCTGGCCGCGCGGGCGCCGTACGCCGAGCACACCGCCGGGGTGGCGGTGCCGTCGAGCCACGACCCGGTCGTCTACCTCGACGCGCTGAGTGCGCTGGGCTGCGAGGTCGACGCGTGGGAGACCACCTACCTGCACGTGCTGCGCGGCGACGACCCGGTCTTCACGTGGGTGACCGGCACCGGCGCGCGACCGACGCTGCAGGCGCTGCCCGACGACGTCCGCCCGGCGTTCGAGGAGGAGCTCCGCGGCCGGCTCGCCGAGGCCTACCCGGTGCGCGGCGACGGCACCGTGGTGCTGCCGTTCCGTCGCGTGTTCGCGGTGGCGAGGACGGCGGCGTGAGCGCCATCGGGCTGCACCACGTGCAGGTCGCCTGCCCGCGCGGGGGAGAGGACGCCGTGCGCCGGTTCTACGCCGAGGGGCTCGGGCTGGTCGAGGTCGACAAGCCCGAGCCGCTGCGCGGCCGGGGCGGGCTCTGGTTGCGCGGCCACGACGCCGACGGCGCCGTCATCGCCGAGCTCCACGTCGGCGTCGAGGAGCCCTTCGCGCCCGCCCGCAAGGCCCACCCCGCCTTCGTGCTCGCCTCGCCGTCCGATCTCGACGAGACCGGACGCCGCCTCGCCGGCCTCGGCTTCGAGGTCGACCACCGCGAGCGGTACACGTTCCCCGGCTACGAGAGGCTCCACGCCTTCGACCCGCACGGCAACCGGGTCGAGCTGCTCGCGCCGGCGGACGGCTGAGCCACTCGAAGTTACCTGCCGGTAGCATCGCTGGGCATGAGCCAGGTTCTCACCCTGTGGCGCCGCGCCACCGGCGTCCCCGTCGTCGGAGCGAGCCTCGGCAAGCGGGCGTTCTCGTTCGCGTTCAGCCAGAAGGCGCCCTACTTCCGCACCGTGCGGCCGCGGTTCGTCGAGATCGCCCCGCACCGCGCCGAGCTGGTCGTGCCGAAGCGGCGCGGCGTGCACAACCACCTCGGCACCGTGCACGCCATCGCGCTGTGCAACGGCCTCGAGGCCGCGATGGGGGCGCTGGCCGAGGCCACCATCCCGGCGGACGAGCGCTGGATCCCGCAGGGCATGGAGGTGCGCTACACGGCCAAGGCCACCAGCGACATCGTCTGCACCGCCGAGACCGACCCGGCCGACTGGGACGGCGACGACCCCCACGTGCCCGTGCGGGTGCGCGGCGTCCGCGACGACGGCGCGACGGTGGTGGAGGGCGTCATCCACCTGCACGTGACGCCGCGCCGCTGACGCGCGTCGGTCGCGCGCGGACCCGCGGTCAGGTGACGGGGACGACCTCGTCGACCTTCGCCGCGTCACCGCTCCCGTTGCGCGACCGGCTGAGACGTCGCTCGGCGTAGGTCGCCAGGCGCGAGAGCGCGTAGTTGACGACGATGAAGATCAGGCCGATGACGAAGAACGTCTGGATCGGGTTGTCGAGCACGCGCTGCAGCCGGCGTCCCTCGAACAGCGCCTCGGAGTAGAAGCCCAGCAGGGCCACCAAAGAGGTGTCCTTGAGGATGACGACCAGCTGGCTGATGAGTGCGGGAAGCATCACCCGAAACGCCTGGGGGAGCAGGATCGAGCGCATCACCTGGCCCTCGGTCATGCCGATCGCGCGGCCGGCCTCGCCCTGGCCGCTGGGCAGCGAGAGGACGCCGGCGCGCAGGATCTCGGCGATGATCACCGAGTTGTAGAGCGTCAGGCCGATCACGAGATACCAGAGGCCGGGCTCCCCGGGCAGGAAGGAGACGTCGACGCCCAGCTCGACCATCGCGCGCCAAGTAAAGACGATGGTGATGACCACCGGCAGGCCACGGAACAGCTCGATGAAGGCGATCACGGGGATCCGCGCGATTCGGCCGAGGCGCAGGCGAGCCACGCCGAGCACGACGCCGAGCGCGAGGGACAGGGCGATGGCCAGGGCCGCGGCGACGAGGGTGGCCCGGAAGCCCTCGCCGAGGATCTCCCAGACCTGCGAGAACTCTTCCGAGCCGGGGTCGACCAGCGGGGCCCACTTCTCTGCCTCGAACTGGCCGCGGTCGGCGAGACGGGCGTAGGCGACGTAGAGCAGCGCGGCGATGGCGACGAGCGCGACCACCGTGCCGATCCGAGCCCGGCGGCGGGCCTTGGGGCCGGGCTTGTCGTAGAGGACCGCGGTGGTGCTCATCGGGCGATCGCCACCTTGCGCTCGAGCAGCGCCAGCAAGCCACCGGCGCTGAGGGTGATGATGAGGTAACCGACGGCGACCCCCGTGATGACGGGGATGTACTCCTGGCCCTGCGCGCTGACCAGTCGGTCGCTCACGCTGAACAGGTCACGGCCGACGCCGAAGGCGCCGAGCACCGCGGAGTTCTTGAACATCGCGATGAGGACACTGCCGACCGGCGGCACCGAGGTCCGGAACGCCTGCGGCAGCACGACCTGGCTCAGCGTCTGGGTGAAGGTGAGGCCGATGGCGCGCGCCGCCTCGGCCTGGCCGGCGGAAACGGCGTTGATGCCGGAGCGGAGCGCCTCGCACACGAACGCGGCCGTGTAGAGCACCAGGCCGAGCAGCCCGAAGGTGTAGAAGGAGGCGTTGATGCCGAGCTCGGGCAGGCCGAACGCCATGAAGAACAGCACGATCGTGAGCGGGCAGTTGCGCAGGACCGTCACGTAGGCGGCGCCGAAGGCCCGCAGCGAGGCGATGGGGGAGACCCGGAACCCGGCGATCACGGTGCCCAGGGCGAGCGAGCCCACCAGTGCCCACACACAGATGCCCAGGGAACGCAAGAAGCCCGACCAGTAGAGATCAAGGTTGTCGGTGACCGCCTCCACGGCGGTCCTCCTCTCTCGTTGTGTCGCTGAGGACGAGACGGCCGGGCCGCCCCAGGGGGCGGCCCGGCCGGCCGGTCGGTCAGGCGCAGGCGTCGGGCTCGGGCAGCTCGGGGGTCTCGGTGCCCTCGACCTTGCCGGCAGTGTTCTCCCAGGCCTCGAGGTAGGCGTCCTCGTTGTCCTGCAGCGCCGTGTTGATGAACTCGCAGAACTCGGTGTCGCCCTTCTTGATGCCGATGCCGTAGGGCTCCTCGGTGAACTGCTCACCCACGAGCTTGTAGGCGCCGTCGCTGTCGCCCACGTAGCCGAGCAGGATGACGTTGTCGGTCGTGACGACGTCGACCTGGCCGTTGCCCAGCGCGTCGACGCACTGCGAGTACTCGTCGAACAGGGTCAGCTGGTCCTCGCTCGCGAGGTACTCGCGGATGTTCTCAGACGGGGTTGAACCGTTGACCGAGCAGACCTGCTGATCGGGGTTGTCGGCGAGGTCCTCGGGGGCGGTGATCGTGTCGTTGTCCTCGGCCACCATGAGCATCTGGCCGGCGGTGTAGTACGGGCCGGCGAAGCTGATCCGCTGCTTGCGCTCGTCGTTGATCGTGTAGGTCGCCACGACCATGTCGACGTCGCCGTCCTCGATGACCTGCTCGCGGACCTCGGACGGGGCCTGCGTGTACTCGATGGCGCTCTCGGGGTCGAGGCCGAGCTCGGCCGCGATGATCTTGGCGATCTCGACGTCGAAGCCCTCCGGGTCGTCCTCCAGGCCCTGCAGGCCGAAACCCGGCTGGTCGAACTTGGTGCCGACCCGCAGTGTGCCGGCCTCCTGGATCTTGGCCATCGTGGTGCCGGCCTCGAAGGTGGCGTCCTCGTTGGGCTCGGGCGCAGAACTGTCGTCCCCGTCGTCACCGCCGCATGCCGCCAGTGATCCTGCGAGGACGACCGCCGCGGCTGCCGCGGTGGCCCGGAACGTCATGGTGCGCATGATTCTCCCTGTGTGATCGGTGTGCTGGTCACTGCTGGGTGGTGCAATTCCTGCGGCTCGATCCGGCTTGCTCGGCTCGGCCCGGTCGGTCCGTTCAGTGCTTCAGGATCTTGCCGAGGAAGTCCTTGGCACGGTCGCTGCTCGGCTTGGTGAAGAACGTCTCCGGGTCGTTCTCCTCGACGATGGCGCCGTCGGACATGAAGACGACGCGGTCGGCGGCGGTGCGTGCGAAGCCCATCTCGTGGGTTACGACGATCATGGTCATGCCGCCCTCGGCGAGGTCGACCATGACGTCGAGGACCTCCTTGATCATCTCCGGGTCGAGCGCGGAGGTCGGCTCGTCGAAGAGCATCACCTTGGGCTCCATGGCCAGCGCGCGGGCGATGGCCACGCGCTGCTGCTGGCCGCCCGAGAGCTGGGCAGGGTACTTGTCGGCCTGGTGGCCGACGCCGACGCGGTCGAGCAGCTCACGGGCACGCTTCTCGGCGTCGGACTTCGACCGCTTGCGGACCTTGATCGGCCCGAGCGTGACGTTCTCGAGGATCGTCTTGTGCGCGAAGAGGTTGAAGCTCTGGAAGACCATGCCCACCTCGGCGCGCAGGCGGGCGAGCTCCTTGCCCTCCTCAGGCAGCGGTTGCCCGTCGAGGGTGATCGAGCCCTGGTCGATCGTCTCGAGCCGGTTGATGGTGCGACACAGCGTCGACTTGCCCGAGCCCGAAGGTCCGATGACGACCACGACCTCGCGCTGGCGCACCGTGAGATTGATGTTCTGCAGCACGTGCAGCTTGCCGAACCACTTCTCGACGCCGTCGAGGACGACCATCTCGCCACCGATGTTGTTCCCGCCGCGGCTCTCACCCGACGGGTCGGCGTCCTTGTCCAGCAGCGTCATGGGCGGACCCTAGCCGCAGGACCCATTGCGGCCTAGGGTTCCCCTACCAACTCGCCGCATCGGGCGGCCGGAAGCGGTGAACTCTCTTGGGACCTAGATTCACACTCAAACGGCGGATGCTGGTTTCTGCAGTAGCCGCGGCCGTAATGACCACGTGCTTCACATTGCATGCTGACGCGGCTTATCCCGGTCACCCCGCGGGGATGGATCGTGAGACAGGGTCCGACGGCACTGGGTCGCAAGCTGTTCCCGCATCAGGGCCGCCTGCGATTGGTTCGTGTAGACCGGTCAACCGAGGACTTCCATCGACGTTCGCCGATCAGTTCGGCCGCTACCTGCGCGTGAGTCTCCGTTACCGTTGCGCTGAGTCGACGCCGTTCAACATCGTCGCCACTGTCTATCGAAACCCCAACAGCAGCAACGACTCCGGCTTCTATTCGGACTTGCATGAGGGGGTGTCGAGGACGCCGCAGCTCTCCTTCGGAGTTGGTCGGTGTCGCTCCGAACGCGCCACCGGTTACAGAGTCGGCTACGACATCCGTATCGACAACAGACCTGCCGTCTACTACCAGACCCCCATCGTGCGCCTGAGGTGTGGGCGTTGATGACGAGGCTGCTTTGGACTCGGCGCCGACGGTCCCTCGGCGTCTTGGTCGCCGCCATCTCGTCCATGGGTTTACTGGTCGCCACCCCTAGCCCTGCCGTCGTCCCGAGCGACGAAGCAGTCACGGACGCGGTCACGGTCGCTGCGGCGCCTTCGGCTCCTCCCCGGCCGGAATGGAATGACGGGGCTGAAGTGTCCGCCGAGAAGTTCCTCGAGATCGCGCTGAGCAACAGGTGCGTGTGGTGGAACAAGAGGAACCAGCAGCAGACGCCGATTGCTGCAGCGTGCTTCGAGGCGGACGGAGATCAGATCTTCGTGCGCGACTACTTGCGAGACGGCCGCGCCGCCGTGGCGTGGTGGCAGATCGAGACTCGCAAGGGCCAGACCAAGCGGATCGGGGGGTGTCTGAACCGGCACGGCTCGGGCACCGCCTCAGTCTGCAACAAGAACTTCGACGAAGACGACGTCATCTACCTGCGCACCGGCGTCTGGCGGCGGCAGCCACTGCGACGGGACAACCTCGTGCTTGGACTTGGATGCTGGTTGTCAGTGAGTAGCGGCGCGCTGTACCCGCCCGGTTGTGGCGATCTGTTCTGACCTCGGGACGCTCGCCGTCGCGGTCCGCTCCAAGCACGTTGGTCCTCCGGTAGGGCGCGACCCGCTCGACTTCCCCCGGACGCCGACGCGGCTGTCGTTCCCGCGCGGCACGAACGTGTGCGGCTACGGCAACGCCCACGTGCTGCGGGCGGTCGACGACGACACGACGGACTCGTGGCGGATCTTCTGGAACGGCCGCTGGCCGGCCGAGAAGGACGGCTTCCACCTCTACGCCGGCCGGGTCTCGTGGCGGGGCGGGAAGCCGGTGGTCGCGGAGGTCTACCCGCCGCGCTGAGCCGCGGGGTCGGCGTCCTGGGAGAGGGGGAGCCGCAGCTCCTCGATGCGCAGCGGCGAGCCCTCGCGCAGCGGCTCCCAGGTGCCGGTGGGCTCGAACCCGCTCCGGACGTAGAGCCGGCGGGCGGCGTCGTTGCCCTCGGTGACGTGCAGCCGCACCTCGGCGTAGCGGCCGTCGGCCCGGCACCACGCCACGAGCGCATCGAGCAGCCGGGCGCCGAGGCCGTGGCCGCGGGCGGCGGGATCGGTCCACATCCCCCAGACGAAGACGGTGGGCCGGTCGTCGGGCGCGAACGCGCCGCCCATGGCGAGCCCGCGGCCGTCGCGGTCGACCGCGACCAGGGTGCAGCCGCCGTTGTTGCCGGCCCGTGAGCGCCACTCGTCGTGGCCCAGCTCGTGCGCCTGCGCGAGGGTGGTGCCGAAGGCGTCGGGGGCCTCGGCCAGCGCCCGCAACCGGACGTCGCGCAGCAGCGTCCAGTCGTCGGCGGTGACGCGGCGCAGATCGACGTCCATGGGGTCAGCCTGACGGACGGGGCCGGAGGTCGCTCCCGACTTTCGCGACCGGCGTCCCGGGTTCGTACCCTGGTGGGGAGATGAGCGCCGCCGTCAGCACACCCGCCGAGCCCCGCACCTACGAGGTGCGCACCTACGGCTGCCAGATGAACGTGCACGACTCCGAGCGGCTCAGCGGCCTCCTCGAGGACGCCGGGTACGTCGCGGCCCCGCGCGGTGACCAGGCCGACGTCGTCGTGCTCAACACCTGCGCGGTGCGCGAGAACGCCGACAACAAGCTCTACGGCAACCTCGGTCACCTCGCGTCGGTGAAGAAGAAGCACGAGGGCATGCAGATCGCCGTCGGCGGCTGTCTGGCGCAGAAGGACCGCACCACCATCACCGAGAGGGCGCCGTGGGTCGACGTCGTCTTCGGCACCCACAACATCGGCTCGCTGCCGGTGCTGCTCGAACGGGCGCGGGTGGCCGAGGAGGCGCAGGTCGAGATCCTCGAGTCGCTCGAGGTCTTCCCCTCCACCCTGCCGACCCGGCGCGACTCCGTCTTCGCGGCCTGGGTCTCGGTGTCGGTCGGCTGCAACAACACCTGCACGTTCTGCATCGTGCCGAGCCTGCGCGGCAAGGAGCGCGACCGGCGTCCGGGCGACGTGCTCGCCGAGATCGAGGCGCTGGTGGCCGAGGGCGTCAGCGAGGTGACGCTGCTCGGGCAGAACGTCAACGCCTACGGCGTCGAGTTCGGCGACCGGCAGGCGTTCTCGAAGCTGCTGCGCGCGTGCGGCGACCTGCAGGCGACGGGTCTCGAGCGGGTGCGCTTCACCTCGCCGCACCCCGCCGAGTTCACCGACGACGTCATCGAGGCGATGGCGCAGACCCCGAACGTGATGCCGCAGCTGCACATGCCGCTGCAGTCGGGCTCCGACCGGGTGCTGCGCGCGATGCGCCGCTCCTACCGGCGCGACCGCTACCTCGGGATCATCGAGCGGGTGCGGGCCGCCATCCCGGACGCCGCCATCACCACCGACATCATCGTCGGCTTCCCGGGCGAGACCGAGGACGACCACCAGGCCACCCTCGACGTCGTGCGCGAGGCGCGGTTCGCGGGCGCCTTCACCTTCCAGTACTCCAAGCGGCCCGGCACGCCGGCCGCCGACCTGCCCGACCAGGTGCCGCCCGACGTCGTCCGCGACCGCTACGACCGGCTCGTCGAGGTGGTCAACGAGATCGCGTGGGCCGAGAACCAGGCGCTGGTCGGCCGCACCGTCGAGCTGCTCGTCGCCGACGGCGAGGGCCGCAAGGACGCCGCGACGCACCGCCTGTCGGGCCGTGGCCCCGACAACCGGCTGGTGCACTTCGCGCCGCCGTCCGACCCGGGCGTGCGGGTGCGTCCGGGTGACCTGGTGACCGTCGAGATCACGCACGCCGCGCCGCACCACCTGCTGGCCGAGCGCGTGCTCGGCGTCCGCGCCACCCGTTCCGGCGACGCCTGGGAGGCCCGCACCGCGGCGCCCGTGCCGGCCGGCGTCACGCTCGGGATGCCGACGGTCGGCGTCCCCGCGCCGCTGCCCGACGCCCCCGCCTGCCGCTAGGCGCCGGCGCCAGGTGGGTCGCCGCTACTGCTCGGCGGTTTGCGACTGCCCGGTGGAGTAGGGGTGCTCCTTCGAGCGGGGGTCGTGGCTGTTGTAGCCCGCCCGGGGCGGGATCGGCGGGTCGGGGTTCACCTCGACGCCGCCGGCGGTCTGCTCGGGAGGGACGTCGGCGTCGGGGTCGCGCTCGAGCGGCGAGACGTCGCGCACACCGGTGCCGCTGGCGCCGCCGCGGCGGTCGTGCTCGGGCCCGCGCTCGCTGCTGACGCCCATCTCGCCGCGGGTGTCCTGGTCGGACTCGGTGACGTCGAACCCGTCGGGCTCGCCGCCGGCCGGGACGCCCGCCTGCCCGGTGGTGTCGTGCTCGGGGTGCTCGCTACCGGTCATGCCGGTGACTCCTCGGTGAGGTCGATCTCGTCGGTGTCGGCGGACCTGGTGGCCTCGGTGTCGGTGTCCTCGGTCTGGCGCATCTCGTCGGGGAGCGAGTCGTCGGCCGCGGGGTTGTCGGCCGGGTCGAGGTCGCGCGCCAGCGGCTCGGGCTCGGCGGTCTCGCCGTCGACCCCGTCGCTCGCGGCCACCGCGTCCACCCCGCCCGGGTCGGGCTCGCCGGGCTCGATCCGCGGTGCGGGCATGGGCCCGAGGTCGGTGGCATGACTGCCGGTGTCGCTCACGTGGTCTCCCGTTCGAAGCCGAAGCTGGAGTAGGGCTCGATCGTCCCGCTGCGCAGCCCGTCGAGCACCACCCGTTCGTGCGGGACGACGGGCTGCGGGAGCGCGTCGAGCGCCTCGAGGGGGCACCAGCGCAGGTCGGCGCACTTGGCGGGCTCGACGATGCGCGGCTCGCCCGTCCACGACCGCGCGGTGAAGAAGAAGTCGACGCGCTCGTCGATCGGCTGGTCGTGGCGGGTGCGCTGCATCGCGGTCACGAACGACAGGTCGAGGTCGTCGACGTCGATCTCCTCGCACGCCTCGCGACGGGCGGCGTCGAACGCCGTCTCGCCGCGCTCGAGGTGGCCGGCCGCCGCGGCCGCCCAGTGCTCGTCCATGTAGCCGGTGCCGCGGCGCAGCTGCAGCAGCACCTCGAGCCCGGCCACCCCGTCGCGCAGCAGGAACACGTAGGCCGCCGGCACCACGACGAACCGGCCGTGGTCGGTGGCGTACTGCGGCGGGTAGGGCTCGCTCACTGCGACGGCTGGTCGAGCGACGACTCGGCGTTCTCCTCCTGGCGGGCGTCGACCTGGTCGTCGACGGTCTCGTTCACTCCGTCGTCGGCACTGTCGTCGGCGCTGTCGTCGGCACCGCCGTCTGCGCCGGGGGCCTCGCTCGCGTGCTCACCGGGCGGCGGCGACGTCAGGTCGAGCGCCGCGTTCTCCTCCTCCGGGACCGGCGCCGTCACGGGCGCGGCCCGGACGGCGGGGGCGGGGGAGGCGGCGGGGTGGACGGGCCGTTGAAGCCGGGTCCGGCCGGGCCGTCCCGGTCGTCGCGGATGTCGTCGTTGCGGCCGTCGAGCTTGTCGAGGCCGTCCTTGGCCTTCGCGCGGGCCTTGGCGATCTTGTCGCTGTGCTTGCCCTTGGTGCGCTTGTCGGCGGCCGCGGCGGCCTTGTCGATGCCGCTGCCGATCTTGTCGCCGTGCTTGTCGACCTGCTGGGCGACCTTGCCGCGCACGCCCTTGAGCTTGTCCATGAACCCCATCGGACCTCCTCGTCCTCCTCGGCGGTGGTCACCCGCCAGACTAGTCAGGTGCCCCGCGTGCCGATCGTCGCTCTCGTGGGCGCCACCGCCTCGGGCAAGACGGCGCTCTCGCTCGACCTGGCCGAGCGGCTCGGTGGCGAGGTGGTCAACACCGACGCGATGCAGCTCTACCGCGGCATGGACGTCGGCACCGCCAAGCTGGCGCCGTCCGAGCGGCGCGGCGTCCCGCACCACCTGCTCGACGTGCTCACGGTGCGCGAGGCGGCGAGCGTGGCGACCTTCCAGCTGCAGGCGCGGTCGGTGGTGGCGGCGCTGCGCGAGCGTGGTGCGACGCCGTTGCTGGTGGGCGGCTCGGCGCTCTACACCCGTGCCGTGGTCGACCGCTTCGAGTTCCCCGGCACCGACGACGCCGTCCGGTCGCGGTGGGAGTCCGAGCTGGACGCCGTCGGCGCGCGGGCCCTGCACGCCCGGCTGGCCGCGGCCGACCCCGAGGCGGCGGCGCGCATCGAGCCCGACAACGGACGCCGCGTCGTCCGGGCGCTGGAGGTGGTCGAGCTGACCGGACGGCCGTTCTCGGCGTCGCTGCCGGAGCAGACCTACCTCGACCCCGCCACCGTGCAGGTCGGGGTCGAGATCGACCGGCCCACGCTCGACGAGCGCATCGAGCGGCGGGTGGAGGCGATGTTCGCCGGCGGCCTCGTGGCGGAGGTGGAGCGGCTGCTGGGCGAGGGCCTGGCCGAGGGGCGCACGGCGTCCATGGCGATCGGCTACCGCGAGGTGGCCGAGCACCTGGCCGGCGGGCTGAGCCTCGACGAGGCCCGCGAGCGCACGGTGGCGGCGACGCGGCGGTTCGCGCGGCGTCAGCTGTCGTGGTGGCGCCGCGACGACCGCATCGTCTGGGTCGGGCACGACGACCCCGACCGCGTCGGGCGGGCGGTGGCCGCCGTCGAGGTCGTGGCGGCTACGCCGGGAGGCTGAGCAGTCGCTCGCGGACGGCGTCCAGCCCGCCGCCGCGCTGGTCGAGCACCTGGGCGCCGATGCCGCGCCCCTCACGCACCACGCCCAGCAGCAGGTCGGCCGGCGTGACGAGGTCGTGGCCCCGCTCGGTGGCGACGAGCGCGGCGAGGTCGAGCGTCTTGCGGGCGCGGGCGGTGAGCTGCGGCGCGGTCGGGGGCTCGGTGGCGCCGCGGTCGACGATGGCGACCGCGGTGGCGACGGCGTCCTCGGCGGTGCAGCCGACGGCCTCGGCCAGCGTCCCCTGGGTGCGCAGCACGGCCACGACGAGGTGCTCGGTGCCGACGAAGTGGTGCCACAGCGCGAGGGCCTCGACCGGCGCGTGTTCGAGCGCGGCCCGGGCGGCGTCGTCCAGGCCGGTGATCGAGGCGAGGTCGTCGTCCGCACCCTGGGCGCGCTGCACGTGGCGCTGCTGCGCGGCCTGCTTGGTCACCCCCATCGCCGCGCCGATCTCGGCCCAGGGGAGCCCGGCCTCGCGCGCCTGGCCGACGAAGTGGCCGACGAGGTCGTCGGCGGTGCGGCCGAGCTCGTCGGCGGCGAGGACGGCGAGCGTGAGACGGCGCAGCGGCGGCGCGCCCGGTGCCGCCGCCTCGACGGACCGCACGAGCTCGGGGAGGGAGGGGTAGGCCATGCGTCAACCCTGCCTTGACGGGGGTCGCGCGTCAAGACGTGGTTGACGTGATTTGGGATAGATCGTCACCCCATCAACGTCAGGAGCGCCTCCGGACGTTGATGGGGCAGCGATCTATCCCGAGGCCGAGCAAGAACGGTCGGGCGCACCCGGACGCCGCACCGCGACGATGGGGCGCATGGACCAGGGGCGCGACCGGCTGCGCGAGCTGCTCGACGCCGTCCTCGACGAGCGGCACGGCAGCCTGGAGGAGATGGCGGGCGGCGCGTTCGCGAGCCCGTTCCACTTCAGCCGTCAGCTGCGCCGCGGCACCGGCGAGCCGCCGGTGGCCCTGCGGCGGCGGGTCATGCTCGAGCGCGCCGCCTGGCAGCTGCGCACCGGGACGACGGTCACCGACGCGGCCTTCGCGGCCGGCTACGGGTCGGTCGAGGGCTTCGGCCGGGCGTTCGCCCGCGCCTTCGGTCACCCGCCCAGCACCCCCGCGGCCGCCCGGTGGCTGCCCGCGCCCAACGGCATCCACTTCCACCCGCCCACGTCGCTGTGGGTCGACGCCCAGGAGACCAGCGTGAACCCCCTGACCCAGCAGCTCGTCGGCCACGACCTCGACGACACCCGCGACCTGCTCGACCACGCCGAGGCCGTCACCGAGGAGGAGTACCGGCGCGTCCGGCTCCCGGGCCACACCGTGCTGACCTTCGACGGCGAGGAGGCCTCGCTGGCCGCCGTCCTGCACCGCCTCGTGGCGACCAAGGAGATCTGGCTGGCCTCGATCGAGGGGCACGACCTGCCCGACCCCGGCGGCGACGGGCTCGACGAGCTGCGCGCCCGCCACGAGGACGTCTCCGGCCGCTGGCTGGCCACCTGGCGCGACGTCGACCGCCGCGGCGCGTGGGACGACCTGCTGGTCGACGCGCTCTGCGACCCGCCCGAGAGCTTCCAGCTGGCGAGCGTGCTCGCGCACGTGCTGACGTTCTCGGCCCACCGCCGCCAGTCGGCGCGGCAGCTGCTGCGCGCGGCGGGGCACGAGGTCGACGACGGCGACCCGATCATGTGGCTGCGCGGGCAGGGGGCCGGCGCGTGACCCGCTACCGCTACTACACGGCCACCACGCTCGACGGCTACCTGGCCGACGAGCACGACTCGCTCGACTGGCTGTTCGTGCAGGAGCAGGACGACGGCAGCGGCGAGACGGGCGCGCCCGGCACCTACGAGCAGTTCATCGGCACGATCGGCGCGGCCGTCATGGGCGCGACGACCTACGAGTGGGTCGCCCGCCACCTGCGCGAGAAGGGCGAGGCCTGGCCCTACGCGATGCCCTGCTTCGTCTTCACCCACCGCGAGCTCGAGCCGTTGGACGACGGGGTGCGGTTCGTCGCGGGCCCGCCCGCCGAGCACCGCGCCGCGATCGAGGAGGCGGCCGGCGACCTCGACGTCTGGATGGTCGGCGGTGGCGCGCTCGCGGCCGACTTCGCCGAGGCCGGGATGCTCGACGACGTCCTGCTCTCGATCGCGCCGGTCACCCTCGGCGCCGGCCGGCCGCTGTTTCCGCGGCGCTACGAGCTGCGGCTGACCGAGCTCGGCCGCAACGGCGCGTTCGTGGTGGCGACCTACGACGTCGTCGGCCCGCCGACCCGGTGGTGAACCGGCCGGACGGCGTCGTCCGCCACATCCCGGGAGACGACGGGGAACACAAACCGGTGGCCGATGAGTTCGGTGGTCCGAGAGAGTCGGAGACACCATGACCACCACCCCCGAGACCCCGCAGGTGCCGGCACGCCCGGCCGGCCCGGCGAGCCCGGCCAGCCCGGCGACCGAGGTCGGCGCCCAGGCCGACTACGGCGTCCTGCGCTGGCTCGTCGCCGCGACGTTCATCGTGATCCTCAACGAGACGATCATGGTCAACGCGATCCCGCGGCTGATGACCGAGTTCCGCGTCGACGAGCGTGCCGCCCAGTGGCTGACCAGCGCGTTCATGCTGACGATGGCGGTCGTCATCCCGATCACCGGCTGGTTCCTGCAGCGGGTCACCACCCGGCAGGCGTTCGGCACGGCGATGGCGGTCTTCAGCACCGGCACGCTGCTCGCCGCGCTCGCGCCGAGCTTCGAGATCCTGCTGGCCGCGCGCATCGTGCAGGCCGCCGGCACCGCGGTGATGATGCCGCTGCTGATGACGACCCTGATGACCGTCGTCGCCGCGGCCGACCGCGGCCGCGTCATGGGCAACGTGACGCTGGCGATGTCGGTGGCGCCGGCGCTCGGCCCGGCCGTCTCGGGCGTGATCCTGCACGTGGCCAGCTGGCGCTGGATGTTCGGCGTCGTCCTGCCGATCGCGGTGGTCATCGCGCTCGTGGGGCTCTCGAAGCTGACCGACGTCGGCGAGACCCGGCCCGGTCGCGTCGACTGGGTCAGCGTGCTGCTGTCGGCCGCCGGCTTCGGCCCGCTGGTCTACGGCCTCTCGCAGCTCGGCGGCGACTCCGGCCCGGGCTGGCTGCCGTGGACGGCGCTCGCCGTCGGCCTCGGCTCGATCGCCGCCTTCGTGCTGCGCCAGCTCGCGCTGCAGCGCGTCGGCGCCCCGCTGCTCGACCTGCGCACCCTGCGCCAGCGGCCCTTCCTCATCGGCCTGTCGCTGATGTCGGTGGCGTTCATGGCGATGCTCGGCTCGATGATCCTGCTGCCGCTGTTCCTGCAGAACGTGCACGGGCTCTCCGAGCTCGAGACCGGCCTGCTGGTGATGCCCGGCGGTCTTGCGATGGGTCTGCTGGGCCCACGCGTCGGCCGGCTCTACGACGCCTACGGCGGCCGCCCGCTCGTCGTCCCGGGCTCGATCGGCGTCTTCGTCGCGCTGGCACTGTTCACCCGCGTGGACGCCGCGATGTCGGTGTGGCTGGTGCTGCCGGTGCACGTGCTGCTGATGGTCTCGCTGGCCGCGGTGTTCACGCCGGTCTTCACCGTCAGCCTCGGCTCGCTGCCGCCCGAGCTCTACAGCCACGGCAGCTCGATGCTGGGCACGCTGCAGCAGGTCGCCGCGGCGATGGGCACCGCCGTCGTGGTCGCGGTGCTCTCGGCCCGCGAGAGCGCGCTGCTGGCCGACGGCGTCGACCAGCTGAGCGCCCACGTCGGCGGCATGCGGTGGGGCTTCGGCGTCGGCGCCGCGCTCGCGCTCGTGGTCGTCGTCCTGGCGCTGTTCATGCCGGGCCGGGTGGCCGGCGACGGCGAGCAGGTGCCCGCCGGGCACTGAGCCGGTCCGCACCGCCCTCCTAGGCTGCGGGGATGTCGCTCCCCGACCCGCAGCCCGACCGCACCGCCGTCGTCACCGGGGCCTCCGGTGGCATCGGCGCCGAGATCGCCCGCGAGCTGGCCCGACGCGGCCACGGCGTCACGCTGGTGGCGCGGTCGGCGGGCCGGCTCGAGGCGGTGGCGGCCGAGCTGCGCGAGCTGGGCGTGCGGGTCGAGGTGTTCGCCGCCGACCTCGTCGACCGCTCGGCGCGCGCCGGGCTGCTCGGCGCCGTCGAGGCCCGCGGCCTGGTGCCGCACGTGCTGGTCAACAACGCCGGGTTCTCCACCCTCGGCCCGGTCGCGGACGCCGACCCCGACGCCGAGCTGTCGATGCTCGAGCTGGACGTCGTCGCCGTCGCCGACCTCTGCGTCCGGTTCGTGCCCGGCATGGTGGCCCGGGGCGCGGGCGCGGTGCTCAACGTGGCCTCGACCGCCGCCTTCCAGCCGCTGCCCGGCCAAGCGGGCTACGGCGCCGGCAAGGCGTTCGTGCTGAGCTACACCCAGAGCCTGGCCGCCGAGTTGAAGGGCCGCGGCGTCAGCGTGACGTGCCTGTGCCCCGGGCCGGTCGAGACCGGGTTCGGCGAGCGCGCCGGCTTCACCACCGGCGAGGCCAAGAAGGCGCTGCCCGAGCCGATGTGGGTCTCGGCCCCCGACGTGGCGCGGGCCGCGGTCGACGGGCTGTCGCGGGGCCGGCTGGTCGTCGTCCCGGGCACGGTGAACAAGGTGGCGGCCGCGCTGTCGCAGGTCACGCCGCGCACGCTGCTGCTGCCGGTGCTGGCGCGCAACCACCCCGGGCTGCGCTAGATCGGGGCGCTCGCCGGGCCGGGTGAGCCGGACTGTCGGTGGTCGCTGGCAGCGTGCGGGCACCGCACCCTCGGAGGCCTGCCATGCGTCGTCGTCCCCTTCTCCTCACCGGCCTGCTCGCGGGCACGCTCGCGCTGAGCGTCGTGCCGCCCGCTCCCGCCACCGTCGCGGACGGTGTCCCGGCCGCCGCGGTCACCTCGCCCGCGACCGCGGCGGCGGCTCCCGCGCGCGAGAAGCCACCGCGCAAGAAGGCCACGGCGGTCGGGCGGGGCGGGGCCGTCACGTCGGTCGACGCCGACGCCTCGCGCATCGGATTGGGCGTGCTGCGCCGCGGCGGCAACGCCGTCGACGCGGCGGTCGCCACCGGCGCGGCGCTGGGGGTCACCGAGCCCTACAGCGCCGGCGTCGGCGGGGGCGGCTACCTCGTCTACTACGACGCCCGCAGCGGGCGGGTGCACACCATCGACGGCCGCGAGACCGCGCCGCGCGCCATCCCGCGCGACGCGTTCGTCGACCCCGGCACGGGCGAGCCTTACCCGTTCTTCCCCGACCTGGTCACCAGCGGCGTCTCGGTGGGCGTGCCCGGCACCCCCGCCACGTGGAACACCGCCCTGCGGCGGTGGGGCACCCGCCCGCTGGCTGCCGTGCTGCGGCCGGCGGCGCGGCTGGCGCAGCGCGGGTTCGTGGTCGACCGCACCTTCCGCTCGCAGACCGCCGACAACCGCGAGCGGTTCGCCGCGTTCACCTCGAGCCGGCGGCTGTTCCTGCCCGGCGGGCGGCTGCCGCGCGTCGGCACCCGGTTCGCCAACCCCGACCTCGCCCGCACCTACCGGGCGCTCGGGCGGCACCCGCGGATGTTCTACCGCGGCGCGCTGCCGAGGCAGATCTCGCGCGTGGTGCAGCGGCCGCCGACGACCCGCGGCACCGACCTGCCGGTGCCGCCCGGCTACCTGCGGCCCGGTGACTTCCGCCGCTACGAGGCGCTCGTGCAGCGGCCGACGAAGACCCGCTACCGCGACTTCGACGTGGTCGGCATGGCGCCGTCGTCCAGCGGCGGGACGACGGTGGGCGAGGCGCTGAACATCCTCGAGCGGCTGGGCCTGCGCGACGCCGCCCCGCGCGACGTGCTGCACCGCTACCTCGAGGCGAGCGCGCTGGCCTTCGCCGACCGGTCGGCCTACCTCGGCGACGCCCGGTTCGTCGACGTGCCGGTGCGGCAGCTGCTCTCGCAGCGCTTCGGCGACGAGCGGGCCTGCCGGGTCGACCCCCGCCGCGCCCTGCGCAAGCCGGTGGCGGCCGGCGACCCCCGCCGGGCCGACGGGCGGTGCGGCACGCCGTCCGGGCGGGCGCCGGCGGCCGACGACCACGAGGGCCTCTCGACGACCCACCTGACGGTGGCCGACCGGTGGGGCAACGTCGTGTCCTACACGCTGACGATCGAGCAGACCGGCGGGTCGGGCATCGTCGTCCCGGGGCGCGGCTTCCTGCTCAACAACGAGCTCACCGACTTCAGCCTCACCTACGAGCGCGGCGACCCCAACCGCATCCAGCCCGGCAAGCGGCCACGCAGCTCGATGTCGCCGACGATGCTGCTGCGCGACGGCCGGCCGGTGCTCGCGCTGGGCTCCCCGGGCGGCTCGACGATCATCACCACGGTTCTGCAGGTGCTGGTCAACCGCTATGAGCGCGGGTTCACGCTGCCGCAGGCGGTGGCCGCGCCGCGGGCGTCGCAGCGCAACGAGCCCGAGGTCTCGGCCGAGCCGGCGTTCGTGCAGCGGTGGAAGCGCATCCTGGGCCGCTACGGCCACCGCGTGGTGCCGTCGGGCGACCAGTTCACCAGCGAGGCCGAGATCGGCGCCGTCACCGGCATCGAGCTCGGTCCGCGCGGGCTGATGACGGCCGTGGCCGAGCCGCGACGTCGGGGCGGCGGCTCTGCGGTCGTACTACGGCCGCGCTGAGGGGCCGCACGCCGTACCGTGGTGGGGTGACGAGCACGGCGGAGTGGACCGAGATCACCGACGTCGACGCGCTGGTCGCGCTCGTCGGCGTGCCGAACGCGCGGGCCCGTGACAAGGGACGTCCGGCGCTGCTCGACGTCGACCGGCAGTGGCTGGCCGCCTCGCCGTTCTGCGTGATGGCGACGGCCGACGCCGACGGTCGCTGCGACGCCTCCCCGAAGGGCGACCCGGCCGGCTCGCTGGTGCACGTGATCGACGACCGCACCATCGCGCTGGCCGAGCGGCCCGGCAACAAGCGGGTCGACGGCTACAAGAACATGGTGGTCAACCCGCACGTCGGGCTGAACTTCCTCATCCCCGGCCGTGGCGACACGTTGCGCGTCAACGGCCGCGCCCGGCTGGTCTCCGACGCGCCGTTCTTCGACGACATGGCGGTGCGGGGGCAGCGCCCGCTGCTCGCCGTCGTCGTCGAGATCGAGGACGTGTTCTTCCACTGCGCCAAGGCGTTCATCCGCTCCCAGCTGTGGGACCCGGAGACCTGGGCGCCGACCGCCGCGGTGCCGCGCCGGGCCGTGGTGGCCAAGGAGGTCGAGCGCGACGCGCGCACGCTCGCCGAGCTCGACGACTACTACAGCCCGGAGCGCTACGAGCGTGGCCTCTACGGCGAGCCGGACCCCACGTCGCCGTGACCGGCTCCTACCCCTTCCTGAAGGGCCACGGCACCCGCAACGACTTCGTGCTGCTGCCCGACCACGACGGCAGCGTCCACGGCGACCTCGCCGCCGAGCGGGTGCGCGCGCTGTGCGACCGGCGTGGCGGCATCGGCGCCGACGGCGTGCTGCGCGTCGTCCGCCGTGACGACCGATGGTTCATGGACTACCGCAACGCCGACGGGTCGGTCGCCGAGATGTGCGGCAACGGCATCCGGGTCTTCGCCCGTCACCTCGTCGACGAGGGGCTGGAGCAGACCGGGCACCCGCTGCTGATCGACACCCGCGACGGCGTCAAGAACGTCACCGTCGACGCGGGGGCCGATGGCCGGGACGGCCGGGTCACCGTCGACATGGGCGTGCCCCGGCTGCTCGGCGCGACCCGGGTCGCCGTCGGCGAGCGCCGCTGGGACGCCGTCCACGTCGACGTCGGCAACCCGCACGCCGTGGCGTTCGTCGACGACCTGGCCGACGCCGGCCCGCTGCGCGAGGCACCCGACCACGACCCCGAGCGCTACCCCGACGGCGTCAACGTCGAGTTCGTCGTCCGCCGCGGCGAGCACCACGTGGCGATGCGCGTGCACGAGCGGGGCTCGGGCGAGACCCAGGCCTGCGGCACCGGCGCCTGCGCGGTGATGGTCGCCGCCGCCGAGGCCGACGGCGCCGGCCCCGACGTCGACTACCGCGTCGACCAGCCCGGTGGCCCGCTCACCATCCGCCGCACCGAGGGCGGCCGGGTGCTGATGACCGGCCCGGCGGTCATCGTGGCGCGGGGCACGACCGACCTCTGAGCGGGGCCGACGGCGTCCCTATGCTCGCGAGCATGGAACTCACCGGATCCTCCGCCATCGTCACGGGCGCCGCGTCGGGCATCGGCGCCGCCGTCGCGCGTCAGGTCGCCGCCCGGGGCGCGACGGTCGTCGTCGCCGACCTGCAGGCCGAGAAGGGCGAGGCGCTCGCCGACGAGATCGGCGGCGTGTTCGCGCAGGTCGACGTCACCGACACCGCGCAGGTGGGGGACGCCGTCCGCGTCGCCGCCGAGATCGCACCGCTGCGCGCGGTGGTGAACTCCGCCGGCATCGGCTGGGCGCAGCGCACCGTGGGCCGCGAGGGCACGCTCGAGACCGCGCACGACCTCGGCGCCTTCACCAAGGTGATCGCCATCAACCTCATCGGCACCTTCGACATGGTGCGCCAGGCCGCCACCGCGATGAGCCACAACGAGCCCGACGCCGACGGGTGCCGCGGCGCGATCGTCAACCTGGCCAGCGTGGCCGCGTTCGACGGCCAGATCGGCCAGGCGGCCTACTCGGCGTCCAAGGGCGGCGTGGTCGGCATGACGCTGCCGGTGGCCCGCGACCTCTCGGCCGCCGGCATCCGGCTCAACACCGTGGCGCCGGGCCTCATCGACACCCCGATCTACGGCGAGGGCGAGCAGGCCGAGGCGTTCAAGGCCAAGCTGGGCGAGTCGGTGCTGTTCCCGAAGCGGCTCGGCGTGCCCGACGAGCTGGCCTCGATGGTGGTCGAGTGCCTGACGAACTCCTACATGAACGGTGAGACGGTCCGCCTCGACGGCGGCATCCGGATGCCCCCCAAGTAGCCGGCCGCGCGTCAGCCGAGCCCGGCGCAGGCCTGCAGGTCGGCGCGGGTGGCGTCGAAGGCGCTGCGGTCGCGCACCGGTCGCGGCAGGCCGTCGGCGCCGATGAGCGCCGGGCTCCACCGCGCTCTCGTGACCCGGGCGCGACCGCCCCGTGTCGCCGCGGGCCGCACGTCCAGGGTGAGGACGCCCGTGCTCGCCGTCGCGCCGCTCTGCGTGTACCAGGCGTAGTTGCCCAGCCCGTAGGCCACGTAGCCCGGCCCGAGCCGGCCGTCACCCTGCAGCAGGTGGGCGTGGCTGCCGACCACGACGTCGGCGCCGGCGGCGGCCAGGTCGAAGGCGAGGCGCCGCTGGTCGTCGGTGGGGCAGCGCTCGCCCTGCACGCCCCAGTGCAGGTAGGCGACGACGACGTCCGCGTCGCGGTCGGCGCGCTCGACGGCGCGCAGCAGCCGGCGGGTGCCGGCCGGGCCGACGGCGTCGGCGGTGCCGGGCCGATCGGGGGTGGCGGCGAAGTCGCCGGTGGGGTCGGCGGTGGGGTCGAGGTCGGCGCGGGTGGCCGAGAGGACGGCGACCGTCGTCCCGTCGACCTCGAGCTCGGCCGGGGCGAAGGCCTCGTCGACGTCGCGGCCCAGGCCGACGACGGCGAGCGGCGGGTCGGCGGTGCGGGCGGCGTCGATGGCGCGGAAGGCACCCGGCAGCGGCTCGCGACCGAAGTCGAGGGCGTGGTTGTTGGCCATCGCCGCGACGTCGACCCCGGCCGCGGCGAGTGCGTCGAGCGCGGCCGGCGGGGCCTGGAACGTGTAGCGCTTGCTCGGGTCGGGGCTGCCGCCGCGGCCGAGCGAGGTCTCGAGGTTGACGATCGCGACGTCGGCGGCGGCGAGGTCGCGCGTCACCGGCGCCAGCGCGGTGGTCGGGTCGTCGAGCCGCGACCGCAGCGTCCCCTCGAAGTGGACGTCGCCCGCCACCGCGATCGTGACCGGCCCGGGTGGCTCGGGGGTCGGGGTGGAGGTCGGGGTGGGCATCGGGTCGACCGGTGCCGACGGCGTCCGGCCGGGGGTCGTCGACGGCGCCGACGACGGAGCGGGCGCGGGCTCGTCGTCCGGAGCCGTCGAGCACCCCGCGACCACCAGCAGCACCGCCACCACCACCCGTCGCACCCCCCGAGCCTGACACGACGCTGACCCGTCAGACATGTCTGACGGGTCAGCGCGGTTTCGACCTCAGCGGTTGATGGGGCTGCGGCCGAAGGCGAGTCCGGCGAAGGCGACGACCAGGAACAGGCCGCTGCTGACGCCGGGGAAGCCGGGCAGGCCGAAGGCGGCGACGGTGACGACCACGGGGAGGATCGGCAGGATGCTGACGACGCCGATCCAGCGGGAGACCAGGCGCTCGCGCAGCGACATCCAGGCGACGGCGCCGGCGGCGACGGTCACGCCGAGGTAGCCGATGTAGGCGCCGAAGTCGTTGAGCACGAACAGCGTGTAGAGGCCCTCGCGGTCGAACGCACCGCCCTCGTTGCCGAGGTAGAGGCCCAGCGCGCCGCGCCAGCCGTAGCCGAGGGCGAGTGCGCCGGCGGCGGCGGTGAGGCCGAGCGGGACGACGCGGGCCGCCGTGCTGGCCAGCGCCCGCGGCTCGACGTGGCGGCGCCACGCGGCGGCCAGCACCAGCAGCAGCGCCACGGTGACGTAGCCGAGGATGACGCTGGCGTGGGCCTTGCCCGAGCTGATCTCGTCGACGACGGCCGCGGTGTAGGGGTCGTCGGGCGACGACATGCTCGGGTGGACGTCGAGGGCGAGCGTGGCGATCGTGCCGGTGATGCCCGCGGCCACGCCGAGCAGCGGCCAGCGGCCGCGGCCGAGGGTGGGGGTCTCGGCCGAGGTGGTGGCCGTGGGGGCTGTGAGCGTGGTCATCGTGGTTCCTGCTTCCTGGTGGGTGCGGCCCGGTCGGGCCGGCTGCGTGGTGACGAGGAGCAGGCTGTGGCGGGAGCCGTCCCGGGTCGTAGGGACTGCGTCCCCGACCTGGCGGGAGGCTCGCCCGGATCCGTTCCCGGGACGCCCGGGACGGTGCCACCATGCCGCCGTGACCACCGCCCCGACCGACGAGCGACTGCGCTGCCTGGCGCTCGCGTGCGTCGTCGTCTCGCTGGTCACCGGCGTCGGGGCCGTGGCGCTGCACTGGGCCGCCGAGGCCCGCAGCGACGACGTGCCGCCGGTCGCGTGGGCGAGCCTGGTCTTCGGCAGCACCTGGCCGCTGGCCGGGCTGCTCGTCGTCCGCGCCGACCCGCGCAACCGATGCGGCTGGCTGCTCGTGGGCGTCTCGGCGATCTCGCCCTACCAGCTGCTGGGCGAGTACAGCATCTGGAACCACCACGTCTCCGACCTGCCGCTCTCGGCGTTCAGCGACTGGACGTCGATGTGGGGCTTCGCGGTCTACCTGTTCGTCCTGCCGCTGGTGCCGCTGCTGTTCCCCGACGGCCGGCTGCCGTCGCCGCGCTGGCGCGGCTTCGCGATCTCGGTCGTGGTGGCCGCGAGCGCGCTGACGGTCAGCCGGATGCTGGTGCCCGGCGGCACCGACGTCGACCTCGCCATCTCGAACCCGATCGACGTCCCCGCCCTCGAGCCGCTCAACTACGTGGTCGCCGCGAGCGCCGTCTACTGCAACCTCGTCGGCATCGGCGGCGCGATCCTCGGCCTGGTGCTGCGGCTGCGGCGCTCGGTGGGCGTGGAGCGCACCCAGCTGCAGTGGTTCGTGCTCGGCGGCGTCGTGCTCTTCGTGGGCCTGGCGGTCTCGGCGGTCTCGACCGACGTGCTCTTCGACGTCGCCCTGCTCGCCCCGCCGGCCGCCATCGCCGTCGCGGTGGTGCGGCACCGGCTCTTCGACGTCGACGTCGTGCTCAACCGCACGCTGGTCTTCCTCGTCGTGCTCGGTGCGGTGGTGGCCGGCGGCACCTGGCTGCTGCTGCGCCTCGACCCCGAGGTCGCCGGCACCCGCCGCGGCGCCCTGCTCGTCGCCGGGCTCGCGGTGGCCGCCGTCCTGGTCCGGGCGGTGGTGCAGCACTGGATCGACCGCCGCTGGTTCCCGCAGCGGCAGGACGCCGCCCTGCTCAGCCACCGCATCGCCGAGGCCGTCTCGGAGGCGGCCGAGCCGCGCGAGGCGCTGCGCGAGCTGGTGGACGCCGTCCGCGCGACCCTGCGGCTGCCCTACGCCGGGTTCGAGGGCACCGGCGGCGCCGTCGTGGCCGAGACCGGTGAGCGGCCCGCGCACGTGCTGCCGCTCGACGCCGCCGCCATGGGGCGCGTCGTCGGCGCGCTCGTCGTCGCGCCGCGCCGCGAGGGCGACGGGTTCACCGCCCAGGAGCGGCGCGCGCTGGAGGAGTCGGCGTCCCGCGCCGGGATGCTCGCCTACGCCGCGCAGCTGGTGGCCGACGTCGAGCAGAGCCGTGCGTCGATCGTGCGGGCGCGCGAGGAGGAGCGGCGCCGGCTGCGCAACGACCTGCACGACGGGGTCGGCCCGTCGCTCGCGGCGATCGCGCTGCAGGCCGACGTGCTGGCCGCGCGGCTGCGGCGGGCCGGCGGCGAGGGCGCGGACGAGGGCCCGGACGCCGCGCAGGCCGCCGTCATCCGCGACCGGCTGCGCGAGACCGTGGCCGAGGTGCGCGCCGTCTCGCACGGCCTGCGACCACCGATCCTCGACCAGATCGGGCTCAGCGCCGCGCTGCGCCAGCTGGTCGCCGGGCTGGAGCCGATCAGCGGCGACGCGCAGGTCGACGAGCTCGCCGACCTCCCCGCCGCCTCCGAGGTGGCCACCTACGCCATCGCCGCCGAGTCGGTGGCGAACGCCGTCCGGCACAGCTCCTGCTCGCGGGTGCGGGTCGACGCCCAGCGCGAGGCCGGCCACGTGCGGCTCGCCGTCAGCGACAACGGCCGCGGCATGCCCCACCACCCGCGCGCCGGCGTCGGGCTCACCAGCATGCGCGAGCGCGCCGCCGAGGTCGGCGGCCGGCTCGAGCACCACCCCGCCCCCGGCGGCGGCACCGTCGTCGTCCTCACCCTGCCCCTCGACCTGCCCCTCGACCCGCCCCTCGACCCGCCCCTCGACCCCACCAGCCAGGAGTCACCGTGATCCGCGTCCTCGTGGTCGACGACCACGCCCTGTTCCGCGCCGGCATGCTCGCCGTGCTCGGCGACCTGCCCGACCTCGAGGTCGTCGGCGAGGCCGCCAGCGGCGAGGAGGCGCTCGCCGCCGTGTCAGGTCTGGGGGCCGAGCGCCGGCCCGACGTCGTCCTGATGGACCTGCGGATGCCCGGCATCGGCGGCCTCGCCGCCACCGCTCGCCTCACCGAGAAGCACCCCGACGTCAAGGTCGTCGTGCTGACGATGAGCGAGGACGCGGACTCGGTCTTCGCCGCGCTGCGGGCCGGCGCGCGCGGCTACCTGCTCAAGGAGTCGGGCGGGGACGACGTGCTGCGGGTCGTCGAGGGCGTCGCGCGCGGTGAGGCCGTCTTCGGGCCGAAGGTGGCCGAGCAGGTGGTGCGATTCTTCTCGACCGCGGCGGTCGGCCAGGCCGCCGCGGAGGCGTTCCCCGACCTCACCGCCCGCGAGCGCGAGGTGCTCGACCTCATGGCCCGCGGCCTCGACAACGCGAGCATCGCGCGGCGGCTGTTCCTCTCCGAGAAGACCGTGCGCAACCGGGTCAGCGACATCCTGACCAAGCTGCGGGCCCGCACCCGCGCCGAGGCCGTCGTCCGGGCCCGCGACGCCGGCATCGGCGAGTCCTGACGCCGACCCGTCGCCCCTGAGCGACGGGTCACTCGACGTCGCGGCGCTCCTGCGCGGTGTAGGCCGGCATCGGGGCGCCTGCGTCGGTCATGCGGGAGGCACGCATGGCGCGCACCTTCTCGCCCTTCAGCCGCAGCGCCTCGCGGCTGCGGCCGCGGCCGTAGGTGAGGGAGTGGTCGGCGGAGACGCCGAGCGAGGTGCCCACCTCGATGGCGTCCTGGTCGGCGCCCATGTACATGAACTGCCAGCCGTACTGGCCGGTCTGCTGCTCGATGAGTGCCTTGACGGCCGGGTGCGACCACTCGCGGCTGGCGTTCTCCATGCCGTCGGTCATGATCGCGACGATCACGGTGCCGGGGCGCTCGGCGTCCGGCAGCTCGGCGAGCCGGGCACCGGCGTCGGTGACGAGCCGGCCGATGGAGTCGAGCAGGGCGGTGCTGCCGCGCGGCTGCAGCACCAGCGGCGGGACGTCGGCGACGTCGAGGTCGCGGTAGACCTCGTCGTAGTGCTGGTCGAACTGCGCGAGCGTGGCCCGGCAGCGGCCCGGCGCCTGCTGCTGCTCCTCGATGAAGGCCGCGAAGCCGCCCTCGGTGTCGGCCTTGATCGACTGCATCGACCCGCTGCGGTCGAGGAGGAAGTAGAGGTGGGTGAGGGTCTGGTCGGTCATCGCGTGCTCCTTCTCGGGTGGGCTCAGGACGAGCCGGTGGGACGTCGGGCGCGGAACCGCATCGGGGCGGCGGCCGCGGGTGCGGGCCGGGCCGGCGGGACCTGGCCGGTCTCGGCGTCGTAGCGGGCCCGTTCGACGCCGGCGGCGGTGACCCGTCCCCGCTCGTCGGCGTAGGGGGCGAGCCGGGCGGTGCGCGCGAGCCGCGGCCCGACGGCGTTCTCGGACAACCCCGCCTTCTGCCCGGCCGCCCGCAGCGAGGCCTTCTTCTCCAGCACCGCCGCCGCCATCGAGTCGTCGATGAGGGCGGCGAGCCGCTCGGCGGCCTCGCGCAGGTGGGGGAGCGCCTCGTCGGCGTCCAGTCCCTCGGCGGCCTCCAACGCGGCTCGCACTCGCTGCACGGCGTCCGGCTCGATCGTCATGCCCCCACGATGCCGCACAAACTGCGGCAGCGCAAGAAGCTCGAATCTGCAGATGGTGCGTGCCGCTGGGATAGTCCCGGACGTTTGCGGGGTCGCACGGCTGAATCAACCCCGCAAACGTCCGGGACTACCGCTCAGGTCAGGTCGACCACGAGGTCGGCAGCGGAGGCCTGGGCGTTGACGAGGCGGGCGTTGGGGTCGTCGACGCGGGCCACCCACACGCGGGCCTCGTCGGGGGTCTTGCCCGAGGCGACGTGGCGGGCGAGAAGGCGCTCGCGGCGCAGGTCGTCGTCCACGCGCAGGTGCCAGACCACCTCGACCTGCGCACGCACCGCCCGCCACCGCTCCTGCGGCAGCAGCAGGTAGTTGCCCTCGGTGACCACGAGCCCGGACGGCGGCACCCACAGTGCCCCGGCCAGCGGCTGCTCGAGGTCGCGCTCGAACGACGGCGCGACGACGTCGTCCTCGCCGGCCCGCACCCGCCGCAGCAGCGCGGCGTACCCCGGCGCGTCGAAGGTCTCGGGCGCTCCCTTGCGGTCGAGCAGCCCGCGCCGCACCAGCTCGGCGTCGGCGTAGTGGAACCCGTCCATCGGCACGACCGGCCGCCCCAGCAGCGCCGCCACCGTCGACTTGCCCACCCCGGGCGCCCCAGTCAGCCCGAGCAGCCGGACGTCGGGCAGCGGCGGCAGCGCGGCACGCGGGTCCGGCGCGGGCCCGCCGGCGTCGTCCGTCATGCGCCCGATCCTAGGAACGCCCGGCGCCTGCCTAGGCTGGAGCGATGCGGAGCAGCAGGCGGGCGCGGGTAAACCGCCTCGCGCGGCTGACCGGCCCGACCTACGCTGGACCACATATGACGAACGCATCGCAGGCCCCCGACTTCTCGCTCGACGCCGAGCTGGAGGAGACCGCCGACTGGGCCGAGACCGACGCCGATGACGGGGACGACGGCTTCGTCTCCGGCTACGCCGACGAGCCCGACCCCGAGGACGGCGGCCCCGACCCCACCACCGGCGCGATGGACCTCGCCGAGCGCCACCAGCTGCGCCGTGTCGCGGGGCTGCGCACCGAGCTCGAGGACATCACCGAGGTCGAGTACCGCCAGCTGCGGCTCGAGCGCGTCGTCCTCGTGGGGGTGTGGACCGACGGCACCGTGCAGGACGCCGAGAACTCCATGGCCGAGCTCGGGCTGCTCGCCGAGACGGCCGGGTCCGAGGTGCTCGAGGCGATCTACCAGCGCCGCGGCAAGCCCGACCCCGCGACGTACGTCGGCCGCGGCAAGGTCGAGGGGCTGGCCGAGATCGTCAAGGCCACCGGCGCCGACACCGTCATCTGCGACGGTGAGCTCGCGCCGTCGCAGCTGCGCAACCTGGAGGACCGGCTCAAGGTCAAGGTCGTCGACCGCACCGCGCTGATCCTCGACATCTTCGCCCAGCACGCCAAGAGCCGCGAGGGTCGCGCGCAGGTCGAGCTGGCGCAGCTGCAGTACATGAAGCAGCGCCTGCGCGGCTGGGGCGGCAACCTGTCGCGCCAGGCCGGTGGGCGCGTCGGCGCCGACGGCGGCGGCATCGGTGGCCGTGGCCCCGGTGAGACCAAGATCGAGACCGACCGCCGCCGCATCAACGACAAGATCGCCAAGCTGCGCCGCGACCTCGCCCACATGAAGGGCACGCGCGAGACCAAGCGGTCCGGACGCCGGCGCCACCAGGTGCCGAGCGTGGCCATCGCCGGCTACACCAACGCCGGCAAGTCCTCGCTGCTGAACCGGCTCACCGGTGCCGGGGTGCTCGTGGAGGACGCGCTGTTCGCGACCCTCGACCCCACCACCCGCCGCACCCAGACCGCCGACGGCCGCGTCTACACGATGAGCGACACCGTCGGGTTCGTGCGGCACCTCCCGCACCAGCTGGTCGAGGCGTTCCGCTCCACGCTCGAGGAGGTCGCCGAGGCCGACCTCATCCTCCACGTCGTCGACGGCTCGCACCCCGACCCCGAGGGCCAGCTCTCCGCCGTCCGCGCCGTCTTCGCCGACGTCGACGCGAGCGAGGTGCCCGAGCTGGTCGTGATCAACAAGGCGGACGCCGCCGACCCGCTCGTGCTCGCCCGCCTGCGGCAGCACGAGCCGCACTGCGTGGTGGTCAGCGCCAAGACCGGCGAGGGCATCGAGGACGCCCTGCGCGTCATCGAGGGCGAGCTGCCCCGGCCGGGCGTCGCCTTCCAGGTGCTCCTGCCCTACGAGCGCGGCGACCTGCTCGACCGCCTGCACCAGCACGGCGAGATCGACTCCCTCGACCACACCGCCGAGGGCACCGTGATCGTCGGCCGCGCCAACGCCGACCTGGCCGGCGAGCTGGAGCCCTACTCCCGCTGACCCGCCTCGCGCCGGGCTCGCAGGGCCCGGTAGCCGAACGCGGCCCCGAGCAGCACGGCGGCGACGGCGAGGAGCCCGAGCGGGATGCCGCGGCGCGTGGTCTCCCAGAAGCCCACGTCGAGCGCGCGGACGGCGGCGACGGCGCCGGCGGCGAGGAGCAGCACGGCCACGACGAGCTGGTTGCGCGACGACGGACGGCGAGCGGGCACGCCCGCGATCCTAGGTGGCGCGACGGGCCTGGGGACGGCGTCCGCACGCTGTCACCGGTCGTGGCTAGGGTGCAGCGGTGCCCGAGCAGCCCCCCGTCCGCGACGTGCTCTCGCGCGCCGTCACCGCGCTGGGCGGCAGCGAGCGGGCCGGCCAGGTCGCCATGGCCGAGGCCGTCGCCGGCGCGCTGACCGACGAGCGGCACCTGCTCGTGCAGGCCGGCACCGGCACGGGCAAGTCGCTGGCCTATCTCGTGCCCGCGCTCATGCACGACCAGCGGGTGGTGGTCGCCACCGCCACGCTCGCGCTGCAGCACCAGCTCGTCGAGCGCGACCTGCCGGCGCTGGTGGAGGCCCTCTCGGGCCCCGACGCGCCCGCCGGGGTCGACACCTCCTACGCCGTGCTCAAGGGCCGCTCCAACTACGCCTGCCTGCACCGCATCCGCGAGGGCGTGCCCGACGACCAGGGCGTGCTGGTCGACGTCCCGCAGGGCTCGATGGCCTCGAAGGTGCTCGAGCTGCGCTCGTGGGCCGAGCAGGAGGCCGACGGCGGCGGCACCGGCGAGCGCGACCGGGCACCCCGCCACACCGACCGCGAGTGGCGCCAGGTCAGCGTCGGGCACCGCGACTGCCTCGGCGCGGCCCGCTGCCCCTTCGGCCAGGAGTGCTTCGCCGAGCTGGCCCGCGAGCGAGCCCACCGCTCGCACCTGGTGGTCACCAACCACTCGCTGCTGGCCATCGACGCCGTCGAGGGCGTGCCGATGATCCCCGACTACGACGTCGCCATCGTCGACGAGGCCCACGAGCTGGTGGCGCGGGTGACGCAGGCCGCCACCGACGAGCTGTCGGCCGCCGACGTCGAGCGCGCGGCCCGCCGCGCCCAGCGCCACGTCGCCCGCTCGACCGGCTCAGGCGCCGAGAACGCGGCGGACGACCTCGCCGACGCCGCCGACGCCCTGCGCGACGCCATCGACGAGACCGCCCCGGGACGCTTCGAGACCGTGCCCACCCAGCTGCACGACGCGCTCGTGCTGGTGCGCGACGCCGCCCGGTCGTGCGTCAGCGCCTTCCCCAAGCCCAGCGCCGACGCCGAGCCCGACGCCGGCCTCACGCAGGCCCGCGGCGGCGTGCAGGAGGTCTTCACCACCGCCGAGCGCATGGCGGCGGCCTCGCAGGCCGACGTGCTCTGGCTCTCCGAGGGCGGCACCGGCGCGCAGAGCCGGGTGCCGCCGCGGCTGTGCATCGCGCCGCTGCAGGTGTGGGGCCAGATGCGCGACAAGCTGCTCACCGACACCACCGTGGTGATGACCTCGGCCACGCTCATGTTGGGCGGCGACTTCGACGCCCTCGCCGCCAGCGTCGGGCTGCTGCCCGCCGAGCGTGTCGAGCCCGGCACGAAGAAGCCCGGCGGCGACGCCCTGCCCTGGACCGGTCTCGACGTCGGCTCGCCGTTCGACTACCCGCAGCAGGCGATCCTCTACGTCGCGCGACACCTGCCGCCGCCCGGTCGCGACGGGCTGGTGCAAGCCCAGCTCGACGAGATCGTCGAGCTCGTCGACGCCGCCGAGGGTCGCACCCTGGGCCTGTTCTCCAGCCGCCGTGCCGCCGAGCGCGCGGCGGAGGAGGTGCGCACCCGCCTGCCGCACCTGACCACCCTCGCCCAGGGCGAGGCGCAGCTGCCCGAGCTGGCCGCGCAGTTCGTCGGCGACCCGCACACCTGCCTGTTCGGCACGCTCAGCCTCTGGCAGGGCCTCGACGTGCCCGGCGACACCTGCCAGCTGGTGCTCATCGACCGCATCCCGTTCCCGCGGCCCGACGACCCGCTCATGAGCGCCCGGCAGAAGGCCGCCGACCGTGCCGGCGGCAACGGCTTCATGCAGGTCGCAGCCACGCACGCGGCGCTCCTGCTCGCCCAGGGCGCCGGCCGGCTGATCCGCACCACCACCGACCGCGGTGTCGTGGCGATGCTCGACCCGCGCCTGGCCACCGCCCGCTACGGCGGGTTCCTGCGCGCCAGCCTGCCGCCGATGTGGACGACGAGCGACCCTCAGGTCGTGCGCAAGGCGCTCGCCCGGCTGGCCGCCGCAGTCTGACGGCCCCGGAGCCGTCGGCTCACCGGAACGCGGTGAGCGTGACCTTCTCGAGCACGTTGTCGTCGAGCGGGGTGCCGGCGCAGGAGTAGGGGTCGCCGGTCCAGCACGTGAAGCGGCCGCTGCCGTTGGCGACGGTCACCTCGACGGCCTTGGTCTGGCCGGGGCCGAACGCGAGGACCTTCGAGCCGACGCCGGCCGGGCCGAGGCCGAGCTTCATGACCCGGGCCGCACCCTGGCGCGGGTAGACCGTGACGAGGGCGACCTGGCCCCGGTTGCGCGGACCGAGGTCGACCGCGACCCGCAGCCGCCAGTCCTTCGGGGCGGCCGAGGCGGGCTGCACGCGCGCCGTCCAGGTGGTGAGGTGACGCAGCCGCGTCGAGGCCGAGAGCACCCGCGAGGACGTCGTCAGGGTGCGCCGGGCGCCGAGGGGGGCAGTGGGGTAGCGGTTGGCGCGGCCCTCGTCGTAGGCCGCCTGCGAGCGGCGGTTGGCCGCGCCGTAGGCGGCCAGCTGCGCCGCGCCCGTCGTGCCACGGGCCTTCAGCACACGGTCGACGGCCTGCCACGAGTACAGGTCGGGGGCGCCGCGCCGGCCGTCGGCCTTGCGCCAGATGTCGAGCACCAGCGTCGGGAGGCCGCCGCGGGACGTCGTGTACTTCTCGGTGAGGAACCGGAAGAAGCTCCAGGTGCCGTACTGGATGCCGGTCTGGTCGAAGGTGTCGAGCGGCACCCGCGGCCGCGCCATCTGGCTCGAGCGCAGGTACTGGACGTTGTCGTCGACGCCGTCGTAGAGCTCGTCCTCGGCCCAGGTGGCCGTGGCCTCCAGCAGCCAGGCGTCCTCGTAGCGGTCGTAGGCGAACTGGGTGGCGTGGAAGTACTCGTGGGCCGCGGTGACCTGCAGGTTCTCCTTGGGCGTGTTCGTGGGGAACTCGCTGTAGTCCTCGTCGAGCACGCAGTAGGCCCAGCGGTCGAAGCTCGACGGGGTGGGGTCGGGCTCGGGCTCGTCGGAGGTGCAGTAGCCGTAGACGCCCTGGTCGCCGATGTCGCCGATGTAGACGTCGATCTTGGCGTTGCCGCCCCGCGTGCCGTCGGGCTTGGGCTCGCGGTAGCCGGCGCGCAGGTAGGTGTCGTGCACGTCGGTCAGGGTGGTGCGGGCGAGGTCGACGTAGTCGGGGACGCCGTTGCCGTTCGCGTCGCGCAGCGCGGGCGCGTGCTTGCCGCTGCGCACGTAGTGCACGCACAGGTCGGGCGTGCAGGACGGCGGCGCCTCCTTGACCGAGCCGTAGCTGAGCGTGCCGTCGCCACCGGACGACGTCGGCCGCTTCAGCAGCGCCTCGGCGGCGGCGCGGTCGTCGCCGGAGAGCCGGCTGCGGGTGTTGGCGAGCTCGCGCAGCGCCATGGTGGCGTCGACCCGGGTGCCCACGGGCACCCGGCCCGCGCTGCGGCTGCCGTCGGTGGCGAAGATCGCCTGCACCCGCGCGAGCGCGGCCTCGGCCCGGGCCACGCCGGGTGCGGTCGCGGCGCCCTTCGCGGCCGCGTCGTCGCCGTCACCGCTCGCGGGTGCGGCACCACCCGGTGCGGCACCGAGGGCGAGGACGACGGAGAGGCTGGCGACCAGCGCGGCGAGACGGGTCGCGGCGTGGCTGGTCGGGCGGGACAGGCGCATGGAGGCTCCGGGGTCGGGCGAGGAGGGCGAGGCCACGGTAGCCGCGACCCCCGACAGGCGCCGAGCCTTCGCGGCAACCGGAGCCGCGGCCGTCGGTCGGTTCGGTCGCTCGGTCCGGCCGGAGCCGCCTACAGCCGCGAGCGGCCGTCGTACCCGCCCCGCGGCGCACCGCGCAGGCCGAGGAACGCGGCGACGGTGGGGGCGACGTCCAGGGTGGAGGCGACGACGGGCGAGGCCCGGCGCCGCGGCACCGCCGGGTGGCCGCCGAAGGCGAACCACGGGATGGGCCGGGTGGCGGGGTGCCCGTGGTTGCCCGGGATCGGGTTCGAGGTGACCGGGTCGGGGTCGCTGAAGCGCCACCCGGCCCGGCAGAACACCACGACGTCGCCGGCCTGCGGGCCGAGCCGCAGCCACGGCGTCCGCCGGTCGTAGGCCGCCAGGACGCCGCGCTGGCCCCGCGCGATGCGACGCATGCGCTCGACGGCGCGGTCGCGCTGGTCGGCCGGGCCGGTCCAGTAGAGGAGGTCGGCGCCGCCGTTGTCGGCGATCTGCACGCGTCCGCGCAGCAGCGGGTCGGCGTCGAGCGGCCCGGCGAGGCTGATGACCCGGTCGGGGCGCGACCAGTCCATCGAGTGGTCGGCGAGCACGACGACCATCGAGTCGCGCCAGGTGCCGCGCGAGCGCAGCATCTCGACGAACCGGCCGACGTAGGCGTCGGTCTTGCGCAGTGCGAGCCGTCGGGCCGCCTTCAGCCCGAGCGGGCCGGTGGGGTCGGAGTGGCCGTAGCGGTCGACGTCGCCGAGGTTGACGAACATCAGGTGCGGGTCGAGCTCGTCGACCATCGTCGTGGCGGCCAGGATCGTGAACTCGTCGGGCGCGTGGCCCGAGACCGGGATGATCGGCCGGGGCTCCCAGCGTGCCGTCGCCCGGCCCCCGAAGATGCCGTAGAGGTACTCCTTGCTCAGCACCGTGCCGGTGCGCAGCCCCTGCCGGTTCGCCCGCTCGATGACGGTGTCGGCCTGCAGGTCGCGCGGCCGGTCGAGGTCGCGGACGGCGCGCCGCCGGCGGTCGTAGACGGCGTTGGCCGGCACGCCCGAGCGGTCGGGCCGCACGCCGGTCATCATCATCACGTGGTTCGGGATGGTCTCCATCACCGGCATCGACAGCGCCGTCGGGTGGTGCAGTCCGCCGTCGCGCAGCGCCGCGAGGTGCGGTGTGTGGACGTCGTCCACCTCGCCGGGCAGGCAGCCGTCGACGACGAGCACGTAGGCCCGGCGCCGGGTGCGCGCGGCCGCGGAGGCCGGCGCGGGCGCCAGCGCCGCCGCGGTGGAGAACGCCAGGCCGGCGCCGCCCGCCTGCAGCAGGGTGCGGCGTCCGGTGACGAGGTCGGCGGCGCCGCGCTCGAACGCGCCCGGGCCCGCCCCGGGGGTCTCGCCGCACATCAGCGCACCGGCCCGTCGACCTCGACGACCCGGTTGCTGCCGACGCGGGTGGCGAAGGAGCGGTCGTGGCGGATGCGGGTGTGCCGGTCGGAGCGCTCGCCGATGACGTACCAGTCCATCTGCGCCCGCCGCGCGGTCAGGTCGAGCACGCAGAACCCGTGGTCGTCGAAGTTGAGGTACTTGATGTGCGGGTTCTCGGCCAGGATGGCGGCCTCCACCGCCAGGCTCGTGGTGCGGCGCGGAGAGCCGGTGATGTCCTTGAGGTTGTTCGAGGTGACCGAGCTGCACACGAACTCGACCGCGCCGGCGCCCCGCAGCGGGTAGGCGCCGACGTCGAAGGGCACCTCGGCCGCCCACGCGGAGTGGATGTCGCCGGTGACGAACAACGCGTTCTGCACCTGGTGGTCGGCGATGAAGCGCAGCACCCGGCGCCGGTCGGCGGTGTAGCCGTCCCATTGGTCGACGTTGTAGGGGAAGCCGTCGTCGGGCACCACGCCGGTGGCGGCGTTGACGGCGTCGGTGATCTCGCGCGGCAGCTGGCCGAAGGTCACCGGCGTGACCATCACCGGGTTGCCGACCACCTTCCACAGCGAGCCGCGCCGGGCCAGCGAGCGCTGTAGCCAGCGTCGTTGCGCGGTGCCGGTGATGGTGCGGTCGGGGTCGCTGACCTCGGCCTCGGCGGCCGGCACCGGCGTCGGCGCGGCGGTCTCGACCTGCTCGGAGCGGTAGGTGCGCAGGTCGAGCATGCTGATCTCGGCCAGGCGGCCGAACCGCAGCCGCCGGTAGAGCCGGGTGCCGTCGCCGAGTCGCGCGGTGGAGTCGAGGCGTACCGGCATCCACTCGTCGTAGGCGCGGTGGGCGTGGGCGCGGCGCCTGCGGTAGCCGCCCTCGCCGGGCTGGTGGTTCTCCGCGCCGCCGGCCCACTGGTCGTTGGCGACCTCGTGGTCGTCCCAGGTGACGATCCAGGGGTGGCGGGCGTGGGCGTCCTGCAGGTCGGGGTCGGTCTTGTACTGCGCGTGCCGGCGCCGGTAGTCGGCCAGGCTCACGATCTCGTGCGCGGGGTCGTGGCGGCGGACGTCGACCTCGTCGGGCCCCTCGCCGTAGCCGCCCGGGCCGTACTCGTAGAGGTAGTCGCCGAGGTGCAGCACGGCGTCCAGGTCGTCACGGCGGGCCAGGCCGCGGTAGGCGGCGAAGAACCCGGCCTGCCAGTTGCTGCACGAGACGACGCCGAAGCGCACGCGGCGCGGCGTCGCGGTGGCACCGGGCGCGGTGCGGGTGCGGCCGACGCGGCTGTGGTGGCCGCGCAGCGTGAAGCGGTAGTGGTACGACGTCGCCGGACGCAGCCCGCGGGCGTCGACCTTGACGGTGTGGTCGCGGTCGGGACCGGTCGTGACGGTGCCGCGGCGCACGACACGTCGGAACCGGGCGTCGCGGGCGACCTCCCACGTCACCTCGACCACCGGCCCGCGGCCCGAGCCGGGCCGGCTGGCCTCGGTGGGGGTGACGCGCGTCCAGAGCACCACGCGGGTGGGCATCGGGTCGCCGGAGGCGACGCCGTGGCGGAACAGGCGGCGTCCCTCGGGGGACGGCTCGAGGGCGGCGGCGTCGAGCGGCTCGACGGCGCCGCTGGCGGCGACGGTGCCGACGGTGCCGACGGTGCCTGCGGCGCCACCGGCGATCACCGCCCGGCGGCGCAGGCGGGGGAGCGGTGGGAGGTGGCTCACGTCCGCATTCAACGACCGGAGCACGCCCGGGTCATGCGAACGCCCCGAGCCGTCGTCCGGTGTTCACCTGGACGTCGGCGCGGGGCGTCGGCCGTGCTGGTCGCACGTTCGAGCGGTTCAGACCTTGCGCAGCACCGCGGTGACGATGCCGAGGATGGTGGCGTCGGTGCCGTCGATCGGGTCGAAGGCGGCGTTGTGCGGCATGAGCCAGACGTGCCCGTCCTTGCGCTGCAGCGTCTTGACGGTGGCCTCGCCGTCGATCAGCGCCGCGACGATCTCGCCGTCGCGGGCGGTCTGCTCCTTGCGGATGACGACGTAGTCGCCGTGGCAGATCGCGGCGTCGACCATCGACTCGCCGGAGACCTCGAGCAGGAACAGCTCGCCCTCGCCGACCAGCTGCTTGGGCAGCGGGAAGACGTCGTCGTAGCGCTCCTCGGCCAGGATCGGCCCGCCGGCGGCGATGCGGCCGAGCAGCGGCACGTTCGTGGGGGCCGGGACGGCATCGCCGATGCCGGTCTCGTCGATGCCGGTCTCGTCGGCGTGGCCGAGGGTGCGGCGTGCGGCCATCACCTCGGGCAGGAACACCTCGAGGGCGCGGGGGCGGTTGTGGTCGCGCTTGAGGAAGCCCTTGGACTCCAGCACCCGCAGCTGGTGCGCGACGCTGGAGGTGCTGGTGAGGCCGACGGCCTCGCCGATCTCGCGCATGCTCGGCGGGTAGCCGCGCTGCTCGATGCTGTCCTTGATGGTGCCCAGCACCCGCTGCTGGCGCGGCGTGAGGCCGGTGGCGTCGGCCGGGCCGTCGGGCAGCTCGGCGACCTGCCGGCGACGGGAGGGGGCGGACCGGTCGGGCTGGCCGGAGGAGGTGGACGGGGACTTCGGCATGCGGTCAGGTTCTCACCGAAGCGCCCCGAGTTCAAACACGTGTTCGAACGGCGTGTCGCGCCGTCGTGGCCCGCGGGACCGGACGACGAGGGGTTGCGACGTTCGAACACCTGATCTAGTCTCGCTCATGTGTTCGATCGAACGTGTGAGCGAAGCCGCCGCCTCCCGCTGTCCGCGGGCGTTGTCGGTGGCCACCGCTAGACATCGCATCGACGCCCTTCCCCTTCCCCAGGAGTCCCGATGAGCACCACCTACGCCACCCGCCCGGTCGCCACCGCCCGCCCCGTGCCGGCCAGCCGCTCCACCCGGCCCACCCGGCCCACCCGGCCGGCTCCGGTCTACCGCCTCACGCGGCGCGGCCGGCTCGCCGTGGTGGCCGCGACCCTGCTGGCGCTGGCCGCCATCGGCCTGGTCTTCGCCGCGGGCTCGGTCGCCACCGAGCAGCCCGAGGCCACCGAGACGGTCGTGGTCGCGCCGGGCGAGACCCTGTGGGGCCTCGCCTCCGAGCTGGTCGCCGACGGTGCGGTCGAGGGCGACGTCCGCGACACCATGCAGCACCTCGTCGAGCTCAACGACCTCGACTCGGTGAGCCTCGCCGCCGGCCAGCGGCTGCAGGTGCCGGCCTCCTGAGCCGTCCCGGCCGGCGATTCCCTGCCGGCCGGGCCACACACGCCGTCGTCCCCGCCTCGACCCCGGGGACGACGGGCACGGGGAAGTCGGGGCGGCGCCGCGGGAAGACGGCGCCGCCCCGCATTCGTCCCCGGGTCGTCCCCGGCCCGGCTCACTCCAGGAACGAGGCGAGGTCGCCGAGCTCGGCCCCGCTGGCCTGCATGGCCACGGCGAACATCGCCACCAGCACCGCACCCGCGCCGAGCACCACGGCCACCATCACCGCGTAGTCGCGCAACGGCGTCCGGCCGGTCTGCAGCGTCACGTGGTTGGTGTGGCGGCGCCGGGCCACGCGCGCGGCGCCGCGGTTGCTGCCGGCCCGCGCGGACGCCGTCCACCCGCAGGCGCAGGCCACGTGGCGCTGCACCCGCTTGCCCCGCTGGTGGGGTGCGCTGATCGAGCGGGGATGGCGATAGCGCGCCGCCGCCCGCGGCCGCAGGAACCCGATGGGGGCCTGGCGGGGGTGGGCGTCGAGCAGGTGGTCGACGCGCACCCGGGCCGCCGCGGCCAGCGCCGGCGCCTCACCGGTGGCCGAGGACTCCCCGCGCCAGCCGCACGTGCAGGTGCAGGTGGTGCGGTAGGTCTCGCCGTCGACGGAGGCCTCCGTCACCGCGACCTGGTGCTTCCTGCCCACGACGTGCTCCCGGGGTCTGCCGGCGGGCGGTCGGCGCCGGTCGATCCCCGCAGGCTAGGTCAGTGCGGGCCGTCGTGGGGCCGATCGCGCAGAGAATCCCCCGCGGGGGTCAGCGGGCGGCGCGCCGGCCGCCGGGCGCGGACGGCGTCGACGACGCCGCGTCGTCCCGCTCGGGCGGTCGGGTCAGGCCGATCGCGCGGGCGATCCGGGCGAGCAGCAGCAGGGCCAGGAACAGGCACGCGACCGCCCCGAGCGAGGCCAGGCCGAGGAACCACCAGGCGTCGTCGTCACCGCCGCGGGCGGTGGCGCCGAAGTCGATGGCGGCGAGGACCAGGTAGCCCCACGCCACCACCGCCGCGGTGACGCCGAGGGCGAGCACGAGCAGGCCGGGGCGCAACCGCCGCTTCGGGCGCGCACCCGCCCGCTTGCCTCCCGCCACAGGGCACATTGTGCGGGATCGGGCCGAACGGCGTGCCGCCGACGGCCCAGCTCTACAACGAGATGACGACGCCCGCGATGGCGGCGTTGGCGAGGTTCGCCAGGCTGCCGGCCAGCAGGGCCCGCAGGCCGAGCCGTGCGACCTCGGCGCGCCGGTCGGGCGCGAGCGAGCCGATGGTGCCGATCTGGATGGCGATCGAGGAGAAGTTGGCGAACCCGGCGAGCGCGAAGGTGACCACGGCGACGGTGACGGGGGAGAGGTCGCCGACCGAGGGTCCGAAGTCGGCGTAGGCCACGAACTCGTTGAGCACCGTCTTCTGGCCGATCCACGACCCGGCCTGCGAGGCCTCCGACCACGGGACGCCGAGCAGCCAGGCCAGCGGCGAGACCGCCCAGCCGAGGATGCGCTCGAAGGTGAGGTCGTCGACGCCGAACCAGCCGCCCACCGCGCCGAGGATGCCGTTGGCCAGCGCGACCACCGCCACGAACGCGATGAGCAGGGCCAGCACGGTGACCGCGATCCTCCCGCCGGCCATGGCGCCGCGGCCGAGCGCGTCGATGAGGTTGGCCGACTCCTCGTCGCGCACGTCGCGGACGTCGGGCTCCTCCTCCGGCTCATCCTCCGGTTGGGCGGCGCGGTCGGCCGGGGGTGCGTCGTCCGGGCGCCGGTCGAGGGGCAGCTCGGGGGCGTCGTCCGGCCACATCAGCTTGGCGATCAGCAGCGAGGCCGGGGCGTTCATGACCGTCGCGGCGAGCAGGTACTCCAGCGGCGCGCCGAGCAGCGAGTAGCCGACCAGCGTGGAGCCGGCCGCGGCGGCGAAGCCGGCCGACATGATCGTGAACAGCTGGCCTTGCCGCAGCCGGTGCAGGTAGCCCTGCACCATCAGCGGCGCCTCGCTCTGGCCGAGGAAGATCACCGTGGAGGCGTAGAGCGACTCGACCTTGCCGACGCCGAGCAGCTTCGAGAGCGCGCCGCCGACGATGAACGTGGCCCACTGGATGACGCGCAGGTAGTAGAGCAGGCCCACCAGGGCGCCCAGGAAGACGATGACCGGCAGCACCTGCAGCGCGAAGATCGTCTGGTTCTCACCCCCCACCTCGAGCAGCGGGCCGAAGACGAACGCCGTCCCCTCGCCGGCGTAGCCGATGAGCGACTCGACGCGGTCGCTGACCCAGCCGAGCGCGTCCTCGCCCGGGCCCCAGCGCAGCACGAGCAGCGCGAACCCGACCTGCAGCGCCAGCGCGACCCCGACGGTGCGCCACGCGACGCTGCGCCGGCTGCGCGAGAGCGCCCAGGCGACGGCCAGCAGCACCGCCAGGCCGAGGACGCCGCGCAGCCCCTCCAGCCACTCCATGGGCTGCAGTCTCACCAGGGCCCCCACCCCGCGGTCCACCTGGCAAGGTGAGGTTCGTGGAGGTGCTGCCCGACATCGCCGGCGACGCGCCGCAGGTCGTCTTCTGCGGCATGGCCGGTGCCGAGAACGCCTGCACCCGCGACCACTACTACGAGACGCCCGGCAACGAGCTGTGGCTCTGCCTGCACCAGAGCGGCTTCACGCCCCGGCTGCGGCCCGAGGACGACCACCGCCTGGTCGAGCACGGCCTGGCGATGACCGACCTGGTGCGCCACCGCGACCCCGAGTGGTACGAGGTCGACGCGCTGGCCGAGAAGGTGCGCGCCTGGGAGCCGGAGTGGTTGGCCTTCACCAGCAAGACCGTCGCGGCCGTCGTCGCGCGGCACCTCGGCCACCGTCGTCCGGGCCTCGGCGTCGCCGGGTGGGACCTCGCCGGCGCACCGGTCTACGTGCTGCCCGGCATGAGCGGCGCCAACCGCCGTCGCGACTACGACGGCCGCCCGACCCGGCTGGAGTGGTGGGTCGACCTGGCCCAGCTGTGCGGCAGGTCTGGACCGGCCTGAGCCGCCGCGCGCGGCGCCCGGACGCCGTCGAACCGCCGCTGACCTGGGACGACGCCGCGCCGTCCGGGGCGGGCGACGCCGCCGTCGGGACGCTGACGCGCCGAGTTCCGGCGAGTTCTTGCGCCGCGGGCGGCACAGGCGTACGGTTCCCAACATCTAGTAGTTACAACGATGTAGTTATCCACATCTAGTCCCCAGGCGGGGGCCGGAAGGCTCACAGGCAGTGGGGTGTTACTCCACTGGAAGCCGTGGATATCCACAGAGTCGTCCACAGTCCGGCCGGGCTCGACCCGGCCTGCCCGAGCCACGCGAGAGGGGGCCCGTGATGCACTGCCCGTTCTGCCGGCACACCGACACCCGGGTCCTCGACTCCCGCGTCTCCGACGACGGCGGCTCGATCCGTCGTCGCCGGATGTGCTCGGACTGCGAGCGCCGGTTCACCACGATCGAGCAGATGCAGCTCGTCGTGCTGAAGCGCTCCGGCGCCACCGAGCCGTTCGTCCGCGAGAAGGCCGTGGCCGGCGTCCGCGCCGCCTGCAAGGGGCGTCCGGTCAGCGAGGACGACCTCGCCCGCCTCGGCCAGGACGTCGAGGACTCCCTGCGCCTGGCCGGCTCGGCCGAGGTCGCCGCGCACGAGGTCGGCATGGCCATCCTGCGCCCGCTGCGCGAGCTCGACGAGGTCGCCTACCTGCGCTTCGCCAGCGTCTACCGCGCCTTCGACTCCGCCGACGACTTCGCCAAGGAGATCGCCGAGCTGCGGGCCGACCACCCCACCCAGCCCCCGGGCTGACCACAGACCGCCCGGCAGGTAGTGGGGAAGCTGCCTGCCGGGCGTACCACCTCGATCCACCACGGACCCTGAGCTCGTCGACGGGCCCCGCCCCACCCGCTCCGCCCCGCTGCAGCCCCGCCGACTGTCAGTGGTCACCGCCAGGCTGTAGCCACCCCCAGATCCCGAGGAGATCCCCCGATGACCGAGACCGTCAGTGCCGCCGCCCGATCCGACGAGCAGCCCCGTCCCGGGCTGAGCCTCGAGCGGGTCTTCAGCACCCCGGGCGCGCACCCCTACGACGAGGTCACCTGGGAGCGTCGCGACGTCGTCCAGACGAACTGGAAGACCGGCGAGACCGTCTTCGAGCAGCGCGGCGTGGAGTACCCCGACTTCTGGTCGGTCAACGCCTCCACGATCGTCACCACCAAGTACTTCCGCGGCGCCGTCGGCACCGACGCCCGCGAGAGCAGCCTGCGGCAGCTCATCGACCGCATCGTCACCACCTACACCCGCGCGGGCCTCGAGCACGGCTACTTCGCCACCCCGGGCGACGCCGAGGTCTTCGAGCACGAGCTCACCTGGCTGCTGCTGCACCAGTACTTCTCGTTCAACAGCCCGGTGTGGTTCAACGTCGGCACGCCGTCGCCGCAGCAGGTCAGCGCCTGCTTCATCCTCTCGGTCGACGACTCGATGGACTCGATCCTCAACTGGTACAAGGAGGAGGGGTTCATCTTCAAGGGCGGCTCCGGCGCCGGCCTCAACCTCTCCCGCATCCGCTCCAGCAAAGAGCTGCTGAGCAGCGGCGGCACCGCCTCGGGCCCGGTCTCGTTCATGCGCGGCGCCGACGCCTCGGCCGGCACCATCAAGTCCGGCGGCGCCACCCGCCGCGCGGCCAAGATGGTCGTCCTCGACGTCGACCACCCCGACATCGAGGAGTTCGTGCAGACCAAGGCGCGCGAGGAGGACAAGATCCGCGCCCTGCGCGACGCCGGGTTCGACATGGACCTCGGCGGCGCCGACATCACCTCGGTGCAGTACCAGAACGCCAACAACTCGGTCCGCGTCTCCGACGAGTTCATGCGCGCCGTCGAGGACGGCACCGACTTCGCGCTCCGCGCCCGCAAGACCGGTGAGGAGATCGAGCGCGTCGACGCCCGCGACCTGTTCCGCAAGATCAGCCAGGCGGCGTGGGAGTGCGCCGACCCGGGCCTGCAGTACGACGACACCATCAACGACTGGCACACCAACCCCGAGACCGGCCGCATCACCGCGTCCAACCCGTGCTCGGAGTACATGTCGCTCGACAACTCCTCGTGCAACCTGGCCTCGCTGAACCTGCTGAAGTTCCTCAAGGACGACGACACCTTCGACGCGCCGCTGTTCGCGAAGGCCGTCGAGTTCATCATCACCGCGATGGACATCTCCATCTGCTTCGCCGACTTCCCCACCGAGGCCATCGGCGTCACCACCCGCGACTACCGCCAGCTCGGCATCGGCTACGCCAACCTCGGCGCGCTGCTCATGGCGATGGGCCTGGGCTACGACTCCGACGGCGGCCGCGCGATGGCCGCCACCATCACCTCGCTGATGACCGGCACCTCCTACAAGCGCTCGGCAGAGCTCGCCTCGATCGTCGGCCCCTACGCCGGCTACGCCCGCAACGCGACCGCCCACCAGCGCGTGATGCGCAAGCACCAGGCCGCCAACGACACCGTGCGCACCCTGCACGGCACCGACCGCGCGGTCCACGAGCTGGCCACCCAGGCGTGGGCCGACGTCGTCTCCCTCGGCGCCGAGCACGGCTTCCGCAACGCGCAGGCCTCGGTGCTCGCGCCCACCGGCACCATCGGCTTCATGATGGACTGCGACACCACCGGCATCGAGCCCGACTTCTCGCTGGTGAAGTTCAAGAAGCTCGTCGGCGGCGGCTCGATGCAGATCGTCAACCAGACGATCCCGCGGGCGCTGACCCGGCTCGGCTACCAGCCCGAGCAGGTCGAGGCGATCGTCGCCTACATCGCCGAGCACGGCCACGTGATCGACGCGCCGGGCCTGAAGACCGAGCACTACGAGGTCTTCGACACCGCCATGGGCGCCCGGGCCCTCAAGCCCATGGGCCACGTGCGGATGATGGCGGCCTGCCAGCCGTTCCTGTCCGGCGCGATCTCCAAGACCGTCAACCTCCCCGAGACGGCCACCGTCGAGGAGATCGAGGACGTCTACCTGCAGTCGTGGAAGCTCGGCCTCAAGGCCACCGCGGTCTACCGCGACAACTGCAAGGTCGGTCAGCCGCTGGCCGACGGTGGCGGCAAGGCCAAGAAGGACGCCGCCGACGCCGCGGACGCGGCCGCCAGCGCCGCGGCGCCGACGGTCGTCGAGAAGGTCGTCTACGCCCCGGTCCGCAAGCGGCTGCCGAAGTCGCGGGCCTCGCGCACGACGAGCTTCACCGTGGGCGGTGCCGAGGGCTACATGACCTCCGGTGCGCACGACGACGGCGAGCTCGGCGAGGTCTTCCTCAAGCTCGGCAAGCAGGGCTCGACCCTGGCCGGCGTGATGGACGCCTTCTCGATCGCGGTCTCGATCGGCCTGCAGTACGGCGTCCCGCTCGAGACCTACGTCTCGAAGTTCACCAACCTGCGCTTCGAGCCGGCCGGCCTCACCGACGACCCCGACGTGCGGATGGCGCAGTCGATCATGGACTACATCTTCCGTCGCCTCGCGCTCGACTACCTGCCCTTCGAGTCGCGCCAGGCCCTCAGCCTGTTCAGCGCCGACGAGCGGCAGCGCTACCTCGAGACCGGCTCCTACGAGCTGCCGGCCGTCGAGACCGGCGCCGCCTCCGAGCTCATCGAGGCCGCCGCCACGTCGGCCCCGGCCCCGGCGAAGGAGGTGCCCGTCGAGGCCGAGGACGCCGCCGTGGTCGAGACCAAGGACACCGAGGGCTCCAACACCCGCGAGGTCCCCGCCACCCCCACCACGGGCCGCGCCCACACCTCCGCCGAGCTGCTCGAGCAGCTCACCGGCACCGCCGTCGACAGCCCCCTCTGCATGACCTGCGGCACCAAGATGCGCCCCGCCGGCTCCTGCTACGTCTGCGAGGGCTGCGGCAGCACCAGCGGCTGCAGCTGATCGCCTGACGCCCGGGACGCTCACCCGGCGCAACACGACGAGGCCCGGTCACCCCCTGCGGGTGGCCGGGCCTCGCCGCGTCTCGGCGACGTGGCGTTGGCCCGAACGCCCGAGTCCCGCCGGCGAGTGGGACGACTCAGCCGACGGGACCCGGGTCACTGCCACGGGAGGTCACCACTGGGGGTTGGCGACCGACTCGGGATTGCCCCGGGCAGCGCAACGACGGCGGGAGCGTCCCCGCCGTCACCTGGTTCTGTCGCGAGCCGGGTGCGGCGTTACAAGCGTCTCGGCGACCAGTGGTCGAGGTAGTCCCCGAGTGCCTGGTCGTCGGGGGTGTCGAGAAGCAGTTGGTCGATCTGCCGGGCCACCTGACGAGCCTCGTCGCCCGAGACGTCGCGGAGGTAGGCCGCGAGCGCGTCGTAGATGCCAGGCCCGTCGAGGTCCCAGTCCTCGTGGTGGTAGGCGCACAGCAGTGTGTGCAACGGGCTCGGTTCGTTCATCGGGCGAACGGTCGGCGCTCACGCCGGGACCAAGACGAGCAGTGGCTCGTTCACGTCGCCCTCGGGGTCCAGGTCGAAGTCGAGGGGCGTGCCGGGCTGTGCGGGCCACATCTCGCCGTTCGAGAGGGGCCACCGACCCCAGACGAGCCGCACGTCGTGTCGACGAGTGAAGAGGTCGTACGCCTGTCGGCTGAGCAGCTCGATCCGCTCAGGCGGGATCGAGGGGAGGATGCCGCGCAGGGCCCATGCGAGGTTATAGAGCGGGAACCAGCCTTCGGTCGCGTAGGTCTCCTCGACGTCGTCGAGAAGAACGCGAAGGAGCTCGTCGTCCTTCATAGCGTCGGATTTCCTTTCAGTGCCACCTTGGTCTTGTCGCCGTTCTGCGAGACCTGAACGTAGTCGCCGAGCGTGATCGGGTCGGGCCGACTGCCGGGCGGGTAGCCCTCCATGACGCGGATCTGTCGACCGCGGAGCACCGGGTCCTCGTAGACGATGCCGACGCCGTCCGACGACGGCCGGGACTTCCAGTGGCTCATGAGGTCCTCGAGATCGCGTCGGTCCATCCCCTGCAGGCTGTGAGGATCCAGGCGGCGTGGATCGCCGATGATGCGCCGCATCCTGGCCACGGCCCCGGCGTCGCGGACGGTCGAGACGCCGTAGATGCGCTCGGCACCTCCGATCCGCGGGACGACGGCCGGGGCGTGGGTGGCGGCGGAGACGACGGGGGTGGCGCGGGCGAGGTGGGCGACGTCCACGGAGACGGCCCAGACGTTGGTGGTGGTCTTGCCGAGGCCGGCGCAGGAGACGGCGGCGGCGGCGCGGAGGGTGTCGAGGATGGCGATGAACTTGGGGGTCTCGGCCGCGAGCTTGCCGCTGTTGATGTAGGCCGCGACGGCGTTGCTGCCGCCGCCGGTGACGAAGCCGATGATGAAGCCGGCGGTGGCGATGAGGATGGCGTCGCGGATGAGGTCGCGCACCAGCTCGAGGATCGCCTCGCGCTGGGCCTCGACGGCGTCGGCGTAGTCGTCGCAGGCGGTGGCGAGCTCGCGGCAGGCGCAGGCGATGTCGAACAGCGAGCGGCCGAGGCCCTCGAGCACCTCGAGCGCGAGCGGCACCTCGGGGGAGCGCTCGCGCCACAGGTGGTTCGAGGACTCCAGCAACCGGTCGTTGAGGTCGTCGACGTGGTCGCCGGCGGTGCGCCAGGTGGTGGCGGCCGCGCGGAGGCGGTCGACGTCGGCGTCCGGCCAGAGGAACCCCTCGAGGTGGTCGAGGATGGCGTTCGCCCAGCCCGGCAGCGACGACGGGTCACCGCCCTCGGACGGCGGGGGCGGCGGGGTGTCGGGCGCGGCCGCGAGGGCGAGCGCGGCCGGGGGCTCGAGCGTCGAGCCGTCGGCGCCACCGAGCACGGATGCCGCGTCGGCACGCCGGTGGTTCTCGATCGAGTGCCACGACAGCGCGGCCAGCGAGCCGAGCGCCTCGACGGCGACGTCGACGGCGCTCACGACCGCGCCGGCGGCCTCGTCGTAAGCGGGGGAGAAGTGCGAGGCGAACGAGGAGTCGCCCGCCATCGCGCCGGTGCCCGCCAGGCCGTCACCGAGGGCGGCCGCGTAGCCGGCCCCGGCGCGGTTGGCCGCCGCCAGCACCCCGGACGCCTCGCGGTAGCCCACGCCGTCGACGTCCACGTGGCTCACAGCGACCACATCCGCAGGTTGGCCTCCACCGCCGCCCCGTAGTTGGCGCGCGCCGTGCTGGCCGCCGTGCGCATGGTCGCCAGGCCCTCGCGCATCTGCGCGAACCCGGCCTCCCACCGCGCCTGCGCGCCCGCCTGCGCCTCCGCCGCCCGCCCCGACCACGACTCGTGCAACCGCCGCACCCGCCGGACGACGTCGTCGAGACCCTCGTCGACGTCGCGCTCGCAGTGCTCGAGCGCCTCGACCGTCTCGAGCAGCAGGTCGAGGTCGACGAGCAGCCGCCCGCTCACCGTGCGCCCCCCAGCGACACGGTGAGCGCGCGGAGCCCGGCCGCCGCGGCGTCGTCCTGCTCGGCGGCCCGGCTGCGCGCGACGGCGACCAGCTCGGCCATCGTCGCGAGCGCGGCCACCACCTCGTCACACCCCGAACGCCACTCCTGCCAGCCCTCGGCGAACGCGAGCGACGCGCGGCTCGACCAGCCGCCGTCCAGCAGGACGTCGACGGCGCGGTCGGTGGCGCGGCGGCGGGCGACGAGACGGTCGGCCACGTCGCGCAGCTCGGCGACGGCGGCCGCGACCTCGGGGTGCAGCAGGGCCAGCTCGCCGGTCGGTGCGGTGCTCATGCCTGCAGCCTGCGTGGGCCGATCACCCCCGCGCGAGAGGGTCGCAGCGATCTGTGGAGAACGCCGGACGTCGTCCACAGCGGGACGCCGCGCGGTTGCGTGAGTGCGCCGCGAGCGCTAGCCGCCGACCACCCGGACGGCGCCCGCCCGGCGCGGGTCGGCAGCCGCGACGAGGTGCCCGCCCGGCTCGGCGAGCGTGGCGCCGACCCCGCCGAAGTACATCGACGGCTCGGCCTCGGTGCGCACCACCTCGTCGGGCCGCCCCGCGCGGTGCACGTGCACGCGCGGGTGGTTCACGGCGTCGACCAGCGAGACCCCGGCGGCGAAGCAGCCGAGCACGACAGCGAGCGCGCTGGTGATGCGGTCGGCGCCGGGGGAGCCGATGGCGAGCGTGGCGCCGTCGGCGCGGCGTCCGACCGTGGGCGCCATGTTCGACAGCAACCGGGTGCCCGGCGCCGAGCCGTGCAGGCCGCGCGGGTTGAGCTCCTGCTCGCCCAGGCAGTTGTTGAGCCAGATGCCGGTACCCGCGGCCACCATGCCCGAGCCGTAGCCCGACGAGATGGTGATCGCGCACGCACCGCCGTCGGCGTCCGTGGCCGAGATGTGCGCGGTCGAGCCCGACTCGATCACCTGCAGGAACGCGGCGGCGTCGGTGGCGACGTCGTCGGAGTGGTCGAGCACCTCGAGCCGGTGGCCGAGCACCCGCCGCTGCACCGCGACGAGCCGGTCGACGGCGTCCGGGGCCTCGGGCGACCAGCCGTCGAGCAGCCGCAACATCGCGGTCAGGCACACGCCGCCGACCGACGGCGGAGGCGTGGAGGAGAGCGTCCAGTCGCCGAGCCGGCTGGTCACGCACGGGTGGACGACGGCGCGGTAGGCGGCGAGGTCGGCCGGGCCGAGCAGGCCGCCACGGTCGAGGACGTCGCGCCCGATGCGCTCGGCGAGACCACCGGTGTACATCGACGCCGGGCCCTCGGCCGCCAGCTGCGCCACGCTCTCGGCGAGCCCGGGCACCACGATCGGCTCGGTGGTCACCTCGCCTTCGGCGGTGTGGAGCGCGGCGCGGCTCTCGTCGTCCCAGCCGAAGATGTCGTCGTGCACGTGGTCGAGGTAGTAGCGCGCCGCCTGGCCGAGCCTGAACCCGGCGCCCGCCACCTCGACCGCCGGGGCCACGACCTCGCGCCACGGCACGCGGCCGTCGCGCTCGTGGGCCACGCCGAGCGCGGCGACCGCGCCGTGCACGGCCACCGACCCGGGGCCGATCGTGATGTCGACGCCGCCGCCATAGTCGGTGGTGACGTCCCACGTGGAGCCGGGCGGCAGCTCGGCGACGCCGCGGTCGCGGCCGGGCATGTCCATCCAGCCGTCGACGGTGTAGGGCGTCGGGTCGTCGGCGCCGTCGCCGGGCTGCACGGTGACGAACCCGCCGGCGCTGAGCGAGACCACGCCGACCTCGCTGACCATCGCCACCAGGGACGCCGCGATCGCCGCGTCGACGGCGTTGCCACCGGCCCGGGCGACCCGCTCGCCGGCGTCCGCGGCCGCTTCGCTAGGGGCCGCCACGGCGAGGCGGGTGGTCGTCGCCATGGGCCGAACCTAGCGGCGCGGGGTGGCCGTCGGGACGCCGTCTCGGCTCCGCAGAACTGTCGGAGGTCGCCCCTAGCGTGGGTCGCGTGATGGGGGAGAGCGACTTCGACGAGGCCACCGAGGCGGCGTGGCGCGGGTTCCGGCAGCGGCTGGCCGACCGCCTCGAGCGACTCGCCGACGGCGACGAGCTGGTGCTCCGGTCGGCCTGGGGCTCGGTGTTCCTGGTGCGGCAGGCCGACGAGGTCGCCGTCCTCAGCGCCGGCCTGCTGGACGACGAGGGCGCCCCCGAGATGGTGAGCCATCTGCCGCTCGAGCGCGTCGACCAGACCGCGGCGACGACGGTCGAGGTCCTGCGCCACCGCCACGACGCCGTCCACCCGGCGCTCCTCGAGGTGGGTGCGCCGGAGGTCGACCCCGGTCTGGAGGCGCCCGTCGACGCCGTCGACGCGCCCGTGACCCGCGGGTCTGGGGCGACCGACGACTACGACGACGTTGCGATGCCCGAGAGCCACGAGCACCTGCACGCGCTCGTGCTCGACGCCATGCGGCGCGTCTTCCCTCGGCTGCGCGTCGACGAGGACGGCGACGTCCCGGTGCGCGCCGGGCAGAGCATGGTGTTCGTCAAGGTGCTGCGCGACCGGCCGTCGGTCGAGCTGTTCGCCGAGATCGCGCACGGCGTGCCCGACGAGGCCGGGCTGCTGCGCGAGCTGGCCATCCTCAACCGCTCCGAGGGCCCGTTCACCTTCCTGCGGCACGACGACGTCGTCACGATGCGCTACGAGCTGCTCGCGCTGCCGTTCTCGGGCGGACTGCTGCGGCTGCTGGTCCGGCGCTTCGTCGACGAGGTCGACCGCATCGCCACCGACCTCGTCGCCCGTGTCGGCGGCGCGCGGTTCCTCGACGAGCCCGAGGCCGAGGCGGACGACGAGCCGCAGCCCGCGCCCGCCGAGTCGGGGGCGGACGACGGCGCGCTCGCCCTCGTCGGGCTGCTCGAGCTGCTCCACCTCGGGCGACCCCGCGCGCAGGTGGTGGCCGAGCTGTTCGACCACGACCGCGTGCTGTTGCTCGGCACGCTCACCCTGGTGCGCGAAGAGCTCGTGCACCTCGACGGGCACCACTCCGAGACGGTGCTCGACGCCCTGCGCCGCGGCCTGCGGCACGTGTGCGACGACCACGGCACCGTCCCGCTGCCGCCCAAGCCGCGCGTCGTCCAGGAGGCGCTGTTCCCCGAGCACGAGGCGGGCGACGGCTCGCTCGACCTCGGTGCCTAGGGCTGTCCGATCGGACCGCGTGCCTGGTCCGTTCGGGTGATCCTGAGCGCGTTCGACCACGCGCACCACCTCGGCCGACCTACACAGGGCGGGTGTACGACCCCTACCGGCCTCTCCCTCCCCCTCCCGCTCCGCCGCGCCGGTCCTTCTGGACCCGGCCGAAGGTGGCGGGTGTCGGCCTCGTCGTCGGCCTGCTGATCGGCGTCGCCGGCGCCGGCGGTGACGCAGAGCCGGCGCCGGACGACGAAGCCTCGGTGCGTCCCCTCGCGCCCACGGTCACGGTGACGACGACTGCCGACGCCGCCCCGACCGAGGCGGCGCCGGTGGGTCTGACCCAGGCCGACCTCGACCGGGCGGTCGACGAGGCAGAGGCACGGGGCACGGCGCGCACCCAGCGTCTGCTCGCGAAGCAGCAGGCGAGGTCGACGGCCCGACTGCGCACGGTGCGGCAGCAGGCGCGCACCGACCAGCGGGTCGCCGTCAGGGCCGCCGTCCGCAAGACCAAGGCACTGGCGCCCCCTCCCGCCGAGGTGCCGGCCGTGGAGACGCCCGTGGTGCAGACCGACCCGCAGTTCAGCTACTGCTACGAGGCCAACGACGCGGGCTACGGCAACTACGTGAGCGGGGTCGACCCCGAGTACGACTGGTACGACGACGCCGACGGCGACGGACGCGTCTGCGAGTTCTGACCACCCGGTAGACAGGTGTGATGGACGACGAGGCGCTGCGGGCCGAGCGGGCGCGCACCGCCGCCCGGCTGGCCGCGCTGCGGGGCGACCACGCCGAGGTGGTGGCGGCCTCGCGTGACACGAACGCCGACGACGAGCACGACCCGGAGGGGGCGACGATCGCGTTCGAGCGGGCGCAGATCGAGACGCTCGCGCGCCAGGCCGAGCGGCACCTCGCCGAGGTCGACGCCGCGCTCGCGCGGGTGGCCGACGGCAGCTACGGGGTGTGCGAGCGGTGCGGGCGGCCGATCGCGCCGGAGCGGTTGGAGGCCCGGCCGACGGCGCGGACGTGCGTGTCCTGCCCGGCGGTGGGCTGAGGTCGGGTCTGCCCTTCGACAGGCTCAGGGTCCGTGGGGTGGCGTGAGCGTGTTCGTCCGGTGGTCTCGAGGCTCGTCGCCGGGGCTCCTCGCACCTCGACCATCGTCGGACGGGCTCGGGGTCCGTGGGGTGGCGTGGGCGTGTTCGTCCGGGGGTCTCGAGGCTCGTCGCTGGGGCTCCTCGCACCTCGACCATCGTCAGCCGACAGGCACGTGCACCGGGATCTCGCCGCCGAGGTGGGCGCCGTGGCGCAGCTCGAGGTCGTCGCCCGACCAGAAGCGGCCGGGGTCGTAGTAGTTGGTGGGGCGGGCGTCGTCCAGGAGGCCCATGGCCTGGTAGGTGGCGGCGACGACCTCGGCGCAGTAGGTCATCTCGACGCCGGCCTGGCGGCGGGCGCGGCCGCGCAGCCAGCGGCCGGCGAGGGCGGCGGTGGCCGGGAACGGCGTCCCGTCGAGGCGGGCGATGGTGCGCAGGACGGCGGCCTCCTGCTCGGCGCTGACGAACGTCGAGAGCTGCCGCAGCCAGGCGCGCTGCTCGTAACGGCCGCACCACTGGACGACCGCCTCGCGCAGGTCGTGCAGCTGGACGCCGCGGTGGTGGTCGCCGGTCCAGACGTCGCGCAGGCCCTTGCCGAGCTCGGCGTGCCACATCAGCGGCGGCAGGTCGTCGATCACCACCGCCATGCCGACGTGGTTCACCGGGGCGTTGGTGACCACCCGGATAGCGTGGTCGGCGGCGGAGGTCCCGCGGAAGAGCCAGAGGTCGCCGGTCCGGGTGAGGTCGACCGCCTGGTCGAGCCCGAGGCTGGTCGCGGCGTCGGTCACGAGGAGGAGTCTGCTGCATGAGGGTCCCGGGCGCGGTGTGGAAGCTGCTGGGCGTGGCCGGGGTCGCCGGCGTGGCCGCCACGGGCGTGGTCATCGCCCGCGACCAGCGCCGCCGCGCGCAGGTGACCCCCGACGAGGTGCGCGAGCGCCTGCACCAGCGGCTCGCCGAGGCCGATGCGCCTGACTCACCCGACTCCACGGACGAGGACGCCGCCGGCTGATGTGCTTCTCCGTCGAGGCCGACCTCGCGGCCGGCGGCCTGCTCGTGCCCCTGGGCGTGGTCGCCCTGCGGGGCGCCGCCACGGCCGGTGACCGCCGGCTGCTGCCGCTGACCTCCCTGCCGGTGCTCTTCGGCCTGCACCAGCTGGTCGAGGCGCTCGTGTGGGCCGGGGTGGACGGCGACGTGTCGGCCGGCCTGGCGCGCGCGGCCGCGTGGGTCTACGTTGGCTACGCCCTGGTGGTGCTGCCGCTGCTGCTGCCGGTGGCGGTGTGGCTGGTGGCCGAGCGCCGGGCCCGGCCGCGCGTCGTCCCGTTCGTGGCGCTGGGCGCGGTCACCGCCGCGGCCATGACGGTCACGACGGCCCGCCACGGCCTCACGGTCGTGCCCTACGACCACGCGATCGGCTACTTCGTCGGCCTCGGCCCCGACGACTGGCTGTGGACCTCCACCTACGTCGTCGCCTGCATGGGCGCCTGCCTGGCCTCCGGGCACCGGTTGCTCGTCGGGTTCGGCGTCGTCAACCTCGTCGGCCTCACCGTCGTCGCGGTGGCCTACGCCGAGGCGCTCGCCTCGCTGTGGTGCGTCTACGCCGCCGTCTCGTCGGTGCTCGTCGTCGCCTTCGTCCTCGGCCGCGCCCGCGCTGCCGCCACCGAACAAGACCTGCAGGAGGCCACCGCGTGAGCGCCCGACTGATCGACGTCCGCACCCCGAAGCAGCCGCAGGGGGCGGTGATCGTCATACACGGCGGCGCTCAGCGCGCGGCCCGCGCGGCGGTCAGCCCCACCCAGCTGTCGGTGGTGCGCATGGTGCCGATCGCGCGCCGCATCGCCCGCGCCGGCCACGGTCGGCTGGCCGTCGTCCGGCTGCTCAACACCTGGCGCGGCTGGGACACCCAGCACACGCCGCTGCAGGACGCCGCGTGGGCGATCGACCAGGTCTCGTCGCGGTACGGCGTGCCGATCGCGCTGGTCGGCCACTCCCTCGGCGGCCGGGGCGCGCTGCTGGCCGCCACCGACGAGCGGGTGCGGGCGGTCGTGGCGCTCAACGCGTGGCTCTACCCCGACGACGGCGAGCCGCTGCCCGGACGACGGGTGCTGTTCGTGCACGGGGACGCCGACCACATCGCCCCCGCGGCCCGCTCGCGCCGGGTGGCCGACCGGCTGGCCCGCTCGGCCGACGTCCGCTACGAGGTCGTCGAGGGCGGCAAACACGCGATGCTGCGCCACGGCCGCACCTTCGAGCGGCTGGCCGCCGACTTCGTGGTCGACGCGCTCACCGGTGACGGCGGGCCTGACGGTCCTGTCGGCGGCGGCGCCTAGCCTGCTGCGCGTGGACCTGCGCGACGCCTACGCCCTCGCCGAGCACCTGCTCGAGCGTCACGGGCTGCCCGGGTGGAGCGTGGAGTACGACCACGCCAAGCGCCGGGCCGGCGTCTGCCGGTTCACCACGCAGGTCATCGGGCTGAGCGCGCCGCTGACCGCGCTGCACTCCGAGGACGAGGTGCGCGACACGATCCTGCACGAGGTGGCGCACGCGCTGGCCGGGCCGCGGCACGGCCACGACGCCCACTGGCGCGCCATCGCGACGCGCATCGGCGGCAGCGGCGAGCGGTGCGTCCCCGACGACGCGCCGCGCATCGAGGCGCCGTGGCTGGGGGTCTGCCCGGCCGGGCACACCGTCGACCGGCACCGGCGTCCCGAGCGGGTCGCCACGTGTCGTCGCTGCTCCACCCGCTTCGACCTCGCCCACCTGCTCACCTGGACCCACGGCGGCCGGGTCGCCGCCATGCACCCCAACTACGACGCCGAGCTCGAGCGGCTGCGCGACGGGCGACGGCTCGAGGTGCACGGCGTCGGGTCGAAGGTGCGGGTCACCGCCCCCGGCGAGCACCACGGCCGGGTGGGGCGCGTCGTCCGGCTCGGCCGCACCAGCTACCACCTGCGCACCCGCGGTGCGGTGCTGCGGGTGCCGTTCGCGTGGGTCGAGCGGGTCTGAGGCGCCCGATCGACCGGTGACGGCGCCGTCCGTGAGCCCTACCGTGTCGCCATGGCCGACGAGCCGCGCTGGGAGGGCTACCGGCCCTCCGAGACCACCCCGCCCGCCGAGCAGCCCGGGCAGCCCGAGCAGCCCGAGCAGCCACGGTGGCCGCTCGTCGACGCGCCGAAGGCCCGGCCCGTGCCGCCCGTCGCGACCCGGGCGCGCGCCCCGGTCCTGGGGGTGCTGCTCCTCGCCCTGGTGATCGTCGTGGCGGTCGTCGTCTCGGTGGCCCTGGCCGTGCGGGACGACGACGACCGCACCGACGCGGACGCCGGCACCGACCCGGCCGCCGTCCCGTCGCCCGCACCCACGCAACCGCCCGACGTCCTCTCCGACACGGGCCTTGCCGACCTCGTCGACGCGGTGCGCACCGAGCGCGGCGGCACCGAGGTCTTCGACGCCACGCTCAGCAGCGAGTACGCCGTGCTCGACCTGCCGGTCGACGCGACGACGCGCCGCTACGAGTCCTGGTACTGGGACGGCGAGCTCAGGTCGAACGACGCGCGCGGCACCGCGCGGTACGGACGCATCGACCTCGCCACCCTCGACGCCGCCGTGGTGCGGCGGCTGCTGACGCGCGTCGCCCGGTTGGTCGAGGACCCCACCAGCACCTACGTGATCGTCCGCGGACCGTCCGAGCTCGGGCTGCCCGACGACGGCATCCGCGTCTCGGCGTACGCCTCGAACGAGTTCGGCGAGACGGCCTACCTCGCCGCCGACGCGCGGGGCCGGGTGATCCGGCGCTACCTCAGCACCGAGGAGTAGCGCGGGTGCCCTTCGACAGGCTCAGGGTCCGTGGGGTCGGGTCGGCGTGGTGGGCCGGGGGGTCTCGAGGCTCGTCGCCAGGGCTCCTCGCACCTCGACCATCGTCGGGGTCCGTGGGGGTCGGGTCGGCGTGGTGGGCCGGGGGTCTCGAGGCTCGTCGCCAGGGCTCCTCGCACCTCGACCATCGTCGAGGCCGGCCCCCACGATGGTCGAGGTGCGAGGCCGGCCACGGCCGAGCCTCGAGACCGCAGGGCGTCCGGGTCTACGCCAGCACCGAGCGGTAGACCTCGACCGTGCGCTCGGCGATCGCGCCCCAGCTGAACGACTCGACGGCGCGGGCCCGGCCGGCGCGGCCGTAGGCGGCGGCGCGGTCGGGGTCGGCGACCAGCTCGGTGAGGGCGGCGGCGAAGTCGGCGACGTAGGTGTCGGGCTCCAGGGGGGTGCCGGTGCCGTCGTCCGCCTGGGCGATGGGCACGAGCAGGCCGGTCTCGCCGGGGACGACGACCTCGGGGATGCCGCCGGTGGCGGTGGCGACCACGGCCGTCTCGCACGCCATGGCCTCGAGGTTGACGATGCCGAGCGGCTCGTAGATCGAGGGGCAGGCGAAGACCGTGGCGGCGGTGAGCAGCCGGACGACGTCGTCGCGCGGCAGCATGTCGCGGATCCAGACCACGCCGGTGCGGGAGCGGGCCAGGTCGTCGACCAGCGCGGTCACCTCGGCCTCGATCTCGGGGGTGTCGGGCGCGCCCGCGCACAGCACCACCTGCACCTCGGGCGGCAGCTGCGCCACCGCGCGCAGGAACAGCGGCAGCCCCTTCTGGCGCGTGATGCGGCCGACGAAGACCACCGACGGCCGGTCGGGGTCGACGCCCAGCTCGCGCACCCGGTCGGGGTCGAGCGCCGGCTGCCACCGCTCGGTGTCGATGCCGTTGTGGACGACGTGCACCCGCGCCGGGTCGACCGCCGGGTAGGCCGCGAGGACGTCGTCCCGCATGGCCGCCGAGACCGCGATGACCGCCGACGCCGCCTCGTAGGCGGTGCGCTCGGCCCACGACGAGACGGCGTAGCCGCCGCCCAGCTGCTCGGCCTTCCACGGCCGCAGCGGCTCGAGCGAGTGCGCCGAGACGACGTGCGGGACGCCGTGCAGCAGCCCGGCCAGGTGACCGGCGAGGTTGGCGTACCAGGTGTGGCTGTGCACGAGGTCGGCCCCCTCGCACGCCGCGGCGAGCGTCAGGTCGACCCCGAGGGTGCGCAGCGCGGCGTTGGCGCCGGCCAGCTCGGCCAGCTCGGGGTGGGACGTCGTCCCCGCCTCGTCGCGCTCGGCGCCGAACGCGTGCACCCGCGTGTCGAGGTCGGGGAGCGCCCGCAGCGCCCGCACCAGCTCGGCGACGTGCACGCCGGCGCCCCCGTAGATCTCGGGCGGGTACTCCTTGCTCAGCACGTCGACCCTCACGCGAGCAACCTATCGGTCCCCGGGGGGTAGCCACTCTCGGTAACGTGCGTCACATGAGCAAGCGCCCCAAGGTCCTGGCCATCGTCCTGGCGGGCGGCGAGGGCAAGCGGCTCATGCCGTTGACCGCCGACCGCGCGAAGCCGGCGGTGCCGTTCGCCGGCATCTACCGGCTCATCGACTACGCCCTCTCGAACGTCGTGAACTCCGGCTACCTCAAGATCGTGGTGCTGACGCAGTACAAGTCGCACAGCCTCGACCGCCACGTCACCCAGACCTGGCGGATGTCGACGATGCTCGGCAACTACATCGCCCCGGTGCCCGCGCAGCAGCGTGTCGGCAAGCACTGGTACCTCGGCAGCGGCGACGCGATCTACCAGTCGCTCAACCTGATCCGCGACGAGAAGCCCGACATCGTCGTCGTGGTCGGCGCCGACCACGTCTACCGCATGGACTTCTCGCAGATGGTCGCCCAGCACGTCGAGTCGGGCGCCGCGTGCACCGTGGCCGCCATCCGGCAGCCGATCGGGCTGGCCGACCAGTTCGGCGTCATCGACGTCGTCCCCGACGACCCGCGCCGCATCCGCGACTTCCTCGAGAAGCCCACCGACCCGGTCGGCCTGCCCGACAACCCCGGCGAGGTGCTGGCCTCGATGGGCAACTACGTCTTCGACGCCGACGCGCTCGTCGACGCCGTCACCCGCGACGCCAGCCTCGACGGCTCCAAGCACGACATGGGCGGCGACATCGTGCCGTCGTTCGTGCGGCGCGACCTCGCCGGCGTCTACGACTACCAGGACAACGTCGTCCCCGGCGCCACCGACCGCGACCGCGGCTACTGGCGCGACGTCGGGAGCCTGGGGTCCTACTACGCCGCCCACATGGACGTCGTCAGCCCGCTGCCGGTCTTCAACCTCTACAACTTCGACTGGCCGATCTTCACCTCCTACGGCCCGCAGCCGCCGGCCAAGGTGGTCGCGGGCGGCGGCCACGACGCGATCGTCGACGAGGCGGTGCTCGCGCCCGGTGTCGTGGTCAGCGGCGGCACGGTGAAGCGGTCGGTGCTCTCGCCGTCGGTGAGCGTCGGCGCGGGCGCCACCGTCGAGGGGGCGGTGCTCATGCACGGCGTGCGCATCGGCCCGGGCGCCGTGGTGCGCAACGCCATCGTCGACAAGAACGTGGTCGTGCCCGAGGGGGCGCGGCTCGGCGTCGACCCCGAGGAGGACGCCGCCCGCGGCTTCGTCGTCCAGGACGGCCTCACGGTGCTCGGCAAGGACCAGCAGTTCGAGGCGTGAGCCCGGAACCCGGCGTCCGGCGGCGGCGTCGAACCGTCATGCGTCGTGCCCGCACCACCCTCGCCTCCCTCGCCCTGCTGGCGCTGCTGCCGCTCGCCGCGGCGTGCGGCGACGACACCGGTGACGGGCCCGCCGACGGCGGCGCCGACCCGACGGCGTCCGACACCGCGAGCCCGTCGGACGACCTGACGCCGTCGGACCCGCCCGACGCCACCTCGTCGTCCGGCACCGGCGAGCCGGCCGTCGCCCTGCCCGAGGTGGTCGGGCTGCTCCACGAGACGGCGGTCGGCGGCGAGGGCGACGAGACGCTGGTCGAGGTCGACGACCCGGCCGCGCTCGAGCAGTTCGTCGGGCAGTTCAGCCGCCGTGCCGGCTTCTCCGAGACGGTGCGCGCCGGCGTCGAGGACGCCGCCACCCGCGGCACGGCCTACGCCGCCGTCGTGGGCCTGGGCTGCGACGTGCCGCCCGGGGTGGAGATCACGCCGTCCGGTGACGGGTTCGCGGTGCAGGCGCAGAAGGTCGCGAACCCGCTGCCCAACTGCCTGGCCCCGGTGACGACGGTCGTGGTCGCCGTCGTCCCCGACTAGACGCTCAGCGGGGGCGGTAGACGACCTCGACGGCGCTGGGCACCGCCCGCAGGCCGTTCGACGGCTTGTTGACCAGCCTCGCCGCGGTGTGGGGACGGCGGGCGACCAGCACGGAGGAGCCGCCGCCGTCGAGGTTGAGGGCGTCGTCGGCGCCGAGCGCGCGCAGCTTGCGGGCCAGCTCGAGCATCGAGTAGCCACGACTGACCCGCGGTTGCCGCCCGTCGACGACGAGCATCATCACCGTGCGGCTCTCGTGGTCGATGGCGATCGCGCTGCGCGGCTCGAGCGTGCGGTTCTCGGCGACCCGGATGCGCCCGTCGCGCAGCAGGAAGGTGTTGCCGGTGATCGCCATGAGGGGTCGCTTGTCGACGGAGGTCGACACCGTGAGGCGGCTGCCCCGCCTCACCGTGGCGAGCCGGCGCGCGCCGGCCCCGCGGCCCACGAGCAGCACGCCGTCGATCGCGCGGCCCTCGGGCAGCCGGGCCGAGCTGCTGACCACGCGGCCGTCGCGGACCACCACGGCGCGCACGTCGCGCCGGTGGCCGTCGGTCACCTCTGCGCCGGCGGCTCGGCCGAAGGCGCGGGTGTAGACACCGACGCCGCCGGGGGCCACCTCGGGGGCGTTGACGCTGGCGACGTGGATGTCGGGACGCTCGCGCAGCGTGACGTGGGTGCTGAGCATGCCGACGTCGGGCACGCCGTCCTGGCCGACGTAGAAGGTGGAGTTCCAGCCGAGCGTGCGGCCGTGCAGCAGTCCGCGCTCACGGTCGATGCCGAGCCCGAGCGGCGCGCCGGTGCCGTCACGGTCGAAGAAGTCGCCGTTGATGCCCGCCACCGCGCGGTCGCGGTCGATCATCGAGGGCACCGTCGCCGCGTCGCGCACCTTGCCGGCGTTGGCGTAGTCGAGCGAGACGCCGGCCGCGCGCCACCGCACGGTGACCATCGCGAACCGCACCGGCCCGCGTCGGGTGCGCTCACCCCACGTGGTGGCGACGACGCCCGGCACGATGCGCCGCGAGGTCACCTGCGACCGGGGCGGCAGGGTGCGCAGCACCTCGGGCAGCTGCGGCACCCAGCGGGTCCGTGCGACGGTGCGGGGGTCGGCGCCGGCGTCCCTGCGGCCGTCCGCGCCGGCGGCGACGGCGGTGACGGCCGTCATCGCCGTGGTCTCGACCGGCCCGATGCCGGCCGTCCGGTGCAGGTCGCCGGCGACGGCCGCCGGGAGCACGAGGGCCGAGGTCAGCGCGGACGCGCAGGCGAGCGCGAGCGCAGGGCGGGAGAGCACGGCTCACGGTAGAGAGCGGAAGGCCGCCCCCGCGGCGGTTCGGTCCGATTGGCCCCGTCGCGCGGCCACTGGTTCAGACCAGGTCGCGGACGGCGGGCCTCAGCGGGGCGGGCGGTAGGTGACGACGACGGCGTTGGCGACCCGGCGCTCGACGCCGTCGGAGGGGGAGTTGACCAGGCCGGGGCGCTGGCCGGGGCGGCCGGCGAGCATGGTGGTGGAGCCGCCGCCGTCCAGGTTGAGGGCGGCCTCGGCGCCGAGGTCGATCATCTTCTCGGCCAGCTCGACCATCGTGTAGCCGCGGCTGGTCGCACGCCGGCCGTCGACGGTGAGCAGGATCAGCGTGCGGCTGTCGCGGTCGATGCCGATGGCGGTGCGGGGGTGCATCTCGCGGTCGTCGACGACGGTCACGAGGCCGTCGCGCACCAGGAACGTGTTGCCGGTGATCGCCAGGCGCGGCCGGCCGTCGAGCCAGGTCGAGACGCGCACCCGCGTGCCCCGCTTCAGCCCGTAGAGCTGCCGCGCGCCCGGTCCGCGGCCGACGAGCACGGTGCCGCGCACCGGCGTCCCGCTGGCGAGCCGGTGGGTGTTGCGGACGACGCGGCCCTCGCGCACCACGACCATCCGGACGTCGTGGCGCTGCCCGCCGGTGACCCGGTAGCCGGCCGTGTGCCCCCAGCGGGAGGTGTAGACGCCGATGCCGCCGACGGCGACCTCGGGGGAGTTGACGTTGGTGATGCGCAGGCCGGGCCGGTTTCGCACGCGGGCGTGGGTCTCGAGGACGCCGATGCGTGGGACGCCGTGCCGGCTCACGTAGAACGCCGAGTTCCAGCCGGCGCGGCGTCCGTGCAGCAGTCCGTGCTCCCGGTCGCGGCCGATGCCGAGCGGGGCGCCGGTGTCGCCGATGTCGAAGAAGTCGCCGTTGACGCCGGCAACGGCGCCGGCGCGGGACACGATGGCGCGCACCGGCGCCGTCCGGCGCACCGGGCCCGCGTTGGCGTAGTCGAGGCCGACGCCGCGCGCGTTCCACGACACGGTGATCATCGAGAAGCGCACGGGGCCGCGGGCGTCGCGCTCGTTCCAGGTGGTCACGGCCACGCCGGGACGCACCCGCCAGCGCTTCAGGTTCGCGGTGGTGCGGTGGCCGCGCAGCAGCCGGGGGACGTCGGCCGCCACCTCGCCGACGACGCCGTCGCTGGTCTGGGGCCGGTCGGTGCCCAGCACGGTGCCGTCGGGCATGCCGGCCGCCGGGTTGGCGTGGGCCGGCCGGTCGTCGTCGGCCGAGGACGCCGGGGGGAGCGCCACGACGGGGGCGGCCAGGCACAGGCAGGCCAGGGCGAGCGAGGGGAAGGGTCGCACGCCCCCAGGGTAGGAAGCGCGGGCCGCGATCGGCGGCTTTCGCGGCGCCCGCGTGGCGGGCGGCGTCCGCTCGGCGGTCGGTCAGCGCACCACGGGCAGGTGGACGACGGTGCCGTCGAGCACCACCACGCCGGGGGTGCGCGAGCCCATGCCGACGAAGGTGTCGCTCACCGGCGAGGCCAGCAGGAAGAGCTTCTGGCCGCGCGGCACCCTGACCGCCACCGACGGCAGCGCCACCCGCCGGGCGACCCCGGTGACCGGACGCCGCTCGCGCAGCGGCAGCACGTTGTTCTGCACCAGCCGGGCGTCGGCGGGGCTGGTGCCGACCGCGAAGCCGATGAAGGTGCGGCTGTCGAGGCCCGCGGCGGTGACGCGGGCGGTGAGGTACGGCGTCCCGGCCACGGTGATCGGACCGGCCGCCACCTCGTGCGCCAGCGGGACGCCGGCCGCGGTGGTGCTCACGACCCGGCCGACCCGACGGGTGGCGTTCGCCGCGACCGAGCCGACGCTGACGCACTGCGAGGCCGGCGTGGCCAGGTGCACGCGGCCGTAGCCGCGCAGGTCGCGGTCGCGCCCGCGCAGCTGCTCGTCGAAGAACCGGAGGGTCAGGCGCTCGAAGTCGCCGCCGGCGAGCCTGCGGCTGCACGGGTCGGAGGTGACGTCGACGCCCTGCGGCAGCACGGCCGGCAGCACGTGGCCGCCGTTGTAGCCGACGAAGATGCTGTGACGGCGGGCGCGGTCGGTGATCGCGGTGTGCCAGTTCGCGAGGCCCTGCTCGAGCGGGAAGAGCGTGTCGGTGGTGCCCTGGCCGAACAGCACCGGGATGTCGAGGCGGCGTCCCTGGCCGACGTGCCAGCGCGGCCCGTTGTGGCCGAAGAACGCGTCGAGGTCCTCCTCGCCGGGCACCGAGCCGTCGGGCCAGCGGCCGGTCGCGGCGCCCTCGACGAGCGCCAGGTAGACCTTCGGCGGCAGCGCGTTCGACGGCACCGCCGCCGCGCCGAGCGCCAGCGCCCACTCGGTGCGGACGACGTCCCGGGGCGCCAGCGTGCGCGGCAGGTCGTTCCAGGTGATCTCGGGGGCGAGGGCGTCGAAGAGCGGCTTGCCGCGCAGCCGGAGCGCCTCGAAGGCCCCGACGAACTGGTAGCCGCCGCCGTAGCTGCCGCCGATGGCGCCCAGCCGCGGGTCGCCCGGACCGTCCTGCCGCACCCAGGCGAGACGGCTGACCAGCCGCACCAGGCGGCGCACGTCGGCGCCCTCGAAGCGCGGGTTCTCGACGTGGGCGTAGCCGCCCGACTCGCCCCAGCCGCGCTGGTCGAAGGAGATGACGCCGTAGCCGGCGTCGGTGAAGCGGCGGAAGGCCGCCGGGTCGGTGGTGCGCGAGCCGCCCCAGCCGTGGCTGTGCATCACCATCGGCACGCGGTGGCGGGCGTCGGCACCGGCGGGCCGGAAGACCGTGTAGCAGATGCGCACCGGCTGCGTCGTCCCCGGCTCGGGCACGCTGGCCACGCAGCCGTCGGTCGTGGTGACGGCCGTCGGGGGCACTGGCGCCGGGGCGGCGGACGGCGCGACCGCAGGGGCCGGGGCGGCGGTCAGGACGGCGGCGGCGAGGCCGCCGGCGAGCGCGGCGGCGAGGGTGGTGGTGCGGCGGGGCATGCTCGTCCAACGAGCCGCCGCGGCGTTGGTTACCCCGCGGTAACAGCACTCAGCGGCAGTCGATGGCGCCCAGGCGCGCGAGCCCCTCGCGGTCGCCAGGGCCGAAGCCGGCGCGGCTGATGCCGCGGGGGTACATCAGCTCGTCGGGGTCGTCGACGTGGTCGAGGCCGACGAGGTGACCGAGCTCGTGCATCAGCAGCGCCACCTGCATCTGCTCGCCGCCGGGGCTGCGGGCGAGCCGGTCGGTGGTGTCGCTGTCGAGCACGACCGAGCCGGTGACGTAGGCGCGCAGCCGGCCGATCGTGACCATCGTCGGCCCACCGACGCCGGCGACGTCGTCCGCCAGGTCGCCCACCTCGTCCTCGTCGGCCCACCCGATGAGCGCGGGCCGGGCGCGCGAGCCGGGGCCCACGCGGTCGGCGAAGTCGCGGTCGTCGGTGGTGCCCTGGTAGTCGAAGCGCAGGCCGGTGCGGTCGCCGACCTCCTCGATCGCGGTCTCGACGTAGTCCTGCCAGCCCTCGGGGGCGTGGTCGGGGTTGACGACGTACTCGATCGGCCGGCACGGGCTGAACCCGACCGGCTCGTCGCTGCCCGGCTGCTCGTTGAGGAAGGCGTACTCGCCGGTGCCGTCGGCCTCGACGGCGGGGCGCTCGCGGCCGTCGACGCCGAGCACGCCGCGCACGGCGGTGCCGATCGGGCCGTCGCTGAAGGTGACGTAGCCGCCGAGCACGACCAGCGTGAGCACCAGCGACACGATGGTCACGGTGCGCTCGCGCTGGGGGGTCAGGGCCACGTCGTCCATCATGACCCGGTGGGGGAAGGTCGAGACGCTCAGGTCACGAACCGGCTGGCGGTCGGCGACAACCTCGACGTGCTCGCCGCGCTGCCCGACGGCGGCGTCGACCTCGCCTACCTCGACCCGCCCTACAACACCGGCAGCGCCTTCGCCTACGCCGACGACGCCGGCGGTCACGAGGCGTGGACGGCGACCCTGCGGCCGCGGCTGCAGCAGGTGCGGCGGGTGCTGGCGCCGTCCGGGGCGGTGTTCGTCAGCATCGACGACCACGAGGTGGCCCACCTGCGGCTGCTGATGGACGAGGTCTTCGGCGAGTCGGCCTTCCTCGCGCAGGTGGTGGTGGGGCTCAACCCGAAGGGCCGCCAGCTGGGGCGGGGGTTCGCGACCAGCCACGAGTACCTGCTGGTCTACGCGCGCGACCCTGGGGCGTGCGTGCTCGACGCCTCGACGTCGCAGACGGTCGACGCGCGCGACTTCCCGCACCGCGACGGCGCCGACCCGCGGCCGTTCCGGCGGCTGCCGCTGCGCAACACCAACAAGCGGTTCAACCCGGTCACCGCGCCGACGATGCACTTCGCGCTGTGGGGCGACCCCGGCACCGGGGCGGTCGCCACCGCGCCGTTCGACGGGGCCGTCGAGGTGCTGCCGGTCTTCGGCGACGGCAGCCCGGCGGTGTGGCGGTGGAGCGCCCCGCTGGTCGAGGCGCGGCCGGCCGACCTGGAGTGCCGCCTCGTGCGCGGGCGGGCCGGCGACCGCGTCGACGTGTTCCAGCGCGACTGGCTCGAGCCGGGGCGCCGCAAGAAGCTGCGCACCATCTGGCTGGCCGACGAGGTCGGCTCCACCGACACCGCGGTCGCCGAGCTCAAGGCGCTGGTCGGGCACGTCTTCGAGACGCCCAAGCCGACCGGCCTGCTGCTGCGGGTGCTCGCGACCATGCCGGACGACGTCCGCGTGCTCGACCCGTACGCCGGCAGCGGCACCACCGGCCACGCCGTCGCGCTCGCCAACGCCGCCGACGGCGGCACCCGCACCTGCCTGTCGATCGAGGTGGGGCTGCCGCCGCGCCCCGGCTCCCGCGCCGCCACCGCCGGCCTCCCCACCGTCGCCGACGTCACCCGCCTCCGACTCCGCGCCGTCGCGGACGTCGTGGGTGGCGGCTTCGCCGAGGTGTCGTCGTAGAGCGACGTGCATAGATGCGTCACGGGACCGTGGATGCCGCATCCTCATGCGGCGCCGCAGCGGCACGCGTGCGACGTGGCACGTCGTTGTACGAGGCCGACCGCCGCCGCCAGCACGTCTCGCACGTAGGCGCGGTCGACCATGACGTCCTCCCACGCGAACCGCAGCACCAGCCAGCCGTCGACCACGAGGAGGTTGTAGCGACGGGCGTCGCGGGCCAGCTGCCCTCGCCCACCGTGCCACTCGAAGGAGTCGGCCTCGAGAACGATGCCGAGGTCCACGTCGACCAGGTCGGGGCGAGCCGTCGCGCGGCTGCCGCGCAGCCTCACCTGGGCCCGCACGCGCAGGCCCGGGACGTCGTGGGCGATCTCGCGCAGGCACGACTCGAACGGGTTGGCCGCGTCGGCGTCCGCGTGGTCGGCCACCCAGCGCGCCTGCTTGGCCCCCGGACCGTGGGCACTCGCGACGGCTCGCCGCAGGGTCGACGGCGGCACGCCGTGCCGCAGGGCCGAGTCCGCGACGGCGAGGGCCTCGTCGCGAGGCAGCCGGGTGAGGCAGTGACGCAGGGTCGTCTCCTCGCTCGTCACGATGCCGTCGGTCACCTCGGCGCGGTCGAGCGTGAGCCAGTGGAGGGCCACCCCGGCTCGGCGGGACTCGCTCACCTTGCGGTTGCGCGGCACCGCCACATGCGGCTCGTCCGGGGCGAGCTTCACCTCCCAGCCGTGGTGCAGCGCGGCGCTCGTCAGGCACAGCACGCCGCCGAGGCGGTGGGCGGCGCGCACTGCATCGCCCGTCGCCGGCGTCACATAGCGGCCCCGTCCGTCGGCGACCACCTCGCCCGCGCGCACCGCCCGGTCCACCTCGGCGCGTGAGCTGGCTGCGACCAGGGCGGCGCGCGTGGCGAACCCGCCCGCCTCGACCACCCGCTGCGCCACCGACACCGCCACACCCTGCGTCATCGACCGCCCTCGTCGCCGGCTTCATCCACAGCAGCGCCGTCGCTGCGTAGCGTGCCGACCGTGACCGACGAGCTCGAGCGGCTGGAGCGGGCGGCCGAGGCCAACGCGCAGCACCGGGTGGTCGAGGTCGGACCCGAGGTCGTGCGACGGCCGGCGGGGCCGATGACCGCGACGGTGCACGCCTACCTGCGGCACCTGCGGTCGCAGGGCCTCACCTGCGTGCCCGAGCCGATCGGGGTCGAGGACGGCGTCGAGACGCTGCGGCTCATCGACGGCGACAGCGGCGGTGACGGCTGGGCGCACCAGCACACCGACGCCGGGCTGACCTCGGCCGCGCGGCTGCTGCGCACGATCCACGACGCCGGGGCGGGCTGGACGCCGCCGGACGACGCGGTGTGGGGCGCGCCCGCGGTGGCGGGTGAGGACGTCGTCCCGTGCCACGGCGACCCCGGCCCGTGGAACGTCGTGTGGCGCGACCAGGAGGCGGTGGCCCTCATCGACTGGGACTTCCTGCACCCCGGGCCGCGCCTCGACGACGTCGCCTACGCGCTGCAGTGGTTCGCACCGTGGCGCACCGACGAGATGGCGCTGGAGTGGCACCACTTCCCGCGGGTGCCCGACCGGGGTGCGCGGTCGCGCGCCTTCGTCGAGGCCTACGGCGACCTGCCGTCGTTCGACGTGGTCGACGAGGTGGCGGCGCGCATCCGGCGCACGGCCGACCTCGCCCGCAGCCTCGCCGAGCGGGGCCAGGAGCCGCAGCGCACCTGGGTGGCCGACGGGGCGCTGGAGTCGTACGAGCGCGAGGCGGTCTGGGTCGAGCAGCACCGCCACCTGCTCGACTGAGCCGTCAGGCCCAGCGGGCCGCCAGGTGCGCGTCGAGGATGGCGCGCGCCGCGTCGTCCGAGAGCCGCGCCGCGGGGCCGAGCAGGTGGAAGGCGAGGCCGTCGAGGAGCACGTGCAGCAGCGTGGTCTCGGCATCGAGGTCGAGCCCGTCGCGCAGCAGACCGGCGGCGGCGCAGGTGCGCAGCACGACCTCGCAGCCGCTGCGGACGGCGTCGTCCGGCGCCGCGCGCAGCGAGGCGAGCTCGGGGTGTCCGGCGGCCTCGGCGGCCAGGGCGAGGTGGATGGTCATCTCGAGGCGCCGCTCGGCGTCGAGCGGCAGCATCTCAGTCAACCAGTTGATCGCGTCGGCGCGGGTGCGCAGGTCGGGGGAGTGGGCGGCGAAGCGGGCGGTGGCGCGCTCGAGGCACAGCCGCATGGCGGCGGCCAGCAGCCCGCCCTTGGTGGGCAGCACGTGGCGCAGCGAGCCGACCGAGACCCCCGCCTCGGCGGCGACGGTGCGCACCGAGACCGCGCCGACCCCGCGCTCGGCGATGACCCGCCAGCACGCCTCGGCCAGCTCGGCCCGGCGCTGGTCGTGGTCGATGAGTCGGGGCACCGACTCATGGTAGTACGGTCGTGCTACGTTGCGTGCTGACACGGTCGTGCTGCCAAAGGAGGTCGAGGTGATCGTCGCCCTGATCGTCGTGTGCGAGGTCGCCTTCTGGGTGCTGCTCGGGCTCGGCATGCTGCTGCGCTACCCGCTGCGCCGACGCACCGCCGGCGCCGTCGTCCTGGCCCTGACGCCGCTGGTCGACGTCGTCCTGCTGGTCGCCGCGGCCCTCGACCTGAGCCGCGGCGGCGCCTTCGAGACGCCGCACTACCTGGCCGCGGTCTACCTCGGCTTCAGCGTCGCCTTCGGCCACCGCCTGGTGCGCTGGGCCGACGTCCGCTTCGCCCACCGCTTCGCCGGCGGCCCGCCGCCCCCGCCCAAGCCGGCCAAGGGCTCGCGCGAGCGGCAGGCGGCGCTGTGGGGCGAGTGGCTGCGCGTGGTGCTGGCAGCGGCCGTGGCCAGCGCCGTCCTCGGGCTGCTCGCGCTGCTGGCCGACCCCGACCAGCGCACCGCGATCGTGCAGTCGGGCGGCGGCGTGTGGGTGCTCGTCGTTCTCTGGCTGGTCGGCGGCCCGCTGTGGGAGCTGCCGCAGCGGGCTAGCCGAGCGCAGCCCTCTCCAGCGCCTGCAGCTCGTGGTCGAGGTGGGTCAGCAGCCGCTGCAGGTGGGGGACGGTGCGACGGCAGCCGGTGAGGCCGAAGGCCATCGAACCGTCGTAGGAGGTGCACGTGATGTTGAGGGCCATGCCGTTGATCGGGATCGACAGGGGATAGGTGCCCTCGAGGCGGGCGCCGTTCCAGTAGTGGGTGGTGCGCGGGCCGGGCACGTTGCTGATGATCACGTTGTAGGGCGGGCGCAGGATGCCCTGCATCTTCAGCATCGGCGTGAGGATGGCGGGCGCCTGGCCCAGCGCGCTCATGGCGAGGATCTGCACCGGCGTCATCGACGACAGCGCCTCCTTGCCGTCCTTCATCGAGCGGTGGACGGCGCCCAGCCGGCGCGCCGGGTCGGCCTGGTCGGTGGCCAGCTGCACCATCACGGCGCCGAGCGCGTTGCCGCCCTCGGTGGAGGCGATGTGGGACTGCTTGGCGTTGAGCCCGACCGGCACCATCGCCACCAGCGGCGCGTCGGGCAGGGCGTCGTGGTCGATGAGGTAGGCCCGCAGCGCGCCCGCGCACATCGCCAGCACGACGTCGTTGATGGTGGTGCCGGTGGCCTTGCCGATGGCGCGCAACCGCTCGATGGGCCAGTCCTGCGCGGCGAAGCGGCGCGAGCCGGTGATGCTCTGGTTGAACAGCGTGCGTGGCGCGTAGAGCGAGAGCGAGGAGGTCTCGTTCCTCAGTCCCTTGCGCAGCGTCTTGACCAGCGCGCCCGGCATGCCGGCGGCCTCGGCGGTGATGCCGAGGGCGGCCCGCAGTGCCGAGACCGGGACGCCGGCGAACCGGCCGCCGTCGTCGCCGTCCTCGTCGTCGTGCTCCTCGGGGCGCGGACGCTGTGGCAGCACGCCCCACGGCGGCGGCATGTCGCGCTCGTCGGGGTCGGTCGAGAGCACGCTCGCCAGCAGCCGCATCGCCGAGACGCCGTCGACCAGCGCGTGGTGGGTCTTGGTGTACATCGCGACGCGGCCGTCGCGCAGGCCCTCGATGAGGTGCGCCTCCCACAGCGGCCGCTCCCAGGCGAGGCGGGTGCTGTGCAGCCGCCCGCACAGGTCGAGCAGCTCGCGCACCCGGCCGGGCTCGGGCAGGGCGTTGTGGCGCACGTGGTGCTCGATGTCGAACTGCTCGTCAGGCTTCCAGACCAGCTGGCCGCCCGTGCGCACCGAGCGGTGCGGGTGCTTGAGGAACAGTGGCGCGATGTCCTCGACGCCCGACATCGCCTCGTACATCTCGCGCGCGTAGCCGCGGCCGGCCCCCTCGGGCTTGGTGAACAGCTGCAGGCCCCCGACGTGCATCGGCATGCTGCGGTTCTCGGCGAGCAGGAACGCGACGGCGGTCGGATCGATCGGGGTGGCCACGGGCCGATCCTGTCGGGGCGTGGCGAACGCCACAACCTCCACGTGGCGGCGGGCGGGTGAGGGTTCTCCCTCGACCTCGGCCGCCGGGGTTGCGGTGGGGCCTCGGGGTCGCGGAGGGTCGAGGCGCCCGCCGTCCGTCGTCCTTCTCGGGAGACCCCATGACCGCCCGGAGCCCCCTGGTCCGCCGTGTCGCGACCACCCTCACCGCCACCGTCGTCACCGCCGGGCTCGCGCTCGGCGTGGACGTCGCGCCGGCGCACGCCGAGCAGTACTCGGCGCCGCTCGCCACAGCCGTGAGCGACCTGCCCGTCGCCACCGAGAGCCGCACCGGCTACGACCGGGACCTGTTCAACCACTGGGTCGACGCGGACGGCGACGGCTGCGACACGCGCGACGAGGTGCTCATCAGCGAGGCGGACGACGCCCCGACCGTCGGCAGCGGCTGCTCGCTGAGCGGAGGGCGCTGGTACTCCTACTACGACGGCGTCTCGCAGACCTCGGCCTCCGACCTCGACATCGACCACATGGTGCCGCTGGCCGAGGCGTGGGACTCCGGCGCGTCGGGCTGGAGCGCGGCCACCCGCGAGGCCTATGCGAACGACCTCGGCGACCACCGCTCCCTGGTCGGCGTCACCGCGGCCGAGAACCGCTCGAAGGGCGACCAGGACGTCGCCGAGTGGCTGCCCCCGCAGCAGCAGTGCCGATACCTCGCCGAGTTCGTCGCGGTGAAGCTGCGCTGGCGGTTGAGCGTCGACAGCGCGGAGAAGTCGGCGATGACCTCGCTGGCGCCGTCGTGCTCGAGCACCACGATCACGGTCACCCGCGCCCGCTGAGGTCGCGCCGCTGGGCGCGGAAATGACCACGAACCGTCCACAGGCGGGTCTCGCGACCGGGTTCTCCACAGGGTCGCGCGAGCGGGGCGTGGACGTCGGCGCGGCTGCCTAGGTTCCCGGGTGCCGCCGGAGGTGCCGGTGGCAGCGATCCCTGGAGAGAACGCCCATGACCCACCCCCTGCGCGCCCTGCGCGCCCTGTTCGTCCTGCTCACCCTCGTCGCCGCGGTGGTGACGCCGACGGCGCTCGCCGCGGCCGCCGATGCGCCCCGGCTGCAGGCCGCCGCCGGTGCCCGTCCGGTGATCGTCGAGGTCGAGGGCGACGCCGCCAACGGCTTCGGCATCACCTACGCCGACGGCAGCTCGATCTACCCGCCCACCGACAGCGAGGCGCGCGCCGAGTGCGGCGAGTACGACACCTGGAAGGCCCGCATCGTGTGCCGGGTCGAGGTGCGCACCTGGTACCGCGACCTCGCCGACCTGAAGCGGTCGCTGGCGTGGGTGCGGGCCCACGGGTAGCCGTCCCTGACCGGGACCGCCCCGTGGCGAGCACGGAACCCGCTCGCCACGGGGTGGGCCCAGCGGGCTGCCTCAGCAGCCGCCCGAGACGGTGTCCTGCTCCAGGGTGCCGCCGCCGGTGACCTGCTTGCCGCGCTCGAGGGTGAAGCCGCGCTGCCAGTCGGAGATGACCATCAGGTCCTTCATCTCCTTGGACCCACGACCCACGATGCTGAACCGCAGCGTCATCGGCATGCCGGGCACGGCGCTCTTGTCGCGCACGGTGCCCACCGGCGCGCCGTTGAGGAACCAGGTGATGTGGGCCGGCGTGACCTGCACGGCCAGGGCGGGCACGGTGTGCCGGATGTCGCCGATGCGGCGCTCGCCGGTCCAGGTGCGGCCGCCGTCGCGGACGCCGAACCGCATCGTCGAGCTGCGCGACCAGGTCTCGGCGAGGGTGATGTTGTGCGCGCCGCAGTCGTACTGCGAGGCCTGCTCGGGCACGAGCTCGACGAGGATCTTGTAGTCACGGCCGGAGTCGCGGTCGTACTTCAGGCGCAGCCGGGTCTCCCAGCGGCCGTAGGCGCGGGCGTTGCCCTGCATGGTGGCGCGCACGGTGCCGCGGTCGCCCGTGCCGGGCCCGGCGACCTGCTTGGAGTCGAGCGTGATGCCGCCGTTGTGCTTGGCGGCGCGGCCGGTGCCGTCGCTCCAGTCCAGCCAGTAGCCGCGCGGGTCGCGTCCGCCCGACGGCGGGCTGGTCAGCGACTGACCGGCCTCCCAGCCGAAGTCCCACATCGCCGGCGTCCAGCCGTAGCGCTGGCTGGCAGTCTGCGTGGCGCGGGTGCCGCCGCGGGCCGCCGGGGCGGCGGTGCGAGCGGTGCGCTCGGTGCGGACGGCGGCACGCTCGGTGCGGCTCCGGGCTGCGGCACGCTCGAGACGGCGGGCCTCGGCGCTGGAGCCCGCCACCCGCACGTAGGTCGGGAAGGAGGGGAACCAGCCGATGCGGGTGACGCCCTCGAACCAGTCCTCCTGCCGCACCCGGTAGACGGTGGTGCCCTCGGGGGCGGTCAGGCCGTCGAAGTAGCCCATGCCGCGGGCGTCGGCCCTGCCGGTGGCGATGGTGCGCCACTCGTTCTCGGCGGTGCGCCGCTGCAGGGTGAGCTCGCGGCCCTCGAGCACCGGCAGGTCGTGGGTGTCGGGGCGGCCGCGCAGGTCGGGCGTGGTGTCGACCACGACCTGGAAGGGCCGACCGGCCACGGGCACGGCGGTGCTGGTGGGGTCGTCGCGTCGGTCGCCGGCCACCCACATCACGAGGTCCTGCGACTTGGCGGTCATGGTGACCTTGCGGGTCTTCAGCGCGCCACTGCGCACCCGGTAGCTGATGCCGAACATCGACGGCGCCCGGAACTGGAAGTCGAAGCTGCCGTCGGGCTTGGTCGAGCCGCGGAACCCCTCGACCGGGAACCACTCGTCGCCGGGGCGGTTGAGGTGCTGCTCGAGCCGGATGGGCCGCTGGCCGGCCTTCGGCAGCCGGCCGCGGAAGGTGAGGGCCTGGCCGCCGAAGAAGTTCTTGGGGCTGACGCTGAGGCCGGCCGGGGCGGGCGCCGGCCGTGCCGACGTCGCCTCCGGGGCGACCTGCGCCGGGGCGCTGAGGCTGGTGGCCGGCTGGGCCGGCGCCAGGGTGAGACCGAGGACGCCGGCGGCGACGGCCGCGGCGGTCTTGACGAGGTTCACTGCGTCTCCGCATCGGGACGGGGGAGGGGACGGTGCGGGGGGGTTTCACACCCTAGGTCGGCACGCGGGGCGGTGGAGTTGAGTGTCCGGGTGACTGTATGACCGGGTGGCCGGGTGATCGAGGCTCGGCCGCGCCGTCGACGGCGGCGCGCTGTCGGTGGCCGCGCCTACGATCGCGGGGTGTCGCGGTGGGTCCTCCACGTCGACCTCGACCAGTTCCTGGCCGCGGTCGAGGTGCTGCGGCGCCCCGAGCTGGCCGGCCTGCCGGTCGTCGTCGGTGCGCGCGGCGACCCCACCGAGCGCGGCGTGGTCTCGACGGCGTCCTACGAGGCGCGCGCGCACGGCGTCCGGTCGGGCATGCCGCTGCGGCTCGCGGCCCGCAAGGTCCCCGACGCGGTGTTCCTGCCGGTCGACTTCCCGGTCTACGAGGCGGCCTCGGCGCAGGTGATGGCCACGCTGCGGGCGCTGCAGTGGGACGGCGACCCGGTCGACGTCGAGGTGCTCGGCTGGGACGAGGCGTTCGTCGGGCTGCGGCCCGGCGTGCGCGACGACGTCGATCGCGACCCCGAGGCGTTCGCCGCGCAGGTGCGCGCCGAGGTGCTGGCCGCCACCGGGCTGCACTGCTCGGTCGGCATCGGCAGCAACAAGCTGCAGGCCAAGATCGCCACCGACTTCGGCAAGCCCCGCGGCACCTACCGCATCACCGACGACACCTGGGACGCCGAGATGGGCCACCGCCCCACCCGGGCGCTGTGGGGCGTCGGCGCGAAGGTCGAGAAGCGGCTTGCGGCACTCGGCATCCAGACCGTCGCGCAGCTGGCCGCCTCCGACGCCCGGGTGCTGGCCGCCGAGATCGGCCCGACGATGGGGCCCTGGTACCACCGGCTCGGCCGCGGCGTCGACACCAGCCCGGTCGACCCGACGCCGTGGGTCGCCCGCGCGCACGGCCGTGAGGAGACCTTCCAAAGCGACCTCGACGACGACGCCGAGATCGAGGCCGAGCTGCGCCGCATCACCCGCCGCGTCGTCGCCGACATCGACGCCGAGGGCCGTGCGGCCTGGCGGGTCGGGCTCAAGGTGCGCGACCGCGCCTTCCAGACCGTCAACCGCAGCCGCAAGCTGCCCGACGGCCCCACCCACGACCCCGACGTGCTCACCGACGCCGTCCTCGCGCTGTTCGCGAAGGTGGAGCGACGTCGTCCGGTGCGGCTGCTCGGCGTCCGGCTCGAGATGGTCGAGCCGGAGGGCGGCTACCCGCGCTGAGCCGACGTCGACCGGCCCTCGAGCGGCTCGGGGTCCTGAGGTCTCGAGGCTCGTCGCAGGGCTCCTCGCACCTCGACCAGCGTGGTGTGGCGGTGGTCCGACGGTGGTCCGACGGTGGTCGAGGTGAGGCCGGCCACGGCCGAGCCTCGAGACCCGGCGACGGTCCCCGCCGTGGCGCGGGGGAGGGCGGGGTCAGAGGCTCTCGCGCAGCTCGCGCACGACGGAGTCGACGACGGCGACCAGGTCGCCCTCGCTCGCCTCGGCGACCGCGCGCTGGCGCTGGTACGACGCGCCGCGGGCGACCAGGTCGGCCACCGAGGCCAGCTCGGCCGAGCAGCCGAGGCGCTCGGCCACCGGCTCGAGGCGCACCAGCAGGTCGGCCAGGTCGTCGGTGACCAGCCGCTCGGTGCTCTGCGCGTCGAGGATGACGATGGCGTCGAGGCCGTAGCGCGCCGCCCGCCACTTGTTCTCCTGCACGTGCCACGGCGGCATCGTCGGCAGCGTCTCGCCGGCCGCCATCCGGGTGTCGAGGTCGACGACCAGGCAGTGCATCAGCGCGGTCAGCGCCGCGAGGTCGTCGAGCGAGGAGACGCCGTCGCAGATGCGGTTCTCGAGCGTGCCGAGGTGCGGTGCGGGCCGCAGGTCCCACCGGATCTCCGACAGCACGTCGATGACCCCGGTGGTCATCTGGTCGCCCACGAACGCCTCGAACTCCGGCCACGTCTCGAACTGGAACGGCAGGCCCGCGGTCGGCAGCTGCTGGAACATCAGCGCGCGGTTCGAGGCGTAGCCGGTGTCGAGGCCACCCCAGATCGGCGAGGACGCCGAGAGCGCCTGCAGGTGCGGGAAGTGGTTGAGCAGCGCCGAGAGCACCGGCATCACCCGGTCGCGCTCGGGCAGGCCCACGTGCACGTGCACGCCCCAGATCAGCATCTGCCGGCCCCACCACTGGGTGCGGTTGATGAGCTCCTCGTAGCGGTGCCCGGCGGTCAGCTGCTGGCCGGTCCACGACGCGAACGGGTGCGTGCCGGCGCCGTACAGGTCGATGCCGAGGTCGTCACCGGCGCGGACGACGTGCTCGAGCGTCGTCCGCAGGTCGGTCATCGCCTCGCCCACCGTGCCGCACACCCCGGTGACGAGCTCGACGGTGTTGCGCAGCAGCTCCTGGTGCACGCGACCAGCGTCGGGCAGCCGCGCCTTGGCGCGGGCGAAGAGGTGCTCGGCGTCGTTGCGCAGGTCCCTGGTGCGGCGGTCGACCAGCGCGAGCTCCCACTCGACGCCGAGCGTGTAGTCCGCCGAGGCGTGGAAGTCGACCCGCACGCGGCCAGCGTTCCACAGGGCTGCACGGCGGCGGTGCGCCCCCGCAGGTGAGCCCGGCCGGGGGGTGACCGACGTCGCGGCGCCGACGGGTTGGGCGCGTCGCGCCGGTGCGTCACCATCGCAGTCGTGGCCAGGCGCGAGGAGGACGACGGGCAGCGGCAGGAGATCGCCCCCGTCCTCGACTTCAGCCTGCGCGTCGGCGAGCTGCTGCTCTCCTCCGGCGCGGGCGCGGCCGACGTCACCGCGACGATGCTCTCGGTGGCGCGCGCGCTCGGCGCCCGGGACGCCGACGTCGACGTCACCTTCATCTCGCTGACGATGACGCACCAGGCCGGCGTCGACGAGGTGCCGCTCATCGCCACGCGGCAGGTGGTGCGCCGCACCATCGACTACCAGGACCTCACCAGCGTCGACCACCTCGTGCGCGGCGTCCTGCGCGGGGACGTCGACCTCGCCCGCGGCCGGGCCGAGCTGCGCCGCATCGTCAGCACCGGCCACGACCGCCGCCGCTGGGCGGTCACCGCCGGCTGGGGCGCGATGTGCGGCGGCGTGGCCGTGCAGCTCGGGGGCGGGCCGATCGTCGTCGTGCTGGCCGCGCTGTCGGCCGTCATCATCGACTGGCTGCGCCAGCGCATCGCGCGGCGGCGGCTGCCATCGTTCTACCAGCAGGTCGCCGGCGGCGGCGTGGCCACGCTCGTGGCGGTGGGCGCGGCCGCGCTCGAGCTCGACCTGAACGTCTCGGTCGTGGTGACCTCCAACATCGTCATGCTGCTGGCCGGCATCGGGTTCATGGGTGCGCTGCAGGACGCCCTGACCGGCTTCTACATCACCGCCGGCGCCCGCATCCTCGAGGCGATGCTCGCCACCGCCGGCATCATCGCCGGCGTCAGCGGCGGCCTGAGCCTGGCCGCCACGCTCGGGGTCGACCTCCCCCGGGTCGAGCCCGGGGTCACCGGCATCACCGACGTCGGCGTCGCGGCCGTCGGGGCGGCCGCGGCCGCCGCGGCGTTCGCCTACGCCTCCTACTCGCCCAAGCGGGTGCTCCTCCCCGCGGCCGTCGTCGCGGCCGTCGCGATGGCCATCTCCCGCTCCATCGAGGCGCCCGGCATCGCCGCCACCTGGTCGGTCGCCTTCGCGGCCTTCTTCGTGGGCCTGGTGGGCTACCCGATCGCGGCGAGGCTGCGGGTGCCCCCGCTGATCGTCGTGGTCTCGGCGATCGTGCCGATGCTGCCGGGCATCGCGATCTACCGCGGGCTGTCGCTGCTCGCCGAGGGCAGCCGCCGCGACACCTCCGCCGGCCTCGTCGCGCTCATCGGCGCGGCGTCCGTGGCGCTCGCGCTGGCCGCCGGCGTCATCCTCGGCGAGTACCTCGCCCAGCCGCTCGCCCGCGAGGCACGCCGCGTCGAGGCGCGGCTCGCCGGCCCGCGGCTCGTGGGCCCGGTCAGGTCGATCGGTCGTCGAGCCGTGCGAGGCGGTCGAACCACGGCGCCGACGACGCCCCGTCGAACGGGGAGCGCTGGTGCAGCACCGCGTCGGCGACCCAGCGACACGACCGCTCCGCCAGGCTGACGACCTCGGGCGGGTAGCCGAACCGCACCCGGTGGTCGGCGAACTCGTCCTCGTCGTCGACGTACACATCGCCGTCGGCGGTGAGGACGACGTCCAGGTCGAGGTCGACCGCGCGGCACGTCGTGCCGTCCCACCAGGGGCGGGTGGTCATGTCGACGTAGGTGGCGCACCAGTGGCCCGGCGCGTGGAAGGTCGCCAGCCAGGCGCCGTCGCCGCCGTGGTCGGCGCGCGGCACCAGGCCGACCTGGTCGACGGTGGTGACGAAGGCGGCCCCGGGCCGCGCCATCGGCGTCCCGGTGCGGAAGCCGAGCCACTCGCCGTGCTCGTCGGAGCCGAGCCAGCGGGCGTCGAAGGCCCAGTGCGGACGATCGCCCCACTTGGTCAGCTCGTGCCGGACGGCGGCGCCGGGGGCGAGGTCGGGAGCCACATGTGAACCCTCTCACCGCGGGCTCACCGGTGCCTCACGCGGCGTCGTCAGAGTCGTCTCATCGGGCCCGGAGCACCGGGACCGACTCCCCGAGAAGGACCACGAAAGGACAGCACCATGGCCCGTTCCGGCATCTTCACCGCTCTCTCGCCCGCCGTGTCGGCGAAGCGGGGCGACTCCACCAGCGACGGCCGCCGCCGCCGGCGGCGTCGGCGCCGCAACCGCTCGCGCAGCCGCTCGCGCAGCCGCGGCTGACCCGTCCGGCCGGCTCGCCCGGCCCGGCGCAGGTGGGTGGCCCCTCGTCCCCGGGGCCGCCCACCTGCCGCGTCCGGCCCGTCCCGCTGTCCCGTCCCCCCGGCCCGAAGCACCAGGAGCACCCGATGCCCGTCCCGCTGCACCGCCGCCTCGCCGCGCTGCTGCGTCCGGCCGCGGACGACGCCCCGATCGTCGCCGCCGCGCGCGGCCTGACGATCGTCGACGTCGTCCGCCGCTTCTGGCCGCGCCTGCGCCCGCTGCGGGGCTGGCTGGTGGTCGGCGCGGTGCTGCTGGCCGTCGTCCCGGCCATCTCCGTGGTCGAGATCGTGCTGTTCGGCCACCTCGTGGACGTCGTGCTGGTGCCGGCCGACCTCGGCCCGCTGGCGTGGATCGCGCTGGCCTACCTCGGTCTCAACCTGCTCTCCGGCCTCGCCTCCGGTGCCGACGACTACCTCTCCACGTGGATCTCGCAGCGGTTCCTGGTGGGACTGCGCCGCGACACCTTCGCCCACGTGCTCGCCCAGCCCGCCGCGGCCCACGACCGCCGCCGCCTCGGCGACACCCTCACCCGCCTGACCTCCGACATCGCCGCCGTCGAGTCGTTCATGGTGGGCCAGCTCAGCGCCGCCGTCAGTGCCGTGCTGCGCCTCGCCTGCTACCTGGCCGCGCTGTGCTGGCTGGCCTTCAACCTCACCCTCGCGGCGCTCGTCGTGGTGCCCGCCTTCTGGTGGGTCGCCACCCGCTTCGCGCGGCTGACCCGTGACGTCTCGCGCGAGCGCCGCCGTCGCGGCGGCTCGCTGACCGCGGTCACCGAGGAGAACCTGGCCAACGCCGCACTCGTGCAGACCTACGGCCGCGAGGACGAGGCCGTCGCCGCCTACCACCGCCACAACCGCGCCATCGCGGACGCCGAGCTGGCCGGCTCGCGCGTGCGCTCGCTGTTCCTGCCGATGGTCGACCTGCTCGAGCTGGCCGGCGTGCTGCTCGTCGTCCTGCTGGGGGTGTGGGCGCTCTCGAACGGCGACCTGACCCTCGGCGGGCTGCTGGCCTTCCTGACCCTGCTGCTGCAGTGCTACCGGCCGGTGCGCGAGCTGGCCGACCTGGTGCCGGCGCTGTTCTCGGCCACCGCCGGCGTGGAGCGCGTCTGCGAGCTGCTCGACGAGCCGGTCGCCGCCGACCGCCCCGGGGCCACGCCGCTGCCGACCACCGCCGCCCCCGCGGCCGTGGCGCTGCGCGCCGTCGCCGTCACCTACCCCGGTGCCACCGCCCCCGCGCTCGACGGCCTCGACCTCGACGTCGCCCCCGGCGAGCGGGTCGCGCTCGTCGGGCCCAGCGGCAGCGGCAAGTCGACGGTGGCCCGGCTGCTCACCCGCCAGCTGGACGCCGACGCCGGCCGCGTGCTGCTCGACGGGCACGACGTCGCCGACCACACCCGCGCCTCGGTGCGGGCGGCCGTGACGGTGGTGCACCAGGAGCAGCTGCTGCTCGACACCACCGTGCGCGAGGCCATCGCCCTCGGCCGGCCCGACGCCACCGACGCCGAAGTCGAGGCCGCCGCGCGGGCGGCCGACGTCCACGACGTCGTGGTGCGGTTGCCCGACGGCTACGCGACCCGCGTCGGCCAGCGCGGACGCACGCTGTCGGGCGGGCAGCGGCAGCGGCTCGCAGTCGCGAGAGCACTGCTCACCGACGCCCGGGTGCTGGTGCTCGACGAGCCCACCACCGGTCTCGACGAGGCGGCGACCCACCGGCTGCTCGACGCCGTGCTGGCGGGTCCGCGCGACCGCACCGTCGTCGTCCTCACGCACGACCCTGCCGTGATGGCGCGGGCCGACCGGGTCGTCGACCTGACCGCGGCGGCCCCGGTGCGGCAGCCGGTGCCGGCATGAGGACGACGACCGCCACCGTGCCCGGGTTCCGGCTGCTGCGGCCGCTGGCCCACGGCGGCCGCCTCGACACCTGGGACGCCCTCGACGAGGCCCGCGGCACCCGCTGCGTGGTCAAGCTCGTGCGCGAGGACCGCCGTCACGAGCCGCACGTGGTCGCCGCCCTCGAGCGGGAGGCCGCGATCGTCTGCGGGCTCGCGCACCCGCACCTGGTGCGCGGCTACGAGCTCGTCGCCCGCGACCCCGACCCGCCCGCGCTCGTCATCGAGACCCTGCGCGGCGCCACCCTCGGCGCCGTCGTCGAGGCCGGTGGCCGCGACGAGCCCCTCGCGCTGCCCGACGTCGCCGAGCTCGGCGGGCAGCTGGCGTCGGTGCTCGCCTACCTGCACCGCCACGACTGGCTGCACCTCGACGTCAAGCCCGGCAACGTCGTGGTCGACCACGGCCGCGCCGTGCTGATCGACCTCGGCCTCGCCGCGCGCCGCGGGCCGGACGGCCGGGCCGCCGTCCCGCCCGGCCTCGGCACCCGTGGCTACCTCGCGCCCGAGCAGGCGCGCGGTGGCCCGGTCTCCGCCGCCGCCGACGTCTGGGGCCTGGCCGTGACGCTCGTCGAGTGCCTGCTCGGCGAGGCGCCCCACGGCGAGGAGGCCACCTGGGACTCCCGCCGCCGCTGGCCGCTGCTGCGGGGCCGTCTGCCCGCTCCGCCCCGCCTGCCCGCCGACCTGCCCGGCGAGGTCGCCGAGGTGCTGCTCGCCGCCCTGCGCCACGACCCGGCCGCCCGGCCGCGGCTGGACGACGTCCGCGACGTGCTCGCCGGTCACCGCGAGCCCGGTCCGTAGTCGCGCCCGCGTGTCACGATGCGGGCCCCGCCGGACACGTAGGAGTCATGACCGCCCGCCTCGAGCGCCTCTACGCCGCCCACGCGCGCGCCGTCCTGGGCTACGCGCTGCGGCGCGTCGCCGAGCCGGAGGACGCCGCCGACGTCGTCGCCGAGACCTTCGTCGTGGCGCTGCGCCGCCCGAGCCAGGTGCCGCCCGAGCCCGACACCCGGGCGTGGCTGTACGGCGTCGCGCGGCGGGTGCTGGCCAACCAGCGCCGCGGCCGGCTGCGGCGGCACGGCCTGGGGGAGCGGCTGCGCCACGAGCTCACGGCCGTGCCCCGGGCGCCCGACCCCGCGGACGACGTCGCCCTGCGCACGGACGCCGTGCGGCTGCTCGCCGCGCTGCCCGACCGCGACCGCGAGGTGCTCGAGCTCGCCGCCTGGGAGGGCCTCGAGCCGCGCGAGATCGCCGAGGTGCTCGGCATCTCGGCCGCCTCCGCCCGGCAGCGGCTCAGCCGGGCCCGCGCCGCCGTCCGCCGGCAGACCACCACCGTCCCCGAGGAGACCCGATGACCAGCACGCCCGACCTGCCCGCCCCGCCGATCACCGACGCCGAGGTCGACGCCCTGCGCCTCGACGGCGCGCTCGACGACCTGCTGCGCGAGCTGCTCGCCCGCGAGACCGGTGCCCGCCGCCGCTGGCCCGTCGCCCTGGCCGCCGCCGCGTCGGTCGCCGCCGTGGTCGCCGTCCCGACCGTGCTGCTCGCCGGCGACGCCACCGGCCCGTCAGGACCGGTCGTCACCCCGGCGCCCGCGGCCAGCGCGACGGCGTCCGACGACCCCGCCCCGACCCCGCGGCCGGTCACCTCGCCCGAGGCCCCTCCGGTCGAGCCCGACCCGCTGCCGCGCGGGGACGTCGAGGCCGACGCCCGGCCGTGGCGCGGGCCGAGCAGCTACGTCGTCCTCGACGCCCCCGGCTGGGAGGTCACCCACGTCGACACCGACCCCGGCTACGGCGTCTCGCTCACCTACGGCAACGGCGGTCGCGAGCTGAGCCTCGGCTGGACGGTGACGCGCTGGTACCGCGGGCTGCTCGCCGACGCCGGGGTCGGCGACGCCGGCACCACCGCCGGCACCATCGAGGTGCTCGGCCAGCAGGTGCCCTACGTGGCCTACGAGTCGCAGCAGCAGATGGCCTACCTGCCCGTCGTCGACGGCTACGGGCTGCGCATCGACGCCGCCCTCACCACCGAGGCCGAGTTCGCCGAGCTCGTCGGCTCGCTGCGGGAGGTCGACGCCGCTGGGTTCGCCGCCGCGCTGCCCGACGACGTGCTGACGCCCGAGGAGACGCCGGCCGCCGCCGACGAGCTGCTGGCCGACGCCACCGCCCCCAGCGGCTGGGAGGGCCCCAGCGTCGCGGGCTGGAACGAGCGGTCCGGCCTCGCCGAGCAGATCGTCCAGCCGTTGGGCTGCGTGTGGGCGCAGGAGTTCACCGACGCCCGCGCCGACGGCGACGAGGCCCGCCGCGACGCCGCCGTGGCCGCGCTCGAGGACAGCCGCGACTGGACGCTGCTCGCCGCCGTCGACGACCCCGGCCGCTTCACGCGCCTCGTCGGGCTGATGCGCGCCGACGCGAGCGACGAGCGGGTGCTCGGCAGCGTGTGCCAGACGACCCTCACCTCGGGCGCGACGGCGCTGCCGGAGCCGCAGGGCTGAGCCCTTCGGACTGGCTCAGGGTCGGTGGTGACGGCGCAGGGCGGCGAGCCGGTCGCGGTGGCGGCCGTCGAACGGGGCCGCGCCGGCGGTGAGGGCTGCGTGCACCCAGGCGGTCGCGGCCTCGGCCGCGGCGACGACGTCCGCCGGGTAGGCCGCGCGGCGTTGCGCGAACTCGTCCTCGTCGTCGACCACCACCGCGCCGTCGGTGCGCTCGACGACGTCGAGGTCGAGATCGACGCACGTGGCGACGCCGTCACCCTCCCAGACCGTCGGCGTCGCGACGTCGACGTAGGTGCGCGTCGGGTGGAGCGGCGCGGCGGGGTCGGGGTGGTGGTAGAACCCGGCACGCCACCACGCGTCGGGGCCGGGCAGCAGCGTCACCCAGTCGCTCCTGGCCGGGTAGGTGCTGCCGCCGCGCCGGCACGTCGTGCCGCGCAGCGCGCCGACCCAGTCACCCCAGGCGTCGGCACCGAGGTAGGCGCCGGCGAACGCCGAGTGCGGGCGGTCGGGCCACTTCGTCATGAGCACCCGCACGGGGGCGCCGACGGCCGGGCGCGCTGCCCGCACCGGCAGGCTCAGACGACGCCCGCGTTGTCGGGGACGACGCGCTTGTAGCTCTTGGCGACGACGTCCTGGTAGCGCGAGCCGAGCACCTTGGCGAAGGTGTGGACGGCGTGCGCGTCGAGGCCGACGAGCACGCGGGCCTGGTTCTTCAGGATGCCGCGCACGATGATCGAGGCGGCCTTCTCGGGCGTCATCTTGGCCAGCTTCTCGTCGAAGAGGCGGGCCGTGGCGGCCTGGTCGGTCTTGGCCGAGACCCGGCTGTTGCGGGCGATGGCGGTCTTGATGCCGCCGGGGTGCACCGACGTCACGCCGACGGGGTGGCCGGCCACGAGCATCTCCTCGCGCAGCGCCTCGGTCATGCCGCGCACGGCGTACTTGGTGGCGTTGTACATCGACTGGCCCGGCATCGAGACCAGGCCGAACAGCGAGGAGATGTTGACGACGTGGCCGTCGCCGGAGGCGATGACGTGCGGCAGGAACTCCTTGGTGCCGTTGACCACGCCGCCGAGGTTGACGCCGAGGATCCAGTCGATGTCGGAGTACTCGAGGTCGACCAGGTCGCCGGTGAGCGAGACCCCGGCGTTGTTGATCACCACGTTGACGCGACCGAGCTCCTGCACGACGTCGAGCGCGTAGCGGCCCATGGCGTCGCGGTCGGCGACGTCGAGCCGGTCGGTGCGCACCGTCGTCGCGCCCGCCGCCTTGGCCTGCCGCAGCGTCTCGGCCAGCCCGGCCTCGTCGACGTCGGAGAGCGCGAGCAGTGCTCCGCGCCTCGCGAGGTCGAGGGCGAGGGCCCGCCCGATGCCGGAGCCGGCGCCCGTGACGACGACGACCTTGTCCCGCAGCGTCTTCATGACGACCACGCTAGTAGCGCTATTGAACGAGCGTCAATAGAGTGGGGGCGTGAGCACCAGCACGCGCACCCGGCTGCGGCCCGACCAGCGGCGCTCGCAGCTGGTCGACCTCGGCGTCCGCCTGCTCGCGACCCGCTCCCTCGACGAGCTGTCGATCGACCTGCTCGCCGAGGAGGCCGGCATCTCGCGGGGCCTGCTCTACCACTACTTCGGCGGCAAGCAGGCCTTCCACGAGGCCGTCGTCCGCCGGGCCGCCGACGACCTCATCGAGCAGACGGCGCCGCCCGGTCACGGCGACCCGCTCGAGCAGCTGGCCGCGAGCATGACCGCCTACGTCGACTACGTGGTCGCCAACCGGGCCGGCTACCTCTCGCTCGTGCGGGCCGCCCAGGGCGGCAACGAGACGTTGCGCGCCATCTACGACGACGCCCGCTCGGCCCTGACCGACCGCATCTTCACCGAGGACGCCGGTGGCGCGCTCGTCGAGGACACCCCCGCCGTGCGCCTGCTCGTGCGCGGCTGGGCCGCACTGGCCGAGGAGGTCGTGGTCACCTGGGTGACCGACCCGGCCGGCGTGAGCCGCGACGAGCTGCTTGCCATCCTCTCGGCGTCGCTGCCGGCGCTGGTCGAGGCCATCTCGGCGCCGTCCTGACTACGCGGTGAGGTCGTAGAGCGTGACGCCGTCCACGGTCTGGGCGGTGAAGCTCTCCGCCACCCAGGTCGCGATCTCGGACGACGTGCCGCCGCCCGGGCCGAACCCGCCGCCGGGTCCACCGCCCTGCCCCTGCCCGGAGCCGATGAACCAGTGGATGCGCCCGGCCTCCACGAGTGCCTGGAACTCCGCGAGCGTCGGGCTGGGGTCGCTGCCGTTGAAGCCGCCGATCGGCATCACCGAGCGCTCCGTGGCCAGCTGGTAGCCGGCCGCCGACTGCGAGCCGACGGTCGCGGCCACCCAGTCGTAGGCGTCGGCGTCCTGCAGCAGCAGCGCGGTCAGGTCGGACGACGGCGTGCTCGCGTCGAGCAGCCCGCCCGCCCCGCCGCCCGGCGTCCCACCCGGCATCCCACCCGGCATCCCGCCCGGCCCGGAGGCCGACGACGGTCCGGCCGTCGGGATCGAACCGGTGTGCGGGGTGGCCGCGGTGCTGACGGCGTACGCCGCCGGTCCGGCCAGGCTCGCGACGAGCGCCGCGGCGGCGACCACGGCCGTGAACCGGCGGGGGAGCAGCCGCGCCCCGACGATCAGTAGCGCCGCCGCGAAGCCCACCGTGGCGATCGCGTAGCGCAGCCACGGCAGCCAGTCGGGCGTGCGGTCGAGCAGCACGAACGACCACGCCGCGGTGAGCGCGACGGTGAACCCGAGCAGCGCGGTCGCCGTGAGCGAGTCGCGGCGGCGCCACAGCACCCAGGCGCCGAGGGCGACCAGCGCGCCGATCGCCGGCGCCAGCACGACGGTGTAGTAGGCGTGGTAGATGCCGGCCATCAGGCTGAACGTGGCGCCGGTGACGACGAGCCAGCCCAGCATCACCGTGGACGCCGCCCGCACCGGCCGGGAGCCCCACACCAGCGCGGCGACGCCCAGCACCAGCGCCGCCGGCAGCAGCCACGCGACCTGGCCGCCGTTCTCGGAGCCGAACAGGCGCCACACGCCCGTCGTCCCCCAGCCCATGCCGCCGCCGACCGAGCCGGTCTCGTCGCCGGTGAGGCGGCCGAAGCCGTTGTAGCCGAAGGTCAGCTCGAGGAAGCTGTTGGTCTGCGAGCCGCCGATGTAGGGCCGCGACCCGGCCGGCCACAGCTCGACCAGCGCCACCCACCAGCCGCCCGCCACCACCATCGCGGCGGCCGCGGCGAGCAGGTGCCCGACCCGGCGCCGCCACGGCACCGTCGCGAACACCGCGTACGCCGCCACCAGGCCCGGCACCACCAGGAACGCCTGCAGCGTCTTGGTCAGGAAGGCCAGGCCGAGCAGCGCGCCGCCGAGCACCAGCCACCGCAGCGCCCGCGGCGACTCCAGGGCCCGCACGGTGGCCCAGGCCGCCCCGACGAGCAGCAGGGTGAGCAGCGCGTCGGGGTTGTCGAAGCGGAACATCAGCACCGCGACCGGGGTCAGCGCGAGCACCAGGCCGGCGAGCAGCCCCGCCCACCGGTTGCCGGTGACCCGCCGCACCAGCGCCACCAGCAGCGCCACCGACGCCACGCCCATCAGCGCCTGCGGCACCAGCACGCTCCACGACGACAGCCCGAACAGCCGCACCGACAGCGCCATCGGCCACACCGACAGCGGCGGCTTGTCGACCGTGATCGAGCCCGCTGCGTCACTGGCGCCGAACAGGAACGCCGTCCACGACTGCGACCCGGCCTGCGCCGCGGCGGCGTAGAACGAGTTGCCCCACCCCGACGCCCCGAGCCCCCACAGGTAGAGCAGCGCGGTGCCGGCGAGCAGCGCCGCGTGTGCCGCCCGGTCGGCCGGCCACCGGCGTCGGGGGCGGCGTCCCGCGGGCGCCGGCGGCGGCTCCGGACGGGCGGCGGGCGGGCGCTGCGGCGCGATCGTCGTCATGACCGCCACGTTCGCCGTCCGCGCTGGGACGACGTCCGGTGCCGGCTGTCAGTCCCCTGTGAGCCCCCTCCCGCGGTACATGGATCGTGGGTCGACGTCCGGGGTGGGGTCGGAGGTCGACTGACGATCCATCTACCCGGCGCCGGCGCGCGGGCGTGTGAGGTCGTGGACGACGACCCCGTCGACCCGTCGGGCCTCGAACCTCGTGCGCACCCACTGCGCGATGCGAACCGCCGAGTCGCTGCCGCTGCGGGAGACCTCGGCCGACTCGGCGCCGGCGTCCGCGCGGAGCAGCCCGCCCCCGGCGACGTACCAGTGGATGCGACCCTCGCGCACCAACCGTCGGAACGCGGGCAGCCCGGGTGCGGGGTCCGTGCCGTTGAACCCGCCGACCGGCATCACGGGTCGACCGGTCGCCAGCTGGAAGCCCGCGGCCGAGTTGGCGCCGGTCACGGCGGCCACCCACGTGAAGGCGTCGGCGTCGCGGGTGAGCAGCCGCACGAGCGTGGGGGAGGGGCGGCCGGCCTGGAGGAGCGTGCCGACGGGGGAGACGGTGTCGCGCCCCGTCGCGGCTCGCGCGCGCGGGCTGTCGGGTCCGGCATGCGGAACCGCACCACTCGGGGCCTGGCCCACGGTCTCGACCGAGTAGGCAGCCGGGCCGGCAAGCGCTGTGACGAGTGCGATCACGACGAACCCGCCGCCGAGCGGGACTGCGCGTCGGTGTGCCGATGCCGCCAGGCAGAGCGCGATCACCGCTGCCACCGTGACCGTGACGGGCAGCCAGGGCTGCCATCCTCGCTGCGGCCACAGCACCGTCAGAGCCATCACCGTGGTTGCGAGCACGGCGAGACCGAGCACCCGCGTCGCGACGACGCTGCCCCGGTGCTGCCACAGGACCCACGCGCCGACGCCGCCGGCCGAGGCGATCGCCGGGGCGAGGGCGACGGTGTAGTAGTCGTGGAAGATGCCGTTCATCAGGCTGAAGACCAGCCAGGTGACCAGCGTCCAGCCGAGCCAGAGCACGATGGTGGGCCGGGCCCGCAGCGTCTCGGGCGTCGGGTCGCGCCACACGAGCCAGAGTGCGGCCACGCCGAGCACCGTCGCGGCGGGCAGCAGCCAGGCCGCCTGCCCGCCCGTGGTCGGGTCGAGCAGCCTGAGCAGGGTGTTGTGGCCCCAGCCCTGCGGTCCGCTGACCGCGCCGACCTGGTCACCGGTGAGCCGGCCCAGGCCGTTGTAGCCCACGACCAGCTCGAGCACCGAGTTGTGCTGAGACCCGCCGATCCACGGCCGCGAGTCGGCCGGCCAGAGGTCCACGGCGATCAGCCACCACGACCCCCCGACCACGGTGGTCACGGCCGCGACGCCGAGGTGGGCGACCCGGCGTCCCCAGGGCACCGCCGCGCACAGCAGGTAGGTGAGCGCCAGCGCCGGCAGGACGAGGAAGGCCTGCAGCATCTTGGTGAGGAAGCCGAGCCCGACCAGCAGTCCCGCCAGGGCGAGCCAACGCACCGGCCGACCGGCGCCGTCCCGGGTCTCGTCGACGGCCCGCAGGGTGGCGACCGCGGCACAGCTGAGCAGCAGGACGAGCAATCCGTCGGGGTTGTTGAAGCGGAACATCAGCACCGCGACCGGCGTCAGCGCGGTGGTGGCGCCCGCCAGCAGGGCCACGCCGCTCGAGCCGGTGGCCCGTCGGACGCCGGCGTGCACGACGGCGACGGTCGCCACGCCCATCACGGCCTGCGGGGCGAGGATGCTCCACGACGACAGCCCGAACAGCCGCACCGAGAGCGCCATGGGCCACAGCGACAGCGGCGGCTTGTCGACGGTGATCGACCCGGCCGCGTCGAAGGAGCCGAAGAAGAACGCCGTCCACGACTGCGACCCGGCCTGCGCGGCTGCGGAGTAGTAGGCGTTGGCCCAGCCGGCCGAGCTCAGGCCCCAGAGGTAGAGGACGGCGGTGGCGGTCAGCAGCACCCAGAGCGGGGGGACACGGCGCAGCCGCGACACGACGGGCATGGGTCCAGCCTGGGTGCCCCGATGACCCTCGGACGCCGCCCGAGGCCGAGTTCGCCGAGGCGTCGACGAGTGTTCGGCCTCCCGGCACGACGCCGTCCCAGCGGGTTCTCAGAGCGTTCGCGCGGCGTTCGTCGACGCCCCGCCGGGATAGTTCGTCACCCGGTCGACGTGCGACCGGGCCCCCGACGTTGATGGGTACCGAACTACCCGCGGATCAGCGCGCGACGACGTCGGCGAGCTGGTCGAGGCCCCAGGCGAGGTCCTCGGGGCTGACGACGAGCGGGGGAGCGAGGCGGATGGTGGAGCCGTGGGTGTCCTTGGCCAGGACGCCGCGCTCCATCAGCGCCTCGCAGACCTCGCGGCCGGTGCCGACGGCGGGGTCGACGTCGATGCCGGCCCACAGTCCGCGCACGCGGACGCCCACGACGCCGTGGCCCACGAGCGCCTCGAGCCGCTCGCGCACCAGGACGCCGAGGTCGGTGGCGCGCTGCTGGAAGTCGCCGGTCGAGAGCATCTCGACGACGGCGGTGCCGACCGCGCAGGCCAGCGGGTTGCCGCCGAAGGTCGAGCCGTGCTGGCCGGGCTTGAGCACGCCGAGCACGTCGCGGTCGGCCACCACGGCCGAGACCGGCACGATGCCGCCGCCCAACGCCTTGCCGAGCACGTAGAGGTCGGGGACGACGTCCTCGTGGTCGCAGGCGAAGGTGCGGCCGGTGCGGCCGAGGCCGGCCTGGATCTCGTCGGCGGCGAACAGCACGTTCTCGCGGGTGCAGATCTCGCGCACGCCGCGCAGGTAGCCGGTCGGCGGGATGACGACGCCGCCCTCGCCCTGGATCGGCTCGACGAGCACGGCCACGGTGTGCGGGGTGATGGCGGCCTCGAGCGCCTCGAGGTCGCCGTAGCGCACGGTGACGAAGCCGGGGGCGAAGGGGCCGAAGCCGTCGCGGGCGTCGGCGTCGTCGGAGAAGCCGACGATGGTGGTGGTGCGGCCGTGGAAGTTGCCCGAGGCCACGACGATCTCGGCGCGGTCGGCGGGCACGCCCTTGACCTCGTAGCCCCACTTGCGGGCCACCTTGATCGCGGTCTCGACGGCCTCGGCGCCGGTGTTCATCGGCAGCACGAGGTCCTTGCCGCACAGGTCACCGAGGGCGGCGGTGAAGGCGGCGAAGCGGTCGTGGACGAACGCGCGGCTGGTGAGGGTGATGCGGTCGAGCTGGGCGTGGGCCACCTCGAGCAGCCGCGGGTGGGAGTGGCCGAAGTTGAGCGCGGAGTAGCCGGCCAGCAGGTCGAGGAAGCGGCGTCCGTCGACGTCGGTCATCCACGCGCCCTCGGCGTTGGCCAGCACCACCGGCAGCGGGTGGTAGTTGTGCGCGGTGCGGGCCTCTGCGGCCTCCAGCGCCGCGGCGCTGTGCTGGGTGTCGATGGTGGGTGCGGTCATCGGGTCACTCCTCTCGGGGTCGCTCGCCGCCCACGATACGGGCGGACGACGCCAGATTGTCAGACAATCGGCTCGCGACCTAACCGGGTGGCCTGCGACCCGGTCCCGGGGTCCACAGTGGAGGCGTGAGCACGGGCCGGACGACGAACGCCGCACCGGGCCTGTTCTCCCCCGAGCTGCGCGCGGTCACCGTCGGGCTCGTCCTGCTCATCAGCCTGATCGCCTTCGAGAACATGGGCGTCAGCACCGCGATGCCGGCCCTGATCGACGACCTCGGCACCACCGACCAGTACGCCTGGCCGTTCGTGGCCTTCGTGGCCGCCAACGTCGTGGGCACCGTGCTCGGCGGCCGCTGGTGCGACGCCCACGGCCCCCGGACGGCGCTGCTCGCCGCCCCGGCGGTCTTCGGCCTCGGGCTGCTGGTCGCCGGGCTCGCGCCCACGATGGCCCAGCTGCTCGCCGGCCGCGTGCTGCAGGGCCTCGGCGCCGGCGCCCAGGGCGTGGCCGTCTACGTGCTGATCGCCGCGGTCTACGCCGAGGCGGCGCGGCCGGCCGTCTTCGGCCTCATCTCCTCCGCGTGGGTGCTGCCGTCGCTCATCGGCCCGCCGGTCGCGGGCGTGGTCACCGAGACGTTCTCGTGGCACTGGGTCTTCCTCGGACTGCTGCCGCTCGTCGTTCTCGCCACCGCGCTGGTGGTGCCGGTGGCACGCCGGCTCGGACCTCCGTCCGAGTCGCGGACGCCGGTCGGCCGGGTCGTGCCCTACGCCCTGGCCGCGGCGCTCGGCGTCGCGGCGCTCAGCTGGGCCGGCCAGGAGACCACCGTGACCGGCGCCGTCGTGGCCGCCGTCGCGCTGCTGGTGCTGCTGCCCTCGCTGCAGCGGCTCGTGCCGCCGGGCACGCTGCGCGCCCGGCCCGGCGTGGCCGCCGTGGTCGCCGCCCGCGGGCTGCTGTCGGGCGGTTTCTTCGCGGTCACCGCGATGCTGCCGCTGGTGCTCACCGACGTGCACGGCTGGTCGCTCGCCGCCGCCGGCACCCCGCTGATCGCCGGCTCGCTGGGCTGGTCGGCGTCCGCGGCCTGGCAGGGGCGGCGCGGCGACCTGCCCCGCGGCCTGCTGCTGCGGGTCGGCTTCGGCGCCATCGCCGTGGCCAGCCTGGGCCTGCTCGTCGTCACGCCCGAGGACGGCGTCCCGTGGCTCGCGCTGCCGCTGTGGGCGGTCGCCGGGCTCGGCATGGGGCTGGCGTTCTCGTCGCTGTCGTTCCTGCTGCTGCGCTCCTCGGCCACCGCCGAGGTGGGCGCCAACTCGGCCGCCGCCCAGCTCACCGACGGCCTCGCTCAGTCGACGTTCGTCGGACTCGGCGGCGCGCTGCTGGTGCTGACCGGCTCCACCAGCGGCGGCGTCGCCGTCCTGCTGCTCGTCGTGGTCGGCCTCGCCACGACCGGCGCGACCATCAGCGGCCGCGCGGCCGCCGACCGTCGCACACCCGCCGTGCGGGTCGGTTGATTCGCTGACCCGTCAGACATGTCCGACGGGTCAGCGCAAGATCGTCGTCGACCCGTCAGACATGTCCGACGGGTCGGCCGAGGGAGACGTCGAAACGGGTGGCGCCGGGCCGGCTGGTCAGGGTCACGGTGCCGCCGTGGGCGGTCACGATGGCCTCGACCAGCGCGAGCCCGAGGCCGACCCCGCCGGTGCGCTCGCGGGCGGCGTCGCCGCGGGCGAACCGCTCGAAGGCGTGCGGCACCAGCTCGGTCGGGAAGCCGGGGCCGTCGTCGTGCACGCTGAACCCGCCCGCCCGGGCCGTCACCGTCACCGTCGTCCCCGGTGGCGTGTGCTTGCGGGCGTTGGTGAGCAGGTTGGTCACCACCTGGTGCAGCCGCTGCTCGTCTCCGGTGACCTCCACGGCCTCCTCGGGCAGCTCGAGGCGCCAGTGGTGGTCGGGCGCCACGACGCGGGCGTCGGAGACGGCCTCCAGCAGCAGCCGGGTGAGGTCGACCGGACGCCGCTCGAGCGGCCGGCCGGAGTCGAGGCGTGCCAGCAGCAGCAGGTCTTCCACCAGCGCCGTCATGCGCGCCGACTCGTCACTGACCTTCGCCAGCGCCGTCGAGGCCGCCGCCGCGTCGTCCGGACGCCGCCGCGCCAGCTCGGTGTAGCCCGCGATCGTCGTCAGGGGCGTGCGCAGCTCGTGGGAGGCGTCGGCCACGAACTGCCGCACCCGCTGCTCGCTCGCGTGCCGCGCGTCGAGCGAGGTCTCCACGTGGGCCAGCAGCGTGTTGAGCGCCGCGCCCACCTGGCCGACCTCGGTGCGCTCGTCGGTGAGCCGCTCGGGCACCCGCTCGGTCACGCCGATCTCGCCGGCGTCGAGCGGCAGCGCGGCCACCCGGTGCGCGGTGCCGGCCACCTCCCGCAGCGGGCGCAGCTGGCGCCGCACCAGCAGCAGCCCGCCGGCGGCCGCGGCCAGCCCGCCGGCCAGCACCAGACCGAGCTCGACCAGCACGAGCGTGCGCACGGTGCCGGAGACGTCGCCGGTGGGCAGCCCCACCGCGACGTCGTCCTCGCGCACCACCCGGTAGGAGCCGAGCCCGGCGAGGTCGACGGTGTGCGGCTCCCCGTCTGAGGGCACCTCGGACAGCCGGTCCAGCACGTCGTCGCCCAGCTCGCGGCGCTCGGCCGGTCCGTCGCCGTCGTCGACGAGGACGTCGCCCACCCCGGGCTGGAAGTCGTCGTAGAAGAACGCGGTGAGGGTGCCGACGCCCTGACCGCGCACGTCGTCGGGCTCACCCCGGCCGTCGGCGTCGCCGGGCGCGAACTGCCCCGGAGGCGGGAACGGCAGGCCCCGTGGCCCGCCCTGTGCCCGGTCGAGCGCGGCGGAGACGTCCCCGTCGAGCCGGTCGAGCAGGCTCGCACGCAGCGCCACCGCCGTCACCGCGCCGATGACGACCGAGACCACCACCACGAGGGCGACGACGGTGACCACCAGACGGGCGGTCAGCCCGGACGGCGCGTGCAGCCGCGGCCGTCGCATCAGACCGCCGGCTTGAGCACGTAGCCCGCACCCCGCAGCGTGTGGATCATCGGCGCGCGGCCGGCGTCCACCTTCTTGCGCAGGTAGCTGACGTAGAGCTCGACCACGTTGGCCTGGCCGCCGAAGTCGTAGTGCCAGACCCGGTCGAGGATCTGCGCCTTGCTGAGCACCCGCCGCGGGTTGCGCATGAGGAACCGCAGCAGCTCGAACTCGGTGGCGGTGAGCGTGATCTCGTCGCCGCCGCGGGTCACCTCGTGGCTGTCCTCGTCGAGGGTCAGGTCGCCGACGGTGAGCACCGAGGTGTCGGTGGCCTGCCGGGCGCCGGCGCGCCGCATCAGCGCCCGCAGCCGCGCCACGACCTCCTCCAGCGAGAACGGCTTGGTGACGTAGTCGTCGCCGCCGGCGGTCAGCCCGGCGACACGGTCCTCCACGGCGTCCTTGGCGGTGAGGAACAGCACCGGCACCGTGGGGTCGTCGTCGCGCAGCCGCCGCATCACCTCGAGGCCGTCGAAGTCGGGCAGCATCAGGTCGAGGACGACGGCGTCGGGCCGCAAGTCCTTCGCCCTCGCCACCGCGGCCGACCCGCGGTGCGCGGTGGCGACCTCCCAGCCCTCGTAGCGCAGCGCCATCGAGATCAGCTCGGCGATGTTGACCTCGTCGTCGACGACGAGCACCCGCACGGGCGTGCCGTCGGGGCGCAGCAGGTCGGGTGCTCCGGTGGCCATGCGCCCACTGTGCGCGCGCTGTCTGTGAGCCGGCTGTGCGACACCCCGCAACCCGGTGTGCCCGTCGCTCAACGTCGGCGGCCCGGGCTGCGTAGGGAGGGGTGAGACAGTCGATCGACGAGAGGCACCGATGACGGCCAGGAGCACCGAGCGCGACCGCGAGTTCGAGGAGTTCGTGCTCGCCGCCTGGCCGCGGCTGCGCCGGGCGGCCTACCTGCTCGCGCACGACGCCCACGAGGCGGAGGACCTGGTGCAGACCGCCCTCGCCCGCAGCTACGCCCGGTGGGGCCGGGTGCGCCGCGAGGGCGCCTACTCCTACGTGCACCGCGCCCTCGTCAACGCCTACATCGACACCGGACGCCGCCGTCGTCCGACCCCGAGCGAGCACCTGCCCGACGCGGGCCGGGCCGCCGACACCTCCGTCGAGGACCGCAGCGAGCTCGTCGAGCTGCTCGCGCCGCTCTCGCCGCGGGAGCGGGCGATCGTCGTCCTGCGCTACTACCTCGACACCCCCGAGAAGGACGTCGCCCACCGGCTCGGAGTCAGCCCCGGCACCGTCCGCAGCACCGCCTCGCGCGCCCTCGCCCGGCTGCGCGAGGCCCACGACCACACCGACCGGAGAGGGACCCAGCGATGACCCACGACACCGACGAGCGCATGGCGGCCCTGGTGGCCGCCGACCGCGACGCCACCGACGTCCCCGCGCCCGACCTCGCCCGGCTGCGCGCCGGTGGACGACGGCTCGTCGTGCGCCGCCGGCTCGCCGCGGGCGCCGCCGCGCTCGTCGTGGTGGGCACCGCGGCCGTCTCGGCCGCCGTCCTCGTCGGGGGTGACGAGCCCACCGGGTCGGGGGTCGCCACCGACCCGAGCCCGACGCCGCCGTCGGCCTCTCCGACGCCGACATCCACGCCGACCGTGAGGACCGGGCCGGTCGCCCCGCGGCCCCCCGAGACGCTCGAGAAGGGCCGGCTCCAGACGCCGCTCGGCTACGTGAACGGCGAGTGGGAGGCCGCGCCGCCGCTGGGCGAGGTGCTCACCGTCGGCCGCGCGGGCCGCTACGACGAGGTGCTCTACGGCGCCGACCTCGACGGCGAGCCGGTGCTGGTGCGCGGGCTGCGCGACGGCGACCGCCTGCTGCGGGTCTTCGTGCCACTGACACCACAAGGCCTGCGTCGGGACGACGTCGCGCTCTACGACGGCTTCCTGCTCGGGCTGCCGGGCGACCCGGTCGACACCACCGGCGGCTACTACCTGCTGCAAGGCGTCGCACGCGGCGACGTGACGTTCTCGATCAGCGCGCCCGGCGAGCAACCGCGGCCGGTGACCGGCTCGAGCACCGAGGTGATCGAGGGCTACACCGTCTTCTACGACGTCGGCGACTGGCGGCAGGGCTGGGACCCGCTGAAGGCGGCACCCCTGACGCTGACCACCGACGCCGACCGCACGGTCGACGTCCGCGAGGTCACCTACACCGGCTGAGCGCGGGCGCGGTAGTCGCTCGGCGCGACCCCCACCAGCCGCCGGAAGTCGCGGCCGAAGTGCGCCTGGTCGTACCAGCCGTGGGTGGCGGCCAGGTCGGCCAGCGAGCCGTCGTAGCCGGCGTCGAGCGCCGAGACGACGTCGTGCATCCGGTAGCGGGCCAGCACCCACTTCGGCCCGACGCCGACGTAGTGCGCGAACAGCCGCTGCAGGCGCCGGTGCGGGACGCCGTGCCGCTCCTCGACCTGCGCCACCCGCAGCAGCGTGCGGTCGGCCAGCATGTCGCCGACCAGCCGCAGCACGAGGTCGTGGTCGGGGTCGACCTCGTGGCCGGCCGCCCACGCCGCGACGGCCGCACCGGTGGTGGCCGCGGCGCCCTCGGACGACGTCCCCGGCCCGACCGACCGGAAGGCCTCGACGACGTCGTCCGGCAGCAGCCCGCGCGCCGGCACGGTGCGGTCGGTCAGCGGTCGCGCCGGCTGCCCCGTGAGCGCGGCCAGCCCGCCGGGGCGGAACTTCACCGCGTGCACCCACCCGTCGTCCGCGATCTCGACGTCGAAGCGGCGGGTGACGACCCCGGTGAGCACCACGCGGTCGTCGCCGACACCGGCCCGCGGGTGCCCGAGCTCGACGCTCAGGGTGCAGGCGGGGTGGGGGAGCGTGTGGCTGGTGAAGGTGGTGCCCGGCGGGAGCGACCACCGCAGCGACCAGTGGTTCTCGACCCACGGGTCGAGCTCGGGGCGGCACGGCGTGCGCTCGTGGACGGCGTGCCGCGCCAGCTCGGCGGGACGCAGGATGCCGGCCCGCGACGACGTCGCCTTTCTCCTAGCGGCCACGGTCGGATCCTAGGAACGATGGGTGACATGAGCACCGCAGAGCTGAAGATGATGACCCTCGACTGCGCCGACGTCGCCGCGGAGGCGACCTTCTGGTCGCAGCTGCTCGGCTGGGACGTCGTGGCGCAGGAGGAGGAGTACGCGATGCTGACCGGCCCGGGCGGCGCGGCCCTCGGCTTCGGGCTGGTCGCCGGGTACGAGGCGCCGGCGTGGCCGAACGAGCGCGGCAGCAAGCAGTTCCACTTCGACCTCGGCTGCGACGACGTGGACGCCGCCGAGGCACGCGCCGTCGAGCTCGGTGCCACCCTCGCCGACCCCCAGCCCGGCGAGACCTGGCGGGTGCTGATCGACCCGGCCGGCCACCCGTTCTGCCTCACCGCCGCGGCCAACTGGTAGCCCGCGCACGCCCCGCGTACAGGTGGGGCACAGGCGGCCCGGCGAGCCTCGCGGCATGAGCACCGAGAGGGGCCAGACGCCCGACCCGACGCCCGACCACCCCACCACCGAGCTGCCGCAGGACCCGCCCACCGCACCCGTCCCGCCCGCGCCGCCGACCGAGGCGGCACCGGCCGCCGCCCGGACGCCGCTGCGCGACCGGGTGCTCGGCTGGCGCGGGGTCGCCGCCGTCGGGCTGGCCGCGCTCGTGCTGGGCGGTCTGGGCGGGGCCGCCCTCGGCGCCGTGAGCAGCGGCGCCGACGACCGCGACGGCCCGGGTCAGCGCGGCCCCGGCGGAGCGATGTTCGGGCAGACCGGCCAGGACGACGGCCAGACCGGCCAGGACGATGACCAGGACGGCCGCGGCCCCGGCGGCTTCGACCCGCAGGACGGGCAGCTGCCCCCGGGCTTCGCGCCGGGCCAGGCGCCGGGCGGGCTGCCGCCCGGCGCGGTGCCGGACGAGGACGTCGTCCCCGACGCGCCGGCGGAGACCCAGGGCTCGAACACCTGACCCGGGGTCTCAGGATTTCCACACCGAACCCGAACGGGTCGGAGGACGGTGGCCGTCATGACCACCTCCACCGGGCCGCGCGCCCGCATCACGCCCTCGTTCGTCGTGGCCACCCTGGCCCTCGTCGCCGCCTCCGGCGGCGCGGGCTACGCCGCCGGCCAGGTGACCTCCGCCCAGATCAAGGACGGCACGATCCAGAGCCGTGACGTCGCCGACCGCACGCTCGGCGGCGTCGACGTCCGCGACGGCAGCCTGACCGGTGCGGACCTGCGCAACGGCTCGGTCGCCCGCGCCAAGCTCGACCACCGGTGCGACACCGGCCAGGCCAAGCTGTTCGGCGGCTGCGTGCCGCTGCGGAGCTGGGGCCCGTCCAGCCACCAGGCGGCCATCGACGACTGCTCGCGCCGGGGCGGGCGGCTGCCCACCACGCTCGAGGTCAGGTGGATCGCGACCCACGACGAGTTCACGTGGGCCGACGGCAACTCGGGCAACTACGAGTTCACCGCCGACTACACCGCGGAGTACCCCCTGACGCCGATCGGGATCGACCAGTTGGGGTTCACGGTGCAGAACTCCAGCGGCCAGCTCTTCTGGCACCACTGCGTCGTCGACTGAGGGGGTCGGCGGGATCACCCCGCCGCGCCCGCCCCGGCGGGCGGCACAATGGCAGCGTCATGACCGTTGCATCGGGCCCGCCGGGCGAGCTCGCGATCAGCTACCCGCCCGAGCTGCCCGTCAGCCAGCGGCGCGACGACCTCGCGGCCGCCATCCGCGACCACCAGGTCGTGGTCGTCGCCGGCGAGACCGGGTCGGGCAAGACGACCCAGCTGCCCAAGATCTGCCTCGAGCTGGGCCGTGAGCGCATCGGCCACACCCAGCCGCGCCGCATCGCCGCCCGCTCGGTGGCCGAGCGGATCGCCAGCGAGCTCGGCAGCGAGGTCGGTGACCTCGTCGGCTACCAGGTGCGCTTCACCGACAGGACCTCGCGCGCGAGCCGCATCAAGCTGATGACCGACGGCATCCTGCTCGCCGAGCTGCAGCGCGACCGCCAGCTCAAGCGCTACGACACGATCATCGTCGACGAGGCCCACGAGCGCTCGCTCAACATCGACTTCATGCTCGGCTACCTCAAGCGGCTGCTGCCGCGGCGTCCCGACCTCAAGCTCGTCATCACGTCGGCCACCATCGACGTCGAGCGGTTCTCGAAGCACTTCGACGACGCGCCGGTCGTGGAGGTCTCGGGCCGCACCTACCCGGTCGAGGTGCGCTACCGCCCGCTCGTCGACGTCTCCGAGGACGACGACGAGGGCGAGCCGATCGTGCGCGACCAGACCGAGGCGGTCGTGGACGCCGTCCGCGAGCTGTCGGGCGAGGGACCGGGCGACGTGCTGGTGTTCCTGCCCGGCGAGCGCGAGATCCGTGACACCGCCGACGCGCTCGGCGAGGCGTTCCCGGCCACCGGCGGCGGCACCCGCGCCGAGGTGGTGCCGCTCTACTCGCGGCTCTCCGCGGCCGAGCAGCACCGCGTCTTCGCCTCCCACCCGGCGAGCGTGCGGCGCGTCGTCCTGGCCACCAACGTCGCCGAGACGTCGCTGACCGTGCCCGGCATCCGCTACGTCGTCGACACCGGCGTCGCGCGCATCTCGCGCTACTCGGTGCGCACCAAGGTGCAGCGGCTGCCGATCGAGCCGGTGAGCCAGGCCTCGGCCAACCAGCGCGCCGGCCGGTGCGGCCGCGTCGCGCCCGGCATCGCCGTCCGCCTCTACTCCGAGGACGACTACCTGGCCCGCCCGGAGTTCACCGAGCCCGAGATCCTGCGCACCAACCTGGCCAGCGTCATCCTGCAGATGGCCAGCCTCGGCCTCGGCGACATCGCCCGCTTCCCCTTCGTCGAGCCCCCCGACCGCCGCAACGTCCAAGCCGGCCTCCAGCTGCTGGAAGAGCTCGGTGCCTTGATGCCGGCCTCGGCGGTAGTCCCTGACGTAGATCAAGGTCCTGACGCCCGAGACCTTGATTCACGTCAGGGACTATCGGGCCGGCGGGGTCGCGGACGACGTCAGCAGGGACGCCGGAGACGGGACGACGGGCCCCAGCTGACCGAGCTCGGACGACGGCTGGCGCGGCTGCCGATCGACCCGCGGCTGGCGCGGATGATCCTCGAGGCCGAGCGGCTGGGCTGCGTGCGCGAGGTGATCGTCATCGCGGCCGCGCTCAGCCTCCAGGACCCCCGCGAGCGCCCCGCCGAGCAGCGGCCGCAGGCCGACCAGCAGCACGCCCGGTTCACCGTGCCGGGCTCGGACTTCCTGACCTGGCTCGAGCTGTGGCGCCACGTCAAGCGCCAGCAGCGCGAGATGGGCAGCAGCGCGTTCCGCCGCATGTGCAAGCGGGAGTTCCTCAACTACCTGCGCGTGCGGGAGTGGCAGGACTTCGAGAGCCAGCTGCGGCAGGTCTGCAAGGAGATGAGGATCCAGGTGGGCTCGCCCGCCGACGTCCCCGACGCCGACGGCATCCACCAGGCGCTGCTCTCGGGCCTCCTCTCGCACGTCGGGCTGCTCGAGCAGCGGGACCGCCCCTCGACGGGCTCGGGGACCGCGCGGCGCGGGCCGCGGGAGTACCTCGGCGCCCGCGGCGCCCGGTTCGCCGTCTTCCCCGGCAGCGTCCTGCACCGCAAGAACCCCCCGTTCCTCATGGCCGGCGAGCTCGTCGAGACCAGCCGGCTGTGGGCGCGGCAGAACGCCGCCGTCCAGCCCGAGTGGGCCGAGCGGCTCGGCGCCCACCTCGTCAGTCGCACCTACTCCGAGCCGCACTGGTCGAAGAAGCGCGCCGCCGTCATGGCCCACGAGCGGGTCACGCTGTACGGCGTCCCGCTCGTCGCCGACCGGCTCGTCGCCTACGGCCGCATCGACCGCGAGACCAGCCGCGAGCTGTTCATCCGCCACGCGCTGGTCTACGGCGAGTGGAACAGCCGGCAGAAGTTCCTGGCCCGCAACCGCGAGCTGCTCGAGGAGGCCGCCGAGCTCGAGCACCGCGCCCGCCGCCGCGACATCGTGGTCGACGAGCACACCCTGTTCGACTTCTACGACGCCCGCGTCGGCGCCGAGGTCGTCAGCGGGGCCCACTTCGACACGTGGTGGAAGAAGGAGCGGCAGCGGCGTCCCGACCTGCTCACCTTCGACCTCGACATGCTCACCCACGACACCGCCGCCAGCGTGCGCGAGGCCGACTTCCCCACGGCGTGGGCCGGGTCGAGCGAGGGCCTGACGTTCCCGATCAGCTACCACTTCGAGCCGGGGGCGGCGGACGACGGCCTGACCATCGACGTCCCGGTCGCCACCCTCAACCAGGTCGACGACGCCGACTTCTCGTGGAACGTGCCCGGCCTGCGCGAAGAGCTCGTGACCAGCCTGATCCGCAGCCTGCCGAAGAACCTGCGGGTCTCGCTCGTGCCCGCCCCCGACCGTGCCCGCGCGTTCCTGGCCGAGGTGCCGCCCGGGCGCGAGGCGCTGCTCGACGCGCTCGAGCGGTGGGTGCGCTCGACCACCGGCGTCCACGTGCCGCGCGAGGCGTGGGACTGGGGCAAGGTCGCCCCGCACCTGCGGCCCACCTACCGCGTCGTGGACGACGCCGGCTCCGAGCAGGCCCGCGGCAAGGACCTCGAGGCCCTCAAGGCGCCGCTGCGGCCGCAGTTCGAGGCCGCGCTCGAGGAGGTCGCCGCCGACACCGGCCGCTCCCGCACCGGCGAGACGACCTGGGTCTTCGGCACCATCGAGCCCGCCATCACCGAGCGCCGCGCCGGCCACGAGGTCACTGCCCACCCCGCGCTCGTCGACGAGGGCCGGGACGCCGGCACCGTCGGGCTCGCGGTCTTCGGCTCGGACGACGAGGCCGCCGCCCACCACCGCCTCGGCGTGCTGCGGCTGCTCGCCCTCGCCGTGCCCGACCCCACCTCACGGCTGCTCGACGGCCTCACCAACGCCGAGAAGCTGGGCCTCGCCGCCTCGCCCTACCCCTCGGTCGCCGAGCTGCTCGCCGACGCCCGGACGGCGGTGCTCGCCGACCTGGTCGACGCCCGGCCGCCGGTGCGCGACGCCGCCGCCTTCGACGCGCTCGTCACCGCCGCCGGCGCCGAGCACGAGGCGGCCGTGCGCGCCGTCATGGCCGACGTGATCGGCGTCCTCGAGCGCTGGCGCTCGACCGAGCGGGCGCTCGCCGGGCGCGCCGAGATGATGCTGCTGCCCGCCCTCACCGACCTGCAGGCCCAGCTCGCGCGGCTCGTGCGGCCCGGGTTCGTCGCCGAGGCCGGCGCCGCCCGGCTGCGCCGCTACCCGGTCTACCTGCGGGCCGTCGAGGTGCGCCGGACGCGGCTCGACGAGGGCGCCGCGGCCGTCGTCCGCGACCGGCAGCTGCTCGACCAGGTCACGCCGCTGCAGGAGGCCTGGCTGCACCGCCTCGAGGCCCTGCCCGCCGGCCGCCCGCCCGACGAGCGGCTGCGGCGCGTGCGCTGGATGCTCGAGGAGTACCGCGTCTCGCTGTTCGCCCAGCAGCTCGGCACCGCCGGCCCCGTCAGCGACCAGCGCATCCGCAAGGCGCTGGGCTGACCGGCTGGGCTGACCTCCTAACCTGGCTGGGTGTCCGAGACCCCGCGCCACCACCGGCCGCAGCTCAAGCGCGGCGAGTGGTTCGGCGAGCTGGAGGGCGGCCCCGACCCCGCGCTGGTCGGCGAGGCCGCCGAGCGCGCCGCCCACCTGCTGGTGCGCGGTGCCCGTGACAGCGCGGACGACGCCGTTGCCGACCGGTTGCTGCACCTCGCCGACACCGAGGGCATCGAGGCCATCGCCGAGGTGTGGGCCGGCGCCCCGCCCGAGTCGCTGTCGGGCTGTCTGTGGCGTCTCTACGTGCTGCGCTCCTGGGTGCACCGCGACCCCGTGCGCGCCGCCCGCGAGTTCGACGCCGGCCGCGCCCGCGCGCAGGTCGCCGAGGTCGTCGCCGGCGTCGCCGACCCGCCCGGACCCGACGAGCTGCGCGCCATGGTCGACGAGGTGCTCCGCGGCCTCGCCACCGGCGACCTCGCCGACGTCCTGCTCCGCGCCGCCGCCTTCGCCCGCGTCGTCGCCACCGGCCGCGCCGGCCTCGTCGGCACCGACGAGCCCAGCGACCGCGAGGTCCGCCGCATGCTCACCCTCGCCGAGCAGCTCGAGCACGCTGCCCGCCTCGAGCTGGACGACGAGCTCGACTGAGCGGCCCACGAGCCGTTCGCGTCGCAGCAGGCGCGCCGTGACGACGCGCGAGGCGAGGAACGCGCGGACGCGTCAGGCATCGCAGTGAGTGCGTCCACCGCCTCACCGACCCCGGTGACCGACGGGGCCCTTCGACAAGCTCAGGGTCCGTGGAGGGACCCGGGCACGGACGGCCAGCGGTCTCGAGGCTCGTCGCCAGGGCTCCTCACACCTCGACCAGCGTCAGGTCGGGGCCGACAACACGCGCCCAAGCGAGGAACGAGCGGAGGCGCAATTCAACACAGCCGGCTGGTCACCCCACCCGCCGCAGCCGTTGACCGTCAGGGCCCAACGACCAAGCTCAGGGTCCGTGGGGGACGTTGGCATCGACCGTGCGGGGTCTCGAGGCTCGTCGCCGGGGCTCCTCACACCTCGACCATCGTCCGGTGCAGATCCGTTCGCGGCGCGCGACCTGGTGAGTGACGAGCACGGAGGGCGCAGCGAGGGACGAGCGAGCCCTCCGCGCGCAGGAGCGAACCGGGTCGGGTGAAGGCGCCGCGAACACGCGCCGAAGCGAGGAACGAGCGGAGGCGCAATTCAGTACCGCGGGTTGGTCAGCCCGCTCGCCGCGGCCCTTGACCGTCAGGGCCCTTCGACAAGCTCAGGGTCCGTGTGGGGGGGTTCGCATCGACCTTGCGAGGTCTCGTCGCCGGGGCTCCTCGCACCTCGACCAGTCTCAGCGCGCAATCAGGCCCCCTCAACCCCTGTGGAATGCGCCAGGGGCTTGTACGGTTGAACACGTCGAGCACGCCGGGCTGTGGCAGCCCCGGGTCCCAACTGAAGCCGCTACGAGCGGCCACGCGCCGTGAGGCGCTCCCGGTCCGGCGTGCCCGACACCCACCGACCACGTGCTGAGTAGGGTGACCGCGCACCGCCGCAGCCGCCGACCCGCGAGGACGACCCGATGACCCGACGCCTCCGTCGTGCGGTCGGGTGCGCGCTCGGGCTGGTGCTGGCGCTGGGTCCGCTCGCGGCGTGCGACGAGCAGCCCGACCCCGAGCCGGAGCCCTCGGGCGACGTCACCCTCAGCTTCGGCGTCTTCGGCGACGACACCGAGGTCGCGGCCTACCAGGAGGCCGTCGACGAGTTCAACGAGCAGGCCGCGCAGGTGCAGGTCCAGCTGCTCTCGTGGCCGGACGCCGCCGCCTTCCGCGCCGACCTCGAGACCGGTGCGCGGCCGCCCGACATCTACCTCGTCGCCCGGCGCGACCTGCAGTTCGTCATCGACAACGAGCTCAACGAGCCGCTGTTCGAGCTGCTCGAGGCCCGCGACCTCAGCCTCGGCGACGAGTACTCGCAGCGCGCGATCGAGGGGTTCTCGGCCGACGACGACCTGCAGTGCATGCCCTACTCGGTCTCGCCGATGGTCATCTACTACAACAAGCGGCTCGTCGACTTCGACCTGATGCGCGAGCGCGGACTGCCCGCCCCCGAGGACGAGCTCGAGGGCTGGACGTTCGAGGAGTTCGCGGCCGCCGCCACCTTCGCCAGCCGCCCCCGCACCGGCGCCCGCGGCCTGAGCATCTCGCCGACGCTGCGCAGCCTGGCGCCGTTCATCTACTCCGGCGGCGGCCAGCTGTTCGACGACCCGACCGACCCGACCTCGCTCGCCTTCTCCAGCGACACCAACATCGACACCCTCACCACCATCCAGACCCTGCTGCGCGACCCCGAGGTCACCCTCAGCGAGGAGCAGCTGGCCGAGGCGACGCCGCTGCAGTGGTTCCAGCGCGGCCGGCTCGGGATGATCGAGGGCTACCGCGGCATCACGCCGCAGCTGCGCAAGGTCGCGAGCCTCAGCTTCGACGTCATGCCGATGCCGCGTGTCGGCGGCGACGCCACGATCGGCGACCTCACCGGCCTGTGCATCTCGCCCGGCGACCACGTGCAGCCCGCCGCCGACTTCCTGGTCAACGCCATCTCGCCCGAGGGCATGGCGCCGGTGGCCGAGGCGGGCTACATCGTGCCGACCAACCTCGCGGTCGCCCGCTCCGACGCCTTCTTGCAGCCGGGCCGGTCGCCGTCCAACGCGGGCGTCTTCAACGCCGCCGTCGAGTCCATCCAGCTCGCGCCGCTGATCGACGACCCCGACGCGCTCAACGCCGCCGTCGAGCCCGAGCTGCGCGAGCTGCTCACCGGCAGCGTCATCCCCGACCTGTCGGCCCTGGCCGCCGAGATCGACGAGCGCTCGCGCGCCGTGCTCGACCCCGACTACGAGCCGTCGCCCGAGCCCACCGACTGATCGGTCGGCTCGTCCGGCTCGGGCTCCGGCTCGGGCTCCCGCTCGGCCTGCAGGACGGCGTCCACCAGCACCGGCGCGGTCAGCGCGACCTGCCAGGGCCGCGCGCCGTCGGCGGTGAGCCGGTCGACGACGGCGTCGAGCAGGTCGCCGGGGTCGCGCGCGGGCGGCGGCGACCACATCAGCCGCCGCAGCAGGTCGGGGGTCAGCAGGTTCTCGACCGGCAGTCCGTGCTGCCGGGAGAGCGCGGACGTCGCCTCCCGGGCCAGGCGCAGCCGCTCGGCGGCGACGGCGTCCTTGTCGGCCCAGGCCCGCGGCGGCGGCGGACCGTCGCCGCGCGGGTTGCGGCTGGGCAGCTCGTTCTCGGTGAGCGCGGCGGCCTCGCGCAGCGCCTCGACCCACTGCGAGGAGTAGCGCGAGGCGCCCCGGCCGTGGAAGCCCTGCAGCGACCGCAGCGCGGAGCGGTCGAGCACCACGCCCTCCTCGGAGGCGGCGGTGGCCGCGGCGACGATGGCGGAGTCGGGGATGATCCGGCCGGGCGTCACGTCGCGCTCGGTGGCGATGGCGTCGCGGGTCTGCCAGAGCGCCCGCACCGCGGCGAGCCCCCGGCGTCCGCGCACCCGGTGCATGCCGGAGGTGCGGCGCCACGCGTCGGGCCGCGGCGTCGGCTTGAAGCTGCGCAGCGCGTCGAACTCCTGGCGCGCCCACTCGGCCTTGCCGGTCTCCTCCAGCTCGGCGGCCAGCCGGTCGCGCAGCTCGACGAGCGGCTCGACGTCGAGCGCGGCGTACTCCAGCCACGACTGCGGCAGCGGCCGGGTCGACCAGTCGGCGGCGGAGTGCTCCTTCTTCATGCGCCGCCCGATCAGCGTCTCGACCAGCGTCGCGAGACCCACGCGCGGGTAGCCGAGCAGCCGCCCGGCGAGCTCGGTGTCGAACAGCGCCGTCGGCACCAGGCCGCGCTCGTTGAGGCAGGGCAGGTCCTGGGTGGCGGCGTGCAGGATCCACTCGGTGCCCTCGAGCGCCTCCTGCAGCGGCGCCAGCGACTCGAACGCGACCGGGTCGACCAGCGCGGTGCCGGACCCCTCGCGGCGCAGCTGGATGAGGTAGGCGCGCTGGGAGTAGCGGTAGCCCGAGGCGCGCTCGGCGTCGATGGCGACGGGGCCGGTGCCGGCGGCCAGCCGCTCGCACACCTCGGCGAGCGCGGGCTCGGTGTCGGTGAGGGGCGGGAGGCCGTCGGAGAGCTCGAGCAGGGGCAGCGGCTCGGGCTGCTCCTCGGGCTGCGTCTCGGGCTCGGGCGGGAGGGGGGTGCCGTCGGTCGGCGTGGTGTCGCTCATCGAGCCGGCTGGCCGCCTCGCTGGCCACGGCGGCTCGGCATCACCGCGACGCCGTCGGGCACCGGGGGCAGGCCGGCGGCGGTGCACAGCAGCTCGCCCCAGGCCTCGACGTGGCGGCCGAGGTCGGCGGGGTCGAGCACGCCGTCGGCGTCGGGGGCCGGCGTCCACGAGGCGCGCACCTCGATCTGGGCGGAGCCGCCGTCGTCGGCCATCGAGCCGAAGCTCTCGGTGGCGACGCGGGTGACGGTGCCGGACGCCGCCACGAACTCGGCGCCGTGGGAGGTCAGGGCGTCGGTGAGCCAGGTCCAGCCGACCTGGGCGAGCATCGGGTCGGTGACCATCTCGGGCTCGATCTCGCAGCGGCAGTAGGCGACGCAGCGGAAGGTGCCCTCCCAGGCGTCGTTGCCGGCGGGGTCGTGCAGCAGGATGATCCGCCCGGTGCCGACGTCGTCGCCGTCGACGGTGACGTCGGCCGACAGCGCCGAGGAGTAGGGCGCGATGCGCTGAGGGGCCGGCATCTCCTCGCAGAGCACCTCCGGGCGCAGCACGGCGTCGTGCATCGCGGCCACGGCCTCGCGGAACTCCGTGGGCGCGGCACTGGACTCCGGGCGCACCGCCATGGTGCTCACAGTAGGTGGCGCCCCGACGCGCGAGCCGTGACACGCCGAGGCCCGGGACCGCCGCGTGGGGCCGGGTGGGACGCTGGGGCCGTGGCCCCGCCCCCCGCGCACCCCGACCTCGCCCGCAGCGCCTTCCTGCTGGCCGCCCGCGGCGAGCCCGTGCCGCACACCCCCGTGTGGTTCATGCGGCAGGCCGGCCGCTCGCTGCCGGAGTACCTCGAGGTGCGTGAGGGCGTGGCGATGCTCGAGGCCTGCATGCGCCCCGAGCTGGTCGTCGAGATCACGATGCAGCCGGTGCGGCGCTACGGCGTCGACGCCGCCATCTTCTTCTCCGACATCGTGCTGCCGCTCAAGGCCGTCGGTGTCGACCTCGACATCAAGCCCGGCGTGGGTCCGGTGGTCGAGAGGCCGGTGCGCACGCTGGCCGACGTCGAGGCCATCCCCGACCTGACCCCCGACCACGTCGACTTCGTCACCGAGGCCGTGCGCGGGCTGGTCGGCGAGCTCGGCGGGACGCCGCTCATCGGCTTCGCCGGCGCCCCCTTCACCGTGGCGTCGTACCTGGTGGAGGGCGGTCCGTCGAAGGAGCACGCCCGCACGAAGGCGATGATGTTCGGCGCCCCCGACGTGTGGGACGCGCTGATGCGCAAGATCGGCGGCATCGCCGCGACCTACCTCGAGGTGCAGGTGGCCGCGGGCGCCTCGGCGGTGCAGCTGTTCGACTCCTGGGCCGGCGCGCTCACCCCGGCCGACTACCGCGCCAGCGTCATGCCGCACTCCGCCGCCGTGCTCGAGCGGGCCGGCGCCCTCGGCGTCCCGCGCATCCACTTCGGCGTCGGCACCGGCAGCCTGCTGGGGCCGATGGGCGAGGCCGGGGCCGACGTCGTCGGCGTCGACTGGCGCACGCCGCTGGCCGACGCCATCCCGCAGGTCGGCGACCGCGCCGTCCAGGGCAACCTCGACCCGACGCTCGTCTTCGCGCCCACCGAGGTGATGACGGCCCGCGCGGCCGAGGTGATCGAGGCCGGTCGGGCGGCCCGCGGCCACGTGTTCAACCTCGGCCACGGCGTCATCCCCTCGACCGACCCCGACCAGCTGGCCCGGCTCACCGAGTTCGTGCAGGGCTACCCGCTCGGCTGACTCAGCTGACGGCTGCTCCCGCGGTCGGCGCGGGGTCGGCCGGCGCTGCGGCGCGTCGGCGGCGCAGCAGCACCCACGCCGGGACGGCGAGCAGCGCGACCACCACGGCGAACGGCAGCACCGCGCCGACGACGAGCAGCAGGCCGGCGCCGAAGCCGACGAACGCCTCCCAGCCGGAGACGAGGCCGCCGCCGAACCCGGCCGGCGGCGGGGCGGCGATCGGGGTGAAGGCGACCTGCTCCTCGGCCTTCTCGACCGGCGGCTGCTCGATGGCGACGGTGAGGGTCGAGAAGGCGGTCTGGTCGGCGAGGTAGTCCTGCTGCTGCTGGAGCGAGGCGAGGTCGGCCTCGCGGCGCGACAGCTCGCGCTCGATCGCGACGATGCCGCGCAGGCTGCCGGCGCGGTCGAGCAGGGCACTGATGCGGTCGATGCTGCGCTCCTGGACGGCGATCCGCACGTCGACGTCGATGACCTCGGTGGTGACGTCCTCGGTGTCGGCCTTGCTGTCGACCACCGTCGACCCCTCGATCTCCCGGAGGTCGTCGTAGACCTCGTCGAAGGTGTCGACCGGCACCCTCAGCACCAGCAGCGTGCGGCTGGTGCCGTCCTCGTCGTTGCCCTCCGTGCGCTCCTCGCCGATCTGGCCGTTGACCCCGGCGAGGATCTCGCGCACCCGGAACGCGGTCTGGTCGACGTCGTCCGCGCGCAGCGAGACCCGGCCGGTCTTCACCAGCGCCGTGCCGCGGCCCGGCTCGAGGCCGGTGTCGACGGCGGGCTCTTCCCGCTCGGCGGTGTCGCCGCCGGCGCTCGCCCGTTCGACGGACTCGTCCTGGGCGAGCTCGGCGGGTGCGTCGGCGTAGGCGTCCACGCCGTCGCGTGGGGCCGACTCCGACCCGGAGGCGACCGACGCGTCGTCGCTGTCGCCGCTGTCGTTCTCACCTCCCGTGCAGCCGGCGAGCGCGAGCGCGACCATGACGAGGGCGGCTGCCGCGGCGCCGAGCCGCTGCGGACGGTGGTGGAGGGGCGGACACACGGTCATGACCGACTGTGACGTGGCCCACGTCAGATCGGTTCCATCGTCATCGATCCTTCCTCAGACCGTGACGTCCGCGTGATCCTCGCCCGAGGTCTCGAGGTGCAAGAGGCCGGCCCCTGACGATGGTCGAGGTGCGAGGCCGGCCACGGCCGAGCCTCGAGACCCCACACCGACCACGCCAACGCCCCGCACGGACCCTGAGCCTGTCGAAGGGCCCCGGCTCAGCCGCCCGGAGCCACCGGCACCCGCGCGAGCACGCCGGCCAGCTCCTCGACGCCGTCGACGAGCCGCGGACCGGGCCGCGCCCACATCGCGTCGGCGTCGACGGGGTGCACGACGGCGCCGGCCGGCAGGTGCCCCGCGGCCACCAGCGCCTCCGCCTGCGCGGTGGCGCCGGCGCGGTCGTACCCGCACGGCGCCACCACGACGACGTCCGGCCGGGCCGCGCGGACGTCGTCCCACGTGGTGCGCACCGAGCGCGCGCCGGCGCGGCCGAGCACGCACGTGCCGCCGGCCAGCTCAACCATCTCGGGGATCCAGTGACCGGGCAGGTAGGGCGGGTCGGTCCACTCCAGGACGGCGACCCGCGGCCGCGGCCCGGGGCGCCGCGCCACCTCGTCGCGGACGGCGTCCAGCCGGGTCCGCAGGCCCGCCACCAGCGCGGCGGCGGCGTTGTCCCGCCCAACCGCCCGGCCGAGCAGCAGCACGGAGTCGAGCACCTCCTCGAGCGTGTGCGGGTCGGTGGTGACGACCTCGACGTCGTCGCCGACCCCGAGGTGGGCGAGCGCCTCGGAGACGGTGCCGACGTCGAGCGCGCAGACGGCGCAGAGGTCCTGGGTGACGACGAGGTCGGGCCGCAGCTCGGCGAGCGCGCCCGCGTCGAGGCGGTAGAGGTCCTCGCCCCGGGCGACCGCGGCGGCCACGAAGTCGTCGATGGCCGCCGGCGTCAGGCCCTCCGGCATCGACGACGTCGACACGATGCGGCGGCGCCGCGCCTCGGCCGGGTGGTCGCACTCGAAGGTGACGCCGACGACGTCGTCCCCGGCTCCGACGGCGAACAGGACCTCGGTGGCCGCGGGCAGCAGCGAGACGACGCGCACCCCGTCGACCCTAGACAGGCGGGGGAGCGGGCCGTGACAGGGTGAGCCGGTGCCCGAGCCGTCCCTGACCGTGCTCGCGCTCCTGGTGCTCGCCGCGCTCGTGGCCGGCTACGTCGACGCGGTGGTCGGCGGCGGGGGACTGGTGATGCTCCCGGCGCTGCTGCTCGGCCTGCCCGACGCGGCGCCGGTGCAGATCCTGGCGACCAACAAGCTCTCCGCCATCTGCGGCACCACGGTCAGCTCGATCACCTACTACCGCCGCGTGAAGCCCGATCCACGCACGTTCCTGCCGCTCGCGGGCTTCGCCTTCGCCGGCTCCGTCGGCGGTGCTCTCGTGGCCAGCTCCCTGCCGCGCAGCGTCTTCGACCCCATCGTGCTGGTCGCGCTGGTGGTGGTGGGCACCTACGTCGTCCTCAAGCCCGACCTGGGCGAGGAGACCGCGCTGCGCTTCACCGGACGTCGTCACACCGCCGTCGCCATGCTGATCGGGCTGGGCGTGGGGTTCTACGACGGCGCGCTCGGTCCCGGCACCGGCAGCTTCTTCGTCTTCCTGCTCGTGGGGCTGAGCGGCTACGGCTTCCTCGAGGCGAGCGCCAAGGCCAAGCTGGCCAACTGGGCCACCAACCTCGCCGCGCTGTGCGTCTTCGTGCCGCAGGGCGCGGTGCTGTGGGGCGTCGGGCTGCTGCTCGGCGCCGCCAACCTCACCGGCGGCTACCTCGGCGCCCGCACCGCCGTCGCCAAGGGCTCGGGCTTCGTGCGCGGCTTCTTCATCGTGGTGGTCGGCGCGTTCGTCGTCCGGATCGGCGGCGACCTCGTCGGGCTGTGGTGAGCCGCGCCTAGGTTGGGCGCATGAGCATCCCCGTGGACGTCGCCCGCCTGGCCGCCGTGCTCGCCGACTTCGACGCCGGCTACCTGCTCACCACCCGTGACGGCCGGGTCAAGGCCGTCACCGTCGAGCCCGAGCCCGCCCCCGACGGCACCCTGCGCATCGCCGCGCCCGGCGGCGGCACCCTCGCCAACCTCGCCGCGAACGACGCCGTCACGCTGGTCCTCCCGCCCCGCGCGCCGCGCGGCTTCACGCTGCTCGTCGACGGCACCGCGGCCGCCGACGGTGACGCCGGTGACGACGTCGTCCTCACCCCGGCCTCGGCGGTCCTGCACCGACCGCGCATCCACGCCGACGGCCCGCCCCCGCCGCCGTCGGCCGGCGACGAGGGCGCATGACCGCGCTGCCGTTCTGGGCCACCGCGTTCATCGACGTCGCCGCACCCGACCACGACGCCGCGGTCGCGTTCTGGCGGGGCGTCACCGGATACGGGCTCTCGGCGCCGCGACCGGACGGCGACGGCGGCGCTTTCGCGACGCTGCTGCCGCCCGAGGGCGACGACTACTTGCGCGTGCAGCGGCTGGCCCGGGGCGGCTCGCGGGTCCACTACGACCTCAGCGTCACCGACCGCCGCGCCGCCGCCGACCGGGCGGTCGGGCTGGGCGCGACCGAGGTGGCCGACCACGGGCACGTCGTCCTGCGCAGCCCGGCCGGCCTACTGTTCTGCTTCGTGCAGCAGCCGGGGGCCGCCGTCCCACCACCGGCGTCGTGGCCCGGCGGGCGCTCGCGTGTCGACCAGGTCTGCGTCGACGTCGGCCCCTCGCTCTTCGACGCCGAGCTCGCGTTCTGGGCCGCGCTCACCGGCTTCGCCCCCACGCCCGCGCGCGGGGAGTTCCGGCGCCTCGACGGCGACGGCATGCCGCTGCGCCTGCTCTTCCAGCGCCTGGACGACGACCGCCCCGCCGGCTTCCACCTCGACCTCGCCGCCGACGACCCCGAGGCGGAGGTCGCCCGCCACGTCGCGCTCGGCGCCACCGTCGAGGGCCCCGGCCGCGGCTGGACCGTGCTCGTCGACCCCGCCGGCCTGCGCTACTGCGTCACGAGCCGCGCGCCGGGGTGACGTGGTCGTGGTCGGCGTCCCAGTGGAGCGGCGCCGGCTCGTCGAACTCGTCGTGGCGGCGCAGCCAGTGCTCGAACGGCGCCTGCGGCCAACCCGCCGGCACGTCCTCACCCTCGATCTGGCCGCCGTACGGCGTCAGTCCGTAGAGGCTGGCGACGCTGCCGATCTGGCTGACCATCGGGCCGTGCTGCAGGTAGTAGGTGCGGAACACCTCGTCGCCGTCGCGCAGGAAGACGTTGAGCGCGAACCAGTCGGTGGCGCCGAAGTCCTCGGTGAAGGAGTCGGTGCGGATGGTGTACCAGGGCAGGTCGGTCCAGCCCATGCGCTCGGCGTAGCCGCGCAGCGCGGACTGCGGGGCCGGTGAGGCCATGGCGAAGGTGATGTCGCGCGCGTGCACCAGACCCAGCTCGGCGACGCCGTCGGCCCACGACGAGCAGCCCACGCAGCCGGCGTCCGGCCAGCCGGCGACGCCCTCCTCGAAGAAGAACCGGTAGAGGATCAGCTGGGTGCGTCCCTCGAAGAGGTCGAGCAGCGACACCTCGCCGTCCGGCCCCTCGAAGCGGTACTCACCCTCGACCCGCACCATGGGCATCCGCTTGCGCGCCGCGATCAGGCCGTCGATCTGCTCGGCCACCTGCTCCTCGCGAGCGGCCAGCGCCCGCTGGGCCTCGGCCCACTCGTCGGCGGGGACCACGGGCGGCTTGGCAGCGACCATGCACCCGAACCTAGCGACCCCGCGGTACCTGAGGACGACGACGCGGCACCACAGGCGGAGCCGCCGTGGCCCCGGGCCGAGCAGGCTCGGAGCATGACCACCACCGCCTCCTACGAGACCGCCCCCGCGACCACCCACGCGGAGGCCCGCGAGACCCTCGCGCTCGCCGGGGCCGCCGGCCTGGCGCTCGGCGTCCTCGACCTGGTGCTGATCCAGGTGCTGCCCTACCCCTGGGCCGACCTGGCCAACTCCTCCGCGATCTGGGCCCTCGCCGCCTTCGCGCTCGGCCGTCTCACCCGCAGCAGCGTCGCGGTCAGCGGCACCGCGGGCGCGGTGATGCTGGTCGTGGCCGTCGAGTCGTACTACCTGGCCGCGATCGCGGTCGACCTGGCCAGCCCCGACCGGCTGCTCGCCGCCACCACGGTGGCCTGGCTGGCCTTCGCGGTGGTCGCCGGCGCCGGCTTCGGGATGGCGGGCGCGCTGGTGCGCGACCGCACGCCGGGGTCGTGGTGGGCCGGCGCCGGGCTGGGCCTGACCGCCGCCGTCCTGCTCGCGGAGGCGTGGCTGCGGGTCGACGCCACCGCCACCGCGCTGCTGACGGTGCTGGTCGCCGTGGCCGTGCTGGGCTCGGAGTCGCGGCGTCCCGGCGTCATCGCCCGAGCGCTGGTGCTCACCGCCCCGCTCACCGCGCTGTGCTTCGTCGCCTTCGTGATGGCCGGCTTCGGCCGCTGGTGAAACCGGGGCGACACCCCGGCGGTCACGCCCTAGCGTCACGGGCGTGCCCGACCACCCCGAACCCGCCTACCGCGTCAACCCGCCCTACAGCGGCGACGAGGTCGCCCTGCTGCGCGGCTTCCTCGACTACCACCGCGACACCCTGCGCTGGAAGACCCGCGAGCTGACGCAGGAGCAGCTCGCCAGGCCGCACCCGCCGTCCACGCTCACGCTGGCCGGGCTGCTCAAGCACCTCGCCTACGTCGAGGACTGGTGGTTCGGGGTCAACCTCGCCGGCACCGACCCGGTCGCCCCCTTCGCGGACGCCGACTGGGAGGCTCAGCCCGACTGGGAGTTCGACAGCGCCCCCGACGACACCCCCGAGCAGCTGCACGCGCTCTACGAGTCCGTCGTGGTCGACTGCGACGCCCGCATCACCACCGCCGCGGCCGACGGGGGAGCCGACGCGGTCGCCGTCCGCCGGCACCCCCGCACCGGCGAGGAGGTCTCGCTGCGGTGGATCCTGCTGCACATGATCGAGGAGTACGCCCGCCACAACGGCCATGCCGACCTGGTGCGCGAGGCGGTCGACGGGCAGGCCGGCGAGTGAGCGGCACCGACCCGGTGGTGCGGGCCATGACCGAGGCCGACTGGCCGCGGGTGTGGCCGTTCTGGCGCGAGATCGTCGAGGCCGGCGAGACCTACGCCTACCCGCTCGACCTCACCAGCGAGCAGGCGCGGGCGCTGTGGACGATGGCGCCGCCCGGGCAGACCGTCGTCCTCGAGGACGACGGCGAGGTGCTCGGCAGCGCGACCATGGGCCCCAACCGGCCCGGCCGCGGCGCGCACGTCGGCACGGCGTCGTTCATGGTCTCGGCAAAGGCCCGCGGCCGCGGGGTCGGACGCCGGCTGGGCGAGTTCGTCGTCGCCTGGCACCGCGAGCAGGGCTTCCGCGCCATCCAGTTCAACGCCGTGGTCGAGACCAACCACGCCGCCGTGGCGCTGTGGCAGTCGCTGGGCTTCCGCGTCGTCGGCACCGTGCCCGAGGCCTTCGACTCCCGCGAGCACGGCCTCGTCGGCCTGCTTGTGATGCACCTCGACCTGATGGCCTGACGGCCTAACGGCGGAGCCCCACGATGGTCGAGGCGCGACGAGCCCTGGCGACGAGCCTCGCGACCTCGCGAGCATCACGCCGACGTCACGAGACGACGTACGCGGTCTCGAGGCTCGGCCGTGGCCGGCCTCGCACCTCGACGAGCGTCAGCCGGCCTCGGGGTCGGCGAACCCGGGCAGCAGCTCGGTGAGGATCGCCTTGAACGGCGCCTCGGCGCCGAGCTGGCTGAGGATGCCGACACCGCCGAGCCAGGTGCGGTGGATGAGCAGGTAGGACGGCGGCAGGTTCAGCTTGACCGCGATCGTGTAGGCCGGCTCGCGGGGGTTGTTGATGCGCTGGAACTGCTCGCGCATCCACTCCCGCGTGAACCGGAACCGCTCGACCTGCGTCGGCTCGGCGAAGGGCGAGAGGTAGTCCATGAGCAGCTGCGGGTCGATCTTGGTGCGGTCCTTAATGAACCCCTCCTCGCGCAGCCCCGCCAGCACCTGCTCGCCGTCGCCGGTGGCGCAGAGCCGGATCAGCTTGCCCATCGCGCGGGGCAGGCCGTGGTCGGGCAGCCGGGCCACCGCGCCGTAGTCGAGGACGCCGAGCCGGCCCGGGCCGCCGTCCGCGTCGGGCAGGACGCGGAAGTTGCCGGGGTGGGGGTCGGCGTGGAGCATCTTGGTGCGCACCGGGCCGGAGAACAGGAAACGCACCAGCTGCTCGCCGTAGTGGTCGCGCTCGGCCTCGGACCCCTCGGCGATCACCGTGGCCAGCGAGGCGGGCGAGTCGAGCCACTCGGTGACCAGCACCGTGGAGCCGACGGCCACGACCGGCGGGACGACGATGTCGGGGTCGCCGGCGAAGGCGTCGGCGAAGGCCTGCTGCGCCTGCGCCTCGAGGGTGTAATCGAGCTCTTCCTCGGCGCGGGCCTGCATCTCGTCGATGAGCGGCTTGACGTCGATGCCGGGGAACAGCGGGCCGATGGTGCGACCCAGCCGTGCGATCTGGCGCAGGTCGGAGCGCAGGGCGTCGCCGGCGCCGGGGTACTGCACCTTGACCGCGACGTCGCGACCGTCGTGCCACCGCCCCTTGTGCACCTGGCCGATCGAGGCGGACGCCGTGGGCGCGCCGTCGAGCTTGACCAGCCGCTCGCGCCAGTCGTCGCCGAGGTCGGCGGCGATGATCTCGCGCACGGTGCGGGTGGGCATGGGCGGCGCGGAGTCCTGCAGCTTGGTCAGCTGCTCGCGGTAGGGCGCGGCGACCTCCTCGGGCAGCGCCGCCTCGAGCACCGAGAGCGCCTGCCCGAACTTCATCGCGCCGCCCTTGAGCTCGCCCAGGGTGCGGAACAGCTGCTCGGCGGTGCGCTGCTGGATGTCGGTCAGCACCGTGTCGGCGGGCGCCCCGCCCAGGCGGCGGCCGAGGCCCATCGTCTTGCGCCCGGCGTAGCCGAGCGGCAGCGCGGCCAGGCGCGCGGTGCGCGCAGCCGCCTTGCGGGGCAGGTCGCGCGGGGAGTCGGGCACGTCCTCCATTGTTCCAGCGCCCGGTGACGCAGACGCCACTTCGGGGTGAGGGCCGAGCTTTCCTGGCCGTTTCGCTGCCGAGGAGGGGCCCGAGCGCCTAGGTTCGGCCGTCGCGCCTCCTCCCTCGGCGCGCACTCTCCCGCACCTGCTCGAGGAGTTCCTGCATGCCCGTGGTCCGCCGTCTCTCCGCGCTCGTCGCCGCCGCCGTCGGCGCGAGCGTCCTCTCCCTGGTCCCGGGCGCGCCCGCCTCCGGCGCCACCGTGACGGCCGAGCGGACGACGTCCACCCCGAGCGCGCCGGCGCCGGCGCCGGCGTCCTCGCAGCCGCGGCGGGGCACCCCGCACGACCCGGCGACCTACTACGCCGGCACCGAGGGCCTGACGGGCGCCGACCTCGCGGCCCGGCTGAACACGATCATCAAGGGCCACACCCGGCTGAGCTACACGCCCGGCGTGTGGGACGCCCTGAAGGTGCTCGACCGCGACCCCAACAACAGCAGCGCGATCATCGACTTCTACTCCGGCGTGAGCATGCCGGCGTCCAACCAGTGCGGATCGGCCAGCAACTGCTGGAACCGCGAGCACACCTGGGCCCAGAGCCACGGCGACCTCACGACCAGTGCCGGGCCCGGCACCGACCTGCACCACATGCGCCCCTCGTTCATGCGGTCCAACAGCGCCCGCGGCAACCTCGACTTCGACGACTCGCCCACCGGTTCCTCGGTGCCCGACTGCGCGGTCTGCAAGCGCGACAGCGACTCCTTCGAGCCGCCCGACGCCGTCAAGGGCGACCTCGCGCGCGGGCTGTTCTACATGGCGGTGCGCTACGAGGGCGACGCCCAGTTCTCCCGTGACCTGAAGCTGAACGACCGCACCTGCAACGGCTCGGGCGCGGGCAACCACGGCAAGCTCTCGACGCTCATCCGCTGGTCGCAGATGGACCCGCCCGACGACCGCGAGCGCCTCCGCAACAACCTGATTGACGCCGACTACCAGGGCAACCGCAACCCGTTCATCGACCACCCCGAGTGGGTCGCCTCGATCTTCGGGGACGGCGTCGGCCGCGGCCCGGCGTGCGGCAGCACCACCGGCACCGAGTACTCGCCCGGCGGCACGACCCCGCCGACCAACAACCCGCCGACCACCTCGGCGGTCACCGTGAGCACTGCCGAGGACACCGCGATCTCGGTCACCCTCACCGCCACCGACCCGGACGGCGACCCGCTCACCTGGTCGATCAGCCAGACCGCGATCAACGGCTCGGCCGGCATCAGCGGCGCCACGCTCAGCTACACGCCGTCGCCGAACTGGTCCGGCACCGACGTGGTCGGCGTCCGGGTCAGCGACGGCCGCGGCGGCGTCGCGACCACCACGGTGACGATCACCGTGACCCCGGTCAACGACCCGCCCGTCGCGAGCGACCTGACCGTCTCGACCCCGCGCGGCACCGCGGCCCGCATCGTGCTCAACGCCACCGACGTCGACGACACCGACCTGGGCTACACGGTCGTCTCCGGCCCGGCGCACGGCACGGCCGCCCTCGCCGACGGCGCCGTCACGTACACGCCGTCCGCGGGCTACACCGGCAGCGACTCCTTCACCTACCGGGCCCGCGACCCCCAGGGTGCGCTCTCGAACCTCGCCACCGTCTCGATCACGGTCACCGCGCCGGTGCAGCACCCGCCCGTGCCCAGCGACGTCAACGTCAGCACCGACGAGGACACGGCGATCAGCTTCACGCTGCCGGCCACCGACGCGGACGGCGACCCGCTCTCCTTCGACTGGGTCAGCTACCCGGCCAACGGGACGCTGGGGCTCAACGCCCCCAACAACGCCACCTACACCCCGCGCCACAACTTCCACGGCACCGACAGCTTCACCTGGTCGGTCAGTGACGGCACCTCGACGGTCACGGCGACCGCCACGATCACCGTCCGTTCGGTGAACGACCCGCCGGTGGCCTACTCGAGGTCGGCCTCGACCGACGAGGACACCCCGGTCATGGTCTTCCTGGTGGGCGAGGACCCCGACGGTGGCCCCATCACCTTCGCCATCACCCACCAGGCCGCGCACGGCACCGTGACGCTGCTGAACGACAACGTGGCGACCTACACGCCCGCCGCGAACTTCCACGGCGCGGACTCGTTCACCTTCACCGTCTCCGACGGCGAGGCGACCGACACCGGCACGATCGACCTGACGGTGCGGCCGGTCAACGACGCCCCGACCGCGGCCGACGTGAACGGCACCCGCACCGACGAGGTCGCCGAGACCGGCACGGGTGGGGTCACCATCCCGCTGGCGGGGGAGGACGTCGACGGCGACGTGATCTCCTACGCGCTGGCCGACGGCCCCGACCACGGCGAGGTCACGGTCGCCGGCGCGGCGGCGACGTACACGCCGTCCCCGTTCTTCCACGGCACCGACAGCTTCACCTACACCGCCTCCGACGGGCTGCTGACCTCGGCGCCGGCCACCGTGACGGTGACCGTCGACCACGTCAACCACGCCCCGGTCATCACCGGACCCACGCTCGCGCTGGCCACCGAGGCGGGGACGCCGGTCACCGCCACCATCACCGCCACCGACCCCGACGCGGGTGACGTCGTCACCATCACCGACGTCTCCGAGCCCACCCACGGGTCGGTGAGCGTCTCCGGGTCCGACGTCACCTACACGCCGCAGTCGCGCGAGGGCACGGACTCGTTCCTGGTCACCGTGGGTGACGGCCACGGCGGGACGGCGTCCGCCCTGCTGACGGTCGCGGTCTCCGCCCGCACCGCGCAGCTGACGGTCACGACCCCGCGCGCCGTCCGCGGCACCCGGGTGACGACGACCGTCACGATGGCCCCGGCGGGTCGCGCCGGTGAGGTCGTGCTGCGCTCGGGCGCGACGGTCCTGGGCCGCGCCGACCTCGCGCCCGACGGCACCGCCCGCGTCTCGTGGGTGCCCGGCCGCGCCGGGACGACGTCCCTCACGGCGTCCTGGGCCGGCGACAGCCTCTACGGCCCCGCGACGGAGCCCGCGTCGGTCGCGGTGCAGAAGAGCGCCGCCCGCCTGCGCCTCGCCGCCGACGGCCCGCTGCGCCGCGGCAAGCCCGGCGTCGTGACGGTGACGGTCGCGAAGGTCGCCGGCAGCCCGGCGACCGGCACGGTGACCCTCAAGGTCGGCTCGAAGAACCTGACCGCGAAGCTCGCCCGGGGCGTGGCCCGCTTCCGCATCGCGAAGCTGCCGACCACCGCCTCGACCAGGCTCACCGCCCGCTACGCCGGCGACACGCAGTACGCCGCCGCCACCACCACCCGCACCTTCACCCTCCGCAGGTAGCACCCTGCTCGACCACCGGTGTCGGGATCCGGTGGTCGAGCAGGTCCCAAGCCCCCGCCGGTGCCCACGGACCCGGAGCCTGTCGAAGGGACGTCGTCCGCGAACGTCGGCGTGGAGGGCCGGTGGTTTCGACGACGCTCGCTGGGGCTCGCTGCTCAACCACCGGAGTCGGCCTGACGGTGGTCGAGGTGCGAGGCCGGCCACGGCCGAGCCTCGAGACCTCGGGACGTCAACGCGAACGCATCCGCACGGCAGACGGACCACCGGTGGTCGAGCAGGCCGAGCGGCTACGCGAGGCCGTCGTCGAGACCCCGGAAGGTCAACGCGAACGCACCCACACGGACCCTGAGCTCGTCGAAGGGACGTCGTCCGCGAACGTCCGCGGACACGGACCCTGAGCTCGTCGAAGGGACGTCGTCCGCGAACGTCCGCGCAGAGGGCCGGTGGTTTCGACGAGGCTCGCTGCTCAACCACCGGCACCTCCGGTGGTCGAGCAGGCCGAGCGTCTGCGCGAGGCCGTCGTCGAGACCCCGCAAGGTCAACGCGAACGCACCCACACGGACCCTGAGCTCGTCGAAGGCACGTCGTGCGCGAACGCCTGCGTGGAGGGCCGGTGGTTTCGACGACGCTCGCTGGGGCTCGCTGCTCAACCACCGGAGTCGGCCCGACGGTGGTCGAGGTGCGAGGCCGGCCACGGCCGAGCCTCGAGACCTCGCACGGTCAACGCGAACGTTCCCGCACGGACCCTGAGCTCGTCGAAGGGCACCCCGCGCGAACCTCCGTGCGGAGGGCCGGTGGTTTCGACGACGCCCGCCGGGGCTCGCTGCTCGACCACCGGTCGAGCCGCGCGGTCAGGTGCGGAGGGAGCCGGGCTTGAAGGGGCGGACCTCCTGGGGCCAGCCGCAGGCCTCGGCGATCCGGGCGCCCCACATGCGCGCCCGGGCCTCGTCGGGGACGTCGACGATGGTCAGGCCGCCGAGGAACTCCTTGGTCTCGACGAACGGGCCGTCGGTGACGACGGTCTCGCCGCTGGTGGCGTCGGCGCTGAAGGCGGCGTCCAGCTCTTCGACGAGGCCACCGGCGTAGACCAGCTCACCGGCCGCCTCGAGGTCGGCGATCACCGCCTTCGACGGCGCCACCCGGCCCTGGAACCACTCCTCGTCGTGGTCACCGACCCACTGCTGGTTGAAGAAGATCAGGTACTCGGCCATGCGCTCGCTCCTCGGAGTAGGGGGTGTCTACGTCTACTCCACGAACGGGCCTGACCGGTCACGACACCTAGTCGCGAGGAAAGGCGACGCCGGTGTTGGCGTGGCAGCGGTACCCGTAGGGGTTCTTGGCGAGGTACTGCTGGTGGGCGTCCTCGGCGTAGTAGTACGGCCCGGCCGGCGCGATCTCGGTGGTGATGTCGCCCAGGCTGCGCTCGGCGAGCACGTCGCCGTAGATCTTGGTCAGGTCGCGGGCGGTCTGCTCCTGCTCGGGCGTCGTGTAGTAGATCGCCGAGCGGTACTGCGTGCCCACGTCGTTGCCCTGGCGCATGCCCTGGGTGGGGTCGTGGATCTCGAAGAACTGCTTGACCAGGTCGGCGAACGAGACCTGCGCCGGGTCGAAGACGATGCGGACGGCCTCGGTGTGCCCGGTGCGGCCGGTGCACACCTCCTCGTAGGAGGGGTTCGGCGTGTAGCCGCCGGCGTAGCCGACCGACGTCGACCACACGCCCTCGCGCTGCCAGTAGACCTCCTCGGCGCCCCAGAAGCAGCCGAGCCCGAAGATCGCGACCTCGTGGCCGTCGGGCACGTCGTCGCTCACGACGGGGGTGCCGAGGACGACGTGCTTCTCGGCGCGGCGGAACGGGTCGGAGTCGCGGCCGGGGAGCGCCTCGGCCGGGTCGATCAGCGAGGTCTTGCGGCGGGAGAACATGCCTCCATCCTCCCAGGTCGGGCAAGACTCCGGCCCCCGAGCCGAGTCGTTAGTCTCGCTGGGTGAGCGAGCAGCAGCACACCGGCAAGGCCGGCTTCGAGACCCGCGCCATCCACGCCGGCTACGAGCCCGACCCGACCACGGGCGCCGTCATCCCGCCGATCTACGCCACCTCCACCTACCTGCAGGACGGCGTGGGCGGGCTGCGCGGCGGCTACGAGTACTCGCGCTCGGCCAACCCCACCCGCACCGCCCTGGAGGGCGCGCTCGCCGCGCTCGAGGACGGCGAGCGCGGCTTCGCGTTCGCCTCCGGCCTCGCCGCCGAGGACACCCTGGTGCGGTCGACCTGCCTGCCCGGCGACCACGTCGTGCTCCCCACCGACGCCTACGGCGGCACCTTCCGCCTCTTCGACAAGGTCGAGAAGCCGTGGGGCATCGAGCACACCCCGGTCGCGATCGCCGACATCGACGCCGTGCGCGCCGCCGTCCGGCCCGGCAGCACCAAGCTCGTCTGGCTCGAGACGCCCACCAACCCGCTGCTCGGCATCGGCGACATCGAGGCGCTCGCCGCCGTCGCCCACGACGCCGGCGCGCTGCTCGTCGTCGACAACACCTTCGCCTCGTCCTACCTGCAGCAGCCGCTCGTGCTCGGCGCCGACGTCGTCGTCCACTCGACCACCAAGTACGCCGGCGGCCACTCCGACGTCGTCGGCGGCGCGCTGGTGGTGCGCGACCTCGACCTCGCCGAGCGCATCGCCTTCCACCAGAACGCCATCGGCGCCGTGCCGGGCCCGTTCGACTGCTTCCTGACCCACCGCGGCCTGAAGACCCTCGCGGTGCGCATGGAGCGCCACTGCGACAACGCCGAGCGCGTCGTCGACTTCCTCACCGGCCACCCCGCCGTCGCCGAGGTCATCTACCCCGGCCTGCCCGAGCACCCGGGTCACGCCGTCGCCGCCCGTCAGATGCGCCGCTTCGGCGGCATGGTCTCCTTCCGCGTCGCCGGGGGAGAGTCCGCCGCGCTGGCGGTCTGCGAGCGCACGTCGGTCTTCACGCTGGGGGAGTCGCTCGGCGGGGTCGAGTCGCTCATCGAGCACCCGGGGCGGATGACGCACGCCAGCGTCGCCGGCACCAGCAACGAGGTCCCGGCCGACCTGGTGCGCCTCTCGGTGGGCATCGAGACCGCCGACGACCTGGTCGCGGACCTCGACCGCGCCCTCGGTGACTGAGGACGCCGTGGGGTCCGGTCGGGGCCCTTCGACGGGCTCGGGGTCCGGGGGAGGCGCGCCGTGACCCCCGTCGTCTGCCTCGACGTCGGCTCCACGTTCACCAAGGCGCTCCTGGTCGACCTGGACGACGCCGTGGTGCTGGGCGCCGCCGAGCACCCGACCACCGTCGGCACCGACGTCCTCGAGGGCGTCGACGCGTGCGTCGCGCGCCTGGACGCCGCCGACGCACCGCTGCTGGTGTGCTCCAGCGCCGGAGGCGGGCTGCGCATCGCGGTCGTCGGCAACGAGGAGCTCGTCACCGCCGAGGCCGGACGCCGCGTCGCGCTCAGCAGCGGCGGCAAGGTCGTCGCCGTCGTGGCCGCGGCCGCCGGGCCGTTCGGGCTCGACGACCTCGCCGGGCCCGACGTCGTCCTGCTCACCGGCGGCACCGACGGCGGCAACGCCGAGGTCGTCGTCGGCGCGGCCCGCCGCCTGAAGAGGGCCGGCTGGCGTGGACCCGTGGTCGCGGCCGGCAACGCCGACGCCGCCGACGAGGTGCGCGCCGCCCTCGCCGGCCTGCCGGTCGTCGTCGCGCCGAACGTCGTCCCGCGCATCGGCGAGCTGCGTCCCGAGGGCGCCCGCGCCGCGATGCGCGAGATGTTCCTGTCGCACGTCATCGGCGGCAAGCAGCTCAGCGCGGGCGACCGGTTCGCCTCGCTGGTGCGCGGCGCCACCCCGGACGTCGTCCTCACCGGCGTCGAGGTGCTCGCGGCCGCCGTCGGCCCGGTCGTGGTGGTCGACGTCGGCGGCGCCACCACCGACGTCCACTCGGTCGTCGAGCTGGACGCCGAGACCGGCGCCCTGGCCCGCGAGGTCGTGGCCGCCACCCCCGTCACCCGCACCGTCGAGGGCGACCTCGGCATGCGCTGGTCGGCCGTCAGCACCGCGGAGGCCGCGGGCCTCGACGACCTCGCCGACGCCGCGGCCGCCCGCGCTGCCGACCCGTCGTGGCTGCCCGCGACCGAGACCGACCACGACGACGACGAGGCGCTGGCCCGCGCCGCCACCGGCCTCGCGCTGCGCCGCCACGCCGGTCGCGCCCGCGTCGTGGTCGGCCCCGAGGGACGCGTCATCGAGCGCAGCGGCGTCGACCTGCGCGAGGTCGGCCTGGTGGTGCTCTCCGGCGGCGTCCTGCGCCACGGTCGCCCCGGCGTGGCCGACCGCGTGCTCGCCGGCTCGACCGGCCGCGACGTCGAGGGCGGCTGGCAGCTGCCCGAGCGGCCGCGGGTCGTGGTCGACGCCCGCTACCTGCTCGCGGCCGTCGGGCTGCTCGCCGAGGGTTACCCGGACACCGCGTCACGCCTGGCGGCCACCCTGGCGGACGACGCGCGGTCCCGGCCGACCTGACCTAGGCTCTCTCCACGTGACTCCCCCCGAGAAGGCCCGCACCGCGGAGCCGGACAACCTCGACGAGACTGAGGGGGAGCCCGAGTCGCCCGAGAGCCCGGTGCCGCCGGCCGACGCCGCCTCGGCGCCCGAGCGCCGCCGACGGCTGCGGCGTCGCTCGGCGGTCGAGGACGACGACGTCGCGCGCGAGCGCGAGCGCGAGGAGCGGGTGCTCGCCCGCATCGCCGCCCAGTGGGCGCAGATGCGCGACGAGCGGCGCAGCGAGCTCGACGCGCTGGCCCCGCGCTCGACGGCCGTGCCCGCCGCCGCGGGCGCTCGGGGCACGAGCATCCCGTGGGGCCTCGACGTCGCCGCCTCGTGGGGCTGGCGGCTGCTGGTGATCGCCGCGGCGGGCTACGTGCTGCTGTGGCTGGTCGGCTTCTTCGCCGTCATCACCATCCCGATCGCCATCGCGCTGCTGCTCTCGGCGCTGGCCACCCCCTTCGTGCACGGGCTGCGACGCCTCGGCCTGCCCCGCGGCTTCGCCGCGCTCATCGTGGTCATCGGCCTGCTCGGGCTGGTGGGCCTGATGCTCACCTTCGCCGGTCAGCAGGTCGCCAGCGGCGCGCAGGACCTCGCCGACTCCACGGTCAAGGGCCTCGGCGAGATCAAGCTGTGGCTCAAGGAGGGCCCGCTGCACGCCAGCGAGTCGCAGATCGACGGCTACATCGAGCAGGCCCAGGCCGCCATCACCGAGCGCACCGCCGACAGCGACTGGCTCTCCCAGGCCACCGAGATCGGCGGCATCTTCGGCCACGTGCTGGCCGGGCTGTTCATCGTGCTGTTCGGCACCTACTTCTTCCTCGCCGACGGCGACCGCATCTGGTCGTGGCTGGTGCGCATCGCCCCCCGCGCCGCCCGCGAGCGCGTCGACAGCTCGGGCCGGGTCGCCTGGATCTCGCTCACCCAGTTCGTGCGCGCCACCGTCATCGTCGCCCTCACCGACGCCGCCGGCGTGATGATCGGCGCGGCGGTGCTCGGCGTCCCGTTCGTGCTCGCGATCGGCGTGCTGGTCTTCCTCGGCGCGTTCGTGCCGATGGTCGGTGCCTTCGTGGCCGGCAGCGTCGCGGTGCTGGTGGCGCTGGTCGACCAGGGCCCGGTGACGGCGCTGATCATGTTCGCCGTCGTGGTCGGGGTGCAGCAGTTCGAGGGCCACGTGCTGCAGCCGTTCCTCATGGGCCGCTGGGTCTCGGTGCACCCGCTCGGCGTCATCCTCGCCATCGCCGCCGGCATCCTCGTTGCGGGCATCGCCGGTGCGCTGGTCGCCGTGCCGCTGGCGGCCGCCGTCAACGCCGTCGTGCAGCACCTGGCCGCCCACACCGAGCCAGGGTCCGACCCGAAGGACGAGCTGCACGAGGACTACGCCGAACGCAACGACGTCTCCGACACCGGCGAGTTCGAGGCCGTCACGCCCGCCGACACCGGGACGGCCGATGAGCGCGCCTGAGACCGACCGCCCGTTACCCGCCGGGGGCACCGTCGGCCTCGCCGAGATCGAGGCCGCCCGCGAGCTGATCCGGGGCGTGGCCATCGAGACGCCGATGGAGGAGTCGCGCTGGCTCTCCTCGGTCGTCGGCGGGCCGGTGTGGCTCAAGTGCGAGAACCTGCAGCGCACCGGCTCGTTCAAGGCCCGCGGCGCCTACGTGCGCCTGGCCCGCCTCACCGCCGAGGAGCGGGCGCGCGGCGTCGTCGCGGCCTCGGCCGGCAACCACGCCCAGGGCGTCGCGCTGGCCGCGCAGCTGGTGGGCACCAGGGCCACCGTCTTCATGCCCGAGGGGGCGCCGATCCCGAAGGAGCGCGCCACTCGCGGCTACGGCGCCGACGTCGTGTTCTCGGGGCGCTACCTCGAGGACGCCATGGTCGCGGCCCGCGCCTTCGCCGCCGAGACCGGTGCGGTGATGATCCACCCCTTCGACCACATCGACGTGATGGCCGGGCAGGGCACCGTCGGCCTCGAGATCCTCGACCAGGTGCCGGACGCCGCCAGCGTGCTCGTCCCCACCGGCGGCGGCGGGCTGCTGGCCGGGGTCGCGCTGGCGGTCAAGGCGCGGCGTCCCGACGTGATGGTGGTGGGCGTGCAGGCCAAGGGCGCGGCGGCCTACCCGGGCTCGCTGGCCCAGGGCGCGCCGGTGCCGCTGACCTCGATGAAGACGATGGCCGACGGCATCGCCGTCGGCCTGCCGGGCGACCTCACCTTCGCCGCCGTGCGCGACCACGTCGACGAGGTCGTCACGGTCACCGAGGAGGAGATGTCGCGGGCGCTGCTGGCGCTGGTCGAGCGAGCCAAGATGGTCGTCGAGCCCGCCGGCGCCGCCGCCGTGGCCGCGCTGATGGCGAATCCCGCGGCCTACCCGACGCCGGCGGTCGCCGTCCTGTCGGGCGGCAACGTCGACCCGCTGCTGCTCGGCAAGGTGATCCAGCACGGGATGGCGGCCGCGGGCCGCTACCTCTCGCTGCGGGTCAACATCCCCGACGTCCCGGGCGGTCTGGCCGCGCTGCTGGCCGAGATCAGCGCGTGCGGCGGCAACGTGATGGAGGTCGTGCACGAGCGCATCTCACCGGCGCTCAACCTCGACGAGGTCGAGGTGGCGCTGCAGCTGGAGACCCGCGGCGCCGAGCACGCCACCGCGCTGATCACGCGGCTGCGCGAACGGGGCTACCGGGTCGCGGGCGACCCGCTGACGCCGGGCCCCTGAGCGCGGCTCGCGTCAGGCGCCGTACGGCTTGACGTCGACGACGACGACCTGGAGCGTCTTGCCGTTGGGCGCCTCGAACGCCACGGTGTCGCCCTTGGTCGCGCCGATCAGCGCCTCGCCGAGGGGGGCCTGCGGCGAGAAGACCTCGACGTCGACGTAGTCCTCGTTCTCGCGGGCACCGAGCAGGAACGACTCGGCCTCGTCGTCGGCGTCGCCCTCGAACTTGTAGGTGACCACGGTGCCGACGGCGACGACGCCGTCGTCGGCCGGACGGTCGGTGACGGCCTTCGCGAGCAGCTCCTCGAGCTGGCGGATGCTGCCCTCGTTCTTGCCCTGCTCCTCGCGGGCGGCGTGGTAGCCGCCGTTCTCCTTGAGGTCACCCTCGTCGCGGGCCTCGCTGATGCGCTGGACGATCTCGTCGCGCACGGGACCCTTGAGGTTGGCGAGCTCGGCCTGCAGCTTCTCGTGGGCCTCGGTGGTCAGCCACACGGTGTCCTGCTCGGTCGACTGCGTCATGGGTGTACTCCTGTGTGTTGCGGGTCTGGGCCGCCGCCGGGGCGGTGGGTCACGGACGTTCGGCCGTCGCGAGCGCGATGGCTCAGCGGGACGGCCGAATGGTCGAGCCTAGCAACACCGGCCCCGGGCCGCCGGAATCGACGGATCAGCGGGGGCGGCTCTGCCCGGGCGCGGTGCACCCGATCAGCTCGACGGCGGTGGCGCGGCTGGTGGTGCGGAACTGCGTGGTGACCTGCCCGCCGGCCCCGACCTCGACCTCGGTGCTGATGGCGCCCACGATCGACTTGTCGGGGGCGTAGGCACGCAGCTGGCAGGTGGCGGTCACGTCGGGATCGGTGCGGTCGACGGTGAAGGTGGCGCTCACGGTGCTGTCGTCGACCACCTCGTAGCGCAGCCCGCCGGAGGACACCTCGGGACTGGCCTGCACCCACGACGTCCAGGCCAGCCAGACCCCGAAGGCGAGGACGACGGCCGCCACCGCGCCGAGCAGCGCCCTGCGGCGCCAGGCGGGCGGGGTGCCATAGCGCTCGGCCAGATCGGTCCCCGTCACACCCCCATCCTAGGATTGCGGTCATGGCGCAGAGCCCCCAGCACCCGCGTCAGCCCGGCCCCCGTGCGGGTCTGCGGCTGATGCACGTGCACGCCCACCCCGACGACGAGTCCAGCAAGGGGGCGGCGTCCACGGCGAAGTACGTCGCCGAGGGGGTCGACGTCCACGTGGTCACCTGCACCGGCGGTGAGCGCGGGTCGATCCTCAACCCGAGGATGGACCGGCCCGACGTGCTGGCCAACATCACCGAGATCCGCCGCCAGGAGATGGAGCGGGCGCGCGACATCCTCGGGGTGCGGCAGGACTGGCTCGGCTTCGTCGACTCCGGCTGGCCCGAGGGCGACCCGAAGCCGCCGCTGCCCGAGGGCTGCTTCGCGCTCGTGCCGCTGGAGGAGGCCACCGAGCGGCTGGTGCGGCTGATCCGCGACTTCCGGCCCCACGTGGTCACCACCTACGACGAGCGCGGCGGCTACCCGCACCCCGACCACATCCGCTGCCACGAGGTGAGCGTCGCGGCGTTCGAGGCCGCCGGCGACCCCGAGCGGTTCCCCGACGCGGGCGAGCCGTGGCAGCCGCTGAAGCTCTACTACCACCACGGCTGGAGCTGGGCGAAGATCTCCAGCCTCCACCAGGCGATGCTCGACCACGGCCTCGAGTCGCCCTACGCCGACCGGTTGAAGGACTGGGAGCGCGAGCCCGAGTGGGAGGAGCGCCTCACCACCCGGGTGCCGTGCGGCGACTACTTCGGCGTCCGCGACCAGGCGCTGCTGGCCCACGCCACCCAGATCGACCCCGACGGGTTCTGGTTCGCCATCCCGCGCGAGATCCAGACCTCGGTGTGGCCGACGGAGGACTACGAGCTCGTCGTCAGCCACGTCGAGTCGACCACGCCGGAGGACGACCTGTTCGCCGGCATCGAGCTCGACCGGCTCGCCGAGACCGACACGCGGGAGAGCGCATGACCACCCTCGGCCTGCTCGCGCTCGTCGTCACCGCCGCCCCCGCCGACGAGGACGTCGTCGCCGGCTGGACGGCGTTCGCCCTCTTCGGCCTCGGCATCGTGGCCATCGCGCTGCTCGGCTGGAGCCTCACCAAGCGCCTGAAGAACGTCGACCGCGCGGCCGAGCAGGGTCTCTACGACCCCTCCGACCCCAAGAAGCAGCGCCCGGCGCGCGGGCTGGCCGCCGTCCGTGAGCAGCGACGGCTGGCCGAGCAGCAGGACGGCGAGCACGCCCCTGACGGCGAGGACGACGCCCCGCGCGATCGCTAGGGTCAGGGCATGCCCGACGCCGTCCCGCCGCAGTTCGAGGTGGCCCCCACCTCGCCCGACCGCAACCTGGCCCTCGAGCTGGTGCGCGTCACCGAGGCCGCGGCGATGGCCGCCGGCCGCTGGGTCGGGCGCGGCGACAAGAACGGCGCCGACGACGTCGCGGTCAACGCCATGCGCGTGATGATCGCGACCATCGGCATGCGCGGCACCGTCGTCATCGGCGAGGGCGAGAAGGACAACGCGCCGATGCTTTACAACGGCGAGCAGGTCGGCGACGGCAGCGGCGCCGAGTGCGACGTGGCCGTCGACCCGATCGACGGCACCACGCTCACCGCGAAGGGCATGACCAACGCGGTCTCGGTGCTCGCGGTCAGCCCGCGCGGCTCGATGTACGACCCGTCGGCGGTCTTCTACATGGAGAAGCTGGTCACCGGCCCCGAGGCGGCCGACGTCGTCGACCTGCGATACCCGGTGGCCGAGAACATCCACCAGGTCGCCAAGGCGAAGGGCAAGAAGGCCACCGACGTCACCGTCGTCCTGCTCGACCGGCCCCGGCACGAGACGATGGTCGAGGAGATCCGCGCCACCGGCGCGATGATCAAGTTCATCTCCGACGGCGACGTCGCCGGCGCCATCATGGCCGCCCGCCCCGAGACCGGCATCGACCTCATGCTCGGCATCGGCGGCACGCCCGAGGGCATCATCGCCGCCTGCGCCATGAAGTGCATGGACGGCGTCATCCAGGGCCGGCTGTGGCCGCAGGACGACGCCGAGCGCGACAAGGCGCTCGCCGCCGGCCACGACCTCTCGCCCGACGCCGTGCTGACCACCGACGACCTGGTCTCGGGCGACGACCACTTCTTCGTCGCCACCGGCATCACCGACGGCGAGCTGCTGCGCGGCGTCCGCTACCGCGCCGGCGGCTGCAGCACCCACTCGCTCGTCATGCGCTCACGCAGCGGCACCATCCGCTCCATCACCAGCGAGCACCGCCTCGAGAAGCTGCGCCCCTTCGCCGCCATCGACTTCGGCGGCGGCGACTCCGACGACTGACCTCGACCGACCTCGCCCCACGGTGGTCGAGGTGCGAGGCCGGCCACGGCCGACCTCGTTCCACGGTGGTCGAGGTGCGAGGCCGGCCACGGCCGAGCCTCGAGACCTCGTGAGGTCGACGCGAACGCCACCACACGGACCCTGACCTGGTCGAAGGGCACCCCGACGCGGACGTTCGCGTGGACGGCCGGTGGTTTCGAGGCTCGTCGCCAGGGCTCCTCGCACCTCGACCATCGTCGGGTGCCGTCGCGGTGGCCGAGGTGCGAGGCCGGCCACGGCCGACCTCGTTCCACGGTGGTCGAGGTGCGAGGCCGGCCACGGCCGAGCCTCGAGACCTCGTGAGGTCGACGCGAACGCCACCACACGGACCCTGAGCTTGTCGAAGGGCACCCCCACGCAGACGTTCGCGTGGACGGCCGGTGGTCTCGAGGCTCGTCGCCAGGGCTCCTCGCACCTCGACCATCGCCGGATGCCGTCGCGGTGGCCGAGGTGCGAGGCCGGCCACGGCCGACCTCGTTCCACGGTGGTCGAGGTGCGAGGCCGGCCACGGCCGAGCCTCGAGACCTCGTGCGGTCGACGCGAACGCGACCACACGGACCCTGAGCTTGTCGAAGGGCACCCCGACGCAGACGTTCGCGTCGACGGCCGGTTGTCTCGAGGGTCGCCGCCAGGCCTCCTCGCAGCCCGACCATCGTCCAGGGTCGAGCCTGGAGGCCCGGACGTCAGGCGACGACGCGACCCACGTCGCCGGCGTCGGCCTGACGGCGCAGCGCGGCGGCCACCTCGTCGATGACGCGGGGGTCGACGGCCATGCCGACGTGCGAGACGCCGACCTCGACCGGGACGGCGGCGGCGTCGACGCAGGCGCGCCAGTCGACGATGCCGTCGCGGCGGGAGTAGACGGCGGTGAACCCGACACCGGTGGGCACCGGCTCGCGGCTCTCGTCGAAGCTCTCGCGGGCGCACGAGCCCGCGACGCAGCGGCGCGTCATCAGTCCCGGCACGCCGGCCCAGCTGAGCCGCACCAGCACCTCGACGCTCAGCGACAGCGCCGCGTGGTGGGCGGCGGGGGCGAGCATCGGGCTGCCGAGGGTGACGATGCCGGCGACCAGGTCGGGACGCCGCACCGCCAGCCCGCGGGCGATCATCCCGCCCAGGCTGTGGCCGACGACCTGCGCGCGGACGCCGCGCTTCTCGGTGATCGCCTCGAGCCGCGCCTCGAGCCGCTCGGCGGCCTCGCGGGTGCAGCCGACGTTGGCGTGGATGTGCGAGCGGTAGGTGCGCCAGCCGCGCCGGCGCAGTGCCTTGGCCATCGGGGCGAGGCTGGTGTCGCCGGCCATGAAGCCCGGCACGAGCAGCACCGGCGCGTCGTCGACGGGCGCCCGCAGGCGCCGCTCCTCCAGCGTGCGGACGGCGTACCGGCCCGCCTCACGCACCACGCTGCGCTCGCGCAGCACCGCCTTCAGCGGCGGCGGCTCGAAGCCGTCGGGCAGCAGGAAGGGGGCCAACGGATTGACCGCAGCGTCGCTCACCATGCCGACGGTACGACCAGGTGAGCCCCCTGAACAGGACGTCGGGGAGGATGGGGGCGTGTCGACCCCGCCCGACAGCCCTGCCACCACCTCGTCCGAGGCCGCCTCGAAGGCTTCCTCCACCCAGCCGGACGTCGCCGTCTCCGACGAGCTGTTCGCGCCGCTCACCGGCGGCGTCGAGCTGTGCTACCAGACCTTCGGCGATCCCGACGACGAGCCGCTGCTGCTCGTGATGGGCCTCGGCGGGCCCATGACGTGGTGGGACCCCGAGCTGTGCGAGATGCTCGCGCGGGCCGGGTTCTTTGTCGTCCGCTACGACAACCGCGACACCGGTCGCTCGAGCCGCGCCGAGGGCCGCGTCACCCGGGGTGCGCTGGTGGCGGCGTTCACCGGGGTGGCGAAGCGACGCTCGCGGCCGCCGTACTCGATGGCCGACCTCGCCGCCGACGCCTTCGGCCTGCTCGACCACCTCGGCCTCGAGAGCGCGCACCTGGCGGGCGTCTCGATGGGCGGGATGATCGTCCAGACCATGGCCATCGCCGAGCCCGACCGCGTGCGCTCGCTGGCCAGCATCATGTCGACCACCGGGCAGCGCACCGTCGGCTGGCAGCACCCGAGCCTGCTGCCCACGCTGCTCGGCCGCGGCGGCGGGCGTGAGGCCTACATCCGCTCGAGCGTGACCACCTGGCGGCTCATCGGCTCGCCGGCCTACCCGCAGACCCGCGAGGAGACCGAGCAGCGCGCCGCCGACACCTGGGACCGCGGCGTCTCGCTGTCGGGCACCGCGCGGCAGATGCTCGCCATCGTCACCCAGCCCGACCGCAGCGCGCCGCTGCGCGAGGTGCGCGTGCCCACGGTCGTCGTCCACGGCCTGGCCGACAAGATGGTGCACGTCTCCGGTGGCCGCGCCACCGCCCGCGCCGTGCCCGGTGCCGAGCTGCTGCTCATCGACGGCATGGGACACGACATGCCGCCCGCGCTGTTCGAGACCTTCACCCGCGCCATCACCGACAACGCCCAGCGGAGCAAGAACGCCGGTTGAGGCGCGAGGAGCTCAGACGAACGCGCTGATGCCCGTCTCGGCGCGGCCGATCAGCAGCTTCTGGATCTGGCTCGTGCCCTCGTAGAGGGTCATCACGCGCGCGTCGCGCAGGTACTTCGCGGCCGGGTAGTCGTTGACGTAGCCCGCGCCGCCGTGCACCTGGATGGCGAGGTTGGCCGCCCGCACGGCCGCCTCCGAGGCGAACAGCTTGGCCTTCGACGCCGCGACGCCGAACGGCTCGCCGCGGTCGATGCGGTCGGCGCAGGCCCACACGAGCAGGCGGGCCGCGTCGGCGTCCAGGCTGATGTCGGCGATCATGTCCTGCACCAGCTGGAAGCCGGCGATGGGGCGACCGAACTGGGTGCGCGAGGTGGCGAACTCGACCGAGATCTCGAGGCAGCCCTGCACGATGCCGACGCAGCCGGCGGCCACCGCGAGCCGGCCCTTGTCGAGGGTGCCCATGGCGACCTTGAACCCCTGGCCCTCGGCGTCGGGGCCGCCGAGCATGGCGGACGACGGCACCCGCACGTCGTCGAGGAACAGCTCGGCCGTCGCCTGGCCGCGCAGCCCCAGCTTGCCCTTGATCTCGCGGGCCTCGAACCCGGGCGCGTCGGTGGGCACCAGGAACGCCGAGACGCCGCGCGGGCCGTCGTCGGTGGTGGAGGTGCGGGCGAAGACCAGCGCGACGTCGGCCCACGTGCCGTTGGTGATGAACAGCTTCTGGCCGGTGATCAGCCAGTCGTCGCCATCACGCACGGCGCGGGCGGTGAGGTGGCCGGCGTCCGAGCCGGTGCCGGGCTCGGTGAGCCCGAAGCAGCCGAGCTTGGCCGCCGTCGCCAGCTGCGGCAGCCACTCGGCCCGCTGCTCGTCGGTGCCGTGGAACAGGATCGACTTGCCCACCAGCCCGCTGCTGACCGACACGATGCCGCGCAGCGCCGAGTCGGCCCGGCCGAGCTCCTCCATCGCGAGGGCGTAGGTGACGTAGTCGCCGCCGAGGCCGCCGTGCTCCTCGGGGATGGTCAGGCCGAAGAACCCGAGCTCGGCCATCTTCGGCACGATCTCGAGGTCGACCGACTCGGCGTCGTCCCACGCCTGTCGGTGCGGCACGGCCTCGCGGTCGAGGAAGTCGCGGGCCGCCGCGCGGAACGCCTGCTGCTCGTCGGTGAGGGAGAGGTCCATGCGGGTCCGTCCGGGTCGGGCGGGGTCTCACCGGTCAGCCGACGAAACTCCCGGTGGTGGTACGAAGCTTCGTCGTAGAACCGGCAGTTTCACCACTTAAGTGGTGAAACTGCCACCACCGCCGCCACGGCCCGCCGTTGCGTCGAGCCCGGAGGCCAGCAGCGGCTCGACGGCCTCGCCGATGCGGTCGAAGCCCTCGCCGACGGTCTGGCCGGCGAGGAAGCGGTGGTGGATGCCCTCGAGGATGACCGCGATCTTCAGGTAGGCCAGGCCGAGGTGGAACGACAGGTCGCCGAGCGGGCGGCCGCCGGCGGTCTCGTAGGTGGCCAGCTGGGTCTCGCGGTCGGGGTAGCCGGGCGCGGCGGGGGCGTCGGCGATGGCCGCGCCGCCGGGGGTCTGGGCCAGGCCGTCGTAGACCAGCAGCAGCGCGACGTCGGTGAGCGGGTCGCCGAGGGTGGCCATCTCCCAGTCGACGACCGCCTTCACCGGGTGCGGGTCGCCAGCGACGCAGAGCAGGTTGTCGAGCCGGTAGTCACCGTGGACGACGCCGGGCTCACCGTCGTCCGGCACCGACCCGGCCAGCCGCGCGAGCAGCGTCTCGGCGTCGGGCAGCGGGCGGGTGGCCGAGCCCTCGAGCTGCTTGCCCCACCGCCGCACCTGCCGCTCGAGGAAGCCGGCGGGGCGGCCGAAGTCGCCGAGCCCGACCTCGTCGGGGACGACGCTGTGCAGCCGCGCCAGCACCTCGACCATGCCGTGGGCCAGCGCCGCGGTGTCGTCGGCGCCGACCTCCTCCAGCTGGGCGCGCGAGCGGTAGGCGACGCCGTCGACGCGGTCCATCACGTAGAACGGCGCGCCCAGCACGTCGTCGTCGGTGCAGTGGGCGCGCACGAACGGCACCGGCACGTCGCTGTCGGCGAGGGCGGCCATCGCGGTGTACTCGCGGCGCATGTCGTGGGCCGTGGCCTGCACGTGGCCCAGGGGCGGACGGCGCACCACCAGCTCGCGGGCGCCGTCGGTGACGACGTAGGTCAGGTTGGAGCGGCCGCCGGCGATCACCTCGGCCCGCACCGGGCCGGCCAGCTCACCGGGCCGCTGCTCGTCGTACCAGCGGCGGAAGGCCGCCGCGTCGAACCCGGGGGCGTCGCCCTCGCTCACGTGGTCTCCTCCGCCTCAGCCACCTCAGCCACCTCAGCCACCTTCGACCGCAGCCGTCGCATGCCACCCAACCACCGGTCGGTGTCGGCCGCGCGGGCAGCGTAGTAGCCGGCGACCTCCGGGTGGGGCAGGACCAGGAAGCGGTCGTCGTCGAGCGAGGCCACCCACGCGTCGGCCACCGCCGCGGGCGCCAGCGCCTCGTCGTGCGCCAGCAGCCCCTTGAGCGCCCCGGCCTGCTCGAGCATCGCGGTCTGCACGCCCTGCGGGCAGATCGCCTGGACGACGACCCCCTGGTCGCCGTAGGTGACCGAGAGCCACTCCGCGAAGCCGACCGCCGCGTGCTTGGTGGTGGAGTAGGCCGCCGCGCCGATCATCGTCAGCAGCCCGGCCGCCGAGGCGGTGACGACGAAGCGGCCGCCGGTGGACGCCGTCCAGCCCGGCACGAGCGCCCGCGCGGCCCGCACGTGCGCCATCACGTTGACCTCGAGCATCTGCGCCCACTGCTCGTCGGGCAGCCGGAGGCTGTCGGGGCGGGTGTGGTCGATGCCGGCGTTGGCGCACCAGACGTCGATGCGGCCCAGCGCCTCCGTGGCCGCGGCGACGAGCGCGTCGACGCCGTCGGCCGACGCGCAGTCGCCGGGCACGGCCACGGCACCGATGGCCTCGGCCGTGGCCCGCACGGCGTCGGCGTCGACGTCGTTGACCACCACCCGCGCGCCCTCGGCGACCAGCCGCTCCGCGAGCGCACGGCCGATGCCGCGCGCCGCGCCGGTGACGACCGCGCCGCGGTCGGCGAGCTGCGGGTGGCTCACCCGAGGGGCTCGACCGACTCGTGCTCGAACACGCTGCCCTCGAGCGTGCGGCGGTGGTGGCCGCCGTCGCCGAGCAGGTGGTCGAGCACGGTGAGGTGCGAGGTGTAGTTGCCCACGGCGTACTCGGCGGTCATCGCGATGCCGCCGTGCAGCTGGATGGCCTCCTGGCCGATGTGGCGCCCGGCCCGGCTCACCTGCAGGCCGACCCGCGCGGCGGCGTCGGCCACCGCGACCGGGTCGCCCGCGGCGACGACCATCGTGGCCCAGTCGACCATCGAGTGGGCCAGCTCGAGGCTGGTGTACATGTCGGCCGCACGGAACGTCAGCGCCTGGAAGGTGTTGAGCGTGACGCCGAACTGCTTGCGGCTGGTGAGGTACTCGGTGGTCGCCTTCAGCTGCGTCTGCAGCATGCCCAGCGCCTCGTTGGCCGCCATCACCCGGGCGATGTCGAGCACGGTGGCGATGCTGGCCTCGACGTCGCGGCCGGCCTCGCCCAGCGGCGTCGCCGTCGCGCCGTCGAGGGCGACGCGCGCGGCGCGGGTGCCGTCGGGCAGCGGGTAGCCCTCACGCTGCACGGTCCCTGAGCTCGTCGAAGGGTCGACGAGGAACAGCCCGGTGCCGCCGTCGGGCAGCGCCGCGCTCACCACGAGGACGTCGGCGCGCGCCCCGTGGGGGACGGCGTCCTTGACCCCGCTCAGCGTCCAGCCGTCGCCGGCCTGCGTGGCCGTGACGCCGCTCGCGGACGGCGTCCACCGTGCGCCCGGCTCGTGGTGGGCGAGGGCGAGCACGCTCTCGCCGGCCGCCAGCGCGCCGAGCACGTCGGACCGCTGCTCGGCGGTGCCGACCGCGGCCACCAGGCCGCCGGCGAGCACGACCGCGCTCAGGTAGGGCTCGGGGGCCAGCACGCGGCCGAGCTCGCGGCACACGATGCCGATCTCGACCGGGCCGGCGCCGACGCCGCCGTCGTCCTCGCTGAACGGCAGGCCCAGCACGCCCATCTCGGCCAGCTGGGTCCACAGCTTCTCGTCGAAGCCGGGGTCGTCGGCCACGGCGCGGCGGCGGTTCTCGTAGTCGGAGTAGGCCTTGCCCACCAGGCCGCGCACGGCGTCGCGGAGGGCGGTCTGCTCGTCGTCGTAGGTGAAGTCCATGTCGCCGTGCTCCTCAGAGTCCCAGGATCGTGCGGGAGATGATCTGTCGCTGCACCTCGTTGGACCCGCCGTAGATCGAGGCCTTGCGGAGGTTGAGGTAGATCGGCACCGAGCGGCGGAACCAGTCGGCGGTGCCGTCGTCGGCGCCCGAGCCGAGCGTGGCCGGACCGCCGAGGTCGACCACCAGCTCGCTGACGGCCTGCTGCAGCTCGGTGCCCTTCAGCTTCAGCACGGACGACGCCGGGTGCGGCTCGGCGCCCGCGGAGTGCGCCGCGACGCGGAGCGCGGTGAGCTCGAGGGCGAGCAGCTCGTTCTCGAGGTCGACCACCCGGGCCTTGAAGGCGGGGTCGCCGTCGATGACGTCGCGGGCGAGCTCCTTGGCGCGGGCCAGCACCCGCTTGGTCTGGCCCACCGGCGCGACGCCGACCCGCTCGTTGCCGAGCAGGAACTTGGCCTGGGTCCAGCCGGAGTTGACCTCGCCGACCAGGTTCTCGCCCGGCACGCGCACGTCCTCGAACCAGACCTCGTTGACCTCGTACCCGCCGTCGATCAGCTCGATGGGCCGCACCTCGACGCCCTCGGAGCTCATGTCGATGAGCAGCATCGAGATGCCGGCCTGCTTCTTGACCTCGGGGTCGGTGCGCACGAGCGTGAAGATCCAGTCGCCGTACTGGCCGAGCGTCGTCCAGGTCTTCTGGCCGTTGACGATCCAGTCGTCGCCGTCGCGCACCGCGGTGGTGCGCAGGCTCGCGAGGTCGGAGCCGGCGTCGGGCTCGGAGAAGCCCTGGCTCCACCAGATGTCGAGGTTGGCCGTCTTCGGCAGGAAGCGCTCCTTCTGCTCCTGGCTGCCGAACTGGGCGATGACCGGGCCGATCATGCTGGCGTTGAACGCCAGCGGCACCGGCACGCACGCCGCCTGCATCTCCTCGTGCCAGATGTGGCGCCGCAGCTCGCTCCAGCCGCGGCCGCCCCATTCCTCGGGCCAGTGGGGCACCGCGAGACCGGCCTTGTTCAGGGTCTGCATGCTCTCGCGGATCTGGTCCTCGGTGAGCTCGCGACCCTCGGCGACGCTGCGCCGGATCGACTCGTCGACCTCGGTGGTGAAGAAGGTGCGCATCTCCTGCTGGAAGGCGCGGTCCTCCTCTGACAGGGCGAGCTGCATGCGGGCTCCTCGGCTGGGCGGGCGGCTGGTCAGGCGGCTGGGCGATGGCTGGGCGATGGCTGGGCGACGACTAGGTCGGTGCGCCGACGTCCATCTAACTCGCCAGTAGGTTACGGCCCGCGGCCGCACCCTCAGCGGGCGAACGGCTGCCCGTTGCGCCGCGACGCGCCCTTCGGTGCCGGCTGCGGGGAGGTGGAGTAGGTGCCGCTGACGACGTACCCGGTGACCTCCGCCCACGGGAGGTAGTAGCTCGTCGGCGCGTTGTCGGCGTCCGCGGTGACCAGCACGCCGACGCAGTAGCGCTGGGTGCCGGTCGGCCTCACGACGAGCGGGGCGTCGTCGTAGTCGAGCTCGAACCGCTCGCCGGACGGGGCGGTCGTCCGGCTCAACGTGGTCGTGGTGCCGGAGCAGCCCCCGCTGCCGTCGACGCTCACCTTGACCAGGTCGAAGCGGAAGTCGGCGTTCGGGTAGCTCGCGTTGGCCGCGGGGTCGAAGCCGGAGAACCGACTGATCGCGAGGGTGGCGGTCGTGGGCCCGAGCAGCGGGGAGGTGAGGCCGACGTTGCCGTAGGTGCCCGCGTGCAGCGCCCGGGCCGGTGCGGCCGGACGGGCGTCGAGCGTGCCGCCGGCGACCTTGACCGGGCTGTTCGGCGTGGCGACGAGCAGCCGTCCGCTGCCGTCGACCTTCGCGACGCGGGAGGGGCGGGCGCCGTCGGCGATGCTCACCTTCTGGACGGCGGCGGCGACGGCGGTCCCGGTGGTGGCGACGGCCGCCGCAAGGAGCACGACCGCGACGGCCAGGACGTAGGAGTGGAGCGGCTTGCGCATGGTGGGCCTCCGGGGGCGGGTCGGGGCCGTGGCCGGCCCACTCGGCACCAGCCTGCGGTCGTCGCGCCGGTCGCGCATGGCCCGAACGAGCCATCTCGCAACGGGATCGGGGGGTGCGGCGTTGAGAATGCATGGACGTGGTCGTGGAGCGAGCGGAGGCGCGCGTGGCGGTGCCGTCGTTCGACGAGTGGGTGGCCGCCCGTGGGCCGGGCCTGCTGCGGCTGGCGTTCACGCTGACCGGTGACGCCGCCGACGCCGAGGACGTCGTCCAGGAGGCGCTGTCGCGGGCGCTGCCGCGCTGGTCGCGCATCGCCGGGCTCGACGACCCCGACGCCTACGTGCGGCGGATGGTCGTCAACGCCCACACCTCGCGGTGGCGGGCGTGGCGGCGCAAGGTCTCGCCGGTCGAGCGGGTCGCCGACCTCGCCGACCGGCCCGTGGACGACGCCCGCGGCCTCGACCCCGACGACAGCCGCCGGCTGTGGACGGCGTGCCGCGCGCTGCCGGAGGTGCAGCGCACGGCCGTGGTGCTGCGCTACTACGAGCAGCTCGACTACGCCGAGATCGCGGCGCTGACCGGCGTCCGCGAGGGGTCGGTGCGGTCACGGGTCTCGCGCGGGCTCGCCGCGCTGCGCGCCGAGCTGGGGGAGGACGACGATGAGTGACTTCGAGCAGCGGGTCTCCCGCGCGCTGGCCGACGGTGCCGAGGACGCCCCTGGCGCCGGGTGCCTGGCCGCCGCAGCACGGCGTCGGCAGGCCCGACGGGTGCGGCGGCGGGCCGTCGTCGGCGCGGTCGTCGCCGTCGTCGCGCTCGGGGTCGGTGGGGTCGTCACCGCCGCCGTCGTCGGCGACGGGCCCGACGGCTCGGCCGACGTGGCGCAAAGCGTCGACGACCCCGGGTGGCGGACGGTCGAGGTCGAGCTCGAGCCCACCGGCGTCCTCGACGAGCCGGTCACGATCGTGCTCGACGTCCCGTCCGGGTGGCACGAGCTGCCCGAGGGTGACGACTGCCAGCTCACCGCGGCGGCCTACGGTCTGGGCGACGAACCGTGCTCGCAGTCGGAGGCGGTGAACCTCGTGCCGGACACGGGAGCCATCGACTTCGCCTTCGGGCCCGGGCTGCGGTCCGCCGATGACTCCGACGGGGAGATCGCGAGCCGGTGGACCGGCTACGTGAGCGTCGGCGACGTGTACGTCACGGTCGGCGCCGACGACGAGCAGACCGCCCTGCGGGTGCTCGGCTCGGCCCGGTTCGCGGGTCAGGCGGTGCCCGACCTCTCGGGGGACTGGACGCGCGCGAGCGCCGACGGCGTCGCCTACACGGTGCCCGCCGCGCTGGCCGCCGGGGTCGAGGTCGTCCCCCACCAGGGCGACACCGAGTACGGCTACGGGCAGTGGGACGACGGCCGGTGGCGGGCGGTCCTGACCGTGGGCGACCGCGACGTCGTCGCGCTGATGCCGACGCGGGCGCTCGCCGAGGTGATGGCAGGCTCGGCGCGACCGGCGCCGGACGACGCCGCCGGCGCCTGGACGACGGTCCGGTTCGAGGGCCTGGCCCTCGACCTGCCCCCGGGCTGGACCGAGTACGTCGACGGGGACTGCGGCTACAGCTCGACCAGTCGCGTGCCCACCAGGTCGTTCAGCGCCGAGCCCTGCTCGGCCGGCTCCGGCTCCGTCTCGGTGTTCGGCAAGCAGGGCACCCGACCGGCCGAGCCGCTCGGGTCGTACGGCAACCGGGGCGGCATCGTGTGGAGCGGCGACGGCGAGGTGATCGTCTCCGACGTCGCCCCCGACGTGGCCCGCCGGATCATGGCCTCGGTGCGCCCTGCCGGCGACGCGGCCCCCGACGTCGTCACCTGGACGACGACCGACCTCGGCGACGGCGTCACCGCGGAGGTGCCGGCCGACGACCGGGTGAGCGTGACGCTGTCCGACGGCGTCCCGGAGTGCACGACCCCCGGCATCGGCCCGGCCGAGGGGGAGGACGGCGCCTGGCGCGTCGGGCTGTGCCGCAACCGCATCGTCACCGTCCGCGCCCCCACCGAGGCCCTCGCCCTCGTCGTCGCGGCCCGCGTCCGCGGGTGGTGAGTTCCGGCGGCCGGGGCGTCATACGTTCCGGCACGCCGAGCAACCACCTCGTATGACGCCTCACCGACCTGTCGGGGCGTCATACGCGTCGGCAACCCGAGCCGCCACTCCGTATGACGCCCACGACCCCGGCCGGGCGTCGTCCGACCCGGCTCCCCGGACGACCACCCCGCATGACGCCCCACCACCCCAGCGCACCCGCGCCTCGCGTCCTGACCACCTCCGGGACGCAAAGCCCGTGCGCCCGGGACACCGCAGCCCGCACAATCGCCTCTCGTGGGACACGTCGAGGTCAGTGGAGTGCGCTACGAGCTGCCCGACGGGCGGGTGCTGCTGGACGAGGTCTCGTTCCGGGTCGGCGACGGCGCGAAGGTGGCGCTGGTCGGGGCGAACGGGGCGGGCAAGACGACGCTGCTGCGCATCGTCACCGGCGAGCTGACGCCGCACGGCGGCGCGGTGACCCGCACCGGCGGGCTCGGCGTGATGCGGCAGGACGTCAAGGCCGGGCTGGGGACCGACGCCACGGTGGCCGACCTGCTGCGCTCGGTCTCGCCGGCGCGCGTGCGCACCGCGGCCGAGGCCGTCGACGCCTGCGAGCTCGCGCTGATGGAGAGCGACGACGAGAAGACCCAGCTGCGCTACGCCGAGGCGCTGCACGAGTACGCCGACGCCGGCGGCTACGACCTCGAGGTCACCTGGGACGTCTGCACCATCAAGGCGCTGAGCATCCCGTTCGACCGCGCCAAGTACCGCGAGCTGAAGACCCTCTCGGGCGGCGAGCAGAAGCGGCTGGTGCTCGAGTACCTGCTGGCCGGCCCCGACGAGGTGCTGCTGCTCGACGAGCCCGACAACTACCTCGACGTCCCCGGCAAGATGTGGCTCGAGGAGCGCATCCGCGCCAGCGACAAGACGATCCTGTTCATCAGCCACGACCGCGAGCTGCTGGCCAACACCGCCACCCGCGTCGTCACCGTCGAGCTCGGGTTCGCCGGCAACCTGGTCTGGACCCATCCCGGCGGCTTCGCCAGCTACCACGAGGCCCGCGTCGAGCGGTTCGCGCGCTTCGAGGAGCAGCGCAAGCGCTGGGACGAGGAGCACGCCAAGCTGCGCGCGCTCATGCTCATGTACAAGCAGAAGGCGGCCTACAACTCCGACATGGCGAGCCGTTACCAGGCGGCCGTCACCCGGCTGCGCAAGTTCGAGGAGGCCGGTCCGCCCACCGAGCAGCCGCGCGAGCAGCACGTCGTCATGCGGCTGCAGGGCGGCCGCACCGGCAAGCGCGCCGTCGTCTGCACGAACCTCGAGCTGACCGGGCTGATGCGGCCCTTCGACCTCGAGGTCTGGTACGGCGAGCGGGTCGCCGTCCTCGGCTCCAACGGCTCGGGCAAGTCGCACTTCCTGCGGTTGCTGGCCGCCGGCGGGTCCGACCCGGACGTCGAGCACCGGCCCGTCGACGACACTCCCGTCAAGCCGGTGCCCCACACCGGCACCGCCAAGCTCGGCGCCCGCGTGCGCCCCGGCTGGTTCGTGCAGACCCACGACCACCCCGAGCTGGTGGGCCGCACCCTGCTCGAGATCCTGCACCGCGGCGACCGGCAGCCCGACGGCCGCGGCCGCAACGGCATGGGCCGCGAGCAGGCCAGCCGGGTGCTCGACCGCTACGAGCTGAGCGCGCAGTCCGAGCAGCGGTTCGAGTCGCTCAGCGGCGGACAGCAGGCGCGGTTCCAGATCCTGCTGCTCGAGCTCTCCGGCGCCACGCTGCTGCTGCTCGACGAGCCCACCGACAACCTCGACGTGCAGTCGGCCGAGGCGCTCGAGGCCGGCCTGGCCGCGTTCGAGGGCACCGTGCTCGCCGTGACGCACGACCGCTGGTTCGCCCGCGGGTTCGACCGCTTCCTGGTCTACGGTGCCGACGGCGAGGTCTACGAGAGCGACGGTCCCGTGTGGGACGAGGGACGGGTGGCACGAGCACGATGACCGGTACGGATCTCCACGTCCACGAGCTCGACGTCCACGACGACGAGACCTTCGCGGCCTGGCACGGCGCCTACGCGGCCGCCCTCGACGCCGCCGTCGGCGAGGCGGCCATGACCTGGACGCTGCCCGAGCTGCAGGTGCAGATGCGCGAGCCGACGCGCGACCTCGAGCGCCACGGCTTCGTCGGGCGCGTCGGCGGGCCCGACGGCGAGGTCGTCGCGGCCGGGTTCGCGGGCTTCCCGCAGCTCGACAACCTCGAGAGCGCCTACCTCGAGACCAGCGTGCACCCCGACCACCAAGGCCGCGGCCACGGCACGGCGCTCGCGATCCACGTCGAGGAGTTCGCCGTCGCGGCCGGACGCCGGCTGCTCACCTGCGAGGTGCGCTGGCGCGGCGACCAGGGCTCGGACGGCGAGGGCTCGCCCGGCGCGGCGCTGGCCCGCAGCCGCGGGTTCAAGCTGGGGCTGACCGACGTCCAGCGGCGCCTCGACGGCCGCATCCCGGACGACGTCCTCGACGCCCTCGCGGCCGAGGCCGCGCCGCACCACACCGCCTACCGGCTCGACGCGTTCACGGGACCGATGAAGGACGAGTACGCCGAGAGCTGGCTGGCGCTCGCGAACACGCTCATGGTCGAGGCGCCGACCGGCGACATCGAGCGCGAGGCCGAGCGCACCGACCTCGCCACGCTGCGCGAGCAGGAGGAGAACGTGGCCAAGCAGGGCCGCACCCTGTTCAGCACCGTCGCGCTCGACGAGACCGGCGAGGTCGTCGCCTACACGACCATCGCGCACGGCGTCCACGACGTCTCCGGGGCGTTCCAGTGGGGCACCCAGGTGCACCGCGACCACCGCGGCCACCGCCTCGGCCTCGCCGTCAAGGTCGCCAACCACCGGCTGTTCCAGGCCGAGCGCCCCGACGTCGAGCGCGTCAGCACCTACAACGCCGAGTCGAACGTGCACATGATCGCCGTCAACGAGCGCCTCGGCTTCCAGCCCGTCTCCCGCATGGGCGAGTTCCAGAAGCGGGTCCCGCTGCGCGGGTAACTGCGTCGAGCTCGCTTCGCTCGCGCTCATCGCTGTTACACCCGGCCAGGCTCGCTGCGCTCGCGGCCGGGCATGCGGCGGCCACCGACCAAGGGAATGTGGTCGGTGGCCGCCGGTGTCGCCCCTCCCAGGACGTCTGTGGGCCCGCAGGCTGCGTCAGGACACGTTGGCGTCGGCGTCCGAGCCGAGCGTCAGCTGCACGGTGTCGGTCTGGCCGCCGCGCTCGTAGGTGATGGTGACGTTGTCGCCGGGGCGGTAGGAGCGGATCGTCGCGACGAGCGAGTCCGAGCCGGTGATGAGGGTGTCGTCGACCTTGGTGATGACGTCGCCGTCCTGCAGGCCGGCCTCGCCGGCCGCGGTGTCGGCGCCCACCTGCTCGATCTGGGCACCGTCGACCACGAGCGCGCCGCCGGTGGCGGGGGCGTCGGTCGCCGAGACGCCGATGCGGGCGTGTGTCGGGGTCTCGCCGTTCTTCATCTGCTCGATGACCGGCAGCACCTCGTCGATCGGGATGGCGAAGCCGAGGCCGATGGAGCCCGACTCGCCCTGGCCCGAGCCGGTCGAGCGGATCGAGGAGTTGATGCCGACGACGCGACCATCGAGGTCGACCAGCGGGCCACCGCTGTTGCCGGGGTTGATGGCGGCGTCGGTCTGGATCGCCGGGTAGACCGTCGCGTTGCCCTGCGCGTCGGAGCCGACGTCGACCGGCCGGTCGAGCGCGCTGACGATGCCGGAGGTGACGGTGGCGTCGAGGCCGAACGGCGAGCCGATGGCCACGACCTCCTCGCCGACGTCGACCTTGTCGGAGGAGCCGATGGTCGCGGGCGTGAGGCCCGAGACGCCCTCGGCCTGCACCAGCGCGGTGTCGGTGAGCGGGTCGAGGCCCACGACCTTCGCCTGCGCGTGGCTGCCGTCGCTGAAGGACGCCGTGATCTCGCCGTTCTCACCGGCCACCTCGGCCACGTGGTTGTTGGTCAGGATCAGGCCGTCCGAGCTGAGGACGATGCCCGAACCCGAGCCGCGCTCCTGGTCGCCGGCCACGTCGAGCTTGACCACCGAGGGCAGCACCTTGTCGGCGGCCTGCTCGACCGAGCCGTCGGCCGCCGGGGTGTCGTCGCCACCCACGACCTGGCTCGTCGTGACCGGCGCGGACGACGGCGAGCCCCCGTCGTCGTCCGCCAGGGCGCCGTAGACCGCGGCGCCCCCCAGGCCCGCGCCCCCGCCGACGACGAGCGCGGCGGCGACGACCGCCGTGGCGAAGCGGCGCCGGCCGCTCGCCGAGCGCGGCGCGGCGGGCTGCTGGGCCGGCAGCACCCGGGTGCCGGCGTCGTAGGGGTTGTACGGCGGGGGCGGCGGGTAGCCGCGGTCCTGGAACAGCGGACGCTGCGACGGCGGCGGCCCGAAGGGCTGCGGCGGCTGGGAGGGCGAGTCGTTCATGTCCTCGACGGTGCTCCGGGTGGCTGTGACGAGGCTGAGACGCGGCTGGGGCGAGGAGAAGAACGATCGCCGGGTGCTGTGGCGCGGCTCACACCGAGCCGACACAATGACCCGGCATGAGCCAGCCCGCGCCGCCCCGCTTCGTCGACGACCGCATCGCCCACTGGGCCACGGCCACGCCGGACGCCGAGGCGGTCACCTACCTCTCGCGCACCTTCACCTGGTCTGCGTGGTTCGACCGCGTCCGGCGCAACGCCGGCGGCCTGCGTGCGCTCGGGGTCGGTCGCGGCGACGTCGTCGCCTTCCTCGACAAGAACCACCCCGCCTGTGTCGAGACCTCGCTCGCCTGCGCCTCGATCGGCGCCGCCAACGCCATCGTCAACTGGCGCTCGGCGCCCGACGAGGTCGAGTACGCCGTCGCCGACTGCGGCGCCACCGTGCTGTTCGTCGGCTCCGAGCTGATGCCGACCGTCGAGAAGGTGCGCGACCGGCTGCCCGCCGTCCAGCACGTCGTCGAGGTGACCCCCGAGGGCGTCGACTGCGCCTACGAGCAGTGGCTGGCGTCGTCCGAGCCGCTCGACCACGACCCCGAGGTGACCGAGGACGACGTGTGCCTGGTCATGTACTCCTCCGGCACCACCGGCCGGCCGAAGGGGGTCATGCTGACCCACCGCAACATGGTCGCCCACACCGTCAACGCCCACGACGGCTGGGGCTTCGAGCCGGGCGACAAGTCGATGGTCTCGATGCCGCTGTTCCACGTCGGCGGCTCGTCGTACGTGCTGTTCGGCATCCACGACGGCGTCGCCAGCCACATGACCCGCGACCCCGACGGCGCCTCCCTCGCCGCCGCCATCATGGCCGGCGCCAACCGCACCTTCCTGGTGCCGGCGGTGCTCGCGCAGGTGCTGCAGAACGGGCCGGACGCCGTCCGCCTGTTCGGGGCGCTGAAGACCTACACCTACGGCGCCGCGCCGATGCCGCCGCCGCTGCTGCGCGCGGCGATGGAGGCCTGGCCCGACACCGACTTCATCCAGGTCTACGGCCTCACCGAGGTCGCCGGCGTCGCCACCCACCTGATGCCCGACGAGCACCGCACCGCGGTCTCCACCGGCCACCCGGAGCGGCTGGTCTCGGCCGGCCGGCCGATCCCCGAGGTCGAGGTGCGCGTGGTCGACCCGGCCACCCTGGACGACGTCCCCACCGGCGAGCCGGGGGAGATCTGGCTGCGCGGCCCGCAGGTGTTCAAGGGCTACCTCGGCAAGCCCGAGGCCACGGCCGAGGTGATCACCGCCGACGGGTGGTTCCGCACCGGCGACCTCGGCCGGGTCGACGACGACGGCTACGTCTTCGTCGAGGACCGCCTCAAGGACCTCATCATCAGCGGCGGCGAGAACATCTACAGCCCCGAGGTCGAGCGGGTGCTCGCCGAGCACCCGGCCGTCATGGAGGTCGCGGTCATCGGCGTCCCCGACGAGGTGTGGGGCGAGTCGGTCAAGGCCGTCGTGTCGCTGCACGAGGGCGCCGAGGCGACGGAGGCCGAGCTCATCGCCTTCTGCCGCGAGAGCCTGGCCGCGTTCAAGTGCCCCAAGACCGTCGAGATCACCGGTCCGCTGCCCCGCAACCCCACCGGCAAGATCCTCAAGCGCGACCTCCGCAAGCCCTACTGGGAGGGCCGCGACCGCCAGGTCAACTGACGGGGTCTCGAGGCTCGGCCGTGGCCGGCCTCGCACCTCGACCATCGTCAGGTCCGGCCCCCACGATGGTCGAGGTGCGAGGAGCCCCGGCGACGAGCCTCGAGACCACCGGCCCTCCACGCGAGGGCACCCGGCGGCACGACATGATGCGCCCGTGACCACCGCGCGGCTCGTGCCCGTCACCGTCGAGATGGACGGCGACGAGCTCGACGCCGAGGACGCCTGGCACCTCGCCCGCAAGCACGGGCTGCGCTCGATCGCGGTCGGGGCGTTCGTGCGCTTCCGCTTCGGCGACGGCTTCACCAACAGCCGCGCGCTGGCGCTGCAGACCTGCTTGGCCGTCGTCCCGTTCCTGGTCGCGGTCACTGGGCTCTCGGCCGACATCGACGACCGCCGGTGGGCGAGCGTGGTGGCGCGCACCGTGGCCGCGGTCGCGCCCGGCGGCGGCACCGAGGACGCCCTCACCGGTGCCGTCAGCGGCGGTTCCGAGCGCACCGGCGAGGTCGCGCTCGTGCTCGGCCTGCTGCTCGCGCTGGTCTCGATGACCACCGCGATGGCGCAGGTCGAGCGCGGCAGCAACCGCATCTACGGCATCCGGCGCGACCGCAAGGCGGTCTACAAGTACGGCCGCTCGGCGGTGCTGACCGCGATCCTCGCCGTCCCGGTGGGCGTCGGCTTCGCGCTGCTGGTCGCCGGTGGCGCCTTCGGCGACGCGATGGTCGCCGAGTACGGCTGGACGTCGGGCACCCACCGCACCTGGGAGGTGCTGCGCTGGCCGGCCGGTCTGGTGCTGCTGGTCACCGCGATCGCCGTCCTGCTCGACCACTCGCCGCGGCGGCGGCAGCCGGCCCTGTCGTGGCTCGCGCTCGGCGCGGCGGTCTCGGTCACCCTGAGCGTGCTCGCGGCCGCCGGGCTGTCGCTCTACGTGAAGGTCAGCGGCTCCTTCGACAGCACCTACGGCCCGCTGGCCGGCATCGTGGCGCTCCTGGTGTGGAGCCTGATGTCGGCGGTCTCGTTCTTCTACGGCGTGGCGGTGTGCGCTCAGCTCGAGGCGCTGCGGGCCGACGAGCCCGACCCGGCCGAGCCCGACCCCGGCCGCCCCCACCAGCGCGCCGTCAGCAACACCCGCTCCGTCTCGGGTGGGATGGGGTCGTGATCGTCCTCGTCGTCGGCGTCCTCGTGGCCCTGCTCGGGCTGTTCCTGCTGCGCCGCGCGCAGGCGCGCCAGCGCTCGCGGCTCGACACCGCCAACAACCTCGTCTCGGGCGTCGTGGTCATCGTCATCGGTGCCGCGATGGTGCTCTTCGGCCTGCTCGAGCTGGTCGGCTAGCGAGCCTCGGGCAGCCGCCAGGTCGTCCAGGGCGAGGTGCGGTCACCGCACAGCACGCCCACGAGCAGCGGCGGGACGCCGGGCACCCGCCCCGTGAGCGGGGCGAGGGCGTCGCGGGGCACGGCGAGCGGCGTCAGGTCGCTCTGGAAGACCGGCATCATCAGCCGGGTCGCCCACTGGTACCAGCGCAGGTGGGCGGCGCGGTCGCGGCGGTAGGCCGCGAGCGCCCCGGCCAGGGTGGGGTGGTGGCCGAGCGCGTGCGCCAGCGACCACGCGTCGGCCAGCGCCAGCGACGTGCCGGTGCCGAGCTGCGGGCTCATCGCGTGGGCGCTGTCGCCGACCAGCACCGCCGCGTGCTCGTCGCGCGGGCCCGCCAACCGGTAGGGCGTGCGGACGACGACGTCGCGGTAGGCGGCGGGCAGCAGCGCCTCGACGCGGTCGAGCAGCGCCGCGTGCGGGCCGGCGAACCGCGCCGCCCGCTCGCGCCAGGCCGACAGCCCGCGCGTGACGACGCCGGCGGCGTCCGCGTGCCGCACCGACCAGAACAGCGAGGCCCGGCCGCGCCCGGTGGGCAGCACCCCGAGGTACTCCCGCGTGCCGCCGACGCACTGGTAGAGCGTGCCGCCGGCGGTCTCCTCGACGTCGTCGACGATGGCCCAGAGCGCCCCGTAGGCGTAGGGACGGTCGCGCGCGGTCACGCCCATCGAGGCCCGCACGCGCGAGCGGCCGCCGTCGCCGCCCACGACGAGGTCGAAGACGTCGAGGTCGCCGGACGCCGTCTCGACCGCGATGCCGGACGGCGTCGGCCGCACCCCGGTCACCGCGACGCCGAGCCGCACCGGCACGCCGCGCCGGCGCACGGCGTCGTGCAGCAGCGCGAACAGGTCGCCCCGGTGCACCCCGAGCGCCGGCGTCGCGCCGGGCAGGGCGTCGTAGGCGAGGTCGAGCAGCGTGCGGGCCGGACGTCGTCCACTCGGCGCGGCCACGATCTCGACGTGCGCCACCGGCTGGGAGCGGGTCCGCAGCGGCGCGAGCAGGTCAAGGCGGTCGAGCACCTGCTGGCCGAGGGCCTGCAGCCACAGCCCGGCGCCGACCGGCCGGGGGTCGGCCGCCTGCTCGACGACGGTGACGTCGTGGCCCGCGTCGGCGATCAGGCAGGCCAGGGTGGTGCCCGCCGTCCCCAACCCCACGATGCCGACCCTCACGGTCGCCATCCTGCCTGCCCCTCGCGCGCTGTCGGTGGTCGCTGCTTGGCTCGGGCCGTGCCCGACGCCGACCCCGCCCGCCCGCGGTTCTGGATCAACACCATCAGCCGCGACCACGTGCGGCTCGGCGTCGCCGGCGGCTTCACTCAGGCCGACCACGGTCGCGACACCCGGCTGCGGCGGCTCGGTCGAGGCGACGGCATCGCCTTCTACTCCGCCCGCACCGCCCTGCACGAGGGCCGGGTGCTGCAGCGCTTCACCGCGATCGGCGTCGTCGCCGACGACGAGCCCTACCGGTTCGAGACCCGTCCCGGCGTGCACCACTGGCGCCGCCGGGTCGACTTCGAGACCGACGTCGCCGAGGTGCCGGTGCGCCCCCTGCTGCCGCTGCTCGGCTTCGTCGACGACGAGCAGCGGTGGGGCCTGCCGTTCCGGCGTGGCATGTTCGAGGTGCCCGCCGGCGACTTCGCCGCCGTGGCCGGCGCCCTGCGCGACGCCGCCCGCCTCACCGATGAGTCCGCGGGGATCATCGGGTCGTCCTCGGGGTGAGCGAGCAGCGACTGGTCCCGGTGGACGACGGCGTCGAGCTGTGCGTGCAGACCTTCGGCGAGCCCGCCGACCCGCCGGTGGTGCTGGTCTCGGGTGCGGCGACGTCGATGGACTGGTGGCCGCTCGCCTGGTGCGAGCGCCTCGCCGCGGGCGGCCGGTACGTCGTCCGCTTCGACCACCGCGACACCGGACGCTCCACCACCGGCCCGGTCGGCGAGCCCGACTACGACGGCGACGTCCTCACCCTCGACACGGCGCGGCTGGTCGAGGCGCTCGGTCTCGCGCCCGCCCACGTGGTCGGGGCCTCGATGGGCGGCGGAATCGCGCAGAGCCTCGCGCTGCGCCGTCCCGAGCTGGTCGCCTCGCTCGTGCTGGTCGCCACCAGCGCCGCGGGCGGCGTGGACGACGACCTCCCCGGCCCCGAGCCGCGCGTGGCGGCGACCTTCACCGACCCGCCGCCCGACCCCGACTGGGCCGACCGCGACGCCTACGTCGCCTGGGTGCTCGACGCCGAGCGCACCTGGGCGGGCGCCCTGGGTGTCGACGAGGACGACGTCCGCGCGGGCGCCGGCGCCACGTTCGACCGCAGCCACGACGTCGCCGCCGCGGGCAACCACTGGATCGCCGTCGAGCGCGACGGCGGCGCGCCCCCGCTCGACGTCCACGACCTCGCCGTGCCGGTGCTCGTCGTCCACGGCAGCGACGACCCGATGTTCCCGCTGCCGCACGGCGAGGCGCTGGCCGCCGCGGTCACCGGCGCCCAGCTGCTCGTCGTCGAGGGCATGGGCCACCAGGTGCCGCCGCGCGCCACCTGGGACGTCGTGGTCCCGGCCGTGCTGGCCCACACCGCGACCTGATCCGAGCGATCGCACGGTTCGTGCACCCGGGAAGCCAGCGAGCCCCGCCCGAATCCGGGCGGGGCTCGTCGGTCAGCGAGTCAGCAGCAGGCTCAGGCCCAGCGCTCGGACGCCGGCGTGAAGTCGCGGGTGCGCTCGCCGGTGTAGATCTGCTTGGGGCGCGCGATCTTCTGCTCCTTGTCCTGCACCAGCTCGAGCCACTGCGCGAGCCAGCCCGGCGTGCGGCCGATGGCGAAGAGCACCGTGAACATCTCGGGCGGGAACTGGAAGGCCTCGTAGATCAGGCCGGAGTAGAAGTCGACGTTCGGGTAGAGCTTGCGGCTGACGAAGTAGTCGTCCTCGAGCGCGATCTTCTCCAGCTCGAGCGCGATGTCGAGGAGCGGGTTGGTGCCGGTGACCTCGAAGACGTCCATCGCGGCCTGCTTGATGATGCGCGCCCGCGGGTCGTAGTTCTTGTAGACGCGGTGGCCGAAGCCCATGAGGCGCTCGTTGCCGTCCTTCACGCCCTTGATGAAGTCGGGGATGTTCTCCTTCGACCCGATGCGCTTGAGCGACTTCAGCACCGCCTCGTTGGCGCCGCCGTGCAGCGGGCCGTAGAGCGCCGCGACGCCGGCCGCGACCGCCGAGTAGGGGTCGACCTGCGAGGAGCCCACCGAGCGCACGGCGTTGGTGGAGCAGTTCTGCTCGTGGTCGGCGTGGAGGATGAACAGCACGTCGAGGGCGCGGACGAGGCGCTCGTCGGCGATGTAGTCGCGCTCGCTCATCTTGAACAGCATCGAGAGGAAGTTCGCGGTGTAGCCGAGCTCGTTGTCGGGATAGACGAACGGCTTGCCCTGCGCGTTGCGGAACGACCAGGCGCCGAGCGTCGGCATCTTGGCGATCATCCGCACGATCTGCAGGTGGCGGTTGTCGGCGTCCTTGAGGTTGGTGGCGTCGGGGTAGAACGTCGACAGCGCACCCACCGAGGCCATCAGCATGCCCATGGGGTGGGCGTCGTAGCGGAAGCCCTCCATGAAGCTCTTGATGTTCTCGTGGACGAACGTGTGGTAGGTGATGTCGTGCACCCACGCGTCGTACTCGGCCTTCGACGGCAGCGACCCGTGCACGAGCAGGTAGGCGACCTCGAGGAAGTTCGATCCCTCGGCGAGCTGCTCGATGGGGTAGCCGCGGTACTCCAGGACGCCGGCCTCGCCGTCGATGTAGGTCACCGACGAGCGGCAGGACGCCGTGTTGACGAAGCCGGGGTCGTAGACGGCCAGCCCCGGGTTGTCGTCGTCGGCCTTGATCTTCCCGATGTCGGCGGCCTTGATGGCGCCGTCGGTGATCGGGACGTCGTACTCCTGCCCGGTGCGGTTGTCGCGGACGGTGAGAGAGTCGGTCACGCGTGCCAACTTAGTGGGCGGGTACGGAGCACCGCACCCCCGGCCTGGCGTTGTCGAGACAACTCGCGTGGTCTCGACACGCCGCCGCGGCCTCGTTCCTCGCCCGCGGGCTCGTTGTTCCTCGCCCGCGGGCTTGTTCGACCTCGGTCGGTGGTGGCGGTCCTCGTGCCTCGGCCCCCCACCCTCCCCGGGTTTTGACCCTCCCGAAGACCCGCGCCTAGACTCGTGCGGTCCCGCCGGACCTGTGGTGTCCGTGCGTGCATCGGGGTCACCGGCCCCGACCAGCAACCAGTCGACGAAGAGGCTCTATCACCGTGCGTACGTTCAGCCCGAAGCCCGCTGACCTCCAGCGCCAGTGGCACGTCATCGACGCCGAGGACGTCGTCCTCGGCCGTCTGGCGGTCGAGTGCGCGACGCTCCTGCGGGGCAAGCACAAGCCGACCTACGCCCCGCACATGGACACCGGTGACTTCGTCATCGTCGTCAACGCCGAGAAGGTGGCGCTGGCCGGCAACAAGGCGCAGACCAAGAAGGTCTACCGCCACTCCGGCTACCCCGGCGGCCTGACCGAGACCGCGATCGGCGACCTGCTCGCCAAGGACGCGCGCAAGGTCGTCGAGAACGCCGTGTGGGGCATGCTCCCCAAGAACAAGCTCAGCCGCGCGCAGCTCACCAAGCTCAAGGTGTACGCCGGCCCCGAGCACCCGCACGCCGCTCAGCAGGCCGTGCCGTTCGAGATCACCCAGATCGCCCAGTAGTAGAGGCAGAGGACATCGTGAGCGAGACCAGCACCGAGGTCGAGGAGACCTTCCAGACCGACGAGCAGGGCGTGGCCTACACCTCCGAGAGCGCTGGCGCGCCCGGTGAGTCCGCCTCCCGTCCGGCCACCATCGCCCCCGCGCAGGCCACCGGCCGGCGCAAGGAGGCCGTGGCGCGCGTCCGGATCGTCCCGGGCACCGGCGAGTGGCGGGTCAACGGCCGCACCCTCGACTCCTACTTCCCGAACAAGCTGCACCAGCAGGTCGTCAACGAGCCGTTCGCGGCGCTGCACCTCGAGGGTCGCTTCGACGTCATCGCCCGCATCCACGGCGGCGGCATCACCGGCCAGGCCGGCGCGCTGCGCCTCGGTGTGGCCCGCTGCCTCAACGACGTCGACCTCGAGGCCAACCGCCCCACGCTGAAGAAGGCCGGGCTGCTCACGCGTGACGCCCGCGTCATCGAGCGCAAGAAGGCCGGCCTCAAGAAGGCTCGCAAGGCCCCGCAGTTCAGCAAGCGCTGATCCCGCCGGCGTGCCGCGCATCTTCGGCACCGACGGCGTCCGGGGTCTCGCGAACGGCAGGTTGACCGCCGAGCTCGCGCTCGACCTCGGCGCAGCCGCGGCGCGCGTCCTGGTCGACCAGGGCACGTTCTCCGGCCAGCGACCGCTCGCGGTCGTCGGCCGTGACACCCGCATCTCGGGCCAGTTCCTCGAGCACGCCGTCGTCGCCGGCCTCGCCGGCGCCGGCGTCGACGTGCTCCGGCTGCGGGTGCTGCCGACCCCCGGCGTCGCCTACTTCACCGACGCCCTCGGCGCCGACGTCGGCGTCGTCATCAGCGCCTCGCACAACGCGATGCCCGACAACGGCATCAAGTTCCTCGCCCACGGCGGCGTGAAGCTGGACGACGAGGTCGAGCGCCGCATCGAGGCTGTGCTCGACCAGGACTGGAGCCGGCCCACGGGTGCGGACGTCGGTCGCGTGCGTCCCTACGCCCCCACGGTCGACGAGTACGCCGCGCACCTGGTGCGCACGCTCGACGCGCCCGAGGAGCGCCCGCTCGCCGGGGTGCGCGTCGTCCTCGACTGCGCGCACGGCGCCGCCAGCGTGGTCGGACCGCGTGCCCTCGCCGACGCCGGCGTCGAGGTCGTCGCCATCGGCGCCGAGCCTGACGGGCTCAACATCAATGACGGCTACGGCTCCACCGACCTCGCCCGCCTGCAGCGCGCCGTGGTCGACCGCGGCGCCCACGCCGGCTTCGCCCTCGACGGCGACGCCGACCGCTGCCTGGCCGTCGACGCCACCGGCGCGGTGGTCGACGGCGACCAGCTGATGGGCATCCTCGCCCTCGACCTGCACGAGCGCGGCCGGCTGGTCGACGACACCCTCGTCGCCACGGTGATGAGCAACCTCGGGCTGCTGCAGGCGATGACCGCCGCAGGCGTGAAGGTGATGCAGACCGCCGTGGGCGACCGCTACGTGCTCGAGGCGATGCGCTCCGGCGGCTACAACCTCGGTGGCGAGCAGTCGGGCCACGTCATCCTGCGCGACCACGCCACCACCGGCGACGGCCTGCTCACCGCGCTGCACGTCATCCAGCGCATGGTCACCACCGGGCGCTCGCTGCGCGACCTCGCCTCGGTGGTCGAGCGGCTGCCGCAGGTGCTGGTCAACGTGCCCGACGTCGACGTCGCCCGCTGCGCCACCGACGAGACCCTCGCCGCCGCCGTCGCCGACGAGCAGGCGGCGCTCGGCGAGACCGGCCGCGTGCTGCTGCGCCCCTCGGGCACCGAGCCCCTGGTGCGCGTGATGGTCGAGGCCGCGACCCCCCAGACCGCCCGCGACGTCGCCGAGCGACTCGCCGGCGTCGTGCGTGCCCAGCTCGGACCATCGACCCCCTCGGAGGAATCGTGACCCGCCCCCTGCCGCAGCGCCTCGCTGCGGCCACCGCCGCCGGCCTGCTCGCCCTCACCCTCGCCGCCTGCGGCAACGAGAGCGACGGTGACGAGAACGCGAACGACGACACCGGCAGCCAGAGCAGCGAGAGCAGCGAGAGCAGCGACGCCGCGCCGAGCAGCGACCCCGCGAGCAGCGACGCCGCGAGCAGCGACGCGCCGGCCGAGTCGCCGAGCGAGGAGGGGTCCGAGGCGGGGGGCGAGCTGCCCGCGTGGGCGCCCGAGGTCGTGACCGACGCCGAGGGCGACGTCACCGCGCTCGACTTCACCGACACCCCCGAGCCGACCGGCGAGCTCGAGGTGGCCACGATCACCGAGGGCGACGGTCCGCCGGTCGAGGCCGGGCAGACGCTGACCGTCGACTACTTCGGCGCGGTCTACCAGGGCGACGCCCAGTTCGACGACAGCTACAGCCGCGGCGAGCCCGCCACCTTCCCGATCGGCGTCGGCCAGCTGATCCAGGGCTGGGACGAGGGCATCCCCGGCACGCCGGTCGGCAGCCGGATCATCATGATGATCCCGCCCGACCTGGGCTACGGGGCCGCCGGCTCGCCGCCGGTCATCCCGGCCGACTCGACCCTCTACTTCGTGATCGACGTCCTCGACGCCTCCTGACGCGGTGATCGAGGTCCGTCCGCTCGACCCGGACGACGACGCCCAGGCCCGCGCGTTCTGGCGGGTCAACCGTGACGCGGTCGCCGACCAGCCCTACCACCCCTACCCGCCGTGGGAGGCGGCCCGGGTGTTCCTGCGCGAGGGCCGGCCCCAGAGCGTCGAGGTCCACCTCGCGGCCTGGGACGGCCAGGCGATGGTCGGTGCCGGCTCCGCCGCGGGGTCGACCGCCGACAACACCGACCTCGCCCGCGCCGAGGTGGCCGTCGTCCCCGACCGGCGCCGGGCCGGCATCGGGTCCGCCGTCCTCGACGGGCTCGTGACGTGGGCGCGCGAGCACGGCCGCACCACGCTGACCTCCGAGGTGCTCGCGCCGCTGGACGCCGAGGGCCCCGGCGCGCTGTTCGCCCGCCGGCACGGGTTCGAGGTCGACCTGGTCGACGCCTTCAAGGTCGCCGACCTGCACGCCACGCAGGGGCAGTGGGAGGCGCTGGCGGCCGAGACGGCGCCGCACCACGTCGACTACCGCGTCGTGACGGCGTGGGGGCCGCTGCCCGACCACCTCGCCGCGGGCTACTGCGCGCTGTCGAACCGCTTCTACGAGCTGGCACCGAGCGGTGAGGTGGAGCGCGCGGCCGAGACGTGGGACCTCGCCCGGCTGCGCGCCCGCGACGAGCGCAACCGCCGGGCCGGCCGGCTCGAGCTCGTCTCGCTGGCCCTCGCCGCCGACGACGAGGTGGTCGCCCTCACCGAGATCGTCTGCGACGGCGCCGACGCGGGCCACGCCTACCAGGGCGCCACCATCGTCGAGCCGGGTTACCGCGGTCACCGTCTCGGGCTGGCGCTCAAGCTCGCCAACCACCGTGCGCTGCTCGACCGGCTCCCCGGCACCGCCTGGATCGCCACCGGCAACGCCGACGTCAACGCGGCCATGAACGCCATCAACGACCGGCTCGGCTTCCGCGTCGTCGCCCGCGGCCTCGAGCTCGCCCGCCGGCTCTAGCCCGCGGCCCTCCCCGCGCCGCGACGACGAGCCGGGGCCCGATCGCCCGATCTGCACTACCGTGGCGCCGTGGCCGGAGAGGCGGGACGGGGCGCCGGACGACGCGCGCCCACCGTCGACGCCGTCGTCGCGGGCGCTCTGCGGCAGGTCTCCGACGAGCCCGAGGTCGCCCGCGCCGGGCTCGCGCTGGTCGAGGGCGGTGGGCGCCGGCTGCGCTTCACGGCCTCCGACCGCACCTCGATCGACCCGGCCGACCCGGCTGGGCCCGACGACCCGATCGACTGGTGCCACATCGACGCCTACGACGACGTGCCGCTGACCCTCGTAGCCCGCACCGGCGAGAACGTGGCCGGCATGCTGCCCGACCTGCACCCGCTGTTCCCCGGCTACGTCGAGAAGCAGATGCAGACCGAGACCCGCGCGCTGGTCGCCGTCCCGCTCGCGCTGCACGGCCAGGTGCTCGGGGGGCTGCTCGCCTTCGCCGAGGACCCGCCCGGCGCCGCCGGACCGGTCGACCCGGCCGACCTGCAGCGGCGGATCAGCCGTCACGCCGTCGCGCTCGCCGACGCGCTGCGGGTCGCCCAGCTGCGGGCGCCGCGCGACGACGGCGGCCTGGCCGCGACCGTCGCACCCGACGGCGCCCTGGTGGCCGACGCGGTCGTCGACGGCCACCCCCGCGCGGTGGGCGAGGCCCGCCGCTTCGTGCGCCGGCACCTGGGGGAGTGGGAGGTCGACGACGACGTCGTCGACACCGTCGTGCTGTGCCTGTCCGAGATCGTGACCAACGCCGTCGTCCACACCGGGGCGGCGTCCGAGCTGCGGATGGCCCTCGACGAGGGCGTCCTCACGGTCGCGGTGCGCGACCAGGGCAGTCACCACGGCGAGCGGCCCGACCCGGTGCGCGAGGGCCACGGCTCCGCCGACGACCCGCTGCGGGTGCACGGTCGCGGCCTGCAGCTGGTCGAGGCGCTGGCGGCCCGCTGGGGCTCCGAGCCGGACGCCGTCGGCACCACCGTCTGGTTCGTCTTCGACCTGGCCTGAGGCACCTCGCGTCACCCTCGTGCGGATGCGCGCCCTGAGGGATTTCTTGCGGAATCCCTGAACTGGTCAAGAACGCATCTTCAAGGGCGATACTCATAGTGATGTCAGGTCGATCGATGACCGGGAGATGACCCGGCTCGTGGCCGTCCTGACGTCTCCCCCCACCCAGCGCTGAGGAACCAGCTCATGAACCACGCTCGCAAGGTCGTGCTCGCCGTCCTGGCCGCCCTCGCGCTCCTGCTCACCACCGTCTCGACCGCGACGTCGTCCGTCGCGGCCCCGGTCGGAGAGCACGCTGCCTCGTCGACGCCGTCCGTCGCGAGGCAGGGGGGAGCCGTCGGTCGCGTCCGCGGCGAGATCCGCGGCCCGCAGCCGGGTGCGCCGAAGGTCAAGATGGCGTGGTTCCGCGCCGACTGGACCTACCTCGGTGCCAAGAAGGTCTACGCCGGCGGCTACTCGCTGACGCTGCCCCCGGGCACCTACCACCTGCAGTTCACCGACCAGCGGCCCGCCTACGACACCAAGAAGTACGCGCCGGCCGACGCCACGGTCACCGTCCGCGCCGGTCGCACCACCGCCCGCTCGGTCAAGATGCGCGTCGGCGCCTCGATCGGCGGCGTCGCCAAGGCCGGCGGCAAGGTCGCCCCCGGTGCCCGCATCGTGGCCGCCAACACCTCCGAGCGCTCGTGGGAGACCAGCGCCGACAAGCAGGGCAACTTCGCCCTCGGCGGGCTGCCCGCCGGCACCTACTCGGTCTTCACCTACGACCGCAGCAGCACCTGGGTCGGCAAGAGCACCTACGCGCCGAAGCTCAAGCTCGGCACCTACACCCCGGTGAAGATCAACCTCACCACCAAGGCCGGCACCCTCATCCTCGACCTCTACACCGGCGAGTCGTCGTGGCGCGGCAAGGCCTTCCTCACCGCGGTCAGCAAGGCCACCGGCCAGTTCTGGACCGCCCGCGCCGGCAACGGCAGCGTCACCTTCCGTGGCCTGGCCCCCGGCCGCTACACGGTCGTGGTGCCCAACCTCGGCAACTACCTCGGCACCACCGTGCGGGTCGGCTCGCAGGTGCGCCCCGGCCGCGCCGCCTTCGGCAGCGTGCGCCTGACCAAGCGCGCCGGGTGGGTCACCGGACGCCTGGTCGACGGCCGTCACCCCAACGTCGGGCTCGGCGGCGCCGAGGTGCGGCTGCTCGACCGCAACGGCTCGGTGATCGGCTTCGCCACGTCGCGTGACAGCGGTCGCTTCACCATCGACGGCGCCCTCGGCGCCCAGGCCGGGGCACGCATCGTCGCCGGTCCGCCCGTCGGCAACCCCTACCTCGGGCAGGGCACCAGCTACTGCAAGTACGGCAAGGCCAGTCGCGCTCCGATCACCGTGCGCAACGGCCGCCAGACGGAGATCGGCAGCCTCGCAATGCCCCACCTGCCCGACGCCCAGCAGGACGGCCCTCAGTGCCGCCGCACCCCGACCTCCGCCAGGAGCGCCGCATGACCACCGACGAGACCCGCCCGATGACCGAGGTCGGGGGCCCCGAGAGCTCGCAGGCCGTGCAGGCCGCCCAGGCCGGCTACGTCCTCTCGCCCGACCCGTCGCTGGCCGCCTACGCCAGCCAGTACCTCGACGAGGTCGCGGCCATCCCGACGCAGCGGGCCACCGTGGGCGCGATCATCCCGGCCTACAACGAGGCCGAGACGATCGGCGGCGTCCTCGACTCGCTGCTCATGCAGACGCGTCTGCCCGACGTCATCCACGTCATCATCAACAACACCTCCGACGACTCCGTCGAGATCGCCAGCCACTACGCCGGCCCGCACACGCGGCAGACCGCCACCGGTGACCAGCACACGACGATCTACGTCCACGACATCGGCAAGAACCCCGACAAGAAGGTCGGTGCGCTCAACTACGGCTACGGCCTGGTCGAGCACATGGACTACCTGCTCGGCGTCGACGGCGACACCACGCCCGAGCCGGACGCCGTCGAGGCCCTGGTCAACGAGATCTCCAGCGACGACCGCATCGGCGGCATCTCGGCCATCTACTCCATCGACGACAGCGCCCTCGACGGCCCGATCGCGAAGTTCCTCATCGCCGGCCAGCGCGCCCAGTTCTCGGCGTTCAACATGCAGAACCTGCTGCGCGGCCGCAACATGGCCGTGCTCGGCGGCCAGTTCTCGATCTTCTCGACCGCCGCGCTGCGCGCCGTCCTCAAGGACAGCCACCAGCGCACCCCGTGGGTCAACGACTCCGAGGTCGAGGACTCCCTGCTCTCGCTGCAGATCAAGAGCGCCGGCTACCTGACCAAGATCAGCGCGACCGCCCGCGCCCACGTCGGCGGCATGACCACCCTGCGCAGCCTCGACGCCCAGCAGGTCAAGTGGAACTTCGGCGCCATCGACCTGATGTGGCCCGGCCAGCGCGGCGACACCCGCGGCCAACCGTTCCACCCCAACCTGCGGCTGCGCTGGTTCGAGCACATCTCGATGGTCATCAACATCGTGACCCGCTTCATGTTCCTGCTGCTGCTGCTCGGCTCGCTGTCGATCAGCGCGTTCGTCTTCCAGGCCTGGTGGCTCATCCCGCCGGCGATCGCGATCCTGCTGAACCTCAAGGTCTCCGCGTCCATGGCCTTCGCCGGACGACGAGACCACCTCTTCGCGTTCCTGCTGTGGCCCGCCGAGTTCTACATGTGGCTACGCATGGGCCACTTCGTGCGGGCGTGGACGAAGTTCTTCAGCCACCAGCACACCGACAACTGGGCCGCCCAGGCCAAGGCCGAGCGCGGCAAGGGCATCGCGTGGCTCTACCCGTTCGTGGTGCTCTTCGTCTTCCTCGCCGCCGCCACCGCCGTGTGGCTGCAGCTGCCGATCGCGCTGCGCTCCGACATCCTGGCGGTCGGATGGCCCATCCTGGGTGTCGTGACCGTGCTGCAGACTGCGTGGATGTTCCTCAAGGTGATGCGCCGTACCCGCGGGTTCAAGGCGTGAGGCGCGGCGTCCGCCCGGCTCGGGCCGCGCTGGCCGCCATCGTCGCCCTGTGCGTGGTGTCGCTGTCGGGCTGCTCGCTCATCCAGGGCGACGAGGAGGAGCCCGAGAGCCCGGCGCCGTCGTCGCCCACGAGCGCCGACGTCAGCGAGGAGACCCAGATCGACTCGCAGTTCACCCGGGACGGCACCTTCCAGTCCCACATCTCCGTCAAGGGCGCGAAGGACGTCGACTTCGTCTACACGCTGTACCCGACGAAGGCGACGCCGCGCACGAACGAGTGGTACCCGAAGGGCGACAAGTTCTTCTCCTTCACCTTCCAGGCCTACGACCTGTCGAAGAAGCTGCGCGCGCCGTTCGAGTCCAAGCGGCTGGTCTACCTCGACACCATCAAGGTCACCTCGAGCACCATCACCGTCGACGGTGGCAAGACCCAGCGGCCCTACAAGCTCAAGGCCGTGGCCTCCGAGGTCACCTTCGACCCCGAGCCGCTGACCACGAAGTACGGCATGCTCATCACCTCGCCGAAGGGCGCCTTCGAGCTGCGCAACCAGGCCATCGGCTCGGTCTCCGACGACACCCGCGGCATCGAGCTGACCTTCACCGCGGTCGTCAACATCGAGACCGAGGCCGGCTCCGGTGACTACATCGAGCGCAAGGTGAAGCAGGTCGTGCCGATCGCGATCTTCGAGTCCGACGAGCCCACCCAGGCCGCGAAGATCCCCGTCAACGCCAACTGACCCGACCCCACGGACCCGGGCCCTTCGACAGGCTCAGGGTCCGTGGGCGCGTCTGCGTCCGACGGCGGCCGAGCCCCGAGACCCCTCGCCGTCCACGGGTACCCGGCCGCACGGACCCTGAGCTCGTCGAAGGGCCGGTGGTCTCGACGACGCTCGTTCCTCGCTGCTCGACCCCCGGAGGTGGCCCCCACGGTGGTCGAGGTGCGAGGCCTCCTGCCGTCGACGGGGACCCGGCCACACGGGCCCTGAGCTCGTCGAAGGGTTCGCGTGGAGGGCCCGGGGGTCTCGAGGCTCGTCGCCAGGCTCCTCGCACCTCGACCATCGTCGGTGGTCCTCGCACCTCGACCGTCGTGAGGGGCGGGATCCCGCGACGTCAGGTGAGGGGGACGAGGCGGTAGCCGACTCCCTTGACGGTCTCGATCCAGCGGGGGACGGCGCCGTCGTCGCCGAGCTTGCGCTTGAGGCTGGTGACGTGGCCGTCGACCGCGCGCTTGTCGGCCTCGTTGACGAAGTAGGAGGTCACGTAGGTCTGGCCGCGGACGGCGAGCACCAGGTCGGCCTTGCTGCGCACGCGGCGGCCGGTGCGGAGCAGGGAGAGCAGGATCTCGGTCTCGGGCGGGGTCAGCTGCACCGGGCTGCCCGACAGCGACGTGCCGCCGGTGACGGTGTCGACGGTCAGGGCGCCGTAGCGGATCAGGTTGCCCTGCACGTCGACCTGGGTGTTCTCGGCCGGGGCGGTCGCGGGCGCCGGAGGCGGCTGCGGCACCGGGTGGTGCTCGGGCTGCGCGGCGGGCTGGGCCGCGGGAGCGGCCGGCTGGGCGGGCTGGGCCGCCGGCTGCGCGGGCTGGGCCGCGGGCTGGGCGGGCTCGGCCGGCTGCGCCGGCTGGGGCGACTCGTGGGGCGCGACGCGTCGTCCGGCGTAGGCACTGGGCGTGCGGGAGACGGCGGGCGGGGTCTCGAGCGGCTTGGTGTAGGGCTGCGGGGCGATCTCGTCGCGGAACTCGCGGGCCGCGGCGAGCACCCACGACTCCGGCTCGGCCGGCTTGTTCGAGGCGAGCGGCGCGCGGCCGCCGGCCTCGGAGAGGCTCTGGTCGGTGTAGCGCGCGCGGCGCAGCATCGAGTCGGCGCGGGCGCGCAGCTCGCGCGGGCGGAACGGCTTGACGAGGTAGTCGTCGGCGCCGGCCTCGAACCCCCGGATGATGTCGACCTCCTGGGTGAGCGAGGTGATCATGATCAGGTAGGTCTGGCTGAACTCGCGCAGCCGCTTGGCCACCGCGAAGCCGTCGATCCCGGGCATGTTGACGTCGAGCGTGGTGAGCATCGGCTCGTAGTCGCGCACGGCGTCGATGGCGGAGACGCCGTCGTCGGCGAGCACGATCTGGAAGCCGGACTGCTCCAGCACCATGCGGATCAGGTCGCGGACGTCGGGGTCGTCCTCGGCGATGACGGCGATCAGGGGCGACGACACCGCGTCAGGGTACCGACTGACGGCCCGGCCGGGGTCGGTACGGCCCACCCGGTGACCGGGCTCACCCGATCGGGCCGAGACGTCACCAGCCGGCGGCCTCGGCGAGGGCGAGGGCCCGGTCGATCCACACCTCGCCCGCCGTGGGGCCACCGTGGCAGGTGCCGTCGCTCTCGGCGGGCGGCTTGATCCAGAGGACGGCGTCGAGCGGCGTCCCGTCGTCGACGAAGCCGGGCTCGGTGCCCAGCGCCCGGCCGGACGGGTTGCACCAGTCGCTCACCGGCGTGGTGGTGCCGTCGGGGTCGCCGTTGCGGCCGGTGTCGATGACGTAGTGCGCGCCGCCGAGGAGGTCGCTCAGCCGGCGGGCGAAGCTGATCTCGTTGGCCTGCGGCTGGTAGTTGGCGACATTGGTCGAGAAGCCGCGGACGCCGTCCACCCCGACCTGCTGCAGCAGCGGCGCCATCTGCTCCGGCTCGATCCAGTCGGAGTGCCCGGCGTCGACGTAGGTGGTGGTGCCGGCGTCGGCGAACGCGCCCACCGCGCCCTTCATCACGTCGAGGCGCACCTGGTCGGCCTCCTCGCCGCCGGTGTCGCAGGCCAGGACGCCGGGCAGGGCGTCGGGCTCGACGACCACCGCGCTCTGGTCGCCGGCCGCCGCGGCGATCTCCTGCACCCAGGGCAGGTAGGTCTCGGGGGTCAGGCCGCCGGCGGAGAAGGCGCCCGAGCAGTCGCGGTCGGGGATGCCGTAGACGACGAACAGCGGCACCGTCTGCCCCGCGGCGCGCTGGACGACGCCGCTGACGAAGGGCCCGACGCTGCCGGTGGGGTAGCGCTCGGGGGTCAGCCAGATGCCGGTCGGCACCTCGTCGAGGCGCGTCAGGAGGTCGGCCGTGGCCTGGTCGCCGTCGGCCGTCGCCTGCTTGGCGGCCGCCTCGAGCCGCGGGGTGGCCTCGTCGAACTGCGCCTTCTCGGCGAACGGGTTGGCCGACCCGGCCTGGTCGTCGTCGGAGTCGCCGCCGCACCCGGCGAGCAGGCCTGCCGCGAGCACGGCTGAGGCGACCACGGTCAGTCGCCGGACGGGGAGGGAGAACACGTCCCGAATTGTCCCTCGCGCCGCGCGTCGCGGGGGCATTCCGGGGGGAGTGACAGAACCCACCTCATGGCATAACGTTTCTCGTTAACAACGAGAAACGCTATGGAGGCGACCATGAGCCAGCCGCAGACCACCCCCCGTCGTGACCCGCTCGCGCCGGTCGAGACGGTGATCAGCCTCGTCCTCACGCTCTGCGCGACGCTGCTGGTGCTCCAGGTCGTGCTGAGCGTGGCTGCCGCCTTCGACCCCGACGCGACCGTCGGCCCGGGCCCGACCTGCGCCGTCGTGGGCGAGAACGAGCGCCACGACCTCCGGGCCGAGGGGGCGTCGCAGTCCGAGCTCGGGTTCAGCGACGGCGTCGCGACCTACGAGCCCGAGAACGTCGAGGTCTGTCTCGACGACCCGAACGGGTGGCAGGCGGGCGCGGGCGTCGTGGTCGGATCCATCGGCTTCCTGGAGTTCGCCGTCGCGATCTTCCTCCTGCGGCGGGTGGTGCGCACCGCACGGCGCGACGGCCTGTTCGTGCCGGCCACCGTGGGTGAGATCCGCCGGCTCGGGCACGTGCTGCTCGCCTTCGTCGTCCTCGGCCCGCTGGTCACCGTGGCGGGGACGTGGGTGGTGGTGGCGCCGACGGACGTGTCGGTCGACCTGCCCGACCTCCTCGTGCTCGTCGGCGTGCCCTGGGTGCTGCTGCTGGTGGCCGCCGGCGTGGTCACCGTGGCGCGCGTGCTCGACCACGCCGCCGAGCTGCAGGACGACGTCGACCACACCGTATGAGCGCGCGCCCTCCCGCGGACGCCGACCACGCCGTCGTCGTCCACCTCGACGAGCTGCTCGAGGCGCGCGGCATGACCCTCACCGAGCTGGCCGACGCCATCGGGCTCAGCGTCGTCAACCTGTCGATCCTGAAGAACGGCCGGGCGCGGGCCGTGCGCTTCAACACCCTGACCGCCATCTGCCGGGTGCTCGGCTGTCAGCCCGGCGACGTGATCTCCGTCGACGACGGGGGCGGCTGAACCGGTCAGAGACCGCGGCGCAGCGTCGGCTTCGTGCGGGGTGCGTGGCGGGGGTTCTTCCGGTCCTCCGGCGGGCGGGGGAGGGTCGGCCAGCGCCGCTGCAGCCGGTCGCGCAGGGCGTGGCCCCGGACGCCGGCGACGGCGTTCGCGACGAGCCCGACGAACAGCAGCACGGCCCCGAGGACGACGCCGGCGGTCGCGGCGTCCTGCAGGCCGGCGAAGAGCTCGCGGTGGTCGGCGTCGTCGCCGGTGGCCAGCTGCAGCACCGCGAGGGCCGGCACCAGCACGAAGCTGCCGAGCGCGGCGGCCACCTGGCCGAGGTCGGACGGCCGGCGCTCGCCGTGACGCTGCAGCAGCGCGTCGTCCGGGCGGGTGGCGGTGACGTCGTCGAGCGCGCGGGACAGCTCGGCGCGCTCGGTCGCCCGGGCCCGGAACAGGAGCAGCCCGCCGGCCGCCGCGAGCAGGATGCCGGCCAGCCCGAGCGTCACCGCGACCCACAGCGCCCCGTCGAGCACCGCCTGCGCGCCGTCGGAGAAGTCGCCGCGGTCCTGCAGCCGGCCGCCGGGCCGCGCCACCGAGCCGGGGTACTGCACGAACAGGAAGAGCTCGAGCAGGGTGCACCCGAGGCACCCCACGACCGCCCCCGCGGCGACCAGGAGCCAGCCCCGACGGACCTGCGGGTCCTCGGTGCCGCGCAGGACGGTGCGCGGCCGCTCTCCGGCGGCGCGGACCGCCTTGCGGGCGGCGCCCCACGCGCTCTGCTCGGCGTGCGCGCTCCAGTGCTCGGCGACGCGGCGCTGCCGCCGACGGTGGGCCGGTCGCGACACCAGCAGCAGCCAGGCCGCCAGCGCGGCCGAGACGAGGACGACGCCCACGCAGACCCGGAGGATCCTCGGCTCGTCGTCGACCACGGCCGCGACCATCGCGAGCAGGCCGAGGGCGACGTGGCCGCCGAGCACGACCAGCAGCGCCAGGTGTGGCGGCAGCACGACCTGCTCGACCTGCGCCGGGTGGGGCGCGGCGAGCGGCTCGGCGCCGTCGTCCGCGGCCCGCACCAGCGACCGCGAGACCCCCACGGCCCGCACCGAGAGCGCCACCGGCACCGCGACCGCACAGAGGTAGGCGAAGGCGACCAGCCAGCCCATGGCCGACCGCGCCACCAGGTCGATGCTCGAGGCCTCCGGCACCAGCCCCTGCTCGCCGAGCAGGGCGATCAGCAGGATCGCGGCGAAGCCGGCGGTGAGGCCGACGGCGGCGGCGACCAGGGTGCTCCCGACGGCGTACGCCGCCTCGGTCACCGGCCCGACGCGGTACTCGCGCCAGTACCCCTGGTGCGGGTCGACCCCCGGTGGACGGGTCTGCGGGACGGTCACGCCGACGTCCTACCCAGGACCGCTACAGCTTGCGCAGGCGCACGTAGCGCACCGAGTGGTCGCGGTCCTTGCGCAGCACCAGCGTGGCGCGCGAGCGGGTGGGCAGCACGTTCTGGGCCAGGTTCGGGCCGTTGATGGCGTCCCAGATGCGGGAGGCCTCGGCGACCGCCTCGTCGCGGGTGAGGGCGGCGTACTTGGCGAAGTAGGAGCCGGGGTCGCGGAAGGCGGTCTCGCGCAGCCGCAGGAACCGCGAGACGTACCACTCGCGGATGTGCGCGGTGCCGGCGTCGACGTAGACGGAGAAGTCGAAGAAGTCGCTGACCGCCAGCCCGGTGCGGCCGTCGTCGCGCACCCGCGCCGGCTGCAGCACGTTCAGGCCCTCGACGATCACGATGTCGGGCCGCTTGACCACGACCGTCTCGTCGGGGACGACGTCGTAGACCAGGTGGGAATAGATCGGCGCCTCCACCTCGTCCCTGCCCGACTTGATGTCGACCACGAACCGCAGCAGCGCGCGCCGGTCGTAGGACTCCGGGAAGCCCTTGCGCTGCAGCAGCCCGCGCCGCTCGAGCTCGGCGTTGGGGTAGAGGAAGCCGTCGGTGGTCACGAGCGCGACGTTGGGGTGCTCGGGCCAGTGCGCCAGCATCTGCTGCAGCACGCGCGCCGTCGTCGACTTGCCGACCGCCACCGACCCGGCCAGCCCGATGACGAAGGGCGTGCGCGGCGGGGCCGCCTCGTGCAGGAAGGCCTGCTGCTCGCGGTGCAGCGTGCCCGCCGCCGCCACGTAGAGGCTCAGCAGCCGCGACAGCGGCAGGTAGACCTCCTGCACCTCCTCGAGGTCGAGCGCCTCGCCCAGGCCGCGCAGCGCCCGCACCTCGTCGGCCCGCAGCGGGTTCTCAGTCTCGCGGGCCAGCGCCGCCCAGGCCGACCGGTCGAGCTCGAGGTAGGGGGAGGACTCACGGGCCGCGTCGTCGGTGCGGTGCCCGTGGGGGCCGTGAGCCATGGGCGGGATTGTTGCAGCACCACCGCGCGGTGGGGCGCAGCGGCGCTCGGTCGGTCGACCGGTCTTCTCGTGGCGTCCGGCCGGGCTCGCTCCGCTCGCGGTCGCGCGCGCCGTACCCTGGGGCGCTATGTGCGGGATCGTCGGCTACGTGGGTCCGCGCCAGGCGCTCGACGTCGTGATCGAGGGGCTGCGGCGCCTGGAGTACCGCGGCTACGACTCGGCCGGCGTGGCGCTGGTGGCCGCGACCGAGGGCCGGGACGACGGCGGCGCCATCGCCGAGGCCAAGCGCGCCGGCAAGCTGGCCAACCTCGAGAAGGCGCTCGCCGACGCCCCGCTGCCGCCGTCCACGACCGGCATCGGCCACACCCGCTGGGCCACCCACGGCGCGCCCACCGACGTCAACGCCCACCCGCACCTCGGCAACGAGCGCCGGGTGGCGTTGGTGCACAACGGCATCATCGAGAACTTCGCCGAGCTGCGGGCGCGCCTCGAGGCCGACGATCACGTGCTGCTCTCCGAGACCGACACCGAGGTGGTGGCCCACCTCGTCGAGCTGCAGGTCGTCTCCGGCGTCGACCTCACCACCGCCATGCAGCGGGTCTGCGGCGTGCTCGAGGGCGCCTTCACGCTGGTGGCGGTCGACGCGCTCGACCCCGACCGCGTCGTGGCGGCCCGCCGCAACAGCCCGCTCGTCGTCGGCCTCGGCGAGGGCGAGAACTTTCTCGGCTCCGACGTCGCCGCGTTCATCGAGCACACCCGCGAGGCGCTCGAGCTGGGGCAGGACCAGGTCGTCACCATCACCCGCGACGACGTCGCGGTCACCGACTTCGCCGGCCGGCCCGTCGAGCCCCGCCGCTTCCACGTCGACTGGGACCTCTCGGCCGCCGAGAAGGACGGCCACGACTGGTTCATGCGCAAGGAGATCTTCGAGCAGCCGAAGGCGCTGGCCGACTCCCTGCTCGGACGCCGCGGCCGCACCGGCCAGCTCGAGCTCGACGAGATGCGCCTGTCCGACGACGAGATCCGCGACATCGACAAGATCATCATCGTCGCGTGCGGCACCGCGTTCTACGCGGGCCTGGTCGCGAAGTACGCCATCGAGCACTGGACCCGCGTGCCGGTCGAGGTCGAGCTGGCGTCCGAGTTCCGCTACCGCGACCCGATCCTCACCCGCAGCACGCTGGTGGTGGCGATCAGCCAGTCGGGCGAGACCGCCGACACGCTGCAGGCCCTGCGCCACGCCCGCACCCAGCGCTCGCGGGTGCTCGCCATCTGCAACACCAACGGCTCGACCATCCCGCGCGAGTCGGACGCCGTCATCTACACCCATGCCGGACCCGAGATCGGCGTCGCGTCCACCAAGGGGTTCCTGACCCAGCTGGTGGCCTGCTACCTGCTCGCGCTCTACGTCGCGCAGGTCAAGGGCACCCGGTTCGGCGACGAGATCGACGAGGTGCTCGGCCAGCTCGAGGCCATCCCCGACCAGGTGCAGCGGGTGCTCGACGACGCCGAGTCGGTCTACGCGCTGGCCCGCGACAGCATCGAGGAGCGCACCGTGCTCTTCCTCGGCCGCCACGCCGGCTACCCGGTGGCGCTCGAGGGTGCGCTGAAGCTCAAGGAGCTCGCCTACCTGCACGCCGAGGGCTTCGCCGGCGGCGAGCTGAAGCACGGCCCGATCGCGCTGGTCGAGGACGGCCTGCCGGTGCTGTGCGTCGTCCCGCCGCGCGGGCGCGACCAGCTGCACCAGAAGATGCTCAGCGCCATCTCCGAGGTGCGCGCCCGCGGCGCCCGCACCATCTGCCTGGCCGAGGAGGGCGACCCCGCCGTCGCCGCCATCGCCGACGTCGTCATCTCGCTGCCGCGGGTGCCGGTGCTCATGCAGCCGCTCGTCGCCACCGTGCCGCTGCAGCTGTTCGCCTGCGAGCTCGCCACCCTGCTCGGCCACGACGTCGACCAGCCCCGCAACCTGGCGAAGTCGGTCACGGTCGAGTGAGCGGGCCGGCCGGGCGGCAGTTTCACCACTTAAGTGGTGAAACTCCCGGTTCTGCGACGAAGGTTCGTCGCAGAACCCGCAGTTTCGTCCGGACGCCGGCTGCCCCGGCCCGGCGCGGGGGTGGCGGCGCGTGGCGGTGATCGGGGTCGGGATCGACGTGTGCGACCTGGCGCGGTTCGCGGCGTCGCTCGAGCGGACGCCGGGGCTGCGGGAGCGGCTGTTCACCCCCGCCGAGGCCACCCGGCCGCCGGCGTCGCTGGCGGCGCGGTTCGCGGCGAAGGAGGCGCTGGCCAAGGCGCTCGGGGCGCCGGGCAACCTCGCCTGGCACGACGCCGAGGTGTTCTCCGAGCCGTCCGGGCGGCCGCGGCTCGAGCTGCGCGGCACGGTGGCGGCCCGGGCGGCCGAGCTGGGCGCCGTCCACGTGCACGTCTCGCTCTCGCACGACGCCGGCATCGCCTCGGCCGTGGTGGTGCTCGAGTCGTGACCGGAACGCACCACGGCGCCGGGCCGTCGAACCGAGCATGAGCCGACTCCCCGCCGTCCGACGCGCCTGCGCCGCCCTGGCCGCGGCCCCGCTCCTGCTGGGGCTGGTCGCCTGCGGCGACGACGAGCCCGGTGACGCCACCCGGGCCGGCGACCCGCCGGTCACCTCCGACCCCGCCGACCCGGCCGACCCGGCCGACCCCGCCGACCCGACCGACGCCGCCCCGGTGCCCGACGGGCCGCCGCCGTCGACCGCCCCCGACCCGACCGGCGAGCTCGCCGAGCACGACGGCGCGCCGTGCCCCGCCCGGCTGCCCGAGCCCGCGGTCTCCGGCCCGGCCGCCGCCCCGGCGACCGCGCGGCCCGACCTGCCCGCGCCCGACCGCGCGTGGGTGTGCGACTACGAGCTCGCCGACGGCGGCGGCTGGGAGCGCCTCGAGCCCCTCACCCCGGTGCAGGACGACGACCTCGCCGCCGTCGCGGAGGGCGTCGCCGCGTTGCGGCCCGCCTCGAACGGGCGCTTCTGCACCAAGGAGCTCGGCCCCCGCCACCTGCTGGTGCTCGACACCGACGGCGACCTCACCGGCGTCCTGCTCGACGGCTTCGGCTGCGGCGACGTCCGCCTCACCGACGACCCGCACCGGACCCCGGCCGGCGAGCCGACGGCGCCGGGCGTCGTCCCGGGCGTGCTGCAGGCCGAGGACCTCTTCGCGCTCGAGCTCGAGCGCTACGTGCGCTCCCGCCGCCCGGAGTAGTCCCTGAGCGACGCCGCCGGCGTGCGGCCCGGCGCTAGCGTGGCCGGGTGAGACGCGCGCACACGGTCGAGCAGGTGCGGGAGGCCGAGCGGCAGCTGATGGCCACGCTGCCCGAGGGCGCGCTCATGCAGCGCGCGGCCCACGGGCTGGCCCACGCCGTGCTCGACCTGCTCGGGACGGGCGGGGCCGGCGGGGCCTACGGACGCCGGGTGCTGCTGCTGGTCGGCTCGGGCGACAACGGCGGGGACGCGCTGTTCGCCGGCGCCGTGCTGGCCCGCCGCGGGGTCGCGGTCGAGGCCTGGCTGCTCTCCGAGCGGGCCCACGAGGCCGGACGACGCGCGCTGCTCGCGGCGGGCGGCCGCGTCGTCGACGCGCCGCCCCGCACCCGCCCCGACCTGGTCGTCGACGGCGTCGTCGGCATCGGCGGCCGCGCCGGGCTGAAGCCCGAGGCGCGCGAGGCGCTGGCCGCCGTCGCGGGCGTGCCGGTGGTGGCGGTCGACGTCCCCTCGGGCGTCGCCGTCGACACCGGCGAGCTGCCGCCGGACGGCGACCACGTCACGGCCGCGCTCACCGTCACCTTCGGCACCCACAAGGTCGCGCACCTGGCCGACCCCGCCGCGGCGGTCGTGGGCGCCGTCCACCTCGTCGACATCGGGCTCGGGCCGCTGCTGCCCCCGCCCGCGGCCGAGGCCCTGCAGACCGCCGACGTCGCCGCGCTGCTGCGGCCGCCGGTGGGCGACGCGCAGAAGTACGGCCGCGGCGTGGTGGGCGTGCGCGCCGGGTCGGCCGCCTACCCCGGCGCCGGGCTGCTCTCGACGGCCGGCGCGAGCTGCGGGCTGGCCGGCATGGTGCGCTACGTCGGCGACGACGCCGTGCACGACCTGGTGCGCGAGCAGCACCCCGAGGTCGTCGGCGCCGGGCGGGTGCAGGCGTGGGTGGTCGGGTCGGGCAGCGGCGACGGCGCCGCCGGCACGCTCGCCGAGGCCCTGGCCGACGACGTCCCGACCGTGGTCGACGCCGATGCGCTCGTCCACGCGCCCCGCGACCGGGCCGACCTCGTGCTCACCCCGCACGCCGGCGAGGCGGCCCGGCTGCTCGACGCCGAGCGGGACGACGTCGAGGCGCGTCCGCTCGAGCACGCCCGCCGGCTCGTCGAGGCCCACGGCTGCGTCGTGCTGCTCAAGGGCCGTCACACGATCGTCGCGCACCCCGACGGTCGGGTGCGGGTCACCACCACCGGCACGCCGTGGCTGGCGACGGCCGGCGCGGGCGACGTGCTCGGCGGGCTGGTCGGCGCGCTGCTGGCCAGCGGCCTCGACCCGTTCGACGCCGCGAGCGTCGGCTCGTGGCTGCACGGCGCGGCCGCCACCCGAGCCTCCGGGGGCGGGCCGATCACCGCCGGCGACGTGGCGCGGTCGTTGCCGCCCGTGATCACGGCGGTGCTGGGAGGATCGGGGGCATGACCGCCCGCGCCGAGATCGTCGTCGACCTCGCCGCGGTGCGCCACAACGTGGCGCTGCTGCGCGAGCTGGCCGGCGTACCGGTGATGGCGGTGGTCAAAGCCGACGGCTACGGCCACGGCGCGGTGCGGGTGGCCCGGGCGGCCCGCGCGGCCGGCGCCGAGTGGCTGGCCGTCGCCACGCTCGACGAGGCCCGCGCGCTGCGCGAGGCCGGCGACACCGGGCCGCTGCTCGCCTGGCTCACCGTGCCGGGGGAGCGCTACGACGACGTGCTCGCCGCGGGCGTCGACGTCACCGCCTACTCCGTCGCCCAGCTCGACGAGATCGCGGCCGCGGCGGCGCGCCTGCCCGAGGCGACGGCGTCTGCTCGGGTGCAGCTGAAGGTCGACACCGGCCTGGCCCGGGGCGGCGCGCCGCGGGCCGAGTGGCCCGCCTTCTTCGCCCGTGCCCGCGCCGGTGAGACCGACGGCTCGTGGCGCGTCACCGGGCTGTGGTCGCACCTGGCGTGCGCCGACGAGCCCGACCACCCCGCCAACGACGCCCAGCAGGCTGCCTTCGACGAGGCGGTCGACCACGCCGTCGACGCCGGGCTCGAGCCCGGGCTGCGCCACCTCGCCAACTCCGCGGCCACGCTGCTGCGCCCGCAGGCCCGCTACGACGCCGTCCGGGTCGGCCTGGCCTGCTACGGCCTCGACCCCGCGCCCGGCGTCGACCACGGCACCGACCTGCGCCCGGCGATGACGGTCACGTCCCGGCTCGCACTGGTCAAGCACCTCGCGGCCGGCGACTCGGTCAGCTACGGCCACCAGTGGACGGCGTCCGCCCCCACCACCGTCGGCCTCGTGCCGCTCGGCTACGGCGACGGCGTGCCGGTGGCGGCCACGAACGTGGCCGAGGTCGTCGTCGAGGGCAAGCGCCGTCCGGTGCGCGGCCGGGTGTGCATGGACCAGGTGCTGGTCGACCTCGGCGGCGACACCCCGCCCGCCGGCACCGAGGTGACGCTGCTCGGCCCGCCCGGCGACGGCCGCCCGACCGCCGACGACTGGGCCCGGGCGTGCGGCACCATCAACTACGAGATCGTCACGCGGCTGGGGGGCCAGGTCGGCCGCACGAGCAGGAGGTACGTCGGTGGGTAGCACGCGGCGCTGGGTGCTGGGCTCGCTGGGCGGCGCCGTCGGCCTCGCGGCCGCCGGCACCGCCGTGGGCCTGCTGCGCCAGGAGCGCGCCATCAGCCGCGTCGCCGGCGCCGACGTCCCGTTCGGCAGCCTGCGCTCCGACCCCCTCACCGTCATCGCCGACGACGGCGTGCCGCTGCACGTCGAGGTCGACGAGGCCGAGCCCAGCCAGCCGCTCGAGGGACGCCGCCGCCGCGGCCCCGGCCGGTGGAGCCGGGCGTCCGAGGCGCCGCCGACGGTCGTGTTCGTGCACGGCTACTGCCTCAACCTCGACTGCTGGCACTTCCAGCGCGCGGCCTACCGCGGCCTGGTGCGCGCGGTCTACTACGACCAGCGCTCGCACGGCCGCTCCGGCCGGTCCGACCGCGAGCACGCCACCATCGACCAGCTCGGCCGCGACCTGCGGCAGGTGCTCGACGAGACCGTGCCCGACGGGCCGGTGGTGCTCGTCGGGCACTCCATGGGCGGCATGTCGGTCATCTCGTTCGCCCAGCAGTTCCCCGACCTCATCGGCACCAAGGTCATCGGCGTCGGCCTCATCGCCACCACTGCCGGCGGCCTCGACCCCAGCCGCATCCTCATGCCGCTGCTGCCCTCGCGGCTCACCGGCCGGCTCACCCACCGCGCCGTCGCGGCACTCTCGCGCGGTCACGCGCTCGTGGACGCCGCCCGCCGGGTCGGCCGCGTCGTCGCCACGGTGGCCACCAACGGGTTCGCCTTCGGCGGTGACGTGCCGCCGTCCTACGTCACCTTCGTCGACGACATGCTCGCGGAGACGCCGTTCGAGGTCGTCGCCGACTTCTTCCCGAGCTTCCGCGGCTTCGACGCCTTCGACAGCCTCGAGGTGCTCGACCACGTGCCGGTCTCGATCATCTGCGGCACCGCCGACCGGCTCACCTCGGTGGGCCACTCGCGCAAGCTGCACGCCCGGGTGCCCGCCTCGCGACTGCTCGAGCTCGAGGGCGCCGGCCACATGGTGCCGCTCGAGCGCCACGACCAGGTGAACGCCGAGCTCGACCAGCTCATCACCGCCGCCACCACCCGCGCCTCGGCCCGGTGAGCGGCGCCCCACGGCTGACGGTGCGGCGGGTCGGACCCGAGTCGGCCGCCACGGTGCTGGGCATCGTCCGCGAGGCGTTCGGCACCCGCCCCACGCTGAACCCCCCGGCCGACGCGCTGTCGGAGACCGAGTCGTCGATCGCCACCCGGCTCGCGCTCGGCGGGGGACTGGTCGCCCGCCTGGACGACGAGCCCGTCGGCGCGCTGATCCTCGACGCCGTCGGCGACGCCGTCTACCTGCGCCGCGTCGGCGTGCTCCCGACGGCGCGCGGCCACGGCGTCGCGGCCGGGCTGGTGCGGGCGGCGTCCGAGGCGGCGGTCGGCCGCCGCTGGCTGCGGGTGGTCGCCCGGCAGGAGCTGCCGGCCACGGTGGCATTCTGGGCCCGCCGCGGCTTCGTGCAGACCGACCGCCGCGAGCCGTACGTCGAGCTGGTCAGGAGGGTCCCGGTGCTGCACGAGATCGCCACCGCCGCGCAGATGCGCGCCCTCGGCGCCCGGCTGGCGGCCGACCTGCGTGCCGGCGACGTCGTCGTCCTCACCGGCGACCTCGGCGCCGGCAAGACCACCTTCACCCAGGGCCTGGGGCAGGGGCTCGGCGTCGAGGGCGCGATCACCTCGCCGACCTTCGTCATCGCCCGCGAGCACGCCGCCGCGGGCGGCCGCCCGGCGCTGGTGCACGTCGACGCCTACCGCCTCGGCGGCACCGCCGAGCTCGACGACCTCGACCTCGACACCTCCCTCGACGCCGCCGTCACGGTGGTCGAGTGGGGCGAGGGCGTGGCCGAGGGGCTGGCCGAGTCGCGGGTGGTGGTGCGCATCAGCCGCGTGCCGACAGCGCAGGACCTCGAGGACGCCGAGAGCGACGACGAGCCGCGGCTGGTCGAGATCGAGCGGCTCGGCGCGCGCTGGGTGCGATGACCGCGCCGACCCTGCCGCCCCCGCCGACGGCGCTGGTGGTGGTCGACGTCCAGCACGACGTCGTGCACGCCGACCCGCCGCCGCGCGAGCCCGACGCGCTGCTGGCGGCGCTGCGCACGCTGCTCGCCGCCGCCCGCTCGGCCGGGGCGCTCGTCGTCCACGTGCAGGACGTCGGTGACGCCGACCCCCGCTTCGCGGCCGGCAGCCCCGGCCGGGCGCTCGTGCTCGACGTCGCCGACGGCGAGCCGGTGGTCGAGAAGACCGACGACGACGCCTTCGTCGGCACCCGCCTCGCCGACCTGCTCGCCGGGCACGCGGCCGTGGTGGTGGGCGGGCTGCAGTCGGAGATGTGCGTGGCCGCCACCGCCCGCGGCGCCCTCGCCCGCGGTCTGGCCGTCACGCTGCCGCAGGACGCCCACAGCACCTACGACGTGCCGGCCGGCGACGGCGGCATCGCGGTGCCGGCCGCCCACGTGAGCCGGGTCGCGGCGTGGTCGCTGGGCGACGACGTCGCGCTGCCCGCCCGGTCGGCCGACGTCCGCTTCGGGCCCGTGCCCTAGCGTTCGGAGCGTGCTGCTCGCCTTCGACACCGCCTCGGCCACCGTGAGCGTGGCCGTCGTGCAGGTCGACGGCGGCGAGGGCGTCGGGGTGCGTGCCGAGGTGACCTCCGAGCAGGAGATGCGCCACGGCGAGCAGCTGGCGCCGCTCGTCGCGCGCGCGCTCGAGGAGGGCGGCGTCGACCGCACCGAGGTCACCGCCGTGGCCGTCGGGGTCGGGCCGGGCCCGTTCACCGGCCTCCGGGTCGGCCTCGTCACCGCGCGCACGCTCGGCTTCGTGCTCGACGTGCCGGTCTACGGCGTCTGCTCGCTCGACGTGCTGGCCGTGCAGGCCGTCGACACCGGCGCGGTCGACTCGCCGTTCGTCGTCGCCACCGACGCCCGCCGCAAGGAGGTCTTCCTCGCCGGCTACGACGAGGACGGCGTCCGCACCACCGGCCCCGCGGTCTCGAAGCCCGCCGAGGTCGCCACCGACGCGCCGGTCGTGGGGGAGGGGGCGGTGCTCTACCCCGAGGCGTTCCCGAACGCCATCGGGCCGCGGCGTGCCTCGGCCGCCTGGCTGGGCCTCGTCGTCGCCCAGGAGCGTGCCGAGCTGCTCGACCCCGAGCCGCTCTACCTGCGCCGCCCCGACGCCGAGGTGCCCGGGCCGCCCAAGCCGGTCTCGTGAGCGACCCCGTCGTCCGGCGCGCCACCCCGGACGACGCCGACGCCGTCGCCGCCCTCGAGGCCGAGGCGCTCGGACGCGACGCCTGGTCGCCCGGCCTGGTCGCCGCCGGCGTCTCGGGCGAGGTGCCCACGGTGACCTACCTCGTGGCCGAGGTGGACGGCGTCCTCGCCGGGTACGCGGTCGGCAGCGTCGCCGGTGACCTCGCCGAGCTGCAGCGCATCGCGGTCGGGGCGGGCCATCGACGCCGGGGCCTCGCCTCGGTGCTGCTCGAGGCGCTGGTCGACCTCGCCCGCGACGGCGGCGCCGACCGGCTGCTGCTCGAGGTGCGCGAGGACAACCACGGCGCCGCCGCGTTCTACGCCGCCCGCGGCTTCACCGAGATCGACCGGCGCCGCCGCTACTACCGCGACGGCGCCACCGCCGTCGTCCTGCTCCGCGAGATTGCCTGACCGGGTCTCGAGGCTCGGCCGTGGCCGGCCTCGCACCTCGACCATCGTCGTCCGGCGCTGCGTACCCAGCGCACGTGCACGGACCCTGAGCTTGTCGAAGGGCTTACGTGCGGTGGCCCTTCGACAGGCTCAGGGTCCGTGGGTCGCGTTCGCACCGACGTCGGCCGGCCACGCACCTCGACCATCGTCGGTTCACGATGGTCGAGGTGCGAGGAGCCCTGGCGACGAGCCTCGAGACCGCTCAGCCGACGACGTAGAACGCCGGGCTGGTGGAGGGGTCGGTGCCGCCGCCCTTGGCCGGGCCGGCGATCGTCTCGATGGTGCCGTCGAGGTCCATCGTCTGCACTGACCATCGCGCCGTGGTGAAGTCGTAGACCGTGGTGATGATCGTCTGGTCGTCGAGCCACTCGTAGGTGTTCATGTAGGCGTCACCGGGGTCGAACGTGGCCACGACGGCTCCGTCGAGGTCGACGATGTAGAGCACGCCCGGGCCGATGCCGTCGCTCTGGATGTCGGTGCCCAGCGCATACCGGCCGTCGGGGGACAGCTCGTCGAGCCGGTAGTCGCACTGCTCCAGGACCGGACGGCCCTTGTCGAAGAGGTTGCTGCAGTACTCGAACCTCCCGGTGTCGACCACCGTGCTCACGAGCCCATCGTCGGTGGCGTCGAGCACCGAGACCACGTCGGACTGCGGCGTCGCGGCACCAGTGCCGTTGATGGCGACCGGTGGCTCCGCCGTCCGCTCGGACCTCAGGTAGACCTGACAGTCCTCGTCGTCGCACGCGGGCCCACCGGTCACGGCGACCGGCGTCCAGAACCGGTAGTCCTCGGCCAGCACGCTGGTGCCGCTCTCCCAGATCGCGCGCACCTCGCCGCCGCGGGTGACGAACGCGACGACGCCGCTGTCGCCGACCACCATGGAGGCCTCGGTGGGATAGCTGTCGACCACCTGCCCGTCCTCGATCACGTCGACCGCCTGCTGCGAGCCGTCGTCGTTGCGCCGGAAGGCCACGATGCGGCCCTCGCCCTGCACGACCGCGTTGGTGTACGTCGAGGCCGCGGACGGCAGCTGAGTGACGGACCCGTCGACCAGGTGCAACTGGTCGCCCTCGAGGTAGAGCGCGTCGGCCGGTGGTTCGGCCTCGGGCGCCGGGGGCGTCGGGTCGACCGCCTCCGTCGGCTGCGTCGCGGCGGGGACGACGCGGCCCTCGTCCGCCTGCCCGTTCGCGGCCAGCAGGGCCACCGGCAGGACGACGGCCGCGGCGGCCAGCCCGGCCACGGCGGCGCCGACCCGGCGCTTGCGGCGGATGCGCACGGCCTTGCCGCGCACGGAATCGAGGTCGAAGGGGGCCTCGTGGAGGTCGCGGACGCGCCGGTCGAACTCGGTGCTCATCACGCCCTCCCAGGCTCGGTGGTCCGTGGACCCGCTCTCGTCGTTCTGGTTCTGGTTCATGTCGTTCATCGCCCGCCTCCGGGGTGCAGGTCGACCGGGACGCGCTGGCGCAGCGAGGCGATGGCCCGGCTGCACTGCGACTTCACGGTGCCGGTCGAGATGCCGAGCACGTCGGCCGTCTCGGCCTCGCTCAGCTGTTCGTAGTAGCGCAGGACGAGGACCGCGCGCGCCTTCGGCGGCAGCGACTGGACGACGTCCCAGAGCGCGGCGCCCTGACCCTCGTCGTGCTGGTCGTGGTGCGGGTCGCCCTCGGGCAGGACCTCAGTGGTGTGCTCGCGGCGCTTCCAGCCGCGACGCCACAGCGAGTTGTTCTCGTTGACCATGATCCGCCGCAGGTAGGCGTCGACGGAGTCGCGGTCGCGCACCTTGTCCCAGGCGAGGTAGAGCTTGGCCAGCGAGGTCTGCAGCACGTCCTCCGCCACGTGGCGGTCGCCGGTGAGCAGATAGGCGGTGCGCAGCAGGCTCGGCTGCCGGGCGTGCAGGTAGGCGGTGAACTCGGCGTCCTTGCGCTCGCGCTTGGACTCCTTGCTCATGCCGCCAGTCTCGGGCTCCGGCCGCCCCCGTGGGTGCGCCATCGCACTTCCTCCTCGGTTCACGCCACCAAGACGCCGACCGGGCCGGACAGGTTGCAATCCGGTATTGCATGCTCGGGGCATACAAATCTACGGTGGTCGGGTGTCGTCCGCCCCGTGGAGCCGTGACCGCAACCGCATCGGCGCCGCCATGCTGCTGCTCGGCGACCGCGTGGCCGCCGCCGGCGCCGAGGCCACCGGGCTGCGCGGCGGCGCGCCCGCGGCTCTGGTCTCGCTGCTCGGCTGGGCCGACGGGCACCACCTCGACGCGCTGGCGGGCGGGCTCGGGCTGAGCCACTCCCGCACGGTGCGCATCGTCGACGGCCTCGAGCGCGACGGCCTCGTCGAGCGGGTCGCCGACACCGTCGACGGCCGCCGCGCGCTCGTCGTCCTCACCGACGAGGGACGGCGCCGGGCCGAGGCCGCCGTCGCCGCCCGCAGCGTGGTGCTGGACGACGTCCTCGCCGTGCTGGACGACGACCAGCGCCGGGCCGTGGCCGCCGCGGCCGAGCGGGTGCTGCTCGACCAGGCCGTCGACCGGCGCACCGCCCGCCACATCTGCCGCCTCTGCGACGTCGTCGCCTGCGGGCACCGTGACGGCGACTGCCCCGCCACCCGCGGGGCCGACCGACGCGAAGCGCTCCCACCCACCGAAGGAGAGTCCCGATGAACCCGCACGCACCTCGTCGTCCCGCCCGCCGCCTCGCGGGCCTGCTCGCCGCTCTCGCGGCCCTGACAGCGCTCGTCGCGCCACCGTCGTCCGGGCATTCGTTGCAGGCCGCTGCGAGCCCCGCCGCGCGACCCGCCCCGGGCGGCTGGGAGCGCTACCCGGCGGCCGACTTCGTCTCGCCGCGCGGCGACCTGTGCGACTTCCGCCTGCGCTCGCAGGTGCGCTTCGACCAGGTCTACGCCCGCACCACCGAGACGTTCGCGAACGGCGACCCCCGCACCCAGCAGTTCTCGGGCCCGCTCGTGGTCTCGCTGCAGAACGCCGCCACCGGACGCCGCCTGCAGCGCGACCTCAGCGGCCGCGCCGTCGCCCACTACCGCCGCGACGGCAGCTTCACCTACGTGATCAGCGGCCCGGTCGCCGTCGGCTTCCACCGCGGCGACGGCCTGCCCCGCGGCTACTACGTGCTGCACGGGCGCCACGTCGTCCGCTTCGCCGCCGACGGACGCCGCACGATCGTCGCCGACCACGGCACCGAGGAGAACCTCTGCCGCTCCCTGCGCCAGCGATGAGGCGCCCCGCCGCGCCCCGAGTAGCCTCGGGTTCGTGGCAGGACCCGACTTCGACACCGAGATCAAGCAGCTGCAGGCGACGATGACGACGATCGGGCAGGTGCTCGACCTCGACGGCATGCGCGCCGAGATCGCCGACCTCGGCGAGCAGGTCGCCGCCCCCGACCTGTGGGACGACCAGGACAACGCGACCCGCGTCACCGGCCGTCTCTCCGACCTGCAGGGCCAGGTCGACCGGTTCAGCGAGCTCAGCGGCCGCATCGACGACCTCGCGATCATGGTCGAGCTCAGCCGCGAGGAGGACGACGCCGACAGCCTCGCCGAGGCCGAGCGCGAGCTGCGCAAGGTCCAGACCGCCGTCGAGAGCCTCGAGGTGCGCACGCTGCTCTCGGGCGAGTACGACGCCCGCGAGGCGATCGTGACCATCCGCTCGGGCGCCGGTGGCGTCGACGCCGCCGACTTCGCCGAGATGCTGATGCGCATGTACACGCGCTGGGCCGAGCGCAACAAGTTCCCCGTCGAGGTCTTCGACGTCTCCTACGCCGAGGAGGCCGGCATCAAGTCGGCCGAGTTCGCCATCCACTCGCCCTACGCCTACGGCACGCTCTCGGTCGAGGTCGGCACGCACCGCCTGGTGCGCATCAGCCCCTTCGACAACCAGGGCCGCCGCCAGACGTCGTTCGCCGCCGTCGAGGTCGTCCCGCAGCTCGAGCAGACCGACGAGATCGAGATCGACGAGAACGAGGTCCGCACCGACGTCTTCCGCTCGGGCGGCCCCGGTGGCCAGTCGGTCAACACCACCGACTCCGCCGTGCGCCTCACGCACATCCCCACCGGCATCGTCGTCTCGTGCCAGAACGAGAAGAGCCAGCTGCAGAACAAGGCTGCGGCGATGATCGTGCTCAAGGCCAAGCTGCTGGCCCGGAAGAAGGCCGAGGAGGCGGCGCTCAAGAAGGACCTCAAGGGCGACGTCGCCGCCAGCTGGGGCGACCAGATGCGCAACTACGTGCTGAACCCCTACCAGATCGTCAAGGACCTCCGCACCGGCTTCGAGGTCGGCAACCCCACCTCGGTCTTCGACGGCGAGATCGACGGCTTCCTCGAGGCCGGCATCCGCTGGCGCCGCGGCTCCGAGCGCGACGCCGCGGCCGCCGACGCCTGACCCACCACGCTGACCCGTCAGACATGTCCGACGGGTCAGCGTCGATCTCGCGGTGACCCGTCAGACATGTCTGACGGGTCGACCTCAGCCTTCGTCGGAGGCGAGGTCGGCGACGAGGGCGGTGCCGACGGCGTCGAGGACGTCGGCGGGCGGGGTGTCGACGCCCACGATGGTCAGCAGGCCGACGCGGTCGCCGGTGACGGCGAGCCAGAGGGTGCCGTCGGCGCCGGACCCGTCGGGGTAGTCGTAGGCGATGACGCTCGCGCCGGGGACGTCGACCGCGGTCGCGGCCATCGGGCCGTCGGCGCACGCGGCGAAGCCGGTGACGATGCGGTCGCCGACGTCGCGGGCCTGCGCGGCGTCCTCCCACACGCTGTAGACCCGGCCCGCGCCGACCTGGCCGGCGCGCAGCTCGGTGGCGCCTTCGGCCCGCGGCTCGGCGCGTCCGGCCGACAGGCAGGGGCCGTCGGTGAGCACGGGGGACCCGCCCTCCCGCCAGCCGTCGACCCACGGTGCGGTGGCTGCGGAGAGCGACTCGGCCGTCAGCGGAGCCGGCGCCGGCGCCTCCGGCGGGGGAGCAGTCGGCGGGGGAGTGGTCGGCGAGGGGCCGGCCGGGTCGGTGGCCGTGCCGCCACCACCGGTCAGCAGCGGCACGCAAACCGCGACGGCGGCCAACGCGGCGACGGCACCGGCGCCCACGCCGACGGCCCGCCGACGGCGGGACGACGCGACGGCCCGGTCGGCGCCGCGGCCGCACGAGGTGTCGGCGACGTCGCGCGCGAGGTCGTCGAAGGCGCGGTCGAGGTCGAAGGTCTCAGGCATGGGAGGGCTCCGCATCGGTGTTGTCCGGTGTGTCGTTCGAGGGGTCGAGCAGGACGGCGAGCGCCGCCCGCCCGCGGGAGAGCCGCGCCTTGACGGTGCCCTCGGGGCACCGCTCGACGGCGGCCACCTCGGCGACCGGCAGGCCGGCGAGGTGGTGCAGCACCAGCGCCCGGCGCTGGGCCTCGGGCAGCTCACGCAGCGCCCGCACCAGCGCGACGCTGGTCTCGTCGGGCCCGCGCGCCGGCTCCGGCGGACGCTGCCGCCCGAGCCAGGCGGTCGCCGTCCGACGGCGTCGCCAGCTGCTGACGGCCAGCCGCGTGGCGACCTGCCGCACCCAGGCGGCCGGCTCGTCGTACCCGCGCAGCCGGCTCCACCGCGACCACGCGCGGGTGTAGGCCTCCTGCGCGAGCTCCTCGGCCACGGCAAGGTCACCGGTGACGGCGTAGGCGCACGCGACGGTGCGCCCCCACGTCGCGTCGTAGAACGCGGCGAAGTCGCGCTCCCTGCTCGTGCTGCGGTCTGGTGGCATCGCGGCCCTCCGGTCGGGGCGGCGACCCCTGAGGCCGCCGAGTGAACCAGACACGCGTGGGTCCCCGCGCCGGTTGCACACCGTGTACAACTGGCGCGTGAGCACCCCGCCGGACGCCGCTCGCTCGGCCGCCGACGCCGCCCTGGCCCACCTCGGCCGACGTCGCCGCCAGACCTTCGCGCTGCGGCTCGAGCGCTGGTGGCCCGACCTGCTGGCCGGCGTGGCCGCCGTCCACGACGACGCCGAGGCGGTCGCCGTCCGGCTGGTGCAGTCGGCGGCCCGGGGGTACGCCGAGCGCGACCGCGACCTGCGCGACCTCGACGACCGGCGGCTGCTGCGTCCCGACTGGGTGCAGCAGCCAGGCATGGTCGGCTACGCCTGCTACGCCGACCGGTTCGCACCCGACGGCACCCTGCGCGGGATCGAGCAGCGCCTCGACCACCTGCAGGCGCTCGGCGTCACCTACCTGCACCTGATGCCGCTGCTGCAGCCCCGCGAGGGCGACAACGACGGCGGCTACGCGGTGGCCGACTACCGCGCCGTCCGCGCCGACCTCGGCACGGTCGACGACCTGCGCGAGCTCGCCGCCACCCTGCGCGGCCGCGGCATCAGCCTGGTGGTCGACCTCGTGCTCAACCACGTCGCCCGCGAGCACGCCTGGGCGGCCGCCGCGCGCGCCGGCGACCCGACGTACCGCGGCTACTTCCACGTCTTCGCCGACCGCGAGCTGCCCGACCAGTACGAGCGCACGCTGCCCGACGTCTTCCCCGACTTCGCGCCAGGCAGCTTCACCCACGACCCCGACCTCGACGCCTGGGTGTGGACGACGTTCAACGCGTTCCAGTGGGACCTGAACTGGGCGAATCCCGCCGTCCTCGCCGAGTTCGCGGACATCGTCGTCGACCTCGCCAACCTCGGCGTCGAGGTGCTGCGCCTCGACGCCATCGCCTTCCTGTGGAAGCGCCTGGGCACCGACTGCCAGAACCAGCCCGAGGTGCACGCGATCACGCAGGCGCTGCGGGCGGTGGCCCGGATGGCGGCGCCGGCGCTGCTGTTCAAGGCCGAGGCGATCGTCGGCCCGCGCGACCTCACGCCCTACCTCGGCGTCGGCGAGCGCACCGGCCGGGTCAGCGACCTCGCCTACCACAACAGCCTCATGGTGCAGGTGTGGTCGATGCTCGCCGCCGGCGAGACGCGGCTCGCCCGGCGCGCGCTCGGCCACCTGCCGGCCACCCCGCCGAGCGGCACCTGGATCACCTACGTGCGCTGCCACGACGACATCGGCTGGGCCATCGACGACGCCGACGCGGGCGCCGTCGGCGTCACCGGCCCGGGCCACCGCCACTTCCTGGCCGACTGGTACGCCGGGGTGCACCCCGGCTCGTGGGCCGAGGGCCTGGTCTTCCAGCACAACCCGGCCACCGGCGACCGCCGCATCAGCGGGACGTCGGCCTCGCTCGCCGGCCTCGGCGCCGGCCGCCGCGACCCCGAGGGCGCCTTCGCCCGCGTCTTCCTGGCGCACGCGGTGGCGTTCGGCTGGGGCGGGGTGCCGGTGGTGTGGAGCGGCGACGAGCTCGGCCTGCCCAACGATCCCGACTGGGCCGCCGAGCCCGGCCACGAGGACGACAACCGCTGGGCCCACCGCCCCCGCGTCACCGACGCCGACCTCGCCGCCGGCCGCGACCCCGGCTCCGACGCCGGCCGGGTGCTGGGCGGCCTCGCCCACCTCGCCCGGGTGCGCGCCGCGCTGCCGCAGCTGCACGCCTCCGCCCCGGTCGAGGTGCTCGACGTCGACGGCGGCCGGGTGGACGACGGCCTGCTCGCCGTCGTCCGGCGCCACCCGAGCGGCGTGCTGGTCGGGGTCTACAACGTGACGCCCGAGCCCCGCCCGCTGCCGCTGTCGGTGCTGCACGACGCCGGCCTCACCACCCCCCTCGACGCCATCGGCGGCCACCTCGTCACCGCCGGCGCCGACGGCGTCGTCTGGCTGCCCCCGTACGCCGCCTGGTGGGTCGTCGACGCCTGACCTCCGGTGGTCGAGCAGCGAGGAACGAGCGTCGTCGAAACCACCGGCCCACCGGGGGGACGTTCGCGTGGGGCTGCCCTTCGACAGGCTCAGGGTCCGTGGGGTCGGGTTCGCGTCGACGCTCCGGGGTCTCGAGGCTCGGCCGTGGCCGGCCTCGCACCTCGACCATCGTGATGCCGGCCCCCGGCGGGGAGGTTCGCGTGGGGCTGCCCTTCGACAGGCTCAGGGTCCGTGGGGTCGGGTTCGCGTCGACGCTCCGGGGTCTCGAGGCTCGGCCGCGGCCGGCCTCACACCTCGACCATCGTGATGCCGGCCCCCGGCGGGGACATTCGCTCGCGTGGGGCTGCCCTTCGACAGGCTCAGGGTCCGTGCGGCCGGGTTCGCGTTGACGCTCAGGGGTCTCGCACCTCGACCATCGTGGGGTGGCCCCGACGATGGTCGAGGTGCGAGGAGCCCTGGCGACGAGCCTCGAGACCTCCGGCCCGTCGGGGTCGGGGCGCGTCAGCCGGCGACCGCGGCGGCCTGGGCGACGCCGACGCACCAGCGGCCGGTGCGGTCGAGCAGCTCGGCCTCGGGGGTGTCGGTGCCGCTGACGGTCACCGAGCAGGTCAGCCAGGCGTCGCCGAACAGGCCGCGGAACGACGTCTCGGTGCCGCGCGGCGCCTCGCAGAGCAGCGCGACCGAGCGCAGCCCGAAGTCGGGCGCGCGGCCGGCGACCTCGCAGCCCTCCTCGGCGACGGCGGCGCGGCGCAGCGCCCGCGCCTCGCGCGAGGTCACCGGGGGCGCGAAGACCCAGCCGCGGGCGACGGCGTCGTCGGTGCGCCACCGGCAGCCGAACTCGTGGACGACGTCGGTCACGCCGCCGACCTCGGCCCGGTCGCCGTCCACGTAGGCGTCGGCCTGCGAGACCGCGGGGGTCGCGCCGTCGTCCAGGCCGAGCGCGACGGCCAGCGTCTCGTCGTCGATCGCGTCGCAGAACGACGCGCGCTGCAGCGCCACGACGGTGGTGTCGTAGTCGGAGAGCGGCGTGGTCTCCACCGTGGGCGACACCGTGGGAGCCGAGGGCGTCGGCGGGGCGGCGTCGTCCCCGTCGTCCCCGTCGAGCACCACGACGCCGACCGCCACCGCGGCGACCGTCACGACGACCGCGGCGAGAGCGACGAGGACCTTCCTGGACACCCCGACACCCTACGGATCGCGGTTTGCCATGCGCGTTGCCCGGTCGCGTACCGTCGGGCCGGTGATTCGGTTCGAGAAGGTCACCAAGAGCTACCCGGGGCCCGGCAAACCGGCACTGAGCCAGGTGTCGATCAACGTCGACAAGGGCGAGTTCGTCTTCCTCGTCGGCTCGTCGGGGTCGGGCAAGTCCACGGCGCTGCGCCTGATGCTGCGCGAGCTGCGCCCCACCACCGGCCGCGTCTACGTCGCCGGCAAGGAGATCAACCGCCTCGCCACCTGGAAGGTGCCGCGGCTGCGCCGCCAGATCGGCACCGTCTTCCAGGACTTCCGGCTGCTGCCGACCAAGACCGTCAGCCAGAACGTCGCCTTCGCGATGCAGGTGACGGGCCGGTCGGGCCGCGACATCCGGCGCGCCGTGCCCGCCACCCTCGAGCTGGTCGGGCTGGCCGACAAGGGCGGCCGCATGCCCGAGGAGCTCTCGGGCGGTGAGCAGCAGCGCGTCGCGATCGCCCGCGCGATGGTCAACGACCCGATGATCCTCATCGCCGACGAGCCCACCGGCAACCTCGACCCCACCACCTCGGTGGGCATCATGAAGCTGCTCGACCGCATCAACCAGTCCGGCACCACCGTGGTGATGGCCACCCACGACAACGGCGTGGTCGACCAGATGCGCAAGCGCGTCGTCGAGCTCGACCACGGCAGCGTCGTGCGCGACGAGGCGACCGGCGTCTACGGCTTCCAGCAGCACTAGCCGGGCCGGACGCCGTCCGCTCCCGCCACCCGCACCACCTGATCCACAGGAGTCTCCCGCTACATGCAGCTGCGCCACGTGAGCACCAACCTGCGCCAGGGCCTGCGCCGCAACCTGTCGATGAGCGCGGCCGTCGTGCTGACCCTCTTCGTGTCCCTGACCCTCGCCGGGGTCGGGGTGATGCTGAGCAAGCAGTCCGAGTTCACCGTCGACGCGCTCTCCAGCGAGCTGGAGGTGCAGGTCACCCTCTGCGTCCCCGACGAGGCGCAGTTCCCCCAGTGCACCTCCGAGGTGACGCCGGAGCAGAAGGCGGCGGTCCTCGCGGCCGTCGACGACAGCCCGGACGTCGTCGACGTGCGCGAGGAGAGCAAGGCCGAGGGTCTGGAGAAGCTCAAGGAGCTCTACGGACCCGAGCTGTTCGAGGGCCCCGACCCCGTCTTCGACGTCGAGGACGTGCCGGAGACCATCTGGATCCAGCTCGAGGACCCGGCCGAGGACGAGGCGGTGGTCAGCGCGGTCGAGGACCTCGACGGCGTGCGCGACGTCGTCCCGCCCGAGGAGCAGGTGGGCAGCATCGTCACGCTCATCGACGACCTCGAGACCAGCGCCTACGTGGTGGCCGGCGTGCTGCTGCTGGCCGCGGTGCTGATGGTCGCCAACACCATCCGGCTCGCCGCCCTCGCCCGGCGCCGCGAGATCGAGATCATGCGGCTGGTCGGCGCCTCGCGGATCTTCATCGCGCTGCCGTTCCTGCTCGAGGCGCTCGTGCTGGCCCTGCTCGGCGTGCTGTTCGCCGCGGGCGCGCTGGCGGCGTTCACCAAGTTCATCGTGATCGACCGCATCGCCGACCGCATCGGCGGCGTCCCGGTGGTCGCGTGGCCGGAGTACCTGCTGGCCGTGGTCGTCATCGCGATCGCCGGAGCGGTGCTGACGGTGCTGCCGACACTCCTGCTGACCCGCAAATACCTCAGATACTGACCCGCGTCGCCTAGCGTTCCCCGCGTCCGACCCACCGCCTTCCCCGACACGATGGGTAGTACTGCAAGTGCGCTCCTTCCCCGGCGCGGCACGTCAGCGCATCGCCGCCATCACGGCGAGCCTGGTGACCCTGGCCGCCCTCGCGATCCCGCTCGCCCACGCCGACGACCGTGACGACGACCTGAAGAACCGCCAACGAGACGTGCAGGGCCGCATCTCCGACGCGCGCGACGAGCTGCAGGAGGCCAGTCGCGACGCGTCGCGGGCCGCCGGCGCCGTCGACCGCGTCGAGCAGCGGCTCGACGTCGCGCGCACCCACCTGAGCGACGTCCGGGTGCGCCTGCAGGCCGCCCGCGATCGCGACGCCCTGCTGCAGCAGCAGCTGCTGGACGCCGAGGCCGAGCTCGACCGCGCCACCACCGCGCTCGCCACGGCCAGCGCCGGCGTCGAGCAGCAGCGCGCGGAGGCACGCGAGATGGTGCTGACCCTCTCGACGCAGGGCGACCCGCAGGTGCGCGCCCTCGGCCGGCTGCTCTCGGACACCTCCGTGGAGGACCTGACCCGCCAGCAGGTCGGCGACCAGGTGCTGCTCGCCCAGCAGTCGCGCACCTTCCAGGCGCTGGAGGAGGTCGAGGCCACGCTCGCCGACGAGCGCGCGGAGGTCGAGCGCACCACCGCGGCGGTCGAGGTCAAGCGCACCGAGGCCGCCGAGCACCTCGAGACGATGCGCGGCCTGGTCACCGAGGCAGAGACGGCCCGCGACCGCATCACCGGGCTCGTGCAGCAGGCCCGCGCTGCCCGCAAGGACGCCTACGAGGCCAAGGCCGCCGACCGTGCCGTGCTGCGCAAGCTGCGCGAGCGGGAGCAGAAGATCGCCGGCCAGCTCAAGGCGCTCGCCGAGCGTCAGGCCAGCCGCAAGGGCTTCGTCGGACGCTCCGACGGCTACCTCGGCAACCCGAGCAACGGCTACGTCACCTCGCCCTTCGGCTACCGCACCCACCCGATCTACGGCTACTACAGCCTGCACAACGGCACCGACTTCGGCGCCGCCTGCGGCAGCCCGCTGTACGCCGCGGCGTCCGGCACCGTGATCGACACCTACTACGACTCGGTCTACGGCAACCGGCTCTACCTGTCGATCGGCAACGTCAACGGCAAGAACCTGGTGCTGATCTACAACCACATGTCGGGCTACCGGGCCTCCGAGGGTCAGCGCGTCGGCCGCGGCGACGTCGTCGGCTACGTGGGCACCACCGGCTGGTCGACCGGCTGCCACCTGCACTTCACCGTCATGGCCGACGGCGTCGCCGTCGACCCGATGACGTACCTGTAGGTCGGTTCGCAGGCACGGTCTGCCGGGGCCGTCAGGGATACCCGGTTCACCGGGGATCCCTGACGTTCTCCGGCAATGCATTGCCAGAGAAGCGGGTGGAGAACCCGAGAAGCTCGGCCCCCGGCCCGGACTGTCCAGCCATTCGGCCGGACGCCGTCCGCCGGGCTCAGGCCGCGGCGCGCCGTCCGTCCAGCACCCGCTGGATCATCGCCGCGGTGCGCTCGGGCCGGGAAAGGTCGGCCCACGTGAGCCGGATGCACTCCCACCCGGTCAACCGACGGACCAGGTCCTCCCGCCTCTTCTCGCGGACGACGACCTCGCTCGCGCTCTCGCCCTCCTCCAGCAGCTTCTGGTACTTCACGAAGCCGTCGAACTCGAGCCAGACGCCGAGGTCGGGCCAGGCGAAGTCGAGCTCGGCGACCAGGACGCCGTCATCGTGGATCTTGTACTGCGGCTCGGGCATGTCGATGTGGGCACGGAACAGCATCAGGTAGGTCCGGGTCTCGCCGATCGAGTCGAATCGCGCATCGGCCAGGCGCAGGACGAGGTCGGTCTTGCCGCTGCCCGGCCACTCCGCCATCCGCCCGTAGTGCGCGAGCAGCTGGTCCTCGGTGGTGTGCCCGAGGTTCAGAAGGTGGCTGACGACCACCACGCTCGGATCGAGCGGCGCGACCGTCGTGACCTCGAGGGCCGTTCGGGTGCCGCTCATGACGAGCAGCCCGTTGCGCTCGACCACGTCGCCGTCCTCGATCGTCCGCAGTGCTGCGCGATGCCGGCCTCGCGGCGCCCGGTGCGACCGTCGGTGCGCGTCAGGTGGGTCTCGCGCAGGTCGAGGCCCCACATCGGCGCGTCGTACTCGGCTGCGGCCGAGACGTGCGACAGGACGACGTCGGTCTTGGCCTGCTTGACCGCCGCCCTGCTCACCAGCCCGTAGCGGCCGGCCTCGTCGAGACCGGCGACCACGGGGCCGGAGGCGTAGGCGCCGCGACGCACCCGCGCAAGCTGGCCCCGCCGCACCATCGCGGCGATCGCCCGGTCGTGGTAACCGAGCGCGTTCAGCTCCTTGCGCAGGACGACGGGGGCGTTGCGTGGGTGGTCGGCCGTCCGTTCGGTCGGACGGCGGCGCGGGTTCGGCTGCATCATGCGGCGACGGCTGCCCGCGGCGTCCCTGGGGACAAACCGGGGGCCTGGCGCCCTGTGGACAACAGCGGCCAGAGGGCACAACGGTCCTCACCTTCTCGCCTTGTCCCGCCGCTTCTCGGGTGCTGCATCGCCCCAGAACGTCAGCGATACCCGGTTCACCGGGGATCCCTGACGTTCTCGGCCACTCCCTCCACCACGCCACCCACGCCAAACCCGTTGCCCGCTCTGGGAGGATCGGGGCATGGCACGTGAGCGGGGGCAGAAGATGGTGGCGCAGAACAAGAAGGCGCGCCACGACTACGCCATCGACGACGTCTACGAGGCCGGCATGGTGCTGATGGGCACCGAGGTGAAGTCGTTGCGCATGGGGCGGGCGTCGCTGGTCGACGGGTTCGTCGACATCGAGCGCGGCGAGGCATGGCTGCACGGCGTCCACATCCCCGAGTACCTCAACGGCACCTGGACCAACCACTCCGCCCGCCGCAAGCGCAAGCTGCTGCTCAACCGCGTCGAGATCGACAAGATCGAGCGCCGCGTGAACGAGAAGGGCTTCACCGTCGTCCCGCTCGCGCTGTACTTCAAGGACGGCAGGGCGAAGATCGAGATCGGCCTCGGCCGCGGCAAGAAGTCGTGGGACAAGCGGCAGTCCATCGCCGAGCGCACCGCCAAGCGCGAGGTCGAGCAGGCGGTCGGACGCCGCCTGAAGGGCATGCGTGACTGAGACGGGCCCCGAGCCTGTCGAAGGGCCTGTCGACGGGGAGCCCGTCGAGCGGGTCCGCGAGGTCTGGACGTCGCTCGGCCTGCCCGGGCTGTTCGACGTGCACGTGCACTTCCACCCGCCGGCCATCGAGCGGGCGGTGTGGCGGGTCTTCGACCAGGCGGGTCCGCTGATCGGGCGGGAGTGGCCGATCCGCTACCGCCAGCCGGTCGAGGAGCGCCTCGCGCTGCTGCGCGCGTTCGGCGTCCGGCGGTTCCCCACGCTGCCCTACGCCCACAAGCCCGGCGTCGCCGGCTTCATGAACGACTGGGCCCGCGGGTTCGCCGAGGCCAACCCGGACGTCGTCTGGTCGGGCACCTTCTTCCCCGAGCCGGACGTCGCGGGCTACGTCGCCGACCTGGTCGAGGCGGGCGTCGAGCTGTTCAAGCTGCACCAGCAGGTCGGCGGCTTCCTGCTCGACGACCCGCTGCTGGCACCCGCCTGGGAGGTGCTGGCCGCCTCGGGCACGCCGGTGCTCGTGCACTCCGGGTCCGGGCCGGTGCCCACCGAGTTCACCGGCCCGCAGTCGCTGGCCCGGGTGCTCGCCGTCCACCCGACGCTGCGGGTCGTCGTCGCCCACCTCGGCGCGCCCGAGTGCGTCGAGTTCGCGCGGCTGGCCGCCCGCCACGACCACGTCTTCCTCGACACCTCCATGGCGCTGAGCGAGTTCTTCGCCGAGCACCTCGACCGCGAGGTGCTGCCGATGCTGTCCGACCTGCGCGAGCGCGTGCTGTGGGGCTCCGACTTCCCCACGCTGCCGTTCCCCTACGCCGAGCAGCTCGACGCCCTGGTCGCCCTCGACCTCGGCGACGACTGGCTGCGCGACGTGTGCTGGCACAACGCCGTCGGGCTGCTCGGCGCCGGGCGCGCGGTCGCGGACACGCCCTAGCCGCGGGCCGTCGTCCACTGGTTGGCTGCCGCCGTGGACGACGAGACCGCCTGGGCGCTGCTGGCCACCGAGCGGCGGGCCTTCGCCGACGCGCTCGACCCGCTGACGCCCGAGCAGTGGGCGACCCCGTCGCTGTGCGAGGGCTGGACCGTCAGGGACGTCGTGGCGCACACGATGGTCGGCCCCACCACGTCGATGGCCGCGGCGATGAGGGCGATGGCGCTGTCGGGGTTCCGGTTCGACCGCGCCAACCAGCGGATGGCGGCCGCCCGCGCCGGGCTGCCCACCGACGAGCTCGTCGCCACGCTGCGCGAGCGGGCCGACAGCCGCTTCGTGCCGCCCGGCGGCACGTGGGTGATGCCGCTGACCGACCTCTTCGTGCACCGCCTCGACTGCCTCGAGCCGCTCGGGACGACGACCGACCGGCCGCTCGACCCGTGGCCGGTGATGCTCGACTTCCTGGTCTCGAGGAAGGCGCGGCTGGCCTTCGTCGGCCGCGGCCTGCCGTCGCTGACCTACGCCACGACCGACGTCGACTGGTCGGGCGGCACCGGCCCGCGGGTCGAGGGGCCGGCCGAGGCGCTCGCCTTGGCGATCATGCGGCGCGGCGTCCGCCTCGACGAGCTGGCCGGCCCGGGCTCCGGTGCGCTGGCGGCGTGGGCGCGTCGCTGACGCCCGTGCGCAGCACCGCCCGCACCACCAGGCCGGTCACCAGCGCCCAGAACGCGGCGCCGACGCCGAGCACGGTCACGCCCGAGGCCGCGACGACCAGGCAGGCGACGGCGGGCACGCGGTCCTCGTCCTCGGCCAGCGCCTCGCGCAACGACGCCGCCAGCACGCCGAGCAGCGCCAGCCCGGCCGCCGACTGGACGACGCCCTCGGGCGCGGCCGCCACCAGCGCGGTGAGCACGCCGCAGCCGGCGGCGATGACGAGGTAGCTGACGGCGGCGGTGACCGGCGCGATCCAGCGGCGCTCGCGGTCGGGGCCGGCGTCCGGGCCGCCGGTCATGGCGGCGGTGATCGCGGCCAGGTTGACCGCGTGACCGCCGAAGGGCGAGGCGGCGATCGTGGCCAGGCCGGTGACGCTCATCGCCTCGCGCCACGGCACCCGCCAGCCGAGGCCGGCCATCACCGCCACGCCCGGCACGTTCTGCGAGGCCATCGTGACGACGTAGAGCGGCAGCGCCAGGCCGAGCAGCGCGGACGCCGTCCAGTGCGGCGTGGTGAGGGTGAGCGAGGGTGCGAGGTCGCCGGTCGCGACCTGGTCGCCCGCCGCGACGACGACCACGAGCAGCGCCACGGCCAGCGACGCCGGCACCGCCCACCGCGGCGCCAGCCGCAGCAGCACCAGCCAGGTGAGGACGACGGGCGCCACCTCGGCGGGGGAGTCGGCCAGCGCGACCACCGGCTCGACGCACAGCGGCAGCAGGACGCCGGCCAGCATCGCCCGCGCCAGCGGCACCGGGATCGAGGCGACGAGGTCGCCGAGCCTCGGCACCAGCCCGGTGAGCACGATCAACGCGCCCGCGACGAGGAAGGCGCCGACGGCGGCCGGCCAGCCGCCGGTCACCGCGCCGGTCGAGACCATGAGCGCCGCGCCCGGCGTCGACCACGCCAGCGCCAGCGGCACCCGGTGGCGCAGGCTGAGCCACGCCATGCCGAGCGCCTGCATCACGCAGAGCGCCACCAGACCGGACGCCGCCTGGGCCGCCGTGGCGCCGACGGCCACCAGCCCGGCGAGCACGACCACGAACGAGCTGCTGAAGCCGACGACCGCGGCGACGACGCCCGCGGTGACCGGCGCTGCGAGGCCTCGGTCGCTGGTCTCCGGCACGGCTATCCTCCCTGTGACAGCGTTCGGTTCACCGAACGTTCCGTGAACCGAACGCAGCCTAGGGGGTGGTGGCCGTGACCGCGACCGGGGCGTCCACCGGCGCGCGCATCCGCGCCGTCCGCACCGAGCGGGGGCTGTCGCTGAGCGCGCTCGCCGCGCGGGCCGGCGTCGGCAAGGCGACGCTCTCCGAGCTCGAGGCCGGACGCCGCAACCCCACGCTCGACACCCTCTACGCGCTGGCCGGGCCGCTCGGCGTCCCGCTGGCCGCGCTGGTCGCCGAGGGGGACGACGTCGTCGGCGACGACGCGCTCACCACGACGCGGCTGCACGTGCGTCACGACCCCGGCCGCACCACCGAGGTCTACCTGGTGCGCGTGCGCCCCGGCGCCACCCGCCGCTCGCCCGCGCACGCGCCCGGCGTCCGCGAGCAGCTGGTCGTCATCGCAGGGGAGGGCGTGCTCGAGACCGCCGGGACGACGACCCCGCTCGCCCCCGGCGTCCACCACGCGTGGGCGGCCGACGCCCCGCACGCCTACGGCTGCACCTCGGACGTCGAGCTGGTGGCGGTCGACGTCATCGTGACGCCGACCGGGGCCGACCCGGTAGACTGAGGTCACAACTCAAGAGGGGCTGATCGGTTTCGACTTGGGACGAACGTGCCCAGGGGAAGCGGGTCGAGGAGCCAGCGTCATCTCGTAAACGATCGCTGGAAACCAATAACTGCCAACGCTAAGCGCAGTTCCTTCGCTCTCGCCGCCTGAGCGGTGATCGAAGCGTCAGACCGGGCATCCGCCTTCGTCCCGGACCCTGGCGTCATCTAGAAGGCTTGCTGATCACCTGCCGTCGGGGTGGGTGATCCGGGACTCAAACCCGACTGGGCCTGTCGGCGACGCGTCAGCGCGAGCGCCGGGGCCGAGAAAACGCTCTAGCTGACTGCACCCGGAGAAGACCTGGCACGCCGCTCGAGGACCGGGGTTCGATTCCCCGCAGCTCCACCAGCCACGCGCACGACGCCCACGACGCGACGCCGCCCACTCGGGCACGCCCGTCCTGGCCTGTCGAGCGCGGTGGGACGACCGCGGCACCCGGCACCCCGGGTGCCGTCGTCGTTAGTGGCCGTCGATCACCCCTGAGCCCGCGGCGAGCGGGACGCCTCTGGCCCGTCTCCTACGATCGAGGCGATGAGTGGCCTGCGAGCGAGCGCGCACCGCCGGTCGCGCCGGCACGCGGCCGGGCGGCTGGCGGCCCTGCTGCTGACTCTCGCGGGCCTGTTCTCCATGCACGGGCTGGCCGACCACGGCAGCTCGGGGCACGGCCTCCTGCCCGGCATGACGGGCACGTCGAGCACGACGGCCCCGGACGCCGCTCCCGTCGTCGGCCACCACGCGAGCCACGAGGACGCCGGCCACGCGACCGGCGCGGCCGGCGACGCCGACCGACCGGGGCACGGCGAGGGGCACGGCGGGACGGACCTGCTCGAGCTCTGTCTCGCCGTCCTCGGAGCGCTGCTCGCGCTCGGCGCCGGAGCCCGGCTGCGGTGGCCGTCCCGCCTCGCGCCACCGGTCCGCCCGGCACTCGCCCCAACGGCGGTGCGGGTGCGGGCCCGCGACCCGGCGCCACCGGACCTGGTCCGTCTCTGCATCCACCGCTGCTGACCGGCACCGGCCCCGCCGCCGCACCCACGGGTTCGAGCGGGGACGACGCCTGCCCACGTACCAGCACCGGAGGAGCACCCACCGACATGAGCAACACCCGTAACCGCAGTAACCGCAGTAACCGCAGTAACCGCAGTAACCGCAGTAGCCGCAGCACCCGTCTTGCCCGCGGCGCCGCGTTCGCCGCCGCCCTCACGCTCGTCCTCGCCGGCGGCCTGTCCGCCTGCGGCGGCGACACCACGGACGACCAGCCGGCGTCGGGCAGCGACCCCGGCGAGACCCGGACCGCGTCGTCCGGCGCCGTGTTCAACGACGCCGACGTCCAGTTCGCGAGCGACATGGTCCAGCACCACGCCCAGGCGGTGCAGATGGTCGTCATGACGCAGGGGCGCCGGCTCGACCCCGGCGTCGCACAGGTCGCCGAGGCCATCCGGGCCGCCCAGGTGCCGGAGATCGAGACGATGAGCGACTGGCTGGACGACTGGGGCCAGGAGGTGCCCCAGACCTCGCTCGACCACGCCAACGCCCGCCACGACATGGACGACATGAGCAGCAGCATGGAGGGGATGGACATGGACATGCCCGGGGCGATGACCGCCGAGGACCTCGACGCCCTCGAGAACGCCGGCGACGCCGAGTTCCAGTCCCTGTGGCTCGAGATGATGATCGAGCACCACCGCGGCGCGATCGAGATGGCCGAGGCCGAGCAGGCCGACGGCGTCAACGAGGACGCCACTGCACTGGCCGGCACGATCGTCGAGACGCAGCAGGCCGAGATCGACACCATGGAGCAGCTGCTCGGCTGAGCCCGACGGCCCCGCCCGGTCCGGGGGGCGGGGCCGCCTGGCCCGGGCGGCGGGGCGGCGGGGTCGGCCGGGAATACCCGGACGTCCGTACGGTTGTACGGGCATGTCCACGACGCACCGCCACCCGGTCGACCCGACCGCCGTCGCGCACGCCGCCGACGGCGTCCCGGCGCCGGACGAAGCCCAGCGGCTCGCCGACCTGCTCGGCCTGCTGGCCGACCCGACCCGCGTGCGCATGCTGTTCGCGCTCGTCGCCGCCGACGAGCTGTGCGTCGGCGACCTCGCCCTCGCGCTCGGCGTCACCGAGGACCAGTCGTCCTACGCGCTCAAGCTGCTGCGGACGGCCGGCCTCGTGCAGACCCGCCGCGACGGGCGCGTCGTCCACTACCGCCTCGCCGACGCCTTCCCCCACCAGCTGCTCGACCACTGCCTGCGCGAGCTGCTCTCCATCACCGAGGACGGAGCCGACCGATGACCACCCACCACAGCCACGACACCGGCCACGATGCCGGCCCCGACACCGGCCACGGGTCGGTCAACGCGATGGCCGTCAGTGCCACGCTGCACTGCCTCGCCGGCTGCGCGATCGGCGAGATTGCCGGACTGATGGTCGGCACGGCGCTGGGTCTCGCCACCGGCTGGACCGTCGCACTCTCGGTCGCGCTGGCCTTCGTCTTCGGCTTCACGCTGTCGAGCCTCCCGCTCGTCAAGACCGGGCTGGGCGTCGCCGCCGCCCTCGGTCTCGTCCTCGCCGCCGACACCGTCTCGATCGCCACGATGGAGCTGTTCGACAACCTGGTCATGGCGCTGATCCCGGGGGCGATGGACGCCGGCCTCGTCAACGTCGTCTTCTGGGTCGGCATGATGATCTCCCTGGCGGTGGCGTTCGTCGCCGCGCTCCCGGTCAACCGCTACCTGCTGCAGCGCGGCAAGGGCCACGCCCTCATCCACGGCTACCACGGGCAGGCGACCGAGCCGGAGGGGTTCCGCCGGTTCATCCCCGACCTCGCCACCCCGACCCTCGTCGCCGTCATCGTCGCCTTCATGGTCGGCGGCCTCGTCGTCGCGGCCGCCGACGAGCTCGGCGACGAGCCCGGAGGCGCCCCGAGCCACGCCTCGGCGACGCGGTAGGGACCGGCGGGTGAAGAGCGTCGTCCTGCTCGACCACGACGGCGTGCTGGTCGACACCGAGCGGTGGTACTTCGAAGCCGGACGTCGGGCGCTCGCCGACGTCGGCGTGACGCTCGACCTCGACGACTACCTGGCCGACATGGCCCTCGGGCGCGGCACGTGGGCGCGGGCGCGGGAGGCGGGGGTCGACGAGGCGACGATCGACCGGGCGCGGGTGGCGAGGGACGCGTACTACCAGCAGTTCCTGCGCACCGAGGACATCGAGATCGCGTGCGTCGAGGCGACGCTGGCCGAGCTGGCACGGCACGCCCGGCTCGCGGTCGTGACGACGTCCAAGCGGGCGGACTTCGAGCTCATCCACCACGACCGGCACCTGCTCGACCACGTCGAGCTGGTGCTGGTGCGCGAGGACTACGAGCACGCCAAGCCACACCCCGAGCCCTACCTGACCGCGCTGCAGCGCCTCGGGGTCGAGCCGCACGAGGCGCTCGTGGTGGAGGACTCCGCGCGGGGCCTCGCCTCGGCCGTCGCCGCCGGGCTCGACTGCGCCGTCGTCCACCACCCCTTCACCGCCTCGCAGGACCTGTCCCGGGCCACCCACCGGATCGGCTCGCTGGGCGAGGTCATCTCGTTGCTGCGCGCGAGCCGTTCCGGCCGGGGCGGGGCAGAGCAGGCATGATCCGCGCATGCTCTCCCGGTTTCGCCCCCTCGCCGCGGCAGCCACCGCCGCCGCGCTCGTGCTCGCCGTCCTCGGTGTCGACGTCGGTCGGGCGTCGGCGGCTGGGCCGGCGACGCCGTCCGAGCTGACGCTGACCACGCGTCCCGGCTACGCCGACGCCGCCGTCCCGCTGGTGGCGCGGCTGACGTCGGACGGCGCGGGCGTGGCCGGTGCGACGGTCACCTTCCAGCGCTACGGCGAGCAGGGGTGGGTCGACGTCCGGACGGCGACGACCGACGAGTCCGGCACGGCGCGCACCACAGCCCTGAGGTCGCGGACCCGCGAGCGCAACCAGTTCCGGGCACTCTTCGCCGGGGACGCCGAGCACCGCGCCACCCGCAGCGAGCTGCGGCTCAGCCGTCTCGAGCGGCGCGAGAGCGTCGTCACCGTCGGCGGCGCGAGCCAGGTGGTCGACGAGCGCAGCACCGTCCTCCGGCTCGGCTGGACCACGCGGGCCGGCGTCCCCGTGCGTGGCGCGTTGGACCTGCAGCGCTCCGACCGCGGCGGCCCGTGGGTCGCCGCCGGCGTGGTCGCCACCGGCAAGCAGGGCCGCGCTCGGGCACGGGTCACGCCCCGCGTCGACACCCGGTGGCGGGCGGTCGCGAAGGCCTCCGACTGGTACACCGGGGCCCGCAGCAACGTGCACGCCCTGGACAACCTGCCGCCCGGCGTCCCGGTCGACTACCCGCGCGGGGCGCCGCGGCCGCGGGTGAAGCTGCCCCCGCAGCCCCGCGCCACCGGCGAGGGCGCGGCCGCCGTCGTCCGCCCGATCCCCGACCGGGTCTGGCGCGACATGACCGGCCGCAGCTGGCGGCCCGGCTGCCCCGTCGGCCGCGCCGGCCTGCGCCTGGTGCGCGTCAACTACTGGGGCTACGACGGCTACCGCTACCGCGGCGAGCTGGTCGCCGCCACCGGCGCCGCCGACAACATGGCCCGCGCGCTCACCGCGATGTACGACCGCGGGTTCCCGATCCGCTCGATGTATCGCGTCGACCGCTTCGGGTTCAGCAAGCGCGTCAACGGCGCCGACGACCACCGCTCGATGGCGGCCGGCAACACCTCGGCCTTCAACTGCCGCTGGGTCGTCAACCGGCCCGGCGTCCGCTCGCCGCACTCCTACGGCCGCTCGCTCGACGTCAACACCTGGGAGAACCCCTACCGCTCGGCCACCGGCCTGGTGCCGAACTCGTGGTGGCAGCCGCACTCGCACCCGCGCATCGCCTGGCGGTCGCGCTCGCACCCCGTCGTGGCGATCATGGCCCGCCACGGCCTGCGCTGGACCTACGGCACCGGCGACTCCCAGCACTTCGACGCCGGCGGCGGCCACGCGCTCTCCTACCTGCCGCGGGCGTGCCGCACCACCGTCTGCCACTGATCCACGCCGGCCCGAGCCGGCCCGGCTCCCGCCGTCCTCCGTTCACCCACCCGCCACCGATCGGTGCTTAGGTGGGGTGCATGACCTCTCGGACCTCTCGGACGTCGACGCGCGCCCTGCTCGCCCTCGCCTCGGCTCCCCTCGCCATGACCCTCCTCGCGCCGAGCGCCCCGGCCACCGCGGCGCCCGCGCCCACGGAGCGACCCGCGCCGTCGGTCGAGAAGCGGGCCGACGCGACGAAGACCACGTCGGTGCAGCAGCTGCGCCGGCCTCTCGTCTTCGGCCACCGCGGCGCCTCGGGCTACCGTCCCGAGCACACCCTGGCGTCCTACGAGCTCGCGATCCGCCTCGGCGCCGACTACGTCGAGCCCGACCTCGTCTCCACCAAGGACGGCGTCCTCGTCGCCCGCCACGAGAACGAGATCGGCGGCACCACCGACGTCGCCGACCACCCCGAGTTCGCCCCGCGGAAGACCACCAAGACCATCGACGGCGTCGCCGTCACCGGCTGGTTCACCGAGGACTTCACCCTCGCCGAGCTCAAGACGCTGCGGGCCAAGGAGCGCATCCCGGCCACCCGGCCCGGCAACACCCGCTACGACGGCCGCTTCGAGGTGCCGACGCTGGTCGAGGTGATCAAGCTCGTGCGCACCTGGGAGCGCCGCCTCGGCACGAAGATCGGCATCGCGCCCGAGACCAAGCACCCCACCTACTTCGACTCCATCGGCCTCTCGCTCGAGGAGCCGCTGCTGCGCACCCTGCACCGCTTCGGGCTGGACAAGAAGAAGAGCAAGGTCGTCATCCAGTCGTTCGAGGTGACCAACCTGCGCGAGCTCAACTACGAGACCGACCTGCCGCTCGTGCAGCTCACCGGCGCCACCGGCGGCCCGTTCGACCTCAAGGACGAGGGCACCACCTACGCCGACATCGTCTCGCGCGACGGCCTGAAGCGCGTGGCCCGCTATGCCGAGTGGGTCGGCCCCGACAAGGCCCAGGTGATGCCGCGCAACGCCGCCGGCGCCACCACCACCCCGAGCGCGCTGGTGCGCGACGCCCACCGCGCCGGCGTCCGCGTCGTGGTCTACACGGTGCGCGACGAGAATCAGTTCCTGCCCACCAACTTCCGCGTCGGCACCGACCCCAACGCCAAGGGCGACGTCCTCGGCGAGCTCGAGCAGCTCTTCGACGCGGGCGTGGACGGCGTCTTCTGCGACTTCCCCGACTCCGGCGTCAACGCCCGCGACTGGTGGGTGGCCGACCAGCGCTAGCCGCTCTCGGCACTGGATAGATAGGTTCGTCGGGTGCCCGCGACCAAGCCCTGCGTCTTCTGCGGGATCGTCGCGGGCACCACGCCGGCGGACGTCGTCCTCGACGAGCCCGACCTGGTCGGCTTCCTCGACGTGCGCCCCGTCTTCCACGGCCACGTGCTGCTGGTGCCGCGCGAGCACGTCGAGACCCTGCCCGACCTGCCCGCCGGGCTGCGCGACGGCTTCTTCGAGGCGGCGCAGCGACTGGCGGTCGCGGTGAAGACCGGGCTCGGCGCGCAGGGCAGCTTCGTGGCGATGAACAACACCGTCAGCCAGTCGGTGCCGCACCTGCACCTGCACGTCGTCCCGCGCACCAAGGGCGACGGCCTGCGCGGGTTCTTCTGGCCGCGCACGACCTACGCCGACGGCGAGGCCGCCGACGTCGCCGCCCGCCTGCGTGCCGCCCTGGCCGACGCCGACCCGTCAGACATGTCTGACGGGTCAGCGGTGCCGCCGGGCTGACTGATACGGACTCCGTTCAATCGAACGGTTCGTGCGGGGTTTCGAGCCCCGATGCGGCTCAGACCGTTCAATCGAACGGATCGGGGTCGCGGTGGGCGAACGTGGCAACCTTTCCCCGCGCCACGCCGTCTTCAGGGCGTGACCAAGACGCTGTTCGGGACGGGCGCCATCCTCGCCCTGACCGCCCTCGCCCTGCTGCTCCAGACCCCCCTGGGCACCCGCTAGGCCCGCCCTCTAGCGTGGCGCGGGACCGGGGAGCCACGAGCAGAGGAGTCAGCATGGGTCGCTACGACGGACGCGTCGCCGTCATCACCGGAGCAGCGCGGGGCATCGGGTTCGGGATCGCCTCCCGGCTCGCCGCCGAGGGCGCCTCGGTCGCCGTGGTCGACCTCGACGAGTCCGCCGCGGCCGACGCCGCCGGCCGGCTGCCGCTGACCGACGGCGCGAAGGCGGTCGGCGTCGGTGCCGACGTCAGCGACGCCGCGCAGGTCGACGCCGCGATCGCCCGCGTCGTCGACGAGCTCGGCGGCATCCACGTGCTGGTCAACAACGCCGGCGTCACCCGCGACAACCTGCTGTTCAAGATGACCGACGACGACTGGGACGTCGTGATGGGCGTCCACCTGCGCGGTGCGTTCCTGATGACCCGGGCCGCCCAGAAGCACTTCGTCGAGCAGAAGTACGGCAAGATCTGCAACCTCTCCAGCGTCTCGGCGCTGGGCAACCGCGGCCAGGCCAACTACGCCGCCGCGAAGATGGGCATCCAGGGCTTCACCCGCACCCTCGGCATCGAGCTCGGCCCCTACGGCATCAACGCCAACGCCGTGGCCCCCGGCTTCATCGTCACCGAGATGACCGACGCCACCGCGCGCCGCCTGAAGATGGAGCCCGAGGAGCTGCAGCGCCTCAACTCCGAGCGCAACCCGGTGCGTCGCGTCGGCTCGCCCGACGACATCGCCGCCGCCGTGGCGTTCCTGTGCAGCGACGAGGCGTCGTACGTCACCGGCCAGACGCTGTACGTCGACGGCGGCGCCAAGCTCGGCTGAGCCGGCCCCCACCCGCCGGGGGACACGCCCGGCGGCGTCCCCCGCCACGGCCCGACGCAGGCGCAGACTGCGCCTGAAGTCTACCGTCGCGATAGACCATGCCCCCGATCTGGAGGAGCCCCGTGCGACTCTCCGTCAGCGCCCGCGCCGGCACCACCCTGGTCGCCGTCCTCGCCACCACCAGCCTGGCCCTCTCGGCCTGCGGCGGCGGGGACGACGAGGAGCCCACCGACGACACCAGCGTGGCCGGCGCCCCGCGCGCCGAGCAGTCCGACGTCCCGCCGACCTGGCCGCTGACCGGCCTCCCGGCCGACGACGGCGCCTCGGCCACCGACCACCCGGTGCTGGTGCTCAAGATGGACAACACCTCGGCCAGCGCCCCGCAGCAGGGCCTCGGCGAGGCCGACATGGTGGTGGAGGAGCTCGTCGAGGGCGGCTCCACCCGCCTCGCGGTCTTCTACTACACCGACATCCCCGGCAAGGTCGGCCCGGTGCGCTCGATGCGCGCCTCCGACATCGGCATCGTCAAGCCGGTCGACGCCACGATGGTCACCAGCGGCGCGGCCGCGCAGACCATCAAGCGGCTGAAGAAGGCCGACGTCCCGTTCCAGAACGAGAGCTCGCCCGGGTTCTACCGCGACGACTCCCGCAGCGCGCCCTACAACCTGTTCACCGACATGGGCAAGGTCGCCGACGCGGTGAAGCTCGAGGAGCCCGCCCGACCGCCGGACTACCTGCCCTTCGGGGACGCCGACGCCGAGGCCCAAGGCCGCGAGGCGGCCACGCTGACCGCCCAGTTCTCGGGCAGCCACTCCACGTCGTGGCGCTTCGAGGACGACGGCTACGTCAACGTCGACTCCTTCGCGCCGGACGACGACCAGTTCCCGGCCGACTCGGTGCTGGTGCTGCGGGTCAAGGTGGGCGACGCCGGCTACGTCGACCCGGCCGGCAACCCGGTGCCCGAGACCAAGTTCGTCGGCAAGGGCGAGGCGATGCTCTTCCACGGCGGTCGCCTGGTGCGGGGGGAGTGGTCGAAGGAGACCGAGGACTCCCCGCTTGAGCTGCGCACCGACGCCGGCCCGCTCACCGTCCCCGCCGGCCACACCTGGATCGAGCTGGTGCCGCGCGACGCCGACGGCGGCAGCGTGGAGTTCGCGGAGTAGCCGGCCGCCACCGGGTCTCGAGGCTCGGCCGTGGCCGGCCTCGCACCTCGACCATCGTCGGCGCCGTCCGACGGTGGTCGAGGTGCGAGGAGCGCTAGCGACGAGCCTTCGAGACCACTGGCCGCCAGCAAAGACGTTCGCGTGGTCGTCGCCTCAGGGGCGGTCGGCGAGGGAGTTGGGCAGGTCGGCGCCGTTCTCGACCAGCACCTGGAAGCCCGAGAGCATGAAGCCGATGGCGGCCTCCACGCGCTGGGCGGCGGCCTCCGGCTCCGAGGAGATCGAGACCGTCTCGCCGGCGGTGGCCAGCGCCCCGAAGAAGATGCGGGCGAAGATCTGCTTCATCTCCTCGTCGAGGCGCCAGGTGCCGGCGTCCAGCACCGACTGCACGATGTCGAGCACGTTGGCGAAGGTCGAGCGCTCCTCCAGCTCGCGGTAGCGCTCGTAGCCGAGCACGGCCGGGCCCTCCTGGATGACGACGCGGCGGTAGCCCGGCTCCTGGACGACGTCGAGGAACGCCCGCAGCCCGGCGAGCGACTTCTCCCACGGGTCGGCGTGCGCGCCGAGCGCGGCCTGGATGCGCTCGGCGGCGTCGCGCTCGACGCGCTCGAAGACGGCCTCGAAGAGCGCCTGCTTGCCCGAGAAGTGGTGGTAGAGCGCGCCCTTCGTCACCTCGGCGCCGGCGACGATGCTGTCGAGCGAGGTGCCGGCGTAGCCGTTCTCGGTGAACAGCCGCTCGGCGACGTCGACGAGGTCGCGCTTGGTGCTCGCCGAGAAGGCCGCCCGGCGTCCGCCGACCCCGGGAACGCCGACGCGCGGCACCTTGGGCACCTTCGGGACCAGCTTGCCGACGGACTTCGCTGGCTTGGGCACCCGACCACCCTATGACCCGCGCCACACGGGCCGATCACGCGTGATCGCGGGTGCCCGGGATCACCCCTCGGGAAGGTTGGTCGCGGGCGCGCACCGCGACATACTGGTGGTACGTACTCGCGGTATGCGAGGCGTCACACGACCCGAGGAGCCCGCCATGACCTGGACGCGATTCCACCGCCGGGGCGAGGTGCTGCGCGAGGTGGTCGCCACCGCGAACACCCGCCGCGACGGCCTGCTGCCCACCGACGTCCCGGGCGTCACCGAGACCTTCGCCGACGACCTCGAGCTGCTCGGCGCCCTGCAGCTGAAGTGGCACACCCGCCTCGCCGGGCAGGTCGAGCGGGCGCTGTCCGAGCAGCCGCTCGACCTCCCGGGCGCCGTGGCGACGGCCTGGGCCGCCACGAGCGACGTGCTGCCCGGCGTCCGGCTCGTCGTCGACCACTACCGCGCCGCGCCGACGAGCGAGGCGATGGCGGCGGCGATGGCCACCGCCACCCGCAAGGAGCACGCCTACCTCGCCGCCATGGCCGGCCTCGCCGGCATCGGGGACGACGAGGCCGCGGCCCCCATCGGCGCCCGGCTCGAGGAGCGGGCGCGCACGCTGCACCGCGGCGCGCCCGTCGTGCCCGCGGACGACGTCCGCCCGACCTGGCTCGACCGGCTGCGAGCCGCCTTCGCGGCCTGAGGCCGTTCGGACATGATGGGCGGGTGACCGAGGTGCGGGCGGGGATGCTGCTGCTCGCCACGCCCGCGCTGCTCGACCCGAACTTCGCCGGCACCGTCGTGCTGCTGGTCGACGTCAACGACGACGGCTGCCTCGGCGTCGTCCTCAACCGGCCCACCGAGGTGCTCGTCGCGCAGGTGCTCGGCGACTGGGGCTCGGTGTGCACCGCCCCCGAGGTGCTGTTCTCCGGCGGCCCGGTCGAGAAGGACGGCGCCCTGGCCGTCGCGCTGCGGCACTCCGACGACGAGGGCGTGCTCGGGCTGAGGCCGGTGGCCGACCGGCTCGCCGTCCTCGACCTCGACACGCCCGTCGAGATCGTCGGCGACGAGCTCGACGGCCTGCGGGTCTTCGCCGGCTACGCCGGCTGGGGCGCCGGGCAGCTCGAGAACGAGATCGCGCGCGAGGACTGGTACGTCGTCCCGGCGCAGCCCGCCGACGTGTTCCGCGCCGACACCACGACGCTCTGGCGCGACGTGCTGCGGCGTCAGCCGGGCGACCTCGCGCTGCACTCCACGCGCCCCGCCGACCCCGAGCTCAACTGAATCGTTCAGTCGCTCCGGGAGGCGGGTGCCGCCCCCGGCCCTCGGCTGGGGTCGTGGGCCCGGCGAACGTAGACTCGCCTCCCGTGACACCCCCTCCCTTCGGCTTCGGCAGCACCGCGACCGACACCGACACCAAGGTGCGCGAGGACGAGCGCACCGTACCCACCGACGAGGGTGACCACGAGCGGTTCTCCCACTACGTCGAGAAGGACAAGCTCACCGAGGCGATGGTCATGGGCACGCCCGTGGTCGCGCTGTGCGGCAAGGTGTGGGTGCCCAGCCGGGCCCCGGAGAAGTTCCCGGTCTGTCCCGACTGCAAGAAGGTCTGGGAGGGCCTGAAGGACGACACCGGCGACTCCGGCTCGGGCGACGCGTGACGGCCGGCCGACCGGCCGACCCCCACCTCACCACCGCGCTCACCCCGGCCTGGCCCGAGCGCGCGGCCTGGGGGACCGCGCCGTCGCTGCGCGCCTGGCAGAGCGCGGCGATGACCGACTACCTCGCGCGCTCGCCGCGCGACTTCCTCGCCGTCGCCACGCCCGGCGCCGGCAAGACCACCTTCGCGCTGTCGGTGGCGGCCGAGCTGATCGGACGCCGCGTCATCGACCGGGTGACCGTCGTCGCGCCGACCGAGCACCTCAAGCTGCAGTGGGCCGAGGCCGCGGCGCGGGCCGGCATCCCGATCGACCCGTCCTACGCCGTCGGCAAGGGCAAGATCAGCAGCGACTTCCTCGGCATCGCGGTCACCTACGCCGGCGTGGCGGTCAACCCGCTCGCGCTGCGGGTGCGCACCGAGCGGTTCAAGACGCTGGTGATCCTCGACGAGGTGCACCACGCCGGTGACGCGATGTCGTGGGGCGAGGGCGTGCGCGAGGCGTTCGAGCCCGCGACCCGGCGCCTCGCGCTGACCGGCACGCCGTTCCGCTCCGACGTGAACCCGATCCCGTTCGTCACCTACGCGCCCGGCGACGACGGCGTCCCGCGCTCGGTGGCCGACTACACCTACGGCTACGGGCACGCGCTGGCCGACCACGTCGTCCGGCCGGTGCTGTTCCTGGCCTACTCCGGCGCCATGAGCTGGCGCACCCGCGCCGGCGACGAGGTGGCCGCGCGGCTCGGCGAGCCGCTCACCAAGGACCTCACCAACCAGGCGCTGCGCACCGCCCTCGACCCGTCCGGCTCGTGGATCCCCACGGTGCTCGCCGCCGCCGACAAACGGCTCACCGAGGTGCGCCGCCACATGCCGGACGCCGGCGGCCTGGTCATCGCGACCGACCAGGACTCCGCGCGCGCCTACGCCGCGACCCTGCGCTCGATCAGCGGCGAGGCGCCGGTGGTCGTGCTGTCGGACGAGAAGGCGGCCTCGAAGAAGATCAGCGCCTTCACCACCGGCGACCAGCGCTGGCTCGTGGCGGTGCGGATGGTCTCCGAGGGCGTCGACGTGCCGCGGCTGGCGGTCGGCGTCTACGCCACCACCACCTCGACCCCGCTGTTCTTCGCCCAGGCCGTCGGCCGCTTCGTGCGTGCCCGCTCGCGCGGCGAGACGGCGTCGATCTTCGTGCCGTCGGTGCCGCTGCTGCTCGAGCACGCCTCGGGTCTGGAGGTCGAGCGCGACCACGTGCTCGGCCGCCGCGTCACCGACGAGAACGACATCTTCGCCGCCGAGCGCGAGCTGCTGGCCCAGGCCGAGGCGGGTGAGAGTGCGTCGTCCGAGCAGGAGGGCCTGCCGTTCGAGGCGCTGGGCTCCGACGCGACCTTCGACCACGCGCTCTACGACGGCGACGCCTACGGCTCGGAGGAGGAGATGGACTTCCTCGGCATCCCCGGCCTCCTCGAGCCGCAGCAGATGCGCGAGCTGCTGCAGCAGCGCCAGGCCGACGCCGCCAAGGCCCAGCGCAACCGCCCGGCGCCGACGGTGGTGGACGACGTCCCGGCGGCCCCGCCGAGCACCCACGAGCAGCTGGCGGTGCTGCGGCGCGAGCTCAACGGCCTCGTCGCCGCCTGGCACCACCGCACCGGCCAGCCCCACGGCACCACCCACGCCACCCTGCGCAAGGAGTGCGGCGGCCCCGCCGCCGCCGTCGCCAACGCCGACCAGCTGCGCGCCCGCATCGACCGGGTGCGGGAGTGGGCGGTCAGCGGCCGCTAGCGGCGGGTCCGTGCGGTCGCGCTCGCGTGGACGCTGCGGGGGTCTCGAGGCTCGGCCGTGGCCGGCCTCGCACCTCGACCATCGTGGGGTACCGCCCGGACGATGGTCGAGGTGCGAGGAGCCCTGGCGACGAGCCTCGAGACCACCGGCCCGGCATGCGGACCTGACGCGTCAGGTGGCGGTGGGGTCGCGGCGGCGGCGGGCGGTGAGCCGCGACGCCGCCATCCACAGCAGGAAGCCCAGGGCCACCACGAGCGGGACGCCGCTGAGGACGGAGCGCTCGGAGGTGGTGCGGAGGTCGCCGTCCTCCTCGTAGACGGTGATCTCGTCGCCGGGGTCGGGGAAGTTGATGCGCCGGTCGAGGTAGACGGCGTCCTGGGTGCCGTCGGGCAGCCGCACGGTCGCCGTCCGACCGCGGAACCGGCTGCTGCCGCCGGTGACCCGCTGCGAGCCGACCGAGACGACCTCGGCCTGCTGCGCGTCGGTGCCCGAGGGCACCGTCACGGCGTCGACGTACTGCCACATCGGGATGACGGCCCCCGCCAGCACGAAGACCGCGATCGCGGCCACCGCGCGCCTCGAGGTCCGGGGACGCGTCCGGGCCGGCCGGGTCGAGTCGGTAGGCACCATGCGCGTGATCGTCGCACCCCGGGCCGGTCCGGAAACCTCGCCTCGGGGGTGATCCCGGGGTCGTCCCCGATGCCGCCGACGGTGCCGCCGCCTACCGTCGAGCCGTGCTCCCGTCGACCCGTCACGACCCGTTCCTGCTGGCCGCGGCCGCGCTCGGGCTGGTGCACGCCGCGGCGAGCGCCTCGTGGGGGCTCGGCAGCCCGTGGCTGGCCTCGACGGTGGGGGAGTGGGCGGTCTCGTGGCGGGCCGAGGAGCCCCTGCTGGTCGGGGCCGTGCTGCTCGCGGTCGCGGCGGTCAAGGCCGCCGCCGCGGTGCTGCCCCTGGTGCGCGACCGCCTGCCGGCGCCGCGGTGGACGACGTCCGCGTGCTGGGCGGGCGCGCTCGGGCTGACCGTCTACGGCCTCGTGAACGCCGCCAGCGCCTGGCTGGTGCTGGCCGGCGTGGCGGGCGACGGCACGGCCGACCGAGCCGCGCTGTGGGGCCACGCCGCGCTGTGGGACCCAATGTTCGCGGCGTGGGGCCTGCTGCTCGTGGTCGGGCTGCGGCGCCCGTCGACAGGCACAGGGCCCGTCCGGGCGACGGCTCAGGCGCCGTCCCGCTCGTCGGCGGTGGCGTCGACCAGCGGCAGCACCCGGTAGGGCACCTGCACGGCGAGCGCCATCACCGTGGAGGCCCGCTGCACGCCGTCCACGCTGACGACGAGGTCGATGACGCGCTGCAGGTCGGCGTTCGAGCGCGAGACCACGCGGCACCACAGGTCGCCGGCGCCGGTGATGGTGTGCGCCTCGAGCACCTCCGGGATGGTGGCGAGGTGCTCGGCGACCGCGAGGTGGCCCGAGAGCTGGCGGATCTCGAGGGTCAGGAACGCCGTCACCGGGTAGCCGAGCGCCTCGGGCGAGAGCTCGGGACCCCAGCCGGTGACCACGCCGCGGGCGACGAGCCGGTCGAGCCGGGCCTGCACGGTGCCGCGGGCGACGCCGAGACGGCGCGAGGCCTCCAGGACGCCGACCCGCGGCTCGGCGGCGAACAGGCTGATCAGGGTGCGGTCCAGGTCGTCCACGAGGCGGCTCCGAAGTGAGCAGGTTGCACAGTCTGTCGGCGCACTGTTGCACACATTGCCCGCACCGACGAGCATCTCGCCATGACGCTGACCCCGGACGAGCTCAAGGCAGACCTCACCCTCGACCAGCTCAAGGAGCTCGTCGGCCTCGTCGAGTACGACGCCAGCCGCGACCCGTTCCCGGTCACCGCCATGGACGCCGTCTGCTTCGTGGTCGGTAACGCCACCCAGACCGCGGTGTTCTACCAGCTGGCGCTCGGCATGGAGCTCGAGGCCTACCGGGGCCCCGAGAACGGCGTCCGCGACAGCAAGTCCTACGTGCTGCGCAGCGGCAGCGCCCGCTTCGTCTTCACCGGCGGCGTCAGCCCCGACAGCCCGCTGCACGAGCACCACCGCAAGCACGGCGACGGCGTCGTCGACCTCGCCCTCGAGGTGCCCGACGTCGACAAGTGCATCGAGCACGCCCGCTCCGTCGGCGCCACCGTGCTGGTCGAGCCGCACGACGAGTCCGACGAGCACGGCACCGTGCGCATCGCCGCCATCGCGACCTACGGCGAGACCCGCCACACGCTGATCGACCGCAGCCGCTACTCCGGCCCCTACCTGCCGGGCTACGTCGAGCGGCGCACGACCGTCGTCCGCCCCGAGGGCCACCCCAAGCGGTTGTTCCAGGCCGTCGACCACTGCGTCGGCAACGTCGAGCTCGGCCGCATGGACGAGTGGGTCGAGTTCTACAACAAGGTCATGGGCTTCACGAACATGGCCGAGTTCATCGGCGACGACATCGCCACCGACTACTCCGCGCTGATGAGCAAGGTCGTCGCGAGCGGCAACCACCGCGTGAAGTTCCCGCTCAACGAGCCGGCGATCGCGAAGAAGAAGTCGCAGATCGACGAGTACCTCGAGTTCTACGACGGCGCCGGCTGCCAGCACATCGCGCTGGCCACCAACGACATCCTGCGTAGCGTCGACCTCCTGCGCGCCAACGGCATCGAGTTCCTCGACACCCCCGACAGCTACTACGACGACCCCGAGCTGCGCTCGCGCATCGGCGAGGTGCGGGTGCCGATCGAGGAGCTGAAGAAGCGCAAGATCCTCGTCGACCGCGACGAGGACGGCTACCTGCTGCAGATCTTCACCAAGCCCATGGGCGACCGCCCCACGGTCTTCTACGAGTTCATCGAGCGCCACGGCTCGCTCGGGTTCGGCAAGGGCAACTTCAAGGCGCTCTTCGAGGCCATCGAGCGCGAGCAGGAGCTGCGCGGCAACCTCTGACGCTCACCGGTGGTTGAGCAGCGAGGAACGATCGTCGTCGAAACCACCGGCCGTCCACGCGAACGTTCGCGTTGACGGTGCGTGGTCTCGACGACGGCCTCGCGCAGGCGCTCGGCCTGCTCGACCACCGGTGGGGGCCTTCGACAGGCTCAGGGTCCGTCCGGTCGAGTCGGCGTGGTCCGCCCGGAGGTCTAGAGGCTCGGCCGTGGCCGGCCTCGCACCTCGACCATCGTCGGGGCCCGGCCTGACGATGGTCGAGGTGCGAGGAGCCCTGGCGACGAGCCTCGAGACCACCGGCCCGCCGAGGCCGACCGGCCCGCCCGGGCCGTCGTCCGTGGCAGGGTCGGGGGATGTCGACGCCGCTGTCGCCCGAGGCCATCAGCTCGCTGTGGTCGCCCGCCGACCCCCGCCTCTCGCCCGACGGGCGGCGGGTGGTGTGGACGGCGGCGCCGTTCGGGCAGGCCGGCGAGCACCGCGAGTCGAGCCTGTGGGTCGCCGACGTCGACGGTGAGGCGCCCGGACGCCGCTGGACCCGCGGCTCCGACGACTCCTCGCCCCGCTGGTCACCCGACGGCCGGCACCTGGCGTTCCTCTCCGACCGCGCCGAGCTCGGCACCGCCGGGCTGCGGCTGATCGACGTCGCCGGCGGCGAGTCGTGGCCGCTGGTCGAGCGGAGGGCCTCGGTCGACGCCTTCGCCTGGGCGCCCGACGGCCGCTCGATCGCCTTCCTGGCCGCCGACGAGCCCACCGCCGACGACGAGCGGCGCGAGAAGGACCGCGACGACGCCGACGTGTGGGGCGAGCGCTGGCGCCTGGCCCGGCTCTGGACCGTGAACGTCGCCCCCGACGGCGAGCCGGGCGAGCCGCGGCGGCTGTGGGCGCCCGACGTCCACCTCAGCGCGCTGGCCTTCTCGCCCGACGGCACCCGCCTCGCCCTCGTCGGGGCGCCCGGTCCGCTGGCCGAGCACTGGTGGCGGCGGCAGCTGTGGCTGTTCACCCTCGGCGCGGGCGACGGCGTCCGGCTGTGCGACGCCCCGGCCGCCGGCTCGCCGGCGTGGACGTCGTCCGGCGAGGTCGCGTTCAACGGCCACCACGACCCGCTGCCCCAGGCCGGTGCCACCGTGTGGGCGGTCTCGCCCGACGGCGGTGAGCCGCACGTGGTCGGTACCGGTCGCGACGAGTCGCGCTGCACCGTCGGCCTCGTCGACGCCACCCCCGGCGTCGACCCGCTGCTGGTCGTCGCCGACGGCCTCGACACCCGCCTCGAGACCCTCGACCGCACGACCGTGCTCGACGTCGCCGGCGACCTCGACGCCGCCACGGTCGTCGACACCCCCGACGGGCCGCTGCTCGCGGTCGTCGTCGAGGACAACCACCTCACCGCCCGGGTGCTCGTCGGCCGTCCCGGACCGCTCGACGGCCTGCGCTGCGTCTCCGCGCACCACCGGGTGGACGACGTCCGGGTGGCCGACCCGGAGCCGCTGGTCTGCGAGGCGCCCGACGGCACCCGGCTCGACGGCGTCGTCCTGCGTCCAGCCGGCGCGACGGGCCCGGGGCCGTGGCCGACGGCCGTCATCGTGCACGGGGGCCCCTACGGCCGCACCGGGCTCACCTCGAACACCCACCCGCTGCGCTGGGCGCAGCTGCTGGCCCAGCACGGCTACGCCGTCGTGATGCCCAACTACCGCGGCGGGCTCGGCCGCGGACACGACTTCGCCACCGCCGCCCGCGGCACCATGGGCACCGTCGAGTGGGACGACGTGATGGCCACCGTCGACGCCGCCGTCGCCGCGGGCGTCGCCGACCCCGACCGGCTCGGCATCGGCGGCTGGAGCCAGGGCGGCTTCCTCACCGCGTGGGCCGTCACCGCGACCGACCGGTTCAAGGTCGGCGTCATGGGCGCGGGCGTCAGCGACTGGTCGATGATGTCGGCCACCAGCGACCTCGAGGTCTTCGAGTCGGCCCTCGGCGGCAGCCGCCCGTGGGACGGCCCCGGCCCGCACCACGCCGCCCTCGGCTCGCCGATCTCCTACGCCGCGAAGCGCAGGACGCCGCTGCTCGTGCTGCACGGCGCGGACGACGCCCGCGTGCCCCACAGCCAGGCCGAGGCGTTCCGCCGCGCCCTCGCCGGTCAGGACGCCCCCCTCGAGCTGGTCACCTACCCGCGCGAGCCCCACGGCGTCCGCGAGCGCGCCCACCAGGTCGACCTCCAGCGCCGCGTCCTCACCTGGTTCGACCGCCACGTCCGCTGACCCGTCGCGCATGAGCGACGGGTCAGCCGCCCGGACGTCGACCCGTCGCTTATAAGCGACGGGTCAGCGGGATGGACGCGTGCCCGACACCCACCGTCCACGTGACGGCAACCGAAGGCCACCGAGGGGTTGCGAGGGTCCGGCTCGACCCGACCAGAAGCCAGAAGGTGGCCATCTCCATGCGCTCGAGCGCTCCCCGCTCCGATCCCTCCCGTCCCCTCGCTCCCTCCCCCTCCCGCCCGCGCCGCGCCCTGCGTCGCGCGCTCCGCCGGCAGCTCGGCCTCGTCGCCGGGGCGGCCCTGGCCGTCGGCGGCCTCGCCGTCGTCACCGGTCCGCCCGCCGCGGCCGCCGCACCGGCGCCCGACCTGCTCATCACCGAGATCAACGTCAACTCCGCCAACGCCCCCGCCTCCGACGGCGCCTCGCTCGACGCGTGGGAGTTCGTCGAGGTGCACAACACCACCGGCGCCGCGATCGACCTCGCCGCCGCGGACGTCGACGTCGTCTACCTCAGCGGCACCACGCCGAAGACGCTGACCTACCCCGACGGCACGGTCGTCCCCGCCGGCGGCACCGTCGTGCTCTGGGCCAAGAACAGCCGCTACCGCGACGGCACCGCCGCCGCCCTGACCGAGGCGCAGTTCCGCGCGCACTACGAGGCGCTCGGCGTCACCGGCGACTACACGCTGGTCACCCTCACCGGTCAGGACGGCCTCGCCAACGGCGGGACGTCGATGTGGCTGACCCGCGCCGGCGTCGAGCTGTCGCGCGCCACGTGGGTCGCCGACGACGTCGCCACCGACCAGACCGTCACCTACCGGCCGGCCGGGGTCGCGGGCAGCACCGAGCTCGCCGTCCTCGGCCGCGCGCAGGCGCCGACGCCCGGCGCGGTGACGCCCGAGCAGTCCGTGCCGCCGACCACCGAGGAGCCGGAGGAGCCGGAGGGCCCGAGCGTCCCCGAGCAGGGCCCGGCCCCCGCGAACGACCCCGACCTCGACGCCCCCGTGCTGCAGGTCACCGAGGTCGCGCCCGACACCGCCAACGTCGGCGGCGCCGACGCCTACGAGTTCATCGAGGTCTACAACGCCTCCGACGAGCCGGTGGACTTCGACGACTTCGCCGTCAGCTACCTCTACACCGACGCGAACGAGACGACCCTGAGCAGCACGCTGTGGCCGGCCGTGCCGGCCGACCCGGTGATCGAGCCGGGCCGCACCCTCGTGCTCTGGATCAAGAACGGCCAGAACGGCGCCCTCAGCGCGGCCGACTTCAACGCCCACTTCGGCGCCCGGCTGACCGCCGGCGTCGACCTGGTCGAGATCGCCTCCGGTGGCATGTCGAACGGCGGCCTGCGCGGCATCCAGGTCGCCACCAACACCGGCCACGACGTCAGCCGCGCCTACTACCTCGACGACGCCGACACCGTCGCCGACCAGCCGCTGCAGTACCGCTGGGAGTCGGGCACCAAGCAGACCAAGCTCGGCCCGGACGTCGCCACGCCGGGCTACGCCGACCCCGCGCAGGTACCGGCCGGTCTCGTCGCCACCCCCGACGACACGACCGGCCCGCAGGTCACCGACCTCACCGGCTCGACCGACGCGCCCGACACCGACGGCCTCGCCGTCGACCTCGAGGTCACCGACGACCACCTCGTGCGCACCGTCGAGCTGACGATCGAGACCGACGTCGACGCGCCGGCCGGCCGCTACCTGCGCTTCGACGCCCCCGACCGCTACACCTACGCCGTCCCCGAGGTCGACCTCTACGGCAAGCGCTGGGTCGAGTACACGGTGCGCGCCTCCGACGGCCGCAACGAGACGACGCTCGGCCCGGTGCGCGTCGACCTGGTCGACGGCGAGCCGTCACCGGTGCGTCTCAACCTCGAGGAGGGCGCGTTCGTCGGCGGTGAGACCCGGCTGGCCGCCACCACGGACGGCGACCCCGCGGCGCTCGAGCTGGCCGTCGACGGCGAGCCGGTCGAGCCCGTCGTCCCCGCGCTGGAGGCCGGCCCGGTCTTCGCCTTCGAGGCCACCAACACCGACGCCTTCTTCCGCAACGGCGTCCGCATGGGCGACGACGTCCTCACCGTCTTCGACGAGGGCTTCTACGAGCGCATCGAGACCGTGACCGCCACCGTGCCGGTCGAGCGGGTCGTGCGCGGCGAGCCGGTGACGGTCGGCATCTACGCCGGCACGAAGGCGTGGCCGCAGCCCGACCCGAACGAGAACAACGACGACTTCTCGGCCATGAACCTGCGGCTCGCGCTGCCCGACGGCCGCGTGCTGCGTCCGACGAGCTGCGCCGGCGCCGGTGAGGGCCAGGCCGAGACGGTGCGCCCGTGCCCGGCCGACCCGAGCGTGCGCATCGGCCTCACCGACGCCACGCAGGTCTACTTCACCGCCACCTTCGACGTGCCCGACGACGCCTTCGACTCCCTCGCCCACGCCTGGGACACCACCGCGGTCGCCGACGGCGAGCACGTCGTCACCGCCACCGCAGGCGACCTGTCGGCGACCCGCACGGTGGTGGTCGACAACACCGCGCCCGAGGTCGCGCCGACCGTCGAGGACGGACGTCGCTACCGCGGCGAGGTGACCCTCGACGCCGCCGTCACCGACGCGGGCTCCGGGGTCGCCGCGGACGCCGTCGCCGCCACCCTCGACGGCGAGTCGGTCGAGCTGCCGCACGTCGTCCGCTCGGTCGAGCTGGCGCCGGGCGAGCACACGCTGGTCGTCACCGCGCGCGACCGGGTGGGCAACGCGACCTCGCGCACCGTCGTCTTCACCACGGCCGACGAGCAGCCCACCACCACCCTCGACTCACCGGCCGACGGCGGCACCGCCACCACCGGCGCCGTCCGGCTCACCGCCACCGCCGAGACGCCCGAGGGCGACGCGGTCACGATGGCGTTTCGCCGCGGCCACACCTTCGACCCGGCCGACGCCGAGGTCACGACCTACGAGGGCACCACCGGCGACGCAGCCGACACCGCCCGCGAGGGGCGGACGGCGCTCGCCGGCGACGACCTCGCCGCGGTCGCCGACGCCGACGGCGTCGTCCACGAGGTGTCGTCCGACACCGCGCTGCCCTACCAGCTGTTCACGGTCGCGGTGCCCGACTCGGCCACGGGCGCCGGCGCCACCGCGCGGGTGCGCTGGAGCGGCTCGGCCAACGCCGGCGCGAAGGTGCTGCTGCACGTGCAGGACGCCGCCTCGGGCGAGTGGGAGGAGGTCGCGCGCCGCGTGACCACCGACGACGGCGCCTTCACCCTCGAGGCGACGGTGCCGACCGCCGGCCACGTCGCCGACGGCGAGCTGACGGTGCTGGTGCAGCACTCGGAGGGCTTCGCGGGCGAGGTGCGCTCAACCCGGGACGACGACCCCGCGCCCTACCACCCCGACGCGACGCCGCGCGGTGACTACGACTTCACCATCGGCTGGCAGTCGGACACGCAGTACTACAACGAGACGCAGGACTACTACAAGCACCAGGTCGCCATCAACGAGTTCCTGCTCGACCAGCGCGACGAGCTGAACCTGCAGTACGTCGTCCACACCGGCGACATCGTCAACGTGGCCCGCGAGCGCTACCAGTGGGAGAACGCCGACGCGGCCTACCGCCCGCTCGACGAGGCCGGGCTGCCCTACGGCGTCCTGGCGGGCAATCACGACGTGAGCGGCGCCGAGGAGGACTACACCGAGTACGGCGAGTGGTTCGGCGAGGAGCGGTTCGCCGGCAACCCCTGGTACGGCGGCTCGCACCTCGACAACCGCGGCCACTACGACCTCGTCAGCGCCAACGGCGTCGACCTCCTGATGCTCTACATGGGCTGGGGTCCGGACGACGAGCAGATCGACTGGATGAACGAGGTCATCGCGCAGTACCCGGAGCGCAAGGTGTGGGTGAACCTGCACGAGTTCATGCTCACCACGGGCGGTCTCGGCCCGATCCCGCAGCGGATCATGGACGAGGTCGTGGCCCCGAACCCGAACGTGTTCGCGGTCTCGTCGGGGCACTACCACGACGCGTTCACGCGCACCGACGAGTTCGACGACGACGGCGACGGGGTGGCCGACCGCACCGTCTACTCGATGCTGTTCGACTACCAGGGCCTGCCCGAGGGCGGCCTGGGCTACCTGCGGCTGCTGCACTTCGACAACGAGGGCGGGCGCATCGTGGTGCGCACCTACTCGCCCTCGCTCGACGACTTCGACTCCGACGACCCGTCGCTGGCGCCGGAGCACCAGGAGCTCGAGATCCCCTACGCCGCCGCCGGCCTCACCTCGGCCGCCAAGACGCTGGCGACCGACTCGTTCCGCGCCGACGTGCTCACCTCGGAGGAGATCGCGGTCGAGCGCGACGTGCCGTCGGGCGAGAGCCGCACCGTCACCTGGGACGTCGGTGCCGGCGAGCACGGCTGGTACGTCGAGACCACCGGGCCCTTCGGCGGCGTCGACGTCTCGCCGGTGCGCACGGTGCAGGTCGCGGGCGCGCCCGCCCCGACGCCGGGCTCGCCGCGCGTCACGGGCGCGCTGCGGGTCGGCTCGACCGCCGTCGCGCAGCCGGGCCGCTGGCCGGCCGGCACGACGCTGACCTACCAGTGGCGGGCGAACGGGACGCCGGTCGCGGGCGCTGAGGGACGTCGGCTGCGGCTGACCCCGGCGCTGGCCGGCAAGCGGCTGCGGGTGTGGGTCACGGGCCGCACGTCGGGCTCGGCCGCCAGCACCGCGGCGTCCGCGCCGCGCACCGTGCAGCCCGGCCGGCTCGTGGTCCGCCGTCCGACGATCACGGGGCAGGCGCGGGTCGGCGCGACGGTGCGGGTCGTCACCGGACGCTGGGGCCCGGCCCCGGTGCGCCTGACGGTGCGCTGGTTCCTCGACGGCCGCCGGGTGCGGCTCGCCGACGGCGACACGCTGCGGCTGCGTCCGGTGCACCGCGGCGGCAGGCTGACCGTCCGCGTCACCGGCACCCGCCCCGGCTACGCCCCGCGGACGACGTCCCGCAGCGCCGGCCGGGTCCGCTGAGGTCGACCCGTCAGACATGTCTGACGGGTCACCCCGGATCCCACGCTGACCCGTCAGACATGTCTGACGGGTCAGCGTCAGGCCTGGTCGCCGACGAGGACGGCGGCGGCCTCGGGCTCGGTGCCGGCGGGGGAGTGGGGGGTGTGGCCGGTGACGGCGCGGCGGCCGGCGGTCAGGACGACGACGCCGACGGCCACCGCGACCGCGCCGAAGACGAACGGGGCGTGGAAGTCGACGTTCTCGGCCAGCTTGAGGGCCACGAACGGGCCGACCGCGCCGCCGCAGAACCGCACGAAGGAGTAGGCGGCCGAGGCCACCGGACGCTCCACCGGTGCCGCGCCCATCACGGCCTCGGTGATCAGCGTGTTGTTGACGCCGATGAACGCGCCCGAGGCGACGATGCCGGCGGTGACGACCCACGCGTGGTCGGTGAAGACCGCCATGACGGCGAGGTCGGCGGCGAACAGCGCGAGCATCGCGATGACGGCGGGCACGGTGCCCAGCCACCGCTGCACCAGCGGCGCGACGACGACCGAGGTGAAGGCCAGCAGCAGGCCCCAACCGAAGAAGATCCAGCCGATCTCGAGGATGCCGGCGTCCGGCAGTGCGAACGGTCCGGCGGCGAGCACGGTGAAGAAGCCGATGTTGTAGAAGACCGCGGTCACCGCGATCACCAGCAGCGCGCGGTGCTTCAGCGCGCGGAACGGGTCGGCGAGCGAGGTGCGGCGTCCGGTCGGCGGGGTGGCGGGCAGCAGGAACGTGGTGGCGACCAGGGCCACGACCATCAGCGCCGAGACCCCGAAGAACGGCAGCCGCCACGACTGCTCGCCCAGCAGGCCGCCGAGCAGCGGTCCGGAGGCGATGCCGAGACCGAGCGCGGCCTCGAACAGGATGATCGCCTGCGCGGTGGTGCCGACCGACGCCGAGACGATGGTGGCGAGCGCGGTGGCGATGAACAGCGCGTTGCCCAGGCCCCAGCCGGCGCGGAACCCGACGATCTGGCCGACGGTGTCGGAGGCGCCGGCCAGGCCGGCGAAGACGATGATGAGCGAGAGCCCGGCCAGCAGCGTGCGCTTGGGCCCGATGCGGCTCGAGACGACGCCGGTGACCAGCATCGCCACGCCCATGACAGCCATGTAGCTGGTAAACATCAGCGAGACCTGGCTCGGCGTGGCGTCGAGCTGGGCGGCGATGTCCTTCAGGATCGGGTCGACCAGCCCGATGCCCATGAAGGCGATGACGCACGCGAAGGCCACGGCCCACACGGCACGGGGTTGGGAGAGGAACGAGGAGCGGGTGCTCACGGGCGGGGTCCTTCCTGGGTGTCGGGGTTCTCGGGGTGCTCGGGGTGCTCGAGGACGTCGCGCAGCACGGCGACGGCGGTGGCCAGCTCGGCCGGGGTGTGGCGACCGGACGCGCGGGCGGCGACCGACTCGCCGTAGGCCCGTCGCACCCGGGTCAGCTCGGCGCGACCGGCGTCGGTGAGGACGACGACGCTGCTGCGGGCGTCGGTGGGGTGGCGCCGCTTCTCGACCCAGCCGCTGGCGACCAGGCCGCCGATCGCCGCCGACATGGTCGGCTGCGAGCTGCGGTCGGCGTCCGCCAGCGCGCTGATGCCCATCGGGCCGTGCTCGTCGAGGATCGAGACGATGCGCACCCCCGCCGGCAGGTCGAGCTCGCGGCGCACGGCGCGCACCAGGCGCGAGGCGTACATGACCAGCTCGCTGCCGAGCCGCGTCTCGTCGTCCACGCCCCAACTGTATAGGAAACCTATGCATCTCGCCGGGGAGGGTGCTCGACCTCACAGTCGCGATCGGCCAGGATGCCGCCGTGGCGACCTATGTGGCCTTCCTGCGCGCGATCAACCTCGGCCCTCATCGCAAGTTCCCGAAGGACGCGATCGCGGAGGCCACCCGTGCCGCCGGCTTCGACGGCGTGGCCACCCACATCAACACCGGCAACGTGCGCCTCGAGACCCGGATGCGCTCGCGCGCCCGCATCGAGGCGGCGCTGGAGGAGGCCTACCTCGCCGACCGCGGCTTCGCGGTGCCGACCATCGTCCTCACGCCGGCCGAGCTGCGCGCGGTCGTGGACGACGCCGCCGGGCTCGCCCCCGACCACACCGGCCGCCACTACGTCTCGCTGCTCAAGGACGAGCCGACGGCGGCCGCGGCGACGGCGATCGAGGCCCGCAGCGAGCCGGGCGTGCTCGTCGTGGTGCGCGGACGCGCCGTCCACCTGGTCGTCGACACCGACTACCGCGGGGCGGCCGTCGACAACACGGTCGTCGAGAAGGTGCTCGGCGTCTCGACGAACCGCAACGTCACGGTGCTGCGGGCGCTGGTGTCGAAGTGGTGCTCGTGACCCGCGGCAGCCGGCGCACCGCGGGGGAGAGCAGCACCAGGAAGCACGTCACCACGTAGACGACGCCGCTGACCACCAGCACCTCGCCAGAGCCGAAGGCCAGGGCGAGCGGCCCGACGAGCAGCTGGCCGATCGGCATCGCCACGAACGAGCCGAGCATGTCGTAGGAGTAGACCCGCGAGAGCATCTCGTCGGGCACGTTCTCCTGCATGGCGAGGTTCCAGCCCATGCCGAAGACCTCGGTGCCCGCGCCCGCCACGAACGCGACGACCACGAGCAGCAGCAGGGTCGGGTGGGCGCCCAGCACCAGGATCGGGACGCCGAGCAGCGAGATGCCGAGCATCCCCCACAGCAGCGGCCGCTGCAGCGGGATGCGCAGCATCACCAGCGTCATCGCCAGCAGACCGACCGCCTCGGCCGAGAGCACCAGCCCCCAGCCCTCCTCGCCGATCGTGTCCTTGGCGTGCAGCGGGCCGAGGGTGAACCACGGCCCGGCGTGGATGGCGTTCAGCACGCCGAAGCCGAGGACGACGACCCACAGCCACTGCGTCGACCGGACGAACTGCCAGCCCTCCTTCAGCTCGACCCACGTGCTGGCCGCGCCGGCGTCCCGGGTGCGGGCCGGCAGCTCGACGAAGCCGAGCAGGACGGCGCTCACCAGCCACGTGCACGCGTCGACCGCGAGCGCCCAGCCGGCGCCGACGCCGACCACCAGCAGGGCGCTGATGGTGGGGCCGACGATGACCAGGCTCGACTTCACCAGCGACATGAGCGCGTTGGCGCGCTGCAGCTCCTCGCGCGGCACGAGCGACGGCATGATGCCGGCCATCGCCGGCATGCCCGCCGCCGAGACGACGCCGTGCGCGGCGCTGAGCGCGATCAGCATCCACAGCTCGGCGGCGCCGGTGAGCACGAGGAACGCGATCGCGCCCTGGCTGGCCGCCGAGGTCACGTTCGAGACCTGCAGCACGAGCGTGCGCGGCAGCCGGTCGGCGATGACGCCGCCCCACAGCAGCAGCACGACCATCGGGATCGTGTGCGCGGCGAGCACGAAGCCGAGCGCGGCCGGGTCGTCGTCGGTGACCTCGAGGACGGCGAACGCCAGCGCCACCGAGGCCATCGAGTTGCCCGCCACGTTCACCGTGCGCGAGGCGAAGTAGTAGCGGAAGTTGCGCTCGCGCAGCGGGGCGAGCGACTCGCGCCAGGTCATGCGTCCTCCATCTCGAACGCGGCGGCGGTCAGGCTGACGTGCACCGTGCCCTCGGTGCGGGGCGGCCGGTTGGCGTCGTGGAGCAGCATCGAGGCCTCCTCGAGCAGGGCGAGGGCGCGGCTCCAGGTCTCGGGGTCGACCCAGCCCTCCAGGTCGCTGGACTGCTGGGGACGGCGCGGCCGACGCGAGCCGATGCGACGCTCGAGCTCGACCCCGACGGCACGGGCCCAGGCGACCCGGTCGCCGTGACCGGTCCGCCCGGGCCGGGGGTGGCGACCGCGCCGCTCGTGCGGGTAGCGGTAGCGCTTGGCCACCCCGCCGCGGATCGTCTCCTCGCCGTCGAGCACGAGCTCGTCGGCGTCCAGCAGCACCCGCAGGTGGTAGGAGGCGTTGGCGTGGGTCAGGTCGAGCTCGCGCGCCACCTCGGCCGCGCTCATCGCCGTCCCGGTCAGCAGCGAGAGGATCCGCAGCCGCACCGGGTGCGCCACCGCCCGCAGCGCGCTCACCCGCTCGTCGTCCGTGCCCATCGGCGTCCACCCTCCAAGAAGTCTTGGGGAGTATCGCCCGACGACGCTGCGACTGTCAAAGAGTTCTTGGAGGGTCGGCGCCCGCCGTCGCCCTCCGGTGGTCGAGCAGGCCGAGCGTCTGCGCGAGGCCGACGCAAACCTTCGCGTGGAGGGCCGGTGGTTTCGACGACCCTCGTTCCTCGCTGCTCAACCACCGGAGTCTCCGGTGGTCGAGCAGGCCGAGCGTCTGCGCGAGGCCGTCGTCGAGACCCCGCGAGGACCACACAAACGGTCCCGTGGCGGGCCCTTCGACAAGCTCAGGGTCCGTGTGCGAGCGCTGTCATCGGACCACCGGTGGTCGAGCAGGCCGAGCGTCCGCGCAAGGCCGTCGTCGAGACCCCGCGAGGACCACACGAACGTTGCCGTGGCGGGGCCCTTCGACAAGCTCAGGGTCCGTGTGCGAGCGCTGTCATCGGACCACCGGTGGTCGAGCAGGCCGAGCGTCTGGGCGAGGCCGTCGTCGAGACCTCGCGAGGACCACACGAACGGTCCCGTGGCGGGCCCTTCGACAAGCTCAGGGTCCGTATGTGCGAGCGTCCGGTCACGATGCCGGCGTCGGGCGCCTCGACCACCGCCGCGGCTCACTCCCCGCGGAAGACCGGGCGGCGCTTCTCGGAGAACGCGCGCATGCCCTCGGCGACGTCGGCGGTGCGCATGAGGATGGTCTGGCCGGTGCGCTCGCGCTCGAGGGCGGCGTCCAGGTGGGGGAGGGTGGCGGCGTTGACCGCGCGCTTGGTGGCGGCCTGGGCGAGCGGCGGCCCGGCCGCGAGGCGGCGGACGACCGTGGCGACGACGTCGTCGTACTCCGCGGCGCCGGCGAGGTGGCTCACCAGCCCGGCCGCGTGCGCCTCGGGGGCGGGCAGCGGCTCGGCCAGCAGCGCCATCCGCATCGCCCGCGCCCGGCCGACGGCGGCCGCGACGGTGGCCGTCGCGCCGCCGTCCGGCATGAACCCGATGCGCGCGAACGGCAGCAGGAAGGCGGCGGACTCGTGCGCGACCACCAGGTCACAGGCCAGCGCCGCCGAGCACGCCACCCCCGCCGCGATGCCCTCGACGGCGGCCACCACCGGGCGGTCGCAGCCGACGATGGCGCGCACGATGCGGTTGGCGACGTCCATCGAGCGCACGTCGAACCGCTCGTGCGCCTCGTCCCCGCCGATGTCGGCGCCGGTCGAGAACGACCCGCCCGCACCCGTGAGGACGACGACCCGCACGTCGTCGCGCGACGGCGCCCGCTCGACCTCCTCGGCCAGGGCCAGCGCCATCTCGGCGCTCATCGCGTTGAGCACGTCGGGACGGTCGAGGGTCAGGCGCAGGACGCCGTCGGCCAGGTGCAAGTCGAGGTCGGCCACGCCGGGGAGTGTGCCACCATGGCGCCGTGCCGACAGCGAGCCCGGTCGAGGTCGACCCGGGGGTCGAGCAGCTGCCTGTCGAGGACGACATCACGGTGCTCGCGACCCCGTGGGTCACCATCGTGTGGAACGACCCCGTCAACCTGATGTCCTACGTCACCTACGTCTTCCAGAAGTACTTCGGCTACGGCAAGAAGAAGGCCGAGAAGCTGATGATGGAGGTGCACGAGGACGGCCGGTCGGTGGTCTCCACCGGCTCGCGCGAGGAGATGGAGCGCGACGTCCAGGCGATGCACGAGTACGGCCTGTGGGCCACCCTGTCGAAGGCGGAGTAGGCAGATGAGCGGTTTCACCCGACACCGCCGCAGCCGCCGCGTGATCGCCACGTTCAGCGGCTTCGAGGCCGACCTGCTGCGCTCGCTGGCCGGCCAGCTCGTCGAGCTGCTGCGCAACGAGTCGGCCCAGCCCGACGACGGCCGCGACCCGTTCGAGGCGCTCATGGACTTCTCGGGCCCCACCGCCGCGCCCGACGACCCGGTGCTGGCGCGGCTGTTCCCCAGCGCCTACCGCGACGACGACGAGGCGTCGGGCGAGTTCCGCCGCTTCACCGAGGGCACGCTGCGCGACGGCAAGGCCCGCGCCGCCGCGACGGTCATCGACACCCTCGAGGACGCCGGCCTGCCCCCGATCCTGGAGGAGGAGGGCCTGGTCATCGACGTCGAGCTCGACCAGGACGCCGCCGAGACCTGGCTGCGCAGCTTCACCGACGTCCGCCTCGCCCTGGCCACCCGGCTCGGCGTCGAGGACGGCGACGAGGAGAAGTGGTACGCCCTGCCCGACGACGACCCCCGCGGCCAGGCCCACCACATCTACGAGTGGGTCGGCTACCTGCAGGAGACGCTGGTCCGCGCGCTGAGCCGCTGAGCGGGCGGCCCGAGGGATCTCCCTCCTTGTGACCCCCCGGGGCCCGTGCGAGCGTGAGGCGTCCTGCCGTCCCCGTCCCGGAGGTCTCCTCGTGACCACCTCAGCCCCCACCCGCCCCCGCCGGACGACGCTCGCCGTCGCGGCCCTCGTCCTCGGCCTCGCCGCCGGGGCCGGCGGCACCTCGATCGCGCTGTCGGGCGCCGACCGCGTCGCCCCGGCCGCGGGCGGCGACCGCGTGCCGCCCCCGCCCGCGCAGCCGACGCGGGCGAACCAGATCCAGAACGTCGACCGGGTCAAGACCGCCATCGAGGCCTACTACGGCGACCGCGAGACCAAGCGCCGCGACCCCGTCGACGGCACCGAGCGGCTGCACACCTTCGACCCGCGCGGCGCCTACGCGCGCCAGACCCGGCGGCTGGCCGGCCGCATCGACGACGTCGTGCGCCGCAAGGCCCGGCCCGGCGCGGGCGAGCGGCGTCCGGCCATCGTGCTCGACGTCGACGACACCTCGCTGGTCACCTACAACTACGAGATCTGGGCCGACTACGTCTACGACCCCGAGACCAACGGCGCCTTCGTCGAGGCCGGCGTCTTCCCCGCCGTGCCCGGCATGACCGCCCTCGTGGACGCCGCCCGCGAGCGTGGCGTGAAGGTGTTCTGGCTGACCGGCCGCCCCGGCAGCCAGGAGCGCGCCACCATCGACAACCTGCGAGAGCAGGGCTTCACCGGCGTGTGGCGCTCCTCGGTCTTCACCGAGGACTACCGGCGCAGCCCGTGGCTGAAGGGCTGCGCGCCCGAGTGCGAGACCGTGCAGTACAAGTCGCGCACCCGCCGCCACATCGAGAGGCTCGGCTACCGCGTCGTCGCCACCGTCGGCGACCAGTACAGCGACCTCGAGGGCGGCACCGTCGGCCGCGCGTTCAAGGTGCCGAACCCGATGTACTACCTGCCCTGACCCGGCCCGGCCGCGCAGCGCCGGTGGTCTCGAGGCTCGTCGCCAGGGCTCCTCGCACCTCGACCGTCGTCGGGGCGGACCCCAACCGGGCGAGGCGGTCGACCACGCACAGGATTCCGACACCGTTCCCGAACGGTGGGCCGGGAGGGTGCGGCCATGACCCTCACGCGCCCCGCCGCTGTCCTCGCCACCCTCGCCACCTGCCTGGCCCTGACGGCGTGCGGGTCGGACGACGGCGGGAGCGGCGGCAACGGCGGGGGCGACGGTGGCGACGGTGGCGAGGAGGTGTCGGGCGTCCAGCTGCAGCAGGGCGAGTCCTGCGAGGCGGAGGTCAGCCTGACCGGTGCGGTCGAGCAGGAGTGGAGCGGCGAGGCGAGCGTCAGCACGTCGGAGTCGGACGTCGCGCCGCCCGCGACCTACCAGGCCGCCGACGGCGACACGGTGCTCACCACGAGCGCGCCCGGCCACGGCTTCGAGGCGATCACGCTCATCACCTCCGGCGACCGCAGCTTCGGCGTCCCCACCGACGACCCCGGCATCGAGGCCGCCGACGACGGCAGCGGCGCCACGGTCTCGGCCACCGCCACGGACGTCGCCGGCGGCGACACGGTGCAGGTCGAGGCCACGTTCACCTGCTGACCTCGGCGCCGTCCCGGCGACGGCCGTTGCCTAGGCTGGAGCCGTGCTCACCATCGCGCAGGACGCCTACGACGCGATCGTGGCGCACGCCAGGCGCGACCACCCCGACGAGGCGTGTGGCATCGTCGCCGGCCCCGAGGGCAGCGACCGGCCCGAGCGCGTCGTCGAGATGGTCAACGCCGCCGGCAGCCCCACGTTCTACGAGTTCGACTCCACCGAGCTGCTCGCGCTCTACAAGCAGCTGTGGGCGAACGACGAGGAGCCGGTGGTCGTCTACCACTCCCACACCGCCACCGAGGCCTACCCGAGCGTCACCGACGTCGGCCTGGCGAGCGAGCCGGGCGCCCACTACGTGCTGGTCAGCACCCGCGAGCACGGGAATAACGAGGGTCCGGTGGAGTTCAGGTCGTATCGCATCGTCGACGGCGAGGTGACCGAGGAAGAGGTCACCGTCGTCCCGGCCCTGCCCCCGCGCACCACCGAGTAGAACCCACCAGAGGAGTCACCCAGCATGGCCATCGAGGTCCGCATCCCGACCATCCTGCGCACCTACACCGACGGCGAGAAGGCGGTCGACGGCGACGGCGGCACGCTGCGCGCGCTCATCGACGACCTCGAGGGCAACCACCCCGGCATCAAGGACCGCCTGGTCGAGGACAAGGACGGCGGCCTCGCGCTGCGCCGGTTCGTCAACGTCTACGTCAACGACGAGGACGTCCGCTTCATCGGCGGTCTCGACGCCGAGCTCTCCGACGGCGACCAGGTCGTCGTGCTGCCCGCCGTCGCGGGCGGCGCCCCCTCGCACCGCCCGGCCTGACAGACTCGGCGGCGTGACCCGCCGCACCTACGTCATCGTCGACGGCGAGAACATCGACGCCACCCTCGGGGGCTCGGTGCTCGGCCGCCGTCCGCAGCCGGAGGAGCGGCCCCGCTGGGAGCGGGTCACCTCGTTCGTCGAGGAGCGCTGGGGTCAGCCGGTCACCGGCCTGTTCTTCCTCAACGCCAGCAACGGCAACCTGCCGATCGGGTTCGTGCAGGCCCTGCTGGCCATGGACTACCGGCCGATCCCGCTGTCGGGCCGCCCCGACGAGAAGGTCGTCGACCTCGGCATCCTGCGCACGCTCGAGGCGCTGCGCGCCCGGCCGGACGCCGACGTCGTCCTCGGCAGCCACGACGCCGACTTCGCCGAGCACCTCGCCGCGCTGCTCGAGACCGAGGCGCGCGAGCACGAGGACGTCGAGGGCCTCGAAGGCCTCGGTGGCTCCGACCCCGTCGGCCAGCGGCGCCGCATCGGCGTCCTCGGCTTCCGCGAGTTCACCAGCACCACGCTGGCGATCGAGGGGGTCGAGCACTTCGACCTCGAGTACGACGTGCGCGCCTTCAACGCCGAGCTGCCCCGCGTGCGGATCATCCCGCTCGCCGAGTTCGACCCGGAGTTCTTCCTGCGATGACCCCGCGTCCCACCGACCGCCTCAGCCGGCGCGGCGCGCTGCGCGCCGTCCCCGACGCCCTGGTGCGCGGCCGCGACCGCGTCACCGGCGTCTTCCAGCACCGCTTCCCGACCGTCGCCGTCACCGGCATGACCGGCGTCGGCAAGACCGAGCTGGTCGACCACCTCTGCGGACGCGCCGACCCCGAGGGCACGCCCGAGGCGGGCTCGGCGGTCATGGAGCGCCGGGTGCGCCGCGACCGGCGGCTGCGCGGCTTCCGGTTCCGCGTGGTGCCGGGCGAGAACGCCGCCACCCGGCTCGGTGCGCTCGACGAGGTCTTTCACGACGACCCGGTCGACGGCGTCCTGCACGTGGTGGCCAACGGCTACGCCACCGGACGACGCCTCGCCGGCACCACCGGACCCGCCGTGGTCGACCGCACCGAGCAGCTGGCCCGCGAGCTCGAGGACTGGACCGTCACCGCCCACCGCATCGCCGCCATGGCCGTGCGCCGCCCGCACCCGACCTGGCTGATCGTCGTGGTCACCAAGGCCGACCTCTACACCGACGAGCCGGGCGGCGTCGACGCCGTCGTCCGCTCCTACTCGCCGGGCAGCGGGACGCCGTTCGGCGACCGCCTCGACGAGCTGCGGGCGCTGGCCGGCGCGGCCAAGCTGTCGATCGACGTCCTGCCGGCGTGCAGCCACCTCGACGGGGACGCCGTCTCGCCCGAGACCCGCGACGCCTACCTCGCCGCCCTCGAGGCCCGCATGGGCCAGCTCTCCGGCCACGTCTGAGTCGCGTCCGACGCCGGTCCGGAGGTCTCGAGGCCCGGCCGTGGCCGGCCGCGCACCTCGACCATCGTCATCCGGCCCCGACGCTGGTCGAGGTGCGAGGAGCCCTGGCGACGAGCCTCGAGACCGCCGGCCCTCCGTTTCCGAGGTCCGCGGACGGACCCTGAGCTCGTCGAAGGGACTCAGGTCAGCGTGTACGGCAGGAGGTCTCCAGGCCCGGCCGTGGCCGGCCTCGCACCTCGACCATCGTCATCCGGCCCCCGACGATGGTCGAGGTGCGAGGAGCTCTGGCGACGAGCCTCGAGACCTCGTTCGCCGGAGGGTCGGCCGAGGATGCCGCGCTCGTCGGCGACCGCGGCTCGCCCGCCGTTCGCCGCCGATGCGGTCGCGCGCGGCGTCTCGGCCATCGGGCAGCCGGCGGGATCGCGGGTCCACCGATCGGTGGATGTCATGCTCGTGGGGTGCGCTACGACAACCTGCTGTCCTCGGTCGGCAACACCCCGCTCGTCGGGCTGCCCCGGCTCTCGCCGAGCCCCGACGTTCGGCTGTGGGCCAAGCTCGAGGACCGCAACCCCACCGGGTCGATCAAGGACCGACCCGCGCTGATGATGGTCGAGGAGGCCGAGAAGGAGGGCCGGCTGCGGCCGGGCTGCACGATCCTCGAGCCGACGTCGGGCAACACCGGCATCTCGCTGGCGATGGCGGCCAAGCTCAAGGGCTACCGGATGGTCTGCGTGATGCCCGAGAACACCTCGTCCGAGCGGCGGCAGCTGCTGCACATGTGGGGCGCCGAGATCATCACCTCCCCGGCGGCCGGCGGGTCGAACGAGGCGGTGCGGGTGGCCAAGGAGGTCGCCGAGGAGCACCCCGACTGGGTGATGCTCTACCAGTACGGCAACCCGGCCAACGCGCTCGCGCACGAGCGCGGCACCGCCCCGGAGATCCTGGCCGACCTGCCGTCGGTGACCCACGTGGTCGCCGGGCTCGGCACCACCGGCACGCTCATGGGCATGTCGCGGTTCTTCCGCCGCGAGCGGCCCGAGGTGAAGGTCGTCGCGGCCGAGCCGCGCTACGGCGAGCTGGTCTACGGGCTGCGCAACCTCGACGAGGGCTTCGTGCCCGAGCTGTACGACGCCGACCTCATCGACGCCCGGTTCTCGGTGGGTCCGCGCGACGCCGTCCGCCGGGTGCGCGAGCTGCAGGAGGCCGAGGGCATCTTCGCCGGCATCTCCACCGGCGCGATCCTGCACGCCGCGCTCGGCCAGGCCGCCAAGGCGGTCAAGGCCGGTGAGCGCGCCGACATCGCGTTCATCGTGTGCGACGGCGGCTGGAAGTACCTCTCGACCGGCGCTTATGAGGGCACGATCGACGAGGCCGAGGACCGCCTCGAGGGTCAGCTCTGGGCCTAAGGGGCGCCGGCCCGTGCCCGGACGTCGGCCACGGCCCCTGAGCCCGTCGAGGGCAGCGCCTACGCTGCGGGCATGCGGGTGTGGGCGGCTGCCGTGGTGACCCTCGTGGCGCTGGCGCTGCCGCCGCCCTCCGCCCGCGCTGCCGGCGCTGCCGGCGCCGCCCCGGCGCGAGGCGCGGTGACCAGCACGTCGGCGCCGGTGGTGAGCGGCGCGGCGGTCGTCGGCGAGGTGCTGCGCGCCGGGCGCGGCCGGTGGACGCCGTCCGACGTCACCGTCACCTACGCCTGGCTGCGCGACGGCGAGCCCGTGCGCGGCGCCCGCGACCGCGGCTACCTGCTGCAGCCGGGCGACGTCGGCCGCCGGATGACGGTGCGCGTGCGCGCCACCGACGCCGACGGCCACCACGGCTGGGCCACCTCGGCGCCGACGGCGCCGGTGGCGAAGGCGCAGCTGCGCAACCTCGCCGCCCCGACCGTCAGCGGCGTGGCCCGCTACCCGCGGGTCCTGACCGCGCAGACCGGCCGCTGGTCGACCCGCCCGGCGCGGTTCACCTACCAGTGGCTGCGCGACGGCAGGCCGGTGCCGGGCGCGACGCTGCGCTACCACGAGGTGCTGCCGCGCGACGTCGGCAGCCGCGTCGCCGTCGTCGTCACCGCCTACTCGCCCGGCCACGAGCCCGCCACGGCACGGTCGGCCCCGGTCACGGCCAAGCACCGCGTCGACGTCCGCCGCACCGTCACCTACTCGGTGACCACGCGGGGCAAGGTCACCGCGAACCTGCGGGCCTTCCGCGCCCAGGCGCAGGCCACCTACGACGACGCGCGCGGCTGGCGCGGCAAGGGCGTGCGGTTCCGGCCGGTGCGCCGCGGCGGCGACTTCACGCTCGTGCTCGCCGAGGCCCGCACCATGACCAGCTTCTCTAGCCAGTGCAGCGTGATGTGGAGCTGCCGGGTCGGCCGGTTCGTGGTCATCAACCAGACCCGGTGGCGCAGCGCGTCGCCGGCCTGGAACCGGGCGAGGGAGTCGCGGCGCGACTACCGGCACATGGTCGTCAACCACGAGACCGGGCACTGGCTCGGCTACGGCCACGCGTCGTGCCCGGGCCGCGGCGACCTGGCGCCGGTGATGATGCAGCAGTCGAAGGGCACCCAGGGCTGCCGCCTCAACCCCTGGCCGACCACGAGGGAGCTGCGCCGATGAGCGTGCGCGAGATCGTCGTCTTCAGCGGCAGCGCGCACCGGGCGCTGGCCGCCGACATCTGCCAGCACCTCGGCGTCCCGCTGTCGACGGTGGAGATGACGCGGTTCAGCAACGACTGCCTGCAGGCCCAGCTGCAGGCCAACTGCCGCGGCCGCGCCGTCTACCTCGTGCAGCCGCTGGTGCCGCCGACGCAGGAGCACCTGATGGAGCTGCTGCTGATGGTCGACGCCGCGCGCGGCGCCTCGGCCGAGTCGATCACCGCCGTCATCCCGTACTACGCCTACGCGCGCTCGGACAAGAAGGACGCCTCGCGCCTGTCGATCGGCGGCCGGCTGGTGGCCGACCTGCTCGTCACCGCCGGCGTCGACCGGGTGATCACGATGACGCTGCACGCCCCGCAGGTGCACGCCTTCTTCTCGGTGCCGGTCGACCACCTGACCGCGCTGGGGGTGCTGGCCGACCACTTCCGCGGCCAGGACCTCACCGACGCCGTCGTGGTCTCGCCCGACTTCGGCAACGCCAAGACCGCCACCCAGTTCGCCCGGCTGCTGGGGCTGCCCGTGGCGGCGGGCAGCAAGAAGCGGCTGGCCGACGACCGCGTCGTCATCGACGCGATCGTCGGCGACGTGCACGGCCGCCGGGCGATCGTGCTGGACGACGAGATCGCCACCGGCGGCTCGATCGTCGAGCTGCTCGACCGGCTGCGCGAGCAGGGCTGCGAGCAGGCGGCCGTCGCCTGCACGCACGGCCTGTTCGTCGGCAAGGCGATCGAGCGGCTGCGCGACCACCCGATGATCACCGAGGTGGTCATGACCGACACCGTGCCGCCGCCGGTGAACCGTCCCGACGACTGGCCGCAGCTGACCGTGCGCTCGGTCGGCGGCCTGCTGGCCGAGGCGGTCGCCCGCATCCACGCCGGCGAGTCGGTCAGCAGCCTGTTCGACGGCGTCGACCCCACCCTCGGCCCACCCCAGCCCCGCCTGTTCGACTGAGAGCTGCACGGGACGCCGTCCGCGGACGTCGGTCTCGGAGGGCCGGTGGTTTCGACGACGCTCGTTCCTCGCTGCTCAACCACCGGGGTCGGGCCGTGAACGATGGTCGAGGTGCGAGGCCGGCCACGGCCGAGCCTCGAGACCTCAGGAGGTCGACGCCGACCCGGCCACACGGACCCTGAGCTTGTCGAAGGGCAACCCCGCGCTGACGTTTCCGTGGTGGGCCGGTGGTTTCGACGACGCTCGTTCCTCGCTGCTCAGCCACCGGGTCGGGCCGTGAACGATGGTCGAGGTGCGAGGCCGGCCACGGCCGAGCCTCGAGACCTCAGGAGGTCGACGCCGACCCGGCCACACGGACCCTGAGCTTGTCGAAGGGCAACCCCGCGCTGACGTTTCCGTGGTGGGCCGGTGGTTTCGGTGACGCTCGTTCCTCGCTGCTCAGCCACCGGGTCGGGCCGTGAACGATGGTCGAGGTGCGAGGCCGGCCACGGCCGAGCCTCGAGACCCCGCAAGGGCACCTCAGCCGGCGTCGTCGCGTGCCTCGATCGCGTCGAGGTCGCGCAGCGCGAACCGCAGGTGCTCCCACGACTCCTCGAGCACGGTGTGCACGCACGAGCGGGTGGTCTCGGGGTGGTCGGGGTTGTGGGGGTTGCGGGTCTCGACGTCGAGGTCGGCCTCGGTGGCGTCGGCCAGCAGGTCGCGCACCAGCGCGACCCGGTCGGCCCGTGCCTCGAGCACCTCGGCCCAGGTCGGGTCGGTGTTGCTGAAGACGGTCAGGTCGATCTGCCCGCCCGGCTCGACGTACGGCAGCCCCACCGGGTGGAACGGCTCCTCACGACCCAGCACCGGCCCGCCGAGCCACATGTCGGTGGCCATGACGAGGTGGCGCAGCGTCTGCGCGAACGACCACTCGCCGTCGATCGACACGTCGACCGTGCCGGCCGGCATCGCCTCGGCCCGCGCGATCGCGGCCTCCCACGCGGCCTCGACCTTCGCCCAGGCCGCCCGCAGCGCCTCGGGCGAGGTGGCCTGCCGCTCGCTCCGGCCGGGGAAGCGGCGGTCGAGCTCGGCCTCGACGAAGGCGACGACGTCGACCCCGTTGACCACGAACGTGCCCTCGCCGAGCCAGGGCGCGTCGACGTCCATGCCGCCGACCTCGCTGCCGCGGATCTTGACCTCGCCGAGGTCGGACTCGGCGATCCGCGCGCCCCGCAACGAGACGCCGGTGAAGGTCGCGCCGCGCAGGTCGTCGGCGCCGGTGAACCTGGTCATGGTGCGACCGTAGTGTCATCCGCCGACAGTGCACAGGACGATCGCGACGGTAGCGAATCAAACATGTGTTCGATATAATCTCGGCATGGACCCGAGCACCGACGTCACCGACGCGGCAGCCGCCGCGCTCGGTCGTGCCGTCGACGAGCTCGTGGCCGGGCTCGCCGACGAGGCGTCGTCCGCGAGCCACCTCCCCGCCCTGGCGGGGCGGCTCGCACATGCGGTCTCGCGCCTCCAGGCGGCGCAGGCGGTCGTGGCCGAACGGCTCGATGCGACGGGCGCGGCCGAGGCGCTCGGCTGGGCCTCCACCAAGGACTTCCTCACCCACGTCGCCGGCGGGCGCAAGGGCGCCGGCGGCGCCGTCCTCCGCCTCGCCGAGCACACCCGAGACCTCCCCGCCGTGCGCGCCGCGATGCTGGCCGGCGACGTCACCTCGGCCCAGGCCGGCGTGATCGGACGGCGGGTGGCCACGCTGCCGCACGTGCCCGAGCTGCGGTCCCGCGCGGCCGACGTCATGCTCGCCCAGGTCGCCGACCGCCGGCTCGACGCGACCGACCTCGACCGCGCCTTCGGCGACGTGCTCGCGGCGATCGACCCCGACGGCAGCCTGCTCGGTGACGACCAGCGCCGCGACGTGCGCGAGCGCGGCGCCCACCACGCCCGCTACCTCGCCCTCACACCCGACGAGGTCGGCGGCGTGGTGATCCGCGGATACGCCACCGTCGAGGACGCCGAGCTGGTGCGCACGGCACTGGTGCCGCTCACCGCGCCGGTCGTCAGCCAGCCCGGCGCGTGCGGTGGCGACCCCGTGCTGCTGCGCGAGCACGCCCGCGACGCCGACGGACGACGCCTCGACCCCGGCTGCCCGACCCCCGCGTGCAACCACGACGGCGCCGACCCTCGCGACCACGGCGCCCGGCTGCTCGACGCGCTCGTCGAGACCTGCCGCCGGGTCCAGCACCTCACCGGCCCCGACGCCCTGCCCACCGCGCACGGTGTCAGCGCCCGGCTCACCGTCACCATCGACCACCGCGCACTCGAGGGAACGCTCGGCGGCGACGGCCTGCTCGGCTCCGGCCAGTCGATCTCGGCAACGGCGGTGAGGCGGCTGGCCTGCGACGCCGAGGTCCTGCCGGCCGTGCTCGGAACCGACGGCCAGGTGCTCGACCTCGGGCGCACCCGCCGGCTGGTGACCACCCCGCTGTGGAGCGCGCTCGTGCTGCGCGACCGGCACTGCACCTTCCCGGGCTGCACCCGGCCGCCCGTGGCCTGCGAGGCGCACCACCTGCGCCACTGGGCCGACGGCGGCGTCACCAGCCTCGACAACCTCGCGCTGCTGTGCCGCCGCCACCACACCACGACCCACCAGACCCCGTGGCGGGTCCACCTCGACCCGACCACCCGTCGTCCGGCGTGGACCCCACCACCACGGCCCGACGGCCCGCCCCCGTTCACCTTCCACCGAGGCGTCGACCCGCCCGTGCCGTCGAGGCCGCCGGTGCCCGTGTGACGTGTGACCTACGTCCCTGGGTTCGCCGTGCACCCACCCGGACGCCGTACCGTTGGGTCCCGTGCCCAGTCAGTCCCCTGATGCGCCCATCGGCATCTTCGACTCCGGGTTCGGGGGGCTCACGGTGGCGCGGTCGGTGATCGACCAGCTGCCGCACGAGTCGCTGCTCTACGTCGGCGACACCGCGCGCCAGCCCTACGGGCCCAAGCCGATCGGTGAGGTGCGCGAGTACGCGCTGGAGTGCCTCGACCACCTCGTGCACCAGGGTGTCAAGGCACTCGTGATCGCGTGCAACTCCGCCAGCGCCGCGATGCTGCGCGACGCGCGCGAGCGCTACGACGTCCCCGTGGTCGAGGTGATCTACCCCGCCACCCGGCGCGCGGTCTCGGCCAGCCACACCGGGCGCATCGGCGTCATCTGCACGAGCGCCACCGCCGAGTCGATGGCCTACGACGACGCGTTCGCCGCCGCCCCGCACGTCACGCTCACCACCCGCGCGTGCCCGCGGTTCGTCGACTTCGTCGAGTCGGGCGTCACCGGCGGCGATGAGCTGCTCGCCGCGGCCCACGACTACCTCGACCCGCTCGTCGCGGCCGGCGTCGACACGCTCATCCTGGGCTGCACGCACTACCCGCTGCTCACCGGCGTCATCGCCTACGTGATGGGTCCCGACGTCACGCTCGTCAGCAGTGCCGAGGAGTGCGCGAAGGACGTCTACCGGATGCTCGCCGACACCGGCCTGATGCGTGAGAGCGGCGAGCCCGGCTACACCTTCGTCACCACCGGCTCGCCCGCCGAGTTCGAGACCATCGGACGCCGCTTCCTCGGCCCCGAGATGGTCGCCGCCGGTCAGTTCGCCGGCGGTCTGGCCGGCAGCGTCTGAGGCCGGGGGACCGCTCGTGATGCTCACCGTCGTCGGCTGCTCCGGCTCCTACCCCGGACCCGACAGCCCCGCCAGCTGCTACCTGCTCGAGACCGACGACGCCGACGGCCGCACCTGGCGCGTGCTGCTCGACCTCGGCAACGGCGCGCTCGGCGCGCTGCACCGCCACGTCGACCCGCTCACCGTCGACGCCGTCCTGCTCAGCCACCTGCACGCCGACCACTGCCTCGACCTGTGCGGCTACTACGTGATGCGCAAGTACCACCCGCAGGGCCCGCCGCCGCAGATCCCCGTGCACGGCCCCTCGGGCGTGGCCGAGCGCATGGCGCGTGCCTACGACCTCGACCCCGACCCGGGCATGGGCGAGGAGTTCGACTTCCGCGAGTACGACGGCGCCTTCACCGTGGGGCCGTTCGAGGTGCAGCCGGTGCGCGTCGAGCACCCCGTCGAGGCCTACGCGCTGCGCATCGCGGCCGGCGGCGCCGTCCTGGCCTACAGCGGCGACACCGCCGCCTGCGAGGGCGTCGACCGGGTCGCGGCGGGCGCCGACCTGCTGCTGTGCGAGGCCTCGTTCCGCGACGGCGACGACAACCCGCCCGGCATCCACCTCACCGGCGTCGAGGCTGGCCGGGTGGCCGCCGACGGCGGGTCGGGCCGGCTGGTGCTCACCCACGTGCCGCCGTGGTTCGACCCCGACGCGATGCTCGGCGAGGCCCGCACCACCTTCGAGGGCCCGATCGAGCTCGCCACGCCCGGGGCGGTCTACGAGTTGTAGGGCGCCGCCGATCGGGCAGGGTGACGCCCATGATCACCGTCGAGCGACTCACCCGCCGCTACGGCGCCTTCACCGCGGTGGACGACGTCAGCTTCGTCTGCCAACCGGGGCGGGTCACCGGGTTCCTGGGTCCGAACGGGGCCGGCAAGACCACGACGATGCGCATCCTGGTCGGCCTCACCTCCGCCAGCCAGGGCCAGGCGCTCGTCGGCGGCCGACGCTACCAGGACATCCCGAACCCGGGCCGCCACGTCGGCGTCCTGCTCGACGCCGGCGCGCAGCACGGCGGCCGCACCGGCCGCGAGATCCTGCGGCTCGGCGCCACCACCATGGGCCTGCCGTCGTCGCGGGTCGAGGAGATGCTCGACCTGGTCTCGCTGACCCCCGGTGAGGCCAAGCGCCGGCTGCGGCACTACAGCCTCGGCATGAAGCAGCGCCTCGGCATCGCCCACGCGCTGCTCGGCGACCCGCAGGTGCTGATCCTCGACGAGCCGGCCAACGGCCTCGACCCCGCCGGCATCCGCTGGATGCGCGGGCTGCTCAAGGGCTACGCCGACCGCGGCGGCACCGTGCTGCTCTCGAGCCACCTGCTGCACGAGGTGGAGCAGATCGCCGACGAGATGATCCTCATCGGCCGCGGCCGCATCGTCGCCCAGGGCGACAAGAAGACCCTGCTCGAGGCCAACCGGGGCACCCGCAAGGCGATCACCCAGGTCACCTCGCTCGACGACGCGCGCCTGGCCGGCCTGCTGCGCGAGCGCGGTCTCGAGGTCACCGCCGGACCCGCCGGTCTCACGGTGGCCGCCGCGTCGGTCGACGTCGGCCGGGTCGCCGCCGAGCACCAGGTCGTGCTCACCGAGCTGGGCTCGCAGCAGGGCGGCCTGGAGGACCTCTTCCTCGAGCTCACCTCCGACACCCAGCGCGAGGGCGCCGGCTTCCCGCCCGGCGGGTACGCCGCTCCGCCCCCGCCCCACGGCCCGCCGCCCGGCTACGGCTACGGACCGCCACCCGGCGGGATGCCGCCCCCGCCCGCCCCTCCGACGGGAGCCCCGCGATGACCTCCTACGCCCCACCGCCCCAGCCGATGCAGGTGCAGGGCACGACGAGGGTGCCGCTCTCGCGCCTGGTGCGCGTCGAGCTGCGCAAGGCCGTCGACACCCTCGCCAGCTTCTGGCTGGTCGTCGGCATCGCGATCCTGATCTTCCTCGTCGAGGCCTTCATCCTCGTCGCCGTGCTGGTCGAGGGCTCGCGCAGCTCGCCGGGCGACTTCGCGCTGATCGCGTCGTACCTGAGCGCGGTCGCCCTGCCGGTGCTGGCGATCATGCTGGTCACCACCGAGTGGAGCCAGCGGACGGCGATGGTCACGTTCTCGCTCGAGCCGCGCCGCGGGCGGGTGCTGCTGGCCAAGTACCTCGTGTGCCTGCTGCTCACGCTGGCCGCGGTCGTGCTCGGCGTCGTCGTCGGGTTCGCCTGCGCCCTGGTGTGCCAGGTGGCGCAGCCCGACGTGACGACCTGGGACCTCGGCGGCGAGTTCCTCGGCGGGTTCGTGGTCACCCAGCTCATCGCCACCACGCTCGGCTTCGCCTTCGCCTGCCTGCTGCTCAACACCCCGGCCGCGATCGTGGTCTTCGTGCTCTACCGGGTGATCCCGGTCTCGGCGTTCGGCATCGTGCAGGGCTTCTTCCCCGGCTTCGAGGACGTGCGTCCCTGGGTCGACTTCGAGTTCTCGCAGGGCCCGCTCTACGACTGGTCCATCTCCGGCGCCTCCGAGTGGCTCCAGCTGCTGGTCAGCGGCGCCCTCTGGCTCGGGCTGCCGCTGTTCTTCGGCCTCATGCGCATCCTGCGCGCCGAGGTGAAGTAGCCGTCCGCTCCGGGGGTCTCGAGGCTCGGCCGTGGCCGGCCTCGCACCTCGACCATCGTGGGGTCTCGTTCACGATGGTCGAGGTGCGAGGAGCCCCGGCGACGAGCCTCGAGACCGCTGGCCCACCGAGACCGACCCGACCACCACGGACCCTGAGCCTGTCGAAGGGGCACCCCCCGAGGGCTCAGTCCAGCGCCGCCAGCGCCCCGAGCACCGCGACGATCTGCGGCACCTCGTGGGTGCGGTAGACGCCGGTGCCGCCGAGGCGGGCGAGCACGGTGAAGAACGCCTCGGCGCCGCGGAACTGGTCCTCGAACAGCTCGAAGGAGTGCGGCAGCGAGTGGCAGACCGGGACGCCGAGCGTGCGCAGCCGGAAGGTCTGCAGCAGGACGGCGGTCTGGTGCCGCGCGCGGGCGAGCTGATCGTCGAGGGCGAACCCGAGACCCAGCCCGGGGTCGATCGCCAGGCTCGAGACGCCGCGGGAGCGGGCGTCGTCCAGGCGACGGGCGAAGGCCTCGACCATCGCCGGCACCGGGTCGGCGTCGGGGGAGCGGCGGCCGTCGCCGTCGAGGTCGCGTGCATGGCGGCCGTGCACGTGGCACAGCACGACGGTGGCCCCGCGCTCGGCGGCGAGGTCGAAGATCGCGGCGTCGTCGCCCGCGCCGGTCAGGTTCACCACCGACGCGCCGGCGTCGAGGCCGGCGCGCACCACCTCGACGTCGTAGCCCTCGACCGAGCACACCACGCCGGTGGCCGCCAGCTCGCGGACGACGGGCTCGAGGCTGCGGGCCTGCTCCTGCGCAGCCACCCGGGCGGACGTCGCGTTGCTCGACTCGGCGCCGACGTCGACGACGTGCGCACCCTGGGCGGCCAGCACCCGGCCGCGGCGCACGGCGGAGTCGACCGAGACGCAGACGCTCTCGCGGTAGCTGCTGTCGCGGCTGAGGTTGACCACGCCCATGACGACGGGCTCGGCGTCGGTGTCGATGTCGCGACCGCCCAGGCACAGCGGCGCGAGGGGCCGCTCGAGCGTGGCGAGGTCGTCGGGGTGCTCGGCGGCCAGCCGCGCGAGCCCGGCGAGGTCGATCACCGACCCGACCCGCGCACGTAGCGGTTCATCAGGAACCCCTCGGCCTCGAGCACGTGCACCAGGTCGAAGCCGACGACCGCCGGCAGGCCGTCGGTCTGCTTCCGCTCGCCGAGACCGGCGAAGGTGGGGGAGAGGGTGATGTCGGCCTCGTCGACGACGTCGGCCCGCACCAGGCTCTCGAGCAGGCCCGGCCCGCCCTCGCACACGATGCGCGGCAGCCCGCGGCCGGTGAGCGCGTCGACCAGGAACTGCGGGGTGACGTCGTCGGGCGCGGTGACCACGTGGGCGTGCTCGCGGGCCCGGGCGAGCGCGTCGGCGTCCGGGTCGGCCCCGGTGAGGACGACGGGCCGCTCGCTCGACTCCGCGAACAGCTCGGAGTCCCACGGCAGGTCGAGGGAGCCGCTGACGATGGCCAGCACCGGCGCCGGCCGCTGGTCGTGGGCGGCGCGCTGGTCGGCGTCCTCGGGCTTGGCCCGCATCGCGCCGTAGCCCTCCTCGCGGATCGTCGAGGCCCCGACCAGGACGGCGTCCGCGCGCCGCCGCACGGCGTCGAAGACCTGCTTGTCGACGCTGGAGGAGATCGACCCGCTCAGCCCGTCGGGGCCCGCGCTGGCGCCGTCGAGGGTGGTCACCATCATGGCCCGCACCCAGCGCCGCTCGCCGTCGTCGACCGGCCACGGGTAGGCCCCGAGCACCGCGTCGTCGTCGAGCGAACCGGTCGGGTACCCCTCGGGGCCGTGGATCATGCGCACGTCCGCCGACGCTACCCACGGACACACAACGGACACAGATCTGTGATGGGGTGACCCTCTCCCCCCGCGCTCCCCGCCCCCTCTCTCCCTGCGAGGAAACCCTTGAGACGCATCCCCCTGCTCTGCGCCGCCCTCGTCGGCGCCACGTTCGCCGTCCCCGCGGTGGGCGGCACGACCGGGCTCGCCCCGGCCGCGTCGGCCGCCGACGCCGTCTGGACGCCGGTCTCGGCCCGGCTCGGTGCCGAACGCTCGGCCGACGGCGACCGTCGTCGGGTCGAGCCCCGTCGCTACGCGGCCTTCACCCTCGACCAGTCGGCTCTCGAGACCCGGCTCGACCGCGCGCCCGCGGAGGGCGCCCGCGCCGCCGGCACCGTGCTGACCGTGCCGGCCCCCACCGGCGACCTCGTCGACTTCACCATCGCCGAGTCGCCGATCATGGAGCCCGGCCTGGCCGCCGACCACCCCGAGATCGCCACCTACGCCGGCCGCTCGGTCGACGGCGCGGCCACGATCCGCCTCGACGTCACGCCGATGGGCTTCCACGCCTCGGTGCGCGGCGACGGCGCCTCCTGGTTCGTCGACCCGGCCTACAACGGCGACGCCGACGGCGTCTACCTCTCCTACGTCGGCACCGACCTGCCGGCCGCCCAGAAGAAGCTGGTCGAGCCCGAGTCGATGACCGACCAGCTGGCCGAGGCCGCGCGCGACGTCGCGCCGCGCACCGGCGAGCCGCAGGACAGCCCGGTCACCTTCCGCACCTACCGGCTCGCGCTGGTGACCGACCCGTCGTACGCGCGCTACTTCGGCACGCAGAACGTGCTGGCCGAGAAGGTCACGCTGATGAACCGCGTGAACCAGATCTACAACGACGACTTCGCGGTGCGGCTCGACCTCGTCGACGGCACCGACAAGCTCAACATCGACACCGACGCCAAGGCGTTCGGACCGGACGGCGGCTGCGGCTCGGCCGGCTGCTACCTGCCCAACCAGTTCGCCAACGGGTGCACCGGTGGCCTGCTGAACCGCAACCGGATCGCGATCGGCCAGCTGATCGGCGCGTCGAACTACGACATCGGGCACATCGCGCTCGGCATCAACGGCGGCGGCGTCGCCGGCCTCGGCGTCGTCGGCGCCGACGGCAAGGCCCGCGGCTGCACCGGCCTGCCGCAGCCCGAGGGCGACTTCATGGCCATCGACTACGTCGCCCACGAGATGGGCCACCAGTTCGGCGGCAACCACACCTTCAACGGCACCCAGGTCAGCTGCGGCGGCAACAAGGCCGCCCCGTCGGTCGAGCCCGGCTCGGGCTCCTCGGTCATGGCCTACGCGGGCATCTGCGGCCAGGACGACCTGCAGCCGCACACCGACCCGTACTTCTCGCAGTGGAGCCAGCAGGAGATGACGGCCTACATCACCGCCATCCGCCCGCTGGTCAACGAGGTGCAGACCGTCGCGCTCAACGGCTTCGACACCGACGGCGAGTCGTTCACCCTGTCGTTCCGCGGCCGCACCAGCGCGCCGATCGTGCGGGGCACCAACTACACGCTCGAGGGCATCGACGCCGCGCTCGAGGCCATCCTCGTCGGCGGCCAGGTGAGCGTCGCCGGCTTCGGCAACAGCGCCACCCTCGACGACACCGGCTTCCAGCTGGTCTTCAACACCCCGACCGGGGCGACCACCCCGAACCCGCTCGCGGGCCAGGACCTGCCGTCGGTCTCGATCAACCCGGTCGAGGGCTTCACCGGCTTCGTCGGCGAGACCGCCCAGGGCGGCCCGGCCGAGAACGGCGGCTTCACCGCCACCGAGACCACCAACCGGACGCCGGTCGCCACCGCGCCGGCGACGGCGTCCATCCCGCTGCGCACGCCGTTCACGCTCACCGGCGAGGCCAGCGACGCCGACGGCGACGCGATGGTCTACCTGTGGGAGCAGACCGACCGCGGGGCCGGCACCGGCACCTCGCTGGTGAGCCAGACCAAGACCAACGGTCCGCTGTTCCGCGTCTTCGGCACCTACGCGAACGTCACCCCGGCCGCGACGCTGCAGTACAACTCGCCGGGGGAGAACGAGGCGACGGCGAGCCCGAGCCGCACCTTCCCCGACATGGAGCAGATCCTCGTCAACAACACCAACGCGGCCACGGGCCTGTGCCCCGAGCCGCCGGCCCCGCCGGCGTCCGGCCCGAGCAACGTGCCGGTGCCGACGCGTGACTGCTTCTCGGAGTGGCTGCCGACCGCCGACTACGTGGGCAGCCCGCAGGCCGGCAACGAGGAGCCGTCGCTGAACTTCCGGTTCACCGCGCGCGACCTCGACCCGACCGCCGGTGGCTACTCCTTCGCCAACACCAAGGTGACCATCGACAAGACCGCCGGCCCGTTCCTGGTCTCGTCGAAGAACAACCCGGCCGCCGCGGTGGCCGGGCGCACCGAGGTCGTGGCCTGGGCCGTCGCCGGCACCAACAAGCCGACCCTGGCCGAGAACGTGAAGATCTCGCTCTCGACCGACGGCGGGCGCACGTTCCCGATCGTGCTGGCCGAGTCGACGCCCAACGACGGCTCCGAGCCGGTCACCTGGCCGGCGGTCGAGACCACCACGGCCCGCATCAAGGTCGAGGCGGTCGGCAACGTGTTCTTCGACGTCAACAACGCCGACTTCCAGATCACGGTGCCCACGCCGCCCACGCCGGGCGACACCACCGCGCCCGAGACGACCATCGTCAGCGGGCCGGACGCCGTCCTGCTCGACACGGCCACCACGGTCGATGTCGGCACCGCGGACGACGACGCCGCGGGCTACGCGTGCACGCTCGACGGCGCCCCCGTGGCGTGCGACGGCGGCACCGCCGAGCTGACCGGGCTCGGCGCCGGCACCCACCGCTTCACCGCGACGGCCACCGACGCGGCGGGCAACACCGACGCCAGCCCGGCCACCCGGGTGTTCACGGTGCCGGTCGACGACCGCGTGCTGCGGCGCGCGGGCGGCGGCTGGCAGGCCACCTCGGCGTCCGGGGCGTTCCTCGGCACCATCTCGACCACCCGCACCAAGGGCGCCGCGCTGCAGCGCCCGGTGACCGGGGCGACCGAGATGTGGCTGGTCGCGGGCACCGGGCCGGCCTCCGGGTCGGTGCGCGTGCTGATCGACGGCACCGCGGTGCGCACGATCGACCTGCGCGGCACCGGCTCGACGCCGGGCAAGCAGCTGTTCCGCATCACCGGGCCGGGCGCGGCGCGCTCGGGCCTGGTGCGCATCGAGAAGCTGGACGGTCGCCCGGTGAAGATCGACGGCCTCGCGGTCGTCACCGCGCCGGCCGCCCGCCGGTAGCCGGTAGCACCTGATCGACCCGAGGGGGCGTCGCGCGGAATGCGCGGCGTCCCCTCGTGGTTGTGACGTGTCGTGACCCTCGACCGTCTCGACGCTGCCGCACGCCCGGCCCCCGACGCCGGCGCTGACGACTCGCGCCGGGTCTCGGTGCTGCTCGGCCTGCTGTTCGGCCTGGTGGGCATGGGCTCGTCGTCCGCCGCCGTCGCCATCCCGCTGATCAGCGAGGACTTCGGCGTCAGCGCCGGCAACGCCACCTGGACCATCAGCCTCTACGCGCTGATGCTCGCGGTGGCGACCGCCGTCTACGGCCGGGTCTCCGACCTGGTCGGCATCCGGCTGCCGCTGCTGGTCGGCATCACGCTGATGACGGCCGGCGCCGTGCTCGCCGCCCTGGCGCCGGAGTTCTGGGTGCTGCTGGTGGCCCGCGTCGTCCAGGGCGCCGGCGCGGCCGCGGTGCCGACGCTCGGCGTCGCCGTCCTCAACGCCCGCTACGACGGGTCGGTGCGCGGCCTCGCGCTCGGGCGGCTCGCCGGCATCGCCGCCGCCGTCAGCTGCCTCGGCCCGCTCACCGGCGGGCTGGTCGAGCACGCCTTCGGCTGGCGCGCCGTCATGGGCCTGCCCGTGCTGGCCGTCGCCGTCGTGCCGATCGTCTGGTACGCCCTGACCCGCGAGGGCACCGGCGCCCGGCTCGACCTGCTCGGCGCCGTGCTCGTCGCCCTCACCGCCGCCGGCGTGGTGCTGATCGTGCAGTCGCCGTCGACCGGGCTGGTCGTCACCGCGGCGGGCTCGGCCCTGCTGCTGCTCGGCACGCCGGCCGTCGCGGCGCGGGTGAAGCGTCGTCCGCACGGGTTCCTGCCGGCCGAGGTGGTGCGCAACGGCACCGTCGTGCGCAGCGGCATCGCGGCCGCCGCCGTGCCCGCGGCCTGGTTCGCGCTGCTGGTCGGCGTGCCCGCCGTGCTGGTCGGCCACGGCTGGGAGCCGTGGCAGGTCGGCCTGCTGCTGCTGCCGAGCGCCGCCATCGCCCTGTTCGTGCCCCGCCTGGCCGGGCGCGCGCTCGCCCGCTACGGCCCCGCCCGCTCGATCGCCGCCGCGGCCGCCGTCTCCGCCGTCGCGCTGCCGGTCACCGGTCTCGGTGCGGCCCTGGTCTCGGCGCCGCTGCTCGGTGCGGGCGTCCTGCTGGTCACCATCGCCTTCGGCGTCGGGCAGCCGGCCATGACCGCCTCGGTCGCCGACGCCGTCGCGCCCGACGTGCGCGGCGTCGCGCTCGGCGTGGCCACGCTCGTCTTCCTCGTCGGCGGCAGCGTCGGGTCGGCCGTCGTGGGCGGTCTCGGCGACGTCGTGGGCGTCGGCTGGGCGCTCACCGTGCTCGCCGTCCTCCCGCTGGCCGGGCTGGCCGTCATCCGCGCCGAGGTGCGGGCCACCCGCTGAACCCCGCACCGGCTCCCGCCGGTTTGGCAGAGTGGTCGGCATGAGCCAGCACCTGCCGACGCGCACCGAGGAGCGCCGGCCCACGTGGCAGGTCGCCGCGACGGGCGCGGTGGGGTTCGTCGTCCTGCTGTGGGCGCTCGAGGTGATCGACGCGCTCGCCGACCACCGTCTCGACCAGTACGGCGTCCGCCCGCGCTCCGACGAGGGGCTGCTCGGCATCCTCCTCGCGCCGCTGCTGCACAGCGGCTGGCTGCACCTCGAGGCCAACACGGTGCCGGCACTGGTGCTGCTGTTCCTCGTGCTGCTCTCGGGGGTCGCCCGCGGCGTGCAGGCCACCGCGATCATCTGGCTGGTGGGCGGCCTCGGCGTGTGGCTGGTCGCGCCCGGCAACGAGGTGCACCTCGGCGCCTCGGTGCTGATCTTCGGCTGGCTGGTCTACCTGATGCTGCGCGGGTTCTGGAACGGCTCGGGCCGCGAGATCGTGCTGGGCGTGGTGCTGTTCCTGGTCTACGGCGGCCTGCTGCTCGGCGTCCTGCCGGGTGAGCAGGGCATCTCGTGGCAGGGCCACCTGTTCGGTGCGGTGGGCGGGGCGCTGGCGGCGTTCCTGCTGGGGGAGCGCAGCCGGCGGCCTGACGAGCGGCCGGTCGTGTAGTAGAACAGGTGCCCATGCGCCTGCGTCGTCCCGCGTCCGTCCTGGCCGCGCTGCTCGCGCTCGCGGTGACCGCAGCCGGGTGCGGCGGCGACCCCGCCCCGGCGCCCGATGACGCCGCGGCACCGCCGTCCTCGTCGGCCGTCGCGACGCCGTCGCCGACGGTGAAGGACGCCCGGGGCGACCGGGCCCGCGAGGCGCGCCGGGAGCGCGAGGAGCGCCGTGAGCGTCGTGAGGAGCGTGAGGCGCGCGCGCTGGCCGAGCTCGCCGAGCAGACCCGCGTCGACCAGCAGGCCGAGCGGGACGCCGCGCGCGAGCGGCGGCAGCGGGCGGTGTCCCGCAACCCGCTGGCCGGACGGCGCTGGGGCGTCTACCAGGGGCCGCAGGAGATGGCGTGGGACCCCTACGTGCGCGCCAGCGGCGCCACGAAGCGCACGCTCGCCGTCATCGCACTGGCGCCGAAGGCGAAGTGGATGGGGCACTGGATCCCCGACGGCGAGATCTACAGCCGCACCCGCGACTACATCGCCAACGCGCAGGCCGGCGACCCCGAGACGCTCGTGCAGATGACGATGTTCCGCATGGTGCCCTGGGAGCAGGAGACCTGCCGCCGGCTGCCGACCAAGGCCGAGCAGGCGTCGTACAAGCGGTGGACCGACAGCTTCGCCCGCGCCATCGGACGCACGCCGACCGCGATCGTGCTGCAGCCCGACGGGCCGTTCGCGCTGTGCGCGCCGGGCGGCTCGACGCTGCCGTCGTCGCTGATCGCCTACTCGGCCCGCGTGCTCTCGGCGCTGCCGCGCACCAGCGTCTACATCGAGGCCGGCGCCGCCGACTGGCCGGCCGCGGGGCAGGGCGGCGTCGACCGGGCCGCCGACGTGCTCGTGCCGGCCGGCATCGAGTACGCCCGGGGGTTCGCGCTCAACGGCACGCACTACTCGAGCACCTCCGACGAGGTGCGGCGCGGGGCGGCGCTCGTGAAGGAGCTCGCCTCGCGCGGCGTGCCGGGCAAGCACTTCGTGGTCAACACCAGCGGCAACGGGCAGGGCTTCGAGTTCGGCACCTACCAGGGTCCCGACCCGCTCAACGCCTGGACGTGCCGCTCGAAGAGCGACCCGCGCACCTGCGTCGCGCTCGGCATCCCGCCCACCGCGGACGTCTCCGCCGCCCGCTGGGGCCTGCCCGACGACGTCCGCCGGCTCGCCCGCGCGCACGCCGACGCCTACCTGTGGTTCGGCCGGCCGTGGCTGTACCGCCAGAACGAGCCGTTCCAGATGAAGCGCGCGCTCGCCGTCGTCCGCAGCAGCCCGTACGTCTGACCTCTACGGACCCTGAGCTCGTCGAAGGGACTCGACCGGGCCACACATGGGCAACCTCCCGGCATGACGACCGACGACGCGCACACCCGCGACGTTCTGGCCGCGGCCCGCGACCTCGCGCGCGAGCGGGCGCGCCGGGTGGCGCTGGTCGAGGAGGCCGGCGTCGAGCGGGACGCCGCCCGTGCGCGGTTGCGCGCGGCCCGCGACGAGCTGGCCTCGCTGACCGAGGAGGTCGACCGGCTGCGGGGCGTGGGCGGCCTGCTCACCGCCGTGCTGGGTGGGCGGGGCAAGCGGCTCGCCGTCCTGGAGCAGCGCCGGGCCGCCGTCGAGGGGGCGATCGCCGAGGCGCGGCGCCGGGTCGACGAGACGCGGGCCGAGGTGGCACGGCGGCAGCGGGCGGTGGAGGAGTTCGACGACGCCCAGCCGCGGCTGGAGGAGGCGACGCGGGCGCGTGAGGCGCTGCTGCTCGACTCGGACGCCGAGGTGGCGCCCGAGCTGCGGATGGTGGTCGGCCGGATCGCCGCGACCCGGCGGGCGCGGCAGCAGCTCGTCGAGCTGCTCCACGAGACGCAGCGGGTGCTCTCGCGGCTGCAGACGGCGCACTCCGAGCTGCGGGACGCCGCCGACCGCGCCTGGCGCGAGCGCACCTCGATGCAGCTGCAGAGTGGCTCCTCCGACCCCCGGTGGTCGCGCCACACCCAGCCGAAGCTCGAGCACATGCGGGCCGCGGCGGCGCAGGTCGCCTCGGCCAACGAGCTGCTGGCCGGCCTGCGCGAGCGGCTCGAGCGGCACGACCTGACACCGGTCGACGTCCCGCTCCGCACCGGCCGGGAGCCCCTGCTACGCCTGTCGCAGGACTCCCGCCTGCGCCGCTGGGAGGCCATGGGTCACATCGCCGAGTCGACCGACCGCGTCGCCGAGGCCGTCGGCCCGGTCGCGCAGCTCGCCGCCGACCTCGAGCACGACCGCGCCACCCTCGACGCCGAGCTGCGCTCGCTCACCACCCGCCGCGACCACCTGCTCTCCTGACGGCCCCTGGGCCCCTCGACGCGGACGTTCGCCTGTGTCCCTTCGACAAGCTCAGGGTCCCTGCGGGGACGTCGACGTTGACCTTCCGGGCCCTCGAGGACGGCCTCGCGCTGACGCTCGGCCTGCTCGACCACCGGTGGCAGGTCAGTCGCCGGCGGCGAGGTCGGCGTGCTCGTCGCGCAGCTGGCGCTTGAGGATCTTGCCGCTGGGGTTCTTCGGCAGGCTCTCGACCATCACGACCCGCTTCGGCGTCTTGTAGCCGGCGAGCACCCCGCGGGCGTGCGCGACGACGTCGTCCGGCTCGAGCGTGTGGCCGGGCTTGGGGACGACGACCGCCACGACCGCCTCGACCCACCGCGGGTGGCTGACGCCGAAGACCGCGACCTCGGCGACGCCGGGCATCGCGTAGATGGCCTCCTCGACCTCACGGCTGGCGACGTTCTCGCCGCCGGTCTTGATCATGTCCTTCTTGCGGTCGACGACGTAGAGCCTGCCCTCGTCGTCGACGTAGCCGAGGTCGCCGGAGTGGAACCAGCCGCCGCGGAACGCCTCGGCGGTCTTCTCCTCGTCGTTCCAGTACCCGAGGGTGGCGTGTGGCGAGCGGTGCACGATCTCGCCGACCGTGCCCGCCGGGACGTCGCGGTCGTCGTCGTCGACGATGCGGGTCTCGACGTTCAGCGCCGCCACCCCGGCCGACCCGGCGTGGGAGAGCTGCTCCTCGGGCGGCAGGCAGGTGGCGAGGGGTGCCATCTCGGTCTGGCCGTAGAAGTTCCAGAGCCTCACGTCGGGCAGCCGCTCGCGCATCTCCTTGAGCACCTCGACCGGCATCGGCGACGCGCCGTAGTAGCCCTTCTCGAGCGACGACAGGTCGGCACCGTCGAACGCCTCCGAGCGCAGCAGCCCGATCCACACCGTGGGCGGCGCGAAGAACCGGTTGACCCGGTGCTCCTCGATCGCGGCGAGGACGGCGGCCGGGTCGGGCCCCGGCAGGATGACGCTCGTCGCGCCGATCCACACGTCGGGGCCGAGGAAGACGTCGAGCTGCGCGCAGTGGTAGAGCGGCAGCGTGTGCAGGTCGACGTCGTCGGCGCGGTAGTCGCCGTCGAGCGCGCACGAGACGTACTGCCACATCAGGGCCCGGCTGGTGAGCACGGCGCCCTTCGGTCGCGACTCGGTGCCGGAGGTGTACATCAGCCGCACGGGGTCGTCGTCCGCCACGTGCACCTGCGGGACGTCGGGCGGCGTCCCGTCGTCGTCGAACCAGGTCTGCGCGTCGACCCACCCGTCGGGCACCTCGCGGCCCGCCAGCCGGACGACGGCGCGCACCGCCGGCGGGGCGGCGAGCCCGTCGAGCGCGGCCTGCGCGGTGCCGACGAGGGCGTCCTCGACGACGAACGCGGCCGCCCCGCTGTGCTCGAGGATGTAGCCGATCTCGCCGGCGCCGAGCATGAAGTTGACCGGCACCAGCACCACGCCGACGCGGGCGGTGGCGAAGTCGAGCACCGCGAACTGCCAGCAGTTGTGGCTGAGCAGCGCGAGCCGGTCGCCCTTGGCCAGGCCCGCGGCGGCGAGCGCCGCCGCGGCGCGGTCGACGGCGGCGTCCAGCTCGGCGAACGTCAGGCTGGTCGGGCCGTCGACGATCGCCGGCTTGTCGGGGAAGCGGCGGGCGCTGCGGCGGGGCAGGTCGCCCAGCGCGTGCTGCCGGGCGTGGGCGACGAGGTCGGCGACGGGTGCGGCCATGCCGCGAACCTAGCCCGTGCGGACGACGTCCTAGCTGCCGCGACGGGCGCGGGCGGCGGCCTTGGCGCGGTCGTGGGCGTCGAGCGAGACCTTGCGGATGCGCACCGTCTCGGGCGTCACCTCGACGCACTCGTCCTCGCGGCAGAACTCCAGGCACTGCTCGAGGGAGAGCCGGCGCGGCGGGATGAGCTTCTCGAAGTTGTCGGAGGTGGCGGACCGGATGTTGGTCTGCTGCTTCTCCTTGGTGATGTTGACGTCCATGTCGTCGGCGCGGGAGTTCTCGCCGACGATCATGCCCTCGTAGACCTCGGTGGTGGGCTCGACGAACATCACGCCGCGCTCCTGCAGCGAGGTCATCGCGTACGCCGTCGCGGCACCCGCGCGGTCGGCGACGAGCGAGCCCGAGGCGCGCGAGCGGATCTCGCCGGCCCACGGCTCGTAGCGCTCGAAGACGTGGTGGGCGATGCCGGTGCCGCGGGTCTCGGTGAGGAACTGCGTGCGGAACCCGATCAGGCCGCGGGCGGGCACGAGGAACTCCATGCGCACCCAGCCGGTGCCGTGGTTGACCAGCTGCTCCATGCGGCCCTTGCGCGCGGCCAGCAGCTCGGTGACGGTGCCCAGGAACTCCTCGGGCGCGTCGATGGTGAGGCGCTCGACGGGCTCGTGCACCTTGCCGTCGATCTCGCGGGTGACGACCTGCGGCTTGCCGACGGTGAGCTCGTAGCCCTCGCGGCGCATCTGCTCGACGAGGATGGCGAGGGCCAGCTCGCCGCGGCCCTGCACCTCCCAGGCGTCGGGGCGCTCGGTGGTCAGCACGCGCAGCGAGACGTTGCCGACGAGCTCGGAGTCGAGGCGGTCCTTGACCAGACGGGCGGTGACCTTCGAGCCCTTGACCCGGCCGGCGAGCGGCGAGGTGTTGGTGCCGATCGTCATCGAGATGGCCGGCTCGTCGACGTGGATGAGCGGCAGCGCCACCGGGTTCTCGGGGTCGGCGAGGGTCTCGCCGATGGTGATCTCGGGGATGCCGGCGACCGCGACGATGTCGCCGGGTCGGGCGAGGGTGCCGGGCTTGCGCTCGAGGCCCTCGGTGACGAGCAGCTCGGTGACGCGGACGTTCTTGACCTCGCCGTCGCGCCGCATCCAGGCCACGGTCTGGCCCTTGCGCAGCTCGCCCTGGCGGACCCGCAGCAGCGCGAGGCGGCCGAGGAACGGGGAGGCGTCGAGGTTGGTGACGTGCGCCTGCAGCGGCGCGTCGTCGTCGTAGGTCGGCGCCGGGATGGTCTCGAGGATGGTCTTGAACAGCGGCTCGAGGTCGGGCGACTCGGGGACGTCGCCGTCGCCGGGCTGCTCGGTCGACGCGCGTCCGGCCTTCGCCGAGGCGTAGACGACCGGGAAGTCGAGGGCGTCCTGGCTGTGGGACTCGTCGAGCAGGTCGAGGAACAGCTCGTAGGTCTCATCGACGACCTCGCCGATGCGCGCGTCGGAGCGGTCGGTCTTGTTGACCACGAGGACGACGGGCATGTCGGCGTTCAGCGCCTTGCGCAGCACGAACCGGGTCTGGGGGAGCGGGCCCTCGCTGGCGTCGACGAGCAGCACGATGCCGTCGACCATCGACAGGCCGCGCTCGACCTCGCCGCCGAAGTCGGCGTGGCCGGGGGTGTCGATGATGTTGATGGTGATCGGCTCGTCACCGCGCTCGTAGTGCACCGCGGTGTTCTTGGCCAGGATCGTGATGCCCTTCTCCCGCTCGAGGTCGCCGGAGTCCATGACCCGCTCGGCGACGCTCTCGGCCTGGTGGGCGGTGAAGGCGCCGGCCTGGCGGAGCATCGCGTCGACCAGCGTGGTCTTGCCGTGGTCGACGTGGGCGACGATCGCGACGTTGCGCACGTCGGAGCGGGTGGCGGTGGGCACGATGATCCAGCGTATGGGGGCGGACGCCGGACGCCGATTCCGCGCACCCCGTCACGGGGTGGCCGTCCTCACGTGCCCGGCGCTCGGCCCCCGCCTCGACCCCATGAACGTCTGCGTGGCAGGCAGGCCGGTGGTTTCGACGACGCTCGCCGAGGGCTCGCTGCTCAACCACCGGAGTCGGCCTGACGGTGGTCGAGTTGCGAGGCCGGCCACGGCCGAGCCTCGAGACCTCGCACGGTTCACGCGAACGCGCCCGTACGGACCCTGAGCTTGTCGAAGGGACGTCGTGGGCGAACGTCTGCGTGGTGGGCCGGTGGTTTCGACGACGCTCGCCAAGGGCTCGCTGCTCGACCACCGGAGTCGGCCTGGCGGTGGTCGAGGTGCGAGGCCGGCCACGGCCGAGCCTCGAGACCCCGCCCTGGTGAAGGACACCGGTGGTCGAGCAGGCCGAGCGTCTGCGCGAGGCCGTCGTTGAGACCCCGGAAGGTCAACGCGAACGCGCCCGTACGGACCCTGAGCTCGTCGAAGGGCGCCCCGAGCGAACCTCCGCGTGGAGGGCCGGTGGTTTCGACGACGCTCGCTGGGCCTCGCTGCTCAACCACCGGCAGCCGAGCGTCTGCGCGAGGCCGTCGTCGAGACCGCGCAACGGTCAACGTGAACGCGCCCACACGGACCCTGAGCTTGTCGAAGGGCCCTAACGCATGCCGATAGCCCCGCCGGGGCGGGGTGTGGGGCGGTCAGGGTCGTCGGCGTCGGTCGACGGTGAAGACGCGACCGGTGGGGCTGGTCCACTCGTAGAGACCGGGCTCGATGGGCTCGTAGCGCCAGCGGCTGAACGTCTTGGCGCGGTGGTGCCGTCGGCACAACGGCGCGAGGTTGGACGTCGAGGTCGGGCCCCCGGACTCGTACGGGTGGATGTGGTCGAGGTCGACGCGTCGTCGGGTGCAGCGTGGGAAGACGCAGTGGCGGTCGCGGAGCAGCACGTGCTCGGCGACGGTCGGGCTGGGGCGGTAGGCGTCGCTGGACTTCTCGACGTTCAGGTCGACGACCGGTCGCATAGTGACCTTGGTGCCGGCTGCCGCACACCACTCGCGGATCTGCTCGATGAGCACGGGTGTCTGGGTGTTGTCGAGGGTTGCGACGTCGCTGCCGTCGAGGTGTGCGTAGAGCGTGACCCCACGACCGGCGCCGGGCTCGAGGTCGAGGTCGAGGGCGAGCTGGGCGCGGGCCATCTCGCCGAGCGCTTGCGAGCGGCGGACGTCGAGGGTCTCGGTCGAGCCGAGGTCGGCGAGCTTCTGGGCGCCGGCCCGGACGGCGGCTTCGAGGTCGACCGCGTCGGCGACGTCCACCGTGGCGGCGATCTCGACGGTGCCGTTGATCGGGACGTCGAGCCCGTTCAACCGGATGTCGACACCCCGGCGTTCGGCTGCTTCGACCCGGCGACGTTCGGCTTCGGCGGGGTCGAACCGGGCGATCGCGGCGGCCGTCGTCCGTTCGATCTGGGCCAGCGACAGGTCATGGGCGAACGGCGCCAACGCCTGGTCGACGAACGCGGCGCCGACTTTGCTGAGGATCACGGTGTGCTCGGCGACCCGGAACGCCCGCCAGACCGGAACCTCGCCACCAATGACCCGAGCGAACAAGCGCGGGAGTCGGTGCCGCAGCTCGAGGGCGTGACCGAGGTAGCGCAGCCCGGAGTCGGTGGAGACGCCCATGACGGCAGCGAGGTCGAGCGCGGCCCATTCGTGGACGACCGGTGCGCCGGGGCCGGCGACCTCGAGGCCCGGATCGGCGAGGGCGTCGGCGACGTAGTCCGGGTCGTCCACCACGTGACCGGCCGCCCACGCGAGCACGGCGCGGAGCTTGGCGACGTCCACCCGGCCCTGCTCGGCCACCACGGACTCGACCGCGTCGAACAGCGGGTCGCTGCTGAGGCGGGGGGTCTGGGTGGTGGTCGGCATAGGCCGATTCTATCGCTGACCACTGACAACCGCTGAGGTGTTCGATGGCCTGTGGAGATCGCTGGGGTGCCCTTCGACAGGCTCAGGGTCCGTGGGGTCGGGCTGGCCTTGGCGGGCCGGTGGTCTCGAGGCTCGTCGCCAGGGCTCCTCGCACCTCGACCATCGTGAAGGCCTGCGCGATGCTCGCCCGTACGCACCCCGACGGATCCTGAGCTCGTCGAAGGGACGTCGCGCGCGGACGTCTGCGTGGGGGGCCGGTGGTTTCGACGACGCTCGCTGGGGCTCGCTGCTCAACCACCGGTTGCGGCGTCCGAGCCCTTCGACGAGCTCAGGGTCCGTGTAGGCAGGTTGGCCTCGACGGGCCGGTGGTCTCGAGGCTCGTCGCCGGGGCTCCTCGCACCTCGACCATCGTGAAGGCCTGCGCAGTGCTCGTGCGAACGCACCCCGACGGACCCTGAGCTCGTCGAAGGGACGTCGTGCGCGAACGTCTGCGTGACGGCCGGTGGTTTCGACGACGCTCGCTGGGGCTCGCTGCTCAACCACCGGCGGGGGGCCCTCGACAAGCTCAGGGCACGTGAGGTCGGGTTGGGCTGCTCGCTGCTCAACCACCGGCGTCGGCGTGCGAGCCCTTCGTTAGGCTCAGTCCTTCTCGGGCTGGAAGCCGTGGGCGTGGCCCCAGACGACGGCCTGGGTGCGGCTGGAGACGTTGATCTTGCGGTAGAGCGTGCGGATGTGGGTCTTGACGGTGTTGACGCCGATGAAGGCGCGCTGGCCGATCTCCTCGTTGCTGAGGCCCTGGCAGATCAGGGCGAGCACCTCGGCCTCGCGGGGGCTGAGGCCGTGCTCGTCGCCGGGCCAGCGGCCGAAGGCGTTGAAGCCGTCGAAGCCGTCGCGGCCGTCGGTGCCGTCGGGGACGACGCGCTGGCCGGTCGCGATGCGCTCGATGGCCGAGACCAGCTCGTCTGCGGTGGCGCTCTTGGAGACGTAGCCCGCGGCGCCGGCCTCGAGGCTGGCGGCGACGAGGGCCGGGTCGGTGTTCCAGCTGAAGACGACGACGCGGATGCGCTTGCTCGTCATCCCGGCGATGTTCAGCGCGCCGCCCTGGCTCTTGCCGAACGTGTCGTAGAGCACCAGGTCGAGCTCGGCCTCGTCGAGGCGGATGCGCTCGGCCCCGCCGGCGGCGAGGTCGACGACCTCGACGCGGTCGGAGAACGGGCGCAGCACGGCCGCGACCCCGGCCACGACGATGTCATAGTCGTTGAGAACGGCGATGCGCACCGGTGCACGCTCCTGCATGGCGCGATCCAACCAGGTTCCGTCCGTCGAGGTGGTCCCAATCAACCCTGAGGGTGAACGAGTCGCTCCGAGCCCGTGGCTACGTTCGTCGCATCGGTGGCACTGGCGCGTGCGTTCTCGGTCACCGTCCCCAGCCTGAGGCTCCTCCGCCCGGCCCCCCGGGCGGTGGAGCCTCAGACCATCTCCCGCGCCCTCGACCAAGGAGCCCCCATGCGCTTCGGCTACACCCTCATGACCGAGCAGTCCGGCCCGCGCGAGCTGGTGCGCTACGCCCAGCAGGCCGAGGACGCCGGCTTCGACTTCGAGGTCTCCAGCGACCACTTCTCGCCCTGGCTGACCGAGCAGGGCCACGCCCCGAACGCCTGGACGACGCTCGGTGCCGTCGCGCACGCCACCAGCCGGGTCGACCTGATGACCTACGTGACCTGCCCGACGATCCGCTACCACCCGGCCGTCGTGGCGCAGCAGTCCGCGACGCTGCAGATCCTCGCCGAGGGCCGCTTCACCCTGGGCCTTGGTTCGGGCGAGAGCCTCAACGAGCACGTCGTCGGCCAGCGCTGGCCGAGCCTGGCCGAGCGGCAGTCGATGCTGGAGGAGGCCATCGAGGTGATCCGCAGGCTGCACACCGGTGACCTCGTCGACCACCGGGGCGAGCACTTCCAGGTCGACTCCGCCCGCATCTGGGACGTCCCCGACCAGGGCGTCGACCTCGCCCTCGCGGTCTCGGGCGAGCGCTCCATCGGCCGGTTCGCGCCGCTGTCGGACCACCTCGTCGCCGTCGAGCCCGACGGCTCGGCCATCGAGACCTGGAACGGCACCGACGGCGCCCCGCGCATCGGTGAGGGCGGCGCGCGCGCCATCGGCCAGATCCCGATCTGCTGGGGACCCGACGCCGCCGAGGCCCGGCGCACCGCGCACGAGCAGTTCCGCTGGTTCGCCGGCGGCTGGGCCGTCAATGCCGACCTGCCCACGCCCGCCGGGTTCGCCGGCGCCACCCAGTTCGTCACCGAGGACGACGTCGCGGAGAACATCCCGTGCGGCCCCGACCTGGACGCCGTCGTCGAGGCCTGCTCGGAGTTCTGGGAGGCCGGCTTCACCGACCTCGCCCTGGTGCAGGTCGGCGACGAGGGCCAGCAGCGCTTCCTCGACGAGGCCGCCGGCCCGCTGCTCGAGAAGCTGCGCGCCGCCGCCCCCGCCTGACCGGCCCGGCGGCGCCGGCCGCTCACCCGCTGCGGTAACGCGCAGGGGTGGTCGGCTCGCGCCGTCGGCCTGCCTAGCGTCGAGTCATGCTCCTCGCTGCGCCGTCCGCGCCCTCAGCGCCGACGCCAGCGCGCCCGGCGGTCACCCGGACGACGGAGCCGACCGGTCAGCGTCCAGCCGCCGCGCAGCCCCTCGCCCGCCGGGTCGGGCTCGAGCACGTTGCCGGGGCCGTCGGCCATCGCGGGCCCGCGCAGCACGATGCGGTCGACCATCGGCCCGGCCACCCGGTCGTAGACCGCCGGCAGGAACCGGAAGCCGGTGACCGCGAGCCGGTTGACCGGTCCCACGTGCACCATGCGTCGCGGCCGGTCGAGGCAGCGCACGCAGGCCCGCGCGACGGCGTCCGGCGAGACGACCGGGGGCGGAGCCGAGCCGGCGGAGCCCGCGTAGGAGCCCGCCAGGTGGTAGATCGGGGTGTCGATGGCGCCGGGCAGCACGAGGCTGACGTGGATGCCGCGCTCGCGCTGCGTCTCGACCTGCAGCGCGCGCACCAGGCCCAGCTGGCCCCACTTGGAGGCGCAGTAGGAGCCCATCGCGGGCACCGAGATCTCGGCCAGCAGCGAGCTGACCACCACCAGCGACCCGCCGCCGGACGCCCGCAGGTGGGGCAGCGCCGAGCGAGCCAGGTTGGCGGTGCCGTCGATGGCGACGTCGGCCGCGTGGCCGAGCACCTCCGGCGGCACGTCCTCGACGCGGCCGTAGGCCATCGCCTGCGCGGTGGTGACGACGGCGTCCAGCCGGCCGTGGGTGGCCACGACGTGGTCGAGCGCGGCCTGCACGGCCGGGCCGTCGACGACGTCCGCGACCGCGGTGGTGACGGGTCCGGGCAGCCGGGCCGCGACGTCGGCCAGGCGGCCGGCGTCACGCGCGACCAGGCCGAGCGCGACGCCGTCCTCGCTGAGCATGCGGGCCACGGCGAGCCCGATGCCCGACGTCCCGCCGACGACCGCGACGACGCGCACGCCTCAGCCCTTCTTCGTCAGCGAGGACTCCTTGTGGGCCGCCGTCGACCCCGACTTCTCCGACTCCACGATCCAGTAGGGCTCGTCGCTGCTCGCGTCGAACTTCTGCTTGTCGTGCTGGAACGGCTTGGTCTTCTTCTCCTTCGCGGTGCCGGTGGTCGTCCCCTGCGGCGTGTTCCAGGTGACCGTGTCGCCCTTGCTGATGCTCATGTCCGTCAACCTACGGAGGCCGCCCCCGGGCGGACTCCCACCGAAGGGAGGAACGCCGGGTGATCATCGTCGTCACCGGGGCGTCCTCGGGGATCGGCCGCGCGACCGCGCTGCTGGCCGCCGAGGAGGGTCACGACGTCGCGCTGCTCGCGCGGCGCGAGGAGAAGCTGCAGGAGGTCGCGGCCGAGTGCGAGGAGCGCGGTGCGCCGTCCACGCTGGTGCTGCCGTGCGACGTCGCCGACGACGTCGCGGTCGAGAAGGCGATCGGCCAGGCGTGCGACGAGTACGGCGTCATCGACGCCGTGCTGCACTGCGCCGGCGTGGTCAGCTACGGCCGCACCGAGGACACGACGGCGGAGGACTTCGCCCAGGTGGTCTCGACCAACCTGCTCGGTGCCGCGTCGGTCGCCCGACACGTGGTGCCGGTGCTGCGCCGGCAGCGCCGGGGCGCCCTGGTGCTGGTGGGCTCGCTGCTCGGCCACATCGCGGTGCCCGAGATGACGCCGTACGTCGTGAGCAAGTGGGGCGTGCTGGCCCTGGCGCGGCAGCTGCGCATCGAGAACGTCGACCTGCCCGGCGTCCGCATCGTGCACGTGGCCCCCGGCAGCGTCGACACCCCGATCTACGACAACGCGCTCGACGCCGCGGGCGGGGTCAACAGCCCGCCCCCGCCGAGCATCAGCCCCGAGCGGGCCGCCCGGGTCATCTACGACCAGATCGGCTCGCTGCGCGGCCGCCTGCAGGCCTCGGTGCAGACGTCGTGGACCAACCACGGCCTCGTCGCCGCGTTCCGCCTCGCCCCCGTCGTGTGGGACCGCGCCGTCGGTCCCGCCTTCCAGGCCGTCTCGCGCCGCCGGGGGTCGTGAGCCCCCTCGACGGGTACCGGGGCCCATGACCCGCCCCACGGACCCCGAGCCCGGCGCAGGGCCCCCGCCCCGGGTGGACGCCGCCTGATGCGGGTCGTCGTCACCGGCGCGACCGGCAACCTCGGCACGGCGCTGGTCACGCGCCTGCTGGACGCCGACCACGAGGTCGTCGGCATCGCCCGCCGGACGCCGTCCGCGGGTGACCTCGCCGAGCTCGTCACGTGGGTGCCGGCCGACCTCAGCCGCGACGCGTGCGCCCCGGCGCTGCGCGGGGCGATGCGCGGCGCGGACGCCGTCGTCCACCTCGCGTGGGGGTTCCAGCCCTCCCGCCGCCCCGACTACCTCGAGGAGCTCGGGGTCGGCGGCACCCGCCGGGTGCTCGCGGCGGCGTCGGCCGCGGGCGTGCCGCACCTGGTGCACCTGTCGTCGGTGGGCGCCTACGCGCCCAAGCGCGACGACGTCCCGGTCGAGGAGTCCTACCCGACCACGGGCATCCCCGGGTCGCCCTACAGCCGGCACAAGTCGGCGGCCGAGCGGCTGCTCGATCGGCACGAGGCGGACGGCGCCGGGGCGCCCCGGGTGACGCGGCTGCGGCCCGGCATCCTCGGCCACCGCGCCGCGGCCAGCGCCCTGCTGCGCTACGGCGTCCCCGCGCTGGTGCCCGGCGCGGCGCTGACCAGGCTGCCGTTCGTGCCGCTCGACCGGCGGCTGGCGATCCCCGCGGTGCACGCCGACGACGTCGCCGCCGCGGTGGCCCTCGCGCTCGACCGGACGCCGGGCGGCGCGTTCAACCTGATGGCCGAGCCGCCGCTCGGCTCCCACGACCTCGCCGCGGCCCTCGGCGCCCGCGCCGTCCACGTGCCGGGCCGGGCCCTGCGCGCCGCGGCGTGGGCGACCTGGCACGCCCGGCTGCAGCCGCTCGACCCCGGCTGGGTCGACCTGGCGATGCAGGTGCCGCTGCTCGACACCACGCGGGCACGCGTCGAGCTGGGCTGGACGCCGGTGCACACCGCGGAGGCGACGCTGGCCGAGCTGGTCGCCGGCCTGCGCGACTCCGCGTCGGGTCCGTCGCCGGTGCTGCGTCCCCGCTCGGTGGCCCGGCAGCTCTCCGAGCGGCTGCGCCGGGGCCCGATCACGCGGCGGGAACGGCCCTGAGGCGTCGGCGCCCGGCTCGTCGGCACCACGGCGACGATCGGGCCGGGTTCTCGTGCGGGTGATGGCACGGGTTGCGTCGGGCCGGACGATGGGGCCGGGGAGGTGGTGACGGCGATGACGACGTCGGTGGTGCGCGGGCCCGCGCGGGCGGGCGGTCGGCTCGGCGCGCTCGCCGCGGCCTGCCACCCCGGCCCTGCCGTCGCGGTCACCCTGGTGGCCGGGCTGCTCGCCGTCGCGGCCGACGCCGGCGCGGTGCGCGTGGCGCTGGTCGTCGCGGCCGTCGGCTGCGGCCAGCTGACCATCGGCTGGGGCAACGACCTGCTCGACGTCGAGCGCGACCGCGCCACCGGACGCCGCGACAAGCCACTGGCCGCCGGCGGGCTCGACCCGCGGTTCGTCGTCCGCTGCCTGGCCGTGGCCGGGCTGGCCTGCGTGGCGCTCTCGCTGGCCTGCGGCTGGCGCAGCGCCGCCGTGCACCTGCTGCTCGTGGTGGCGATGGGCCACCTCTACAACCTCGGGCTCAAGGCGACCGCCTGGTCGTGGGCGCCCTACGCGGTCGCGTTCGGGTCGCTGCCGGCGGTCGCGAGCCTGGCCGCCGACCCGGCGCGCTGGCCGGCGTGGTGGCTGCTCGCCGCCGGCGCCGCGCTCGGCGTCGGCGCCCACCTCGTCAACGCGCTGCCCGACCTCGACGACGACCTGCGCTCCGGCGTCCGCGGCCTGCCGCACCGGCTGGGGGAGCGGGGCTCGCGGTTGCTCGCCGTCGCGCTGTTGGCCGCCGGCTCGGCCGCCGCCGCGCTGGGTCCGGCCGGTGCGCCGCCGGCGTGGGTGGTCGGCGTGCTCGTCGTGGCCGCGGCGCTGCTCGTGGTGGCCGCGGTCGGCCGCGGCCGGGTGCCGTTCCGGGCGGCGGTGGGCCTCGCCGTCCTCGACGTCGTGCTGCTGGTGGCGGGCTCGTGAGCGGCGAGACGCACCACGACCTGGTCGTCGTCGGCGCCGGCCCGGCGGGCAGCGCCACCGCCCTCGGCGCCCTCGCCGTCGACCCGACGCTGCGGGTGCTGCTGCTCGACCGCGCCGACTTCCCGCGCGACAAGTCCTGCGGCGACGGCGTCGCGCCCCACGTGCTCGACGCGCTCGGCGAGGTGGGCGTCACCGGCCTGCTCGACGACTGGACGCCGGTCGCGCGGCTGCGCCTGAGCCGTGACGGCCTCGCCGTCGACCGGGCCATGGTGCGCCCGACCTGGGTGGTGCCGCGCCGCGTGCTCGACGCCCGGCTGGTGGAGGCCGCACAGGCCGCCGGCGCCCGGCTGCAGCGGGCCCGCGTCAAGGGCGTGAGCGCCGGGGCCACCCGCGCCGTCGTCACCACCGCCGACGGTGACGAGCTCACCGCCGCGGTCGCCGTCGGCGCCGACGGCGCGCACTCGGTGGTGCGGCGCGCGCTCGGGCTGGCACCCGGGCCGATGGCGCTCGCCCTGCGCGGCTACGCGCCCGTCGTCCCCGGCACCGAGGGCGCGCAGGTGATCGTCTTCGGCGGCCACGCCCAGCCCGCCTACGCCTGGTCGTTCGACCGCGGCGACGGCCTCGCCAACGTGGGCTACGGCGAGCTGCTGCCCGGCGGCGACCGGCCCCCCACCAGCAAGCAGCGCCTGCGCGAGCGGCTCGACGAGCTGCTGCCCGGCAGCGCCGAGGGCGGCACCGACTGGCTCGGCCACCACCTGCCGCTCTCGCGTCCGCGGTGGCGGCCGACGCCGGGCCGGGTGCTGCTGGCCGGCGACGCGGCCGGGCTGGTGAACCCGATGACCGGCGAGGGCATCTACGACGCCGTCGCCACCGGCATCGCCGCCGGCCGGGCCGCCGCGCACGCCGTCCGCGCCGGAGAGCCCGCCAGCGCCGGACGCCGCTACGCCCGCACCCCCGGACCCGCCCTGCCGCGCCACCTGCGCCACATCGCCGCGGCTGCGGCGCTCTCGCGCTCGGGCCGCGTGCTCGACGCCGGGCTGCGCGCCGCCGTCCGCGACCAGCGGCTCTTCGACGACCTCGTCGAGCTCGGCCTGGCCCACGGCCGGATCACCGCCCGCGTGGCCGGCGGACTGGCCACCCAGCTGGCCGGCGGCCTGGTGGCCGACCTGCGCGGTGCACCCCGAACGCACGCAACCCCGAGACGACGGAGCCCGACGACATGCGCATCCTGAGCGTGCGGGGCACGCTGCCCGAGCACCGCTACCCCCAGTCCGAGATCACCGAGGCCTTCGCCTCCTCGATGCTGCGCGGCAGCGTCGACCGCCGCGTGGTCGAGCGCTTCCACCGCAACGCCGGCGTGGCCACCCGCCACACCGCACTGCCCCTGCCCGACTACGCCGACCTCAGCGACTTCGGCAAGTCCAACGACGCCTTCATCGCCGCCGGGGTGCAGCTGGGCGCGCAGGCGGTGCTCGACGCGCTCGACGCGGCCGGGCTGACGCCGTCCGACGTCGACCTGATCGTCAGCGCCACCGTCACCGGCCTCGCGGTGCCCTCGATCGACGCCCGCGTGGCCGCGATGATCGGCCTGCGCCCGGACGTCGTCCGCGTGCCGATCGTAGGGCTCGGCTGCGTGGCCGGCGCGGCCGGCGTCGCCCGCCTGCACGACTACCTGGTGGGCCACCCCGACGCCGTGGCGGTGCTGCTCTCGGTCGAGCTGTGCTCGCTCACGCTGCAGCGCGACGACGCCTCGGTGCCCAACCTGGTGGCCAGCGGGCTGTTCGGCGACGGCGCCGCCGCCGTCGTGGCGGCGGGCTCGGCGCGCGCGCCCGCCCTGCTGCAGCCCGGTGTCGCGCAGCCGGAGGTGCTGGCCGCCGTCAGCCACCTCTACCCCGACTCCGAGCGCACGATGGGCTGGGACGTCGGCGCCGGCGGCCTCAAGATCGTGCTCGACGCCAACGTGCCCGACCTGGTGCGCCACTACGTCGGCGACGACGTCGACCGGTTCCTGGCCCGGCACGACCTCACCCGCGCCGACCTCGCCTGGTTCGTCGCCCACCCCGGCGGCCCGAAGGTGCTCGAGGCGCTGCAGGACGCGCTCGGCGTCGAGCGCGCGGCGCTGCAGGTCACGTGGGACTCCCTGAGCGCGGTGGGCAACCTGTCGTCGGCCTCGGTGCTGCACGTCATGGCCGACACGCTCGCCGCCGGTCCGCCGCCGGGCACCTACGGGCTGATGCTCGCGATGGGTCCGGGGTTCTGCTCCGAGCTGGTGCTGCTGCGCGCGCCGGCCGCGGGAGAGGTGGAGGCGGCCGCGTGAGCGGTGAGGTGCTGTTCACGGTGCTGGTGCTGGCCGTCGGCCTCGAGCGGCTGGCCGAGCTGGTGGTCAGCAAGCGCAACGCCGCCTGGGCCTTCGAGCGTGGCGGCGTCGAGACCGGTCGCGGTCACTACCCGGTCATGGTCGTGCTGCACACCGGCTTCCTGGCCGGCGCGCTCGTGGAGGTGTGGGTGCGGCGTCCCGACGTGCCGCTCGCGCTCGCCGTCGCGATGCTCGTGCTGGCCGTGGGCAGCCAGGCCCTGCGCTGGTGGTGCATCACCACGCTCGGACGCCGTTGGAACACCCGCGTGATCGTGGTGCCGGGCCTGCCGCTGGTCGACGGTGGTCCCTACCGGTTCCTGCGCCACCCGAACTACGTCGCCGTGGTCGTCGAGGGCGTCGCGCTGCCGCTGGTCGGCGGCGCGTGGATCACCGCGGTCGTCTTCACCGTGCTCAACGCCGCGCTGCTCACCGTACGCATCCGCACCGAGCAGCGCTCGCTCGACGTCGCGGTCGCCGGCGGGGTGCCGGCGTGAGCGTCGACCTGCTCGTCGCCGGCGGCGGGCCCGCCGGGCTCGCCACCGCGCTGCACGCCGTCCGCGCCGGGCTGAGCGTGCGGGTGTGGGAGCCGCGCAGCGATCCGGTCGACAAGGCGTGCGGCGAGGGACTGATGCCCGGCGCGCTGGCGCTGCTGGCCGAGCTGGACGTCGACCCGCCCGGTCACGCGCTGCGCGGCATCCGCTACGTGGGCGGTGGGCGCGCCGCCACCGCCGACTTCGGCGCCGGGCCGGGCCGCGGCGTCCGGCGCACCGCGCTGCACGACGCCCTGGCCCACGCGGTGCGCGAGGCCGGGGTGACGGTCGAGCACCGCACCGCCCGCGAGGTGCGCCAGGACGACGCCGGCGTCACCGTCGACGGCGAGCGCGCCGGCCACCTCGTGGCCGCCGACGGCCTGCACTCGCCGCTGCGCCGCGCCCTCGGCCTCGAGCGCGCACCGCGCGCACGACGCCGCCACGGCCTGCGCCGCCACTACCGGCTCGCGCCCTGGACGTCGTACGTCGAGGTGCACTGGGGCGCGGCGGCCGAGGCTTACGTGACGCCGGTAGCCGACGACCTCGTCGGCGTCGCCGTCCTCACCTCGCAGCGGGCCGGCTACGACGAGCACCTCGCCGCCTTCCCGGCCCTGCGCGAGCGGCTCGCCGGGGCCGAGCCGGACGGCGACGTGCGCGGGGCGGGGCCGCTGCGGCAGCGCACGCGTGCCCGCACCGCCGGCCGCGTGCTGCTGGTCGGCGACGCCGCGGGGTACGTCGACGCGCTCACCGGCGAGGGCGTCGCGCTCGGCCTGGCGCAGGCGCGCGCGGCCGTCGACGCGGTCGCGGCCGGCGACGTCGCGCGCTACGAGCGGGAGTGGCCGCGGCTCACGCGGCGCTACCGGTGGCTCACCGCGGGGCTGGTCGCCGCCACCCGGCCGGCGCCTGCGCGGCGGGCGATCGTGCCGGTGGCGCGGGCCGCACGTCCGGTCTTCGGGCTGGTCGTCGACCAGCTCGCCAGCGGCCACGGCCGCGACGTCACTCGTCCGGACGCCGCGCCGGCGCGAGCGTGACCGAGGCGGCCAGCACCACGAGCGCGCCGGCCCCCAGCTCAGACCACTGCGACAGCGACGTGTCGTGCGGGGCGGCGATCCCGGCGAGGAGCATCGCGGCGCCGCCGAGCCAGGCGAGCCCCGAGCCGAGCCGCGAGTGCCCGGCGACCAGCACCCGGATCGCGCCGAGCAGCACGAGGATGCCGGCCCCCGCCGCCCGCTGACCGCCGACGTCGCCCTCGGCGCCGTCGGTGTAGGCGGCGCCCTGCGAGACGACGAGGTAGGCGCCCGCGAGCAGCAGCACGATCGCGGCGAGGCGCACCGGGCTGGGCGCCGTCCACGGCTGCTCGACGGCACGCCGACGCTCCGCCTGGGAGGCTTGCACCCGCGCCTCGACCGCCGATCCGGCCCCGCGGTCGTGCGGCTCGGGCTCCTCCGGCGGCGTCATGCGGCCGCCCCTAGACCAGCAGGCCGATGACCACGAAGGTGCCACCGACGACCACCAGCAGCACCAGCACTGCCGTCACCATGATCCGGGCCGAGAGGAACTCGCCTCGTCTTCCGCCCGGATCGGTCGACTCGCTGTCGTGCCGGTGCTCGTTGCTCATGGCGTCCGGTACCCGGCCGGGTCGCCGCCCTCGTCGGTCAGCCGGGTGACCCGTCGCCCCCGGCGGCCGGCACCGACGGCGGCAGCCGCACCGTGGCGTCGGCGACCGTGAAGCGGGTGCCGGCCAGCACCGCGACGGTCTGCGCCACGGCGGCGAGGTCGGCCAGGTCGGCCTCGGTGAAGGGTCGCGTCGTGTGCCGGTAGGCGGTCAGGACGCCGATCGGGCCCCGCGCCCCCGGCAGCGGCACCGAGGCGAGGGCGATCGACGGCAGACCGGCCAGCCGTGGCGCGAGCCGCGGCCAGCGCGCGGCCGTGCTGGCGAGGTCGGGCGCCATGACCGTCTCACCGGTGAGCACGGCCTCCGGGCACGGCCCCTGCCACACGCCGAACTGGGCCTCGGCCACCGCCGCGACGGCCGCGTCGGTCGCCGCGAGCACGAACCGCTGCTCGGGGTCGATGACGAGCGAGGCCAAGCACCCGGCGGCCAGGCCGGCGCGGACGGCGGCCGCGCACACGAGCAGCTCGGGGGTGAGCGCCCGCTCGACGTGGTCGGCGAAGCCGGTGCGCCGCTCGTCCGGCAGCTCGACCCACCGGGGTGCACCGCGGGGCGAGCGCACGGCATCGCCGTCGTCGGGCCTGGAGCTCATGGCGCCTCCTCCGGGCCTCCCCGAAGGTACCCGGCCGGTTTAGGTGCGGGCTACCAGCCCCAGAGCAGGGCGATGACGAAGGCCGCCACCGGTCCCAGCCACAGCATGAGCAGGCCGAGGCCCGCCTCCGCGGTCTCGCTGCGCTCCCGCTCGGCGAAGGACCGGCTGGTGGGGGTCATCGAGGTCACGGACCCCACGTTTCCCGCCGTGGTCGAGCCCACCCTCACCCCGAAGTGGACCGTGCCCGACAGTCACCCCTGGGGCTGAGCGGGCCGCACGACGGGGTCAGATCGTCGCGACCGACCCGGAGTCGACGCGGTAGTTCGCGCCGTTGACGAAGCTGGCCCGCTCGCTGCAGAGGAACGCGATGACGGCGGCGACCTCCTCTGGCCGGCCCCGGCGTCCGAGCTCCATGTAGGGGCGCTCCTCCTCGAGGAACGAGGCGATGGCGCCGTCCACGTCGGTGCCCTCCTCCTCGGCCCGCTCCTCCATCATCGCGTCGGTCATCGGGGTGTGGATGAAGGCGGGGGAGACCGAGTTCACCAGCAGCCCCTCGCCCGCATAGCTGCGCGAGAGGCCCTTGGCGAACGACAGCAGCCCGGCCTTGGCGGCGCAGTAGGGCAGCTCGTCGTCGTAGGGCTGGACGGCGTCCTCGGAGTTGACGAAGACGACCCGGCCCCAGCCCCGCGCGCGCAGCGTGGGCAGGAACGCGCGGGTGACGCGGACGGCGGAGAGCAGGTTCACCGTGATGGCCTCGACCCAGGCGTCGTCGTCGATCTCGTGGAAGGGGCCGGTGGCGCCGGTGATCCCGGCGCCGTTGACGAGGATGTCGACCTCGCCGGCCAGGTCGGCGACGGTCTCGGCCAGGCCGCGCGCGGCGTCGTCGGAGTCGAGGTCGCACGGCACGGAGACGGCCGAGGCGCCGACGCCGGCCTCGCCGCGCAGCCACGCCTGCGCGTCGTCGAGGTCGCTGCGCTCCTGGTCGACCATCACCACCTGCGCGCCCTCGGCGAGCAGCAGCGCCGTCGTGTGCCGCCCGATGCCACCCGCGGCGCCGGTGACGACCGCCGTCCTGCCTGCGATACCCAGATCCATGCAGTCCAGCCTGGCGAGACGCGGCGGGCGGGCCGCCACCCGCACAGGTGATCGCGTCACCCCCGCGGCTGCCTAGGTTCGCAGCATGGCTCAGCACTACGACTTCCTCATCGTCGGCGGCGGCATGGTGGCCGACGCCGCGGCCAAGGGCATCCGCGAGCAGGGGGCCGACGGCACTATCGGCATCCTCGGCGAGGAGCCGACGCCTCCGTTCCCGCGGCCCGCGCTGTCGAAGAAGCTCTGGACCGACCCCGACTTCACCCAGGACGACGCCGCCCTGCACACCGACGACGAGACCGGCGCCGAGCTGCACCTCGGCGTGCGGGTCGCCTCGGTCGACCCCGAGCGGCACGAGGTCACCACCGCCGACGGCGAGACCTTCGGCTACGGCCGGCTGCTGCTCGCCACCGGCGGCCACCCGACCCGCGTCGACGGGCTCGAGCCCGGCGACCGCGTGCTCTACTTCCGCACGCTCAGCGACTACCGGCGGCTGCGCGAGCTGGCCGCCGACGACCCGCACGTGGTCGTCGTGGGCGGCGGTTACATCGGCAGCGAGATCGCCTCCGCGCTCGTGCAGCACGGCTGCACCGTGACCCTGGTGCACCCCGGCGAGGTGCTCGGCGACCACGTCTTCCCGGCCTCCCTCGCCCGCAGCTACGAGGGGCTGTTCACCCAGGCCGGGGTGCGGCTGCGGCCCGGCCTGCGGGTCGAGGGCGGCGAGCAGACCGGCGACGGCGTCACGCTGCGCCTCTCCGACGGCTCGGCGCTCGACGCGGACGCCGTCGTCCTCGGGCTGGGCATCACGCCCGCCGGCGACGTGGCCGGCGCCGCCGTGCAGCGCTCCGACGACGGCGGCATCGTCGTCGACGAGCACCTGGCCACCTCGGCCCCCGACGTGTGGGCCGCGGGCGACGTCGCGGAGTACCCCGACCGCATCCTCGGCCGCCGCCGCGTCGAGCACGTCGACAACGCCGAGACGATGGGCGCCACGGTCGGGCGCATCATGGCCGGTTCCGACGAGACCTACGACCACACGCCGATGTACTACTCCGACGTCTTCGACCACGGCTACGAGGCCGTCGGCACCGCCAGCACCGACCTCGAGACGGTGCTCGACGCCGCCGGGGACGGCTATGTCGTCTACTACCTCGACGACGACGCCGTGCGCGGCGTCCTGATGTGGGACGTCTTCTCCGAGACCGGCGTGGACGCCGCCCGCGAGCTGCTCGCGCGCGGCACCCGCCCCGACGACGCGAGCGAGCTGGTCGGCACCGTGCGCTGACCACTGCCGAGGACTGCCGAGCACTGCCGCTCGCTGTCACCCCTACGGGCGAGGCCTCTGGCTTGGACCAGTGCCGTCCGAGCCGATAGACACGTGGGTCGTGACCGAGACCCCCGACGACGACGCCTCGGCCGGCACGGTCCGCACCGCCCGCACCGCCCGCTCGGCCAGCGCCGCCCGCGTGGCCGTTGCCGTGGTGAGTCCGTGGGACGTCGTGGCCGCCGGGCTCTCGGCGCTGCTGCTGCGCCACCCCCAGGACGTCGAGGTGCTCGGCCAGGACTGGCAGGCGTGGGGCCGCGAGCCTGACGTCGTCCTCTACGACGCCGCCGGGCTGCACGAGGGCGACGGAGCCGACCTCGACCGGCTGGTCGGCCACGGCGTGGTGGTCATCGTGGTCTCGCACGACCTGCGCCCCGACCTCGCGTCGCGGGCCCTGGCGCGCGGTGCCGACGGCTTCTTCTCGCTCGGCGTCCACGACGACGAGCTGCTGGCGGCGGTGCTGTCGGGGCGCGACGACGGTGGCCCGGTGGTCGGGTCGAGCCCGGTCGAGGCGGTCGGGACGCGGCTGGGGCACGACGTCGGCCTGACGCCGCGCGAGATCGACGTCCTGACGCTGATCACGCAGGGCCACAGCAACCAGGAGATCGCCGAGATGAGCTACCTGAGCATCAACTCGGTCAAGACCTACATCCGCAGCGCCTACCGGCGCATCGGCGTCACCACCCGCAGCCAGGCCGTCGTGTGGTGCCTGCAGCACGGCTTCGCGGCCGAGCCCGACGCCGTCGCGAGCTAGTCCGCCTCAGTTCAGGACGACGATGCCCGCGTTGAGCGCGGTGGCGAACGCGACCCACGCGGCGTAGGGCGCCAGCAGCCACGCGGCGGCGCGCGAGCGGCGGGCGAACATCGCGATCGTCAGCAGCACCGCGGCCAGCAGCGCCACGATCTCGACCAGCGCGACGGTGTACCAGCCGGCCGCGAAGAACAGCGGCGTCCACGCCATGTTGAGCACCAGCTGGACGCCGTAGACGACGGTCGCGCGGTCGGTGCCCGTGCGGCGCCACGCCAGCCACCCCGCCACGGCGATCATCACGTAGAGCACCGTCCACACCGGCCCGAACAGCCACGACGGCGGCGCGTAGGGCGGCAGGTCGAGCGCGTCGTAGGTCTCGCCCGACGACCCCGCGGCGAGCCCCCCGACCACCGCCACCACGACCACCGCCGCCGCGAACACCAGCAGCGCGGGCCACTGCCGCCCGCCCGTCGGTGCGGAGGTCGGTGCGGGCGCGGTCGTGGTCATGCGTTCCACGGTAGGTCGCGCGCCGCCGCCCGAAAGGATGAGTGGGCGCTGGTGCCGACGCCGGCGCCGCGCCGGGCGGGTCTCGTCGGTCGGCGCACCGGTCGTGTGTCCCTCGCTGGTGCATGGACCGGTGACAGGCACACGACCCCGACCGCCGACCACGACCCCGACCGCCGCCCCCGCCAAGCCCCCCGCGACCTCCGTAGGCTCGACCGGTGCGGTGCGGGTACTTCGAGGCGGGGGTGTGCCGCTCGTGCACCGAGATCGAGACGCCGTACGCCGCGCAGCTGGCCACCAAGCAGCGGCACGCGCGCGAGGCGCTGGCGGCGTGGCCGGACCTCGCCTGGCTCGAGCCCGTCGCGAGCCGGGAGAGCGGGTTCCGCAACAAGGCGAAGCTGGTGGTCGCCGGCACCGTCGAGGCGCCGACGCTCGGCATCCTGGACGCCGAGGGCCGTGGCACCGACCTGCGCCGGTGCGGCCTCTACTCCCCGCGCGCCCACACCCTGCTGCCCGCGCTGGCCGACCTGGTCACCCGGGCGCGGCTGACGCCGTACGACGTGCCGGCCCGGCGCGGCGAGCTCAAGCACCTGCTGGTCACCGAGTCGCCGGACGGTGAGTTCCTGGTGCGGTTCGTGCTGCGCTCGACCGAGGCGCTGCCCCGCCTCGAGCGCGCGCTGCCCGGACTGCTCGCCGCGCACCCCGAGATCGCCGTCGTCACCGCCAACCTGCAGCCCGAGCACAAGGCCGTGCTCGAGGGCGAGCAGGAGGTCGTGCTCACCGAGCGCGCCACGCTGCCGGTCGCGATCGGCGGGCCTGGGGGCGTCGTCCTGCACGTCGGGCCGCGCGCCTTCCTGCAGACCAACACCGACGTCGCGGCCGCGCTCTACGCGCAGGCCGCCGCGTGGGCCGACGAGGTGGCACCCAGCTCGGTGCTCGACCTCTACTGCGGCGTCGGCGGGTTCGCGCTGCACCTGGCCGCCCCCGGACGCCGCGTGCACGGCGTCGAGGTCAGCGAGCAGGCCGTGGCCGCCGCCCGCACGTCGGCCGCCGAGCTCGGCCTCACCGACGTCACCTTCGCCGCCGGTGACGCCACCGCCGTCCCCGACCTCGGCGACGACCTGGCCGCCGACCTCGTCGTGGTCAACCCGCCCCGGCGCGGGCTCGGTGCCGAGCTGTGCGCAGCGCTCGACGCCTCACCGGCCACGACGCTCGTCTACAGCAGCTGCCACGCCGGCTCGCTCGCGCGCGACCTCGCCCGCCTGCCCGGCTGGACGCCGTCCCGCGCCCGGCTGCTCGACATGTTCCCGCACACCACGCACTACGAGACCGCCGTGCTGCTGCGGCGCCCGACCGCCGGGGCGTTCTCGGCCGGTTCCTGACGTTCTCGGCCGGTGCAACGGCCGAGAACGTCAGGAGTCACCGGATCACCGGTGACTCCTGCCGCCGCCCCCGCCTACGTCCCGCAGAACGTGCGGTACGCGGGGTCCTCGGGGCCGGGCTCGGCGTACCGCTCCAGCCCGGGCCGGACGTCGTAGGGCCGGGTGACGGCGTCGAGCAGCCGGCCGACGGGGGCGAGGTCGCCGCCGCCGGCGGCGTCGAGGGCCTCCTCGACGAGGTGGTTGCGGGGCACGTAGGCCGGGTTGACCCGGTCGAGCGCGGCGGCGTCGGGGCCGACGGCGCGCCACCGCTCGAGCCAGGCGTCGATGCCGGGCAGGTCGAGGAACAGCCCGCGCACCGGCTCGGTGTCGCCCCGCGCGGCGGCGCCGAGCCCGCGCCAGAACGAGGTGAAGTCGACGCGCCCGGCCTGCAGCAGCGCCAGCGCGTCGTCGGTCAGCGGGGTGGCGACGGCGTCGTCGAGGCCGTCGGGCAGGGCCAGCTTGCGGCGCAGCCCCGCGGTCCAGTGCGCGGCGTAGCGGTCGCGGAACCCGCCGAGCGCGTCGGTGGCGACCTCGATCGCCCGGGCCTCGTCGGGGTCGAGCAGCGGCAGCAGCGCCTCGGCGAGCCGGGCGAGGTTCCACTCGGTGATCGGCGGCTGGTTGCCGTAGGCGTAGCGGCCCTGGTGGTCGATCGAGCTGAAGACGGTGCCGGGGTCGAAGGCGTCGAGGAACGCGCAGGGGCCGTAGTCGATGGTCTCGCCCGAGATCGTCACGTTGTCGGTGTTCATGACGCCGTGCACGAACCCGAGGTTCATCCACTGCGCCACCAGCCGCGCCTGCACCTCGGCCACCGCCTCGAACAGCGCGAGGTAGGGCGCCCCGGCGTCGGCCGCCGCCGGGTGGTGGCGGGCGATCGCGTGGTCGGCGAGCCGCCGCAGCACGTCGGGCTCGCCCTCGCCGTCGAGCGCGCGGGCGTACTGGAAGCTGCCGACCCGCAGGTGGCTCGAGGCCACCCGGGCCAGCACGGCGCCGGGCAGCGGCCAGTCGCGCTGCACGGTGCGGCCCGTCGCCACCACGGCGAGCGCGCGCGTGGTCGGGACGCCGAGCGCGTGCATCGCCTCGCTGACGACGTACTCACGCACCATCGGGCCGATCGCGGCCAGCCCGTCGCCGCCGCGGGCGAACGGCGTGCGCCCGGAGCCCTTCAGGTGCAGGTCGCGGACGCCGCCGCCGGGGCCGGGCAGCTCGCCGAGCAGCAGCGCGCGGCCGTCGCCGAGGCGCGGTGAGTACCCGCCGAACTGGTGGCCGGCGTAGCCCTGCGCCACCGGGCGCGCGCCGTCCGGCAGCGAGAGCCCGAGCAGGAACCGGACGCCGTCGGGGGAGTGCAGCCGGTCGAGGTCGAGGCCGAGCTCGCGCGCCAGCGGCTCGTTGAGCAGCAGCAGCCGCGGGTCGGGCGCCTCCTCGGCCTGCCAGGCCAGCGCCAGCTCGGGCAGCTCGTCGGCGAAGCGGTGACCGAGCGCGAGCGGCGGGGCCGGGGTCGTGGTCATCTCTGCCAGGCTACGTCGGTGGCCCCCGACCCCGTGCTCACCGAGACCCGCGACGGCGTCCTGGTCATCACCCTCAACCGGCCGCAGGCGCGCAACGCGATCGACGCCGCCGTCGCGCAGGGCCTGGCCGGCGCGCTCGACCGGCTCGACGCGGACGACGACCTGCGCGTCGGCGTGCTCACCGGCGCCGGCGGCACGTTCTGCAGCGGCATGGACCTCAAGGCGTTCCTGTCCGGTGAGGTGCCGGTGGTCGAGGGGCGCGGCCTGGGCGGGCTCACCCAGCGCCCGCCCCGCAAGCCGCTCCTCGCCGCCGTCGAGGGCTGGGCGCTGGCCGGCGGCTTCGAGCTCACGCTCGCCTGCGACCTCGTCGTCGCCGCGGACGACGCCCGCCTCGGCGTCCCCGAGGTCAGACGTGGCCTGGTCGCCGGGGCCGGGGCGGCGATGCTGCTGCCGCAACGCGTGCCGCAGGCGATCGCCCTCGAGCTGCTGCTCACCGGCGAGCCGATCACCGCCTCGCGCGCCGCCGAGCTCGGCCTGGTCAACCGCGTCACCACGCCCGGCCTGGCCCTCGACGGCGCCCTCGAGCTGGCCGCCACCATCGCCGCCAACGGCCCGCTCGCGGTCGCCGTCACCAAGCAGATCGCCCGCTCGGCGCGCGACTGGACCACCGAGCAGGGCTGGCAGGAGCAGGACCGCCTGATGCAGCCGGTCTTCGTCTCCGAGGACGCCGCCGAGGGGGCCGCGGCCTTCGCCGAGAAGCGCCCGCCGGTGTGGAAGGGCCGCTGACCGGGCCCGGACGGCTCGGTGTGCGGCTCAGTCGGTGTAGTACCAGTCGTCGGTCGTGCTCAGGTTGCCGAGGGGATAGGTCCACTCGATGGTGCGGTAGGCGAGCCGGAAGGTCACGACGTCGGGACCGCCGGGCTGCCCGGTGAACCGGTAGTCGACGACGTGCGCGTCACGCAGGTCGATGCGCAGGTACCTGATCTCCTTGGCCCCGTCGGAGCTGCGCCGCCAGAAGCTGAACGCGCAGGTCTTCAGGTTCTCGTTGGTGATCTCGGCCGCGATCAGCTGCGTGGTCGAGCTGTCGACGTTCATGGTGAAGGCGAGCGGCTCGTGCTGGCGGCGCCCGGTCGGTTGGCCCGACGACGGGTCGGTCGGCACGGTGAGCCCGTGCGTCACCTTCGAGATCTCGTAGGTGCCGACCCGGCCCTTGCGGTTCGAACCGCCCTTGATGACGCCCTGCTGCTCGCCCGTGCACTGGCCCGAGAGGGCCCCGCTACCGGCGGCGGACGCCGCGGCGGGCACGGAGGTCAGCGCCTGGGCGCCGCCTCCCGGGCGCAGCAGCAGGAGGGCGGTGGCGGCGAGGGCGAGCGCGACGACGGCGGCGAGGCGCCGCAGGTGGGTGACGGTCATGGCGGCATCGTCCGCGCGGGCACGGGCCGCCGCATGACACCGACGGACTAGTCAGCCCTGACCCCGGCGGGGCTCAGTCGCGCTCGCGCACGCCCCGCACGAGGTCGCGGGCGGCGTCGTCCCACGCGGGGTGCTCGAAGCGGAACCCGTCGTCGAGCAGCCGGCCCGGCACGACCCGGCGGCTCTTCAGCAGCAGCTCGGGGTCGGAGCGCAGCACGAAGGCCCCCAGGCCGGCCATCCACCGGGTCGCCGGCAGCCCCGGCCGCCCGCCCCACGCCCGCCGCAGCGAGCGCATCAGCTCGCGCTGCGGCACCGGCCCGGGCGCCGCGAGGTTCACCGGACCCTCGATTGCGCAGTCGTCGTCGAGCAGGTGGACGACGGCGCGCGCGAAGTCGTCGGCGTGGATCCACGACACGTACTGCCGTCCGCCGGCCACCGGCCCGCCGAGGCCGACCCGGGCCAGCCAGCAGAGGTAGTCGAAGACGCTGCCGCGGTCGGGGCTCATCACCATCGCGGTGCGCAGCGCGGCGCGGCGGGTGCGGGGCGTGTCGGCCTCGGCCTGCGCCTCCTCCCAGCGGCGGGCGATGCGCACGCTGTACTCCCAGTAGAGCGGGACGTCGGGCTCCTCGCCGCCGAGGACGCCGGTGGCCTCGTCGTGCGCCGGACCGAAGGTGTGGGCGTAGATCGTGGCGGTGCTCATCTGCAGCCAGACCCGCGGCGGACGCGCGGCCCGCTCGATCGCGGCACCGACGGCGCGGGCCGAGTCGACCCGGGAGCTCATCATCTCGCGCAAGTTGGCGTCGGTGTAGCGGCAGCTGACCGAGCGGCCGGCGAGGTTGACCACCGCGTCGGCACCGTCGAGCTCGGCCGCCCACGCGCCGACCGTGCGGCCGTCCCACTGCACGTGCCGCACGCCGTCCGGCCCGGGCTCGCGCGCGCTGCGACTGAGGACGACGACCTCGTGCCCCGCCGGCACGAGCGCCCGCTGCAGCACCGCGCCGACGGGCCCGGTGCCACCGGGCAGGACGACCTTCACCGCAGCCCGATCTCGCCGGCCCCGCCCGTGGCGAGCGAGCGGCCGATGACCATGCGCTGGATCTGGTTGGTGCCCTCGAAGATCTGCATGACCTTGGCCTCGCGCATGAACCGCTCGAGCGGGAAGTCGCGGGTGTAGCCGTAGCCGCCGAGCACCTGGACGGCGTCGGTGGTGACCCTCATCGCGAGGTCGGTGGCGACCAGCTTGGCCACGGAGGCCTCGCGCGAGAACGGCTGGCCGGCGTCGCGCAGCCGGGCGGCGTGCAGCGTGACGGCGCGGGCGCTCTGCACGCCCGCCTCCATGTCGGCCAGCAGGAACGCCAGGCCCTGGTGGTCGATGATCGGGCGGCCGAACGTCTCGCGCTCGCGCGCGTAGGCGAGGGCGTGGTCGAGCGCGCCCTGGGCGAGCCCGGTGGCGACCGCGGCGATGCCGAGGCGGCCGGAGTCGAGGCCCTCCAGCGCGATGCGCAGGCCCTGCCCCTCCTCGCCGAGGCGTCGGTCGGCGCCGACGCGGACGCAGTCGAACCGCATCGTGGCGGTGTGGGACGCCGTCAGCCCCATCTTGCGCTCGGGCGGGTCGGCGGTGAGGCCGGCGGCGTCGGCCGGCACCAGGAAGCACGAGATGTCGCCCCGGCCGTCGCCGGTGCGCGCCATGACCTTGTAGAAGTCGGCCTGGCCGCCGTGCGTCGTCCACGCCTTGGCGCCGTCGATGACGTAGTCGTCGCCGTCGCGGCGGGCGGTCGTGCGCATCGCGGCGGGGTCGGAGCCGGCGTGCGCCTCGGAGAGGCAGTAGGCGCCGAGCAGCTCGCCACCGAGCATGTCGGGCAGCCACCGCTCGCGCTGCTCGTCGGTGCCGGCGGTGTAGAGGCCGAAGCAGGCCAGCGCGTGCACGCTGACCCCGACGCCGACCGAGGCCCACACGGCCGAGAGCTCCTCGAGCACCTGCAGGTAGACCTCGTAGGGGACGCCGCCGCCCCCGACGTCCTCGGGGTAGGGCAGGCCCAGCAGCCCGGCCTTGCCGAGCATGCGGAACGCCTCGCGCGGGAACCGCTCCTCGGCCTCGGCGGAGGCGGCCTCGGGCAGCAGCTCCTCGGTGGCGATCTGCCGCACCAGCCGCAGCAGGTCGGCGTGTTCGTCGTGGTCCACGAGACGTCGGGCGGGCATGCCCCGACCCTAGGCACGCCCGCCCGTCGACCCCACATCCCAACCCGCGAGACGCCGGGTGACCCGGCCCCGGCGCTCCGCTCGGCCCTGGCGGCGGCACCCGTCCGGCTGGGAGGCTGGGCGACCGTGATCGGTCGGATCAAGAAGGTGTGGCAGGCCTTCGAGCAGGGCGTCGAGAACGCCAATGCGGCGGCGGCGGGGGAGCCCGATGGCGAGCCGCTCTGGCTCGCCGAGAAGTCGCTGCGCGGCCCCGCGGGCCAGTGGGTCTACGGCCAGCACCTGTCGAAGGAGACCCGCGCGGCGCTGCCCTGCCCGGTCGTGCACGCGCCCGACCGCGACGCGCAGTCCGCCGCCGAGCGGGCCGCGCGCGACGAGGCGCGCACGCCCTTCCTCGCCGCGGACCGCGCGACCGTCGTCGTCACGCGGCTCGGCACCCGCGAGCGGTCGCAGGTCGAGGACGTCGCCGCCGCCCTGGTCGAGCGTGGCCTGGCCGGTCGGCCCGACCTCGTCTTCGGGCTGTACCGGGTGCCCGACCACCTCGACGGCGGCCTCGCCGAGCGTGACCGCCTCGTCGAGTGGGACGTCGTCCACACCGACCTGCCGGCGGGCGCGGACGGCCCGGACGGGACTGCCGGGCCCCCGTCGGTGACCTGGCTCGAGGCGGGGGAGCGCTGGGTCGCGCGCCGGCCGGGCCAGCCGATGGTGCACGACGAGGACCTCGCGCTCGCCCTGCTCGCCGACGCCGGCATCGGCCCCGAGGCGACGTTCGGCCTCGCCCGGTTCCTGGAGGTGCGGCACGTGGCGAGCAGCGACGACCAGGGCGGCTACACCGGCAGCCACGTGACCGGCGTCCACGCGTGGTGCGCCGCCGAGCGGGGTGCCGCCGCCGCGGCGGCCCTCGAGCGGCTGCGCGGCGCCCGTCCGGTCGCGCTCGCGCTCGAGCCGGCCGGCGTGCGCGTCGAGGTGCTCAAATGGGCCGGCGTGCGCGCGGCCGTCGCGCCGGCGAGCGGAGCGCCGTACCTCTCTCCGTCGCCGTTCCCCTACCTGCCGAGCACCCCGCAGGAGCTGCTCGTCTCCTACCTCGACGTGGTGGGGGTGCAGCCGCACGACTGCTACGCGGCGGCGGTGACCGAGGACGTGCCCCGCAGCCTGGACCACCACGCGCGGGTGCTCGGCCTGGACGTCGGCACGAACGTCGGCGAGCAGCGGCCGGCCGTCGACGGACGACGGCACCGGCGCCTCGCCGGGGGCGCGCGCGTCGTCGTGGCCTACCGCGACGCGGCGGCCTACGCCGAGGGTCGCGAGCGGTTCGCGGCCTACGAGCACGAGGTGCTGCGGTCGCAGCTGGCGCGCGGGGCCGAACGTCGTCCGGTCGAGCGGCCCGACGTCGTCGCGCGCCTGCCGGGCGGCCTGCGGCACCTCGCCAAGGCGGTGATCGGCGCGGAGGCGCTCGTCTCGGGCGAGTCGGCCGACGCCTTCGAGCGGCTGCCGCCGCTGCGGTACTGCTGGCCGCCGGAGGGCCACCGCGGCTGACGGTCGCTTGGCTCGGGTACCCTAGGGGGGTATGGTAGGCGGCATGGACCACGGCCCCGGCTACCTCAGCCGCAAGGACGACTACCTCAAGCGCATGAAGCGCATCGAGGGTCAGGTGCGCGGCATCGAGCGCATGATCGAGAACGACACCTACTGCATCGACGTGCTCACGCAGGTCAGCGCCGTCACCAAGGCGCTGCAGGCGGTCGCGCTGGGCCTGGTCGACGAGCACATGAGCCACTGCGTCCTCGACGCGGCGCGCGCCGGCGGCCCCGAGGCCGAGGCAAAGCTGCGCGAGGCGTCCGACGCGATCAGGAGACTGGTGAAGTCATGAGCGAGCAGACCCGCAGCTACACCGTGACGGGCATGACCTGCGAGCACTGCGTGGCCTCGGTGACCGAGGAGGTCTCCGAGATCCCCGGCGTCACCGCGGTCGACGTCGACCTGGCCAGCGGCGCCGTCCGCGTGACCAGCGACGCGCCCGTCTCGGACGACGCCGTCCGCGCCGCGGTCGACGAGGCCGGCTACGAGCTGGTGGAGGGCGGCGCGACGCCGTGAGCACGCCCGTGCGGCTGGCGGTCTTCGTCGCCGCGCTGGCGCTCGTCTTCGTCGGCGCGCTGGGTCTCGGCAACGCCACCGGGCCGGTCGGCCCGGTCGGCGCCGAGCCGCCCGCCCACGACGAGGGCGGTGACCACGCGGACGCCGCCGACGCTGCCCACGCCGCTGACGCCGCCGACGCTGCCGACGCCGGTCACGCCGGTCACGGGGCCGACCCCGCGGCTGCCCCGTCGTCCGCGCTGCCCGGCGGGCTCGCCGTCAGCGCCGACGGCTACACGCTGGCCCTCGACCGGCCGAGCCTCGACGCCGGCCGGCAGCAGCTCGGGTTCCGCGTGCTCGACGCCGCCGGACGCAGCGTCGTCGACTACGACGTCGAGCACGAGCGGCGGCTGCACCTGATCGCCGTGCGCCGCGACCTCACCGGCTTCCAGCACGTGCACCCGCGGCTCGACGCCACCGGCCACTGGCAGGTGCCGCTCGACCTGACGGCGGGGGCGTGGCGGGTGCTCGCCGACTTCACCCCCGCCGGCGGCGAGGGGCTCACCCTCGGCGCCGACCTCGCCGTCCCGGGGCGGGTCGCGGCGCCCGCCGTGGCGCGACCGACGACGTCCGCCCAGGTGGGCGACTACGAGGTCGGCCTCGACGGCGTCCTCGCACCCGGCGAGCCCACCACCCTCACCCTGCGCGTGACCCGCGACGGCGAGCCGGTGACCGACCTGCAGCCCTACCTCGGCGCCTACGGACACCTGGTCGCGTTGCGCGCGGGCGACCTCGCCTACGTGCACGTGCACCCCGAGGACGGCCCGGCCGGGCCCACCATCGCCTTCGGCACCGAGGCGCCCAGTGCCGGCCGCTACCACCTGTTCCTCGACTTCAAGCACGACGGCCTCGTGCGCACCGCCTCGTTCGTGGTCGACGCCGCCGCCCCCGCCGCCCCCGCCGCCCCCGCCGCCCCCGCCGCGACGGCCGACCAGCAGGAGGGGAGCGATGACGAGCACGACGCCGACGACCACGGCCACTGAGACGCGGGAGACCTCGCTCGACCAGCAGGTCGAGCTGACGCTCACCGGCATGACCTGTGCCTCGTGCGCGAACCGCATCGAGCGCAAGCTCAACAAGCTGGACGGCGTCGAGGCGAGCGTCAACTACGCCACCGAGAAGGCGCGCGTGCGCCACGCCGCGCACGTCAGCGCCGACGAGCTCGTCCGCACCGTCGAGGCGGCGGGCTACGGCGCGAGCCTGCCCGTCGTCGAGACCGACGACGACGGCCCCACGGCCGTCGAGGTCGACCCCACCCGCGCGCTGCGCCACCGCGTGCTGGTCTCGGCGCTGCTGACGGTGCCGGTCGTCGTCCTGGCGATGGTGCCGCCGCTGCAGTTCGACGGGTGGCAGTGGATCTCGCTGACGCTGGCCGCGCCCGTGGTGGCGTGGGGCGCGTGGCCGTTCCACCGGGCGGCGTGGACGAACCTGCGGCACGGCGCCGCGACGATGGACACCCTGGTCTCGATGGGCGTGCTCGCCGCGTTCGGCTGGTCGCTCTACGCGCTGCTGTGGGGCACGGCCGGCGTGATCGGCATGACCCACCCGTTCAGCCTGGCCATCGAGCGCACCGACGGGGCGGGCACGATCTACCTCGAGGCCGCCGCCGGCGTCACCACGCTGGTGCTGCTCGGCCGCTTCGTCGAGGCCCGCTCCAAGCGCCGGGCGGGCGCCGCGCTGCGGGCGCTGCTCGACCTCGGCGCCCGTGACGCCGCCGTGCTGCCCGACGGGCCCGGCGGGCGCGAGGTGCGGGTGCCGGCGTCCGAGCTGGCCGTCGGCGACCTCTTCGTGGTGCGCCCCGGCGAGAAGGTCGCCACCGACGGCGTCGTCGAGGACGGCGTCTCGGCCGTCGACGCCTCGATGCTCACCGGCGAGTCGGTGCCGGTCGAGGTGCGCGCCGGGGACGACGTCGCCGGCGCCACGGTCAACGCCGGCGGGCGGCTCGTCGTACGGGCCACCCGGGTCGGCGCCGACACCCAGCTCGCGCAGATGGCGCGACTGGTCGAGGACGCGCAGAACGGCAAGGCCGCCGCGCAGCGGCTGGCCGACCGCATCTCGGGCGTCTTCGTGCCCGGCGTGCTCGTGCTCGCCGTGGCGACGCTCGGCTTCTGGCTCGGCACCGGCGGGGGAGCCGTCTCGGCGTTCACCGCCGCCGTCGCGGTGCTGGTCATCGCCTGCCCGTGCGCGCTGGGGCTCGCGACCCCGACGGCGCTGATGGTGGGCACCGGGCGCGGTGCCCAGCTCGGCATCCTGCTGCGCGGCCCCGAGGCGCTCGAGCGGGCACGGGCCGTCGACGTCGTCCTGCTCGACAAGACCGGCACCGTCACCACCGGCGAGATGAGCCTGCGCGACGTCGTCGCCGCCCCCGGCGAGGACGCCGACCGGGTGCTCGCGCTGGCCGCCGCCCTCGAGCACGCCTCCGAGCACCCGGTGGCGCGGGCCGTCGCGGCCGGCGTCGAGGCGCCGCTGCCGGTGGCGGACTTCGCCAACGTCGAGGGTCTCGGCGTCACCGGCCGCGTCGACGGCGTCGACGGCGTCGACGTGGTCGTCGGCCGCCCCGAGCTGCTGGCCGCCCGGGGGCTGACCACCGGCCCCGACGTCGACGCGGCGCTCGACGGGGCGCGGGCGAGCGGCGCCACGGCGGTGCTGGTCGGCTGGGACGGCGCCGCCCGCGGCGTCCTCGTCGTGGCCGACACGGTCAAGCCCACCTCGGCCGAGGCCGTGGCGCGGCTGCGCTCGCTCGGCCTGACGCCGGTGCTGCTGACCGGCGACCACGAGCGGGTCGCCCGCACCGTGGCCGACCAGGTCGGCATCGCCGAGGTGGTCGCGGGCGTGCTGCCGGCCGACAAGGCCGCGGTGGTGCGGCGCTACCAGGCCGAGGGCCGCGCCGTCGCGATGGTGGGGGACGGCGTCAACGACGCCGCCGCCCTGGCCGCCGCCGACCTCGGCATCGCGCTCGGCACCGGCACCGACGTCGCCATGGAGGCCGCCGACCTCACGATCGTGCGCGGCGACCTGCGGCTCGCCGCGGACGCCGTCCGCCTCGCCCGCCGGACGCTGACCACCATCAAGGGCAACCTGGTGTGGGCGTTCGGCTACAACGTGGCGGCGATCCCGCTCGCCGCCGCCGGCCTGCTCAGCCCGATGATCGCCGGTGCGGCCATGGCGTTCTCGTCGGTGTTCGTGGTGCTGAACTCGCTGACCCTGCGCCGCTTCACCTGAGGCTCAGGAGAGGAACTCGCGACGCCGTCGCGCCAGCCCCACCGCGACGCCCAGGGCGAGGACGCCGCCCAGCCCGGTCTGCACGGCCCGCGCCAGCCGACCGCCGCGCGCCTGGTCGCACGCGTGGACCTCCTCCGGCTCGGGGTCGTCGGTCACGGTCTCCCCGTCGACGCGCACCTCCGCGACTCCGGTGGCGTCGGGCGAGGCCGTCACCGAGCGGCACTCGACGCGCGACTCGCCGAGGTCGACGGCCGGCGAGGTGTAGAGCCCCGTCACCCCCCACCCGAGCAGCACGAGCCCGAGCAGGGCGGGGACGACGACGAGCACGAGGCTCATCGAGCGGGGGACGTTGTCGGCCACGGCCCCTCCCTACCCCGCCCGCCGTCCTCGAACCCGACCCGAAGGTGGGGGCCCCCGACGATGGTCGAGGTGCGAGGAGCCCTGGCGACGAGCCTCGAGACCGCTGGCCGTCAGCGGGAACGTTCGCGTGGACGGCGAGGGGTCTCGAGGCTCGGCCGTGGCCGGCCTCGCACCTCGACCACCGTGGGCCCGCTGAGGCCAGGCCGCCTCCACGGACCCTGAGCTTGTCGAAGGGCCCCGCGCGGGAACGTTCGTGTGGACGGCGAGGGGTCTCGAGGCTCGGCCGTGGCCGGCCTCGCACCTCGACCACCGTGCAGGCGCGGCCCCGACGATGGTCGAGGTGCGAGGAGCCCTGGCGACGAGCCTCGAGACCGCCGGCCCGTCGAGGCCCACGCAGGCGCACGACGTCCGAAATGCACCGACCGCCCCACACGCAGAGCGCGGGGGCGGTCGGGGAAGAGGACTCGGGGAGAGCCGACCGGGAGGTCAGCCGGCGGCGCGCGCCGCCTCCTGTTCGCTGTGGGCGTCGGCGGTGCTCAGGGCGCCGGACTTGTCCTCGAGGTGGGCACGGACGAACCAGTGGAACAGCTCGAGCTTGTCGGTCTGGCCGATCAGCATGTCCTGGGTGACGAGGTCGAGGTCGTCGAGCTCCTTGATCGCGTCGCGGTAGCTCGTGATGACGCCCTGGTAGACGAGGTCGAGCGCGCCGAGGTGGGCCTGCGTGGTGTCGCGGCCGATGGAGTACTCGTCCCAGGTGCGGGCCGCGACCAGCGCGCCCGGCGTGCCGATCGGCGAGCCGCCCAGGGTCGCGATGCGCTCGGCGAGGTCGTCGGCGAACTCGCGCACCTCGTCGACCTGGGGGTCGATCATCTCGTGCACGGAGATGAAGTGGGGGCCGACGACGTTCCAGTGCACGTGCTTGAGGGTCAGGTGCAGGTCGGTGGCCGCGTTGAGACGGTCCTGCAGCAGCTCGACGACCCGCGTGGCGTCGGACTCGCTCATGCCGGGGGTCGTGTACTTCAGCTTGACGGTGTTGGCCATGACTCGAACGTAGCCACGCCCTCGGGGCAGCCTGCCCACCGGAAGGGGTGGATCCGCTCGGCCCCACGCATCACTAGCGTCGATCGACATGAGCGACCCGTCATCCACGTCCGCCGATCCCGGCCGCGACGTCAGCACGGGCGAGCTGATCTCTCGGGTGTCGCAGCAGTCGAGCCAGCTGGTCCGTGACGAGATCCGGCTGGCCCAGGTCGAGACCGCCGCGAAGGTCAAGCACGGCGTCATGGGTGCGGCCGAGTTCGGCGTCGCCGGCGTCCTGGCGCTCTACGGACTCCTGTTCGTCTTCGTCACCATCGCCCTGGCCCTCGCCGAGGCGGTGCCGGGCTGGCTCGCGTCGCTGATCGTGACCGTGCTGATCTTCGCGGTCGCCGGCGTCGCGGCCCTGTTGGGCAAGAAGCAGATGGGGGAGGTCGCCCCGGTCGTGCCCGAGCGGGCCGTCGAGGGACTGAAGGCCGACGTCGAGACCCTGCGGGGCGGCAGTGAGGGGACCAAGCCATGAGTGACCCGGAGGCCGAGCGCCTCAAGGCCGAGATCGAGAAGACGCGTGAGGACCTCGCGAGCACCGTCGACCAGCTGACCTCGCGGCTCGACACTCGCAAGCAGCAGGCCAAGACCGGGCTGACCTACGCCGGTGCCGCGGTCGGCGCGGCGCTCGCCGTCCTCGTGGTCGTCAAGATCGTCAAGCGGGTCCGGTCGTGAGCGCCCAGCGCGCCAAGGTCGAAGACTCCGGCTCCAAGGCCGCCCGCATCCTCTACAAGCCGTGGGGGGTCGTCGGCAGCATCCTGGCCGGCCTCATCGCCCGGCAGATCTTCCAGCGGGTGGCGACCAAGGTCGTGCCGGTCGACTCCGACGACCCGCCCAAGCCGCTGGAGTCGGAGTACCGGCTCAAGGAGATCCTTGTCACCGCCCTCATCCAGGGCGCGATCTTCGCCGTCGTGAAGGCGCTGTTCCAGCGCGGGTCGGCGCGCGCCTTCCAGCGCTGGACCGGCGAGTGGCCGGGCGACTGACGCCGCGTCGACGGGCAGGACGACGCGCGTGACCGGGCTGGTGCTCGGTCCGCTGCTGCGGCACGTCGACGAGCACGGCGCGTCGCTGTGGGTCGAGACCGACGGGCCCTGCCGGGTGCGGGTGAGCACCCCCGGTGTCGACCCCGCCGAGGCGGTCACCTTCGCCGTCCACGGGCACCACTACGCGCTGGTGCGGCTCGAGGGCCTCGAGCCCGGGCGCCGCTACCCCTACGCCGTCGAGCTGGACGGCGTGCAGGTCTGGCCCGACGAGGGGTCGGGGCTGCCGCCGTCCGTCGTGCCGACGCTCGACCACGCCAAGCCGCTGCGGCTGGCCTACGGCTCGTGCCGCACCTCGGTCTCCCACGACGAGAAGGGCAACCGCACCCACGGCGTCGACGCGTTGCGCGCCTTCGGGCTGCGCATGGCCGGCCTGACCGACAGCACCCACGCCGACGACCCCGACCCCGACGAGCCCCGCTGGCCCGACCTCGTCGTCTTCCTCGGCGACCAGGTCTACGCCGACGAGACCACCGAGGAGATGCAGGACTTCATCGAGCAGCGGCGCGGCCTCGACACCCCGCCCGGCAAGGAGCTCAAGGACTACGAGGAGTACGCCCACCTCTACCGGCTCGCCTGGTCGGACCCCGTGAACCGGTGGCTGCTCTCGACGCTGCCGAGCCAGATGATCTTCGACGACCACGACGTCCGCGACGACTGGAACACCTCGCAGTCGTGGAAGGACGACATGGAGGCCACCGACTGGTGGCACGACCGCATCGTCGGCGGGCTGTCGTCGTACTGGGTCTACCAGCACCTCGGCAACATGACGCCGAGCGAGCTGGCCGACGACCGGTGCTGGCAGGAGGTCCTCGCCCACGGTGACGAGCCGGGCTGGGACGCCGGGCCGATGCTCGACGCGTTCGCCGAGCGCACCGACCAGGAGCCGACCGCCTACCGGTGGAGCTACGTGCGCGACCTCGGCGAGCAGGCGCGGCTGGTCGTGGTCGACTCGCGCGCGGCCCGGGTGCTCGAGCCCGAGCGCCGCGGCCTGCTCGACGACGAGGAGCTCGCCTGGCTCGACGACCAGCTGCGCGGCGACGTCGACCACCTGCTGATCGGCACCTCGCTGCCGTTCCTGCTCGCCCCCGGCCTGCACTACGTGGAGGCGTTCGGCGAGGCACTGGCCGGTGGCGCGTGGGGACGACGGCTGGCCGGCCCGGGCGAGAGCCTGCGGCAGGTCGTCGACCTCGAGCACTGGGCGGCCTTCCAGCGCACCTTCACCGACGTGGCCGAGATGGTGCTGGAGGTGGCGCGCGGTGAGCGGGGGCGGCCGCCGTCCACCATCACGTTCCTCTCCGGCGACGTGCACCACAGCTACCTCTCGACGGTGAAGCCGCCCGAGGGGACGCACAGCCGGATCCTGCAGGCGGTGTGCTCGCCGATCCGCAACCCGCTGCCGCGGGTGATGCGGTTCGCGACGGCGGCGCTGTCGTACGGCGTCGCCGGCCCGATCGGCCACGTGGTCGCCCGCTCGGCCAAGGTGCCCGACGCGCCGTTCGAGTGGCGGCTGGTCGAGGGCCCGTGGTTCGACAACAACCTCGCGGTGCTCGAGGTGCACGGCCGCGACCTGCGGCTGTGGTGGGCCACCGGCTGCGTCGACGGCGACGCCCACGACCGGCCCCGGCTGGCCCGCGTCGCCGACGTGACCGTGCCCGGCTGAAGTTCCGCCGTTCGCCGGACGGCGGGCCGGTTGCCACCTACGGTTCGCGGATGAAGCCCCTCCTCGCCCTGCTCGCGGTCGTCGCCGCGTGCGTCGGCCTCACGGCCGCTCCCGCCTCCGCCGAACGCGTCAGCGGCCGCGACGGCCGCGCCGACGTCGCCCAGCTCGACGAGGAGAGCGACCGGCCGACGAAGGTTGCCCGTCCCAGCGGTGACCTGGTCGGTTATGCCGTCCGATACGGCCAGCACCGCATCTCGGCCGTGCTCCGCTACCGCGACCTCAAGCCGCAGGGACGCCGGTTCTTCGCCGGCCTCATCATGACCCTCCCCGGCGCCGCTGGGCAGGACGTGGGCCTACAGGTGTTTGCCGGTCGCGGCGACCGAGCGGGTCAGTCGATGCTCGACGTGGACGACGACGAGCGCTGCAACACGAGGCACCGCATCGACTACCGCCGTGACGTCGTCCGCCTGAGCACGTCGGCTCGATGCCTGGGCCGACCGCGGTTCATCGACGCCTTCGTCGCCTCGGTGACCTACGACCGCAGCTACCGGAGCGTGTGGGTCGACATCGCCCCCGGGAACTACCGCGAGTTCGCGCGCAACGCCGACACGGACGAGAACTACCCGACCGTCCGCGTGCGGCGGGGCTGAGGCCGTGAAGCGACTCCTCGCCCTGCTCGCCGCCGTCGCCGTGTGCGTCGGGCTCACCGTCGCGCCCGCCTCGGCCGAGCGGGTCACCGGTCGCGACGGCCGGGCCGACGTCACCCGCACGGACGACGACGGCACGTCGACGGTCGCCTGGGCCAATTTCGACGTCGTGCGCTACGCCGTCCGCTACGGCGAGCACCGCATCTCGGCCGTCGTCCGGTTCCGCTCCCTCGTGCCCGGCCGCGACGTGTTCGCGATGGTCTACCTGCGGCCTCCTGGCCGTCGCGACGACCTCCCGCCCACGGTCGCCGTGACAGCGGGGCGTGGGCACCGCGCCGGGACCTCGGTGCTCATCGGCGTCGAGCGGCGCTGTCGGCCGCGGCATCGCGTCGACTACCGCCGCGACCTGGTCCGGATGAGCTTTCCGGCCCGCTGCCTCGGCCGGCCCCGATACGTCGACGCCTCGGTGCTGTCGATCGGCTTCCGCAGCCTCAGCAGACCGACCTACGTCGATATCGCACCCGGCACCGCGCGGGACTACCAGCGCTCCGGGTCGGGCGTCGACTTCCCGACCGTCCGCGTGCGGCGGGGCTGAGGCCTCCGTGAAGCGACTCCTCGCCCTCCTCGCCGTCGCTGCCGCGTGCGTCGGCCTCCTTGCCGCGCCGGCGTCCGCCGAGCGCGTCACCGGTCGCGACGCCCGCGCCGACGTCGCCCGCGAGGATGCCGACGACCTCGCCATGACGCGGGTGCGTCGGCCCTCGGTCGACGTGGTCCGCTACGTGCTGCGGTACGACGAACGGCGCTTCACCGCCGAGTTGCACCTCGCCGATCTGCGTCCGGTCGGCCGCCGGTTCACGGTCGCGGCGTTCCTGACGTCGCCCAGCTGGCGCGAGTCGGGTTCCGTCCCGCTCGTCGTCACCGCCAACCGCGCCAACCGGGCGGGCAGCTCGCGATTGCTCGGCGCGCCGAGCTGCCGCACGACGCACCGCATCGACTACCGCCGCGACCTGGTGCGGGTGAGCATGCCGGCACGGTGCCTGGCGACGCCCCGTGTGCTCGACGTGTCCCTGCTGACCCACGTCGCCGTCGGTGAACGGGCGTGGTTCTACGACGTCGCGCCGGGTGGGTACCGGCGCCTGGCCGACGAGGACGACGACGAGGGCCGCTACATCCGGGTGCGCCGGGGTGAGGTGTCGCGATGAGACGGGCGCTGGCCTTTCTCGCCGTCGTCGCGGCGTGCCTCGGGCTGCTCGCCGCACCCGCCTCGGCCGAGCGGGTCGTCGGCCGCGACGGCCGGGCAGACGTCGTCCGGATCAGCGGCAGCGACCTCGCTCGGTCGGCCCGGCCCGAGGTCGACCTCGTGCGGTTCGCCGTCCGCTACGGCAGGCACCGCATCTCGGCGGTCCTCCGCTACCGCGACCTGCGCCCACGCGGCGACGCGTTCTCCGCCGGCCTGGCCATGGACTTCCCGGCCGGGCACGAGATGTGGGAGGGCGGTCTCGACGTCACGGCCGGCCCCGGCGACCGCAGAGGGACGGCGGAGGCGTGGGCCGACGGCAGCGACGGTCTCGAGCCGGGTCCCGACTGCCGCGTGCGCCACCGCATCGACTACCGCCGCGACGTCGTCCGGATCAGCGCTCCCGCCCACTGCTTCGGGCGGCCGCGCTACGTCGACGCGTTCGTGCGCACGCACGTCGTGCGCCGCGACACCGAGACCTACTGGGCCGACGTCGCCCCTGCCACCTACCGCGAGATCTCGGGCGACGCCCCGTCCCACGGCCGCAGCCCGTTCGTCCGCGTGCGTCGCGGCTGAACCCGACCCGCGCGGGGCGTCGACGGCGGGCGCCGGCATCACTACGGTGCCGGGATGAGACGACTCCTCGCCCTGCTCGCCACCGTCGCCCTGGCCGTGGGGCTCACGGCCGCCCCCGCCTCCGCCGTCCGTGTCTCGGGCCGCGACGGCGTCGGCGACGTCGCCCGCGAGGGGCGGCCGGCCGACGGCGGTGTCGCCCGCCCGACGGTCGACCTCGTCGGCTACTCGATCCGCTACAGCGAGCGCCGGATCACCGCCACGCTGCGCTACCGCGACCTGCAGCCCCGCGGCCGCACCTTCTTCGCCGGCCTGTTGTTCACCGCCGCTGGCCGCGACAGCAGCGACTCGCTGCAGGTCATCGCCGGCCGCGGCAACCGCGCGGGGGAGTCGATGCTCGACGGCCGCGAGCGGTGCCCGACCACCCACCGCATCGACTACCGCCGCGACGTCGTCCGCGTCAGCATGCCGGCGCGGTGCATCGGAGCCCCGCGCTACATCGACGCCTTCGCCGGCACCTACGTCTTCGCGCGCCGCGGCAACGCCCTGTTCATCGACATCGCGCCCGGCACCTACCGCGACTTCGTGCGCGCGGACGACGACGACTACCCGACCGTCCGCGTGCGTCGCGGCTGATCCCCAGCCCCGCCCGGTAGTCCCTGACGAAGATCAGGGTTCCGACGTGGGGATCCTTGATTTTCGTCAGGGACTACCGGCCCGGGCTGCCCGACGCCGCCGGCCGGCCCACCTACGGTTCGCGGCATGAGACGACTCCTCGCCCTCGTCGCCGCCGTCGCCGTGTGCGTCGGCCTCGCGGCTGCCCCCGCCTCGGCCCAACGGGTCACCGGCACCGACGGGTCCGGGGACGTCGGCCGCCTGGTCGAGGACCGGATCGACCGGACGCCGCGGCCCGCCGTCGACGTCGAGACCTGGGCGGTGCGCTACGGCGACCACCGCATCTCGGCGGTCGTGGGGTTCCGCGACCTGCAGCCGCGCGGCCGGCGCCTCGAGACCAGCCTGGTCCTCCTGCACGGTGCGGACCGAGGACGGTCGACCGAGGTGAGCGTGCTGGCCCGTCGCGGCGACCGTGCCGGCACGGCGCGCGTGCTGGGTGGGAAAGACTGCCACCCCCGACACCGCATCGACTACCGACGCGACCTCGTGCGCGTCTCGTTCGCCGCCCGTTGCATCGGCAGCCCGCGGGCGTTCGAGGCCCTGATCATCACCAAGCTCGTGCCGGCCTCCGGGCAGGCCTTGTACGCCGACCTGGTGCCGGCCACCTACCCGCAGCTGCGCTCGATCGTCCGGTCGGAGTCGTTCGACTACCCGACCGTGCGCGTCCGCCGCGGCTGACCGCGGCCCGGTCTCGGCCGGGAGCGGCTACTCGGCGGGCTCGGTGGGCTGCTCGTCGACCTGGATGTCGAGCTGCGCGTCGGCGCCGTCGACGGAGGTGACGGTCACCGTGGCGCCGTAGGTCTGGCCGTCCGCGGTCACCGTGCAGCGGGTCTCGGCGTCGGCCTCGGCGGCGAGGTCGTCGGGACAGTCGACGTCCTCGGGCGCCTGCCCGACCGTCTCGGTGAGGCCGGTGCTGACCCGCTCCTCGAGGTCCTCGATCACCAGCACCGGGTCGGCGCTCTCACCGTCCCCGCCGTCGTCGTTGCCGTCGCCGTCGTCGGAGCAGCCCGCGAGGGCGCCGAGCCCGAGGACGGCGGCGGCGCACGTGGCGGCGAGGCGGTGCGTGGGGCGGCGGCGACGGACGGGGAGCAGCGTGGTGGTCGTCATGGCCCGCATCCAACGCGACGCGACGCCGGTCGGGTTCACCCCCGCAGGCTGGCCGCCTCGACCAGCGACGGCCCGTACCAGGTGATGAGCCGGCCGCTGACCAGCTCGGTCGGCGTCCGCTCGAAGGCCTCGGGGCCGTCGTCGGCGGTGAAGACGTAGGGCTCGTCGGGCAGCAGGACGACGTCGGCCCCGGCGCCGTCGACGTCGGCGAGGTCGAGGGTCGGGTAGCGCTCCTCGCGCACGACGTTCTGCCACCCGAGCCGTCGCAGCAGGTCGGAGGTGAAGGTGTCGGAGCCGACCACCAGCCACGGGTCGCGCCAGATGGGGACGACGACCCGCCGCGTCACCGGCGGCAGCGGCCCGCACCACAGCCGGTCGGCCTCGGCGAGCCAGGCGGGCGGCGTCCAGCCCAGGGCGGCGAGCAGCCGCTGCATCGACCCCACCGCCTCGGGCACCGTGGAGATGTCGGTGACCCACACCGCCACGCCCGACTCGCGCAGCCGGCGCACGTCGAGCTCGCGGTTCTCCTCCTTGTTGGCCACGACGACGTCGGGGGACAGGGCACGGATCGCGGCCAGGTCGGGGTTCTTGGTGCCCCGCACGCGTGTCACGCCGTGCGCGTCGAGGTCGGCGGGGTGGGTGCACCAGTCGGTGGCGCCGACGACGGCCTCGCGCCGCGCCGAGACCAGCGCCTCGGTCAGCGACGGCACGAGCGAGACGACGCGGGCGGCCGGCCCGTCGAGGGCGACCTCCGCGCCGAGGTCGTCGCGCCCGGGGTGCCCGGGGTGCCCGGGGTGCCCGGTACTCACCGCCGCAGGCTGAGCCGGTCGGCGTGCTCGGCGGCCCAGCCGGACGCCGCGATCTCGGCGTCCAGGGTGGCGGCGAGGTCGTCGGGGATCGGCACCGAGCGCCGCGACTGCATCGATACGTGCACGTACATGACCTCCATCGTGCAGGCGACCGCGTCGCGCCCCTCGTCGAGCACGAACGCGACGGCGTGCACCGCCTTGGCGGTGCGTCCCACCAGCGCCGGCCGCACCGAGAACGGCTCGCCGAGACGCAGCTCGCCGAGGTAGCGGATGTGGTGCTCGACGGTGAAGAACGACAGCAGCCGCTCGGTCAGGTACGAGGCGTCGACGCCGAGCTCGGCCAGCCGCTTCCACGGCGCCCACGCGCCGAGCTCGAAGTAGCGGCCGATGTTCATGTGGCCGTTCTCGTCGATGTAGCCCTCGGGCACCGTCATCTCGTAGGACGCCGGCAGCGTGCGGACGAGGTCGGGGCTCGGCGGGCTCGTCGGGGCGCTCACCGCCCCGACGCTAGAGCGTCGTCCTCACCCGCCGAACGCCGACACCGCGCCCGACGAGCGCTCAGCGCGTGCCAGCGCCCGCACCAGCGGGGCCTGGCCGTGCCGCCGCGCCGCCAGCATCGCCAGCACCGCGAGCGCCGGGTGCAGCACGTCGTCGTCGAAGGCGGGCGGCTCGGCGCCGACGCTCGTGGCGAGGTCGTCGGCGTGGACGACGACCTCCACCAGCCGCACCGCCAGCAGGTCGTCGAGCGCGAGCGCGCAGTCCTGCCACGGCACGTGGACGACGGGGCCGGCCGCGGCGATCGCCCCGGGCAGGTCGGCGAGCGACTGCTCGAGGATGCCGACCGAGTGGGGCTGGCCGCCGGCCGCCATCGCGTCGAAGTCGGCGCAGATCGAGGTGTTGGCCGGGTGCTCGACCGGGGCGTCGAGCCAGTCGGCGCGGTCGTAGTGCGCCCGCAGCGACAGCAGCGGGACGTCGGGCGGCAGCGGCGCGCGCAGGAACTCCACGGCGCACTCGGGCTGGCTCACGAGGTGGCGAGTCAGGCCGCCGACGGTCAGGCCGGGCAGCGCCGAGCCGTCGTCCCAGCGCTCGGCCACGCGGGCGTCGCTGACGAGCGGGACGAGCGCGCGGCACGCGCGGGCGAGGGCGTCGCGGTCGAGCGCGCCGGCGAAGGTGAGGGCCATGGCCCGACCGTAGGGCCGATCGCGGACGGAACACGGTCGTCAGCGCGGTGGGTCAGGGCTGCGGGTCAGGGCTTGGGGGTCAGGATGGGGGCATGCCGGTGCTGGAGGACTTCGAGACCCACGACGTCGACGTCGCCGGGGTGCGCGTCCGTGCCCGCGTGGCCGGCGACGGGCCGCCCGTGCTGCTCCTGCACGGCTACCCGCAGACCTCGGCGATGTGGCACCTCGTCGCGCCCGGGCTCGCCGCCACCCACACGGTGGTCGCCGCCGACCTGCGCGGCTACGGCGGCTCCGACCGGCCGGCGTCCACCCCCGATCACGCGGCCTACGGCAAGCGCGCGATGGCCGCCGACCAGGCCGGCCTGATGCGCGCGCTCGGCCACGAGCGCTACGCCGTGGTCGGTCACGACCGGGGCGCGCGGGTGGCGCACCGGCTCTGCCTCGACCACCCGGACGCCGTCAGCCGTGCCGCCGTCCTCGACATCGTGCCGACCCGCCACGTGCTCACCCACGTCGACCTCGAGCTCGCCCGCACCTACGACCACTGGTTCTTCCTCGCGCAGCACAACGACCTGCCCGAGGTGCTGATCGGCGGCGCGCCCGAGCACTGGCTGCGCACCAAGCTCGACCAGTGGTCGGGCCCCGGCGCGGTCTTCGACGCCGACGCCGTCGCCGAGTACGTGCGCTGCTTCGACCCCGAGTCGGTCCGCGGCACCACCGACGACTACCGCGCCGGGCTGACCGTCGACCTCGCCGACGACGACGCCGACTTCGCCGCCGGACGCCGGGTGGCCTGCCCGTTGCTGGTGCTGTGGGGCGCGGCGGGGCTCGTCGGCCGCGCCTACGACCCGCTCGAGGTCTGGCGCGGCTACGCCGCCGACCCCGAGCTGGTCACCGGCGAGGCGGTCGAGGGCGGCCACTTCCTGCCCGAGGAGGCCCCGGAGGCCACGCTCGCCGCGCTGCGCGCCTTCCTCACGACCTGAGCTGGTGGCCGGCCCTCGGTGCGAACGGCCGATCCGTTCGATCGAACGATCCGACGGGCTTCTCGGGTTCTCCTCCGCTCCAGACCGTTCGATTGAACGCAACTGGGCCCCACTGAGCCCGACGGCAGCCCCGGACAGCACCCCGACGCACGCCGCGAGCGCGGCGCCCGACGGCCCGGGTCGATACTGACCGACGTGGGTCAGCGCAACTACCTCGTCGAAGGCGTCTCCGGCACCGGCAAGACCACCGTCTGCGACGAGCTGGCCCGCCGCGGCCACCAAGCCGTCCACGGCGATCGCGAGCTGGCCTACCAGGGTGATCCCGAGACGGGCGAGCCGCTCGAGGGCGCCTCGCACGAGCACCACGTCTGGGACCTCGAGCGGGTGCGCGCGCTGCTGGCCGACCGCAGCCGCCCGCTCACCTTCCTGTGCGGCGGCTCGCGCAACTGGCACCGGTTCGTCGAGGACCTCGACGGCGTGTTCGTGCTCGACGTCGACCGGACGACGCTCGAGCAGCGGCTCGACCGGCGTCCCGCCGACGAGTTCGGTGCCGCACCCGCCGAGCGCGACCTCGTGCTGCGGCTGCACGCCACCGAGCAGGACGTGCCCGACGGGGTGCGCGTCGACGCCACGCGCCCGGTCGTCGAGGTGGTCGACGACATCCTGCGTCACGTCGGGGCGGGCCCGGCCGGCGACGACCTCACCGGCTGGCTGCTCACCCAGCCCGAGCGCGGCAACCCCTGGACCCGCGTGGACGACGTCCACCCCGGCCCGCGGGCGTGGTCGGAGGGCAACCTGGTGCGGCCGCTGGTGCACGGCGCCACCTACTTCGCCGAGCTGTGCGAGCGCATCGCGGCGACCCGGCCCGGTGACCTGGTGCTGTTCACCGACTGGCAGGGCGACGCCGACCAGCGCCTCACCGAGGCCGAGGACAGCCACGTCGTCGAGGTGCTCGGCAGCGCCGACGAGCGCGGCGTCGACGTGCGCGGGCTGGTGTGGCGCTCGCACAGCAACCGCATCGGCTTCACCGCCGAGCAGAACCACGACCTCGGACGACGGCTGCAGGAGCGCGGCGTCGAGGCGATCCTCGACATGCGGGTGCGCCAGCGCGGCTCGCACCACCAGAAGCTGGTGGTGATCCGGCACCGCGACGACCCGACGCGCGACATCGCCTACGTCGGCGGCATCGACCTCGCCCACTCGCGCCGCGACGACCGCGACCACGGGGGCGACCCGCAGGCGCTCGACAACATGCCCGACGAGTACGGCCCGACGCCGCCGTGGCACGACATCCAGGCCGCCATCACCGGGCCGGCGGTGCACGACGTCGAGACCACGTTCCGCGAGCGGTGGGAGGACCCCACCACGCTGCTGCGCAGCCCGATCATCCTCACCCGCGACAAGCTGCGCGGCCTCGACACCAGCCCCGACCCGCTGCCCCCGCAGGCGCCGCCGCCGCCGCCGGTGCCGGGGGCGACCCACGTCGTCCAGCTGCTGCGCACCTACCCCGACCTGCGCGGCGGGCGCGACTACGCCTTCGCCGACGGCGGCGAGCGCAGCGTGGCCCGCGGCTACAGCAAGGCCGTCGAGCAGGCCCGGCGGCTGGTCTACGTCGAGGACCAGTACCTGTGGGGCCGCCACGTCGGCAACGTGTTCACCGACGCCCTGCGCGCGCACGACGACCTGCACGTGATCGTCGTGGTGCCACTGCACCCCGACGTCGAGGGGCTCAACCGGGTCGCGCAGCGCGAGGGACGCCGCCGCGCCATGGCCGAGATGACGGCGGCCGCGCCCGACCGCGTCGGCATCTTCGGCATCGAGAACCACGCCGGAACGCCGGTCTACGTGCACGCCAAGACCTGCATGGTCGACGACACGTGGGCCTCGATCGGCTCCGACAACTTCAACCGCCGCTCGTGGACCCACGACTCCGAGCTGTCGTGCGTGGTGGTCGACCGGGCCGGCGCCTACGCCCGCGACCTGCGGCTCACCCTCGCCGCCGAGCACCTCGACCGCGAGCCCCACGACCCCGAAGCGCCGGCCGCCCCCGGTGCTCCCGGCGACATGAGCGACTGCGTCGACCCCGCCGGCATGCTCGCCGCCTACGCGGCCTGCGCCGACGCGCTCGACGCCTGGCACGAGGGCGGACGACGCGGCCCCCGCCCGCCCGGCCGCCTGCGCCGTCTCCCGGTGCCCGAGGTCGGCTGGTTCGCCCGCCTCGGCGCCCTCCCGCTCTACCTCGCCGCCCACGACCCCGACGGCCGCCCCCGCTCCCTGCGCCGTCGCGACGCGTTCTGAGGTCGTCGTCCCACCTGTCCCACGGGTCGTCAGGGATACCCGGTTCACCGGGTATCCCTGACGTCCTCGGCCGTTGCAACGCCCGAGAAGCGGAGGCAGTGCCCGAGAAGGTGGCGGCTCGACCCCCGCCCCGACCGCTCGACCGGCGAGGATGGCGGCGTGAGCGACGTCGCGACGCGGTTCCCCTCGCGCGACTTCACGCGGTTCTGGTGGGCCGAGACGGTCTCGTCGTTCGGCACCTACATCACCCTGCTCGCCCTGCAGACGATCGTGGTGCTGACCCTCGACGGCACGGCGCAGGACGTCGGCTGGGTCAACTCGGCGCGCTGGCTGCCCTACCTCGTGCTCGGCCTCGTCGTCGGCGCGCTGGTCGACCGCTACCGGCGCAAGCCGGTGCTGGTCGTCACCGACCTCGCCCAGGCGGTGCTGCTCGCGGCGATCCCGCTGGCGTGGGCGCTCGACGTCCTCACGCTGCCGCTGCTGCTCGTAGTGGCGGCCTGCTACGGAGCGGCGTCGCTGGTCAACGGGGCGGCGTCCACGGCGTTCGTGCCGCGCCTGGTCGAGCGGCGCGACCTGCAGCGCGCCCATGCCCGCATCGACGGCGCCGACGCCGTCGCCCAGACCAGCGGGCCGGCCCTCGCCGGCCTGCTCGTCAAGCTGGTCGGGGCGCCACTGGCGGTGCTGGTCGACGCCGCCACCTACCTCTTCGCGGCCGTCGCGACCCTGACGCTGCGGGTCGACGAGCCCGCCCCGGCGCCGACGGCCCGGCCGAGCATCGTGCGCGAGATCCGGGACGGCGTCCGCTGGGTCTACCGCGGCTCCGGCCTGGCTGTGCTGGCCGCGACGACGCACGTCTGGTTCGCCGCCAACGCCGTGGTCGGCGCGGTGCTGGCGCCGTTCGCGCTCGTCACGCTCGGGCTGAGCCCGCTGCAGTTCGGCGTCGCGACCGCGCTGGCCGGGGTGGGGGCGGTCGTCGGCACCGCCACCACGAGTGCGGGCGGACGACGCCTCGGCACCGGCGGTGCGGTGATCCTCGCGCACGTGGTCACCACCGTCGGCGTGGTCGTGACGCTGGTGGCCGGGCTCGGCACCAGTGGCTGGGTCGCGACGCTCGTGCTCGGTGCGGGGCAGGCCTGTTACGGCTTCGGGATCGGGTTCAGCAACTCCCACGAGGAGAGCTACCGCCAGGCCCTGACCCCCGACGCCCTGCTCGGCCGCACCGTCACGACCATGCGCTCGTTCAACCGCGCGGTCATCGTCGTCGTCGCGCCCCTGGGCGGGCTGCTCGCCGTGCAGGCGGGGGAGCGGACGGCGCTCGCCGTCGCCGCCGGGATCTTCGCGGTCGCGGTCCTCGCCCTCGCGGCCTCCCCGTTCCGCCGCGTGCGTCAGGACCTCACCGCCGACGCCGAGGTCGGCCCCGCGTCCTGACCCGAGCGATCGCTCGGTTCGTGCCCGGTTCGGGCGGGGTGGGCGTCCTGAACCGAGCGATCGCTCGGTTCGCGTCGAGGCCGGGGTCGGGCGGCGAACCGGGCCCCAGGTGACTAGCGCCGGCCGCGGGCCGCGACGAGAACGGCCAGGCCGAGGGCGCCGAACACCGCGGCGAGGATCGGGACGACGAACGCGAAGACCTCGAGCCCGTCGCTCCAGCCGGAGTCCTCGTAGCGCCGGACGGTGACCGAGGCGCCCCACCACAGCGCGGCGACCACGCCGGCCAGGCCGAGGCCCGCCACCCGCCACGAGAACCAGCCCGCGACGACGACCAGCACGACGGCGACGACCGACGCCGGCAGCTGGATGCCGGTGTCGATGAACTCGGTGCGGTAGCTGGTGCTGCCCGGCGAGACCCGCACCGCCCCGTCGGCGGCGTCGAGCGCCCAGGCGACGGCGCCCCAGGCGAGGCCCACCGCCAGCACGGCGAGGGCGGCGGCGACCGGGAGGTCGTGGCTGCGGCGGGTGGTGCTCCGGACGGCGGTTCGCTGGTCTGACACGGGCGTTCCTCTCGTGGTCCGAGACTGGACCTCCGACGCTAGGAAACCGCGGCGTCCGGCGGATCCGCCGCAGTACTCAGATCGACCCGTCAGACATGTCCGACGGGTCAGCGCGATTCCGACGTCGACCCGTCAGACATGTCCGACGGGTCAGCGCTCAGACGTTGCGGCGGTACTGGCCACCGACCTCGAAGAAGGCGTCGGTGACCTGGCCGAGGGAGCAGACGCGGGCGGCGTCCATGAGGACGGCGAAGACGTTCTCGCCGGTGGTGGCGGCCTCCTTGAGGCGGGCGAGGGCGTGGGCGGCGTCCTCGGCGTGCTCGGCCTGGAAGGCGTGCACCCGGTCGAGCTGCGAGCGCTTCTCGGCATCGGTGGCGCGGGCCAGCTCGACGTGCTGGGGCGTGGCCCCGTCAGCACCGTCGCCGACGTCCTTGAGGAAGGTGTTGACGCCGACGATCGGCAGCGAGCCGTCGTGCTTGCGGTGCTCGTAGAGCATCGACTCGTCCTGGATGCGGCCGCGCTGGTAGCCGGTCTCCATGGCACCGAGGACGCCGCCACGCTCGCTGATGGCGTCGAACTCGCGCAGCACGGCCTCCTCGACGAGGTCGGTCAGCTCGTCGACGATGAACGAGCCCTGCAGCGGGTTCTCGTTCATCGCCAGGCCCCACTCGCGGTTGATGATGAGCTGGATGGCGAGCGCCCGGCGCACCGAGGCCTCCGACGGCGTCGTCACCGCCTCGTCGAAGGCGTTGGTGTGCAGGCTGTTGGCGTTGTCGTAGATCGCGATGAGCGCCTGCAGCGTGGTGCGGATGTCGTTGAAGTCCATCTCCTGCGCGTGCAGCGACCGCCCGCTCGTCTGCACGTGGTACTTCAGCTTCTGCGAGCGCTCGGAGGCGCCGTAGCGCTCGCGCATCGCGACCGCCCAGATGCGCCGGGCGACCCGGCCGATGACCGAGTACTCGGGGTCCATGCCGTTGGAGAAGAAGAACGACAGGTTGGGCGCGAAGTCGTCGATGTCGAGGCCGCGGGCCAGGTAGGACTCGACGTAGGTGAAGCCGTTGGCGAGGGTGAAGGCGAGCTGGCTGAGGGGGTTCGCCCCGGCCTCGGCGATGTGGTAGCCGGAGATCGAGACCGAGTAGAAGTTGCGCACCCCCTGCTCGATGAACCACTCCTGGATGTCGGCCATCATCCGCAGCGAGAACTCGGTGGAGAACAGGCAGGTGTTCTGGCCCTGGTCCTCCTTGAGGATGTCGGCCTGCACCGTGCCGCGCACGGTCTGCAGCGCCGTCGCCTCGTCGACGCCGTTCGCGCGCGCCTGGTCGAGCACGGTGTTGAGGAAGAACGCCAGCACCGTGGGCGCCGGGCCGTTGATGGTCATCGAGACCGACGTCGTCGGCGAGAGCAGGTCGAAGCCGTCGTAGAGCTCGCGCATGTCGTCGAGCGTCGCCACGCTCACCCCCGACGTGCCGACCTTGCCGTAGACGTCGGGACGCTCGTCGGGGTCACGGCCGTAGAGCGTCACCGAGTCGAACGCGGTCGACAGGCGGGTGGCCTCGCTGCCCTGCGAGAGCACCTTGAACCGACGGTTGGTGCGGGCCGGGTCGCCCTCGCCGGCGAACATGCGGGCGGGGTCCTCGCCGTCGCGCTTGAACCGGAAGACGCCCGCGGTGAACGGGAAGACGCCGGGCAGGTTCTCGGCGCGCCAGAACCGCACCAGCTCGCCGTGGTCGGCGTAGCGGGGGAGCGCGACCCGGCGCACCTTGGTGCCGCTCAGCGACTCGCGGGTCAGCGCCGTGCGCAGCTGCTTGTCGCGGACGACGACCACCTGCTCCTCGCCGGAGTAGGCCTCGACCACCGCGGGCCACCCGTCGATCTGCTCGCGCACCTCGCGCGGCAGGTCGTCGCGCGCCCGCTCGACCAGGCCGTCGATCTCGTCGGTCCCGCTCAGCTCGCCGGCCACCGCCTCGAGACGCTGCAGCCGCCGCGCCCGCTCGACGAGCACCTCGGTCTCGGCGTGGTAGTCGCGCACCGTCTGCGCGATCTCGGAGAGGTAGCGCACGCGGTCGCCCGGGATGATCGGGTGGATCTCGGACGACGTGCGCCCCTGCACCGGGGCGAGCGTGCCCTCGCCGACGGGCAGGCCTCGCTCGGCCAGCAGGCCGCGCAGGTGCTGGTAGAGCGCGGTGACGCCGTCGTCGTCGAACCGGGCGGCCGACGTCCCGAAGACGGGCATGTCGGAGGGCTGCTGGCCGAACGCCTCGCGGTTGCGCACCAGCTGGCGGCCGACGTCGCGGAGGGCGTCGGCAGCGCCGCGACGCTCGAACTTGTTGATCGCGACCGCGTCGGCGAAGTCGAGCATGTCGATCTTCTCCAGCTGCGAGGCGGCGCCGAACTCGGGCGTCATCACGTAGAGCGAGGCGTCGACGAACGGCACGATCGCTGCGTCGCCCTGGCCGATGCCGGGCGTCTCGACGACCACGAGGTCGAAGCCGGCCGCCTTCAGGACGGCGATGACGTCGGGCAGCGTCTCGGGCAGCTCGTGGGCGCCGCGGGTGGCCAGGGAGCGGAAGTAGACCCGGCTGCGGTCCATGCCGGCGCCGGCGGGCAGGTCGAGGGAGTTCATGCGGATGCGGTCGCCCAGCAGCGCCCCGCCGCCCTTGCGGCGCGTGGGATCGACGGCCAGGACGGCGACGCGCAGCTTGTCCTGCTGGTCGACGCGCAGCCGGCGCACCAGCTCGTCGGTGAGGGAGGACTTTCCCGAGCCGCCCGTGCCGGTGATGCCGAGCACCGGGGTGCGGTGGCGGGCGGCGGCGTCGCGGACGGCGGCCAGGACGTCGTCGTCGAGCCGGCCCTGCTCGGCGCCGGTGATGGCGCGCGCGACGTCGGCGGCGTCGCCGGCCAGCACCTGCTCGGCGGTGACGGCGCGCTGCGCCCACAGGTCGACGTCGCAGTCGGCGACGACGGTGTTGACCATGCCGGCCAGGCCGAGGCGCTGGCCGTCCTCGGGGGAGAAGATCGTGACGCCGCTCTCGCGCAGCCGCGCGATCTCGTCGCGCACGATGACCCCGCCGCCCCCGCCCACGACCTTGACGTGGCCGGCGCCGCGCTCGCGGAGCGAGGTGACGAGGTACTCGAAGTACTCCAGGTGCCCGCCCTGGTAGGACGAGACCGCCACGCCCTGCGCGTCCTCCTCGACGGCCGCCTCGACGACCTCGGCGACCGAGCGGTTGTGACCGAGGTGCACGACCTCGCAGCCCTGGCTCTGGAAGATCCGCCGCATGATGTTGATCGAGGCGTCGTGGCCGTCGAACAGGCTCGAGGCCGTCACCAGCCGCACGGGGTGGCTGGGCACGTGGAGGTCGGGCATGGGGGCGCTCCGGGGGACGTCGGGCTGGTGCCCCGCCAGATTACTTGGACGTCCTACCAAATGGCCACGCGACGACGGGCGTCAGGTTCCCGTCGAGGCCCGGGCCGCCAGCTCGGGGGTGAACAGCACCTGCTCGTGGGCGTGGTCGGGGTCGGCGGCCTCGGCGAGCACGAGGCGGGCGGCGGCGCGGCCCAGCTCGGCGCGCGGCTGACGCACCGAGCTCAGCGGCACCGCGGCGGCCGAGGCGAACTCGATGTCGTCGTAGCCGACGATGGCCAGCTGCGCCGGCACCCGCACCCCGCTGCCGACGGCCTGCTGCAGCAGCCCGAGCCCGATCAGGTCGTTGGCGCAGAACGCGGCGGTCGGACGCCGGGCCGCCGGCACCGCCGCCAGCCGTTCGCCGGCGTCGCGTCCGGCGTCGACGTCGAGCGAGGACGTCGGCAGCACCAGCAGGTCGTCGTCCGGCAGGCCCGCGTCGGCCCACACGGCCCGGGCGCCCCGCAGCCGGTCGCGCACCCGACCGATGGTGAGCGGGCCGCCGACGAAGGCGACGCGGCGGTGGCCGCGGTCGACCAGGTGCTGCACGGCCAGTCGGCCGCCGAGGACGTCGTCGACCGCGACCGAGCAGAAGTCGCGGCTGGCGCGGGTGCGGTCGACCAGCACGACCGGCGTGCCGCGGTCGCGCACCCGGTCGAGCACCGGGGCGTCGGGGTCGACCGGGGTGACCAACAGGCCCTGCACGCGCTGCTTCTCGAACAGGTCGAGGTGGGCGGCCTCGCGCTCGGCGCGCTGGCCCGAGTTGGTGAGCACGAGCGAGAGGCCCGCCTCGCCGGCGGCCTCCTCGATGCCGGTGGCGACGTCGATGAAGAAGGGGTTGCGGGCGTCGAGCAGCACGTAGCCGAGCGTCTCGCTGCGACCGACCCGCAGCTGGCGCGCCGACTCGTTGCGCACGAAGCCGAGCCGCGCCATCGCCTGCTCGACCCGCTCGCGGGTGGCGGCGGTGACCCGGTCGGGCCGGTTGAGCACGTTCGAGACGGTGCCGAGCGAGACGCCGGCCGCGGCGGCGACGTCCTTGACCGACGCGGGGCGTGCGGGGCGGCCCGTCATGGCCACTCACCTCCGCCCCGCGGACTCGGTCCTGGCCCGGGAGTCTAGGTCGTCGCGACGGCGTCGGGCAGTCTTGAACCCTCGCGCGACCGGGTCGTGCGCCGTCCCCGAACCAGCCGAGCCGGAGCCCACGATGAAGCGACAGCTGCCCACGCGGCGCGACCTCGCCCCCCTGCTGCGGTTCAAGCGTCCCGAGACCTCGCCGAAGCGGCGCCGGCTCGAGCGGGCGCTGACCATCGACGACCTGCGGAGGGTCGCCGAGCGTCGCACCCCGCGCGCGGCCTTCGACTACACCGACGGTGCCGCCGACGGCGAGGTGTCGCTGGCCCGGGCCCGCCAGGCCTTCGCCGACGTCGAGTGGCACCCCGCGATCCTGCGCGACGTCTCGCACGTCGACACCTCACGCGAGGTGCTGGGCCAGCGGGTGGCGCTGCCGTTCGGCATCGCGCCCACCGGGTTCACGCGGATGATGCAGGCCGAGGGCGAGGTCGCCGGCGCCACCGCGGCCACCGCGGCCGGCATCCCCTTCGCGCTCTCGACGATGGGCACGACCAGCATCGAGGACGTCGCCGCCGCCGACCCCGACGGGCGGCACTGGTTCCAGCTGTACATGTGGAAGGACCGCGACCGGTCGATGGCGCTGGTCGACCGCGCCGCGAAGGCCGGGTTCGACACACTCCTGGTCACCGTCGACGTGCCCGTGGCGGGGGCGCGGCTGCGCGACGTCCGCAACGGCATGACGATCCCGCCGACCCTGACCCCGCGCACGGTGGTCAACGCCATCCCGCGGCCGGCGTGGTGGATCAACTTCCTCACCACCGAGCCGCTGGCCTTCGCCTCGCTCGACTCGTGGTCGGGCACGGTGGCCGAGCTGCTCGACACGATGTTCGACCCGACCGTCACCTACGACGACCTCGCCTGGATCCGCGAGCAGTGGCCCGGCAAGGTCGTCGTCAAGGGCGTGCAGACGGTGGCGGACGCCGTCCGCGTGGCCGACGCCGGCGTCGACGCGGTGCTGCTGTCGAACCACGGCGGCCGCCAGCTCGACCGCGCGCCGGTGCCGTTCCACCTGCTGCCCAGCGTGGTGAAGGAGGTCGGCAGCCAGGTCGAGGTGCACCTCGACACGGGCATCATGTCGGGACAGGACGTCGTCGCCGCCGTCGCGCACGGCGCCCACTTCACCTACATCGGCCGGGCCTACCTCTACGGGCTGATGGCCGGCGGCCGCGAGGGCGTCGACCGCACCATCGAGATCCTGCGCGGCCAGGTCGAGCGCACCATGCGCCTGCTCGGCGTGACCACCCTCGACGAGCTCGAGCCCGGCCACGTCACCGCCCTGCGCCGCCTCGGCCCGGTGCCCCCGGCCTGAGGCCCTTCGACAGGCTCAGGGTCCGTGGGGCTGGGTCGGCGTGATCGCTGCCTGGTCTCGAGGCTCGGCCGTGGCCGGCCTCGCACCTCGACCACCGTGGTGGCCCGTCGACGTGGCGACGATGGTCGAGGTGTGAGGAGCCCTGGCGACGAGCCTCGAGACCACCGGCCCTCCCACGGACCCTGAGCCTGTCGAAGGGACCCCGGGCGCGCCCTACCGGCTGCCGCCCAACCGCAGCCGCGCGACGACGCCGTCCTGGCCGCTGCCCCAGCAGGTGCCGCTGACGCAGCGGACGGCGTCGAGGGAGAGGTCGCCGACGGGGCGCCAGTGGCGGCCGGCGTCGGGGGAGAGGTCGCTGCCTCCGGAGCCGACGGCAACGACGACCGAGGTGGACGACGGACGCCGGAACGCCACCGCCGAGCGGTAGCCGCGGGCGTCGGCGCCGCGCTGCCAGGTGAGGCCGCCGTCGGTGGTGACGGCGACGGTGCGGCGGCCGCGGCCCGGTGCGGCGAAGTCGCCGCCGACGGCGACGCCGACCCGCGGGCCGCGGAACTCGATGGAGTTGACGCCCGAGCTCTCGCCGGCGCGGATCGGCACCCGCGACACGCGCCAGGTGCGGCCGCGGTCGGTGGTGCGGAAGACGCGGGCGTCGGCGCCGCCGGTGCCGAACCAGGCGCGGGTGCGGCCGGCGGTCTCGATGCAGGTGCCGCTGGCGGCGAAGGCGAACTCGCCCTCGAGCGCGCGCGGCATGCGCCGGGGCTTCACGACCCGCCAGGTGCGACCGGCGTCCGCGGTGCGGATGATGCGGAACCGACCGTCGACGGGGTCGGAGAAGGCGATGCCGTGGCGCCCGTCGGGCCACATCGAGACGCAGTCGTAGAACGCCTGCGGGTCGCGGTTGCGGAAGACCTCGCGCCACGACCGGCCGGCGTCGGTGGTGCGGTAGATGCGGCTGTCGGTGCCGGTGCCGATCGACATCACGACCGCGACGCCGGGGGCCACCACCTCGACGTCGCGGAAGGCGAGCGGCGTGTCGGTCTCGGGCGAGACGTCGACCCAGCGGCGTCCGCCGTCGCCGGTGCGGAAGACGCCGCCGTCGTCGCCGGCCACCCACACCCGGTTAGGGCCGGCGACGGCGAGGCCGCGCAGGCCCTGGTCGGTGAAGGGCTCGACCTGCTGCCAGGAGCGGTCGGGACGCGGGTCGGGGGCAGGGGCGGGGCTCGAGGGGGTGGCGGAGGCGCCCGGGAGGCCGCTGACGATCAGGGTCCCGAGAGCGGCGGCCACGACGGTGAGGAGAGGTCGGGTTCGCACCCGGTCATCCGACCACCGTGGCCGCCCGCCTGTCGAGCGCTGTCGAGCGCTGTCGAGCGCTGTCGAGCGCTGTCGAGCGCTGTCGAGCGCTGTCGAGCGCTGTCGAGCGCTGTCGAGCGCTGTCGAGCGCTGTCGAGAGCCCCGGCTCAGCGCCCGACGAGCTCGGCGTCCGCGTCGTCGGTGCGGTGCTGGCCCACACCCTTGCGGTCGAGCTTCTCGCCCTCCACGTCGACGTCGGGCAGGATCCGGTCGAGCCAGCCCGGCAGCCACCAGGCCTTCTCGCCCAGCAGGTACATCAGCGCCGGGATGAGCACCATGCGCACCACGAAGGCGTCGAAGATCACCGCGACGGCGAGCGCGAAGCCCATCGACTTGATGATGGCGTCGTCCTCGAGGATGAACCCGGAGAAGACGGCGGTCATGATCACCGCGGCCGCCGCCACGACGCGGGCCGAGCTGCGGAAGCCGTCGACGACGGCCTCGCGGGTCGACGCGCCGTGCACGTGCGCCTCGCGCATGCGGGTCACCAGGAACACCTGGTAGTCCATCGCCAGGCCGAAGACCACGCCGATGAGGAAGATCGGCATGAAGCTGACGATCGGCTGGCCCTCCATGATCCCGAACGCGCCCTCCTGGAAGATCGCGACGGTCGTGCCGAGGGTGGCCAGCACCGACAGCAGGAAGCCGAGGGTGGCGGTCAGCGGCACCAGCACCGAGCGGAAGACGATCATCAGCAGGATGAACGCCAGGCCGACGACCACGGCGAGGTAGACCGGCAGCGCCCCGTTGAGGCGGTCGGAGACGTCGGTGGTGATGGCGGTCAGGCCGGTGATCCCGATGTCGGTGCCGGTGGCCTCCTCGATGTCGGACTCACCGCCGCGCAGCGCGTCGAGCAGGCTCTGCGTCTGCTGGTCGTCGGGGCCGTACTGCGGGATGAGCAGCAGCGTCGTGCCGCCGGCCTGCGCCGACTGCTCGGCCGCGGCCGGGTCGGCGGCCGAGGTGTCGAGGGCGCCGACGACGCCGTCCTGCTCGGCGGCCCACTCCGTGACCGCGCTGAACGCCTGGGCGCGCTCGCCCTCGGGCACCTCACGCGCGTCGACGACCAGCTGGAACGGCGCCTCACGGCCGGGGCCGAAGCCCTCGGTGAGCAGGTCGCTGGCCTTGCGCTGGGTGGTGTCGGGCGAGGCGGTGCTGTCGGTGGGGAAGGCGAGGAACAGGTCCTTCAGCGGGATGGCGAGGGCGCCGAGGGCGACCACGACCAGCAGGACGGCCGCCACCGGCTGCTTGCCGACCAGGCGCGCCCAGCGGACGCCGTTGTTGAGCACGCGGCCCTGCTCGTCGCGGGTCGGGCGGTACTTGCGCACCCGGCCGCCGAACGCCTTCGACTTCAGCATGCCGAGGACGGCGGGCAGCAGCGTCAGCGCCACCAGCACCGCCAGGAAGACGGTCGCCGCGGCGGCGAGGCCCATGACGGTCAGGAACGGGATGCGGACGACGGCCAGCGCGGCCAGCGCGATCAGCACCGTCAGGCCGGCGAAGACCACCGCCGAGCCCGACGTGCCGACGGCGACACCGACCGCCTCCTCGCGGTCGTCGGTGTGCTCGAGCTCGTTGCGGTAGCGGGCGAGGATGAACAGCGAGTAGTCGATGCCGACCGCCAGGCCGATCATCGTCGCGAGGATCGGCGCGCTGGAGCCGACGTCGAGGAACGCCGACATCGCGGTGACGCCGGTCAGGCCGAGCGCCACGCCCCAGATCGCGCTGACGATGGGCAGGCCGGCCGCGACGAGCGAGCCGAAGGTGAGGATCAGGACGAGCAGCGCGATGCCGATGCCGATCAGCTCGGAGGTGCCGCCGGGCGGCGCGAACTCGCTCATGCCCTGGCCGTTGGCCTCGGCGACCAGGCCGCCGGCGCGGGCGTCGTCCAGCGCGTCGAGCACGGCCTCCTGGGTCTCGGGCTTCACGTCGGTGACGGTGTCGACGTCGAAGGCGAAGCTGATGACGCCGATGCGGCCGTCGGCCGAGATCGGCGCGAGCGCCGCGGCCGCGCCGGCCGAGGCGTCGTCCTGCCCCTGCTGGCCCTGCTGGCCGCCCTGCTCGCCCTGGCCGCCCTGGCCGCCCTGCTGGGCCTGCTCGGCCGCGGCGACGGGGTCGGCGACGGTCTCGGGCGCGGGCATCTGCGGGACGGCGCGCAGCTCGTCGGTGAGCGCGGCGACCTCGTCGGCGTAGTCGCTCAGCTGCTCGCCCTCGGGGGCGGCCACGACCACGTTGACGGTGGCCTGGTCGAAGGCGTCGGTGCTGCCGGGGAACAGCTCGGCCTGCAGGTCGGCCGCCTCCTCCGACGGGATGCCGGGGATGGTGAAGGCATCGGTCGTGGGCTTCGAGAACGCGGCGGCGAAGGCCGCCACGGCGACCATCAGCACCACCCAGCCGGCGATGAACAGCGGCCAGCGGCGGAAGGCCGTCTTGCCGAGGCGGTAGAGGTAGGTGGCCATGGGGAGGTCTCCTGTCGAGCGTCGTGTGGAGGCGAGCGGGGTCGAGTGGGGGTCGAGCGGCAGGTCGGCGGGAGCGATCGGGCGGTGCGGGCGGTGCGGGCGGTGCGGGCTCAGGCGCCGAGGAGGGAGCGGGCGATGAGCAGGGTCTCGTCGAAGTGGTGGCTGAACTCGCGCTCGCGCGGGTCGGCGAGGTAGCCGTCGAGGGAGGCGTCGAAGAGCGCCGCGAGCAGCGAGATGGCGACCTTGGCGCGGCCCGCGCCGAAGGCGACGCCCTCGCGGGCCACGATCTGCTCGACCACGACGGCGCAGAGCTCTTCGTACCGCTGGTGCACGGTGCTGATCAGCCGGGGGTTGGCCAGCAGGATGCGCCGGCTGCGGGCGAGCTCGTCGCGGTCGGCGAACTTGGCCTCGATGAAGGGCGCGAGCAGGGCGCGGAGGTCGGCGACGAGGTCGCCGTGCGGGCCGCCGTCGCGGAAGCGGGCGACGTCGGCCTCGTCGAGGGGACGCCACTCGCCGAGGACGGCGTCGACCTTGCCGGAGAAGTAGTTGAACAGGGTGCGCCGCGAGACGCCGGCGGCCTCGGCGAGGTCGTCCATCGTGAAGCCGTCGAGCCCGCGGTCGTCGGCGAGGGCCTGGGCGCACGAGCTGATGCGGCGCGAGGTGTCGCCGCGACTCTTCGTTGCACTCTGACTCACGTAGTGCATAGTGCACTCCATCCGGGTGGAGTGCAATTCGACGACGGCGTCAGTCCTCGGCCGGGCGCAGGCGACGCACGAGCAACGCGCCCGTGTGCTCGAGGTGGGCGCGCATCGCGGCCTCGGCGGCGACCGGGTCGGCGTCGCCGACGGCGGTGACGATGGGCGCGTGCTCGGCGTGGATCTCGCGCAGCGAGCGGCCGGTCGCGGTCGTCGGCGGGCCGAGCAGCGCCGTGGTCGAGCGCAGCTGCTCGACGATGGCGGCCGCCCGGCCGTTGCCCGCGGCCAGCAGCAGGGCCCGGTGCAGCGCGCGGTCGGCGTCCCAGAAGGCGGGCTCGTCGCCGGCGCGGGCGGCGTCGTCCATCGTGCGCAGGCAGGTCACGGCGTCGGGGCAGCCGGCGCGGGCCGCCCGCCCCGCCGCCGGTGGCTCGAGCGCGAGCCGCACCTCGAAGATCTCCTCGACGTCGCGGGCGCGGGGGAGCACGACGCGGAAGCCGCGGTTGCGCTCGATCTCGACCAGCCCCGCCTCGGCCAGGCGCAGCATCGCCTCGCGCACCGGACTCCGCGAGACGTCGAGGTCGTCGGCGAGGCGGTAGACCGAGTAGGTGTGCGCCGGGTCGAGCGCGCCCGACGCGATGCCGTCGCGCACCGCCCGCGCGACGCCGTCCGCCAGCGACCCCGCGTCGTCCGGGAGGCGCAGCGTCGGGGCGAGGTCGGCGCGCATGCGGCTGGACTGCACGAGTAACATGTTACCGGTGAGCGTGGTGGCGGAGACGACGGACGCGGCGCGGGCCCTGCGCGCGGCGGGGCTCGAGGTGCACGACGACGCGCTCAGCCGCGCCATGTACTCCTCCGACGCCTCGCTCTACCGGGTGCCGCCGCTGGCCGTCGTCCGGCCGCGCAGCGTCGAGGAGGTCGCGGCCACGCTGCGGGTCGCGCGCGAGACCGGGACGCCGCTCACCTCGCGCGGCGCCGGGACGTCGGTCGCGGGCAACGCCGTCGGCCGCGGCATCGTCGTCGACTTCTCCCGCCACCTCGGCCGCGTGCTGGACGTCGACCCCGAGGCCCGCACGGCCCGCGTCGAGCCGGGCACGGTGCACGCCGTCCTGCAGAGGGCGGCCGCGCCGCACGGCGTCCGCTTCGGGCCCGACCCGTCGACCCACCCGCGCTGCACCATCGGCGGGATGATCGGCAACAACGCCTGCGGCGCGCGGTCGCTGGCCTACGGCCGCACCGACGACAACGTCACCGGGCTGCGGCTGCTGCTCGCCGACGGCACCGAGGTCGTCACCGGGCGCGACGCCGAAGGCCGGCCCACGCAGTCGGGCGCCGACGCCGTCCTCGACGGCCCGCACGGCGTGCGCGCCGTCATGGGCCACCACCTCGGCACCGCCCGCACCGAGCTCGACCGCTTCGGCCGGCAGGTCAGCGGCTACGCCGCACAGCACCTGCTGCCCGAGCGCTTCGACCTCACCCGCGCCCTGGTCGGCTCCGAGGGCACGCTCGCCGTCGTCACCGAGGCCACCGTGCGGCTGGTCACCGACCCCGCCTGCCGCGTCGTCGTCGTGCTCGGCTTCGCCGACATCGTCGCCGCCGGCCACGCCGCCCCGGCCGTCGTCGCCCACGGCCCCACCTCGTGCGAGGGCCTCGACTCGCGGCTGGTCGACGTGCTGCGCGAGCGGCGCGGACCGGCCGCCGTCCCGCCGCTGCCCGACGGCGGCGCCTGGCTGTTCGTCGAGATCGCCGGCGACGACGCCGTCGAGGTGCTCGACCGTGCGCACGCCCTCGCCGGCGCCGGGCTCGGGGTCGACGCGCGGGTGGTCGACGACCCCGCCACCGCCGCCCGCCTGTGGCGCATCCGCGAGGACGGCGCCGGGCTGGCCGGGCGCTCGCCCGCCGACCTGCCCGCCTGGCCCGGCTGGGAGGACGCCGCCGTCCCGCCCGACCGGCTCGGCGACTACCTCGCCCGCTTCGACGAGCTGACGGCGTCCCACGGGCTCAGCTCGGCGCCCTACGGCCACTTCGGGGAGGGCTGCCTGCACGTGCGGCTCGACCTGCCGCTGCAGCACCGCGACGGCGCCGCCCGGCTGCGCGCCTTCCTCGTGGACGCCGCGCGCCTGGTCGCCGACTTCGGCGGGTCGCTCTCGGGGGAGCACGGCGACGGCCGCGCCCGCAGCGAGCTGCTGCCGCACCTGTACTCCGCCGACGCGCTCGCGATGTTCGCCGGCATCAAGCACGCCTTCGACCCCGACGGCCTGCTCAACCCCGGCGTGCTGGTCGACCCCGACCCGGTCGACGCCGACGTGCGCGTGGTCGGCGTCCCGCCGTTCCGCCGGCAGCTCGCGATGGCCTACCCGCACGACGACGGCGACCTCGCGCAGGCCGTGCACCGCTGCACCGGCGTCGGCAAGTGCCGCGCCGACCCTAGGCCGACGGGGGCTGCGGCGGGCGGTGTCATGTGCCCCTCCTACCTCGCCACCCGCGAGGAGAAGGACTCCACCCGCGGCCGCGCCCGCGTGCTGCAGGAGGTCGTGCGCGGCGAGCTGGCGTGGAGCGACCCCGCCGTCCACGACGCCCTCGACCTCTGCCTGTCGTGCAAGGGCTGCGCGTCGGACTGCCCCACCGGCATCGACCTCGCCACCTACAAGTCCGAGGCACTGCACCAGACCTACCGCCGTCGGCTGCGGCCGCGCTCGCACTACGCGCTCGGCCGGCTGCCGCTGTGGGCCCGGCTGGTCGGCCGGCTGCGGCTCGCCGGGCTGGTCAACCTGCTCATGGGCCTGCCATTGGTCGGGCGGCTGATGCTCGCCGCGGCCGGCGTCGACCGGCGGCGGAGCGTGCCGCGCTTCGCCCGGCGACCGTTCCGCGCGACGTTCGACCCTTCGGGCCCGGGCCCTGAGCCTGTCGAAGGGCGACGGCCCGTCGTGCTGTTCGTCGACTCCTTCAGCGACGCCTTCGACCCCGAGGTCGCCGCCGCCACGGTGCGGGTGCTGCGCGCGGCCGGCTGGGAGCCCTTCCTGCCCGAGCGGGACGGCGACGGCGCCGTGTGCTGCGGCCTCACCTGGATCACCACCGGTCAGCTCGACGCCGCGAAGCGGATCCTGCGCCGCACAGTGCGCACGCTGGCCCCGGCCGCGCGCGACGGCGTCCCGATCGTCGGCATCGAGCCGTCGTGCACCGCCGTGCTGCGCTCCGACGTGCACGAGCTGGTGCCCGGCCCGGACGCCGACCTCGTGTCCCGCTCGGTGCGCACCCTGGCCGAGCTGCTCGCGCAGACGCCGGGCTGGCGGCCGCCCGACCTGAGCGGCGTCGAGCTGGTGGCGCAGCCGCACTGCCACCACCACGCCGTCCTCGGCTGGCAGGCCGACGCCGACCTGCTGGCCACCGCCGGCGCCACGGTCACCCGGCTGTCGGGATGCTGCGGGCTGGCCGGCAACTTCGGCGTCGAGGTCGGCCACCACGAGGTCTCCGTCGCCGTCGCCGAGCAGCAGCTGCTGCCGGCGGTCGACGCCGCGCCCGAGGCCGTCGTCCTCGCCGACGGGTTCTCGTGCCGCACCCAGCTCGCCGACCTGCGTGGCCGGCCGAGCCGCCACCTCGCCCAGCTGCTGGACGCCGCCGACCCCCAGGGGTGAGTCCGCGCGGTTCGCCCACGCCGATGGTCTGGACCGGGATACCGTGATCGCCTCCCGAAGTGAAGTGAGGACGACCCCGTGACCAGGCCGCCGGCCGCCGAGCACACCCCGGCCTACGACGTCGCCACGCTGACGACCTGCGACACCGAGCCGATCCACGTGCCCGGCGCGATCCAGCCGCACGGCGTCCTGCTCGCCCTCGACGACGACCTGCGGCTCGTCACCTGCTCGGCGAACTGCGGGCCGATGCTCGGGACGGCGGCCGACGAGGCCCTCGGCCGCACCCTCGCCGAGGTGGCCGGCGACGACGTCGCGACCGCGGTCGGACGACGGGTCGAGGACGGCTACCCGGGCGACCCGCTCACGCTGACGCCGCGCGGGCTCACCGGCGCCGCGCTCGACGGCCGCGAGGTCGACGTCCGGGTGCACCGCTCGGACGCGCGCATCGTCGTCGAGCTCGAGGAGCAGGTGCGCAGCGAGGGCACCGAGGTCGGCTACGCCTCGGCGCGCACCGCCATGTCGCGCCTGGCCCGGTCGGCCACGCTGGAGGACCTCACCTACCTGCTCGCCCGCGAGGTGCGCGAGCTGACCGCCTTCGACCGGGTGATGGTCTACCGCTTCGACGAGCAGTGGAACGGCGTCGTCGTCGGCGAGGCGATGCGCGACGACCTCAACTCCTGGCTCGGGCTGCACTACCCCGCCAGCGACATCCCCGCCCAGGCGCGGCGGCTCTACGCGCTCAACCCGATCCGGCTCATCGTCGACGTCGCCTACGAGCCGGTGCCGCTGCACCCGCTGTTCGACCCCGGCACCGAGCGGCCGCTCGACATGTCGCACGCCGGGCTGCGCAGCGTCTCGCCCATCCACCTCGAGTACCTCACCAACATGGGCGTCAACGCCTCGATGTCGATCTCGATCGTCATCGACGACGTGCTGTGGGGGCTCATCGCCTGCCACCACTACTCCGGGCCCCACCGGCCGAGCCACGAGGCCCGCGCGGCGTCGGAGTTCGTCACGCAGGTCGCCTCGCACCTCATCGCCTCGCGCGCCCGGGCCGACGCCCGCGACGCCGCCGTCATCACCCAGGCCGCGGTGGCCGCGATGTGCGGGCGCATCGCCGCAGCGCCCGGCGACCCGCTCGACGCGCTGGTGGCCGATCCCGCGATCCTCGCCGTCGTCGGCGCCTCCGGGCTGGCGCTCAACTTCGACGGCAGCGTGCGCACCCTCGGCGAGGTGCCCGACGAGCGCCTGCTGCCCGCGATCGCCGCCGCCACCGACGACCCCGAGATGTACGCCACCAGCACCGCCTACCTCTCCCGCGACGACGCCCGCTTCAGCGAGGTCGCCGACGTCGCGTCCGGCGTCCTGCGCATCGGCTCGCAGCCCGACCGGTGGCTGATGTGGTTCCGCCCCGAGCAGCGGCGGGTCGTCAACTGGGGCGGCGACCCCCGCAACAAGCTGCTCGCCGCCACCGAGGGAGCCGCCGTGCGGCTGAGCCCGCGGCGCTCCTTCGAGAAGTGGCAGGAGATCACCGAGGGCCAGAGCCAGCCGTGGCGGCCCTGGGAGCTCGACGCCGCCGACGAGCTCGGCCGGCAGATGAACGCGCTGCTGCTGCTGCGCTCACGCGAGCAGATCGCGATGGCGGAGTCGATGCAGCGGCAGGTCGTGCTCGACCGCGCCCCGGTCTACGCCGACGTCGAGGTGGTCGCGCGCTACCGGCCGGCGTCGACCTACCAGCTCGGCGGCGACTGGTGGGACGCCTTCGAGCTGCCCGGACGCCGCATGGCCGTCGTCGTCGGCGACGTCGCGGGCCACGGCGTCACCGCGGCCTCGGCCATGACCCAGCTGCGCACCGCCCTGCGCGCCTACCTCCACGAGGGGCACACGCCCGCCGAGGCGCTCGACCTCCTCGACCGCCTCATGGACGGGCTGCTCGAGGTCGGCGTGGCCACCGCCGCGGTCGCCGTCATCGACATCGCGGCCGGCGCCGCCGAGATCGCCAGTGCCGGCCACCCGGCGCCGATGATGGTCGACACCGACGGCCACGCCTCGGGGGTCGAGGTCGCCCGCCGTCCGCTGCTCGGCGTCGGCGTCGGCGGAGCGCCCCTCACCCGCGTCGAGCTGCCGCCGGGAGCGATGCTGGTGCTCTACACCGACGGCCTCGTCGAGCGCCGCGGCGCCGACCTCGAGCTGCGCACCGCCCGGCTGCACGAGGTGGCCGCCCGCCGTCCCGAGGACGTCGACGCCGAGGCCTGGGCCGACCGGCTGATCGGCGCTTTCGAGTCCGACGACGACGACACCACCCTGCTGGCGGTCAGCCTGCGCGCCGGGCGGGTCTGAGGCGGGTCCGGGTCGGACGAGATCGGTCGGCCGACCGGGGCAACCCCGGACGGCGTCGCACCGGTCAGAGGGGTGACGGTGGCCGCAGGGTCGCCACGGCAACGAGGAGAGCCCCATCCGATGAGGACGTCCCAGCGCGACCAGGAGTTCAGCGAGTTCGTGAGCGCGCACCGCGCACGGCTCGTGGCGATGGCCCGGCTGCTGACCGCCGGCGACGAGGCCTGGGCCGAGGACTGCGTGCAGACGGCGTTGACCCGGCTCTACCTGGCCTGGCCCAAGGCGCGGGTGGCCGAGAACCGGGTGGCCTACGCCCGGACGGCGGTCACGCGGGTCTTCGTCGACGAGACCCGGCGCGCCCACCGGCGCCGGGAGGTGACCGCCGGCCCCGACTGCCCGCCCGACGGACCCCGGCGCGCCGGGGCGCCCGACGGGGCCGAGACGGCCGACCTGCGGCACGACGTCCTCGCCGCGCTGGCGGGGCTCGCGCCCCGGCAGCGGGCGGTGGTCGTGCTGCGGCACTGGCTCGACCTCGACGTCGCCGAGACCGCCCGCCAGCTCGACTGCAGCGAGGGCACCGTCAAGTCCCAGAACGCCAAGGCGCTCGCGCACCTGCGCGACGCCCTCGGCGACCACGTCGTCCCGGCCCAGGCCGCGACCGCCCACGAGGAGACCCGATGACCGACCTGCCCGAGATGCTCGAACGCGGCGCCACCCCGCCGTCCGACCCCGGGGCCACGACGCCCGCCGACGACGTCCGGCGGGGGCGCGTCGCGCTGCGCCGCCAGCGGCGCCTGCGGGCTGCTGCCGGCATCGCCGGCGTGGCCGCCGTGGCCGTCCTCGGGGTGACGGTCGGCCAGACCGTCGACCTCGGCGGGGACGGCGAGGGCACCGGCACCGACCCGGGCCCGGCCGCACCCGGGGTGGCGGCGTCCGAGACGCCGGCGCCCACCAGGGCGCCGTCCGTGCCGCCCACCGTGGTGCCGACCGACGCGCCGACCGTCGACCTCAACGGCGACCCGGCGGACCCGGAGCCGTCCGGGCCGCGGCGCTACGAGGCACGCACGGTCGACGGCCGCGTCGTGGTCGGGCCGTACTCCTACGCCGAGACCCCGCGCGGCTGGGAGGTGCAGGGCGGCACCCAGTTCGGCGTGACGATCGCCGAGGTGGGCGACCCCGACACGAGCCCCGACTCGTTCCTGGGCAAGCTGGTCATCACCTTCGACACCCTCGGCCTCGGCGGGGGACGGACCGTGACGTTCGAGGGTCGCGACTACAAGGTCCGCGGCGACTCCGAGCACACGACCGTCTCGACGCCGACGCGTCCGAGCGAGCCGGAGGGCGTCGTGCGCATCCAGTTCCCCGACGCGGGGTTCTCGCAGGAGGAGATGGTGCGGTTCCTCTCGCAGGTCACCGTCGGCGAGGGCGCCGACGCGGTGTCGGGCTGATCGCCGCGACCCCGGTCGCGTCGTAGCGCGGCTCCTCGACGGGCTCGGCCGCCAGGCCGGCGTCCTCGAGGAGCGCGCAGAGCGTCGGGATCTGCACCGGCGCGGCCTCGGTGACCAGGAGGCCGCCCGGGGCGAGCCAATCGGACGCCGCCGCGGCGACCCGGCGGTGCACGTCGAGGCCGTCGGAGCCGCCGTCCAGAGAGAGGTGGTGCTCGTGGTCGCGCGCCTCGGCCGGCATGGTGACCAGCTCGTCGTGCGGCACGTAGGGCGCGTTGAGCACCACCACGTCGATGCGGCCGCGCAGGTCGGCCGGCAGCGCGTCGAACAGGTCGCCCTCGTGGACGCGCTCGGCCGGCAGGTTGCGGCGGGCGCAGGCCACGGCGGCCGGGTCGAGGTCGGCGGCGTGGACGACGACGTCCGGTCGCCGTGCGGCGAGCGCGGCGCCGAGCGCCCCGCTGCCGCAGCACAGGTCGAGCACCGTCGCCCCCTCGGGAGCCGCGCTCTCGGCCAGGTCGACCAGCAGCGTCGAGCGTCGCCGCGGCACGAAGACCCCGTCGTCCACCGCGAAGCGGTGACCGTCGAGCTCGGCCCAGCCCAGCACGTGCTCCAGGGGCCGGCCGGCGGCGCGGGCGACGACCAGCCGCTCCAGCTCGGCGTCCGGGTCGGGTGCCCCGGCCGCGGCCTCGCGCAGCAGGGCAGCCTCGTCCTCGGCGTAGACGCAGCCCGCCGCGCGCAGCCGGGCCACCAGGCCGTCGTCCTCGCTCACGGGGCCAGTCTGGCCGGGGCGGGCCCGGGACGGCGCGGCGACGCCGTACCGTCGGGCGGGTGGCTCCCGACGTCCCGGCCCCCGACCCGGGCACCTCGACGGCGCACGCGGTCTCGCCCGACTCCGGCGAGCACTGGTCGGCCGAGGGGGCGTGGCCGGTGGCGCCGGGGGTGCACCGCATCCCGCTGCCGCTGCCGATGGACGGGCTGAAGGCGGTCAACGTCTACGCGGTCGAGGACGGCGACGGGCTGACGCTGGTCGACGGCGGGTGGGCCATCCCGGTGGCGCGCGAGCGGCTCGAGCGCGGCCTGGCCGCGATGGGCGCCGGGCTCGGCGACGTCCGCCGGTTCCTGGTCACGCACGTGCACCGCGACCACTTCACGCTGGCGACCGTGCTGGGGCGCGAGCTCGGCGTCGACGTCGCGCTCGGCCTGCCCGAGAAGCCGGCGATCGACCTGCTGAACGACCCGGAGCGGTTCGCCCAGAACCCGTTCGCGGCGCTGCTGCGGGCCGCCGGGGCGCCCGACGTGGCCGAGCAGTGGGCCGCGAACGCGCCCGAGCCCGACCCGGAGGTGTGGCGGCGCCCGACCAGCTGGATCGACGGCGACCGGTCGATCGCGCTCGACGGGCGGGTGCTCGACGCCGTCCACACGCCCGGGCACACCGCGGGGCACTACGTCTTCGCCGACCGGGCCGAGGGGCTGCTGTTCGGCGGCGACCACGTGCTGCCGACCATCACGCCGTCGATCGGGTTCGTGCTGCCGCCGCCGCTCGACCCGCTCGGCGACTTCCTCGGCTCGCTCGGCCGGGTGCTCGAGCTGCCCAACCTGCGGCTGCTGCCCGCCCACGGGCCGGTCGCGGCGTCGTCCCACGACCGGGCGCGGGCGCTGCTCGCCCACCACGACGAGCGGCTGCGGCAGTGCCTCGACCTCGTGCCGGCCGGTGGGTCGGGCTCGGTGTCGGGCGCGGTGTCGGGCTCGGTGTCGGCCGCGGACGTCGCGCGCGGGCTCGGCTGGACCCGGCACCTGCGCGCCTACGACGAGCTCGACCCGTTCAACCGCGGCATGGCGGTGATGGAGACCCGGGCGCACCTCGACCTGCTGGTCTCGCGGGGCGACCTGGTGACCGAGGTGGTCTCGGGCGTGGCGCTCTACCGGTCGGCGTAGCGGCGCATCGGCAGGTGGGGGATGCCGTCCTCGAGGAACTCGGGGCCGGTCACCTCGAACCCGTGCGTGCCGTACCAGCCGGCCAGCGGCGCCTGCGCGTCGAGGACGACGTCCCGCCCCGCGCACGCCTCGAGCGCGACCCGCATGACGACGTCGGCCAGCCCCCTTCCCCGGGCGTCCTTCGCCAGCGCCACGCGCCCGATGCGCCCCAGCGGGCTGTTGCCGCCGTCGTCCTCGAGCACCCGCGCGCACCCCAGCAGCCGCCCGCCCGGCTGGTCGAGCAGCAGCACGTGCAGCGTCGTCGGCTCGACGTCGCGCCCGTCGAGGTCGGGGTAGGGACAGTCCTGCTCGACCACGAAGACGTCCTGCCGCAACCGCGCCAGGTCGTGCACCTGCACCGGCGTCAGCTCGGCGAACGGCAGCACCAGACAAGGCGCCTCGGCCCCGGGATCGGTCACGGGGACAGTGTGGCTGGTCGGTCGGCCCGGGGGAGCGGTGAGTCAGTTACCGAATCGTGCGGCGGAACGGTCACCAGGTCACCGCTGTGGTGGGTCGGGTCGGGGGAGCGGTGAGTGGGTTACCGAATCGGGCGGCGGAACGGTCACCAGGTCACCGCTGTGGTGGGTCGGGTCGGGGGAGCGGTGAGTGGGTTACTGAATCGCGCGGCGGAACGGTCACCGGGTCACCGCCGGTCGGCGTCCGCAGGCGGTCAGCTGGCGCGGATGCGGGTGTGTCGCGGGCCGACGGCCGCGGCGACCGAGCCGAACAGCGACCGCCACCGGTCACCGAACTCGGGAGCCGGTCCGTCGTAGCCGAGCTCGACCATCCGGTCGTGGATCTCCTCCACCGCGCGCTTCGGGATCCGCGCCTTCTCCCGCGTGACCTGCACGTACTCGAGACCGGCCCGGCGCACGTCGGCGTAGCGGTCGATGTCGATCGCGTACTGATCGCGGTCCTCCTGGTGGTGCGCCCCCTCGTACTCGACGAGCAGCCGCAACGCGCGGTAGAGCAGGTCGCCCTGGACGACGAGCCCTGGCCCGACGGCCAGGTTCACGTTGACCTCCGGCGCGGGGAGGCCGGCGAAGACCAACATCGCCCGGACCTCGCTCTCCGGCAACGAACGCGACCGGCCGTCGAGGTGCTCGAGCAGCCAGATCGCCTCGTCGGCGCCCGCGCGCCACTGCTGCGCCAGGGCGAGATCGCGCAGCTCGGCCAGGGACATGGAGCGCTCGTGGAGGAGCCAGTCACCGACCTTGATGGCGTCGATCACCCGGGCGAGCGCGCAGTAGGCGATGAACGCGGCTGCCGGGGTCACGCCGCGGTCGTCGGTGGGCGGCATCCGCTCGGTGCGGTGCAGGAAGATCCCGTCGAGGTCGAGGTGATGGTCGCGGCGACGACGAAGCGGAGGGGTCGACGTGGTCCGAAGTCGAGGCCCTCGAGCTGCAGCCGGGTGATGCCGGTGGTGCGGGCGTCCTGCGGCAGCGCGAGCCGGGCGGCCACCACGTGGTCGGCCTCCGACATCTTGTGCTCGGCGCACCGCCACACGCGTGGATGGATGCGTCGGAAGCGTGTGCCCATCAGCATCCGCGCACTGACGCCGGCGGCGCGGGCCTCGGCGTGGGTGAATGGCCTGCCGCGAAGCGGCTCGGGGATCTCGTTCATGCCGCGATCCGACGTGATCGCGGGCCTCGGCGGGGCGCGTGGTGGCCGAGCTGTGGAGAACTCGGACGCGGACGCCGCCTGTGGACGACTTATGGCCATCCTGGCGCGCCGCGCCCCGGCCCGGCGGTGCGTGGGCTACCGAATCGGACGTCGGATCGGTAACCAGGTCACCGCTGCCCCGGGCCGCCCCCGCTTGGCGGTGCGTGGGTTACCGAATCGGACGTCGGATCGGTAACCAGGTCACCGCTGCCCCGGGCCGCCCTCGCCCGGCGGTGCGTGGGTTACCGAATCGGACGTCGGATCGGTAACCAGGTCACCGCCGCCCAGACGCGCCCTCGCCCGGCGGTGCGTGGGTTACTGAATCGGACGTCGGAACGGTAACCAGGTCACCGCCGCCCAGACCCGCCCCCGCCCGGCGGTGCGTGGGCTACCGAATCGGACGTCGGAACGGTAACCAGGTCACCGCCGCCCCGGGCCGCCCGACGAGACCCACCGCCAGCACCGCCCCACCCACCACCGACGCAACCCGCACCACCCGTACAGTGGCCACCGAACAGACAGGGGAGCACGGCAGCGTGCTGAGAGTGCGGGCGGACCCGCAGACCCTCCGAACCTGATCCGGTTAGGACCGGCGAAGGGAGTCATCGTGAGAGACCTCCGCGTTCCCAAGGTGGCGGCGGCCGCCGTCCTCGTGCTGGCGGCGACGTCGTGCTCGCTCATCGGCAGCGACGAGAGCAGCGACGCCGGCCGCGACGGCAGCGGTGAGACCACCGCCGAGGACACCACCGTCATCCTGCTGACCCACAGCGACTTCAGCCTGCCGAAGAAGGTGATCCGCGGCTTCGAGCAGGAGTCCGGCTACAGCCTCGAGGTGCGGCCGAGCGACGGCGTCGGCACGCTGGTGAACCTGGTCACCGACGAGGCGGGCAAGCCCTCGGGCGACGCCGTCTTCGGCGTCGACAACACCTTCGCCTCCCGCGTCGAGGACGCCGGCGCGCTGAGCCCGTACGACGGCGACCTCCCGCCCGGCGCCGAGACCTTCGCCCTGCCCGGCGACGACGGCCAGCGCCTCGTCCCGGTCGACACCGGCAACGTGTGCGTCAACGTCGACGACACCTGGTTCGCCGAGAACGACCTCGCCCCGCCGCAGACCCTCGACGACCTCGCCGACCCCGCCTACGAGGGCCTGTTCGTCACCTCGAGCGCGGCGACCAGCAGCCCCGGCCTCGCCTTCCTGCTCACCACGATCGCGGCCTACGGCGACGACTGGCCCGACTACTGGCAGCGCCTGCTCGACAACGACGTCGAGATCGCGCCGAGCTGGTCGGAGGCCTACTACGGCGGCTTCACCCAGGGCGAGGGCGACCGCCCGATCGTGCTGTCCTACGACTCCAGCCCCGCCTTCACCGTCGACGAGAAGTCCGAGACCTCGAGCACCAGCGCCCTGCTCGACACCTGCTACCGCCAGGTCGAGTACGCCGGCGTCCTCGAGGGCACCGAGAACCCCGTGGGCGCCCGCGAGCTGGTGAGCTACCTGCTCGGCGAGCAGGTGCAGTCCGCGCTGCCCGAGAGCATGTACGTCTTCCCGGTCGTGGACGGCGTCGACCTGCCGCCCGACTGGTCGCGCTTCGCGCAGCAGCCCTCCGAGCCGTACGCCGTCGACCCGGCCGAGATCGAGGCCAACCGCGAGGACTGGCTGGTCGAGTGGAACGACCTCGTCAGCCGCTAGCCCGTGAGCACCCCGTGAGCACCCGGTGAGCCCCCGATGAGGCGCACGCTCTCCCTGGTCGCCCTCGCGGCGGCGCCGGTCGTCGTCCTCACGCTGTTCTTCCTGCTGCCGGTCGGCGGGATGCTGGCGCGGGGGCTGTGGCCCGACGGCGCGGACGGCGGCTTCGACCCCGGCGCCGCGCTCGAGGTCCTCGCCCGGCCCCGCACCGGCCGCGTCGTCTGGTTCACCGTGTGGACGTCGTCCGCGGCGACGGCCGTCGCCGTCCTGCTGGGCCTGCCCGCGGCCTACGCCCTGCACCGGCTGCGCTGGCGCGGCCGGGCCGCCGTCCGCGCGGCGCTGCTGGTGCCGTTCGTGCTGCCCACGGTCGTGGTCGGCGTCGCGTTCCGGCAGCTGCTGCGCGAGGGCGGCCCGCTCGGGTTCCTCGGCCTCGACCAGACCCCGGCCGCGATCGTCATGGGCCTGGTCTTCTTCAACGTCTCGGTCGTGGTGCGCACCGTCGGCGCGGCGTGGGAGGGCCTCGACCGGCGTCCGGCCGAGGCGGCCGCCGCCCTCGGGGCGAGCCCGGCCACCGTCTTCCGCACCGTCACGCTGCCGGCGCTGCGGCCGGCTGTCGCGTCGGCGGCCGGCGTGGTGTTCCTGTTCTGCGCGACGGCGTTCGGCGTCGTCCTCACCCTCGGCGGGGTGCGCTACGCCTCGGTCGAGACCGAGATCTACCTGCTCACCACGGTGCTCTACGACCAGGCGGGCGCCGCCGCCCTCTCGATCGTGCAGCTGCTCGCCGTCGTCGCCCTGCTGGTGGTCACCGGCCGGCTGCGCCGCGTCGCCGACGCCACCGTGCAGCGGGTCACCGCGCGTCCGCAGCGCCCCCGCCGCGCCGACGCGCCCCAGCTGGCGCTGACCGGCCTGCTCGTCGTCGCCCTGGCCACGCCGATCGCGGCGCTCGTCGTCCGCTCGCTGCGCGACGACGGCCGCTGGAGCCTGGCCAACTACACCGCGCTGCAGACCCGCGGCGACGACGGGCTGCTCGTCGTCCCGGCGACCACCGCGCTGCGCAACTCGCTGCAGACCGCCGTCGACGCCACCTGGATCGCGCTGCTGCTCGGGCTGCTCGTCGCCGTGGTGCTCACCGGCCGCTCTCGCTCGCGCGCCGAGCGCCGCACCCGCGCCGTCCTCGACGGCTTCTTCATGTTGCCGCTCGGCGTCTCGGCGGTCACGCTCGGCTTCGGCCTGCTCGTCACCCTCGGCCGCGAGCCGCTCGACCTGCGCACCTGGCCGCTCCTGGTGCCGCTGGCGCAGGCGCTCGTCGCGCTGCCGCTGGTGGTGCGCACCCTGGTGCCGGTGCTGGCCGGCATCGACGACCGCCAGCGCCAGGCCGCCGCCTCCCTCGGCGCCGGCCCGCTCCGCACGGCGCTCACCGTCGACGTCCCGGTGGTCGCGCGGCCGCTGCTCGCCTCGGCCGGGTTCGCCTTCGCGGTCTCGCTCGGCGAGTTCGGCGCCACCTCGTTCCTGAGCCGTGCCGACCACCCGACGCTGCCGGTGGTCGTCGTCCGGCTGCTCGGCCGGCCGGGGGAGCAGAACTACGGGATGGCGCTCGCCGCCGCCGTCGTGCTCGCCGCCACCACCGCGCTGGTCGTGCTCGCCGTCGAGCGGCTGCGCGTGCCGGCGCTGGGGGCGTGGTAGCCGTGCTGCGCCTCGACGACGTCACCGTCGCCTACGACGGCGTCCCGGCCGTGGCCGGAGCGACTCTCGACGTGCCCGACGGCAGCGTCGTCGCCGTCCTCGGGCCCTCGGGCTGCGGCAAGTCGACGCTGCTGCGGGCCGTCGCCGGGCTCGAGCCGCCCACCCACGGCACCATCGCCTGGGACGACGCCGACCTCGCCGGCGTGCCCACCCACAAGCGCGGCTTCGCCCTGATGTTCCAGGAGGGGCAGCTGTTCAGCCACCTCACGGTCGCGCGCAACGTCGGCTACGCGCTGCGGCTGCGCCGCACGTCGCGGGCGGACGTCGCCGCGCGGGTCGGCGAGCTGCTCGCCCTGGTCGGCCTCGAGGGCTACGACGACCGGCTGCCCGCGACGCTCTCCGGTGGCGAGCGGCAGCGGGTCGCGCTGGCGCGCTCGCTGGCCGCGCGGCCCCGGCTGCTGCTGCTCGACGAGCCGCTCTCGGCGCTCGACGCCGGCCTGCGCGAGCGGCTGGCCGGCGAGCTGCACGCCATCCTGCGCGAGGCCGGCACCACCAGCATCGTGGTCACCCACGACCAGGAGGAGGCGTTCGCGCTGGCCGACCGGCTGGTGGTGATGCGCGAGGGCCGCATCGTGCAGCAGGGCCCGATCGAGGAGGTCTGGGCGGCGCCCGCCGACGCCGACACCGCGCTGTTCCTCGGCTACGCCCGGGTGCTCGAGGGGGACGCCGCCGACGTCGTCCTCGACGCCGCGGGCCTCACGCTCGCCCCGGCGGTCGCCCTGCGCCGCTCGGCGCTCACCGTCGCCGCCGACGGCCCGCTCGCCGGCCGGCTGGTCTCGGCCCGCGCCACCCCCGAGGTCACCCGGCTCGTCGTCGACGTGGACGGTGTCGGCGAGGTCGACGCCGTCGCGTCGTCCGGCCTGCCCGCGGGCCCGGGGGAGCGGGTCGGCCTGGCCGTCGACCCCGGCCGCCTGGCGCGACTGCCGCGGACGCAGCACGTCGCCGGGTGAACGACGGGCGACCCTAGAATGACGCGCGTGTCAGCCGCCGGGTACCGCCGCGCCTACGTGACCCTCGTCGGGGTCGCCGCGGTGATGGGCGTGCTGGCGTTCGTGGTCTCCCAGCGCTACGACCGTCCGCTGCTCGACCCCGAGGGTGCGTTCCTCGGCCCGTCGTGGCTGCGGCTGCCGCTGCTGCTGCTCATCACGGCCACGCTCGACGTCGTGCCGCGGATGCTCTGGTACTCGCGCCTGCGGCCCGCGGTGATGCTGCCGGTGGTGCGCGACCGGCTGCGCACGCACTGGACGAGGCGCCGCGTCACGCTGGTCGTGCTCGGCATCGTGTGCTTCTACGTGACCTACGTCAGCTACCGCAACCTGAAGTCGGCGCTGCCGTTCGTGCGCTCCTTCGACAACCCCGACGACATGTTCGACCGTGAGCTGAACACGGTCGACAAGATGCTGTTCTTCGGCGGTCGGCCCGGCCCGGTGCTGCACGACGTCCTCGGCACCAACGTCGTGGCGCACGTGCTGTCGTGGATCTACCTGCTGTTCGTGCCGCTGGTGCCGCTGGCGGTCATGGCGTGGATCGTCTGGTCGCGCCGCATCTCCTACGGCTACTGGTTCGCCACCTCGCAGTGCCTGGCGTGGTCGATCGGGACGGCGTCCTACTACGCCCTGCCGACGCTCGGCCCGGCCTTCCACTACGCGCCGGGCTACACCGACCTCGCGCACACGCCCACCACCGACCTGATCCGCTCGCTCGACCGCTCGCGCGACCTGCTGCTCTACGGCGGCTACGACGGCTCCGGCGTCGAGGGCATCGTGAACTCGGTCGCCGGGTTCGCCAGCCTGCACTGCGGCATCACGCTGCTGTGGGCGCTGATGGTGCAGTTCACGCTGCGCAGCACCGCCCTCAAGCGCATCTTCTGGGTCAACTTCGGCCTCACGGTCGTCGCGACCATCTACTTCGGCTGGCACTACCTGGCCGACGACGTCGCCGGGATCATGATCGCGTTCGTCTCCTTCTACCTCGGCGGCCTCGCCACCGGGCAGCGGTTCGACCGGCGCCACAAGAACCGTCCCGAACCGGACGTCGAGAATGACACCGATGTAGTTCGTCAAGTCGACACGCCGCTCGCCTTGTGAAAGTTTGTGACTTCTGTTTCTAATGTGACCCGTGAGGCTCCCCCGGGTCGCGACTGCGGCATGTTCACTGGTCCTGCTGGCCGCGGCGCTCGGCGCCCCGACCGCTCCGGCCGCCGCTGACGACGACCCCACGCGTCCGCCCGTCCCGACGCGTGAGCAGGTGCAGCAGGCCGAGGCCGCCACCGAGCAGGGACGGCGCGACGTGGCCGCCGTGCAGGCCGACCTCGAGGCGGCCACCGACCGGCTCGAGGCGTCGGACGTGAAGGCCGCGCAGGCCGCCGAGGCCTTCAACGGCGCCCGCTACGCCGCCGGTCTCGCCCGGGACGACGCCCGTGCGGCCGCCCGCGAGGAGCGCGCGGCCGAGGCCGAGGTCGCCCGGGTCAAGGAGCAGTTCGCCCGCACCGTGCTGGCCACCTACGGCACCGACCCCGAGCTCTCGGCCCTCTCGGCCACCATCGAGGCCGGCGGCATGGACGACCTGCTGACCGGGCTGTCGACGGCGCGCCTCGGCTCCGAACTGCTCGCCGGCGACCACCTGCTGCTCACCGACGCCCTGCAGGACGCCGAGGACGCCCGCGCCGAGAGCGACGCCGCGCTCGCCCGCGCCGTCTCGGCCCAGGACGAGGCCCGCGACGCCCGCGACGACGCCGAGGCCGCCGCGGCCGACGCCGCCGACGAGGCGCAGGCGGTCGCCGTCCGCAGGGACCAGCTGCTCGACGAGCTGGCCCGGCTGCAGGGCGTCAGCGTCGACCTCGCCACCCGCCGTCAGGCCGCGATCGAGCGCCGCGAGGCCCGGCGCGCCGCCGCCGAGGCCGCCGCCCGCCAAGCCGCCGCCGAGCAGGCCGCCCAGGAGGCAGCCGCCCAGGAGGCAGCCGAGCAGGAGGCCGCCGAGCAGGCCGCGGCCGAGCAGGCCGCCGCGGAGCAGGAGGCCGCCGAGGAGGAGGCCGGGACGCCGCCCGCCACCGACCCCGAGCCGGCCCCCGAGCCGGCCCCCACGCCCGACCCCGCGCCGTCCACCGACCCGGAGCCCGCGCCCGACCCGGAGCCCGCGCCCGACCCGGAGCCGGCGCCCGACCCCGAGCCGGCCCCCGACCCGGCCCCCGCCCCGAGCGGCGGCGCCCAGGCCGCGATCGCGTTCGCCCGCGCCCAGCTCGGCGACCCCTACGTGTGGGCCGCGGCCGGCCCCGACGCCTGGGACTGCTCCGGCCTCACCATGGGCGCCTGGGCCGCCGGCGGGACGTCCCTGCCGCACTACTCGGTGGCGCAGTACGAGCAGTCGACGCCGATCGGCGCGGGCGACCTGCAGCCCGGCGACCTCGTCTTCTGGGGCTCCTCGAGCAGCCCCTCGTCGATCTACCACGTGGCGCTCTACGTCGGCGACGGCATGATCATCCACGCCCCGCGCACCGGTCGCCCGGTGAGCGAGGAGTCGCTCTACTACTGGATCCCGCCGACGTTCTACGCCCGGCCCTAGCGCCGGGGCCGTGGGTCCGCGTTTCAGGTGAACCCGGGGCCCGTCCAGCTCGCTAGCTTGGTCCGATGGCGACCGACGTCCCCGTCCGCACCGACGAGCCCACCGACGAGCCCAGCGACGAGCCGACCCGCGCGTCCCGGCCCGAGCACGGCCACCGCGACGACCGGGGCCGTGCGCAGGCCCAGGTCGACGTCGCCGCGCTGAGGGCGGTGCTCGACGGCCGCTACGCCGAGGTGCGCGACCGGGTGCGCGACCAGCTGACCGAGCACGCCGGCGTCCTCGAGGAGGCCGAGACGCTCGGCACGACCGAGTACCGCGACCGGGTGCGCGACCTCGTCGTCGAGATGGCGGGCACCGGGCAGGCCGGTCTCGGCTTCCCCACCGAGCACGGCGGCGCCGCCGACATCGGCGCCTCGCTCGCCGCCTTCGAGACCCTCGCGTTCGGCGACCTCTCGGTGCTGGTCAAGGTGGGCGTGCAGTTCGGGCTGTTCGGCGGCGCCGTCCTGCAGCTCGGCACGCAGCGCCACCACGACCGCTACCTCTCCGACATCGTCAGCGGACGCCTCCTGGGCTGCTTCGCGATGACCGAGACCGGGCACGGCTCGAACGTCCAGGCGCTCGGCACCGTCGCCACCTACGACCCCGCGGCCGGCGAGTTCGTCATCACCTCCACCCGCCCCGACGCGTGGAAGGACTACATCGGAAACGCCGCCGCCCACGGCGAGATCGCCGTCGTCTTCGCCCGCCTCGTCGTCGGTGGCGACGACCGCGGCGTCCACGCCCTGCTCGTGCCGATCCGCGTCGACGGCGAGCCCGCGCCCGGCGTCACCATCGAGGACGACGGCCCCAAGATGGGCCTCAACGGCGTCGACAACGGCCGGCTGTGGTTCGACGAGGTGCGGGTGCCGCGCGAGGCGCTGCTCGACCGGTTCGCACAGGTGACCGCCGAGGGTGACTACGTCAGCGACATCGAGAACCCCGACCGCCGCTTCTTCACCATGCTCGGCACCCTCGTGCAGGGCCGCGCCTGCGTCGGCGGCGCCGGGCTCAGCGCCGCCAAGGTCGCCATCACCATCGCGGTCAAGTACGCGCTGCGCCGCCGCCAGTTCGAGGCGACGTCGAAGGACCGCGAGGACCTGCTGCTCGACTACGGCCTGCACCAGCGCCGGCTGCTGCCGCTGCTGGCCCGCACCTACGCGCTGCACTGCGCGCAGTCGGTGCTGGTCGACGAGGTGCACGCGGTCTTCTCCACCGACGGCACCGCCCCCGCCGACGCGGACGCCGACGCCGGCGCCGACGACGAGCTGCGGCGCCGCGAGCTCGAGTCCCGCGCCGCCGGCACCAAGGCCCTCGCCACCTGGCACGCCACCCGCACCATCCAGGAGGCCCGCGAGGCCTGCGGCGGCGCGGGCTACCTCGCCGTCAACCGGTTCGCCGCCCTCAAGGCCGACACCGACGTCTTCACCACCTTCGAGGGCGACAACCACGTGCTGCTGCAGCTGGTCGCCAAGGGCCTGCTGACGGCGTACTCCAGCGACTTCGAGGACCTCGACCAGTTCGGCATGGTCAAGTTCGTCGCCGGCCTGGCCGTCGAGACCGTGATGGAGCGCACCGCCGTCCACAAGGTGATCGAGCGGCTGCGCGACGTGCTGCCCGGCGGCGACGACAGCGACCCCGAGTCCGGGCTGCTCGACACCGACTACCAGCTGGCGATGTACCGCTTCCGCGAGGAGCACACGCTCGGCGGCGTCGCCCGCCGCCTCAAGCGCGGCCTCGACCGCAGCATGGAGCCCGGCGAGGTGTTCTCGCGGGTGCAGGACCACGTCATCGCCGCAGCCCGCGCCCACGTCGAGCGGCTCGTGCTCGAGGCCTTCGCCGAGCAGGTGCGCTCGCAGCCGGACGGCGACCTGCGCGACGCCCTCGGCCTGCTGCTCGACCTGCACGCGCTCTCCGGCCTCGAGGCCGACCGCGCCTGGTTCATGGAGCACGGCCGGCTCAGCTCGCAGCGCAGCAAGGCGATCAGCCGCGAGGTCGGCCGGCTGTGCCGGCGGCTGCGGCCGCTGGCCGGCGACATGGTCGACGCCTTCGGGGTGCCCCACGCGCTGCTGCGCTCGCCCGACCTGGTCGGACCCGCGTGAGCCTGGCCGTCGTCCTGCCCGGACGGGCGTTCCCGGTGACGATGCCGCTGCTGCGCCTGGCCGTCGACGCCCTCGAGCGTCACGGCCACGAGGTGCGCGCGGTGAGCTGGACGCCGCCCGGCCCGCTGCCCGACGACCCCACCCCGTGGGTGGTCGGTCGGCTCGAGCAGGCGCTCGCGGACGGCGTCCCGGACGTGGTGGTGGGCAAGTCGCTCGGCACCCGGGCGGCCGGGCACGCCGCCGCGCGGGGCTGGCCGGCGGTGTGGCTGACCCCGCTGCTGCGTGACCCCGGCTGCCTCGCCGGCGTGCGCGACAACCCGGCGCCGCAGCTGGTGGTGGCCGGGCTCGCCGACCCGCTGCACGACCACGACGTCGTCGGCTCGCTCGGGTGCGACGTGCTCGAGCTCGAGGGCGCCGACCACGCGCTCAGCCGCACCGGCGACGCCGACCTGGGCGACGACGCCGCCCGCATCGAGGCCGCGCTCGACGGCTTCCTCGCGCGGCTGGGGCCGGGGCGGCTGGGGTCGTCGGCGTGAGGCTGATGCGGTGGGACGCCGACCCGCTGTGGGCGAGCGTCTACGACTGGACCGTCGAGCACCCGATCGCCGGCGGGATGGCGTGGCGGGTCGGGGTCCACAGCGACCTCGGGCTGCTCTACCGCGCGGCCGGCGAGACCGGGCTGCTCGAGGCCGGCTCGCGGGTGCTCGACGTGCCGTGCGGGGGAGGGGTGGCGCTGCGCGGCGTGTGGCCGGGGCAGGGCCTCGACTACGTCGCCACCGACATCTCGCCCGCGATGCTCGAGCGCACCCGGGCGCTGGCCGAGCGGCACGGCGTGGCCGACCAGGTCACCACGACGATCGCGGACGTCGGCGACCTGCCCTTCGACGACGGCTCCTTCGACCGCGTCGTCACCCTCACCGGCCTGCACTGCTTCCCCGACCCGGCCCGCGCCGTCGCCGAGCTCACCCGCGTGCTGCGCCCCGGCGGCGTCCTGCTCGGCAGCGCCCTGCTCAACGACACCGGCCTGCGCTTCGAGCCGATGCGCCGCGCCGGCCGCCTCGCCGGGCTCATGGGTCCCGGCTGCACCGGCCCCGAGCTCGTCACCTGGCTCGGCGATGGCGGCGTGGACGACGTCCGCCTCACCCGCTCCGGCGCCCTCGGCTACGTGCGGGGGACCAAGCGCGACGCGTGAGCAGTGTGGTTGTTGTGACCTGCGTGGCTGCCGGGGTGGTCAGGCATACCCGGTTCACCGGGTATCCCTGACGTTCTCGGGCAATGCAACGCCCGAGAAGCGGCGGTAGAAGCCGAGAAGGTTGCACCTGGACGGCGGAGCGGGGCCGGGCCAGGGCGGCGGTGCGTCAATGACCGAATCGCGGGGCGGAACGGTAACCAGCTCACCGCCACCCCGGGGCCGGGCCGAGCCGGGGCGGCGGTGCGTGAGCTACCGAATCGCGGGCCGGAACGGTCACCAGCTCACCGCCCGGCGGAGCTGAGCCGAGCCGGCACCGGCTCAGTGCTTGTCGAGGTTCTCCGGGCGCTCGGCCGCGTCCTCGGCGTCGCCCTGCTTGGCGCGCTCGAAGGAGGCGAGCACCTCCTGCTCGGCGTCGGAGCGGCCGACCCAGTCGGCGCCCTCGACGGACTTGCCGGGCTCGAGGTCCTTGTAGACCTCGAAGAAGTGCTGGATCTCGAGCCGGTCGAACTTCGGCACGTGGTTGATGTCGCGGATGTGCTCCTGCCGCGGGTCGGTCGCGGGCACGCAGAGTACCTTGTCGTCGCCGCCGGCCTCGTCGGTCATGCGGAACATGCCGATCGCGCGGCAGCGGATCAGGCACCCCGGGAACGTCGGGTGCTGCAGCAGCACCAGGGCGTCGAGCGGGTCGCCGTCGAGGCCGAGGGTGTTCTCGATGTACCCGTAGTCGGCCGGGTACTGCGTCGAGGTGAACAGCATGCGGTCGAGCCTCATGCGGCCCGACTCGTGGTCGACCTCGTACTTGTTGCGCTCCCCCTTGGGGATCTCCACCAGGACGTCGAACTCCAGCACGCGCCCAGTGTCGCGCACAATGGCCCCGATCGCGCAGCCGGCGCGGTCGTGATCTGGCACCCAGCGCAGGAGGCGGTCGACCGATGGCACGCAGCGGCTCGGCGACGCGCGCGACGCTGGTCCTCGTCCTGCTGCTCGCGCTCGTCGCGGGAGGCGTGGCGGTGGTGCGCTACGACCCGTTCGGCTGGCTGGACGGCGACGACGCCGCCGGTCCCGCCGACGACCCGGCCACCATCGAGGCGCCCGAGGGCGTCGACGCCCCCGAGGTCACGCCGCCCGGGCCGGTCGCGGCCCCCGCGACCCCACGCCCGGACGTCGACGCCGCCGCCGTCCGCGAGGCGGTCGCGCCCTACCTGGCCGACCGCAAGCTGGGCCGCCACGTGCTCGCCGAGGTGGCGCCGCTCGCCGGCGGGGAGCCGGTCTTCGTGCAGGGCCGCGACACCGCCATCCCGGCCTCGACGACGAAGGTCGTCACCTCCACGGCCGCGCTGCTCGCCCTCGGTCCCGACCACGTCTTCACCACCCAGGTGCGCGCGGCCGGCCGCGGCCGGGTGGTGCTGGTCGGCGGCGGCGACCCGTTCCTCGAGCGCGCCGACGTCGACGAGGCCGGCCTGGCCTGGCCCTACCCCGCCCGCGCCACCCTCGACGACCTCGCCGCCGACACGGCCGCCGCGTTGAAGGCCGACGGCATCGGCCGCGTGCGGCTCGACTTCGACGACACCCTCTTCACCGGCCCCGCCGAGAACCCGCGGTGGGAGCCGGGCTACATCACCACCGAGGAGGTCGCGCCCATCTCGGCGCTGTGGGTCGACGAGGGACGCGAGCGCACCGGGGCCGGTCGGGTCGCCGACCCCGCGGCCGAGGCGGCGGCGTCCTTCGCCGAGGCGCTGGTGGCGGCCGGCGTCCGCGTCGTCGGCACGCCGCGACGCCGGGCCGCCGGGGAGGGCCGCGTGCTGGCGTCGGTCGACAGCGCACCGCTGGCCGGCATCGTCGAGCGCATCCTCGACGTCAGCGACAACGAGGGCGCCGAGACGCTGCTGCGCCACGTCGGCCTGGCCGTCGAGGGCGACGGCTCCACCGAGGCCGGACGTCGCGGCGTCCGGTCGCTGCTCGCCGAGCAGGGCGTGCGCATGGGGCCGAGCGTCTTCTACGACGGCAGCGGCCTCTCGCGCCAGAACCGCGCCGACCCGTCGTTCCTCGTCGACGTGCTGCGCCTCGCCGCCTCCGACGACCAGCCCGACCTGCGCCCGGTCATCAGCGGGCTCCCCGTCGCCGGGTTCACCGGCTCGCTGGCCGACCGCATGGACCAGGGTCCCCGTGCCGGCCTCGGTCGCGTGCGCGCCAAGACCGGCACGTTGGGCAACGTCTCGTCGCTGGCCGGCCTGGCCACCGACCTCGACGGCAACGTGCTCGTCTTCGTGCTCATGGCCGACCGGGTGCGCGAGGCGAACGAGCTCGACGCGCGCGTCGCCCAGGACAGCGCCGCGGCCGCCCTGGGGGCGTGCCGCTGCTCGGGACGCCGTTCTTGACCGGCTCTTGAGACAACCTTGCGCTCGACCTGATCCCGCCTGGATGCACGCCGCCTAGCGTCTGTGGTGTCGCCGAGACCGGCACACCGCGCATCTGGGGGGAGCGTGGAGGCCGGTCGCCCGCGACGCACGACAGCACCAGGGGACAGCTCGACGGCCCCGCTCGGCGCGCAGGGGACGGCGCCTCGAGCGGGGCCGTCGGCGATTTCACGCCACGGTGCTCGCGTCCGGTGTCGAACTCGGTCCGTCGAGGCCAGGCCGACACCACGGACCCTGAGCTTGCCGAAGGGCCCTGCACGCGAACGTTCACGTCGACGGTGCCGGGGTCTCGACGACGGCCTCGCGCAGACGCTCGGCCTGCTCGACCACCGGGACTGCGCTGGTTGAGCAGCGAGGAACGAGCGTCGTCGAGACCGCCGGCCATGCATGCCCCCGCTCACCGGGGGCGTGCGCGGCGCCCGGGTAGGTTCGCGGCATGACGACCCCGGAGCGTTCGGCGCCCGAGATGATCGACTGGGAGCTCGCCGTCCGCATCGGCTCGAGGATCGCGGGTGACGGCCCGGCGGTCTCCCGGCAGGAGGCGCACGACGCCGTGGCCGAGCTGCGGGCGGGGGCCGAGGCGTCCACCGCGCACGTCCGCGAGTTCACTGGCCTCGAGGCGCCGGAGCACACCGCGCCGGTGCTGGTCGTCGACCGCGCCGGGTGGGTGCGGGCCAACTGCGAGGCGTTCCGGCACGTCGTCTCGCCGCTGGTGGCGCAGGTGGGGGAGAAGCGCGACCCCGGCCGGCTGGCGCTGGCCGTCGGCTCGCGCGTCACCGGCGCCGAGGTGGGCGGCCTGCTCGGCTTCCTCGGCACCAAGGTGCTCGGCCAGTTCGACCCCTTCCACGCCCCGCACGGCCGGCTCCTGCTGGTGGCCCCGAACGTCGTCCACGTCGAGCGCGAGCTCGACGTCGACCCGCACGACTTCCGCCTCTGGGTCTGCCTCCACGAGGAGACCCACCGGGTGCAGTTCACCGCCGTCCCCTGGATGCGCGAGCACCTGTTCTCGCAGGTCGAGGCGCTGGCCGGCACGCTCGGCGACGGCGGCCTCGACGACCTCACCCAGCGCCTCGGCCACGCGATCCGCAACCGGGGCGGCTCGGGCGGGTCGGTCGTCGAGCTGCTCAGCACGCCGGAGCAGCAGCAGATCCTCGACGGCGTCACCGGCATGATGTCGCTGCTCGAGGGCCACGCCGACGTCGTCATGGACGGCGTCGGCCCCAGCGTCATCGGCTCGGTCGCCCAGATCCGCCAGCGCTTCAACGAGCGCCGCAAGGGCGTCGGCGCCCTCGACCGGCTGCTGCGCCGGGTGCTCGGGCTCGACGCCAAGATGGCGCAGTACCGCGACGGCGCCCGCTTCGTGAACGCCGTCGTCGACAAGGTCGGCATGGCCGAGTTCAACGCCGTGTGGGAGCGCCCCGAGAACCTGCCCTCCAAGGCCGAGCTGAGCGACCCGGAGGCCTGGGTCACCCGCGTCCTGTGACCCCGCCGCGATGACGCTCGACCCCGCCGTCGCCGCGGTCCGCCGCGGGGTGCGCGACGTGCTCGCCGCGCACGAGGACGACGCCGGCCCCGTCGTCGTCGCCTGCTCCGGCGGCGCCGACAGCCTCGCCCTCCTCGCCGCCACCGTGCACGAGGGCCACAAGGCCGGACGCCGCGTGGTCGGCGCCGTGGTCGACCACGGCCTCCAGGACGACTCCGCCGACCACACCGCCCGCGTCGTGGCCACCATGGCCCGCGTCGGCGCCGACGAGACGCTCTCGGCCCGCGTCACCGTCGAGGCGCAGGGCCGCGGCCTCGAGGCGGCCGCCCGCGAGGCGCGCTACGCCGTCCTCGGGCACGTGGCGGCCAGCCTCGGCAGCCGCCTGGTGCTGCTCGGCCACACCCTCGACGACCAGGCCGAGACGGTGCTGCTCGGCCTCGCCCGCGGCAGCGGCGGCCGCTCGATCGCGGGCATGCGACCCGCCTTCGAGGTCTTCGCCCGCCCCCTGCTCGGCGTCACCCGCGCCCAGACCGAGGCCGCCTGCGCCGCCGAGGGCCTCGAGCCGTGGCAGGACCCCCACAACGACGACCCCCGCTTCACCCGCTCCCGGGTGCGCCACACGGTGCTGCCCACGCTCGAGCGCGAGCTCGGCCCCGGCGTGGCCGAGACCCTCGCCCGCACCGCCGAGCAGCTGCGCCCCGACATGGAGGCGCTCGACGACCTCGCGGACGCCGCCCTCGCCCGCGCCCGCACCGACGACGGCCTGCGCCTGCCCGACCTCGCCGGCCAGCCGGACGCCGTCCGCTCGCGTGTGGTGCGGCTGGCGGCGCTGGCCGCGGGCAGCCCGCCGTCCGAGCTGTTCCACGTGCACGTCACCGCCCTGCTCGGCCTGGTCAGCGGCCGGGTGCGGGGCCAGGTGCAGCTGCCGGGCCACGTCACCGCCGTCCTGGACGGCGACACCCTGCGGTTCGCGCGGCGTCCTGTGGAACCCTGAGGCTCATGGACGCCTCCCACGTCGAAGCCGACCTGGTCAACGTGCTCTTCACCGAGCAGGAGATCCGCGACAAGCTCGGCGAGCTGGCCGCCCGCATCGAGGCCGACTACGCCGAGGACGACGGCCACGACCTGCTCATCGTCGGCATCCTGCGCGGCGCGGTCATGGTCATGGCCGACCTCTCCCGCGCGATGACCCGCCACGTCGAGATGGACTGGATGGCGATCTCCTCCTACGGCTCGGGCACCAAGTCCAGCGGCGTCGTACGCATCCTGAAGGACCTCGACACCGACATCTCCGGGCGGCACGTCGTCATCGTCGACGAGATCATCGACACCGGCCTGACGCTGTCGTGGCTGACGGCCAACCTCGCCTCCCGCGACCCCGCCTCGGTCGAGATCTGCACCCTGCTGCGCAAGCCCGAGGCGCTGCAGATGCCGGTGGAGGTCAAGTACGTCGGCTGGGACATCCCCAACGAGTTCGTCGTCGGCTACGGCCTCGACTACCGCGAGCGCTACCGCAACCTGCGCGACATCGGCACACTGGCGCCGCACGTCTACAGCTAGGGATCCCCACGCAGGTCGAGGTGCGAGGAGCCCTGGCGACGAGCCTCGAGACCTCGCACGGTCGATGCCAACGTCCCCCCACGGACCCTGAGCCTGTCGAAGGGCACGGTCGGTCAACGGCCGCGGCAGGTGGGACGACCATCCGCCGGTGTTTGATGGCGCCTCCGCTCGTTCCTCGCTTCGGCGCGTGTTCGCGGCGCCTTCGTGCGACCCGGTTCGCTCCTGCGCGCGGAGGGCTCGCTCGTTCCTCGCTGCGCCCGCCGTGCTCGTCGCTCACCAGGTCGCGCGCCGCGAACGGGTCTGTACCGGACGAGGGTCGAGGTGCGAGGAGCCCTGGCGACGAGCCTCGAGACCGCTGGCCCTCCGCGCCCAGGCCCCATCACGGACCCTGAGCTTGTCGAAGGGCCCTGCCGGTGTGATGGTCAGACCGGCCGCCTGTGTTGTTTGGCGCCTCCGCTCGTTCCTCGCTTCGGCGCGTGTTCGCGGCGCCTTCGTGCGACCCGGTTCGCTCCTGCGCGCGGAGGGCTCGCTCGTTCCTCGCTGCGCCCTCCGTGCTCGTCACTCACCAGGTCGCGCGCCGCGAACGGGTCGTGCGCCCAGACGGTGGTCGAGGTGCGAGGAGCCCTGGCGACGAGCCTCGAGACCTCGCAAGGTCGATGCGAACGTCCTCACACGGACCCTGAGCTTGTCGAAGGGCCCAGAGGGTCAACGGCCGCGGCGGCGGCATGACCAGCCGGCTGTGCTTGATTGCGCCTCCGCTCCTTCGTCGCTTCGGCGCGTGTTCGCGGCGCCTTCACGCGACCCGGTTCGCTCCTGCGCGCGGAGGGCTCGCTCGTACCTCGCTGCGCCCTCCGTGCTCGTCACTCACCAGGTCGCGCGCCGCGAACAGATCTGTGGTCGGCTCGCTCGTGACACCGCCGCACGCTGGTCGAGGTGTGAGGAGCCCTGGCGACGAGCCTCGAGACCACCGGCCCTCCGTGCCCGGGTCCCCGCACGGGTCCTCGGGCCAGCGTCGGGCCGCGAACCGGCGCTGTCAGGGTCGCCTGAGAGGATGGGGGACGGTCGCGGCGCGCCTGTAGCGTCGACGGTCCACCACCGTTGTTGCTGAGTCGTCGGAAGAGTTGTCGTGAAGCGGATTTTCAAGGGCCCCTGGGTCTGGATCGCCCTCGCCGTGCTGGGGGTCGTGCTCGCGCTGCAGTTCCTGACCGCCGGCGGCGGCTACGACGAGGTGCCCACCTCGCAGCTGCAGCAGTACGTCGAGGACGACCAGGTCAAGGAGATCACGTTCGTCGACGGCGAGCAGAAGATCGAGGCCACGCTGTTCGACGGCGTCCGCGACAGTGGCGAGAAGGTCACCACCAGCTACATCAACGGCCAGCAGCAGAGCCTGCTCGCGGCCGCGCAGGCGCAGCTGGAGGACAACGGCGGCAAGCTCGAGAAGCTGACGTCGGAGAACCCGCAGCCCAGCATCCTCGGCTCGATCCTGCTGACCCTGCTGCCGTTCGCGCTGATCGTCCTGCTGTTCGTCTTCCTGATGAACCAGGTGCAGGGCGGCGGCGGGCGCGTGATGCAGTTCGCGAAGTCCAAGGCCAAGCTGATCACCAAGGACATGCCGAAGACGACGTTCGCCGACGTCGCCGGCTGCGACGAGGCGATCGAAGAGCTGGGCGAGATCAAGGAGTTCCTGCAGGAGCCCGCCAAGTTCCAGGCCGTCGGCGCCAAGATCCCCAAGGGCGTGCTGCTCTACGGCCAGCCCGGCACCGGCAAGACGCTGCTGGCCCGCGCGGTGGCCGGTGAGGCCGGCGTCCCGTTCTACTCCATCTCCGGCTCCGACTTCGTCGAGATGTTCGTCGGCGTCGGCGCCAGCCGCGTGCGCGACCTGTTCGAGCAGGCCAAGGAGAACGCCCCGGCCATCGTCTTCATCGACGAGATCGACGCCGTCGGTCGTCACCGCGGCGCCGGCATGGGCGGCGGCCACGACGAGCGCGAGCAGACCCTCAACCAGCTGCTGGTCGAGATGGACGGCTTCGACGTGCGCGGCGGCGTCATCCTCATCGCGGCCACCAACCGCCCCGACGTGCTCGACCCCGCGCTGCTGCGCCCGGGCCGCTTCGACCGCCAGATCCAGGTCGACGCCCCCGACCTTGCCGGCCGCACGAAGATCCTCGAGGTCCACGCCCGGGGCAAGCCGCTGGCGCCCGACATCAAGCTCAACGACGTCGCCCGTCGCACCCCCGGGTTCAGCGGTGCCGACCTGGCCAACGTCCTTAACGAGGCTGCACTGCTCACCGCCCGCAGCAACAAGAAGCTCATCGACGCCGAGTCGCTCGACGAGGCGATCGACCGCGTCATCGCCGGTCCCCAGCGCCGCACCCGCCTGATGAGCGAGAAGGAGAAGCTGGTCACGGCCTACCACGAGGGCGGCCACGCCCTCGTCGCGGCCGCGATGCCCGGCACCGACCCGGTGCACAAGATCACGATCCTGCCGCGCGGCCGGGCGCTGGGCTACACGATGGTGCTGCCCGACGAGGACAAGTACTCCCAGACCCGCTCCGAGCTGCTCGACAAGCTGGCCTACATGCTCGGCGGCCGGGCCGCGGAGGAGATGATCTTCCACGACCCCACCACCGGGGCCGGCAACGACATCGAGAAGGCCACCAACCTGGCCCGCGCGATGGTCACCCAGTACGGCATGACCGAGCGGCTGGGCGCGATCAAGCTCGGCAACGACAACTCCGAGCCGTTCCTGGGCCGCGACCTCGGCCACTCGCGCGACTACAGCGAGGACGTCGCCGCGATCGTCGACGACGAGGTCACCAAGCTGCTCACCGCGGCGCACCAGGAGGCCTTCGACGCCCTCGAGGAGAACCGCGACGTGCTCGACGCGCTGGTGCTGGCGCTGCTCGACCGCGAGACCCTCGACAAGGCCGAGGTCGCCGAGATCTTCACCGCGCTGCGACGGCGTCCCGAGCGGCCCGCCTGGACCGGCTCGCCGACCCGCAACCCGTCCAGCATCCCGCCGGTCGAGATCCCGCAGGCGATCCGCGACCGGGCCAGGGTCAACGCCCTCGCCGAGGGCAACGGCACCGGCACGGTGGTCACGCCGCCGGGCCCCGGCGGCGACGTCCACGGCGATCCCGGTCTCGGCGGACCCGCACCGCAGCCCCCCGGGCCCGGTGCCGGCCCGCAGGTCCCCGGAGTCTGAGAGCCCGAGGAGGACGACGTGGTCAACCCCGTCTCTGCCGACCTGCCCGACCCGGCGAAGGTCCCGCCCTTCGACCACGCCCGGGCCGAGGCGGCGGTGCGTGAGCTGCTGATCGCCGTCGGCGAGGACCCCGACCGCGAGGGCCTGCAGGAGACCCCCGCCCGGGTCGCGCGCGCCTACGCCGAGCTGCTGGTCGGCATGCGCCAACGTCCTGACGACGTCCTCACTACCACCTTCGACCTCGGTCACGACGAGCTGGTGCTGGTGCACGACATCGAGCTTTGGTCGATGTGCGAGCACCACCTGGTGCCGTTCACCGGCAAGGCCCACGTGGGCTACGTGCCGGCCGACTCCGGCAAGATCACCGGCCTGTCGAAGCTGGCCCGCCTGGTCGACGTCTACGCCCGGCGCCCGCAGGTGCAGGAGCGGCTGACCACCCAGGTCGCCGACGCCCTCATGGAGATCCTCGACGCCCGCGGCGCCATCGTGGTCATCGAGGCCGAGCACCTGTGCATGACCATGCGCGGCGTCCGCAAGGCCGGCTCCCGGACGACGACCTCCGCCGTCCGTGGGCTGCTCCGGTCCGACCCGGCCACCCGCGCCGAGGCGATGGCGTTGATCCACCGAGGCCGCTGACCGGCCCGGTGGGCGCGCTAGAGCGGGCGCTCGGCCTGCTCCCGCACGGCGGGGGAGCCCGGGTGGGCGTCGTGGCCGACGCGTCGGTCGACCTCGACCCGGTCAGGAGCCGCGGGAACCTGGTGCGCCTCGACCCAGCCAGGCGCGCCGACCTGCACGTGGCCCTGAGTGCCCGGCCCCACCTCGACCTGCTCGTCGACCTCGGCCGGGGTGATGTCGCGCGGCGCCTGCCGATGCTGCTGACGCACGTGCGCCGCGGCGGCCACCTCGTGGTGCCGGTGCCGCGTCGACCGGCCCTGCGGGCCGCGTTGCACGGCCTGGTCGACACGGTGACCCGACTGCGGGACGCCGGTCCGCGTCCGCCGGACCCCCGCCGCGACGCGCGGCCCGAACGGGAGCGCGACGAGCACGCGCTGGCCGCGTCCGTGGCCGCGATCGACGTCGACGACGACGTCGTGGTCGTGCGCATGGGGGTCGCGGTCTGGAGCGTGGTGCCCGAGGGGTCCTTCGACGACGTCCTCGCCGCGGACGCCGGCCTGGGCCAGGTGGTCGTGCGTCGGCCGGCCGAGGCGGCGCTCACCGCCGGGACCGTCGTCAGCAGTCACCCGGACGTCGAGGCGGCGCTGTCGACGCGTGCCCGAGCCCTGTCGCTGCGTGAGGTCACCGACGTCCTCGTGGCGCCGCGCATGGTCGCGACGGCCAGGCAGACGGTGCTGCCGCAGGCCTTCCGCAACACCGAGCACCGGCGTCCGCGCTCGCCTGCGCTGGCGGAGTGGACCGGCTGGGCGGTGCGGGTGCCCGACGGGCTCCCCGACGACCCCGACTGCACGAGCGGCACCGGTGGCACCGGCGTGCCCCGGCTCGACGGCACCTACCTCCACCTCGACAACCTGTTCCGCGGGCACTTCGGCCACGCGATCACCGAGCAGCTGTCGCACCTGTGGGCCTGGCCGCAGGTGCTCGAGCGTCACCCTGACGCGCGGGTGCTCGTCACGGACGCCGACCGGCCGGTGGCGCCCTGGGAGCTCGAGCTGCTCGCGGCCGCCGGCGTGCCCGCCGACCGGGTCGTGACGGCGTCCGGCCCGGTGCGCGTCGAGCGGCTGCTGCAGGCCACACCCGGCTACGTCGTGCTGCGCCACGTGCACCCGTCGCTGCGTGCGCACTACGAGCGCATCGGCGACGTGCTGGAGGCCGAGGCGTCGAGCACCGCCCGTCCCGAGCGGCTCTTCCTCACCCGACGCGGCAACCGTCGCGACTGCCGCAACGCCGACGAGGTCGAGGCGCTCTTCACCGACCACGGCTTCACGGTCGTCGCTCCCGAGGAGCACCCGTTGTCCGACCAGGTCGCCATGGTGCGCGCCGCGCGCGCGGTGGGCGGCTTCGCCGGCAGCGGTCTGTTCCACCTGCTGCTCGGCGGGTCGCCACGGCCCGTCCTCGCCGTCTCGCACACCCGCTACCACGTGTGGAACGAGCGGGCGATCTGCGCGCTGTGGGGCCACCCGCTCACCATCATCCGGGGCACGCCCGACCGGACGACGCGCGCCTGGTCGGCCGCAGCCATGCACTCCGCCTTCCACGTCGACCTGGCGGCCGAGGGGCGCCTGCTCCGCGAGACCCTCGCGACGCTCGACGCGTGACCGACGGCCGCCGACCTCAGAGCAGGGAGGCGCTGGGCCACAGACGCGCGACGTCGCGGCCGGTGGCGCCGGCCACCGCCTCGTAGACGTGCGCGTGGTGGCGGGCCACCACCCTGCGGACGTCGTCGGGCAGCGACGCCTCGCCACCGGAGGCGTTGCTGCGCTCCTCGAAGTCAGGGGGGTGCGGGTCGAGGCCGGTCAGCGCACACAGCCGCTCGACGGTCTGCGGCGTGAAGAGCTCCTCGTAGAACGCGACCAGCGCCTCGTCGGGGTCGAACGCGCCCTCGATCGCCGCGAGCGTGGGCGCGTAGTCGCTCCGCGACGAGAACGCCGGGTCGGCGTGCCACCCGAGCACCGCCTCGGCCAGGTCGTCGGGCAGCTCACCCGGGTTGTAGCGCTGGCGCATGCGGATGGCCGAGACCGTGCGCTCGACCGGGTCGCGCATCACGAAGACGCCCACGGTGCGCACGCCCCTGACCGCGAACCGTCGCTTGATGTCGCGCAGCCTGCGGGTCGGCAGCAGGGCGTGGTCGGGGGTGAAGTCGCCGGTGACGTCGACGCCGTCCTGCGCCAGCAGGCCGCAGAAGAACGTGAAGTAGAGCGACGGCCGGGCCACCATGGCCGCGACCTGGAGGGCGACGCCGCCGGTCGCCTCGCCGGCTCCCGCCTGGTCGAGCTCGGCGCGGGCCTCCTCGCGGATGCGGGCCGCCCGCCAGCGCACCTGCTCGACGTCGAGGGTGTCGAAGACGTGGTACTCCTTGCGCAGCCCGCCGGCGAACCGGTCGGAGACGCGGAGGTACTCGCGCACCCAGGTCGTCCCGGCCTTCTGGGCACCCAGGCCGAGGACGAAGGTCTTCGTCACGGCCGCCACCGTAGTGCCCGCGCCCGGCCGGTGCCGGATAGGTTCGCGGGCATGCTCGACGCCGTCACCCCGCCGGTCGTCATGGGCGTGCTCAACGTGACCCCCGACTCCTTCTCCGACGGCGGGCGGTTCGCCGACACCGACGCCGCCGTGGCGCACGGACGTCGGCTGGTCGCCGAGGGTGCCGACGTCCTCGACGTGGGGGGTGAGTCGACCCGGCCGGGGGCCACCCGGCCGCTCGTCTCGGAGGAGCTCGACCGCGTCGTCCCGGTCATCGAGGCGCTCGCGGCCGACGGGGCGACCGTCTCGGTCGACACCATGCGGGCCGAGGTGGCGCAGGCGGCGGTCGCGGCGGGCGCCGTCGTCGTCAACGACGTCTCGGGCGGGCTGGCCGACCCCGCCATCCTCGAGGTCGTCGCGGCGTCGCAGGCCACCTACGTCGCCATGCACTGGCGCGCCCACAGCGACCGGATGCGCGACCACGCGGTCTACGACGAGCCGGGCGGCGTCGTCGCCGCGGTGCGGCGCGAGCTCGCCGAGCGGGTCGAGGCGGCCCGGGCCGCGGGCATCCCGGCCGGGCGGCTCGTGCTCGACCCCGGGCTGGGCTTCGCCAAGACCGCCGAGCACAACTGGCGGCTCGTCGGCGCCATCGACCACCCGGACGGCGTCGCCGGGCTCGGCCTGCCGCTGCTGGTCGGAGCGAGCCGCAAGTCCTTCCTCGGCGCCCTGCTGGCCGGTCCGGACGGCGTCCCGCGGCCGGTGCTGGAGCGCGAGGCCGCGGGCCACGCCCTCACCCTGCTGCTGGCGCAGCGCGGCGTGTGGGGGGTGCGGGTGCACGACGTGCGGGGCACCCGTGATGTGCTGCGGGTGTGGGCCCGAGCGAGCGAATCGACCCTCGGCGCATGAGCGACGAGCTGGCGCTGACCGGCCTGGCGTGCTTCGGCCACCACGGCGTCTTCGACCACGAGCGCCGCGACGGGCAGACCTTCGTCGTCGACCTCGTGCTCGGCCTCGACACCGCCGCCGCGGCGGCGTCCGACGACTTGCACCACACCGTCGACTACGGAAACCTCGCTACCTCGGTGCGGGCCGCCGTGGAGAACGATCCGGTCGACCTGATCGAGACCCTCGCCCAGCGGATCGCGAGCGTGTGCCTGTTGGACGCTCGTGTTGAATGGGCCCGGGTGACGGTCCACAAGCCGGATGCCCCCATCGACGCGACGTTCTCCGACGTCGCGCTGACGATCACCCGAGAGCGCGAGGCCACCACGTGACCGAGACCCCGAACCCGAACATCATCGACGCCGACACCCTCACCGGCGAGATGCGTCCGATCCGCCGGGTCGTCATCGGGCTGGGCTCGAACCTCGGCGAGCGGATGTCGGCGCTGCAGGGCGCCGTCGACGCCATCGCCGACACCCCCGACGTGTGGGTCACCAGCGTCTCGCCGGTCTACGAGACCGAGCCGCTCGACGCCCCCGCCGGCTCGAAGAGCTTCCTCAACGCCGTCGTCCTGGCCGACACCACGCTGGCCGCCAACCGGCTGCTCGACCGCGCCCTGGCCATCGAGGACGCCTACGACCGCGAGCGCAGCGAGGTGCCCAACAGCCCGCGCACCCTCGACGTCGACCTGATCGTCGTCGGCGACCGCCGCAGCGACACCGAGACCCTCGTGCTGCCGCACCCGCGCGCCGCCGAGCGCGCCTTCGTGCTGCAGCCGTGGCACGACCTCGAGCCCGAGGCCGAGCTGCCCGACCATGGCCCGATCGCCGACCTGCTGGCCCGGGTGGGCGACCAGCACATCACCCGCCGCGACGACCTGGCCCTCGAGGTCGAGTAGCCCCACGTGGCCGACGACGGCGAGCCCGGCACGCTGAGGCCGACCCCGCCCGGCCTCGTGCTGGGCTGGGCCACGACCGGCCTGGTCGCGGGCTGGTTCCTGCACCCGCTGAGCGACCGCTGGGGCAACCCGCCGCTGGTCACCTGGCCGCAGCCGCTCGCGCTGGCCCTCGTGGCCGCCATCCTCGGCTTCACCGCCTGGTCGACCTGGCGCACCGTGCACGTGCGCCGTGAGCCGCTCGACCCCCACCGCGCCGTCAACCGGCTGGTGCTGGCGCGGGCCTGCGCCCTGGTCGGCGCGCTGGTCGGCGGCGGCTACCTCGGCTACGGCCTCAGCTGGATCGGCGACCCCTCCGAGCTGGCCGGCCAACGCATCTGGCGCTGCGGCGCCGCTACCGTCGCCGGGGTGCTGGTGGTCGTCGCCTCGCTGCTGCTCGAGCGGGCCTGCCGCGTGCACGGGGACGACGACGAGCTGCGGGGCCGCTCGCAGTAGGGTCGCGCGGTGCGCATCGTCATCCATGCCGGGCTGCACAAGTCGGGCACGTCGACGGTGCAGCAGGCCTGGGGCCGCGCCTACGCCGCGGGAGCGGCCGGCGCGGGTGACGTCTGGTACCCCGAGGGCGGGCCGGGCCACCACCTGCTCACCTGGCCGCTGCTCGGCGCCTTCTCGCAGCGCCGCGCCCCCGACCTCCTCCTGGCCGCGCTGGAACGACGTCCGCCCGCCGACGGCCTGCACCGCGTGGTGCGCGAGGCGGGCGACCGCGGCGTCGGCACGCTGGTGGTCTCGAGCGAGGACCTCGACCGGCTCGTCGCGGACGACGTGCCCGGCCTGGCCGACGTCGTCGCGGGCCACGAGGTGCTCGTCGTCCTGACCGCGACCCGACCGGTGCACCGGTGGGCGTCGGCCTGGCAGGAGCTCGTCAAGCACGGCCTGGCGCAGCTGCCACGCGACGCCGCACGCCACGTGACCGACCTCGCCGCCCTCGACCCCGGCCGGCTCGCCGAGGTGGCGAGGCTGCTCCCGGGCGACCGCACGATCGTGCGTCTGGTGCGCCCCTCGCCGCCCGAGCCGGGGCTGGCCGCCGACCTGGCCCGCCTCGCCGGGCTGCCCCCGGCGGTCGCCCCAGAGCTCGCCGCGCGCAACACCTCGCTCGGCCCCGACGTCGAGGTGCTGCGCCGGGTCAACGCCGCCGGCCTCGGCCTGGGGCCGAAGCACGGCGGGCGCAAGGCCCTGGACGCCGCGCGCGACGGCGGGCTGGCCTACCGCGACGACCCCGCCCTCGCCGAGGGCTACCGACCGCCCGACGCGCTGTGGGACGCCGCAGCGACCGAGCGAGACTGGCTGGCCGACCCGCCCGAGGGGGTCGAGGTCGTCGACCCCCACGACCAGCTCGCGGGCTGGCTCGACCGACGTCCGCCCGAGTGGTATGAGCTGGCGGGCCGGCAGGCCCCGGTCGTGCCCGACCTCGACGCCCGGATCGCCGCGACCGACACCGCCGAGCAGCTGTGGCGCGCGCGGCAGGAGATCGCCTCCCTGCGCGCCCGACTGCGCCGCGCCCGCACCTCGGGCGCCTGACCCCTCCGGTGCCCGAGACTCCGCCTCGCCCACCCCTCGCCCACCCCTCGGCCGCCGCGCCGGGCGGCGTCCCGCCCAACCCGGCGACGGCGACCTAGCCTCGCGGGCATGACTTCCCCGTCTGCCCCGTCGCGTCGCCTGCAGCGCTCCACGCGCCTCGTCGTCGCCGGTGTGCTGCTGCTGGTCGCCGTGGCGGCCGTCGTCGCCGCGGTCGTGAGCGGCTCGTGGCTGGTCGCCACCATCGCCGCGGCCGTCGGCGTCCTGCTGGGCGCCGTCGCCACCCGCATCACCTACACCGAGGTCGCCGACACCCGCCGCGCGTGGGCGACCGACCGCGCCGAGCAGGCGCAGGCCTACCGCGCGCTGACCGAGGTGCGCACCGAGGAGCAGGCCGTCTACGTGGCCGACACCCAGGGCCGCATCACCCGCCACGAGGCCACCATCGCGCGTCTCGAGGAGCGCCTCGCCGCCGCCACCGACGAGGTCATCGCCGCCCGCGACGAGCTCGCCGCCGAGCAGGAGCGCGCGATGCGGGCCGAGCGCGCCGAGGCCGCCGCCAGCTCTGACCGCGAGCGGCTCGCCGCCCGTCTCGACGAGGCCGAGGAGCGCGCCGCGATGGCGATCGTGCGGGTCGCCGAGCTCGAGCACGAGCTCGACGTCGTTATCGCCGAGTGGCACGCCGGCCACGCCGCGCCGGCGCGCAGGCACGCCTGACCCTCCCGACCGAGGACGTCGCCCGCCGTCCTGCCACGATGGCGGCATGCCCGAGCGCGACCTCGACCTCGTCCTCTTCGGAGCCACCGGCTTCACCGGCGGGCTGACCGCCGACTACCTCGCCGCGCACGCCTCGGGCGTGCGCTGGGCGCTGGCCGGCCGCAACCGCGAGAAGCTCGAGGCCACCCGCACCCGCCTCGCCGCGACCGACCCGGCCCTGGCCGACCTCGAGCTCGTCGTGGTCGACAGCGGCGACCAGGCCGCGCTGGCGGGCGTCGTCGCGCGGGCCCGCGTGGTCGTCACCACCGTGGGGCCCTACCGTGAGCTCGGCGGCCCGCTGGTCGCCGCTTGCGCCGAGGCCGGCACCGACTACGTCGACCTGACCGGCGAGCCCGAGTTCGTCGACCAGACCTACCTCGACCACCACGAGACCGCCGTGCGCACGGGCGCCCGCATCGTGCACGCCTGCGGCTTCGACTCGGTGCCGCACGACCTCGGCGCGCTGTTCACCGTGCAGCAGCTGGCGGCGTCCGGTCCGGTCACGATGCGCGGCGTCGTCCGCGCCAGCGGCACGTTCTCGGGCGGCACCTTCCACTCCGCGATGGGCGCCTTCTCGCGGGCCAAGCAGGCCGCGGGCACCGCCAAGCAGCGACGTCGCGCGCAGGGCAAGCCGGACGACGGCCGCTCGTCGCGCCCGGTGGCCGGCAAGCCGCACCGCGACAAGCGGCTGGGCTACTGGCTGCTGCCGATGCCGACCATCGACCCGCAGGTCGTCGCGCGCAGCGGCGCCGCGCTGCCGGTCTTCGGCCCGGAGTTCCGCTACTCCCACTTCGCCGGCACCAAGACGCTGCGCTACGCCCTCGGTGGCATGGGCGGCGTCTCGGCGATCGCCCTGGCCGCGCAGGTCGGGCCCGTGCGCAACCTGCTGCTGAAGAAGGTGCCGCAGGGCTCGGGCCCCGACGCCGCCAAGCGCGAGCGGTCGTGGTTCACCGTCGACTTCGTCGCCGAGGCCGACGGCCGCAGCCTGCACACGCGCGTCAGCGGGGGAGACCCCGGCTACACCGAGACCGCCAAGATGCTCGCCGAGTCGGCGCTGTGCCTGCTGCAGGACGACAACCCGACCACCGCCGGCTGCGTCACCACCGCGCAGGCGATGGGCGACGCACTGCTCGCGCGGCTGCGCGCGGCCGGCATGCGCTTCGAGGTCGTCGACGACTGAGCCGCCCGGGGCCCGTTCAGGCGGCGGGGGCGGCGGCGACGGCGGTCAGCCCCGCCGCCGGCGCGGCGACCACGGGCCGGTCGACGGCCGCCACCACCCGGTGGATCATCGCGAGATCGTCCTCTCGGACGGCGGCGACGACGACGGTCGGGCGGCCCGCCCGGCGCGGGCCGGCAGCGGCCTCGTGGCCCAGGGCCTTCAGGACCGTCACGGTGCGGGCCTGGGCCCGCTCGTCACTCACGCTGACCTCGATGACCACGGGCACTCCTCACGGACTCGGACGGACGTTCGCCCACGGTGTTCCCGGACCGGACGGCGGCCGAACGCACCCCGAGGGGTGGGTCGCCCGCAGGGCGTGGCGGGCCAGGTGCTGCGAAAGCGGTCTAGCCCGGACGCCGCGCGGACCCTACTCTTCGGTAGGTGCGCCGCGTCCTCGCCGTCCTGCTCACCGTCGTCGCCCTCGTGGCGGTCTCACCGGTCGCTCGGCCGGCCGTCGCCGCGGAGGGCGGTGCGCGTGGCGGGAGCAACGCGCTGCCGCTGCCGACCTCGCCGCTCGGCGACCCGCCGGGCGCCAACGACTGGTCGTGCCGGCCGACGGCGCAGCGGCCGACGCCGGTGGTGCTCGTGCACGGCACCGGGGGCGACCGCCGCACCCTGCTCGAGCGGCTGTCGTGGGGCATCAAGCGCGCCGGGTTCTGCGTCTTCTCCCTCGACTACGGCAACCGCGGCCTGGGCCGCATCGAGGACTCCGCGGCGCAGCTGAAGGCGTACGTCGAGCGGGTGCGCGCCGCGACCGGCGCGGCGAAGGTGTCGCTGGTCGGGCACTCGCAGGGCGGCATGATGCCGCGCTACTACCTGAAGTTCCTCGGCGGCGCCGCGGTGGTCGACGACCTCGTCGGGGTCGCGCCGTCCAACCACGGCACGGTGCTCACCGGCGCCCAGAACCCGTTCAACGACCTCATCGAGCTCGGCTGCCCCGCGTGCGTGCAGCAGGGCGCGGGGTCGGCGTTCCTGCAGCGGCTCAACGCGGGCGACGAGACGCCGGGCGAGGTCAGCTACACCCAGATCACCACCCGCTACGACGAGGTCGTGGTGCCGCACACCTCGGGCTACCTCGCCGCGGGCCCGCGCACCACCAACATCACGCTGCAGGACCGCTGCCCGTTCGAGCTCGCCGAGCACCTCACCATCCCGCTCGCGACGCCCACGCTGTCGATCACCCTCGACGCCCTCACCCACGACGGCCCGGCCCGCCCGGACGTCCGTCCGCGCTGCCTCTGACGGCGGGCCCTTCGACGCGCTCAGGGTCCGTGGACGCGTCGACCACGGACCCCGAGCGCCGCCGGGCCTACGGGGCGAGGCGGTGCAGGTCGCGGGGGAAGAGCGTGACCTCGCGGATGTTGGCGGCCTCGACGAGGCGGCCGACCCAGCGCTCCAGGCCGATCGCGAAGCCGCCGTGGGGCGGGATGCCGCGCCGGAACGACTCGACGTACGACGCGAAGGGCGCGTAGTCGTAGCCGCGCTCGGCCAGCACCCGCACGTAGTCCTCGTAGCGGTGCAGCCGCTGCGCCCCGCTCACCAGCTCGACCCCGCGGAAGATCAGGTCGAAGGAGCGCGACCAGTGGGGGTCGTCGGGGTCGGGGTGGCTGTAGAACGCGCGGGACGCCGTCGGGTAGCCCTCCACGACGACCAGGTCGGAGCCGTGCTCGGCCATCGCCCACTCGCCGAGCGCCCGCTCGTGCGCGGGCGCGAGGTCGGGCTCGTCGTCCGGCGCGCCCACCAGCCGCAGCGCGTCGCGGAAGTGCAGCGTCGGCAGCTCGTCGGGCACGACCGGCAGCCGCACCCCCAGCCGCTCCACCGCGGACGACGCCCGCTCGGCCACCGCGGCGACCATGCCGGCCACGACCTCGCGCAGGCACGCCACCACCTCGCGGTGGTCGCGCACGAAGCCCAGCTCGACGTCGAGCGAGACGTACTCGGCCAGGTGCCGCACGGTGTCGTGCGGCTCGGCGCGGAAGACCGGCCCGACCTCGTAGACCCGCTCGAAGACGCCCACCAGCACCTGCTTGTAGAACTGCGGGCTCTGGGCCAGGTAGGCCGGCCGTCCGAAGTAGTCGACCTCGAACACGTTGGCGCCCGACTCGGTCGCCGACTCGACCAGCTTGGGGGAGTGCACCTCGGTGAAGCCGTCGGCGTCGAGCACCGAGCGGAACCCGTGCAGGCTCGCCGCGGCCAGCTCCCACTTCGCCCGCTGCAGCGGGTGGCGCCACGTCGTCGCGGCGTGGTCGAGCAGCGTCGGCAGGGACGCCGACAGGGTCGGGCGCCACAGCTCGACGGGCGGCGTGTCGGCCGGCTCGGAGAGCGCGGTCACCGTCGGCGAGGTCACCTCGACGCCGCCCGGAGCCTGCGGGTTGGCCGTGGCCGTGCCGACCACCTCGACCGGCGTCTCCTCGGGCGGGCAGGCCGCGCCGTCCGGCAGGTCGCCCGGGCGCAGCACCACCTGCGCCAGGCCGGTGCGGTCGCGCACCACGAGGAACGTCAGCGCCGCCAGCTCGCGGCGCCGGTGCACCCACCCCTGCAGCCGCACCGGCTCGCCGGGCGTCGCGGTGGACAGGTCGGAACAGTGCGTACGTCTCATCACTCACCTCCAGTTGGGAAACCCTGGAGGTGTGGGCGGGGGTCAGGTCGCGGTGCCACCACACCTTCGCCGACGGACGCCGTCGGCCTCTCGTCGGTACGCCGGACGCGCGGGTCGCGCTTCACGCGGGTCGTCACTCCGCACGCGGCCGGGGCCGATCGTAGTGCGTAGCCTTCGAGACGTGCTCGCCCATTTCCGGCTCACGGTGCCCGGCCACCTCGTGCCCGACGTGCAGCGGCTGCTCACCGAGCACGACCACGTCACCAACGTCACCGTGCAGCCCGGCGCCGTCCTGAAACCGCCCGGCGACCTGCTCGAGGCCGACGTGGCCCGCGAGTCGGCCGGCCTGCTGATGACCGAGCTGCACGACCTCGGCCTCGACCGGCACGGCGGCATCGTCATCTCCACCCCGACCGGCACGCCGTTCCACGCCGCCGACGAGCTCGAGCGCATCGCCCCCGGCCACCCCGACGACGCCGTCATCTGGGACGCCGTCGAGGACGCCGCCGAGGCGGGGGCGGTGCCGACGCTCAGCTACCACCTGTTCCTGGTGCTGGCCGTCGCGCTGGCCGCGATCGCGGTGCTCACCGACTCGGCGGTGCTGGTGGTCGGCGCGATGGTGGTCGGCCCCGAGTTCGGCGCGATCACCGCGGTGAGCGCCGGCATCGTGCTCGGGCGGGCCGGCCTGGTGTGGCGCAGCACCCGGCTGGTGCTCTTCTCGTTCGCCTTCGCGGTGCTCGCGGTGGTGGTCCTCGCGCTGCTCGGCGTGCTGCTCGGGATCGTCGACAGCGACCTGGTGACCCGACCGCGGCCCAACACCGGCTTCATCTTCAACCCCGACCACTGGTCGTTCGTCGTGGGCGTGCTCGCCGGCGCGGCGGGGGCGCTGGCGGTCGCGCTGCAGCGGGCGGCCACGATGGTCGGTGTGTTCATCTCGGTGACGACCGTGCCGGCGCTCGGCAACCTCGCGCTCGGCATCGCGGTCCTCGACCCCGACGAGATCGTCGGCTCCCTGGCCCAGCTCGGGCTCAACGTGGCCGGCATGCTCGTCGCCGGGGTCGGCGTCCTGCTGCTGGTGCGCACCGCCTGGCCCTGGCTGGCGGCCCGCACCGAGCGGATCTTCGGGGTGACCACGTGAGCGCCGAGGCCGAGGGCGCCGACGAGAACAAGCAGGAGTCGCTGCTCACCGTCATCGTCGCGCTGGCCGCCAACGGCCTGCTCGCGCTGGCCAAGTCGGTGGCGGCCGCCATCACCGGGTCGGCCGCGATGGTCGCGGAGGCGGCGCACTCGTGGTCCGACACCGGCAACGAGGTCTTCCTGCTGGTCGCCGAGCGGCGTGGACGCCGTCCGCGCGACGAGGCGCACCCGCGCGGCTACGGCCGCAACACCTACATCTGGTCGCTCGTGGCGGCGTTCGGCCTGTTCTCCGCCGGCGCCGTGGTCTCGATCTGGCACGGCCTCACCGAGCTCGGCGCCGCCGAGGAGGACGCCTCCTTCACGATCAACTACGTCGTGCTCGGCATCGCGCTGCTGCTCGAGGGGACGTCGTTCGTGCAGGCCACCCGGCAGGTGCGCGGCGACGCGCGCCGGGTCGAGGCCCACCCGCTGCGCTACGTCGTGCGCACCTCGAACCCGACCCTGCGGGCGGTCTTCCTCGAGGACGCCTCCGCCCTGGCCGGCATCGCCATCGCCGCCGGCGCCATCGCCCTGCACCAGGCCACCGGCGACCCCGTCTGGGACGCCCTCGGCTCCATCGGCGTCGGCCTGCTCCTGGCGGTGGTGGCGGTCTTCCTGATGCGCCGCAACATGGACTTCCTGCTCGGCGAGGGCAGCAGCCCCGCCCTGCGCGACCACGTGCTCGGTCTCATCGCCGGCCACCCCCAGGTCGAGCGGGTCACCTACCTGCACGTCGAGTACGTCGGCCCGCAGCGGGTCTTCGTGGTCGCCGCCGTCGACCTGGTCGGCGACGACACCGAGGACCACCTCGCGGTGCGGCTGCGCGGCGTCGAGAACGACGTCGAGACCAACGACCTGATCGAGGACGCCGTGCTGACGCTCGCGCAGCCCGACGACCCCGCGCTCACTCCTGCCAGCGCGGGTCGGTGAGCAGCGGCACCAGGTCGGCCAGGTCGACGGCGTCCTCGGGCACGATGGCCCGGGTGCGTCGCGCCGCGCCCTGGTGCTCGACGGCGACCCGTCCGGCGAACGGCCCGCCGTCGCCGGGTGGGCGGCTGAGCTCGAGCCGGACGCCGCCGACCTCGCGTACCTCGCACCGACCCCAGAAGCACGCCTCGCCCCAGCGCGCCGGGTCGGCCTGCCAGAGCACCTCGACGCCGTCGAGCCGGCCCGAGCCCGTCGAGCGGAGGTCGGACTCCGCCTCCACGACGAGCCCGGGCAGGGCGTCCCGGGCGATCCGGCTCGGGTCGGCCACCGGCGGGGGACCGGTCACCGTGCCGTCGGGCATGGCGATCGCCGGGCTGGTGAGCACCCGTCGGACGTCGGCACGGAGCACCTCGCCCGAGGTGACCAGCGCGGCCGGCACGTCGAGGGCGACGGCCGTGCCGTCGTCGCGCACCAGCATCGCGGCGACGTTGCCGAGGTCGTCGACCTCGCCGGGAGCCGTGGTGAACAGGGCCTGGCCGTCGAGGTCGGAGCGCTCGATCGTGCACGCCTCGCAGCCCCACTCGGCGTCGGCGGCCGAGGCCGCCACCCGGGCCGTGAGGACGAGTGGCGAGGTGCCGTCATCTGACTGCCAGCCGATCTGCGTCGTGACGAGGCCGACCTGGCCGCCCCGCTCGACCGGGGTCGACACGCCGCCGGCATCGACGACGTGCACGCCCTCCGGGTCGAGCACGGCGGCCACCGCGGCCTCGAGCGACGCGGCGGTGCCCGGGGAGGGCGTCGGGGTGGGCGGGGCGGGGCTCGGAGCCGAGGTGGCCGAGGGGGCCGAGGTGGCCGACGGCGTCGCCGGGTCGGACGCCGCGGGCGCCTCGGTGCGGTCGTCGCCGCCGAGCGTGGTCACCGAGACCACCCCGGCGACGACGGCCACCGAGGCCGCGACCGCGAGGGCGGCGGTGCCGCGGCGGCGCCGGGCCAGTGCGGCCTCGCCGCGTCGCACGTCGTCGGCCAGGGGCGTGGGGGGCATCTCGGCGCCGGCGGCGGTGCGCTCGACCAGGTCACGCAGGTGCTGCTCGCTCATCGGTCACTCCTGGGGTCGTCGTGCTGGCTGGTGGGGGCGAGCAGGCCGCGCAACCGCGCGAGGGCGGCGGAGGTCTGGCTCTTGACGGTGCCGCTGCTGACGCGCAGCTCGGCGGCGACCTCCTCGACCGAGAGGCCCCAGTAGTGCCGCAGCACCACGACCTCGCGCTGGCCGGGCGAGAGCAGCTGCAGGGCGGCCCAGAGGTCGTCGTCGGTCTCGCGGCCCGGGTCGGGCGCGGGTGGGTCGGGGACGGCGTCGAGCCCGGCCCGCTCGCGGCGCCACGGCCGCCGCGACTCGGAGTGGTGGGTGTTGACGATGGTGCGGCGCACGTAGGCGTCGATCGAGTCGGCGTGCTGCACCCGCGGCCAGGCGACGTACAGCTTGGTGAGCGCCGTCTGGACGATGTCCTCGGCCCGCTGGCTGTCGCCGCACAGCAGGTAGGCGGTGGCATGGAGCCGGCTGCGGCGGGCGGCGACGTAGTCGCCGAAGCCGGCCCGGTCGTGCGGCGACGGTCGGGTCATGACTACTCGACCGAACGGCCGTCCGATCGGTTGGGGGCGGTGGGCGACTCGGGCGCCGTGACGTAGCGGTAGGCGTGGTGGGTGCGGAACCCGAGCCGCTCGTAGAGCGCCAGCGCCGGCGCGTTGGTGGCGTGCACCTGCAGGTAGACGGTGCTCGCGCCGCGCGCGGCGGCCCAGTCGAGCAGCGCGGCCATCACGGCCAGCGCCAGGCCCCGGCGGCGGTGGTCGGGATGCACCTCGATCGCGCGGAACCCGACCCAGTCGTCGCCGTAGCCGGCCACGCCGCTCGCCCGGTCGCCGACGGTGGCGACGGCGAGGTCGCCGTCGGGCTCGAGGTCGACGGCGGCGTCGTCCGCGCCGCGCAGGGCCCGGGAGACCTGGGCGGCGCTCGCGACCTGGAACAGCGTGTCGGGGGCGTCGGGCTCGCCGACCCAGCCGGCCGAGACCAGCGCCTGCTCCTCCGGCGAGCCGGGCAGCACCGCCGCGACGGCGCGGCCGCGCGCGTAGTGCGCGACGGCGCGGGCGGGGGCGTCGTCCACCCCGGGCGGGCCGAAGGCCAGCACCGAGTTGGCCCGGCGGGCGGTGACGTCGGGGCACGCGCGCAGCACCCAGTCGCCGAGCGGCGTGCTGGTCTGCGTGGGGAACAGGGCGGCACCGCGCAGCTGCGCCTCCCGTGGCGAGACCCGCGCGCGCACCGACGCGCGCGGCGGCACCGGCTTGCCGGTGACCACGTCGGCGATCGCGATGCGCTCGAGCCCGCCGTCCTCGCGCCGCACGAGGCAGACGCCGGCGACGTCGTCCCACGCCTCGCAGACGCCCAGGACGTCGGTGAGCGCGGGTCCGCCCGACGGGCCGCGCTCGCCGCGCACCACGCGCCGCACCACGACCCGCGTGCCGACGACGTGGGGGCCGAGGCCGTGACCGGCACCTGACACCCCGCCCGTACCGCCCACAGGGTGGGTCCGGTCGGGCTCGGTCACCCCGGCACACTAGGCTGACGGCGCACCGACCGCGGCACCAGGAGGACCCCCATGACGTACGTCATCGCACAGCCCTGCGTCGACCTGAAGGACCGGGCCTGCGTCGACGAGTGTCCGGTCGACTGCATCTACGAGGGCAAGCGGATGCTCTACATCCACCCCGACGAGTGCGTCGACTGCGGCGCCTGCGAGCCGGTCTGCCCGGTCGAGGCGATCTTCTACGAGGACGACGTCCCGGAGGAGTGGAAGGACTACTACACCGCCAACGTCGGCTTCTTCGACGAGCTCGGCTCGCCGGGCGGCGCGGCGAAGATGGGCGAGATCGACCACGACCACCCGGTCGTCGCCGCCCTCGCGCCGCAGGAGCACGACGACTGACAGGTCGGCACGCATGAGCCTCGGCCGGGTCTCGGCACGGCTGCCCGCCGCCGTCCAGGCGGGGCTCGCGGCCGTGCGCGAACGGGCCGCCGCCAGCGGGCTGCCCGTCGTCGACCTCTCGATCGGCGCGCCCACCGACCCCACCCCCGAGGTCGTGCGTCGGGCGCTGGCCGCGCACGCCGATGCCCCCGGCTACCCGCTGACCGTCGGCACCCGGCCGCTGCGCGAGGCCGTGGTGGGCTGGCTGGCCCGCGCCCACGACGTCTCCGGCCTCGACCAGGCGCAGACGCTGCCGGTGCCGGGCACCAAGGAGATCATCGGCTCGCTCGCGCTGCACCTGGGCCTCGGTCCCGGCGACGTGGTGGCCGCGCCCGCGCTGGCCTACCCGACCTACGCCGTCGGGGCGGCGCTCGCGGGCGCCGAGCTGGCGCACGCCGTCCTGGCCGCCGACCTCGACGCCCTCGCGGCGGCCGGGCGCGCGCCGCGGCTGGTGTGGGTCAACTCGCCCGCCAACCCGACGGGCCGCGTGCTCGCGCCCGACGACCTGCGCGACCTCGTGGCCTGGTGCCGTGCCCACGACGCCCTGCTGGTCAGCGACGAGTGCTACCTCGACCTCGGCTGGGACGTCGAGCCGCGCAGCGTGCTGCACCCCGACGTCTGCGGCACCGGCCCCGACGCCCACCGCGGGCTGCTCGCGCTGCACTCGCTGAGCAAGCGCTCGAACCTGGCCGGCTACCGCGTCGGGTTCTGCACCGGCGACCCCGCGCTCGTGGCCGAGCTGGCCTCGGTGCGCCGCAACCTGGGGCTGCAGGTCGCCGGGCCGCAGCAGGGAGCCGCGGTCGCCGCCCTCGACGACGACGCGCACGTGGCCGAGCAGCGCGCCCGCTACGCCGGACGCCGCGACGTCCTGCTGCCGGCGATGGCCGCGGCCGGGCTGCGCGTCGAGCACGGCGAGGCCGGGCTCTACCTGTGGGCCACGGCCGGCGAACCGGGCGTCGAGACGCAGGCGCGGCTCGCCGACCGCGGCCTCGTCGTGGTCTCGGGGCACGAGTACGGCGCGGCCGGCGCCCAGCACGTGCGCGTGGCCCTCACCGCCCCCGACGACGCCGTGCGGGTCGCGGCCGAGAGGATGCGCTCGTGACCGTCTCCGTGCTGCCGCGCTCGCTGGCCCACCCCGGTGTCGACCCGCCGAGCCTGGTCGACCGGGCCCGGGCCGCGCTCGGCTGGCAGGGCAGCGACTTCCTGGTCGGCCTGCAGGGCTACGACGAGCTGATGGCCACCCTGGCGGTCGCCGCCGACGTCGAGGGCCTGGTGCGGGTGCCCGACCCGGCCTCGCCGCCGGTGCGGCTGCTGCGCGCGCTCGCCGCCCCCGCGTCGGCGGCGGTGGGCCTGCGGGTGAGCCGGGTGGCCGCCGTCCCCGCGCCGTGGCGGTGGACCCGCGTCGGCGGCGGCAGCGCCGAGATCGCCGGCGTCGCGCTGCGCCAGCAGACCTACGCCGACGTCGTCGAGACGATGGGCCGCGCCGGCGTCTCGTTCCGGGTGGTGCCCGACCGGGCCACCACCGACGAGCTGGTCGCGCTCGGTCGCGACCTCGGCTCGGCCGTGCTCGACGCCGGTGAGGTCGACGACGAGACGCTGGTCGTGCCCGGCTGGCTCGACGAGCTGGGGCCGGTCGGCTACGGGCTCATCTCGCGCGACGGCGGGCTCGGCACCTCCGAGACCACCGACGACATGGTGTGGCTCTCGCTGCGCGCGCGCCAGGAGACCGCCGGCACCCTGGTCGTGGCGCTCGAGCAGGTGGCCGCGATGGGCATCGACCTCGACTTCCTGCACAGCGACCCGCACGCCGCGTCGGCCCACTCCGGGCGGCACGACTTCTACGTCGGCTTCGTGGCCCCCGGCGCCCGGGTGCACGCGCTGCGCGAGGCGCTCACCGGCGTCGGGTTCTCCAGCCGCGTGCTCGCCGCGTTCGCGCCGCCGGCCGCGGACGCCGGGCCGTGAGGCTGGCCTACCTGGGGCCGTCGGGCACCTTCACCCACCAGGCGGCCGCGACGCTGCGACCGGACGCCGACGGCTCGCCCGTCGACGCCGCGTCCGACGCGCTCGCCGCGGTCGCCTCGGGGGCGGCGTCCTACGCCGTCCTGCCGATCGACAACTCCGTCAACGGCGTCGTCGTGCCGACCCTCGACGCGCTGCTGGCCCGGCCCGAGCTGTCGATCGTCGACAGCATCGTGCTGCCGATCTCGTTCGACGCCTTCACCCCCGACCCCGCGGTGGCCCCGACGGTCGTCGTCAGCCACCCGCACGCGCTGGCGCAGTGCCGCGCCTGGATCGAGGCGCAGGGCCTGCCCACCCGCGAGGCCGCGTCGACGGCGGCCGCCTGCCGCGACCTCGCGCCCGGCGAGGTCGGCCTCGGCCCGCGCATCTGCGGCGGGCTCTACGGCCTGGCCACCGTGGCCGCCGCCGTCGAGGACAACGCCCGCGCCTACACCCAGTTCGCCCTCGTCTCGGCCAGCCGGCTGCCGGTGCGCGCCGACGGCGACGAGGGACTGCTGGTCGCGCTGCTGCCCGAGGCGAACGTGCCCGGCATCCTCCGGCGGCTGCTCGGCGTCCTCGAGAGGCGTGGGGTCAACATGACCAACCTGGTGACCCGGCCGGTGCCCGAGACTCCGGGCCTGTTCACGTTCCTGCTCTTCTGCTCGGGCACCTTCACCGCCGACGACTTCGAGGCGATGCGGGCCGAGTGGGCCGCGCACGGCGGCTCGGCGCGGGCGCTCGGGCGCATCACGCCGCTGCACGAGCTGGCCGGACGGTCGTGACCTTCGCGCGCGTCGCTGTCGTCGGCGCCGGGCTCATCGGCGGGTCGGTGGTGCGGCGGCTGCGGGCGCTCGGGCGCGACGTCGTCCTGGTCGACCCGGCGGTGCCCGGGGCCGCGCCCGCGGTGCCGTCGTCCGCCGGGCTCGTGGTGGTAGCCGTGCCGCTCGACGCGATGGCCGGGGTGCTGCGCGAGGTCGCGTCGGCGGCGCCGGACGCCGTGGTGGTCGACGTGGGCAGCGTGAAGGGCCCCGTGGCGGCGTCCGCGGCGACAGCGGGGCTGGCCGGCCGCTACGTGGGGGCGCACCCGATGGCGGGCACCGAGCACTCCGGCTTCGAACACTCCGACCCCGACCTGCTGGTCGGCGCCACCTGGGCGGTCACGCGCGGCGACGGGCCGGTGGCCGACGTCGTCGCCTGGCTGCTCGAGGTCTTCGACGCCACCGTCGCGCTGCTCGACCCCGACCAGCACGACCGGGCCGTCGCGCTCGCCAGCCACCTGCCGCACGTGCTGGCCAACGCGCTGCTCGAGCTGGTGCACGACGCCCCGGACGGCGACGCCGCCGCCCTGCTCGCGGCCGGCAGCTTCCGCGACGCCACCCGCGTCGGCGGCGGCAACGCGGCCCGCAGCCGCAACCTGCTCGCCGGCAGCCCGGCGCTGCCCGGGGTGCTCGACGAGCTGCTCGCGCTGCTGACGGCCTACCGCGCCGAGCTCGGCGACCCGGCCTCGCTCGGCGCGCGACTCGAGCGGGTCTCGGCCGGTGCGGCCGGCGTCCGTCGTCCCGACGTGGCCTGGACGCCGTGCCCCGACGTCGACGCCGCCCTCGCCCACCCCGGCCCGGCGCTCGTGCGGCCGGCGGCCGAGGGGCTGGAGTGGGCAGCCGTGCGAGGTGCGCCGGGGGAGCGGTGAGGCAGTGACCGGACCGGGGCGCGCCCCGGTCACCAGGTCACCAGGTCACCGCCGACCCTGCGTTCGCCTGACCCGAAATGACCATGGCCGCGCCCGGTCGACGGCGGCAGATTGCGCACCGTGCGCCGCCTCGTCCTGGTCCCGTCCGTGCTCTCCGTGCTCTCCGTGCTCTCCGTGCTGTCCGTGCTCTCCGTGCTCGCCGCCTCCCTCGGGGCCGCCGCGACCTCGTCCGGTGCGACGCCGGCCGACCCGGTGACCCGACCTGCCGCGGTCGAGCGGGGGGCGCCCGGCTCGTGGACCAAGATCTCGACCGGCAATGGCTCCAGCGCGTTCGACGCCGGCCTGCTGCGCACCTCGGACGGCGTCCTGCACGTCGTCTACCCGCGAGTGGCCCCCGGCAACGAGGGCCAGCTCGGCCACGCCGCGATCGGGGCCTCCGGCGGCCTCGTCACCCAGAACACGGTGCTGGCGGACCCGTGGTCGGTCGTCGACGCCTCACCGGTGCTCGTCGACGGTCCGTCGGGCGGGCTGCGGGTCGTCTTCGGCGGTCAGCGGACGACGTCCCCCGGGTTCTGGTCCGACGGGCGGATGTACACGGCCACCGCGCCCGCCTCCGGCAGCAGCTGGACGCTGCCGGCCGAGGCGGTGGGCGTCAGCCAGCTCGCCTACGGCAGCTACGGGACGGCGGCCACCACGCTCGCCGACGGCACCCCGGTCGCCGCGTTCCCGCTCAACTCGACGATCACCTGGCACACCGGCACGGGCAACGACCCCGACCAGTCCTTCGACGTCGCCGGCTGCTGCGCCTACGACCTCGCGATGGTGCGCTCGGGCAACGCGGTGTGGCTCGCCTGGTACGGCAACGGCAGCGCGCCCTCGACCAACGGCACCTTCGTGCGCCAGATCGCACCGACGCTCGGCCCGGTGCTCAAGGCCCCCGGATCGAGCTCGGGAGCCGACTCGCTCCCCACCGGTCGGGTCGCGCTGGCCGCGCGCACCGGCGGCGGGGTCTACGCGGCCTACTGCACCGGCTACCCGACGTGCGCCGGCGTCCGGCTGTGGAAGGTCGGGGCGGCGCAGGCGGCGTCCGTGCCGGGCAGCGCCGGGGCCACCACGATCGGGCTCTCCCGCGGACCCGCCGGGCGGCTGTGGGTCGCCTGGAGCGACGACCGGCCGCGCGTCGAGGCGGTGCGCACCAACCCCGCCGCGACGCGCTTCGGCGCCGTCCGCGACCTCGGGGCCCCGAAGGGACGACAGACCGTCTACGCGCTCGCCGTCGAGGGCTCGAGCAACCGCGGGGACGTCGTGGTCAACACCGGCGACGGGTTCTGGCACACCCAGGCGCTGGCCGGGCTCACGCTGCAGGCCTCGCCCTCCTCGTGGCGCCGCACCCAGCGCACGCAGGTGCGGTTCTCGGTCACCGACGCGGGCGCGGCCGTGGGCGGCGCCCGGGTGACGGTGGGCTCCCGCCGGTGCACGACGAGCGCGGCCGGCACGTGCCGGATCACCTTCGCGCCGCTGGCCAAGGCGACCCGGCTGACCGCCCGCGCCACCCGCTCGGGGTACGCGTCGGGCACCCGCAGGCTGCAGGTGCGCTGACGCCGGCGCGGCCCGTCACTCGAAGACGTCGACGTGCACGTGGTCGCGGTGCTCCAGGATCGCCGGGTCGCCGCTGCGTGACGGCGGGTCGTAGTCGCGCCACGAGTCGTCGCGGCCGGCGACCCAGATGCGGTCGTCGTAGATGACCGTGCGGACGGCGAGCCGGTCGGCGTGGGCGACCAGGTACTGCGCGAGCGCCCAGCCGCGGGTGCGGTTCTCGTCGGTGATGGGCCGGAAGAAGACGTCGACCGCGCGACCGTCGTAGTGCGCGGAGCCCTCCATGTGACCGGTGCTGACGCCGCCGGGCGCGAACCCGCCGAGGGGCAGCCGCCCGAAGACCGAGCGGATGTCGGCCCGCACCGCGTCGGCGCGCTCGGTGAGGCCGGCGGGGGTCAGGTCGGGGTCGGCCTCGTCGTGGTCGCCGGCCACGTCGCAGGCGAACGCGGCCTGCGACTGGCCGGTCAGGGCCGAGGCGAGCGCGCGGGCGTCGTCCTCGTGGTCGGCGTAGGCGTCGGGGAACCCGGAGCGCTGCACGGTCTGCGCGGCGACGGTGATCTCGAGGTCCTCGAACCCGTCGACGTCCTCGAGCGCGTCGTAGAAGGCGTTGGTGGCGTAGACGGGGTCCTGCACCTGCTGCTCGCTGCCCCAGCCCTGCGAGGGCCGCTGCTGGAACAGCCCGAGGGAGTCACGGTCGCCGTAGTCGATGTTGCGCAGGTCGGACTCCTGGTAGGCCGTGGCCAGTGCGATGGACGCCGCCCGCGCCGGCAGCCCGCGGCGCACCGCGATGCCCGAGATGAGCGCCGCGTTCTCGGCCTGCTCGACGCTCAGCTCGACGGTGTGGCCGTTGACGGTGACCGTGCACTGCTCCTCGCTCCAGGGCCACCGCACCCCACCCGCCAGCCCCCACACGAGCGCGCCGGCCCCGACGACGGCCGCGACCGTCACCAGCACCAGACCCCGCTTCATGGCGCCAGTCTGGCGGTCGGCCGGTTGAGAGCGGCCTGAGAGCCGAGCCTCCTGCCGGTGGTTGGGCAGCGAGCCCCGGCGAGCGTCGCCGAAACCACCGGCCCTCCACGGGAACGTTCGCGGACGACGTCCCTTCGACAGGCTCAGGGTCCGTGTGGTCGCGTTCGCGTTGACCGTGCGAGGTCTCGAGGCTCGGCCGTGGCCGGCCTCGCACCTCGACCACCGTCAGGCCGACCCGGTGGTTGAGCAGCGAGCCCCGGCGAGCGTCGTCGAGACCACCGGCCCTCCACGGGAGCGTTCGCGTGGGGGTGCCCAACGACCGAGCTCAGGGTCCGTGGGGTCAGGTCGGCGTTGACCGTGCGAGGTCTCGACGACGGCCTCGCGCAGACGCTCGGCCTGCTCGACCACCGGGGGACCGGCCCTGGCAGGCCAGCGCCCCACACGGGCCCTGAGCTTGTCGAAGGGACTGACTCGCCGGTGGTTGAGCAGCGAGCCCCGGCGAGCGTCGTCGAGACCACCGGCCGTGCACGCACACGTTCGCGCACGACGTCCCTTCGACAGGCTCAGGGTCCGTGGGGCTGGGTTCGCATTGACCTCACGTGGTCTCGAGGCTCGGCCGTGGCCGGCCTCGCACCTCGACCACCGGGGGACCGGCCCTGGCAGGCCAGCGCCCCACACGGGCCCTCAGCTTGTCGAAGGGACTGACTCGCCGGTGGTTGAGCAGCGAGCCCCGGCGAGCGTCGTCGAGACCACCGGCCCTCCACGCAGACGTTCGCGCACGACGTCCCTTCGACAGGCTCAGGGTCCGTGGGGCCGGGTTGGCATCGACCTCACGAGGTCTCGAGGCTCGGCCGTGGCCGGCCTCGCACCTCGACCACCGGGGGACCGGCCCTGGCAGGCCAGCGCCCCACACGGGCCCTGAGCTTGTCGAAGGGACTGACTCGCCGGTGGTTGAGCAGCGAGCCCCGGCGAGCGTCGTCGAAACCACCGGCCCTGCACGCAGACGTTCCCGGACGACGTCCCTTCGACAGGCTCAGGGTCCGTGGGGCTGGGTTCGCGTTGACCGTGCGGGGTCTCGAGGCTCGGCCGTGGCCGGCCTCGCACCTCGACCACCGTCAGGCCGACTCCGGTGGTTGAGCAGCGAGCCCCGGCGAGCGTCGTCGGAGCCACCGGCCGTCCACGTGGACGTTCGCGCGGGGGGTGCCCGACGACCGAGCTCAGGGTCCGTGGGTCAGGTGGCCGTCCACGGGTGGGGTCAGTTGCTGTGGAGCGCCTCGTTGAGTGCGACACCGGAGGCGCGCCACGGGACGGCCTCGACGGCGCCGGTGACGGAGTTGCGGCGGAACAGGACGTGGTCGAGGCCGGAGAGCTCGCGGGCCTTGACGACGCGGGGCTCGTCGCCGGGCTCGCCGGTCAGCACGGTGACCTTGGTGCCGGCGGTGACGTAGCAGCCGGCCTCGACGACGCAGTCGTCGCCGAGGGAGATGCCGAGGCCCGAGTTCGCGCCGAGCAGGCACCGCTCGCCGATGCTGACGACCTCGGTGCCGCCGCCGGACAGCGTGCCCATGATCGACGCGCCGCCGCCGACGTCCGAGCCGTCGCCGACGACGACACCGGCCGAGACCCGGCCCTCGACCATCGAGGCGCCGAGCGTGCCGGCGTTGTAGTTGACGAAGCCCTCGTGCATCACCGTCGTGCCCTCGGCCAGGTGGGCACCGAGCCGCACGCGGTCGGCGTCGCCGATGCGCACGCCCGACGGGACCACGTAGTCGACCATCCGCGGGAACTTGTCGACGCCGAGCACCGTGACGTGCCGCCCGCCGGCCCGCAGCCGCAGCCGCGTGGACTCGAAGCCGGCGACCGCGCACGGACCGGCCGAGGTCCACACCACGTTGCTCAGCAGCCCGAAGACACCCTCGAGCGAGCAGCCGTGCGGGCGCACCAGCCGGTGGGAGAGCAGGTGCAGCCGCAGCCACACGTCGAGCGTGGACGACGGCGCCGCGGCCAGCTCGGACTCGACCAGGCGCACCTCACGGGTCACGCCGCGGACGTCGTCCGGCACCGCCAGCGCGGCCAGCTCGGCCGGCGCGTCGCCGCCGTCTGGCGCACCGAGCGCGGGGGAGGGGAACCAGGCGTCGAGCACGGCCCCGTCGGCGTCGAGGGTGACGAGGGCATGGCCCCAGGCGGTCGTCGCGTCGCTCACGGTCGCCCAGCCTAGGGCGGCAGCCGGGCGCGACCGCGCCCGGCTCAGCCGCTCTTCTGCTTCTTCTTCGCCGCGCCCTTCTTGCCCAGCTCGGACTGCGCGGCCGACGACGTGCGAGGGTTCTTCTTGCCCTCCTTCGAGGCCTTCGCGTTGGCCTTCTGCGCCGTCTCGCTGCCCTTGCCCTTCTTCTCCGCCATCGCAGCAGGATCCACGCCGGCACCCGCCGGCGACCTCACCCGCGCGCGTGGCGGTGGGCGCCCCGCTCAGTCGTCGCGCTCGGTGCCGGTGACCTCGCCGGAGTCGGCGCCGACGTAGACGGTCAGCTCGTCGGCGGTGTCGTCGCCGTAGGTGACCTCCCAGGTGGCGGTGCCGTTCTCCTCGTCGAGCTCGACCCCGGTCGGCTCGCCGCCGCCGGACTCGCCGGCCGCCGCGTCGATCGCGGCCCGGTAGTCGAGGGCGACCTCCAGCAGCCGCAGCCGCTCGTCACGGTCGCGGGTGGCGTCGTCGGCGTCGTCCCGGTCCTCGACCGGCTGGCCCTCGACGGTGGTGCCGTCGGCCGCGACGCGGACGTCGTACTCGGTGCCGTCGTCGGTGACGACCGAGACCTCCCAGCCGCCGGCGTCCTCGCGGTCGACGGCGAACACGGTGCCGCCGGCCGCGTCGGCGCCGGTGGCGGCCGCGGTCAGCAGGTCACCGCCGCCCGGAGCGGTCGGGGCGGCGCTGGTCGAGGTGTCGTCGTCCGCGCTCGGCGCCGCGGGGGTGGACGACGACGCCGGGTCGGACTCGCTCGGCGCGGCGGGCGCGCTCGACGAGGCGTCGTCGGTGCCGGTGGAGGCCGCGGCGTCGTCGGCGTCGGTGTCGCCGTCGGAGCCGCCGCAGGCGGTGAGGGCCAGGGCGAGGGGAGCGGTGAGGGCCAGGGCTGCGAGTCGGGTGCGCTTCATGACCCCACCGTGCGGCAGGAGCGGCTAACGGGGCGCGAACCGTCCCTCAAGGTGCGGTTAACGACGTCCGCGGGGGCGCTACTGGCCCGTGCGCCCGTCGATGCACTCGCGCAGCAGGTCGGCGTGACCGCAGTGGCGGGCGTACTCCTCGACCAGGTGCACCAGCACGTCGCGCAGCTCGAGCTCGCCGCCGGGGTGCAGGCCGAGGTCGTCGAACGACGCCGCGGCGTAGACCTGCTCGGCGTGCGCCACCTCGCGCCGCCACGCCTCCCACGCCGCGGCCACCACCTCGTCGTCCGCCACTGCTCCGTCGAAGTCCTCCTGGCGCGCGAACAGCTGCGGCAGGTCGAGGTCGCGCTGCACCACCCGGCGGCACCAGGAGTGCTCGACCTTGGCCAGGTGGCGCAGCAGCCCGAGCAGCGACAGCTCGGACGGCGGCACCGACCGCCGGGCCAGCTGCTCGGCGTCCAGGCCCTCGAGCTTCATCTCGAACGTCAGCCGGTAGACGCGCAGGTAGTCGAGGACGACGGCCCGTTCGCCCCGCGACGGCGGCTCACCCGCGTCGCGGGGGTCGTCGGCGGGGTCGACCCACATGTCGGGGTGCGTGCGCGGCGGGGTCTGGTCCACCCCGCCAACCTCGCGCCGATCGGCTCGCGGGGCAAGCCGGCGACGCGGTCAGGACGGGTCGGGGGTGGTCAGCACGAAGCCCTGGACCGAGCACACGTCGTCGGCGTCGATGAAGGGCTCGTTGTAGGTGAGGTCGGTGAACAAGGTGCCCTGCACCAGACCGCCCGCGGCGGAGCGGTAGGTGAAGCGCAGCTGGGTGATGTCACCGTCGTCACCGGCCAGGAGGTCGAAGGTGACGCCGGAGGCGAAGGCGCCGTCCTCGAGGTCGCTGCGCCCCACGGTCCCGCTGTCGCTGTCGCCGACGGTGACGATCGAGCCGCCGTCGAGGTCGGTGGTGGCGGTGAGGCCGAGCCGGGTCTGGTTGCTCACCGTCTCGCAGGTCAGCTCGACGTGCAGGCCGGCCGCGTTGATCGGGAACGACGGGCGTCCCGGCTGCTCGACGAGCCGTGACGAGACGACGTCGACGACGCTGACCCGCCCGACGCGCTCTGCCTCGACCGCGCGCTCCGCGCTCCGGGCCGAGACGGCCTGACCGGCGCGCGGGACCTTGCCGAGGCTGCCCTCCTTGACGTCGGCGCCGGTGAGCGAGTCGTTCTTCACCTTCGCGCCGGTGACGGCGCCGTTCGCCAGCTTGGCCGTGGTGACCGCGCCGTTCCTGAGCTGCTTGGTGCCGACCTGCGTGGCGGCGTAGGAGGTGCCGCCGAGCGCGACGGCGAGGGCGAGCGTGGCGGTGACGGCGGCGTAGCGCGCGGCAGTGATGGGCATGCGCGTCATCCTCCGCACGGCGGTTCGGGCGGGCTGTGGGAAACGTGAGGGGACTGTCGGCGGGTGCGGCGAAGGTGGCGGCATCCCGGTCCCGGGGCCACCATGGAGGGAGCACCGATGTGTCCGGCCCGACCCGCGAGGGAGCGACCATGTCCGCCCAGCCCGACGAGCCGGTCTCGCGGGTGCGGATGTCGTGGCAGGACTACCTCGACCTGCACGAGCAGCCGGAGAAGTCGCGGGCGGAGTGGGTCGCCGGCGAGGTGGTCGTCGTGAACGCGCCGCCGTTGTTCGGTCACGGTGTCGCGACCGTGCGACTGATCGTGTGCCTGACCTCGCACCTCCCCGATCTTCACGTCGTCACCGAGGTGTTCCTCCGGCTGCCCCGCGACCGCGTCCGCCTGTCCGACGTCATGGTCACCCGCACCCGCCCGCCCGACGGCTGGGTCACCGAGCCGCCGGTGCTGGTCGCCGAGGTGCTCTCGCGGGCGACCCGCTCGGAGGACACGCTGCGCAAGTCCACCGAGTACGCCGAGGGCGGCGTCGGGCAGTACTGGATCCTCGACCCCGAGCTGCGCACCCTCGACGCCCTGGGCAACGACGGCGGCGGGTGGCAGGTGCTGGCCCACCTCGACGACGACCGGCCCACCGGCGAGGTGGAGGTCGACGGCGTCCGCGTGCCGCTCGACCTCGAGCAGCTGCTGCCGCCGTGACCGAGCCGCACCGTCCGGTCTTCGTGCTGCACGACCACCGCAAGCCCAGCCCGCACCTCGACCTGCGCCTGGAGGAGGACGGCGTGCTGCGGTCGTGGGCGGTGCCGAAGGGGATGCCGACCGACCACCGCCACGACCGGCTCGCCGTCGCGGTCGACGACCACGACCTCGACCACGCCGGCTACACCGACGAGCACAAGTCGATCGCCGACCACGGTTGGTGGCAGCTGGTCGACCGCACCGAGCGGCGGTTCGTCTTCGTGCTGCACGGCGAGCGGGACGTCGTCCGTTACGCGCTCATCCACACCGGGCGTGGCCCGGCGAACCAGTGGCTGCTGCACCGGCTGAAGGACCAGCACCCGTGAGGGCGTGGTCGGCGTCGCGGCGGCACGTCACAGTGGCCGCTCACCCCCCGAGGAGGCACTCATGCTCAAGCAGCTCCTGAGCCGGTTCGCCGGCGGCTCCCGCCGTCGCGGCCGCACCACCGGCACCACCGGGACGACGTCGTCGTCGACCCGCAGCACCGACGAGGCGATCGGTCGCGGCGTCCGCACGCTGTTCAAGCGCGCCAAGCGCTGAGCGGCCCACCCGGCACGGGGGCGGGCGGCGCGGGAACCGGTTTGGGCGGCCCGCGCCGCGCGCCCTACGCTGGAGCCACAGGCGTCTGAGCCGTCATCAGCGGCGAGCCCCGGGAAGAACGCACTGGGTGACCAGGGTCAGTAGAACCCGGCGGGTGGGCCCGTCACAGCCGACAACGAGTGGTCCGGAGACCCCGGGCAATCGAGGTGGTACCGCGGCACCCGTCGTCCTCGAGCGAGCGACGACCCCAGGAGCCCCGTGATGACCTACCCCCAGCACTCGAACGAGCCGGTCCCGGCCAGCCCGCGCTTCCCCGAGATCGAGGAGCGGGTGCTCGCCTACTGGGAGGACGACGGCACCTTCCGCGCCTCGGTCGAGGCGCGCGACGCCGGCCCCGACGGCGCCAACGAGTTCGTCTTCTACGACGGCCCGCCGTTCGCCAACGGCCTGCCGCACTACGGCCACCTGCTCACCGGCTACGTCAAGGACGTCGTCCCGCGCTACCAGACGATGCGCGGCCGCCGGGTCGAGCGCCGTTTCGGCTGGGACACCCACGGCCTGCCCGCCGAGCTCGAGGCGATGCGCCTGAACGGCATCAAGACCACCGACGAGATCCTCGAGCTGGGCATCGAGAAGTTCAACGCCGCGTGCCGCGAGTCGGTGATGAAGTACACCGGCGAGTGGCGCGACTACGTGACCCGCCAGGCCCGGTGGGTCGACTTCGACCACGACTACCGCACCTACAACGCCGACTACATGGAGTCGGTCATCTGGGCCTTCAAGCAGCTGCACGACAAGGGCTGGGTCTACGAGGGCTTCCGGGTGCTGCCCTACTGCTGGAACGACGAGACCCCGCTGTCGAACCACGAGCTGCGCATGGACGAGGACTCCTACCGCATGCGGCAGGACCCCGCCGTCACCGTCGGCCTGCGCCTGACCAGCGGCCCGGCCGAGGGTGCCCTCGCCCTGGTGTGGACGACGACGCCGTGGACGCTGCCCTCGAACCTGGCCGCCATGGTCGGCGAGGACATCGACTACGTCGTCGTCGAGGCAGACGCCACCGGCACCGTCGAGCGCTACCTGCTCGCCGAGGCCCGCCTGGGCGCCTACGCCCGCGAGCTGGGGAAGGACCCCCGGGTCGTCGCCCGGTTCACCGGCGCCGAGCTGGTCGGCTCGACCTACACCCCGCCGTTCTCCTACTACCTCGGCCACGAGAACGCCTTCCGGCTCGTGCCGGCCGAGTTCGTCACCACCACCGACGGCACCGGCCTGGTGCACACCGCCGGCGCCTTCGGTGAGGACGACAAGGTGGTCACCGACCGCGAGGGCATCGTCGCGGTGATGCCGGTCGGCAAGGACGGCCGCTTCACCAGCCCCGTCGACGACTACGCCGGCATGCTCGTCTTCGACGCCAACCTGCAGATCATCGACCACCTGAGGTCGGTGACCCGCGGCGAGGACGGCGGGTCGGTCACCCCGGGCACGGTGCTGCTGCGCCGCGAGACCTACGACCACTCCTACCCGCACTGCTGGCGGTGCCGCGAGCCCCTGATCTACAAGGGCGTCTCGTCGTGGTTCGTCGAGGTGACGGCGTTCAAGGACCGGATGCTCGAGCTGAACCAGCAGATCAACTGGGTGCCCGAGCACACCAAGGACGGCCAGTTCGGCAAGTGGCTCGAGAACGCCCGCGACTGGTCGATCACCCGCAACCGCTTCTGGGGCAGCCCGGTGCCGGTGTGGGTCAGCGACGACCCCGCCCACCCGCGCGTCGACGTCTACGGCTCCTTCGCCGAGCTCGAGCGCGACTTCGGCCGGGTGCCCACCAACGCCGACGGCGAGCCCGACCTGCACCGCCCGTGGGTCGACGACCTCACCCGGCCCAACCCCGACGACCCGCGCCCCGAGGGCGAGCGGTCGACGATGCGGCGGGTGCCCGACGTCCTCGACGTGTGGTTCGACTCCGGCTCGATGAGCTACGCCCAGGTGCACTACCCGTTCGAGCAGCAGGAGTGGTTCGAGCACCACTTCCCGGCCGACTTCATCGTCGAGTACATCGGCCAGACCCGCGGCTGGTTCTACACGCTGCACATCCTGGCCTCGGCGATCTTCGACAAGCCGGCCTTCGAGAACTGCATCAGCCACGGCATCGTGCTCGGCTCCGACGGCAACAAGATGAGCAAGAACCTGCGCAACTATCCCGACGTCCGCGAGGTCTTCGACCGCGACGGCGCCGACGCGATGCGCTGGTTCCTCATGAGCAGCCCGATCCTGCGCGGCGGCAACCTCGTCGTCACCGAGCAGGGCATCCGCGACGCCGTGCGCCACACGATGATCCCGCTCTGGAACAGCTGGTACTTCCTGCAGCTCTACGCCAACGCCGCGAACGGCGGGCAGGGCCACCAGCCGCGGACGGACGGCGCGGGCGCGCCGTCCACGCACCCGCTCGACCGCTACGTGCTGGCCAAGACCCGCCAGTTCGTCGAGGAGGCCACCGCCGCGCTCGACGCCTACGCCGTGGCCGACGCGTGCGAGGCCACGCGCGGCTACCTCGACGTGCTCACCAACTGGTACATCCGGCGCTCGCGCGAGCGGTTCTTCGACGAGGACGCCGCCGCCTTCGACACGCTGCACACGGTGCTCGAGACGGTGTGCCGGGTCGTGGCGCCGCTGCTGCCGCTGACCACCGAGGAGATCTGGCGCGGGCTCACCGGCGGCCGCTCGGTGCACCTGGCCGACTGGCCGGACGTGACCACGGACCCTGAGCTTGTCGAAGGGGCCGACGACGCGCTCGTCACCGCGATGGACCAGGTGCGCGAGGTGTGCTCGGCCACCTCGGCGCTGCGCAAGGCCGCGAGCCTGCGCAACCGCCTGCCGCTCGCCACCCTGACCGTCGTGGTCGAGGAGCCGAAGGCGCTCGACGGGTTCGAGTCGATCGTGGCCGACGAGGTCAACGTCAAGCAGGTGCGCCTGGTGGCGGCCGACAGCGACGAGGCCGCGGCCTACGGCGTCGAGCAGCGGCTCACCGTCAACGCCCGCGCCGCCGGACCGCGCCTGGGCCGCGACGTGCAGCAGGCCATCAAGGGCTCGAAGACCGGCGACTGGTCGGTCGCGGCCGACGGCACCGTCACCGCCGGCGGGCTCACGCTCGTCGAGGGCGAGTACGCCGTCGAGACGGTGGCCGGGGCCAGCGACGACACCACCGCCGTGGGCGTGCTGCCCGGCGGCGGGTTCGTCGTCCTCGACACCGAGGTCACGCCCGAGCTGGCGGCCGAGGGCACCGCGCGCGACGTCGTCCGCGCGGTGCAGCAGGCGCGTCGCGACGCCGGCCTCGACGTCTCCGACCGCATCGCGCTCACCGTGCGGGGGCCGGCCGAGGTGCGCGACGCCGTCGGCGCCCACGAGGCGCTGGTGGCGGGCGAGACGCTCGCGACGTCGGTGGCCCTCGAGCCGGCCGACGCGCTCGAGGTCGAGGTGGCGCGGGCGTGAGCCGCGTCGTGTGGCAGGACCTCTGCCTCGACGCCGTCGACGTCGACGCGCAGTCGCGGTTCTGGGCCGCCGTCACCGGGCTCGAGGTCGCCGACACCGTCGAGCACCGCCACCTCACCGGCCTCACCCCGCGCCACACCATCTGGGTCAACGCCGTCGACCGGCCGCACACGGTGAAGAACCGGCTGCACCTCGACGTCGACTGCGCGAGCGTCGCCGACGTCGTCGCGCTCGGCGCCACGGTGCTGGCGCCGTCGTCCGAGACCGGCCTGGGCTGGACCGTCATGGCCGACCCCGAGGGCAACGAGTTCTGCGCTTTCGAGCGGGGTGACGGCGAGGGCGCCGTCCCGGCCTACCGCCTGCACGGCATCGGCGTCGACTGCGTGGACGCCGGCGCGCTGGCCCGCTGGTGGGCCGAGCGGTTCGGCGTCGAGGCGGTGCACGAGACCGAGGGCGGTGACTGGTGGAGCATCGCCGGCGTCGCCGTCGACGACCGCATGACGCTCGACTTCAACGACGTCCCCGAGCCGCGCACCGTGCCCAACCGCGTGCACTGGGACGTCGTGGGCCTGGTCGACGAGCTGCTCGCCGCCGGCGCCACCCACCTCTGGGACCAGCCCGGCTGGACCGTCCTCGCCGACCCCGAGGGCAACGAGTTCTGCGTCTTCGCGCCCCGCGACGCCTGACCGGTCTCGAGGTCTCGAGGCTCGGCCGTGGCCGGCCTCGCACCTCGACCACCGTCAGGGCGCCATCACGATGGTCGAGGTGCGAGGAGCCCTGGCGACGAGCCTCGAGACCCCGGCCGACCAGGCCGACGCCCCCACACGGGACCCTGAGCCTGTCGAAGGGCCCGGGTACCGGTCAGCCCGCGAGCGCCAATGACCGCCCGTCGGGGGTCAGGTACCAGCCGTCGTCGAAGAGGATGACGCCGTTGCACAGCCGGCACCACCCCTGCTCGCTGTGGTCGGAGACGACGTGCGCGCTGCAGCAGCGCGCGGACGTCGTCTCGGGACAGGACGGGGTGTGGTCGCACATCGCCGTGCTCCTCTCGCCCGAGAGATCGTGGATGCCTCTATGGAACGACTCATCGGCATCCCGCGGGGCCGAATGAAGGGATCTGTGGAGAACTCCGCCACGCACCGCTGGTTGACTACGCGCGTGTCCTCCGCCGCCCTCGACCTCACCACCGACGCCGTCACCCTGACCCGCCAGCTGGTCGACATCGAGTCGGTCAGCCGTGACGAGCAGGCCATCGCCGACGCCGTCGAGGCGGCGCTCGCGCCGCTGCCGCACCTGACCACCACCCGCCGGGGCAACACCGTCGTGGCGCGCACCGACCTCGGCCACGACCAGCGCGTCGTCCTGGCCGGCCACCTCGACACGGTGCCGGTCAACCGCAACCTGCCCAGCCGCCTCGACGAGGCCACCGGTCTGCTGCACGGGCTCGGCACCTGCGACATGAAGGGCGGCGACGCCGTCATCCTGCGGTTGGCGGCGACCGTGCCCGAGCCGACCCGCGACGTCACCTTCATCCTCTACGAGTCCGAGGAGATCGAGACCGAGTTCAACGGCCTCTACCGGCTCTCGCAGTCCGACCCCGACCTGATGGCCGCCGACTTCGCCATCCTCATGGAGCCCTCGGACGCCGTGGTCGAGGCCGGCTGCCAGGGCACCCTGCGCGTCGAGGTGCGCACCACCGGCGAGCGCGCCCACTCGGCCCGGTCGTGGCGCGGGGTCAACGCCATCCACGCCGCCGCCGACGTCCTCGCCCGGCTCGCCGGCTACGAGGCGCGACGTCCGGTGATCGACGGGCTGACCTACCACGAGGGGCTCAACGCGGTCGGCATCCGCGGGGGAGTGGCCGGCAACGTGCTGCCCGACGAGTGCGTCGTCGAGGTCAACCACCGCTTCGCCCCCGACCGCAGCGAGGCCGAGGCCGAGGCGTTCGTGCGCGAGTTCTTCGCCGGCTACGACGTCGTCCTCACCGACTCCGCCCCCGGCGCCCTGCCCGGGCTCGACCGCCCCGCGGCGGCCGAGTTCGTGGACGCCGTCGGCGGTGGCCGCGGGGCCGTCAACCCCAAGTTCGGCTGGACCGACGTCGCCCGCTTCAGCGCGCTCGGCGTGCCGGCGGTCAACTTCGGGCCGGGCGACCCGATGCTGGCCCACAAGCAGGAGGAGCACGTGCCGGTCGAGCACATCGAGCGCTGCGAGCGGGTGCTGCGCACCTGGCTCGGCGGAGGCACGGTGTGAAGTCGAAGTCGAAGGGACCCGTCATCCAGCGTCGCGACCAGGTCGACGGCACCACCACCGACCAACGACTCCTCGACTCCCGCGGCCCCACCGACTGGGTGCACACCGACCCGTGGCGCGTGCTCCGCATCCAGTCGGAGTTCGTCGAGGGCTTCGGCGCACTGGCCGACCTCGGTCCGGCGGTCAGCGTGTTCGGCTCGGCGCGCACGCCGGTCGACGACCCGTCCTACCCGCAGGCGCAGGAGGTGGGCCGCGCGCTGGCCGCGGCTGGGTTCGCCGTCATCACCGGTGGCGGGCCGGGCGTGATGGAGGCCGCCAACCGCGGCGCCAGCGAGGCGGGCGGGGTCAGCGTGGGCCTCGGCATCGAGCTGCCCTTCGAGTCGGGGCTCAACGACTGGGTCGACATCGGCATCAACTTCCGCTACTTCTTCGTGCGCAAGACGATGTTCGTCAAGTACAGCCAGGGCTTCGTGGTGCTGCCGGGCGGCTTCGGCACCCTCGACGAGACCTTCGAGGCGCTCACGCTGGCGCAGACGCAGAAGGTCACCGCGTTCCCCGTCGTCCTCCTCGGCTCGGCCTACTGGTCGGGGCTGGTCGAGTGGCTCAGCGGCCGGGTGCTCGACGACGGCAAGATCTCGCCCGCCGACCTCGACCGGCTCGTCGTCACCGACGACGTCGACGAGGCCGTGGCGCGCATGGTCGAGGCGCGGGCGTCGTCGTGATCTGGGTCTTCGCCGTGGTCGTCGTGCTGGCGCTCGGCGGCGTCGCCCTCGTCGCCGCCGGCCGGGGCGAGCCGATGGTCGAGGAGTACGACGACCGGCCCGACGCCCTCGTGCCGGCCGACGGACCCGTCACCGCCACCGACCTGCGGCGGGTGCGGTTCAGCCTCACCTTCCGCGGCTACCGGATGTCGGAGGTCGACGCGCTGCTCGACCGGCTCGCCGTGCAGCTCGAGCCCGGGCCGGACGACGTCCCGGGACCGGGGGAGCCCGTCGTGCCCGCCGAGCCCATCACGCCCGAGGACCCGGCCGACCCCGCCGACCCGACCGACCCCGCCTGGGCGCCCGACGAGACGCCGGACGAGCCGTCGGACGAGCCGTCGGACGAGCCGTCGGACGAGCCGTCGGACGAGGCGTCGGAGCGTTCCCGCGACGGCGAGCCCCGCCCCTGACAGACTGCGCCCCGTGTCGCCGGTCGTCGTCTACGTGCTCACCGGCCTCGCCGCGGTGGTCGTCGTCCTCACCCGGCTGCGGCTGCGGCGCAGCAGCCGCGGGGCCGGCCGCGCCGACATCGCGCGTGGACCGGTCGCCGTCCACACCGTCGCCGGCGTCCTCGCCCTGGCCGGCTGGTCGACGTTCCTGCTCGCCGGTGACTCGCTGAGCGAGGACCGCGCCAGCCAGCTGGGCATCGCCGCCCTCGTGCTGTGGTGGGTCACCGCCCTGGCCGGGCTGCTGATCCTGGCCCGCTGGCTGCCCACGCGCGGCCGCCACGCCGCGCCCGCCGCCGAGGACTCCTGGTCCGACGGGCCCGGCCTCTCGGTGCTCGGCCACGTCGGCCTGGTCGTCGGGGTCGCGCTGTTCACCTACGCCTACCTGCTCAAGATCGTCTGACGCCCCGGCGCGGACGGCGGGCGCTCAGCCGCGGCGCAGCAGCACCGCGATGCCGGCGGGGACGGCGACCGCGGCCACGAGCGCGAAGACCACCTGCACGGTCTGGGTCGAGGCCACCAGCAGCAGCGCGCCGAGCCCGACGACCGGGATCGTGATGCCGGCGTACCCGGCGAGGAACAGCGCCGCGAGCGTCTCGCCGCGCCGCTCGGGGGCCGCCAGCGCCGCCACCGTGGCGACCGAGGCGGCGAAGACCAGGCCGACGCCGCCGGTGGCGACGAACCCGCCGACCACGTACAGGGGCAGCGACGACAGCGCCGCCGAGCCGGCCAGCGTGACGCAGCCGAGGGCGACGGCGACGGCCCCGGCCCGCAGCCGCGCCGCCGACGACACCCGCACCGTCGCCAGCTGGCTCAGCGCGCTGCCCGAGACCACGGCCGTCGCCACGGCCCCCACCGCCAGGACGTCGGTGACGCCCGCGACGTCGGCCAGGAACCGGCCGGTCAGCGCGGTCACGAAGCCCATCACGGCGAACCCGGCGAGGGCGGCCAGCGCGGCGCCCACGAACGGCCCGCGGATGGCGGGGTCGACGGCCACCGTCTGCGGCCGGTAGCGCCACGACCTGGCGCGGGCATCGGCCGGGACGGTCTCGGGCGCGCGCCAGATGACCAGCGCCAGCGCGACCATCAGGACGGCGTAGGCGAGGTAGGGCGTCACGAGCGGCCCCGGCAGCAGCGCGAGCAGCGCGGCGACGAACGGCCCCAGCGCGAGCCCGCCGAGGCTGGCGGTGGTGGCCACGGTGCTGCCGAGCCGGCCGTCGTCGTCCGGACGCGCGACGCCCCAGAGCTCGGCGACGTGGGCGGTGAGCGTCGCCGACAGCGCGCCCACGCCGAGCCCGGTGACGAACCGCAGCGCGAGCAGCGCCGGCGTGTCCTGCCACAGCGCGAAGCCGACGGCGCAGAGCACCTCGACCGCCACCACGGCCAGCGCCACCGGACGCCGTCCGACGTGGTCGCTGACGTGCCCGGTGAGCACCAGCCCGACCAGCACGCCCGCGCCGTAGGCGGCGAAGACCAGCGTGGTGGTGAAGGCGCCGAAGTGGTCGCGCTCGGCGTAGAGCGCGTACAGCGGCGTCGGCACCGTCATGAACGACATCACGAGCAGGAACGCGACGCCGACGCCGACGAAGGCGCGCAGGTGGGCGCGCTGGGTCGGGGTCGGGGCGGACGTCGGGGCGGCGGCGGTCATCGGTGGCTCCAAGGCGGATCGGGCGCCACGTGTTCCCGACGGTGGACCCGCGGCCCCCGATCGTCGATGCTGCGGGCGTGCGCACCCTGCTGTCCGGCGTGGCCGGCCTCGTCGCCCTCCCGCTTCTCTTCGTCCCCGGCGCGGCTCCCGCCGCCCCGGCAGCCCCGGCAGCCCCCGCCGGCGACGCCGTCCGGACGGCGTCCGCCCGGCTCGCCGCCCCGGCACCGGCCGGCCCCGGCGTGGTGGCCCGGAAGGTGATCGGGCGCAGCGCGAAGGGCCGCCCGCTCGTGGCCTACCGGCTCGGCGACCCCGGCTACCCGGGCGCCGACACGGTGGTGCTGTTCTCGACGATGCACGGCGACGAGCCCGACACCCGGCGCATCCTGACCAGCCTGGTCGAGGGCCCGAAGGTCATCGGCCTCGACCTCTGGGTGCTGCCGGTCTACAACCCCGACGGCCTCGCCGCCGGCACCCGTCGCAACGGCCGCGGCGTCGACCTCAACCGCAACTTCCCGAACAGCTGGACCGACCTCGACGGCGAGACCGAGTCGGGCCCGCGGCCGGCGTCCGAGCCCGAGACCCGCGCGGTGATGCGGTTCCTGCGCCGCGTCGACCCCGACTGGCTGCTGAGCTTCCACCAGCCGCTCAGCTCCGTCGACACCGACACCAAGAGCCCGGCCTTCGCCCGCCGCGTCGCGCGCATCCTCCGCCTGCCGCGCAGCACCCTCGACTGCGGCGGCGTCTGCCACGGCACCATGACCGGCTGGTTCAACGCGAACTTCGACGGCACCGCCCTCACCGTCGAGTACGGCGCCTCGCCCTCGCGCCGCCGCATGACGCAGGAGGCCCCGCGCCAGGTGCTGCGCATCTTCGACGCCGTCCGCGGCCGCGTCGGCGCCAACCCCCTCTGACCGACCCGGCCACACACCGATCACGCGAACGCTCGCGACGACGGCCGGTGGTCTCGAGGCTCGTCGCCAGGGCTCCTCGCACCTCGACCATCGTTGGGCCCCCACGGTGGTCGAGGTGCGAGGCCGGCCACGGCCGAGCCTCGAGACCCGGTGGGGGCTACCGACCCTCGAAGACCGGCTTCTCCTTGGCCAGGAACGCGTCGACGGCGGCCCGGTGGTCGCGGGTGGCGCCGGTCTGCGTCATCCGGGCGCTCTCGAAGGCCAGGGCCTCCTCGAAGGAGTGGCCCGCGGCGTAGGCCACCGAGCGGCGCATCGCGCCGAGCGCGACGGTCGGGCCGTCGGCCAGGCGCCGCGCCAGGTCGCCGACGACGCCGGCGAGGTCGTCGGCCGGCACGACCTGCGAGGCCAGCCCGATCTCGAGCGCCTCGTCGGCGCGCACCGTGCGCGGGAAGTACAGCAGCTCCATCGCCCTGGCCCGGCCCACCAGCAGCGGCAGGTGGTAGCTGGCGCCGGTGTCGCACGACAGCGCGACGTTGGCGAAGGCCAGGTTGAAGCCGGCGGTGTCGGCCACGACCCGCAGGTCGCAGGCCATCGCCAGCGACGCCCCGGCGCCGGCCGCGACGCCGTTGACCGCCGCGAGCACCGGCTTCGCCATCCCGGCCACCGCGGTGACGATCGGGTTGTAGTGCTCGTCGACGGTGCTGAACAGCTGGTCGCTGCCGCCGTTGGTCAGCAGCGAGACGTGCTCCTTGAGGTCCTGGCCGGTGCAGAACGCCCGCCCCGTGCCGGTGAGGACGACGCAGCGCGCCGCGTCGTCGTCGGCCACCGCGGTCACGGTCTCGAGCAGCAGCCGCTTGGTCGCCACGTCGAGGCTGTTCATGGCCTCGGGGCGGTTGAGGGTGATCGTCGCGACGCCGTCGGTGACGTCGAGCAGCACGGGCGCGTCGGGGCCGGTGGTCATGGCGGGAGTCTGCCACCGCGGGTCGTGCCCGGTATCGGGTGCGGCGTCCCCTCGCCATGGGGGATAATGGATCGCGGTCGACGTGTCCCTCGCGGTGCGTCGTCCCGCACTCCCAAACCGCAGCTCCACCGGCAACACGAAAGAGGTCCCGCATGGCGGCGATGAAGCCACGCACGGGTGACGGCCCGCTCGAGGTCACGAAGGAGGGCCGCGGCATCGTGATGCGGGTCCCGCTCGAGGGTGGCGGTCGGCTGGTGGTCGAGCTCAACGCGGAGGAGGCCGGCGCCCTCGGCGACGCCCTCAAGAACGTCGTCGGGTGAGCCTGGCCGAGCCGAGTCTGCCCAGCCAGGTCTCCCCGCCCCAGGTCGCGCTGACCGACCGCGCGGCCCATGCGGTCGTGGGCGTGGAGGTCGTCGCCGTCCCGGTGCTGCCAGGTGACGGCGAGGGCGCTGCTCCGGTGCTCGGGCCGGGTGCGGCCGAGCTGGCCGACGCGCTCGAGGTCGACCTGGTCGCCGTCGCCGAGGCGCTGCGCGCCACCGGCGCCGTCGGCGAGGCGCACCACGTGCCGGTGCCGCTCGGCGTCACCGAGAACCCCGACCTGCGCGGCGTGCTGCTGGTGGGCGTCGGCTCCGCCACCCCCGACGACCTGCGCGCCGCCGGCGCCACGATCGGCCGTGCGGTGCTCGACCGGCGCTCGGTGGCCACCACGGTCGCCGCGCTCGACGCCGAGCACGGCATCGAGGCGGTCACCGTCGGGCTGATGCTCGGCTCGTTCGGCTTCTCCTGGCGCGCCGGCCCGCCCGAGCACCTGCCGGTCGAGCGCGTCGTCCTCGCCGGGATGCCGGCCACCACCGCCGACGCCGACCAGGCCGCCCTCGAGCGCGCCGTCGCGCTCGGCGGCGCGGGCTGGCGCTCGCGCACCCTGGCCACGGTGCCGTCGAACCTGAAGAACCCGCCGTGGCTGGCCGAGCAGGCCGAGGAGATCGCGGCCGAGGCCGACCTGAAGATCCAGGTCTGGGACGAGGACGCCCTGCGTACGGGCGGCTTCGGCGGCATCCTCGGCGTCGGGCAGGCCTCGGCCACCCCGCCGCGGCTGATCCGGCTCGACTACGCCCCGCGCAAGGCCGGTCGCAAGACCCCCACCGTGGTGCTGGTCGGCAAGGGCATCACCTTCGACAGCGGCGGCCTGTCCATCAAGCCGGCGCAGTCGATGGCCTCGATGAAGCGCGACATGACCGGCGGGGCCGTCGTCCTGTCGACCATGGCGGCCCTGGCCGCCGTCGGGTGCCCCGTGCGCGTCGTCGGCCTGGTCGCCGCCGCCGAGAACGCCATCTCGGGCAACGCCATGCGACCGGGCGACGTGCTGCGCCACTACGGCGGCCGCACCACCGAGGTCACCAACACCGACGCCGAGGGCCGGCTCGTGCTGGCCGACGCCCTCGCCTACGCCGTCGCCGAGCTCGACCCCGCGGTCGTCGTCGACGTCGCCACGCTCACCGGCGCGGTCAAGGTCGCGCTCGGCCAGCAGGTCGGTGGGCTCTACGCCACCGACGACGCCCTGGCCACCGCGCTGCTCGAGGCCGGCGAGGCGGCGGGCGAGCCGTTCTGGCGGCTGCCGCTGCACGGCGACTACGAGGAGAAGCTGGCCTCGAAGGTCGCCGACGCCGACAACGGCGCCAGCGGGCCCGGCTCGATCATGGCCGCGCTGTTCCTGCAGCACTTCGTCGGCGGTCCGGGCGGGGTGCCCTGGGCGCACCTCGACATCGCCTCGGTCGGCGACGTGCCCGACGAGCGCTACGAGTGGACCGAGGGCCCGTCGGGCTTCGGTCCCCGCGCCCTGCTCACCTGGCTCGGCCGCCCCGACCCGCTCGCCGGCGTCCGCGGCACCTGAGGCGCCCGGCTCAGTCCGACTCGGGCACCCACTGCTTGCGCGCGAGCAGCAGGCCGTCGCCCACCGGCAGCAGCACGGGCACGAGGCTCTCGTGCTCGACCACCTGCCGGGCCAGGTCGCGCACGGCCGAGGTCTCGGGGTCGCGCTGGGCGGGGTCGGCGACCTTGTCGTGCCACAGCGCGTTGTCGAAGGCCACCACGCCGCCGGGGCGCAGCAGCCGCAGCGCCTCGGCGAGGTAGGCGGGGTACTCGGTCTTGTCGCCGTCGGCGAAGACCAGGTCGTAGTGCGCGTCGGTCAGCCGCGGCAGGACGTCGAGCGCCGGACCGGCGATGGTGCGCACCCGCTGGCTCGCCACGCCGTCCGCGGCGAAGGTCTCGCGCGCCAGCCTCTGGTGCTCGGCCTCGACGTCGACGGTGGTGAGGACGCCGTCCGGTCGCATGCCGCGCAGCAGCCACAGGCCCGAGACGCCGGTGCCGGTGCCGATCTCGACCACCGCACGCGCCTCGAGCACCGAGGCGACGAACCGCAGCACGGCCCCGCCGCCGGGGCCGATCGCCGTGACGCCGACCTGCGTGGCCCGCTCCCGCCCGGCCGCGAGGACGGCGTCCTCGCTCACGTAGTCCTCGGCGAAGGTCCAGCTCGCGGGCGAGATCGGGTCGGTCGTCGGCGGCATGGAGGCAACCTATCGGGAACGGTGCCCCGCAGCCGTTCGTTGTCGGCTCTCAGAGACCCCTCAGGAGAGAGCCCTACCGTGAGACGCGTCGGCCGGACGGCCCACAACCCCGCAGCCCGTGACGCTGGTGCTCCCAGGGTCCCGAGAGAGAAGGAGCCGGTGAGCGCCGAAGCCGTGCCCACCTGGGACGAGATCGTCTCCCAGCACTCCGACCGCGTCTACCGCCTGGCCTACCGCCTCACCGGCAACCGGCCCGACGCGGAGGACCTCACGCAGGAGGTCTTCGTCCGCGTCTTCCGTTCGCTGTCGAGCTACACCCCCGGCACGTTCGAGGGCTGGCTGCACCGCATCACCACCAACCTGTTCCTCGACCAGGCGCGCCGCAAGCAGCGCATCCGCTTCGACGCCCTCTCCGACGAGCGCGCCGACCGGCTCTCCAGCCCGTCGCCGGCGCCCGAGGTCGCCTACGCCGACCGCACCTTCGACGACGACGTCGAGCAGGCGCTCGCCGCCCTGCCGCCCGACTTCCGCGTCGCGGTGGTGCTGTGCGACGTCGAGGGGCTCACCTACGACGAGATCGCCGAGATCCTCGGGGCCAAGCTCGGCACCGTGCGCTCGCGCATCCACCGCGGCCGCGCCATGCTGCGCGCCGGCCTCGCCCACCGCGCGCCCGCCCAGGGCCGCGCGCGCTACTCCGGTCCGGCCCCGGTCCCGGCCGCCCGGGGCGTGGGGAGCGGCGCATGACGGGCCATCTCGGGCGCCGGGTCAGCGACCTCCTCGACGGGCGGCTGCCCGCCCACGAGGCCGACGTCGCCTGGACCCACGTGCACGGCTGCTTCCTGTGCCGTGACGCCGTCGAGCGGGAGGGCTGGGTCAAGACCCGCCTGTCCGCGCTCTCCCTGGACGACGACTGCGCGTCCGAGCGGTTGAAGGGGGCGCTGCTCGGCATGCCGCCCGTCGGCTGCGGTGGCCCGGGCGACCTGCTCAACGCTTCGAGCCCCCGCGCCCGCGAGCGTCGTCTCGGCGTCGCGGTGATCGGCGGCAGCGCCGCCGTCGGCGCGGCCGTCATGGGCATCCTGGCCCTCGGCACCGCCCCCGCCGACGCCCCCGGCATCGACCGCCGCGCGCCCGCCACGCACCAGTCGCCCGCACCCACGCCGCAGCGCGACCCCGACGGGCAGCCCGGCGGCAGGTGACCTGCCCCCGGCACCCCTCCGAGGGCAGACGTCCAACCGGGCCCGGGGGAGGATGACGACGTGAGCGACCACGACCACCCCGACGAGCCGCGTCGCGACCCCGACGCGGCCGACGACGCGGCCGACCACCCCGCGCAAGCCGGTCCGGAGGCGCTGCCGAGCACCGCGCCCGGCACCACCGCGCCCGGCACCTTCGGCGGCCCGGCGCCGGCCGACGCCGACGACCACCCCACGCAGCCGCTCTCCCTGTCCGCGCCGGGCCCGTCGCCGGTCTCGCCGTCGTGGGCCCCGCCGGTCGGCCCGCCGCCCGCGGCCCAGCGCTGGCACGACTACGCGACGCCCGATCGCGCGGGCCAGCCCGGTCACGTCTTCACGCCGTCCCACCGCGCGGCGCCGACCAAGGCCGAGCGCGCCCGTCCGAGCGGCTGGATCTGGCCGGTGCTGGTCGCGGTCGCGCTGGTGGTCGGCACCCTCGGCGGCGTCGCCGGCGGCACCCTCGTCGCCTCCGACGACGACGGTGGCAGCGCCGCGCCTCCGGCCTACGAGGGCCTGTCCGACGACCAGATCGTCGAGCTGCCCCCCGTCGAGACCGGCGGCGGGGTGACCGCCGTCGCCGAGGCGCTGCTGCCGAGCACGGTGCAGATCTCGGCCGAGTTCCAGGGCCAGGACGACGGCGCCACCGGCTCGGGGTTCGTGCTCGACGACCAGGGCCACGTCGTCACCAACAACCACGTGGTCGAGTCCGCCGCCGAGAGCGACGGCCCCATCGAGGTCGTCGACCAGGACGGCAACGTCTTCGAGGCCGACCTCGTCGGCCGCAGCCCCGTCTACGACCTCGCCGTGCTCGACATCGGCCCCGACAGCGGTCTGCCCCCGGCCGCCCTCGGCTCCTCGAAGCGGCTGCGCGTCGGTGACGGCGTCGTGGCGATCGGCTCGCCGTTGGGCCTGAGCTCGACCGTCACGGCGGGCATCGTCAGCGCCCTCAACCGGCCCGTCACCACCGGCTCGCCGGGCGACGACTCCTCCTACATCAACGCGGTGCAGACCGACGCCGCCATCAACCCCGGCAACTCCGGCGGCCCGCTGGTCAACCTGCGCGGGCAGGTGGTCGGCGTGAACTCCGCCATCGCCACCAGCGGTGGCGGCAGCATCGACGGCGAGGCCGGCAACATCGGCGTCGGCTTCGCCATCCCGGTCGAGCAGGTGCGCATCACCGCCGACCAGATCCTCAAGACCGGCGAGGCCCGCTACCCGGTGATCGGCGCCTCGGTGGGCAACGCCAACACCGACGAGGGAGCCCTGATCGACGACGTCACCGCCGACGCCCCCGCCGAGGCGGCGGGGCTCGAGGCCGGCGACGTCGTCGTCGAGGTCGACGGCCAGCGGGTCACCGACAGCATCTCGCTGATCGTCACGATCCGCACGCACCAGCCGGGCGAGGTCATCGAGTTCGTCTACCGCCGCGACGGGCGCGAGCGGACGGCGCGGATCGAGCTCGACAGCGAGGTCGGCTGAGGTCGGCTGAGGTCGGCTGGGGCCGCTCGTGGTCGACAGGGTTCTGCAGATCGGGTCCGGGCCGCGGTCAGGGCGCCTCGGTGGTCGTGGGGGTGGCGGAATCGTCCTCGACGTAGGGGTGCTTGGCGACGAAGTCGGCGGTCTCGGTGTAGGCGCGGGCGATGTAGTCCTCCAGCTTGCTGGACTCGACCCGCCACTGCCCCCGCCCACCGATCTTGATCGCCTCCAGCTCACCTCGTCGGACCATGGCGTAGACCTGCGCACTGGACGTGTTCAGCACCTCCGCGACATCAGCGAGCGTCAAGAAGCGTGGGGGGGACATGAGCGGAGTTTGTCACTGCCGGTGCGATCCGCGACGCCCGTGGGGTGGAACTGTGGAAATTCACCCCCCAAGTCGCCGGTCGGCTAGACCGGCTGTGGATGACGCATTGTGAGCGCTATTCTTCCGGGCCACAATCCGGCCTGTGTCCCCCCGACCCCTCCCCGCCCCGGGCGTGGTGCCACCCGCCACCCGCGCCTCCCGCCCCGGCTGGCGTGACCCTCGCCTCTGGATCGGCATCGCCATCGTCGCCGTCTCGGTCGTCGTCGGTGCCCGCGTGCTGGCCTCCGCCGACGACACCGTCCAGGTCTGGGTGCTCGCGGACGACGCCGCGCAGGGCCAGCAGCTGAGCGAGGCCGACCTCGAGGTGCGCCGGGTGCGCTTCGCCGACGACGCCGACCTCGATCGCTACTTCACCGCCGACGACGTCCTGCCCGACGACCTCACCCTCGACCGGCCGGTGGGGGCCGGCGAGCTGCTGCCGCGCTCGGCCGTGGCCGACGGTGGCGGCGACGACGGCGTCGTGGTCTCGGTCGGCGTCTCGCCGCTGACGGTGCCCGACAGCCTGGTCGAGGGGTCGCAGGTCGACGTGTACGTGCTGCCGGGCGCGGGCGGTGGGCGTCCGCAGGCCGACGGTCCGGCGCTGACGGGGGTGCGCGTCGTCTCGGTCGCGGCCCTCGACGACAGCCTGGCCACCGGCTCGGAGGCGAAGGTCGACCTCGCCGTCGCACCGGGCGACGTCGAGGGCTTCTACGCCGTGCTCGGCGCGAGCGACACGCCCACCGTGCGGCTCTCCGTGGTCGGACCGTGATCGTCGTCCTGGTCGTGGCCTCGGGGGCGCCATGGGAGTCGCGGGCGCTCGAGGCGCTGGGCGAGCACGCCGGCACCGTGGTGCTCAAGCGGTGCGTCGACGTCGACGACCTGCTCGCCGCCGCGACGTCGGGGCAGGCGCAGGCCGCCGTCGTGGGGCTCGAGGCCCGCGGTCTCGACGTCGCCGCCGTCGACCTGCTGCGGCAGCACGGCGTGCAGCCGGTCGCCGTGGTCGCCGACGACGACGCGGACGCCGGCCGGGTGCGCGCCTCGCGCATCGGCATCGCGACGGTGGTGCGGGTCTCCGGGATCGACCGCCTCGGCGACGCCGTCGTCGACGCCGAGCGCGCCACGCCACCGCCGGCCGGGCCCGCGGCTCCCACGCTGCCGCCCCTGCCGCCGCTGCCGCCGTCCGCGCGACCGACCCGGCCCTGGCCGACCTCGCCGCCCGCACCGGCCGAGCCGCCGTCGCCGACCGCCGGTGGCCGGGTGCTGGCCGTCTGGGGGCCGGCCGGGGCGCCGGGCCGCAGCACCGTGGCGGCCGCGATCGCCGCCGAGCGGGCCCGGCACGGCGAGCGTGTCGTCCTGGTCGACGCCGACCCCTACGGCGGCAGCCTGGCCCAGCAGCTCGGCGTCATGGACGAGGTCTCCGGCCTGCTCGCCGCCGCCCGGCTGAGCACCTCGGGCCACCTCGAGGAGCGCTTCGCCTCGGTGCAGCGCGGCCTCGACCAGCACCTCTCGGTCGTCACCGGCCTGCCCCGGCCCGACCGCTGGAGCGAGGTGCGCGCGGGCACCGTCGAGCACCTGCTCGAGGTCGGCCGCACCCACGGCCAGGTCGTCGTCGACACCGGGTTCAGCCTCGAGAGCGACGCCGCCGCCGACCTCGGCCGCCCCAGCCGCAACCAGCTCACGCTCGGCGCGCTCGAGGTGGCCGACGACGTCGTCGTGGTCGGCGGTGCCGACCCGGTGGGCCTCTCACGCCTCGCCCGCGGCCTGGTCGACCTGCGCGAGGCGGTCGGGTCGGTGCCCGTGCACGTCGTCGTCAACCGCATGCGCCCCAGCCTCGGCTGGTCGGAGAAGGACATCGCCGGCATGGTCGCGGGCTTCGGGCGCCTCGCCGGCCTGCACTTCCTGCCCGACGACCGCGCCGCCGTCGACCGCGCCCTCGTGGCCGGCCGCACCCTCCTCGAGGCCGGCGACAGCCCCCTCACCAAGGCCGTCGCCGCCCTCGTAGCCCACCTCCCCCGCTGAGGGGCGAACAGCGGGTCGACCCGTCGGACATGTCTGACGGGTCAGCGCGGAATCCGGGTCGACCCGTCGGACATGTCTGACGGGTCAGCGTGGCGGACGCCCCCCGAGCGACTCAAGAAGAGAACAGGAGCAAGAGGCCGCCGCCGGTGAAGCCGACCATCACGATCAGCAGGGGCAGCTGGCCGAGGAGCTGGTGGCGGCGAGGGAGCAGCTTGAGGGCGCGGTCGTGGGAGGCGACGGCGGCCACCACGTGGCCGACGACGACGGCGCCGACCTTGAGGTTGGCCAGCAGCGTGGGGTGGTAGCTGAGCCACGCGATGCGCGGGAAGTCGGCCGTGCCGAGGATGTTCGAGCCGTTGCTCAGCGGGTCGCTGGCGAGCGCGATGGTGTTCGAGCCGACCTCGATGAAGTAGGTCAGGTAGTGCGCCACGATGTAGCCCACGACGATCGGCACGATCGAGTGCGCGAAGGCGTTGGGCAGCCCGGCCCGCGCGGCCAGCCACCGCGGCGTGCGACGCGAGCGGACGTCGTCCCGCTGCTCGGCGTCGGAGTCGGGGTCGGGTTCGGGGACGGGTTCGGGGCCGCTGGCCCCCGCGACGCCGGTGAGCATGCACGCGAGCGAGAACAGCGCGATGGCGCCGAGGCAGAACACCGCGAGGGCGATGTTGTTGAGCAGGTAGCCGTTGACCGAGCTGCCCTGCAGGTAGCGCACCCAGGTGGGCGACTCGCCGAAGGAGTCGAAGCCGGTGCTGCCGAACAGCACGCCGACCACGCCGACCAGGCCGGGGGCGACCACGACGCCGTCCAGGTTGGCCAGCGGGCTGCGCACGACCAGGGTGCCGTCGTCGCGGTAGCCCCAAATCGACAGGCGCCCGACCAGCGTCGAGTAGACCTCGAAGGGGTCGGCGCGCTCGTAGAACCCGCTGCCCCACACGGCCCCGCCGAGCAGCATCACCGCGACGTAGATCGCACACCACAGCCGCACCGGGCTGAGCTCGCTCATGAAGGGGTAGACCAGCTCGAGCCACACGAACGCGTACAGGCCGAGTGCGGCCGGCCAGTAGCCGAGGCGGGCGGGGTAGGCGCGCACTCCCTCGTCGGGGTCGGTGCCGGCCAGCCTCGCGAACAGCAGGTTGATGGTGCGGACCGGGCTGATCGCCTTCCAGAACGGCCCGAACAGCAGCGACATCGGCACGATGCCGACCCACAGCCAGACGTAGAAGATGCCGAAGAACGGGTTCAGCACCTTGTCGACGCCGAAGACCGAGACGAAGACGGTGTAGAGGAACACCACCATGCCGACGACGCGCAGCCCGATCACGAACGCGGGGTGCTCGACCAGCCGCTGGACGCCGGGCACGGCCCGGCCGCCGCGGCGGGCGTCGTAGCGCGGCCGGCGCCACGCCACCGCGAGCACGGTGAACGAGACCAGCAGCGCGGCCACCGCGCCGCCGATCGCCAGGTTCAGCGAGATGGGCAGGTCCTGCACGCCGCCGAGCCCGTGGGCCGACAGGTCGCCTCCGGTGCTCACTGGACCTGGAGGGAGACGATCGTCAGGTCGGGGGAGTGCCGCTCGACGGGGACGACGCCCGGCCGGTCGAACTGCAGCTGGATCGGCTCGTTGGTGCCGGCGTCGTAGTCGTAGGTCTGCTCGGGTCCGTCGACGTGGACGCCGATCACCCCGGGTGCGTCGGCGGTGACGACGAGGTCGACCGGCTGGCCGACACCGACCTGGATGCGGTCGCCGTTGGGGCTGACGGTGTCGCCCTCGACGGTGATCTCGACGGTCACCACCTCGTCGCTGTCGGTGCCGCCGCCGTCACCGCCGCACGCCGCGGTGAGCGGTAGCAGGAGGCAGGCGACGAGGGCCGCGGCTCGGCGCACGGCGTGGCTCCTTACACGAGAGGGTCGGGGTCGGGAGGCGGCGCAGGTCGGATGCTCGACGGCGCCGGTGCCTCTGCCAGAATCGCACGAACGGCAAGGCCGGGCCCACCGGGTCCGTGCCGGACGCCGTCCGACGAGGGCGTGGGGGTGTCGCATGACCGATCGACTGCGATCGCGCGACCTGGCCTTCCTCACCGCCGAGACCGTCACGGCGCCGCGCCACAACGCCACCGTCGAGATCTTCGAGCCCGGGCCGTCGGGGCTCGACCACGAGACCGTGCTCGCCCTCATCGCCGACCGCATCGCCTTCGTGCCCCGCTACCGGCAGCGCCTGGCCGGGGTGCCCGGTGGCGTCGCCGCGCCGGTGTGGGTCGACGACGACCACTTCGACCTCGGCTACCACGTGCGCCGCTCGGCGCTGCCCCGGCCGGGCTCCGACGAGCAGCTGTTCGAGCTGGTGGCGCGCATCGTGCCCCGCCGCCTCGACCGCAGCCGGCCGCTGTGGGAGGTCTACTTCGTCGAGGGACTGCGCGACGACCGCGTGGCGCTGCTCTACAAGTCCCACCAGGCGCTGGTCGACGGCGTCCACACCGTCGACCTGGGGCAGCTGCTGCTCGACCGCTCGCCCGACCGCAAGGCGCTGGAGCCCGACGACTGGACGCCGCGCCGGGCCCCGTCGTCCGGGCGGCTGCTGGCCGGCGCGGTGCGTGATGTCGTCACCGACGCCACCGCGCTCACCGACACGGTGGGCCGGGCCACCGGCACCGCGCGCGACGCCGCCGAGAAGGTGGGCGGCGGCGCGCTGAAGGTGGCCGGGGCGCTGGCGGGACGACGTCCGCCCCGCCGCGGTCCGATGTTCGGCCCGCTCTCGCAGCACCGTCGCGTGGTCACCGTCGAGACCCGGCTGGCCGACTACCGCCGGGTGCGCGAGAAGCACGGCGGCACGGTCAACGACGTCGTCCTCGCCACCGTCACCGGGGGGCTGCGGGCCTGGCTGATGACCCGCTCGGAGTCGATGGGCGGGCTGCGCGAGGTGCGCGCGGTCGTGCCGGTCTCGGTGATCGACGACGAGCTCGAGGCCACCTCGCTGGGCAGCCAGATCGCCGCGCACGTCGTCGACCTCCCGGTGGGGGAGCCGAGCCCGCTGGTGCGCCTGCACCAGGTCTCCTACTCCTTCCAGGCGCACGCCGAGACCGGCCGCAGCGTGGCCGCCAACCGGCTGGCCGGCATCGCCGGCTTCGCCCCCACGACCTTCCACGCGATCGGGTCGCGGGTGGCGGCCGAGGAGGCGCGGCGCGGCTACGTGCTCAGCGTCACCAACGTGCCCGGCCCGCAGTCGCCGCTCTACGCCGCCGGCGCCCGCATGGTCGCCAGCTACCCCGTGCCGCCGCTGCTCGAGGGACACCCGCTCGCCATCGGCGTCACCTCCTACGACGGTGGCGTCTTCTACGGCATCACCGCCGACCGCGACCAGCTGCCCGACGCCGAGGTCTTCGGCACCTGCATCTCCGAGGCGCTCGACGAGCTGCTCGCCACCACCACCGCCCCCCGCGCCCCCCGCGGCCGCGGCCGCGCCACCGACTGACGCCCCGCCCAGGCGTCGCGAGGGTTCGCGTGGACGTCACCGGGTCTCGAGGCTCGGCCGTGGCCGGCCTCGCACCTCGACCGCCGTGGCGGCCGGGCCCTGACGATGGTCGAGGTGCGAGGAGCCCTGGCGACGAGCCTCGAGACCCCGGCCCTGCACGCCCTTCGACAGGCTCAGGGTCCGTGGGGTCGGGTCGGCGTTGACCTTCCGCAGTCTCGAGGCTCGGCCGTGGCCGGCCTCGCACCTCGACCACCGTGGGGGCCATGACGATGGTCGAGGTGCGAGGAGCCCTGGCGACGAGCCTCGAGACCGCCGACCCTGGCTCGGGAACGTGCGCTCGGGGTCGCCCTTCGGCGAGCTCAGGGTCCGTGGGGTCGGGTCGGCGTTGACCTTCCGCGGTCTCGAGGCCGGCCGTGGCCGGCCTCGCACCTCGACCACCGTGGGGGCCCTGACGATGGTCGAGGTGCGAGGAGCCCTGGCGACGAGCCTCGAGACCGCCGACCCTGGCTCGGGAACGTGCGCTCGGGGTCGCCCTTCGACGAGCTCAGGGTCCGTGTGGTCGGGTCCACGTCACGGGGTCTCGAGGCTCGGCCGTGGCCGGCCTCGCACCTCGACCACCGTGCGAGCCGGCCCTCACACGTGGACGTGCAAGGACGGCGTCCCGGTCCGCTGGGCTCAGCAGCCGGGGCAGAACAGGACGGTGAGGGCGGGGGCGGCGCCGGAGGTGACGGTGGTGTCGGCGACGAGGGACTCGTCGAGCGGCGTCCCGGGGCGGGCGGCGGTGACGGCCCAGAAATCGTAGGAGCCGGCGAGGGGCTGGGGGAGGGTCGCGCTGTAGGTGCCCTGGCACACCATCCGCAGGTCGCCCCCGGCGGTCACGCGGCGGTCGACGAGGTCGACGTCGCGGGCCCGCACCTCGGCCACCCGCTCGCCGTCGGACGACGTCACCGCCACCCGGTAGCCCTCCATGACGCTCGGGCAGCCGCGGGGCCAGGGCTTGCGCCGGGGCGACAGCGTCCACGAGGTCTGCAGGGTGCCGGTCACGGTGGCGTCGGGCAGCGGCTCCTCGGTCGTCCCCGGGTCGGCCGGATCGGTCGGGTCGGTCGGGTCGAGCGGCTGCAGCGGGAACGTCGGGTCGTCGGTGACCTCGGTGGTCGGGTCGTCGGCGGTCGCCTCGGCGAGCTTCTCGCGCGCCGCCTTCAGCCGCGTGCGCAGCGTGGCGACCTCGTCCTCGGCCGCCCGCGCGGCCCGACGGCTCCTGGTGCCTGTGCGCTCGAGGGTCCGCACCTGCTCGCGGGCCTCCTCGAGGTCGCGCTGCAACCGTCGCACCGCCGGCGTGCGGACGTCGTCCGCCCGGTCGGTCGCGGCCACCGGCTCGACCGACGTCGGCGGCGCCTCGGCCTGCAGCCGTGAGGCCGCGGCGGCACGGTCGAGGTCGGCCTGGGAGTAGGGCGTGTCGCCGGTGACGTGCAGCGTCGCGACGACGCCCACCGCCACCGCCACGACGGCGCTCAGCAGGGCGACGACGGTCACGCCGACGTCCTCGGCCACCGAGACCAGGCCCGCGAACAACCGGGGCATGCCGATCACCTCCCGTCACGGCTCAGAGAGGTCATCGGCGCCGTACGAGGGTGACTTGAGGGCCGGACGACGGCGCGGGGCGCGCATTCGGCACGCGGCCCGGCGGCGTCCTATGTTCGGCATATGGACGCGATCACCCACCCCCCGGTCCCGGTCAACGAGCCGAACCTGACCTACGCGCCCGGCAGCGCCGAGCGGGTCGCCCTCCTCGCCGAGATCGAGAAGCTCGAGCGCCGTCCGCGCGCGCTGCGCGCGCACGTCAACGGCCGGTGGCGAAACGGTGGGGGCGAGGAGATCCAGGTCGTCCAGCCCCACGACCACCAGCACGTGCTCGGCACCATCCGCAACGCCACCACCAAGGACGCCGAGGCGGCGGTCAAGGCCGCCCGCGACGCCGCCCTGCCGTGGCAGCGGATGCCGTTCGACGAGCGCTGCGCGATCATCCTCAAGGCCGCCGACCTGCTGGCCGGCCCGTGGCGCCAGCGGCTGAACGCCGCCACCGTGCTCGGCCAGTCGAAGACCGCGTTCCAGGCCGAGATCGACGCCGCCTGCGAGCTGATCGACTTCTGGCGCTTCAACGTGCACTACGCCAAGCAGATCCTCACCGACCAGCCGATCGCGAACAGCCCGGGCGTGTGGAACCGCACCGACCACCGCCCGCTCGAGGGCTTCGTCTACGCGATCACGCCGTTCAACTTCACCGCCATCGCGGGCAACCTGCCCACCGCCCCGGCGCTGATGGGCAACACGGTCGTCTGGAAGCCCAGCCCCACCCAGCAGCTGGCCGCGACGCTGACGATGGAGCTGCTCGAGGAGGCCGGCATGCCGCCCGGCGTCATCAACATGCTGCCCGGCGACGGCCTCGACGTCTCGAAGGTCGCGCTCACCAGCCCCGACCTCGCCGGCATCCACTTCACCGGCTCGACGCCGACCTTCCAGCACCTGTGGCGCACGGTCGGCGAGAACATCACCGGCTACAAGGCCTACCCGCGCATCGTCGGCGAGACCGGCGGCAAGGACTTCATCCTCGCCCACCCGAGCGCCGACCCCGACGTGCTGCGCACCGCCATGATCCGCGGCGCCTTCGAGTTCCAGGGCCAGAAGTGCTCGGCCGCCTCGCGCGCCTACGTGCCGAGGTCGCTGTGGGAGAAGATCAAGGACCAGCTGGTCGCCGACACCGAGAACCTCTCGATGGGCGACCCGACCGACCTGTCGCACTTCATGGGCGCCGTCATCGACGACCGCGCGTTCGCCAAGCACCGGGCGGCCATCGCCCGCGCCCGGCGCACCAACGGCCTCACGGTCGTCGCCGGCGGCCAGACCGACGACACGGTGGGCTACTTCGTGCGGCCCACCATCGTCGAGGCGACGAACCCGGACGACGAGATGTTCAGCACCGAGTACTTCGGCCCGATCCTCGTCGTCCACGTCTACGACGACGCCCGCTGGGAGCGCGTCATCGCCCAGCTCGAGAGCGTCGCGCCCTACGCCCTGACCGGCGCGGTGATCTCGCAGGACCGCGCCGCCATCGCCTACGCCCGCCGCGAGCTGCGCTTCGCGGCCGGCAACTTCTACGTCAACGACAAGCCCACCGGCGCGGTCGTGGGGCAGCAGCCGTTCGGCGGCGGTCGCGCGTCGGGCACCAACGACAAGGCCGGCGCGGCGGTCAACCTCCTGCGCTGGACCTCGCCGCGCTCGATCAAGGAGACGTTCGTGCCGCCCGTCGACCACCGCTACCCGCACCAGGGCTGAGCGGGAGCCGGCGGAGGGGTGACACGCGGACGACGCGCCGTCCGTCGGGGTGGTGCGCGATACCCGTTCTTGGCTACTAGTTAGGTACGGTTAGGCCATGACTGTCACCGCTGCTCCGCCCTCGAACGCCGTGACCGGCTCTGACACTCACCACACCACCGCGATCGTCGGCGGTGGTGCGAGCGGCGTGCTCACCGCGCTGCGGCTGCTCGGCGCGAGCACCGACCCGCGGCTGCGGGTCGAGATCCACGAGGCCAGCGGCATCGTGGGCCGCGGCGTCGCCTACGGCACCAACGACCCGCGCCACCTGCTCAACGTGCGCTCGCGCCACATGAGCGCCTTCACCGACGTGCCGTCCGACCTGCTCGACTGGGCGCGCGACACCGGCCGCAGCGTCGACCCGCAGGCCTTCCTGCCGCGCCTCGACTTCGCCGCCTACCTGCAGGACCGCCTCGCCCGCGTCGCCGACCACCGCCTCTCCATCCGCGCCGGCCGGGTCGAGGACGTCGCCCCGCTCGACCCGGCGCAGGGCGGCGGCTTCGCGCTGCGCACCGGCGGCGTCGTCTCGCGGGCCGACGACGTCGTCCTGGCCTACGGCAACCCGCGGCCCCGCCCGCTCGTGCTCGACGGCGACGAGCTGCCGCCGGCGTCGTGGCACCTGTCGAACCCGTGGGACCTCGCCGCGCTGCGCACGCTGCCCGACGACGCCACCATCGTGGTCGTCGGCACCGGCCTGACCGCCGTCGACACCGTCATCACGCTGCTCGCCGAGGGGGCCGGCCGCCGGGTGGTCATGGTGAGCCGCCACGGCATGCTGCCGCACGCGCACGTCGCGCAGCAGTCGACCGCGTGGGTGCCGCCGGTGCCCTCCGGCGACCTGACCGCCGACCTGCTGGCCGACCACGTCGCTGAGCAGGTCGCCGCCGCCGCCCGCCAGGGCGTCGGGTGGCGCGCGGTCGTCGACGGCCTGCGCGCCGCCACGCCGTCGCTGTGGCTGCGGCTGCCGCTCGCCGAGCGCCGCCGCTTCCTCGACGTCCACGCCCGGGCCTGGGAGGTCCGTCGCCACCGCATGGCCCCCGAGGTCGCCGCCCGGCTGCAGGGCTACCAGGACGACGGCCGCCTGAGCGTGCTGTCGGGCGGCCTGCGCTCGGTCGCCGACCGCGGCGACGGCTGCCTGGTGCGCGCCGGCCAGCTGCAGGTGCCGCTGCACGCCAGCGCGATCGTCAACTGCACCGGCCCGGCCACCGACATCACCCGCTCCAGCGACCCGCTGCTGCTGGCGCTGCGCGAGCGCGGCCTGGTGCGGCCCGACCCGCTGCACCTGGGCCTCGACACCACGGTCGAGGGCGCGGTCGTCGGCGACGACGGGGTCGTTGTCCCGGGCCTGCACGCCGTGGGCCCTCCCCGCAAGGGCATCACGTGGGAGTCGACCGCCATCCCCGAGATCCGCGGCCAGGCCGCCGAGGTGGCGGCGACGATCGTCGCCCGCGCCGGCGTCCGCGTCACCCGCTAGCCCTGACGAGGGGACCGGTCTTCCACGCGGACCCGACCCACGGACCCTGAGCCTGTCGAAGGGAGCCTGTCGCAGGGGCTCAGCTGGCCACGCGCGCGTCGCGGCTGGCCCGCGGCAGGCTGACCCGGAAGGTGCTGCCCTCGCCGAGGGTCGACTGGACGCCGATGCGCCCGCCGTGGCGCTCGACGATGCGCTTGCAGATCGTCAGGCCCAGCCCGGTGCCCGGCCGCGCGACCGCCTGCGGGTTGGTGGAGCGGAAGAACTCGGTGAACAGCCGCTCCTGATCGGCCTCGGAGATGCCGATGCCCTCGTCGGCCACCGCGATCTCGACCTCCTCGTCGTGGACCGTCACCGTCAGCGCGACCGAGCCGCCAGCGTGGGTGTACTTGACCGCGTTGCTCAGCAGGTTGGTCAGCACCCGGTCGAGGTCGTCGGCGTCGAAGCTGACCAGGGCCTCCTCGTGGGGCACCACGACGTCGATGTGCAGGTCGCGGTTCTCGGCACCCTCGCGCGTCAGCTGCACGGCCTCGTCGATGACCGCGCGGACGTCGAGCACCTCGCCCGGCACGTCGGCCTCGGGGTCCTCGATCTCGGCCAGGGCCAGCAGGTCGTCGACGACCCGGCGCATGCGCAGCGCGGCCCGCTCGAGGGCCGCCACCGAGCGCCGCGCGTCGGTGGGCATGCCGCCGACGCCCTCGAGCAGCTCGAGGTGGCCGAGGATCGCGCCCAGCGGGTTCTTCAGCTCGTGCGAGACCGTCGAGAGCACCTGCGCCTTGTAGGTGGCGAGGTCGCGCAGCTGCTCGACGAGTCGCTGCTCGTGCGCCAGGTTGCGCGAGCGGACGACGGCCTGGGCGATGTCGCGGGCGACGTCGAAGGCGCTCGCGCGCTCGTCGGGGCTCCAGGGCAGCGAGGGGTCGACGCGGCCGAGGGCGATGTGGCCCAGGCACTCGGTGCCGGAGCCGAGCGGCACCAGCATCGAGGTCGCCATCCCGGTGTCGTGGACGGCGAGGAGCATGGCGGCGTTCTGCTCCTCGCTCACGAAGCCCGGCGGCCGGAGGTGGTCGGCGGCGACCACGACGCCCTGGGCGTCCCAGGCGCGCCGCGCGATGTCGCGGATGTTGTCCATCAGCGCCTCGGAGACCGGCGGCGGGGGCGACCCGACGGCCGCCAGCTCGCTCGTGGCGTAGGTGCGGATGCCGAGGTAGTCGGCGCGGAAGCCCTCGAGCAGCGGGGCGCGGCAGTCGTCGAGCACCCGCTCGAGGTCGTCCTGCGCGCTGGCGAAGCGGACGACGCCCCGCGCGGCCTCGGCGAGCCGGATGCGCTCGCCGAGCTCGTCGCGCTCGACGGCCATGCGCAGGGTGCGCTCGGCCTGGGCGGCGTAGCGCTCGAGCAGGTGGCGCTGGGTGGGGTCGGGACGACGCCGGGTCAGCGGCAGGTCGATCGAGAGCAGGCCGAGCATGGCGCCGTCCTCGCCGTAGAGCGGCGCGACGAGCAGGTCGAGCGGGTGCCAGGCGTCCTCGCCCTCGACCGGGTCCATGTCGGGCACCCAGCCGACGGTGTGCAGGTCGGAGGCGGTGCGCTCGTGGGGCACGAACCGGAACCGGCCCCAGTCGTCGGCCCGCTCGAGCTCGGCGGTGGCGGCGCGCAGCGGCGTGGCCACGCCGAGCATCGCGGTGCGGATCTCGTGGCTGCCCTCGACCGCGACCGAGTGCATCCGGTCGCCGCGCACCACGCTGATGATCGCGATCTCGAAGCCCACCATCTCGGCCACGGACGCCGCCACGAGCGACAGCGCCTCGCGGGATCCGGCGTCGGACCAGCTCGTCACGTCGATGTGCGCGCGTGGGGATGAGTGGTTCACAGCAGTGCCTCGAAGGTCGATGGGAGCCGTCGTCCAGCCTACGGGGATTCTCGGCACCCGGCGTCCGGTTCCGTAGGATCGGGACGTGCCCTATCTGAGCAGCCGCTCCGGCGGCGACGGCAGGCTCACCGCGGCGCTCGACCCCAGCGACCAGGGGCCGCAGGACGCCTGTGGCGTCTTCGGTGTCTGGGCGCCCGGCGAGGACGTCGCCAAGCTGACCTACTTCGGTCTCTACGCGCTGCAGCACCGCGGGCAGGAGTCCGCCGGCATCGCGGTGAGCAACGGCCGCCAGATCCTGGTCTACAAGGACATGGGGCTGGTCTCGCAGGTCTTCGACGAGACCACGCTCGCCTCGCTGACCGGGCACCTGGCCATCGGCCACACCCGCTACTCCACGACCGGCGCCAGCACGTGGCAGAACGCCCAGCCGACGTTCCGCCCCACCTACGGCGGCTCCATCGCGCTGGGCCACAACGGCAACCTGGTCAACACCCACGAGATCGCGCAGCTGGTCTCCGAGCTGCCCGGCGACGACGGCGAGCTCGACCTGCACGTGCGCGGCGGCGAGGGCTCCACCAACGACACCGGCCTGGTCACCGCGCTGCTGGCCCACCACCCCGACACCTCGCTCGAGGAGCGGGCGCTCGAGGTGCTGCCGCTGCTGCAGGGCGCGTTCTGCTTCGTGTGGATGAACGAGAACACGCTGTACGCCGCCCGCGACCCGCAGGGCATCCGCCCGCTCGTGCTCGGCCGCCTCGACCGCGGCTGGGTCGTCGCCAGCGAGGACGCCGCGCTCGCCACCATCGGCGCCAGCGTGGTGCGCGAGGTCGAGCCGGGCGAGCTGGTCGTCATCGACGCCGACGGCCTGCGCAGCCACCGCTTCGCCGAGCCGGCGCCCAAGGGCTGCGTCTTCGAGTACGTCTACCTCGCCCGCCCCGACGCCACCATCAGCGGCCGCAGCGTGCACGAGGCGCGGGTCGAGATGGGCCGCGAGCTGGCCCGCCAGTACCCCGTCGAGGCCGACCTGGTGATGCCGGTGCCCGAGTCGGGGACGCCGGCCGCCGCCGGCTACGCCGAGCAGAGCGGCATCCCCTTCGGCCAGGGCTTCGTGAAGAACGCCTACGTCGGCCGCACCTTCATCCAGCCCAGCCAGACGCTGCGCCAGCTCGGCATCCGGCTCAAGCTCAACGCGCTCGAGCACATGATCCGCGGCAAGCGCATCGTGGTCGTCGACGACTCCATCGTGCGCGGCAACACCCAGCGCGCCCAGGTGCGGATGCTGCGCGAGGCCGGGGCGCTCGAGGTGCACGTGCGCATCTCCAGCCCGCCGGTGAAGTGGCCGTGCTTCTACGGCATCGACTTCGCCACCCGCGCTGAGCTGATCGCCAACGGCCTGGACGTCGACGAGATCGCCGCGAGCGTCGGCGCCGACAGCCTGGGCTACATCTCCGAGGAGGGCATGGTCGCCGCCACCGGTCAGCCCGCCGAGCGGCTGTGCCGCGCCTGCTTCACCGGCGAGTACCCGATCGAGCTGCCCGACGAGAGCCTGCTCGGCAAGCACCTGCTCGAGACCTCGATCACCTCGCCGACGCACGGCAAGGCGCTGCCCGTGCTCAACAACCCGTGACCGACCACGAGCGGAGCCCCGTGACCAACCCCGACCAGCCGCAGCTGTCCGCCTACGCGCGAGCGGGGGTCGACGTCGAGGCCGGCGAGACCGCCGTCGAGCTCATGAAGGGCTGGGTGGCGAAGGCCGGCCGGCCCGAGGTGATCGGCGGCATCGGCGGGTTCGCCGGGCTCTTCGACGCCAGCGCCCTCACCGGCTACACCCGGCCGCTGCTGGCGACGTCCACCGACGGCGTCGGCACCAAGGTCGCCATCGCCCAGGCGATGGACGTGCACGACACCATCGGCTTCGACCTGGTGGCGATGGTCGTCGACGACCTCGTCGTGTGCGGCGCCGAGCCGCTGTTCATGACCGACTACATCGCCACCGGGCGGGTCGTGCCCGAGCGCATCGCCGCCATCGTCAAGGGCATCGCCGAGGCGTGCGTCGAGGCCGGCTGCGCCCTCATCGGCGGCGAGACCGCCGAGCACCCCGGCCTGCTCGGCCCCGACGAGTACGACGTCGCGGGTGCCGCCACCGGCGTGGTCGAGGCCGACCGGCTGCTCGGCCCCGGGCGGGTGCGCCCCGGCGACGCCGTGATCGCGCTGGCGTCGTCCGGCCTGCACTCCAACGGCTACTCGCTGGTGCGCCACGTGCTGCTGCAGGAGGCCGGCTGGTCGCTGGAGCGGCACGTCCCCGAGCTCGGCCGCACCCTGGGGGAGGAGCTGCTCGAGCCCACCCGCGTCTACGCCAAGGCCTGCCTCGCCCTCGCCGAGCACACCGAGGTGCACGCCATGGCGCACGTCACCGGCGGCGGGCTGGCCGCCAACCTGCAGCGCGTCATGCCCGCCGAGCTGCGCGCCACCCTCGAGCGCGCCACCTGGAACCCGCCGCCGGTCTTCGACCTCGTGCGCGGCGTCGGCCGGGTCTCGCAGGACGACCTCGAGTCCTCGCTCAACTGCGGCGTCGGGATGGTCGTGCTCTGCCCGCCCGACTCCGTCGAGCCTGCCCTGCACCTGCTCCAGGGCCTCGACCAGCGCGCCTGGGTCGCCGGTCAGGTCGACGTCGACCCGGACGGCGAGGCCACCGTCCGGCTCGCCGGGCAGCACCCCGACCGGGCCTGAGGGCGCCGCCGCCGACACGGCGAGCATTCAAGTGCCGTCCGACGTGCCGGAACAGACGTGCAACAGGTAGCGTTGCCCCCACGAGATGTCGAGAGAGCCCGGGTCGCCTTGCGCGCCCGGCCAAGTGTGCGAGGGGGCTGGACCCTATGGGCCGCGGCCGAGCGAAAGCCAAGCAGACGAAGGTCGCGCGCGACCTGAAGTACCGGACTCACGAGACCGACTTCGGGGCCCTGGCGCGCGAGTTGCACGGTGAGGACGGCGGCGGCGGAGACGTCGACCGCTCCACCGACGACCACGACGAGTGGTCCGACTACGCCAAGCGCCGCGACTGAACCCCTCGTCGCCAGCGCGTCGGCCCGCCGAGGCCGGCCGGGCCGCACGGACGCTGAGCTCGTCGTAGGGCTCGGACGTCGTGCGGTGGTGTTCGCGTCGATGGTGCGGGGTCTCGAGGCTCGGCCGTGGCCGGCCTCGCACCTCGACCATCGTCAGCAGCGACGGATGACGATGGTCGAGGTGCGAGGAGCCCTGGCGACGAGCCTCGAGACCGCCGGCCCATCGAGGTCGGCCCGGGCACACGGACCCTGAGCTCGTCGAAGGGCCCTTCGACAGGCGCAGGGTCCGTGGGGTCCGGTCTGCGTTGACGTCACGGGGTCTCGACGACGGCCTCGCGTAGACGCTCGGCCTGCTCTACCAGCGGTGTGCCTGACGATGGTCGAGGTGCGAGGAGCCCTGGCGACGAGCCTCGAGACCGCCGGCCCACCGAGGTCGGCCCGGGCACACGGACCCTGAGCTCGTCGAAGGGCCCTTCGACAGGCGCAGGGCCCGAGGGGTCCGGTCTGCGTCGACGTCCCGGCTCGAGTCAGGCGGGGAGCCAGATGCCGCGGAGGCGGCCGACGTCGCGGATGCGGCGCTCGGCGAGGCGGTCGGCGGCGAGGGCGGGGGAGACGGCGTCGGAGGCGGCGAGGGCGAGGACGTCGCGGGTGGTGTCGTAGATGCGGGCCGCGCGCTGCTGGGCGCGCTCGAAGGAGAACCCCTCGAGCTCGTCGGCCACCTGGATCAGCCCGCCGGCGTTCACGCAGTAGTCGGGGGCGTAGACGATGCCGCGGTCGGCCAGCGTCTTCTCGACGCCGGGGTGGGCGAGCTGGTTGTTGGCCGCGCCGCACACCACCCGCGCCGAGAGCGTCTCGGCGACCTCGTCGGTGATCGCGTGGCCGAGCGCGCACGGTGCGTAGACGTCGAGGTCGCCGGCCACCAGCGCGTCGGTGGACGACGCCGCCGTCACGTCCGGGTGCTCGTCGCGCACCCGGTCGACCGCCGCCGTCGCGACGTCGCTGACCACGACCCGGGCGCCCGCCTCGACCAGGTGCCCCACCAGGTGCCGCCCGACCTTGCCGACGCCCGAGACGCCGACCACGCGGCCGTCGAGCGACGGCGACCCCCACGCGGCCTCGGCCGCGGCGAGCAGGCCGCGGAAGACGCCGAACGCGGTGAGCACCGAGCTGTCGCCGGCACCGCCGTGCGCGACGGTGCGGCCGGTGACGAAGCGCGACTCACGCGCCACGACGTCCATGTCGTCGGAGTAGGTGCCGACGTCGCAGGCGGTGCGGTAGCGCCCGCCCAACGACTCCACGAAGCGTCCGTAGGCCCGCAGCAGCGCCTCGCTCTTGTCGACGCCCGGGTCGCCGACGATGACCGCCTTGCCGCCGCCGAGGTCGAGCCCGGCCAGCGCGGCCTTGTAGGTCATGCCGCGCGCCAGGTCGAGGACGTCGCTCAACGCGGCCGCCGTCGTCGGGTAGGGGTGGAAGCGGGTGCCGCCCAGCGCGGGGCCGAGGGCGGTGGAGTGGATCGCGACGATGGCGCGCAGCCCGCTGGCGGGGTCGTGGGCGAAGACGACCTGCTCGTGCTCGGCGCCGAGGTCGAAGACGTCGGTGGAGGCGGGTGCGGGCGTGAGTGACATGGGTGGCGTCCGTTCGGGTGGTCGGCGACCGCGGCGTCCGTGGGTGGGGACGATCGGTCTGGTCGGCCGCAGGGGTGGCGCGGCTGATCCCACCGTAGAACACCCGGCGGGCGTCCGGCTCACGCCTCGGCGGCGCCCCCGGCGGCCATCAGGGCCGCCACGCCCTGCGCCATCGCGACGCGCAGCGCGTCGAGCAGGGCGTCCGCCTGCGACTCGTCGTCCGGCCCGTCCAGCCCGTCGCGGCCGAGGTGCTCGAGGTCGCCGGCCAGGTGCCCGACCCGGGTCAGCCCGAGGTTCAGCGCGCTGCCCTTGAGCTGGTGCGCGTCGGCGACGAGCCGCTCCACGTCACCGTCGGCCAGCGCGACGCTGAGGCGCGCCAGCGACCCGTCGGCGCGGCTGAGGAACGAGGTGCGGGTGCGCTCGAAGAAGCTCACGCCGTCCTTGACCAGCTCGGAGAGCATCGCGACGCGCTCGGGGTCGAGCACCTCCGACGCCGGCGCCCCGCCCGCGCCGGGCACGGCCGCGGGACCGCCGTCCAGGTGCCGCCCGGGCCCGACCGGCTCCGGCGTGGGCTCGGCCGCCGCGTCGCCCGACCCGGCGGCCGCCGGCACCCGCGCCAGGGCCTGCGCCAGCTGCGCCGGGTCGACGGGCTTGGTCAGGAAGTCGTCCATGCCGGCCTCCAGGCACCGGTCGCGCTCGCCGGGCAGCGCCGAGGCGGTCATCGCGATGATGGGCACCCGGACGCCGTCCGGCTCGCCGGCCCGGATCGCCCGGGTGGCGGCGAACCCGTCGAGCAGCGGCATCCGGCAGTCCATGAGCACGACGTCGACCCGGTGGCCCGGCGGCAGCGCCGTCACCGCCTCGGCGCCGTTGGTGACGGTGTCGACCTCGCAGCCCAGGTTCTCCAGCAGCCCGGTCGCGACCATGCGGTTGACGGCGTTGTCCTCGACGACGAGCACCCGGAGCCCGAGCGGCTCGGGCGCCGCCGGACGACGCCGGGTGCCGGCCGCCACCACGGCCGGCGCGGGGGGGTCGGCGGTCGGCGGCGAGGCCTCGAGGAGGAGGTCGTAGAGCTCGGAGGGGCGCACCGGCTTGCCGACCTGGGCCCGGAAGCCCGCGGCGCCGAGCTCGGCGGCGCCCGCGCCGTCGCCGGCCACCAGCAGCAGGTCGATGCCCGCCAGCCGCGGCTCGCGGCGCACCTGCCGCCCCAGCTCGAGCCCGTCGACGCCGGGCATGTCGAGGTCGACCAGGGCGAGGTCGTACGGCGTGCCGCGCTCGGCGGCGGCCACCAGCTCGCGCAGCCCCTCGACGGGCGAGACCGCCACCACCGGCTCGTGCTGCCAGACCTCCAGCTGCCGGGCCAGGAACGCCGCGGCCGTCGGGTTGTCGTCGACCACGAGCACGCGGCGGCGCCTGGTGCGGCCGGCGGCGTCCGCGCCACGGGCCCCGGCGACCCCGGCGACCCCGGCGACCCCGGGGGCCCCGGCGGCCGGGTGGTCGTCGTCCAGCTCGGCGAGCGTGGTGGTGAACCAGAACACGCTGCCGGACCCCGGCGAGCTGCGGACGCCGATCTCGCCGCCCATGTGCTCCACGAGCCGCCGCGAGATCGCCAGCCCGAGCCCGGTGCCGCCGTGCTCGCGGGTGGTCGAGCGGTCGGCCTGCGTGAAGGCGTCGAAGAGCCCCTCGAGGGCGTGCTCGGGGATGCCGATGCCGGTGTCGCGCACCTCGACGCGCAGCGCCACCCGCCCCGCCTCGCGCGACGCGGCGGGGTCGAGGGCGACGTCGATGACCACCTCGCCGCCCTCGGTGAACTTCACCGCGTTCGAGCCGAGGTTGGTGAGCACCTGGCCGAGGCGCACCGGGTCGCCGAGGACGGCGCGCGGCACCGCCGGCTCGCAGCCCACCACCAGCTCGAGGCCCTTCTCGTGCGCGGGCCCGGTGAGGATGGTCGCGGTCTCCTCGAGCACCGCGCGGACGTCGAACTCGGTGACCTCGAGGTCGAGCTTGCCCGACTCGATCTTCGACAGGTCGAGGACGTCGTTGATCAGCGCCAGCAGCGTCAGGCCGGCCCCGCGGAGCCCCTCTGCCAGCCGCCGCTGCTGGTCGTCGAGGCGGGTGCGCAGCAACAGGTCGGTCAGCCCGATCACCCCGTTCATGGGGGTGCGGATCTCGTGGCTCATCGTGGCCAGGAACTCCGACTTGTGCGCCGAGGCCGCCATCGCCTCGTCGCGCGCCTCCGACAGCAGCGCGTTCGACCGCTCGCGCTCGGCCACCCGGCTCAGCTGGTCGCTCATCTGGGTCAGCACCGACCACGTCTGCCCGTCGGGCTCGGGCACGTCGAGCAGCAGCTGGACGACGCACGCCACGCCCCGCCCGCGGCGCACCGGCAGGCTCACCAGGCACCGGTCGGGGGCCGAGGCGACCGACGCGACCTCGACCTCGCGGCTGGCCCAGCACTCCTCGGCCCGCTCGCGGTCGGGCTCGGGGACGCCGCGCACCGGGTCGGGCATCGTGTAGGCCTGCAGCGGCCCGCCGCGCTCGGCGCGGGCGAAGACGCCCACCGGCTGCCACTGGGTCAGCTCGTCGACCAGCTCGGCCGAGCGCACGAGGGCGTCGGCCAGCGTGCTGGAGCGGTTGGCGGCGCCCGCGGTGCGCTGCAGCAGCTGCAGCCGCTCGGTGGCCGCGCTGGCGGCCTCGCCGGCGGTGCGCAGGTCGGTGATGTCCTGGCAGATGCCGGTCACCTCGACGGCGACGCCCTCGTCGTCCCGCTCGACCCGCCCGTAGCCGCGCACCCAGCGCAGCCCGTGCACCGGGTTGACGAACCGCGACTCCCACGTGAACTCGTCCTGGTGGCGCAGGGCGGTGAGGATGACGGCGCGCACCGCCTCGCGGTCGTCGGGGTGCAGCAGGTCGAAGGTCGCCGTCCAGGTGCCCGGGAACCGGCCCGGCTCGACGCCGAACAGGTCGTAGAGCTCGGCGCTCCACCACACGCGGTCGGGGGCGACGTCCCAGCGCCACGTGCCGAGCCGGGCCAGGGACGCCGCTGCGGCCAGCTGCTGCTCGCGGTCCTGCAGCTCGTCGAGCAGGCGGCGCCGCTCGGTGTACTCGGTGAAGCGGTGCAGGTAGCCGAGGGTGGTGCCGTCGGGCCCGGCCACGGGCGACCAGCTCACCAGCGTCCAGACCGTCGACCCGTCGGCGCGCACGACGAGGGTCTCCTCGTTGACGGCGCCGGTGTGGCCCTCGCGCATCTGCTCGAGGTGGACGGCGAAGTCGAGGCGGCCCTGCTCGTCGTGCATCTCGAAGCCGCTGAGGCGCTCGATGCCCGCGAACGGCCGGTCGAGCAGGTCGGCCAGCGCCTGGTTGGCCAGCAGGGTCTCGCCGTCGAACCCGACGAGCCACAGGGCGTCGGTGGTGGCCTCGAAGACGGCGCGCGCGAGTGCGGGGTCGTGCACGGTCACGACGCGACCCTCCCTCCGCCTCGACCCCCAGCACGCACGTGGACGCCTTCATCATCGGCGACGCGTCAACCGTCCTTGACGCGCGGGGGCCTCCCGGGGGCGCGCGCGGGTCCCGGGACGCCGACAGCCGGCCCCGCGGGTGCGGGACCGGCTGTCGGGTGGTGCGGGTGCCCGATCGGCTCGGGCGGCGGGGCTCAGCCCTGGACGGCCTTCTTCAGCGCGGCGCCGGCCTTGAAGGCGGGCGCGGTGCTCGCGGCGATGTCGATCGACTCGCCGGTCTGCGGGTTGCGACCCTGGCGGGCGGAGCGCTCGCGCGTCTCGAAGGTGCCGAAGCCGGCGATGGTGACCTTCTCGCCCTTGGCCAGCGTGCTGGTGATGGCGTCGAGGGTGGCGCCGAGGGCCTGGTCGGCCTGAGCACCGCTCAGGCCGGTCGCGGAGGCGATGGCGTCTTTGAGCTCGGAGCGGTTCATGGGGTGTTGCGTCCTCTCGTTCGTGGTGCGGGCACCGGACGGTGCCGCTGCGGCGCCGAACCTAGCGCAGCACCGCCGGGGATCAGAGTGGCAGCCCGGCCTGGACGACGAACGCGGCGGCGGTGAGGACGAGGATCGCGAGCACCGCGACGATGCTGACGAGGTCACGATCGAGGTCGCTGCGGCGGCCCGCGTCGTCGTGGCGGGTGGTGGGCTGGCGCGTCCCGAGGTGCGTGTCGCTCATCGTCTGTCTCCAATGCCGATTGATTCACTAGAGATAATAGCGAACAGGCGTGCTCCCGCCAACCACGAAGGGGTGGGACGCGAGCGGGACGGCGACCGGCGGGCCTCAGCGCAGCGCGCCGGGCCACATCCGGTCGACGGCGTAGCGGTCGCCGATGGAGAAGTCGTACTGCACCAGGCGGGCGTCCTGCAGGGCGCGCTGGCCGGCGGGCCCGAGGTCGTCCTCGGAGATCTCCGCGCCGGTGGGGGAGAGCATCCGGCCCTGCTCGAGCGCGGTGACGTGCTTGCGCATGCGCTCGAGCATCGCGAAGTACGGCGGGATGGGCGCGTCGGCCATCTCGTAGAGCATCGGCAGGAAGCCGGTCGGGCTCGACTGCGGCAGCCGCTTCTGCGGCGTCCCCTCGCTGCTCCACAGGAAGAACGGCGTGGTGTACATGCCCAGGCCCGGGTTGGCGTCGGCCACGTCGGAGTCGTAGATGCCCGGCAGGTGGTCGCCGAAGAAGACCACGACGGTCTTCTCCTTCGACTGCTTGAGCGACTGCAGGAACGAGCTGAGCGCCTTGTCTGTGTAGGACAGGCCGCGGGCGTAGTTGCCGATGCGGTTGGCCTCGTCGTCGTCGACGTCGCCGGTGACCCCGATCGGGTCGGGGTAGTTGTCGTCGACCGGGATGTGGTTCTGCATCGTGACGAGGTTGACCATCAGCGGGTCGTCGGACTCCTCGATCTGCTTCTGCACCTCGTCGAAGGCCGACTGGTCGGAGATGAACTCGTTGTCGTCGATCATGTCGGTCTCGGACATGGTCGTGTCGTGGATGAACTCGTCGAAGCCGAAGGTGTCGTAGACCTTGTTCCGCTTGTACATCCCCGTCATGTAGGGGTGGATCGCGATGGGCTTGTGCCCGTGGGCGCCGAACCAGCCGACGGCCGAGGGGTAGGAGTCGTACTCGCCCACGAGCATCTGGTACGGCGAGCTCAGCTGCGGCTCGAACAGGCCGATGGACTGGCCGGTGAGGGTCTCGAACTCCATGTTGGCGGTGCCGCCGCCGTAGAGCTGGGCCATCATCTGGCCCGAGGTGCCCGCCTTCATCATCGCCCGGGTGCGCGGGATCGGGTCCTCGTCGAGGTCGAAGCCGTTGAGGCGCGTGGGGTCGGTGAACGACTCGCTGAGCACGATGACGACGTTGGTGTCGTCGAGCGAGCCGGTGCGGTTGCGGTTGATCTTGGCCGCCATGCGCTCGTAGCGGGTGGCGACGGCGTCCATCTCGTCGGGGCCGTAGCCCTCGGGCGTCGGCATCGCGACGGTCGGCATGTTGTAGAGGAAGCCGCCGACGAAGCCGTTGGCCAGGTAGTTGGTGCGCTGGTTCCAGTAGCGCCACTTGCGGTTGCCGACCTCGTAGACCGCGCGCCAGGCGTTGCCGGGGTCGTTGAACCGGGTGGTGTCGACCAGCAGCGCCAGCGCGAAGGTGACGACCATGGCGCGCGCGAGGACGGCGACGAGCTGGCGACGCACCGGCAGGTGCGAGAGCCACACGGGCGCCATCCGCGGCTCGAACTTGCGGCCGAGGAACCAGGCCGCGGCGACGATGGCGAGCACCCCGATGCCGGCGATGACCAGCATCTGTGGAGCGACCATGGTGGTGAGGAAGCCGGGCTCCTTGATGAAGTCGACGTCGCTCGGGTAGACGGGCTCGGAGCGCAGGCCGAGCTTGACCCGGTTGGCCACCGCGATGACCACTGTCAGCGCCACCACGATGCCGAGCGAGAACGTGACCCGGTTCGTCAGGCCGATCAGCACCACGAGGATCAGCCAGATGACCAGGCTGTCGGCCACGAAGCTGAGGGTGTTGACGAAGGTCGACTCCCACCAGAAGCCGCCCTCGCCGATGAGGCCGGACAGCTCGAGCACCAGCGCGCAGGCCATGGCGCCGAGCCAGGAGACCCGCTGGGCCCACAGCAACGAGTACCACGGACCACGCTGCGGGCGGCCGGTCGACTCGTCGGTCGTCTCGACCGGCTCGTCGATCAGTCGCTCGGGCATGAGGCCTCGCTTCCGCGGCTCGAAGTGGTGACGGGACGCCGCGGGGCGCGGCGGGGGTGAACATCCAGGTTACGCCGTGAGACGCTTGTCGTTCGATTCCCGTTCGACGCGTCGTCATGCGTCACGGTTCCGTAACCGCCGTCCCGGCGGGCTCCCCCGCGGGGGCACGGCGACGGCCCGGTGGTGGTGCGTGGCCGAGATCACGTCGTCCGGTCGGCCGGTCGGACCATCCGCCAGCCCCGCAACCCCCGCAACCCGAGGCCCGGGCTGACCCGAAGTGACCATGCCGCTCGGGCCGATCGGACCGATTCGCCCCCGGTGGCGCACCGATCGGTCCCGCGCGGACGTCGGAGCCTGGCGGGCCGCCCCCGGGGGGCCCTAGCGTGGCCCGACCGCGCCGACACCCCCATCGGCGCCCGCCCCCCCGGGAGCCTCCGTGACCTCCGACCGTCCCCGCCGTCCCGCCGCCGCGCCCGAGGCCACCGACGACCGGCGCCGGCGTCCGGGGCGCGCGTCGCGCACCTACGCCGCCGTCCGCGCCGACACGGTGCGGGCGCTGCCGCCCGCCGACCGGCACCTCGTGCGCCGGTTCAGCTGGGGCCTCACGCCCGCGCTGGCCGAGGAGGTGCGGCGCGCCGGCGGCGGCCGGGCCTGGTTCGAGCGGCAGCTGAGGCCCGCCGACCTGCCCGACCCGGCCGGCGCCGACATCGACGGCTGGTACCCCTCGACGCTGCGCTCGCCCCGGGCGATCTGGGACCGCCACCACAGCGAGCAGGAGTACATCTGGGACGTCGTCGCCGACCTCAGCCGCCGCACGGTGGCGCGCCGCATCCACGGCCGGCGCCAGGTGCACGAGCTGATGGTCGACTTCTGGTCGAACCTGCTGCACGTGACCCTCGGCCACGAGGAGGCGCAGTTCTGGCGCATGGACTACGACCGGGTCATCCGCGCCAACGCGCTCGGCAGCTTCGAGACGCTGCTGCAGCGCACCATCACCCACCCGGCCATGGGGCTCTACCTCGACAACGCGTTCTCCTCGAAGTGGGCGCCCAACGAGAACCTCGGCCGCGAGCTGCTCGAGCTGCACACCGTCGGCGTCGACGCCGGCTACACCGAGGACGACGTCAAGGCCTCGGCCCGGATGCTCACCGGCTACCGCGTCGACCTGTGGGACGACTTCGCCCACGCCTACGAGCCGGAGTGGCACGACACCGACCCGGTGAAGGTCATGTCGTTCAAGCACCGCAACGACAGGGCCGACGGCCGGGCGGCGACCCTGGCCTACCTCTCCTACCTCGCCCACCACCCGGCGACCGCGCGCCGCCTGGCCCACCGGCTGTGCGTGCGCTTCGTCTCCGACACCCCTTCGGCCTCGATCGTCAACGCCGTCGCGAAGGCCTACTCGACGGGGCGGACGGCGATCGTGCCGACGCTGCGGGCCCTCGTCTCGCACCCCGACTTCGACGCCGCGCCGATGTCGAAGGTGCGGATGCCGACCGAGGACTACGTGGCCACCGTGCGCGCGCTCGGCATCCGCCTGCAGCGCCCGGGCCGCGACGACGCGTTCGCCAACGCGATGTACTGGCAGTACTCGCAGGCCGGTCAGCCGCCGTACGAGTGGCCCGCGCCGAACGGCTACCCCGAGGTCGGGGCGGCGTGGTCGAGCGCGGGCCGGGTGCTCACCAGCGTCTACGTGCACCGCGACCTCGCGGCGCGGTGGTGGCCCACCGAGCGGGCCACCTTCCCGACCGAGCGGTCGATGCTGCCGCCGATGCCCGCCACGCTGCTGCAGGTGATCGACCAGCTCGGGCTGCGGCTGCTCGGCGAACGACCACGCCAGGGCATCGCCGAGGGCGTGGCCACCGTGGTCGGCCTGCCGCTCTCGCGCCGGCTGACCGCCGACGAGGTCGTCGACTCGTGGACCTTCACGCGCATCGTCGCCTCCCTGCTCGACTCGCCCCTGCACCTGCACCGATGACGGAGCCGACGATGACCACCTCACCCCTGGACGGCGCCGCGACGACCCGGTCGGGCAGGACGACGGGTGGCCGCGCCTGCGGCTGCCCCGAGTTCCGCATGAGCCGGCGCCGGCTGCTCGGCACCGCGATGGCCACCGGCGGCGCGCTCGCCGGGGCGCAGATGTTCGGCGACGCGTTCCGGCAGGTGGCCTACGGCGGCGAGCCCGGCGGCAACGTCGTCGTCGTCCTCAGCCTGCGCGGCGGCTCCGACGGCCTCTCCCTCGTGGTGCCGCGCAACGTCGACTCCGCCCGCGACCACGACCACCTCACCGGCTACCGCAGCACGATCGTCGTCCCGCAGGGCGCGCTGCTCGACCTCGGCGCCGAGCGCCGCTTCGGCCTGCACCCGGCGCTCGACCCGCTGCTGCCGATGTGGCAGGCGGGCAGCTTCGGCGCGGTGCACGCGGTGGGGCTGCCCGCCCCCAACCGCAGCCACTTCGACGCCATGGAGGAGGTCGAGGACGCCGACCCCGGCTCGCGGCTGCGCGTGGGCTGGATCAACCGCGTCATCGGGTTCGACGGCGCCAACGCGCCCGAGGAGGCCGTCGCCCTCGGCACCTCGCTGCTGCCCACGTCGATGGTCGGGCCGTCGTCCGCCCTGGGCGTCAACCAGGTGGGCGACCTGCAGATCGCCGGCGTCGGCACCTCCGGCGAGGCGCGCCGACAGTCGCTGAGCCAGATGTGGCGCGCCAGCGGCACGCCGCTCGCCCGCGGCGTCAAGGTCGCCGTCGACTCGACCACCAAGCTCGCCCGCCTCGCCGAGAACGTGGACGACGACGTCCACGGCGACCTCTACCCCGACGGCCCGCTGCGCGGCGCGCTCGCCAACACCGCCGCGCTGATCCGCGAGGACGTCGGCACCAAGATGATCGCGATCGACTACGGCGACTGGGACATGCACGAGGGGCTCGGGTCGGTCGACGGTGGCTGGATGACCGACCACCTCGGCCACTTTGCGGCGTCGCTGAAGGTCTTCTTCGACGACCTCGGCAGCCACGCCGGACGCGTGACCGTGGTGACGATCAGCGAGTTCGGACGTCGCGTGGAGGAGAACGGCAGCGGCGGCGTCGACCACGGCTACGGCAACGCGATGCTGCTGCTCGGGGCCGGCGTCGCCGGCGGGGCGGTGCGCGGCGACTGGCCCGGGCTCGCGCCCGGCGACCTCGTCGACGGCGACCTCGCGATGCGCCAGGACTTCCGCGACGTGCTGTGGGAGGTGCTGGACAGCCGGCTGCCCGGCGTCCAGCGGGACGCCATCTTCCCGGGCTTCCGCCCGACCGCGCTCGGCACGATGCGCGCCTGACGCACCTGACCATCCCGAGCCGCCCGGGCGGCCGGATAGGTGCCCCGGACATGAAGCAGCCCGAGGTGTCTCGGGTCACCTCGGGCTGCTGAGGACAACCATGCCCGGGCGTCGGGGCCGCTGTCCGGCGAACGCGGGAATTCGCGACCGGTGGTCTGGACCGGGGCCCGGGTCGGCGTAGGTTGCGCCCCATGGAACGTGGGCTGACATCGGGACAGGTCGAGATCTTCACCAAGCAGTTCGACGAGCGACCGGGCTCGCGGCTGCTGCAGAACGCGGTGACCGCGACGAAGGTCGACCAGGTGGCGCTCGACCACCAGCTGGCCCGCTCGATCGACCGCACCGTCAGCCACCGGCTCGACGACTGGAAGCCGACCGACCAGAAGCAGTCGGGCCGCTGCTGGATGTTCGCCGGCCTCAACCTGCTGCGGCCCGGCACGGCGCGCGCCCTGGGCGTCAAGGAGCTCGAGCTCTCGCAGAACCACCTGATGTTCTTCGACAAGCTCGAGAAGGCCAACCACTGGCTCGAGAGCATCATCGAGACCGCCGACCGCGACGTCGACGACCGCACGGTCGCGCACCTGCTCTCGAGCCCGTCGGAGGACGGCGGGCAGTGGAACATGTTCGCCGCGCTCGTCGCCAAGCACGGACTCGTGCCGCAGAGCGTGATGCCCGAGACGGTCTCGTCCTCGGCCACCCGCATGCTCAACCGCGACCTCGCCCGGGTGCTGCGGCAGGCCGCGCGCGACCTGCGCGCGCAGGCCGCCGACGGGGCCGAGGAGGCCGCGCTGCGCGAGACGAAGGCCGACGTGCTGAACGTCGTCCACGGCATGCTCTGCCTGCACCTGGGCACGCCGCCGACCTCGTTCCACTGGCAGTGGCGCGACGAGGACATGGTCTTCCACCGCGACGGCGACCTGACGCCGCAGGAGTTCGCCGCCCGCTACGTCACCACGCCGCTCGACGACTACGTGTGCCTGGTGCACGACGCGCGCGAGTCGAGCCCGTTCGGACGCACCTACACCGTCGAGCACCTCGGCAACGTCGTCGACGGCCCCGAGGTCGTCTACCTCAACGTCGAGATGGAGGTCATCGAGCAGCTGGCGATGCGCACCGTCGTCGGCTCGGCCGACCGGCCCGGCGAGCCGGTGTGGTTCGGCTGCGACGTCGACCACCAGCAGTCGGTCGAGCGCGGCCTGTGGGACGCCCGTCTCTTCGACTACGACGCGCTCTACGGCACCACGACCGACCTCACCCGCGCCGAGCGGCTGGAGCACCACGAGGCCGCGATGACCCACGCGATGCTGCTCACCGGCGTCGACGTCGTCGAGACCGAGGACGGCGAGCGCGCCCGGCGCTGGCGGGTCGAGAACTCGTGGGGCACCGAGCGCGGCGAGCAGGGCTACTGGACGATGAACGCCTCGTGGTTCGCCGAGCACGTCTTCGAGATCGCGGTGCGCCGCGACCTGCTGCCCGACCACCTCCTCGCCGCCCTCGACGAGCCGCCGGTCGTGCTGCCCGCCTGGGACCCGATGGGCGCCCTCGCCCGCGGCTGAGTGCCCCGGACGCAGCAGTGCCCCCGCTGGCGAGAGCGGGGGCACTGTGCGTGGTGCTCGTGGGCAGGGGCGGGGTCGAACCGCCGACCTTCCACTTTTCAGTGCGAATCGGTGGTCTGACCATATGCCCAGGTCAGACGGTGTTTCTGCAGGTCAGAGGCGCTTTCTGAGGTGAGGGTCTGACCACGCGTGGCGAGCGCGGACCACGGGCCACAGGTGGTCGATCTGCGGTCTGCGACGGCTCAGGTTCATTCCGGTAAAGCCAGTACCTGCGTCTTGAATCGGTCCGTGAACGACCGCGTTCGGACGGTGTCCCGGTTGAGCGCGACACCGGGGGTCTCCTCCTCAACGGCCTTGTCCAGGGCCGGCAGGAGTTCGTTAACCGCCTTCTCAGCGGCTTGAGCGTCCCAAACGACCTTGAGGATCTTCTCAAGTTCGGGCTTCGACTTTCGGTCACCCTGGGGCAGTTGCTTGTCTCCGAGGAGTCGCAGTTTAAGCGCGGTTAACAGTTGGTATCGAGCGCTCGAGTATTTGCGATCCAGACGCTTGTTCCGAAGAAGCCACTCAATCCGATAGTAGGCGGCGGCGCTGGTGTAATAGGCGAGAGTATTTGTCGCCGGGTTGAAGAGGTCACTCTTCCGAGTTTCACGCAACTCGCGAACGTACCGGCCCGCTCTAGCTGGTTCATCGAGAAACATCGACGCGTAGGTTCGCACAAGCTGGGAACGCGTCAAAATTCTAGTACGTTCGATTTCCTGGCCGGCATACTGTTTCGAGCGCCGTTCGTAGTAGAGCTCCTGTCCCGAGGGAAAGGTTGTGAATAACGCCTCCAGGTCCTTGTGGTACTGCTCTCTTGCTTCAAGATCGTCATCTGAGACCGCCGTTTGACGGTTTGTGGCGGCTGTGATGCCAGCAATAACGTCTTCGTCTTGAGACTGGATGAGGCGCAGACTCACGTGAACATCGTCATTCAGCTCGTCTTTTGCGTGGAAGAGGACGTGGCAGGTCTGGCAGCCGTTGACGATCTGAAAGTCGCTGATAGAGAATTCATCGCCGGCGGGAGTTAGTGATCTGGCCACAATAGTTATGCCATTGTTTAGAACCGAAAATTGGCTTTTGCGAGTTTCATCGTTCAGAGACGCCAGAATCTCCTCGTTCACTGGGTTGAAGTCCTGAAAGTCTCGGACATTGTCAAAGAAGAGACTCTTGCGAATACCGCCGGATCCGTCTGTAATCATGGCGACGAGGTCTTTGGCGGCAAGTACTCCGATGAATGCCTGGGTTACGCCAGGCATCTTCGGGAGCGTAAGCCGCTTGCCCATATTGAACTGAGCGGTCACGGCGGAGGTAGCGGCTTGGTGCTGGTCACGCAGCTGTCGCGCCCCAACAGCCTCTACAACGACCGTTGAAAAGAAGTTTGTTTCATCCAATACCCTGGCTGCTGACCGGCGCTTCTCGTCGAGCAGCGCGTCGCCCACCACGCCAGTAGTCGCGTAACGCACGACGATGGTAGGCAGTCCGTTGCTGAACTTAGACAAGTCGGCGAACACGAAACTCATGGCATCTCGCAAGTTAACTACATCAGCATTGGCCGGGTATAGCAGATCCTCATCTTTGATCAGGTGGCGCAGGTTGTCAGCAAGGTCGGTGAACACGGACGCTGTGAATGACTCTGGTCGTTTGGCTTGTACGAAGACAAACTTGACGTCGAGTTGTCTCGCGGCCCTGACGGCCTGCTTCACGTCGACCGCGTCCAGCAGCAAGTCTCCGTTGATTATGATCGCGGCAATGTCGACACCCAAGTCGCCTCCAGCGCCGATCACAAAGTCTAGCGGGTTGAATTCCTCGTCGTAGAAGGCGCTTAGGGTGGCATTTGCCACAAAAGCCTCGAACTGAACCGACTCTTCTAGTGCGGTGATGCCCTGCGCCTGCGCGAAAGAACCCGTGAGTGACCTAACAATTTGATCCACTAAATCCCCTGCGTTCTCATATGCGGCCAACGTCCGTCGTTGCCGGGTCTGCCAATCGGCGAATTTCCGCGCCGATTCGCCCTGCACTGTAGACGGTCAGTTTGATGTCGCGCTGCAGGAACGCAGTATTGGTTCGCTGATAGACCACGCGCACGACCACCACGCGCCCGGTACCCGCCCCGGTCCTACGCCTCTTCTGCGCGCTCCCCACGGGCACCGCCACGCGCGCACGTGGCCAGGCAGAACGCGCGCCGCTAGTACACACACAGGCAGGCCGCATAAGGAGATCTGCCCGGTGACAGGCCCACCACCAGACTCTCTCAGCGACCGTCTCCCCAGGTGGTCGCCGAGACGGGCCGACCGGTCCCAAGTTCGCTCTGAACATCTGCCGCGATCTTCTGCACCTTGGTCACACCGGAGGCCCGACAGCGGGTCTCATGACAGGCCAGGAGGTCAGCATGTCCAGTACCGCCACCCGCAAGCCCGCCACCCGTAAGCCCGCCGCGAAGGCGACCCCGACCGCTGCTCCGAACGAGCAGAAGCCCGCTGCGGAGCCTGCACCCGCGACGGCCAAGCCCGAGCCAAAGCCCACGACGCTCATCGAGGCGTTGTCCACCGGGCAGGCGTGCCTTCTGAAGCTGAGGGCCAATGGCACGAAGCGCTCGCTGCCGTACCTCGCCGTGGGGACGGAGCAGCGCAAGCAGGCCGAGACCGTCGCGAAGATGCGGGAGGGCGGGCAAACGGTGGAGACGATCGCCGAGGTGCTGAAGGTGTCCACTGCAACCGCCCGCCGGTTCATCACGAACCTCGCTCTCGCCCACACGGTCGAAGCTGGCAGCCACGACAAGGGATGGAAGCCCGGCACCCGCGAGGTCGTCGTGCACGTCGTCACAGCGAAGCCGACGAAGGCGTAGCGCACTCCACTAGACAGCAGAGACCACGAGAGGGGCTGGCCTACGGGCTGGCCCCTCTGACGTGGGTCGACACGGTCCGAAAGGGCGTAACGTCCCGCTCGTGCTGCGCAGCTCGCTTCTATCGCTGCTAGTCCTCTCGTGCCTCCTGCTGGGCGCTTGTTCAGATGCGGCCTCGCCTGGGGAGGGGCCCGATTCCCGCGATGGCCAGCCCGCCGCTCCATCAGTGGACGCGTCGCCGGCGCGAGAGATCTCGTCAGCTCCTCCCGGCACCAGGCCGGTAGCGGGAACGGTCCTACTCGACGGATCGATCAACGGGTGCGGCGGCGACGAACTCGCGATACGTGTCCGCGACGACACAGGCGTGATTGCATCGGTCTTCGCCAAGTCCGAGGTCGTCGGGTTCGACTGCATCTACGCGTTCGCCATGGACGTCCCGGTACAGAAGTGTTACGAGGTGAACGTCGAGCAGCAGCCAGTCGGCAGGTACAGCGAAGGCGCGCTAGGCCCTGACGGCGACCTAGGCATCATCACGTCGCTGTCGGCCTTCGGCGACCCAGAGTCCCTCGACCCGCCGAGGGCGTACGGAGACTTCAAGAACTGCTAGCGCCCGTATGCGGTGGGAAGAGCGCTGCGCCGGCACCAGGTGCAGACCTACCCCCGTTCCGCGTTCTGCGGGCCGAATGCGTCGGCCGGGTCGGTGCCAGCTCGCAGCGTGCCAGCCCCGCCGGGTTGGTTCAGCCTGCGAGTAGCGCGTTGCGCTATCCTCTCTACAGCTGCGCGGCGAGAGGCCGACGCACTCTGAGGCCGCGATGGCCAGGAGGGGCACCGAGGCCGGCACACACTCGGACAGTCAACTGAACGAGCCGAGACGCCCGACACGGGCCACCGACCGCCAGGGTCACGAATTGGCTCGCGAAGTATCCGGGCATAGCGCTCGGACAGCTCTTGGCGCGATGCCACGAAGCGGCTGAGGTCGGAGTTTGGTGCACTCGCATCTCCACCCGGATGGTGGTGCAGACACTAAACCGTGAAGACCACCGGTAAGACCGTCATGGCGACGTTGCAGAACCCACCAGCGCTCAGGCCGATCCGGGTCGGCCACCATGAGTCTGGAGGCAGTCTTGATCGCGCTAATTTTCATAGCCTGCGCAACAGCTTTGCCGTACATCTGCTATTACAGCCTTGGTGCTTATGTGATAGCGAAACACCCCGAAAGCTTCAAGCATCTGAGCAGGTTGCATCCCCGGCGTCGGTCGGACGACGGCCTGCGGTGGCCGCGCAGGAAGCCGCATCGGCAGAAGCGCCCGCCCGGTGAGGATGAGTGAGGCAGCCCCGGCTCTCGTGGCCGACCTTCAGACGTCGAGCGGGTGCGGGTTGTCCTTGTAGAACTCGCGCATCGTGGCGTTCGGAACGACACCGCGCTCGTCCACGTTGAGCTTGCCGCTGCTGATGAGACCACGGACGAACTCTGCCGAACGGCCCCACTGGCTGGCGAGCTGTCCGATGGTGTGGCCGTCCTGGTAGATCGCGGCTGGGGTGCGAGGCATGGCGGGCTCCTTTGGCTGGTCCTGGCCCACCAGTACACAGAGGATCGGTCGCTGGCTGCGGCCGCCGTGGTCGACGAGCTGGTCTGAGCCAAGACAGGCGCGCTCAGTCGAGCGGTGATGACCCTCGGCTGTCTTAGCCGAAACTGTCGGACGAAGCCGTTAACGTGCGGGTCGTGAGCGAGGACGAGGGCGAGAAGGAGATTGAACTCTTCGCGGAGCACGCTCGCTGGCTGATCAACTTCCACGACACGCGGAGTGAATCTATCTGCGCGCGTGCCGTGGCCCTGTTTGCGTTCGTTGGGGTCATCCTGGCGTTGCTGATCGGGTCGGGGTTGCCGGGTGAGGTGAAGGTCGATTGGTTCATCAGGGTGCCGTTCTTGGCAACTGTTGGCTTCCTCATCCTGACGAGTGCTTACTGTCTAATCACCCTGCGACACCGATTGTTGGAGGTCGCTGGTGTCGGGCAAACGCGTCGGAACTGGCGCCGCTACGTGACGAAGGAGCGTCGAGGCAAGACAGCCAGTGACATCACGGAGTCGTTGCTGCGGGCGAAAGAGCTAGATGAAGCCAGCACAGTCGACTGGGTGCTGCGGACCGCCGACGCGCGCGCAGCCTGGTTCGGCAAGGCTGTCTGGTCGATGGGGCTGTCCTTGGTGTCACTTACGGTGCTGTTGATCGTTGTCGGTTTCCAGGTCTACCTCTAGGAGCTTCGGTGAGCGAGCAAGAGTCCGAGTCAACGTCCGAGGACAACGGTTCAGAGGAGCTCGAGGGTTTGCAAGAACAGCACCTCGACTCCATCACGGGAGGCGGCACGCCACGAGTCACGATGGACCTGCAGGACGCAGAGATGGACAAGGTCGAGAAGTCGGAAGGCCCGACCAGCCGTGAGACGAAGGAGCGCAGCGAATCCCCGGCCGATGGTGACGATGACTGACGGCGGCGCGGGCGCAGCGCCAGACGAGCACGAGTTCGAAGGCGATGGCCCGACGGGTCGCAACGAGGACCGCGTTGAACCAGCATCGTCGGATGCCGGCGGGATGGTTGGGCTCCAAACGCTGCAGGACAGCGAGACCGACACCATCAAACACTCGCGTGATGACGACGGAGACAGCTTCTAAGCCTCGTCAGCAGGCTCCAGCTTGACAACGTTGTCGGTGTCTTCGCCGCTGCCGTACAGCCGCTCGACCAAAGCCTCCATCCGCGTATCTCCGTCGTAGACGTGCGTGTAGATGTTCATCGTCGTAGTGATGGTGGTGTGGCCCATCCACGCCTGCAGGACGTGGGGAGGAACGCCCTCGGCGGCGCGCAAGCTGGCGAAGGTGTGTCGCAGGTCGTAGGGGCGCACGGTGGGCTTGCCGTCGTGCCAGAACCCGGCTGCGCGGCAGGCGGGGATCCAGTGCCGCACCCGCCAATTCTGGTAGTGAAAGTACTCGGACCGCGCCGCGAACAGGTACGCGTCGGGCTTGAGCCGCTGTGCATCGATGAACGCGCCGACCTCGTCCATGACTGCCTTTGGGATCGGCACGCGTCGTCCACGTGACCTCTTGGTCTTGGGCACACCGGGCTGGAGCTTGCCGCCCACGTCCTCGACGGTCTCGTCGACCTGCACCACGTTGCGCAGTCGGTCGATGTTGCGCACCCGAAGCCCGGCCAGCTCGCCGGCTCGGAAGCCGGTCCACAGCGCGAGCTGCGCGAACAACCGGTTCCGGCCCTCGGCAATGTTCCCAATGATCGACTCGGCCTGCTCTCGCGTAAGCGGGTGGGCCTGGAACGACTTCTGTGCCGCGCTACGCAGCTCGCGGCGCACAGCAGCCGCCGGGCTCGTTCGGAGGTAGCCCTCCTGGACGGCGTAGATGAGTACCGCGCTAGCGACGTTGAAGATGCGGTGCTCTGTCTCCTCCGCGAGGCCCTTGCGACGTATGTCGGTCAGCAGGTCGCGCACGTCCTTGCGAGCGATACTGGCGATGCTGCGGTGGTCCCAGCGGCTCAGCCAGCGTGAGAGAACGCCCTCATAGCCCTGAATGCTGCGGGCGCGCAGCTTGACCCGGTGGCCGGCGAGCCACTCCTGACTGACGGCCGCCCAGGTCGTGGCCTCCTTCTCTGGCGCGATGTACGTGCCGTGCTGGATCGCGTGCAGGTTGTCGCGCTGCCAAGCCTTGGCCTGGTCGAGCGTCTTGAAGGTCTTGCCTCGGACCTTGCCGTTGTTCTCGGGGTCGCGGTAGCGGACTTCGTAGCCGCGCACGGTGCCGTCCTTGCGCAGCCGGTATCGGATGCCCTGGCTCTTGGGCACCGCGCCTTTCCTCGTCGCCATGCTGATTCTCCTTCGGTGATGAACGTCTGCCTGTCGTGGCCGACAACGGCTACAGAGCGCGCGGCTGGAAGCCAATGAGTCCGACCGCTCCATCTGCCGTTCAGACTTAGATGGAGGCGACCTTCCGTTGGGGTAGGCGAGGTCGATGTACGGCCTGACCTGCGGGTTCACGGGTCTGCGGTTCGTGCAGACCAACGGGCTGACCACGAGCACGTAGCTCCGGGTGCTTGCGGCCCGTCTGGCGGGCGAAGAACGTTGGGTCGGTGCCGGTGGCCGACGTCGGGCTATTCCCGCGTTCTACGGCGGCTGGGTCGGCGCGGCGGGGCTAGCTACCGCAGCCGTGGGCCGTGGCGCTGGTGGTTGGGCGGGTCGTCCAGTAGAGACGGCAGCCGGTCCTCGTCGTCGTGGGGACGAGCGGACAGCTCGGGCAGCGGTTGCACGACTTCGGCATCCACGATGTCGTCGTCCTCGTCCATGACGAGGATGCCCTCGATGTCTTCCTGCCAGGGCTCGATCATGACCTTGACCTCGTTGCGGTTCTCGTAGGTCAGCAGGAACTCAGCGCAGCGGCGGCGCTCGGCGTAGGGCACCTTGTCGTCACTCATGAATCGGACGAGCACGCTGGCCGCGCCGTCCTGCGCCATGAAGATGCGTTCCTGGGCTTTGCGTCGGACCTGGGGCGCTGAACCGCCGTGAGTCGCACAGACCACAGCTCCCTCGATTGGGTACTTCTTGCACGGCTCGCCCTTGCGGTTCCTGGCGACGCAGCGTTCCGGCGTGGGCAGCAGCCCGGCCTTCTTCCGGCGCTTGCGATTCCCCTTGCTCATGGCGTGTTCCCTTCATGGGTGGATGCGTCCTTGGGTGGGAGCTCGTTGATGACCTCGATGACGAGGCCCGGTTGACCGGCTCGGCCGGCGTAGGTCGTGGGGGAGAGGCGCACCCGGCCCTCGTGTGCGAGCTGGTGCAGGGCGTCGCGGACGGCTTGGCGAGGTGATGCCGCGAGCCGGTTGATAGCTCGACCGCGACCACAGACGCCCTTTGTCACGTCGCTGTAATGGAGTAGCTGCCGCCCGTCACGCAGCAGCCAGGTCAGGACGAGGTCTCGTACGGGGGAGCCCGTCCCAAACGAGTCGGGTGGGACTGCCGTCTGCGGGTGGTCCTTGGGCGGGGTGCTCGGCCGGCCCATCCCAGCCCCCATAGGGGCGCTGGGCTGGGATGGGCTGCCGGGTGCATCCCAAGGCTGTTGGGATGGGCTGGGATCAGCTGGGATGGGCTCAGGCATCAACTGCCTCCACCGGGTAGTAGAGCTTGGAATTGTTTGACCCTTCCTCGACGCGTACCGCGCCCGCGTTCACGGCGAGAGCGATCAGCCGACCCTTGTCGCGGTTACCGACAGACAGCGCCTTCTTGAGAGCTGATGCGTTGATGCCGGGGTTCTCGCTGACGATGCGGATGAGGTCCGGCAGCCCCTTCTCGGTTCTGACCTGAGACCGGCTGCGGTACTGCGAGACGTAGAGCGAGTGGTCGTCGGTGTCGTAGGCCAGCTCTCGTTCGGGCACGTCAACGGCGCGCCCGTGAGCTGAGAGGTAGCGACGCCAGACCGTGCGGTCGTCCTCGGTGACGCTGGCCTTGGTGTAGGTCCATCGGACGTCGGCCCAGTCGTCTACCGCTGATGCGCCGCGCGCGTGTTCCTGGCCTTCCTCGCTCTGCCCACGGCCGGTGTGTGCGGGCATCCAGAGGTCGTTGAGGCTGGCGGCCGCCTTTAGTGGGTCGAGGATGCCCAAGAGCCAGTTGCGAGCCTCGCTGTTGTCGTTCTCGTTGTTGAGACGTGCCGCCGCGCCGAACGGATCGAGGATGAGCGCGTCGCAGTTTCGCTCTTGCAGCCATGACACGGCGAAGTCGAACGCTGCCGGACTGCGTAGGTCGAAGTTGGCCCCGCGCAGGTTCAAGACGGCCACGCGGCCGGTGTTCTCGATACCCATCGGGACCAGGTACTCGTCGTAGAGCATCGAGTCGGTCAGCTCGTAGTTGAAGAAGGCGATGCGGCCTGGCCCGGGCTCGACGGTGAACTCGCCAAGGAACTTGTCGCCGTCGGCGTAGCTCTTGAGCAGGTTCGCCATGAGGGTTGTCTTGCCGACCTTGTATTGCGCCGCGATGAGTGAGTTGGAACCGGTCGGGTGGAGCCGGTCGATGGTGTAGCTCAACGGCTCACGTGGGCGGGCCAGCGCAGCCGCGAGGTCTAGGTCGCTGGCAGGCGCACGGAACTCGCGGTCGGCCTTCTCCGCTCGGTGCAGATCGCGGGCACGCTCGTTGACGCGCAGCTTCTCGAGCGCGCGCGTTACAGCGGCGTCGTCCTCGTCGTTGGCGGTGTGGGTGAGTGCCTCTAGTTCAGCGAGCGTGACGATCTCGCCGTCGTCGGGTCGGTGCCCGGCGGCTAGATGGTCGCGGACGTCGGCCTTGGGCTCGTCCGGGATGGGTAGCCGGAACTCGACGGCGTGGGCGGCGTTCTGCAGGCTCGCGAACCGCTGTGCCGCGCAGGCGTACCCCGGCGCGTCTCTGTCGGCCCAGACCACCACCCGCGCCGCCCCAGCTAGCGACGCTAGGTAGGCGTCGCGCCACTTGCCAGCACCTTCAGGATGGGTGGTCGCGAACGCCTTCTGCTTGTTGGCCTTGAACCACTTGTTCAACGCGTCTGCGTCGGACTCGCCTTCGGTTAGGTGGATCGTGCGCCCCTTCCGTACGGCCTTGAGGACGTGGGGGAGGCGGTAGAGGACGCGTTCGCGCTGAGGTTCGCCCAGACCCTTCCGCCAGCGTGAACCCGTCCAATGCTCTTGGTGGGTGTCGGGACGACCAGAGGTGAACCGTTGCCTCACTACGCGGAGGTGTGGCTTGCCGTCCCGATCGGGGTAGTCGAAGTAAACGGGCGTGCCGAGCTTCTCGCGGGGAACGTCGTCGTAGTGGAGGTCGGCATAGGTGAGGCCGAGAAGATCGAGCACGTCGTCCGTGGGGCACCTAGCGCAGCGCATGATGATCTGCCCCGGCTCGTCCCCACGCTTAACGGTGAGGCTGGCCGAATGAGACCGGCCGTCTGTTTCGTGAACCGGACAATAGAAGTCGTTGCCGCTACTTCGGCTACTGCCGCGAGCGTTGAGCCGCTCCTCGATGCGCTTCATGGCATCTTTGAAAGTCGTCATGCTGTCCCTGTCTATTAAGTTCTGCAGCGGGCCACTAACGCGCTCCTGCCAGCCTACGGAATAACGGCACCCGAAGGAGGTTCGATTAGCCATGCTGCGGCGGAGCCTTTAGAGAAAACGGAATATGACACAATTGCCCGTGGTCCCTGCCGACCACCTTGCGGCCTCACTACCCGCGATTTCCGGCCCCGCTGCTGTCCGCCTCAGGCGCAGCGGGGCCGGAGCTCATTACGCTGGTGTGCGTCCCCTGAAGGCCGGCTGAGCTGGTGGCCCAGGGCCGAGCGAGTGGGGCGGGCGCGATACCAAGGCACCCCACCCGCTCGGCAGTTCTAGGCCACCTGTTGGCGGTACGGACGCGGCAGGATTTCCATGCCGCTGCGGGGATGGTTGAACGCGTCGACCACCAACGCCCGCAGTGCCGGACGCGACAACATCCGTCCGGTTCGGGCGAGGACGACCTGCCGCAGATGACCGTCGGCCAGGTGCAGCGGCATCAGGTAGCCGCGTCCGGGCTTGACATGTTCGGCTCGTTCCCAGGCTGCGTAGGCCTCGTGCAGGAGCCGGACCGACTTCGCTGGCTTGCGCCCCGTAGGCCGGAAACCGTGCGAGTCATGGATGTGCCGTAGGTCGGCGTAGGTCACGGGCGTTGACCCCACGGCGGAAGCTGTAGCCGGGCTAGGCTGGCTGGGCACCACAAACACCACCTATCTGTCGTGTGCGTGTTGAGTTGAGAGGTGGCCCACCACGTTCGTTGGCGCGTGCCGTGGTGGGCTCACCGGTCGACGTGGCGCTAGATCAACGCTTCGACGCCACGTCGGCGCTGGTCCTCGGCGAGGTCCGAGCGGAGGTTCGGTCGACGGCCCTGCAACGCGGGGTAGCGGTCGTAGAACGCCGTCATGTAGCCGGTGGGGTCGGCCTGCATCGCGTCCATGTTGGCGACGCTGGCCTGCAGCGACTCCAAGACCTTCTCCAGCATGATGCGATCGCTGATGAGGCGACGTTGCAGCTTCGCCAGGTCGGCGTAGGGCACCTCGTTGCGCTCGGCCTGCTTGCGGACCTGCAGGAACTCGTCCTGCAGCTTGTCCAGACGATCGAGTGCGTCGGCGGCCTTGGCGCGGTTCTGGTCGCGCCGGTCGCGCACCCACCGCTCCACGTACTGGCGGTCATCGATGCGGGCTCGCTCAACCCACTGATCCATGAACGCCTGGTCGGCCAGGCTGCCGCCGGGCAGGTTGCTGAGTTCGAAGCGCTGCCGCTCGTAGAAGTCCATCGGTCAGCCCCTCATGCTCGGCGGGAGCGCCTGATTGGTGGTGCGTGCCTCGGCGTAGACGTCTGCCAGTTCGCGGGTTCGGCGGCGCTGAGCGAGCACCGCGTCCTCCGCCTTGAGCTGGTAGTCATACGTGCGGTCGAGTTCCTCGCGGATCTTGGCCAGCTCATGCATGGCTGCCCTCCTTCTCTCCCACGACCTGCCGGGCCACGGCCAGCGCGGTCTCGTCGTTCGCGTCCGGCACCCCGAGCACAGCCTTGGCCCGCGCAGTGAGCGCGGAGTCCAGCAGTGCACGCAGGTAGGCGCTCGGGGTGATGCCGTGCAATGACGCGACCTCGTCCAGCAGCTCGCGCTGCGCGACCGTGACGCGCAGGTTCAAGTTCACCGGATAGTCAGAATGCGACTTCGGCATAAACTCGCTCTCCCTTCCTTGCCATTCTGCATTACAGCAAACTGTTTGCTGCGTTGCGGATTAGCCTAGGGAGTCGGCGGCCAATTCTGGCGGATCGAAGAAGAAAAGGGCAACGAGGTGTATCGATATTCAGTTGTCAATATTCCAGCGCCGCTGAGAACGCTCGGCCACCCCACCTCCCCGTGGGAGGCGAGGGACCGGGCAGCTCTCAGGCTTCGCCGGGCTTCTTGAGCGAGGGCGCGCCACCCCGAGCGATCAATTCATCGAGGGACTGGCGGGTGGTGAAGGTGCGGGCGCCAATCTTGATCCGAGGAAGCTCGCCGCGATCTAGCAGCCGCCACGCGGACTTCGACGAGATGCCGAGCAAGCGAGCTACCGAGTCAGGCTCGTCCTCACATGCTCGCTGCGATCGGTCGATTCGGATCAGCAGGGGGTCGACAGTGGTCACGTGAGTTACCTCCGGGTGGAGGCTCGCGGCCAACGGAGAGCCGGACGCGAGCCAGATGGCTCTGCCCGGTGTCCGTGCTCTCGCACTCAGGACCCATACAGTCGAACAGTCACGCTGGAAGCGATTGAGCCTTGAGTGCCCGTGTCGCTTCCGGACTTGACCCAACTGCCCCGCTCTAACCCCTGGCTATGTTCCTCGGACGTGCGACCAACCGGACCAGGACAAACGGTTCTGTTCTGACAGCAGGGCTACAGGCTACGTGGGGAGAAGCAGGACCACCAGTGGCTCCGAGCGACCGGAGCGCAAGTGGAACGGCCCAGACCACGGCTGACCAGGCTGGTCCTCGGACGACCAGCTATCGGCGTCTCGCGGGGTGAGACAGGGGGCGTGTGGTCCGAAGTGGTCTCGACCTGCTGACGCGCGTCGGGGCCGCGTCCCCGCTGGCGGTGGCTTTCGCCGATCTACCAGCAGAAACGCGGCCCCTCACTCGGTGGGCAGGGGCGGGGTCGAACCGCCGACCTTCCACTTTTCAGGCGGACGCTCGTACCAACTGAGCTACCTGCCCGAGCGCGACGCAGCCTACAGGAGCCCCACCCGCCCCTCGAACACGGACCCTGAGCCCGTCGAAGGGGCTGACGGACGACGCGGGCGTTCGCGTGGTCCCTGCGGGGTCTCGACGACGGCCTCGCTGGGGCTCGGCCTGCTCGACCAGCGGTGGACGACGGCTGCCGGTGGTCGACTAGCGAGGGACGAGCCTCGTCGAGACCACCGTTCGCGTGGGGTCCCTTCGACAGGCTCAGGGTCCGTGGGGGCGGGTCGGCGTTGAGGGTCCGGGGTCTCGACGACGGCCGGCTTGCTCGACCTGCGGTGGACGACGGCTCCGGTGGTCGAGCAGCGAGGGACGAGCGTCGTCGAGACCACCCGCCGTGCACGCCGACGTGCGCCCGTGGTCGCCCTTCGACGGGCTCAGGGTCCGTGGGGTTGGGCTCGCGTTGACCTCACGCGGTCTCGAGGCTCAGCCGTGGCCGGCTTCGCACCTCGACCATCGTCATCCGGCACCGACCCTGAGCGAGGCGGGCGTCCCACGACGGTCGAGGGGTGCGAGCGGGGTCAGCCGGCGTCGCGCTCGGCGACGCGGAGGTCGACGGTGGCGCGGACGCGGTCGGCGGTGAACGGGTCGGCGGGGCCGAGGTCGGGGTGGAAGACCCAGGTGACGCCGCCGTAGGCGTCGACGAGGTCGCCGCCGGGGGTGGTCGGCACCCGCAGGCAGGACTCGTGGACCAGGTCGAGGACGGCGATGCCGAGGCTCGCGGGACGTCGTCCGGCCAACACCACGCTGACCCCGGCGTCGGGGCCGCGGCGCACGAGGTGCGCCAGCCCGTTGACCGCCGAGTCGTCGAGGCCACCGGGGAAGTCGGTGACCAGCAGCACGCGCCCGGGCCGCTGGTCGGGCGGCAGGTCGGCCAGCCCGCCCGACTGCGCCGCGAGGGCCACCAGCTCGAGGTGGCGCACGTGCTCGGCGACGACCGCGGACGCCGCCGTGGCGTCGGTGGCCGGTGGTGCCGAGCTGGGCAGGTGGCCGAGCGCCGAGCGTCCGCCGACGTCGATCACCGACAGCCGCGGCGCCCGCGGCGTCGCCACCATCAGCCGGGTCGCGAGCGAGGCCATCATGCGCGCGGCGGTGACGTCGCCGCCGTCCTCGGTCTCGATCCACAGCGGGGGAGCGAGGGGCAGGTGCCGCACCATCGGCAGCCGGAACCCGGGGGCCGACTCGAGCGACAGCTCGCCGACCAGGAGGGCCCACGGCGGCTCGTGGGTCGCGCCGGGCTCGTGCCAGCCCGGGGCGTCCCAGGGGGCGAGGGACGGCGGGAGCGTGCGGGCCAGGTCGGCGAGCTCGGCGGTCAGCTGCGCGAGATCGGTGGCGTGACGTTGCCGTGCCTGCTCGACCAGCTCGTCACGACGGCGCTGCGCCTCGGCGCGCGCGGCGTCGGCCCGGGGGCCCATGCGCAGCTCGGGGTTGCCCACCAGGTGCTCGAGCTCCTGCTCGTGACGGCGGTCGGCGAAGGCGCGGGAGGACTCGAAGGACGCCGTGGTGCGCGAGGCGTCGTCGAGGATCATCCCGATGCGGCGCACGGGGTCCTGGACGCCGCCCGCCGCCGGCGAGGGAGCGGACGGCGGGGGAGCGGGCGACGGCGGCGGAGGCGGCGGAGGCGGCGGGGCAGGCGGGGTGGCGCCCGCGGGCTCGGGGGCGCCGTGCAGGCGCGCCAGCTCGGCCAGGCCGCCGCTGTGGCCGAGACCGAGGGCGCGCACCTTCCACGCGCCGTCGCGCCGGTAGAGCTCGGCCATCACCAGCGACCGCTCGGTGGTGAGCCGCTGCGGGGTCACGGTGCCGACCACGCCGCCGTCGCTGGCCAGCAGCTGCGCGGTGGGCGCGGCCGCGAAGCCCGAGACGACCACGAGCACCTTCGCCACCCGCGTGCCGACGGCGTCGAGGTCGACGGTGACGCCCTGGGTCGGCCCGGGCAGGTGCTCGACGCCGTCGCGCCCCGCCGTGCCGGCGCCGACCCACGGGACGCCGTCCACCGCGCGGCCGTCGGGACCGAGCAGCAGCGCCACGACGTCGGCGCCGGCGACGTACGCCGTCGCGCGCCGGTCGGGCCAGGGCCGGTTCTGCCCGCTCTGCAGCTCGGTCACGGTCTCGTGGGGGGTGCGGGCCGGTCGCCGGGTGGTCGGGCTACTTGCCCAGGTAGCGGGTCAGCTGCGGCAGGGCCTCGATCGGCGTCTTGGCCGTGATGCCGTCACCGATCGCGGTGAAGCCCCAGGTGCCCGAGCCGTCGCGGCTGATCTTGGCCATCACCATGGCCGTGAACGGCATGCCGCCGGTGAGCGTGTAGCGGGCCAGCTCGCCGTCCTGGTGGTCGATGAGGCGGCAGAAGGCGTTCTGGATCTGCTCGAAGGTCTGCCCCTGGTAGCTGGTGACCACGAAGATCACGGTGTCGACGTGCACCGGCACGCGGGTCAGGTCGACGGCCACGACCTCGTCGTCGCCCTCGCCCTCACCGGTGCGGTTGTCGCCCATGTGCTGGATCGAGCCGTCCTTGGTGGTCAGGTTGTTGTAGAACGCCACGTCGGCGACCTGGCCGCCGGCGAAGAGGATCGCCGAGGCGTCGAGGTCGATGTCGACCTCGCGGTTGCCGAAGAACCCGCCCTTCTTGATCGGGTCCCAGCCCAGGCCCATGCGCACCAGCGTGAGCTTCTGGTTGCCGTCCTTGACCAGGCTGACGGTCTGGCCCTTGGTGAGGTTGACCGGCCGGCCCTTGGTGAGGGTCACGCCGCCGCCGCTCGCGGCGGGCGTGGGGGGCGGCGGGGGTGCGGCCTGGGTCTGCGCGGTGGACGACGGCGGCGGGGGCGGGGGCGGCGTCGAGCCCGCCGACGGCCGGGACGGCGGCGGGGGAGGCGTCGGCGTGGACGGCGGCGTGGCCGGCGTCGCCTGGTAGGTCGGCGGCGGCGGGGTGCTGCCGGCGGGCGGCGGCGGCACCGGGGACGACGCCGGCGCGGCGGGCGGCGGGGTCGGCTGGGCCGAGGGCTCGTCGGTGGCGTCGACGCCGTGGTCGGCGAGCAGCGCCGCGAGGCCGCCGGCGTAGCCCTGGCCGACCGCGCGCACCTTCCAGGCGCCCTGGCGGCGGTAGAGCTCGAGCGCGATGACGATGGTCTCGGTCGACAGGCCCGTCATGGCGAACTCGACGAGCGGCGTGCCGCCCGCGTCGGAGACCCGCGCGACCGGCTGGCCCACCTGACCGAACGTGCGCCCGCCCTCGTCGAGCGAGGTCACCAGCCGCACGATCTCGACGTCGGCCGGCACCGCGCCGAGGTCGACCGCGACCTGCCAGCCCTGGCCGCCCGCGGGCGGCTTGCACTCCACGCCGGGCCCGCGCGGGGCGTTGTAGAAGACGAAGTCGCTCTCGGAGCGCACCTTGCCGCCGGCCGCGAGCAGCAGGGCCGAGAGGTCGGCGTTGGCGGAGACCTCGACGCTCACGGTCAGCCGGTCGGTCTCGAGGGGCGCGTTGGTGCCCTTGGTCAGCTGGATCATGCGGTCGTCGTCCTCGCTTCGCGGCTCGCGGTCCGGTGCTGGTCGTGCTGGCAGCAACCTACCGTCGGCGTCGCGGGCGCCGTCGACGCTGCCGGGCCCGGCGGCTCCACTACAGTGACCCCCGCACCGGCCCCCATCGTCTAGTGGCCTAGGACGTCGCCCTTTCACGGCGGTAGCACGGGTTCGAATCCCGTTGGGGGTACCACCACGAGCCTCGCGCCGCCCTAGCCTGCGGCCATGGCGCGCAACGAGACCCGCCGGGCCGAGCTGGCCGACGCCGGCATCGCGGTGCTGGCCCGCGAGGGCTCCCGCGGCCTGACCCACCGCGCGGTCGACGCCGAGAGCGGCTCGCCGGCCGGGACGACGTCCAACTACTTCCGCTCGCGCGCCCGGTTGGTCGAGGGCCTGGTCGAGCGCATCGGCGAGCGGCTGGCGCCCGACCCGGCGGTGGTCGAGCGGCTGACCGCGCAGCCGGCCGACCGCGACTCCTTCGCCGCGCACCTGCGTGACATCGTGCGCCGGCTGACCGCCGACCGGCGCGTGACCCTCGCGTGGCTCGAGCTGCGGCTCGAGGCGGCGCGGCGCCCGGAGGTCGCCGCGCTCATGCAGCAGGTGCTGCGGTCGGGGCTGGCCGCCGACGTCGCCTACCACGAGGCGGCCGGGCTGCCGGGCGGTGCGCGTGAGGTCGCGCTGTTCCACTACGCCGTCGACGGGCTGATGCTCGACCGGCTCACGGTGCCGATCGACCCCGGCACGACCACCGACGACGTCCTCGACGCCTTCGTGGAGGCCCTGATCCCGCTCGCGTGACCACGACAGTCGTAGTAGGTTGGTCCTCGACCACTACGTCTGTCCCGGTTCTCGGAGGTCCCCGTGCGTGAGCTCACCTACTACGTCGCCGTCTCGCTCGACGGCCGCATCAGCGGCCCCGGCGACGACTTCTCGGCCTTCCCGGTCACCGGCGACCACATCGAGATGATCCTGCGCGACTACCGCGACACCCTGCCGAAGGTCGGGCTCGACGCCCTCGGCCTGACCGCCGACGGCTCGCGCTTCGACACCACGCTCATGGGCTGGAACACCTACGCGGCCGGCTTCGAGCACACCCGCGACCCCTACCCGCACACGCGGCAGCTCGTCTTCTCCCGCACCCGGGGCCAGGACGACGCCGACCCCGGTGTCGAGGTCACCGCCGCCGACCCGGTCGCGGTGGTGCGCGAGCTCAAGCGCGGCGAGGGCGCCGGCATCTGGCTGTGCGGCGGGGGCCTCCTGGCCTCGGCGCTGATCGGCGAGATCGACCGGCTCGTGCTGAAGGTCAACCCCGTCGTCCTGCACGAGGGGCCCACGCTGTTCGCCGGCGGGTTCGAGCCGCGCGCCTTCCGTCTCGAGCGCAGCACGCCCTACGAGTCGGGCGTCGTGGTGCAGGAGTACGCCGCCGTTGCGGACGCCGTCCGGGCCGCCTGAACCGGCACCGCCGGTATCGATTGGGTGGCCGGTGGGCGGTGCGTTAGTGTTCTCACCGCTCCACCGGCCACGCCGGTGAGGCAGCCAGGCCCCGTAGCGCAGTTGGTTAGCGCGCCGCCCTGTCACGGCGGAGGCCGCGGGTTCGAGTCCCGTCGGGGTCGCAGACACGCCCCAGGTCGTCAGACCTGGGGCGTCGCCCGTTTTCGGGGTCGCCCTGCCGGGTTTTCTCAGCCGCGGCCTCGCAACCTTCCGGTCCGCGCCGGCGTCCCTCGTGTGCTGCCGTCCGGCGGCGAGACACCGAGACCCGAAGGAACCGCCATGACCGCCCGCCGCCCCTACGCCCTGCTCGCCGCCACCGCCGCCACCGCCGTCGCCGCGACCGCGCTCACCGTCTCCGGTGCCGCGCTCGACGCGAGCCACGCCGCCGAGCAGGCGAGCGCCAGCCGCATCGCCGTGGCGACCTCCGACGCCACCGTCCGCTCCGGCGAGCAGTTCGTGCTCTCGGGCCGGCTCTCGCAGGCGGGCGTCGTCCGCGTCGGCAGCCTGGGCTCCGACGGCTGGCAGCCGGTCAGCGGCGCCGTCGTCCACACCCGACGCGACGGCACCTACAGCGTGCGCGTGATCCTCTCGCGCACCGGCGAGCGGGTGCTGCGCGTCACCGGCGACCCCGACGCCGCGGGGGTCGCCAACAGCCGCGCCCGGGTCACCGTCACCGTGCGCTGACCCGCGCCGAGCACGGCCTGCGGTGGGACGGCCCCGGCATGATGGGGCCGTGCCGCTGCAGATGGACCGACCCGCGTTCGAGGCGCTCGTCGACCGGGCCCTCGACGGCATCCCCGACGAGATCGCCACGCTCGTGCGCAACGTCGTCGTGCTCGTCGAGGACGAGCCGCCCGACGACGAGCCCGACGACCTGCTCGGGCTCTACGACGGCATCGCGCTGACCGAGCGCAGCGACATGGACGGCGGCCACCTCCCCGACCGCATCTTCGTCTTCCGCAACCCGCTGCTCGACTACTGCGACGACGAGGAGCAGCTGGTCGAGGAGGTGCGCATCACCGTCGTCCACGAGGTCGCGCACCACTTCGGCATCGACGACGACCGGCTGCACGAGCTCGGCTACGCCTGAGCGTCGCACCCGGCCCCGCCGAGGGCCCGGTGCGCGCGACGACTACGACAGCCGCATCCGGCGCTGGACGGCAGTGTCGTCGACCGGCCCCTGCCAGGCCCGGGGCTCCTCGCCGCGCTCCTGGCGCACGAACTCGCCGAGGTACCAGTTCTGGAAGGTGACCTGCTCGGGGGAGCGGGCCAGCGACAGCATCCGCTCGGCCCGGCAGAACGCGTCGGTGAGGTCGAGCAGCTCGATGAAGCGGCCGACCTCCTCGGCGGCGGTGCGGCTCATCAGCACGGTGAGGTCGACGGTGGGCTCGCCGGCCTGCTGGGCCCGCCGCACGTCCTGGTTGGTCGAGCCGAGCCGCAGCGGCCGGCCGAGCCGGTCGAAGACGTCGGAGAGGTCCTGCGCCAGCGGGTAGTCGGACTGGTGGGCGAGCGCGAGCAGCCGCACCTCGCGGCGCAGCTCGCGCACGTGGTTCTGGAAGGCGGTGTAGTCCCGCACCGGGACGCCGCGCAGCGAGAACTCCTGGACGTCGGTCGGGTGCTCGCCGGTGCGCTCGAGGGCGGGGTTCTCGACCCCGGTGATCTGGCCCTCGGCGCCGTCGTCCTCGGAGAACTCGGCGGCGGGGGTGAACCAGACCGTCTTGCCCTCGTCCTCGATCTCGGCGCCCCATGCCTCGGAGGCGCGCGCCACGATGCTCAGGCCGCGGCCGAAGGTGAGCAGCAGGTCGTCGAGGTCGTCGTCGATCAACGGTGGCCTGGGCAGGTCGGGCACCTCGGTGGAGGCGTCGGCCACCTCGACCCGCGGGTGCTCGTGCGTGCCGCGCACCCGCACGTGGATCGGGGGCTCGGCGTGCAGCAGCGCGTTGGTGACCAGCTCGGAGACGGCCATCTCGGCGCACTCGATGAGGTCGTCGCGACCCATGTCGCGGAAGACGGAGACCACCCAGCGGCGTGCGTCCTGCACACCACGCGGACCACTGCCCAGGGCAAGGGCTGGCCTGTTGAGCGGCACGTGCGTTCTCCGGAGAAGGGCGGTCGGGGCAGGGGGATCGACGTCGTCGGGAGCAGGCGTGGGGCCGAGCCAGTCCCGGCTCACGTACCCGGGTCCTCCCGGCATAAACGCGGGCGCACATAGATTCCCAGAACCGTCACTGTGACGCACGAGACGCGCGCGTGACTTCGGCGTCCAAGCCGCTCGCGCGGGACAATGGGGACCGGGAGGGATCCCGGAACCACCGGGCGGTCCCCGACCCCCAGCCAAGGAGCCCCAGATGTCGTCCACCGACTCGTCCGGTCCGGCCGCGACGCCCGACGCCCCGGCCGCCCCGGTCCCCCCGGCCGCCCCGGCGGACGGCGGCCGCCACCGCGTCGTCGTGATCGGCTCGGGCTTCGGCGGGCTGTTCGGCACCAAGGCGCTCAAGCGCAGCGACGTCGACGTCACCATGGTGGCCCGCACGACGCACCACCTCTTCCAGCCGCTGCTCTACCAGGTCGCGACCGGCATCCTCAGCGAGGGCGAGATCGCCCCGCCGACCCGCGAGATCCTGGCCCGCCAGCGCAACGCCACCGTGCTGCTCGGTGAGGTCACCGAGGTCGACCTCGAGCAGCGCACGGTCACCTCGCACGTGCTCGGCCGCGAGAACGTGAGCCACTACGACTCGCTGCTCGTCGCCGCGGGCGCCGGCCAGAGCTACTTCGGCAACGACCAGTTCGCCGAGTTCGCGCCCGGCATGAAGAGCGTGGACGACGCCCTCGAGCTGCGCGGCCGCATCTTCGGCGCCTTCGAGCTCGCCGAGCTCGGCGCGCACCGCGGCGAGGACGTCGACCACCTGCTCACCTTCGTGGTCGTCGGCGCCGGGCCCACCGGCGTCGAGATGGCCGGCCAGATCGCCGAGCTCGCCCACCGCACCCTCAAGCGCGACTTCAAGGCCATCAACTCCCGCAGCGCGCGCGTCATCCTCGTCGACGCCGCCGCGCAGGTGCTGCCGCCGTTCGGCCGCAAGCTGGGTCTCTGGACCAAGGAGCGGCTCGAGAAGCTCGGCGTCGAGGTGATGCTCGGCGCGATGGTCACCGACGTCGACGAGCGCGGCCTCGAGGTGCGCTTCAAGGACGGCCGCGTCGAGCGCATCCGCGCCGTCACCAAGGTGTGGGCGGCGGGCGTGCAGGCCTCCCCGATCGCCCGCACCCTGAGCGACCAGACCGGCGCCCCGCTCGACCGCGCCGGCCGCATCGCGGTCAACCCCGACCTCACCCTGCCCGGGCACCCCGAGGTGTTCGTGGTCGGCGACATGATCGACCTCGACCACCTCCCCGGCGTCGCGCAGGTCGCCATCCAGGGCGCGAAGTACGCCGCCAAGGAGATCGACGGCCGGCTGAAGGGCAAGCCCGCGCAGAAGCCCTTTAAATACTTCGACAAGGGCTCGATGGCCACCATCAGCCGCTTCAACGCGGTCGCCACCATCGGCAAGGTGCGGCTCTCGGGCTTCATCGCCTGGCTGATGTGGCTGGCGGTGCACCTCGTCTACATCACCGGGTTCAAGAACCGGATCACGGCGGTGCTGCACTGGTTCGTCTCGTTCCTCGGCCGTGGCCGCTCCGAGCGCACCGCGACCGAGCAGCAGATCTTCGCCCGCTCGGCCCTCAACCGGCTGCGCGGCGGGGCCACCGACCTCGTCTCCGCCCCGGGGGAGTACGACGCCGAGACGGAGAGGTCGCGCCGCGAGGAGCTCGAGTCGCAGGCCGCGGAGGAGTCGCGGCTCACCGACGCCGGTGAGCGCGGCGTGAAGGTCGCCTCCTGACCAGGTGACCGGATGACCGGGTGACCGGTTAACCGGTTGCCGCGTCGTCCGGGCGGCTGTTGCGATGCGGCATGACCGCGCTGGCCCTGCCCGACGTCCGGCTGCACCGGGCGTGGGCCGCCGCGCTGCGCGACTTCGGCGACGAGTTCCCCCACGGCTCGGGCCTCGACCCGGCCGACCCGCCGCCGCTCACCGAGGCGGGCTGCGCCGCGTTCGCGGCCGGGCGCCGGGCCGGCGAGGACGCCGTGCGCGTGCCACCTGGTCGCGTGCCGTGCACCCACTTCTGGGTCGTCGACCCCGACGTCGACGACCCGGAGCACCTCATGGTCGGCTTCCTCGCCGTGCGGCACGCCCTCAACGCAGGCCTGCGCGAGGAGGGCGGCCACGTCGGCTACTCGGTGCGCCCGGCCGCGCGCCGCCGCGGTCACGCCTCCCGCGCGCTGGCCCTCGGGCTGCGGCACGCCGCCGGCCTCGGCCTCGAGCGGGTGCTGCTCACCTGCGACGAGGACAACCTGGGCTCGCGGCGCACCATCGAGGGCGCCGGCGGTCGCCTGGACGACGCGCGCGACGGGCGCCGGTGGTACTGGATCGAGGTGCCCGCGACGGCGTCCACCGGACGGCGGGCCTCCGCGGCTGCGCCATCCTGACGCAGCGGGGGTCCAGGACGGCTGCGCCATCATGACGCCATGACCTTCGGCCCCTCGCCCCAGTACCCCGCCTACCCGGCCCCGAGCGAGCGGGCCCAGCAGCTGTACGACGAGATGGTCGCCTTCGTGCGCGAGGAGGTGCTGCCGGCCGAGGCCGACTACGAGCGCCACCGGCTCGCGGCGGGCGAGGGCGACCACACGGTGCCGCCGGTGATCGAGCGGCTCAAGGCCTCGGCCCGCGAGCGCGGGCTGTGGAACCTGTTCCTGCCGTCCGAGAGCGGGCTCACCCAGCTCGAGTACGCACCGATCGCCGAGCTGTCGGGCTGGAGCAACGAGCTGGCGCCCGAGGCCATCAACTGCCAGGCGCCCGACACCGGCAACATGGAGCTGCTGCACCTCGTCGGCACCGAGGAGCAGCAGCGCACCTGGCTGACGCCGCTGCTGGCCGGCGAGATCCGCTCGGCGTTCGCGATGACCGAGCCGCTGGTCGCCTCGTCCGACGCCACCAACATCGAGACCCGCATCGTGCGCGACGGCGACGAGTACGTCATCGACGGGCGCAAGTGGTGGATCTCGGGGGCCGCCGACCCGCGCTGCCGGGTGCTGATCGTCATGGGCAAGACCGACCCCGAGGCGGCGACCCACCGCCAGCAGTCGATGGTGATCGTGCCGACCGACACCCCCGGCGTCCACGTCCGCCGCTCGCTGCCGGTCTTCGGCCGCCAGGACCAGCACGGCCACTGCGAGGTCGAGCTGCGCGACGTGCGCGTGCCGGTGACCAACCTGCTCGGCGAGGAGGGGGGTGGGTTCGCGGCGGCGCAGATGCGCCTCGGCCCCGGGCGCATCCACCACGTGATGCGCGCCCTCGGCGCCGGCGAGCGGGCGCTGGCGATGATGGTGGCGCGGGCCAAGCAGCGCCACGCCTTCGGCGGCCCGCTCGCCGACCAGGGCGCCGTCCGCGAGCGCATCGCCGAGTCGCGCATCGAGCTCGAGCAGGCGCGGGCGCTGTGCCACCACGCCGCGTTCGTCGTCGACAGCGAGGGCAACAAGGCGGCGCGGCACCTGATCGCCGCGGCCAAGGTCGCCGTCCCACGCGCGGTGCTGTCGGTCATCGACCGCGCCATCCAGCTGCACGGCGGAGCCGGCGTCACCGACGCCACGATGCTCTCCGCGCTCTACGGCTGGCACCGCGCGATGCGCATCTTCGACGGCCCCGACGAGGCGCACCTGACCACGCTCGCCCGCGCCGAGCTCGGCCGCGAGCCGCTCTTCGACCTGCCCGAGACCCTGCTGTCGCAGTTCCGCGACCTCGACGAGCCCACCGCGTGAGGGCGGTCGTCTGTCAGGACGGCGACCTCACCGTCCGCGAGGTGGCCGACCCCGAGCCGGGGCCGGGCCAGCTGGTGCTCGAGGTGGCGGCCTGCGGCATCTGCGGCTCCGACCTGCACGCCCGCCACCACGCCGACGCCGTGGCCGACGCCGCGGCGGCCGCCGGCTACCGGCACCTGATGCGGCCCGCGGACGCCGTCGTCCTCGGCCACGAGTTCAGCGGCACCGTGGTCGGGCGCGGGCCCGGCACGCGCCGCTCGGCCCGCTGGGACGGTCCGGTGGTCGCCCTGCCGCTGCTGCGTGCCGGGGCGGACGGCGCGGTGCACCCGACCGGCCTGACGACCGCCGCGCCGGGCGGCTATGCCGAGCGGGTGCTGGTGCAGGAGGCCGTGACCCTGCCGGTGCCGAACGGGCTGCCGGCCTCCCGGGCCGCGCTCACCGAGCCGATGGCCGTCGCGCTGCACGCCGTCCGCCGGGCCGAGGTGGGCAAGCGCACCGCCGTGGTGATCGGCAGCGGCCCGATCGGGCTCGGGGTCGTCGCGATGCTCAAGGCGCGGGGCGTGCGCACCGTGGTGGCCAGCGACTACTCGCCCGCCCGGCGGGCCCTCGCGAGCGCGATGGGCGCCGACGTCGTCGTCGACCCGGCGGTCGAGTCGCCGTTCGAGGTGCGCACCGACGGGTGGCACGACGGCCCGTCCCTGCTCGCGACCGCCATGACCTCGATGGAGCGGCTGCGCGCCGTCCCGCGGCTGCCGTGGCACCACGTCATGAAGGTCGCCGAGCGGGCGGGGGCGTTCCCGGTCGGGCCCGTCGTCTTCGAGTGCGTCGGCGTGCCGGGCGTGATCGACTCCGTCGTCGCCGCGGTGCCGGTCGAGACGCGGGTCGTGGTGGTCGGGGTGTGCATGGGCGACGACACCATCCGCCCTTCGGTCGCGATCAACAAGGAGGTCGACCTGCGCTTCGTGCTCGGCTACACGCCCGCGGAGTTCCGCGACGCGCTCCACCTGGTCGCCGACGGCCGGGTCGACGTCGAAGCGCTCGTCACCGGCACCGTCGGGCTCGACGGCGTGGCCGCCGCCTTCGACGCCCTCGGCGACCCCGAGCGCCACGCCAAGATCCTCGTCGACCCGCGCAGCCCCGCCACCGCCCCCTGACGCAGCAGACCGACGCACGCCCACGGACCCTGAGCCTGTCGAAGGGCACCCCGCCCGCCCGCGCCCCCGACCGACCGGGTGAGTCGCACCCCCGAGCCGGACGCCAACACTGGACGACGTGCGCCGTCTCACCGACCTCGTCCTCGCCCACAAGCGGCTCGTCGTCGCCCTCTGGCTCGCGGTCGCCGTGGCCGGCGGCGCCCTCGCGCCGACCACCGTCGACCGGCTGACCTACGACTTCGACCTGCCGGGCCAGCCCGCCTTCGAGGCCAACGAGCGCATCGCGGCGACCTTCGGCGGCGGCGGGCTCGACGCGCCGCTGCTGCTCGTCGTCGAGGGCGCCGACGCCGAGGGCGGCGCCGTCGACCTCGCCCGACGCGCCGTCGAGGCGGTGCCCGGCACCCGTGTGGTCACCGCGCGCGACGACGGCGCCGACGTCCTCACCGCCGACGACGGACGGCTCTCGACCGTCGTCGTCTACCCGCCCGTCACGCCCGGGCCGGAGCCCTACGCGCAGGCCCTCCCGCGGCTCGAGCAGGTCGCCGCCCAGGCCCGGCAGCAGGGCGTCGACGTCGAGGTGACCGGCTTCGACCTGCTGCTCGAGGGCGGCGGGGGAGGGGACCGCGGCGTGCTGGTCGAGGTCGTCCTCGGCGGCCTCGGCGCGCTCGTCGTGCTGGCGCTGGTCTTCGGCTCGCTGCTCGCCGGCGTCCCGCTGCTCGTGGCGGCCGTCTCGATCCTCGGCACCTTCCTCGCGCTGCTGCTGCTGACCACGGTCACCGACGTGGTCTTCGTCGTGCAGTACCTCGTGGCGCTCATCGGCCTCGGCGTCGCCATCGACTACTCGCTGCTGGTGGTGACGCGCTGGCGCGAGGAGCGCGACGTCGGGGGCGTGGAGAACGACGAGGCCGTGCGCCGGGCGATGGCCACCGCGGGGGAGAGCGTGCTGTTCAGCGGCGTGACGGTGGCGGTCTCGCTGGCCGCCCTGGTGGTGACGCCGCTGCCGTTCCTGCGCAGCATCGGCCTCGGGGGCCTGCTGATCCCACTGCTCAGCGTGGCCACCGCGCTCACCCTCGTGCCGGTCGTGCTGAGCTCGCTGGGGCCACGGCTGAGCTGGCCGCGCCGGCGCCCCGTCGCCGCCCGCAGCCGCCTGTGGACCCGCGTCGCCGACGCCGTCCTCCGACGACGGTGGACGACGATCGCCGTCACCACCCTCGTCCTGCTGGCGCTCGCCGCGCCGGTGCTGGGCCTCGCGCTCGGCTCGCCGCAGCTGAGCGGGCTGGCGTCGTCCGCGCCGGAGTCCCGGGCCGCCACGGCCGCGGTGGCGGCGGGGGTGCCCCCGGGCGTGCTGCGGCCGAGCGAAGTGCTGGTGCCCGCCGACCGCGCCGACGCCGCGGTGCGCGCGCTGCGCGAGGTCGACGGCGTCGCGGCGGCCGTCGCGCCGACCGGCCCGTGGCGGGCCGGAGGTGAACAGCTCGTTCAGGTCTGGACGGACGACGACCCCGCCTCGGCCGCGGGGAAGGCCACCCTCGAGCGGGTGCGCGACGCCGTCGGGGCGGACGGCGTCGACGGCGAGGTGGGCGGCACACCGGCGGAGGACGCCGACTTCGTCACCGCCGTCTACGGGAGCGCGCCGTGGATCGTGCTGGCGGTGGTCGTGGTGACCTTCCTGCTGCTCGCCCGGGCGCTGCGGAGCCTGTGGCTGCCGGTCAAGGCGCTGCTGCTCAACGTGGTCAGCATCGCCGCGGCGTACGGCGTCACGGTGCTGGTGTGGCAGGAGGGCTACGGCTCCGACCTGCTCTTCGGGCAGGACGCCACCGGGGTGGTGACCGTGTGGGTGCCGATCGCGGCCTTCTCGTTCCTGTTCGGGCTCTCGATGGACTACGAGGTCTTCATCCTGACGCGCATGCGGGAGGCCTACGACGGCCACGGCGACACCGACGACGCCGTCCGCGACGGCATCGGCTACACCGGGCGGCTGGTGTCCTCCGCCGCGCTGATCCTGTTCCTGGCCTTCGTGGCGCTCTCGACCGTGCCGTCGGTCGAGGTGAAGATCCTCGCCACCACGCTCGCGCTCGGCATCGTCATCGACGCGGTCGTCGTGCGCGGCCTGCTGGCGCCGGCGCTCGTCGCGGTGCTCGGCCGCGCGAACTGGACGCTGCCGCGGTGGCTCGGCGTCCTCGTGCGCCGCCTTCCCGAGCCCGCGCGTCACGCGGGGGGACGACACGCCAGTCACCCCCCGAGGTGACAGGTCTGGACATGATGTGCAACTCTTGTCTAGGTTTCACATTGCAAACCGAAACTTGAACAACACATTCACCCCAACGCTCCATGAACCGAGGGAGAACGTCATGACCTCCACGCCGCTGCGCATCACGCTCGTCGACGATTCCGACCTGGCGACGGCGGGTCTGCGGACGCTCCTCGCCCCCTACGACGGCCGCGTGGTCGTCGTCGACACCCGGGAGGCCATCGCCGCGCCCGGCGACCTCGACGTGGTGCTCTACGAGCCCATGGGGCAGACCAGCATGGCTGCCTCGCTCCTCCGCGACCTGCAGGCGCTCAGCGGCGCCCAGGCGGCCGTGTTCAGCTGGGCCGGCGTCGATCAGCTTCCGGTGACGCCGACCAGCCCGCTGCTGCCGAAGACGCTGACCGCCTCGCAGCTCGTGGTCTCGATCGAGCGCCTCGCCGAGGGCCGCTTCGAGCCGACCACGCCGCCCGTGCGCGAGCCCGAGCCGGCCGCCGCCGAGTCGGTGGCCCCGGTCACCGTCATCGAGCGCCCCGAGACCGGCCTGACGCCGCGCGAGAACGAGATCGTGGCGCTGATCGTCTCCGGTGCCAGCAACCGCGAGATCAGCGAGTCGCTGTCGCTGTCGATCAACTCGGTCAAGACCTACATCCGCAGCGCCTACCGCAAGATGGGTGTCGAGCGCCGCACGCAGGCCGTCCTGTGGGGCCTCGCCCACGGCATGGGCGAGGAGCACACCACCGACAGTCTCGTCGGCTGACCGTTGTCCACAGGCAATTGCACAGGCTGTGGAGATATCGAAACGGGCGGTAGTGATGTCGAACTCTTCGGGGATCGAAGTCGCTGATCCAGACAGAGGTTTGAGCATCGGTGAGGTCGCCGAGCTCACCGGTGTCTCGGTGGCGACCTTGCGGGTGTGGGAGTCGCGGTACGGCTTCCCCCGTCCCCACCGGCGGGCCAGCGGCCACCGGCGCTACGACGGCGACGTGGTCGCCGCAGTGCGCGACGTGGTGCGCCGCCGCGAACGCGGCATGCGGCTCGACGTCGCCATCTCGCAGGTCTCGGGCGCGGACGACGCCCCGCTCGCCCCTCGGCTGACGGCGGTCCCCGCCCACGCCCAGGACGGCACCGGGCGCACGCGCACCCCTCGCGCCGCGAAGGCCCGCGACAACGCCTCCTCCACGGCGGCCTCGGGCACCCGCCCCAGCGAGCCGGTCGCGACGTCCATCTACGCGCACCTGCGCCAGGCCCATCCCGCCCTCGCCCCCCAGCGGCTCACCAAGGCCACCCTGCTGGCGATGTCGTGGGCGATGGAGGACGAGTTCCTCTCCCGCCCGCAGCCCGGCGCTCGCATCTTCGGCACCTTCCAGAAGGCGCGCTACTTCGCCTCGGCCGCGGCCCGGTGGGACGACCTGGCCCGCACCACCGCCTCCACCCACGTCTTCGCCGACTTCGACCGTGCGCAGCCCGGCTCGTCCGGTGACCCCGAGGGCTCCGGTGAGTCCCTGGGGGCCGACGGCCCCACCGCGCCGGTCCGGGTGACGCTGCCGGCCACGAGCCCGCTCAACCAGGAGTGGGCCGTGGTCTGCGACGGCCCGCACTTCCCGCTCGCGCTGAGCGCCTGGGAGCTGCCCGGCCAGCACGACGTCCCCGACCGCGACCGCATCTTCGAGGCGGTCTGGACCCTCGACGGCCAGGCCGTGCGCGGTGCTGCCCGCGTGTGCGCCGAGGCGGCCTCCGCCGTCGGTGCGCCCGGCGCTGTCGAGGCCCGCAGCGCGCTCGAGCCCGCCGCCGGCACCGTCGAGGTCGACCCACAGACCATCACCTCGCTGTTCGGCCGCGTCATCGGCTACGTCGACCGCGACTGACCACACCTGGTCGCACCTGGTCGCACCTGGTCGCACCTGAGCGCGCCGTCCGGACGGGCTTCCGAGCCGGGCGGTGCGCCGCCTCGCGCCGGCGAAGTAGGCCCCGTGGGACTCGAACCCACAACCTAAGGATTAAAAGTCCTCAGCTCTGCCAATTGAGCTAGGGGCCCGCGTCGACGCGACTCCGTCGCGCCTGTCTCAGGCTACCGGCCGGCGGTCGGGGGCGGCGGGCGGTTCCGGTTGCCGAAGGGGTTGGTAGTGTCGGGGACGCAACAGGTGCAAAGTTCCAGCTGGTCTGACGCCTAAGGAGTTTCGTGATCCAACGGCGTTTCTGGTTTGTGGTGTCATCCCATGAGTCGGAGCGACGTGTCACCGCACCTGCTTTGTGGGCCGCCGAGGTGGCGGCTCTCGCCCCGATGAAGGAGAATTGAGCAAATGGCTCAGGGCACCGTGAAGTGGTTCAACGCCGAGAAGGGCTTCGGCTTCATTGCGCAGGAGGACGGCAGCCCCGACGTCTTCGTGCACTACTCGGCCATCCAGTCGCAGGGCTACAAGTCCCTCGACGAGAACCAGAAGGTCGAGTTCGACGTGACCCAGGGCCCCAAGGGCCCGCAGGCGGAGAACGTCCGCGCGATCTGAGGTCACGCGACCACAGCATCACCGAGGGTCCTGCCGCTGTCGCGGCAGGGCCCTCGTCCGCGTCCCGGGCCCGTTCGGGCGCTGCCGCCGTCCCGCTGGGGGCGGCCTGGCCCGACCGGAACGTTCCGAACCACCCGGAATAGTCATCACCCGGGTGTGGGGTCAGGTCGTAGGCTGACGGGGCAGGCTCATCCGGAGCCGCCGCGATCGGGAGCGAGGACCGTCATGTACGACCAGTTCGACGTTTCCCTCGAGGACGTCGACCTGCTGGGCGAGGTCGAGCTGACGACCAACCTCATCATCGCCGCGAGCGAGGCGGACGGCCCGCTCAGCACCTCCGAGATCGACGACATCCTCGGTGTCGTGCCGCAGCCACCGCATCCGCGCCAGGGCAGCTGACCGCTCCTACGAGCACGTCGCGAACAGCACCGGCCCCGAGCTGAGGTCGGAGACCACGTAGGTGCCCTCGACCGGGGTGAGGTCGAGCCGGACGACGTCGCCGTCGGCCACCACGTCGTCCAGCGTGAAGCGGTCGGAGAAGTCGCCGCCCTGACCGGGCGCCGGCCCCGACGCGAGCACCGCGCGCGTGTCGGCGTCCGACCGCGCGGTCTCGGACGTCTCGAAGCCCATCGCCACCCGCACCTGTCCGCCCGGCAGCGCCGCGATCGCGAACCCCGTGAGCGGGCTGACCTCGCCCGCCCGGGCCACCAGCGACTGCGCCGCCGACTGCTCCGACGGGTCGGCCTGGCTCATCGCGAGCGACCCGCACGCCTCGGCGCCGGAGTAGAGGACCGCCGAGACGGCGTCGCCGACCGTCCGGACGACGTCGGGGGGCACCGGGGCGGCGTCGTCGCCCGTCGGCGGGTCGGCCACGGCGGCCAGCGCGGCCTCGGCGCCGGCCGAGCTGTCGCTGGCCACGACGAGCCCGCGCTCGTCGTCCAGCCCGACGAAGGCCAGCTCGGGGGTGACGGTCGCGGTGACGGCGTCCTCGGCGGCGTCGCTCGACCACAGCCCGCCGTCGTCCGCCGGCGCCTCGTAGCCCAGGGCGGCCAGGCGCTCGGCCACCTCGTCGGTGCCGACGCCGCCGCCGAGCCGCATCGTGATCGACGCGGCGCTCGGGGACTGCGCCAGCAGCTCCCAGTCCAGCGTCGCGGGCGAGAACCCGAAGTCCTGCTGCATCACCACCGCCGACGACAGCAGCGCCGAGGCCGAGGTGAGGTCGGCCTCGTAGCCCCGGTCGAGCAGCTGCTGGACGTCGGCGCCGCCGGAGCCGGCGTCGAGGTCGAGGCCGAGCTCGGCGCGCACGGCGCCCCAGTCGGTCCAGAGCAGCCGCTGCGACCCCGGGGGAGCGGACGCGACGGCGGCCGCGAGGCCGGTGGGGGCGCCCGCGTCGTCGGGGCCGTCGTCGTCCCCACCGAGGAGCACCACCACCAGGACGGCGGCGAGCGCGACCGCGGCGACGACCGCGAGGACCGCGACCGTTCGCCCGATCATCACCGCGCGTTGTCGTCTCACGGAGGGTCCGTTCTCCTGGCCGGGTCGATCGGGTGTGAGACTAGCCAGCGTGGCTCCACCCGCCGGCGCCCCCGCGCGCGACGTGCAGGCCGCCGGGGTGGTCTGCTTCCGCCCCGGCCGCCGGGTGCTCGTCGTGCACCGCCCCAAGTACGACGACTGGTCGTTCCCCAAGGGCAAGCTCGACCCGGGCGAGCACGCCACCGCCGCCGCGGTGCGTGAGGTCGCCGAGGAGACCGGGCTGCACGTGCGGCTGTGCCTGCCGCTCGCCAGCCAGCACTACCCGGTCGGCGGACGGCCGAAGACGGTGCACTACTGGACCGGCCGCGTGGTCGGCGACGACGACGTGAGCCGCTACCGGCCCAACCACGAGATCGACGAGGTGCGGTGGGTGCCGGCCGACGAGCTGGACGACCTGCTGTCCTACGACTACGACCGCGTGACCCTCGCCGAGGCCGTGGGCGCCCGTCGCCGCACCCGGGCGGTCGTGGTGCTGCGCCACGGCAAGGCCCGCTCGCGCCGGTCGTGGCGCGGCGAGGACACCCGGCGGCCGCTGCTGCAGCGCGGCGAGGAGCAGGCCGAGGCCCTCGTGCCCCTGCTGGCCGCCTACGGCGTCAGCCGGGTCGTGAGCTCCTCCAGCGTGCGGTGCACGCAGAGCGTCGAGCCGTTCGCCCGCACCACCGGGTGGCCGCTCGAGACCCGCGAGCACCTCACCGAGGAGCACGCGGACGCCGCCTCCGTGGCCGCGCTGGTCGACGACGTCCTCGACGACGCCGAGGAGCGCTGCACCGTGCTGTGCAGCCATCGCCCGGTGCTGCCGTGGGTCCTCGACGCCCTCGGCGTGGCCGACCCGGCGCTCGAGCCGGGGGAGGCGCTCGTCGTCCACCTGCGCAAGGGGCGCGTCGTCGGCTGCGAGCGGCACCGACCGCTGTAACGGCCCCCGGGAGGGCCGTGCCTGCACCCGTCGGAGCAGCCCGGTCAAGGCCTCCCGGGCCGTGTTCACGTGATCGACGTCTCCCGCCCGGCCGATCGTCGCCGACCGGGCGGCGCGTGTTCACCCCTCGTTCACCACGCACGACGCATCCGGCCACTTCGCCTCCCCACTGTGGAGCCCGTCATCCACAGAGACGAATCAGGAGACACGAAGTGATCCGCACTTCCCTTCGCCGGGTGCTCGCGCCCGGCATCGCCCTCACGGCCGTCCTCGCCGTCAGCGCCTGCGGCGCCGCCAACGAGGACTCTGCGAGCGGCGACACCGAGGTCCTCAAGGGCGCCGGTGCCACCTCGCAGGAGAAGGCCCAGGAGGCCTGGATCGGTGAGGTGCAGGGCCAGAACTCGGGCCTCGAGATCCAGTACCAGCCGATCGGCTCGACCGACGGCCGCAAGCAGTTCGTCGAGGGTGCCGTGGCCTACGCCGGCACCGACTCCGCGCTGACCGACGAGGAGGGCCAGCTCAGCGACGCCGCCGAGACCTGCGGCAGCGAGCCGATCCAGGTGCCGGCCTACGTCTCGCCGATCGCGGTGGCCTTCAACCTCCCCGAGATCGACTCGGTCAACATGTCGGCCGACACCATCGCCCAGATCTTCGACGGCAAGATCACCAACTGGAGCGACGTCCCCGACCAGCAGGAGGACGGCGTCGAGCTGCCCGACCTCGACATCACCCCGGTGCACCGCTCCGACGACTCGGGCACCACCAAGAACTTCACCGACTACCTCGGCAAGGCCAGCGACTCGTGGCCCTACGAGGCCGAGGACGCCTTCCCGGTCGACGGCGAGGCCGCCGACGGCACCTCGGGCGTCGTCCAGCAGATCACCAACATCGAGGGCGCCATCGGCTACGCCGACAACAGCCAGGTCGAGGGTCTCGGCAAGGTCTCCGTCGCCGTCGGCGCCACCTTCGTTCCGCCCTCGCCCGAGGGCGCCGCCAAGGTGCTCGAGGTCTCGCCGCCCGCCGAGGGCGTCTCCGACGTCGACATGGCCGTCGACCTCGACCGCACCACCACCGAGGACGGCGCCTACCCCGTCGTCCTGCTGTCCTACCTCGTGGCCTGCCAGAGCTACGACGACGAGGCCGTGCAGGAGAACGTCAAGACGTTCCTGACCTACGTCGTCTCCGACGAGGGCCAGCAGAAGTCCGCCGAGGCCGCCGGCTCCGCGCCGCTGTCCGACGCCACCGCCGAGAAGGCGCAGTCGATCATCGACACGATCGGCTCCGCGAGCTCCTGAGCCGTCGTCCCGGACGGCGGCCGCCCGCCGCCGTCCGGGACCTCCGGCCGCACCACCCGCACCACCCGCCAGACCCGCAGGACCCCCGCACGACCCCCACTGAGGAAAGCGCTTCGTGACCACCACCCTCGCCAAGCCCGAGCCGCCGCGCTCGCGGCCACCTCGCCGGCAGCGCACGCCGCGGCCGGTCACCAGCCTCGGTGACCGCGTCTTCAGGATGCTGACCCTGGGCGCCAGCCTGCTGATCCTGCTGGCGCTCGCCGGCGTCTTCGTCTTCCTCTTCGTCAAGGGCGCGCCGGGGTTCACCCAGGCCGCCGACGTCTACGGGCGGGCGAGCAGCTTCACCGGCTACGTGCTGCCACTGCTGGGCGGCACCGTGATCGCCGCGCTCATCGCGCTGCTGATCGCCGTGCCGCTCGCGTGGGGCATCGCGCTGGTCATCAGCCACTACGCGCCGCGGTTCGTCGCGGTGCCGGCGGCCTACCTGGTCGACCTGCTGGCCGCCGTCCCGAGCGTCGTGTTCGGCCTGTGGGGCGTGGTCGTGCTGGCGCCGAAGATGGTGCCGGTCTTCGACTTCCTCAACACCTACTTCGGCTGGATCCCGATCTTCTCCGGCGACGTGTCGAACAGCGGCCGCACGATCGTCACCGCCGGCGTGGTGCTGGCGATCATGATCCTGCCGATCATCACCGCCATCACCCGCGAGGTCTTCTCGCGCACGCCGCGGCTGAACCAGGAGGCCGCGCTCGCCCTCGGCGCCACGCGCTGGGAGATGATGCGGCTGACGGTCTTCCCGTACGGCCGCTCCGGCATGGTCTCGGCCAGCATGCTCGGCCTGGGCCGTGCGCTCGGCGAGACGATGGCGGTCGCGATGGTGCTCTCGCTCGGCGCCTGGAGCGACTTCAAGCTGCTCGAGCCGGGCAACTCCTCGATCGCGGCGAACATCGCCAGCAAGTACAAGGAGCGCTCGGAGGAGCTCACCTCGGTGCTGATCGCGACCGGCCTGGTGCTGTTCCTGCTCACCTTCGTGGTCAACGCCACCGCCCGGTGGATCGTGGGCCGCTCCGAGCGCAGGATGGCGAGCGCATGAGCGTCGACGTCGCGAAGCCCGGCACCCGGGGCACGGTCTCGCTGACCGCCCCCCGCCTGCCGCGTGAGGCACCGCTGCTGGTGGGCGTGGGTGCCGTGGCCGTGGCCGCCCTGGTGTGGCTGCTGCTCGGCTGGCCGCTGGTCGGCTCGGCCGTCGTCGGCGGGCTGGTCTTCCTCGTCGCGCTGCCGGCGTGGTCGCGGGTCGTCGAGGGACGCCGCTCGGCCACCGACCGGCTGATGACCGCCCTGATCTGGACGACGTTCGTCGTCGCCATGGTGCCGCTGGTCTCGCTGGTGGCGACCGTGGTCACCAAGGGCGCCCCGGTGGTCAACCGCGAGTTCCTCACCTACTCGCTGTTCAGCACCGGTGCCGAGCAGCCGCCCGGCATCTACCACGCGATCATGGGCACGCTGATCATCACCGTCGGCGCCGCGATCATCTCGGTGCCGGTGGGCGTGCTGGCCGCGATCTACCTGGTCGAGTACGGCAAGCGCAACCAGCTCGCGCGCATGGTGACCTTCCTGGTCGACGTGATGACCGGCATCCCCTCGATCGTGGCCGGCCTGTTCGCCTTCGCGCTGTTCACGGTGCTCTTCGGGCCCGGGTTCCAGGCCGGCATCGGCGGCTCGGTGGCGCTGTCGCTGCTGATGATCCCGATCGTCGTCCGCGCGACCGAGGAGATGCTGCGGCTGGTCCCCGACGACCTGCGCGAGGCGTCGTACGCCCTCGGCACCCCGAAGTGGCGCACGATCGTGAAGGTCGTCCTGCCCACCACCATCGGCGGCATCATCACCGGTGTCACGCTGGCCGTGGCCCGCGTGATCGGCGAGACGGCGCCCCTGCTGCTCATCGCGGGCCTCGCGGCCCGCACGAACACCGACCCCTTCAGCGGCGCCATGACGACGCTGCCGGTGCAGATCTACTCGTTCAACTCCCGCCAGGAGACGCTCGACCTCGCGTGGGGCGCGGCGCTGGTGCTGATCGTGATCGTGCTGGCGCTCAACCTGGTGGCCCGCGTCATCGGCAAGATCTTCGCCCCCAAGACGGGCAACTGAGGAACAGGAACAGACGAACCCATGGCCAAGAGCATCGACGTCTCCGACCTCGACATCTACTACGGCGACTTCCTCGCCGTGCAGGGCGTCAACATGACGATCCGCGCCCGCTCGGTGACGGCCTTCATCGGCCCGTCCGGGTGCGGCAAGTCGACCTTCCTGCGCTCGCTGAACCGCATGCACGAGGTGATCCCGGGCGCGCGGGTGGAGGGCAAGGTCGTCGTCGACGGCCAGTCGCTCTACGACCCGACGATCGACCCGGTGGCCGTGCGCCGCATGGTCGGCATGGTCTTTCAGCGGCCCAACCCGTTCCCGACGATGTCGATCTACGACAACGTGCTGGCCGGCAACCGCCTCAACGCCCGCAAGATGAAGAAGTCCGAGGCCGACGCGATCGTCGAGAAGTCGCTGCGCGGCGCGAACCTCTGGACCGAGGTCAAGGACCGTCTCGGCAAGCCCGGCATGGGCCTGTCCGGCGGCCAGCAGCAGCGCCTGTGCATCGCCCGCGCCATCGCCGTCGAGCCGCAGGTGCTGCTCATGGACGAGCCGTGCTCGGCCCTCGACCCGATCTCGACCTCGGCCATCGAGGACCTCATCCACGAGCTCAAGGCCGACTACACGATCGTCATCGTCACCCACAACATGCAGCAGGCCGCCCGCGTCTCCGACGAGACCGGCTTCTTCAACCTCAAGGCCACCGGCGAGCCCGGCCACCTCGTGGAGTTCAACCCCACCAAGAAGATGTTCTCCAACCCCGACGAGTCCGCCACCGAGGCCTACATCTCCGGCCGCTTCGGCTGATCCGTTCGGTTCTGCCTCGGGGCCGGTAGTCCCTGGCGAAAATCAAGGTTTCGTGGACCCGGACCTTGATTTTCGTCAGGGACTACCGGCCTGAGGTGCTCCCGGACGACGTCCGCCGGGCCGCCGTGGAGGGTGCCTGTGGAGAGCGGAGCGGGGACGGGGCGCGGCGTCGCACACTGACGCCGTGTTCGAACCGGAGCCCTGGCACCCGGCGCGGCCGGGGCTCTTCCGGCCGGCGCCGCTCGACCCGACGGGCGAGCACGGCCCGACGCGGTCGCAGGCCCAGGGGCCGAGGGTCAGGCGCACGTCCCACGGCCTCTACGTCCCCGCCTGGGTCGAACCGACGACGGCCCAGCGCATCGTCGAGGCGGCCGCACTGACCCGCGGGGGCCAGTGCGTCACCGGCTGGGCGTCGCTGTGCTGGCGAGGTGCGCGGTGGTTCACCGGCACGGACGCCGTCGGGCGTGAGCGGCCGGTCGAGCTGCTGGTCAGCACCCGTGACCTGCGACCACGGCCCGGCATCACCGTCACCGGCGAAGGCATCGCGGCCGACCAGCGGGAGGTTGTCGACGGCGTGCAGCTGGTCGACGTCCGGGCGGCGGTGTCCTTCCTCATGCGGCGGGCGGCCTCGGTGCGCGAGGCGGTGCGCGTGCTCGACATGGCGGCGTACGACGACGTCGTCTCCGTCGCCGAGATGGACGGCTACCTGAGCCCCGGGCAGAACAGCTGGACGGGCGTGCCCCGGGCGCGTGCGGCAGTGCCGCTGTGCAGCGAGGCGTCGTGGTCTCCGGCAGAGGTCGACCTGCGGCTGACCTGGGTGCTGGACGGCGGGTTCCCGGCGCCGCTCGTCAACGCGCCGGTCTTCGACGCCGAGGGCCGCCACGTCGCCACCCCCGACCTGATCGACGTCGAGGCCGGCGTCGCGGGGGAGTACGAGGGCGGCATCCACCTCGACCGTGCCACGCGCGCGGCCGACGTCCGACGCGAGGCCGCCCTGCGCGCTCACGACCTCGAGGTCGTCACGATGACGGCCGACGACCGTCTGACGCCGCGGCGGTTCCTGGCTCGGCTCGAGGAGGCCTACCACCGTGCCGGCCGACGTCGCGGAGCCCGCAGCTGGACCACCGACCCACCGAGCTGGTGGACGCCGACCGCCACCGTCGCGCAGCGCCGCGCCCTCACGCCCGACCAGCGCCGCCGGTTCCTGCGCTACCGCGCCTCGTGATTGTCGTCCAAGCGCCGGTAGTCCCTGACGAAAGTCAAGGTTGCGGCGTCGGAATCCTTGATCTTCGTCAGGGACTACCGGGCCCGGCCGTCGACCACCCCACCACCCTGAGGCGTCAGACGACCTCGATGAAGAAGTGGGCGACGAAGTAGCAGGCGGCGGCGGCGGAGGCGGCGGCGGGGAAGGTGAGGACCCAGGCGGCGAGGATGGAGCGGGCGACGCCCCAGCGGACGGCCGAGAGGCGCTTGGTGGCGCCGACGCCCATCACCGCGGAGGTGATGGTGTGGGTGGTCGAGATGGGGGCCTCGTAGACGTAGGCCGTCGTGTAGAGCACCGAGGCGGCGACCGACTCGGCGGCGAACCCGCGGGGCGGGTCGAGGTGGATGATGCGCCGTCCGAGGGTGCGCATGATGCGCCAGCCACCGGAGTAGGTGCCGAGCGAGATCGCGCTCGCCGCGGCGATGATCACCCACACCGGCAGGTCGTCGCCGGCGGTGGCGTAGCCGCCCGCGACGAGCGCCAGGAAGATCACGCCCATCGTCTTCTGGGCGTCCTGCAGGCCGTGGCCGAGCGCCATCGCGGCGGCCGAGACGGTCTGGGCCACCTTGAACCCGCGGTTGGCCTTGGTGGGCTTCATCCGGCGGAAGGCCCACATGATGCCGAGCATCACCACGAACCCGGCGCCGAAGGCGAACAGCGGCGAGAGCACCATCGGGATGAGCACCTTGTCGACCACGGTGTCCCACTTGACCGTGACGCCGCCCGCGATCGCGGCGCCGCCGAGGCCGCCGATGAGCGCGTGGGACGACGACGACGGCAGCCCGAAGTACCAGGTCACCATGTTCCAGGTGATGGCCCCGAGCAGGCCCGCCATGACGATGACGAGGGCGTGCACGGGGTCGTTGTCGAGCATGTCGTCGGGGAAGGCGATCACGTCCGCCACCGTCTGGGCCACCTTCTGGCCCAGGAACGCCCCGACGAAGTTCATGACCGCGGCGAGGATGAGCGCCACGCGCGGGGTCAGCGCCCGCGTCGAGACCGACGTCGCGATGGCGTTGGCGGCGTCGTGGAAGCCGTTGGTGTAGTCGAAGACGAGCGCGACGAGGATGACGGCGATGACGATCGCCAGCGTCATTGACACGAGGTCAGCTCTCCTTGACCGCGATCGTCTCCACGATGTTGGCCACCTTCTCGAAGGCGTCGACCGCCGCCTCGAGGGACTCGACGATGTCCTTGAGCTTGAGCACCTCGATGGTCTTGTACTCGCCGGAGAACAGGTGGGCCAGCGTGCGGCGGTGGTTCTTGTCGCCGGCGTTCTCGAGCCGGTTGATCTCGATCCAGTACTCCTCGAGCGACTGCATCGCCTGCAGCCGTGGCATGGCGTCGGCGGTCAGCTCGGCGCAGCGCTGCAGCACCTCGACCTGCTGCGACAGCATCGCCGGCAGCATCTTCACCTCGTAGAGCAGGATCAGGTCGACGACCTCGTCCATCTCGTCCATGACGTCGTCGAGGCCCGAGGCGAGGGCGTAGATGTCCTCGCGGTCGAACGGCGTGACGAACGTGGAGTTCACGCGGCGGATGAGGGCGTGGGTCGTCTCGTCGGCGTCGTGCTCGGCCGCGCGCATGCGGGCCGCGACGTCGTCCTTGTCAGACCCCTCGGCGAGCATCTCGGCCAGCAGCGCAGCCCCGACGACGAGGTGCTGGGCCTGTTCGGCGAAGAGCTGGTAGAACGCCGAGTCGACAGGGCGGAATCGCAGGGCCACGTGACGAGAGCGTAGGGGGTGGCCAGCGTGGGAGGTCAACCCGAGGCGACCCTCGACCGGCCTCGGTGCGTGCTGCGGGCGCCGGTCAGGACGACGAGCGCCGCCGCCGCTGCCCCTCGATGAGCGCCTCCTGGAGGTGCACGGTGCCCTCGTTGCGGGTCCAGACGCCGTCGCTGCCGAGCTCCCAGGCGAAGGTGTCGTGCGCGAAGGCGAGGTCGAGCAGCTCGCGGATGGCGCCCACGCTCTCCTCGTCCGGCAGGCGCACCAGCACCTCGACACGGCGGTCGAGGTTGCGGTGCATCAGGTCGGCCGACCCGAGCCAGGCGTTGGGCTCGCCGCCGTTGTCGAACCAGAAGACCCGGCTGTGCTCGAGGAACCGGCCGAGCACCGAGCGCACGGTGATGTTCTCCGACAGGCCGGGGACGCCGGGCCGCAGCGCGCAGATGCCGCGCACCATCAGCTCGACCCGCACCCCCTCCTGGGAGGCGAGGTAGAGCGCGTCGACCACGGCCTCGTCGACGATCGAGTTGGCCTTGATGCGGATGCCGGAGGAGCGGCCCGCCTCGTGGTGGGCGATCTCGCGGTGGATCTGCGCGATCAGCCCGCTGCGCACCGAGTTCGGCGCGACCAGCAGCTGGTGGTACTCAGGGTCGCGCGACCAGCCGGAGAGGTTGTTGAACAGGTGGGCGACGTCCTCGCCGATGGCCTCGTCGGTGGTGATGAGGCCGAGGTCCTCGTAGGTGCGCGCGGTCTTGGAGTTGTAGTTGCCGGTGCCGATGTGGGTGTAGCGCCGGATGCCGTCGGGCTCGTCGCGCACCACCAGCGCCGCCTTGCAGTGCGTCTTCAGGCCGACCAGGCCGTAGACGACGTGGCAGCCGGCGTGCTCGAGCTTGCGGGCCCACCGGATGTTGGCCTCCTCGTCGAAGCGGGCCTTGATCTCGACGATCACCAGCACCTGCTTGCCGGCCTCGGCGGCGTCGACGAGGGCGTCGATGATCGGGCTGTCGCCGGAGGTGCGGTAGAGCGTCTGCTTGATCGCCAGCACCTGCGGGTCGGCGGCCGCCTGCTCGATGAAGCGCTGCACCGAGGTGGCGAACGAATCGTACGGGTGGTGCAGCAGGACGTCGTGCCGCCGGGCGGCCTTGAAGACGTCGACCGGCTTCGACGACTCCACCTCGGCCAGCCGCAGGTGCGTGGTCGGCACGAACGCGGGGTGCTTGAGCTCTTCGCGGCTGAGGTCGGCGATGCTGTGCAGGCCGCGCAGGTCGAGCGGGCCGGGCAGCCGGAAGACCTCCTCCGTGGCCACGCCGAGCTCGCTCACGAGCAGGTCGAGCACGCTGTCGGAGATGGTCTCCTCGACCTCCAGGCGCACCGGCGGGCCGAAGCGGCGCCGCAGCAGCTCCTTCTCCAGGGCCGCCAGCAGGTTCTCGGCGTCGTCCTCCTCGACCTCGAGGTCCTCGTTGCGGGTGACGCGGAACATGTGCGACTCGAGCACGTCCATGCCCGGGAAGAGCCGCTTGAGGTGCGCGCCGATGACGTCCTCGAGCGGCACGAACCGCGCCCCGCTGCTGGAGGACGGCCCGACCGGCACGAACCGGTCGAAGATCGGCGGCACCTTCACCCGCGCGAAGTGCTCCTTGCCGGTGGTGGGGTTGCGCAGCACGACGGCGAGGTTGAGCGAGAGGCCGGAGATGTAGGGGAACGGGTGGGCCGGGTCGACCGCGAGCGGCGTCAGCACGGGGTAGATGCGGTCCTTGAACAGGCGCTTGCAGGCCTTCTGCTCCTCGCGGTCGAGGTCGTCCCAGCGCACCAGCTCGATGTGCTCCTCGGCGAGCGCGGGCACGATCTCGTCGCGGAAGACCTCGGCCTGCCGCACGCTCAGGGCGTGGGCGAGGTCCCAGATCTGCTCGAGCACCTCGCGCGGCATCAGCCCGGACGCCGCCCGCACGGCCAGGCCGGCGGCGATGCGTCGCTTGAGGCCGGCCACGCGCACCATGAAGAACTCGTCGAGGTTGCTGGAGACGAACGCGAGCGAGCGCACCCGCTCCAGCAGCGGCATCGTCGGGTCCTCGGCCGGGGCCAGCACCCGCTCGTTGAACCGAAGCCACGACAGCTCGCGGTCGAGGAAGCGGTCCTCGAACTTCTCGACCGCGGCGACCAGCTCGGCGTCGGGCTCGTAGGGGACGTCGACCTCGTAGGCCTCGTCGGGCACGCCCGCGCCGGTGGCGGCACTCGCGGCGGGGTCGGGCACGATCTCGAGCGTCATGGGCTGAGTCTTCCACCGCCGGGTGAACGCTAGGTTGACGACCGTGAGACTGCCGCTGCGGCTCGAGTCCCTCGGCGTCCGCGCCGCCCTGGCGCTGCCCGACCGGGCGCAGCGCGCGCTGGCCGGTCGTCCCGTCGTCCACGACGGGCAGACGCTGAGCGTCGAGACCCAGCTGATGCTGCGGCTGCGGGCCCTGGTGCGCATGCCGGAGGCCGAGCGGCTGCCGGTGCCGCAGGGCCGGGTCGAGATCGACCGGCAGACCGTGATCGTCGGCGGCCGGCAGCCCGTCGGGTCGGCGCGCGACCTGGCGGTGGCCGGGGTGCCGGCGCGGCTCTACACGCCGACCGGCGCGACGTCCGCGCCCGGTCCGCTGCTGGTCTACCTGCACGGCGGCGCGTTCGTCTTCGGCGGCCTCGACTCGCACGACGCGACCTGCCGGGTGCTGACGCAGGAGGCCGGCGTCCGCGTGCTGGCGGTCGACTACCGGCTGGCGCCCGAGCACCGGTTCCCGGCGGCGTACGACGACGCGGTGGCGGCCTACCGCTGGGTCGTCGAGCACGCCGCCGAGGTGGGGGCCGACCCGGCGCGGCTCGCGGTCGGCGGTGACTCCGCGGGCGGCAACCTGGCCGCCGGCGTGGCCGCGGTGGCGGCCCGCGAGGGCCTGCCGCTGGCGCTGCAGCTGCTGATCTATCCCGCCACCGACAGCACCCGCGACGCCCGCACCTACCCGAGCATCGCCGCCTTCGGCGAGGGCTTCTACCTCACCCACCGCTTCCTCGAGCTGGGCTTCGAGAGCTACCTGCCCGACCCCGCGGCGGCCGCGGACCCCCGCACCTCGCCGCTGCTGGACGACGTCCCCGAGGGCCTGGCGCCCGCGTACGTCGCGACCGCCGGCTTCGACCCGCTGCGCGACGAGGGCGAGGCCCACGCCCGCCGGCTCTCCGACGCCGGGGTGCCGGTCGAGCTGCGGCGCTTCGAGGACCAGATCCACGGCTTCGTGCACCTCGTGGGGGTCGGACGACGCGCGCGCGCCGCCGTCGACGAGATCGCCGCCGCGCTGCGGAAGGGCCTCGGCGCGCCCGCTGCCTGACCGGTCTCGGCTAGGGCGAGACGGGCGCGGCGGGGGCGTACTGCACGTGCGTGTCGTCGGCGGCGTGGGTGAACCCGAGGCCGCTGTAGGTGCGCCGCGCGCGCTCGTTGTCGCTCTCGACGTAGAGCAGGATCTGCGCGACACCGCGGTCGGCGAGGTGGTGCAGCCCCGCGAGCGTGAGGGCCTTGCCGAGGCCGCGGCCCTGCGCGGCCGGGCCGACGGCCATCACGTAGACCTCGCCGAGGTGCTCGTCGAGCTGCTTGGTCCAGTGGAAGCCGAGCAGCGTGAGGTCGGCGGTGTCGACGGCGAGCAGCAACCCGGCGGGGTCGAACCACGGCTCCGCCATCCGCTCGGCGAGCCCGGCGTGGTCGAGGGCGCCCTGCTCGGGGTGGTGGGCGAAGGCGGCGGCGTTGACGGCGAGGACGTCGTCGGCGTCGGTGTCGCGGTAGCCGCGGACCTCGACGCCGCCGGGCACCACCAGCGGCGGCAGGGGTGCGGCGTCCGGTCCCGTGACCGCGCGGCGCATGACCCACAGGTCGCGCACGCGCGTCCAGCCGTGGCGGGCCGCGAGCCGCGCCGCGGCCGGGTGGTCGCCGTGCGACCAGGCGCGGTCGGCGCCCGCCCCGTCGAGCGCGGCCGCGAGCGCGGTGCCGGTGCCGCGGCCGCGGGCCTCGGGGGCCACCGCGAGGGCCAGCTCGCCGTCGCGCACCAGCGCGAAGCCGGTGCCGTCGCCGTCGACCTCGAGCCGGGCGCCGTCGGTGCCGTGGTTCTTCAGCGCCAGCGCGGCGGCCTCGTCGAGGGGGTCGTGGCCGTCGGCGGCCACGCAGGCCCGGCGGACGGCGTCCACCACCGTCACCGGGTCGGGCTGGGTGGGGGTGCTCACCCGGCCGATCGTAGGGCGGACGGCGGCCGTGGATCACGGGAGCCGCGGTCGCGGGCGGCTCGTACAGTGGATCGGGTGACCAGTCCCCTCCTCGACCTGCCGGGCGCCGTGGGCGGCGACGGCGTCGACGCGCCCGTCGCGGCGCACTACGGCTCGTTCAACGGCGAGCAGCGCGCGCTCGAGGCGGGGGAGGGGTTCGTCGACCTGTCCCACCACGAGGTGCTGCGCATCGCCGGGCCCGACCGGCTCACCTGGCTGCACAGCCTGACCACCCAGCACCTGACCGACCTCGCGCCCGGCGTCCCGACCCAGGCGCTGGTGCTCAGCCCGCAGGGCCACGTGGAGCACGAGATGCGCGGCACCGACGACGGCGAGGCGCTGACGGTCTTCACCGAGCCCGGCCGCGCGGGCGCGCTCGCGGAGTTCCTCGAGCGCATGAAGTTCATGATGCGCGTTGAGATCACCGACCTCACCGACGAGCTCGCGCTCACCTGGCGCCCCGCCACCGGTCACCGGCTGGTGCCGCGCGCCGAGCTGACCACGTTCGCCGAGGCCGCCGGCCCCGCCGCGGGCACGTGGGCCTACGAGGCGCTGCGCATCGCGCGGGGCGAGCCGCGCTTCGGCCTCGACACCGACCACCGCACCATCCCCAACGAGGTCGGCTGGATCGGGCCCGCCGTCCACCTCGACAAGGGCTGCTACCGCGGCCAGGAGACGGTCGCCCGGGTGCACACCCTCGGCCGCCCGCCGCGCCGCCTGACGCTGCTGCACCTCGACGGCTCCGAGAACCGGCTGCCGGCGCCCGGCAGCGAGGTGCGGGCCGGCGAGAAGGCCGTCGGCACCGTGGGCTCCTCCGCCCGCCACCACGAGCTCGGGCCCATCGCCCTCGCGCTGCTCAAGCGCAACACCCCCGTCGACGCCGAGCTGATGGTCGACGGCGTCGCCGCCGCCCAGGAGGTGCTCGTCGACCCCGAGGTCGGGCTGCACGTGCGGCCCCGGCTGCGCTGAGCCGGGCGGGCCGGGGCTCGCGCGCGACTGACTCACCGTTGGCAGCACTTTCCCGCCCGTATACGGGCGGGGGAGTCGGTCGAACGGTGAGGTAGTGCTGCGCGGACGCCGCCCACACCAGCCGGAGCGGATCGGCAGCGAGACCGTGACCCTCAGCCGGCGGTGCGGCGGTCCCTTCTGGCGCGGATCTCGCGGGCGTTGCGTTCGAGGTGTTGCGGCAGCGCCGTGCCGTAGCGCGCGACCGTGTGCTCCCAGTCGCGCATGAGCCGTTGCGCGGCGCGGGCGCGGCCGGCACCGAAGAAGTCGTCCCAGTAGAGGTTGGTGACCCCGAGCCCCTCGTCGGTGATCTCGCGCTCGCGCTTGCGCTCGTCGAAGACCACCGAGCGGGCCTCGCGGTCGGCCACGCCGCCCTGCTCCGGCGTGAGCACCTTGACCAGGCCGTGGGTCTCGACGACGTGGCGGCCGATGCGGATGTCGCACCACCTGACCCGGCCATCGGCGAGCCGGATCGGGAACTGGGTCTCGGGCTCGCCGATCCCGAGGCCGATCACGAGCTCGCGCCCGAGGGACTCGATCGCGCTCTCGGCCCCCGGGTCGGCGAGGTCGATGATCTCCCGCACCGTCGTGACGTAGGGCCAGTGGCGCATGACGTCGACCGCCTCCCACAGGTCGCCACGGGTGACGCCGCGCCGCAGGGCGCTGTCGGCCGTCACCAGCCCCGCCCGCAGGCCGTGCTCGCGGGCCACGTCGCACACGGTGCGGGCCACGTCGAGCGTCGCGTGCCCGTCGACGTCCACCACCTGCTGAGGGCGGTAGCGCGCGAGGTGGTGCTTCACGTGGCCCTTGGTCCAGGCGTTGGTGTGCCCGGGGCGGGTGATGTGGGCGTACGCCCGCTCGGGCGCCAGCATCTCGAGGCCGTGGGCGTGGGCGGCCGAGTCGTGGCTGAGCACCCATGCCCGCTTCATGGCGAGCACCGCCGCCTTCGCGCGCAGCAGCGGCCGGCCGCGCCACTCGTCGAGCGATTCCCACACCTCGGCGTCGGCGTAGACCCCGCGGTGGACGATGACCCACCGTCCCGTCCGCACGTGCGCGCTCAGCTCGCTCGGACCGACGCCGAGGTCGAGCGCACGTGAACGGGTGATGAGCCCACCGCTGGTCGCGAGATGGCCGACGACTCGTGGATGCATGTCGGGCATGGTGGCCGCTCGGCCCGTTCCCCGCAGCCGCCGCGGGACGACCTGTGGATGACCGCCTGCGACGCGCGTCGTCCGGCGTCCGCCGTCCCCAACCACCTCACCTCCGGGGCCCCTTTCCCGCCCGTATGCGGGCGGGGGAGTCCGCGGTGCGGTGAGTCAGTCGACGCCGGCCACGTCGGAGGGCGGGACAGATCTGTCCCCGCGGGAGCCGGGCCCGCGCGGCGGCGTCTGGCCGTCCGGCACGACCAACTCACCGGACGACGCACCTACCCGCCCAAACGGGGGCGGGTAGGTGAAGGCGGCGGTGAGGTAGACGCCAGGGGCCGCGGGCCGACGCGGGCCGGACGCCGAGCGCCTGCCGCGGGCGGGGACGCCTCAGGCGTCGGCGCGCTCGCGCGCGGGGGCGTCGACGTCGACGTCCGGGCCCTGCTTGGGCGGCAGCACGAAGCGGTAGCCGACGTTGCGGACGGTGCCGATGAGGGTCTCGTTGTCGGGGCCGAGCTTGGCGCGCAGGCGGCGCACGTGGACGTCGACGGTGCGGGTGCCGCCGAAGTAGTCGTAGCCCCACACCTCCTGCAGCAGCTGCTGGCGGCTGAAGACCCGGCCCGGGTGCTGGGCGAGGAACTTCAGCAGCTCGAACTCCTTGAAGGTCAGGTCGAGGGCGCGCGAGCCGACCTTGGCGGTGTAGGCGGCGTCGTCGACGACCACGCCGCCGGAGCGGATGACGTGCGCGTCGGGGCTGGCGGCGTCGCGGGCCGCGGCGAGGGCGCCGATGGCCAGGCGGATGCGCGCCTCGAGCTCGGCGGGTCCGCAGGTGTGGAGGACGACGTCGTCCATGCCCCAGTCGTGGCTGACGACCGCCAGGCCGCCCTCGGTGACGAGCAGCAGCACGGGGACGTCGGTGCCGGTGGTGCGGATCAGGCGGCACAGGTCGCGCGCCCCGGCGAGGTCCTGGCGGCCGTCGACGAGCAGCAGGTCGGAGTCGGGCGCCTCGAGCAGCGCGCTGCCCTCGGCGGGCAGGATCTTGACGCCGTGGCCCAGCAGGGCCAGCGCGGGCACGATCTCGGCAGAGGGCTGCAGCGCGTTGGTCAGCAGCAGCAGGGTGCTCATCGGGGGTTGCTCCTCACCGCACGGGCGGGCGGGGTCGGGAGGCAGAACACGTCGTCGGGCTCCAGCCGGTTGTCCGAGGGTGAAGAATACCGACCGTGAGCCCCTCCCGCAGCGAGACGGCCGTCGGCGAGACGGCGGCGGTGCGCGTGCGCTACTGGGCCTCGGCCCGCGCCGCGGCCGGCACCGCCGGCGAGGACGTCGCCGTCGACGGTCCGCTCACCCTTGCCGAGCTGGTCGACCGGGTCGTCGCCCAGCACCCCGGCGGCCGCCTGCCGCAGGTGCTCGAGGCGTGCTCGGTGCTGGTCGGCGACCGGCCCGTCGCGTCGTCCGACCCGCGTGAGGTCGTCGTCGAGCCGGGTGACTCGGTCGAGTTCCTGCCGCCGTTCGCGGGCGGCTGAGCCGTGCCGGTCGGAGCCTGGGTCGCGCTCGCGGCCGTGGCGGTCGTCGCCGCGTTCGGCGGCTGGCGGCTGGTCGTCGACGGCCGGTTCCGGCGGCACGACGTTGCCGCGCCGGCCGAGCCCGAGCCCGCAGGCGCCCTGGCCGGCACGCCGTGGGCGGCCGAGCTGGGGGAGCGGGCGACCCTGCTGCAGTTCTCCTCGGCGTTCTGCGCCCCGTGCCGCGCGACCCGGGTGGTGCTGGCGGCCGTCGCGCACGAGGAGCCCGGCGTGCGGCACGTGGAGGTCGACGCCGAGCAGCACCTCGACGTCGTCCGGCGGCTGAAGGTGCTGCGCACTCCGACGACGATCGTGCTCGACCACGCGGGTCGCGAGCTGGGTCGCGCCGCCGGTGCCCCCACGCGCGAGCAGGTCGTCCGCGCGCTGCCGGCCGCCCGCTGACCCGACTGCAGCCGACCGGACCGTAGTTACTCTGTCGACATGGCCGGCATCGACCCGCGCGGACCCCAGCTCGCCGCCTCGCTCACGGCCGTCGTCCTGGTCGTGTGCCTGCTGACCCTGCCCGGCCCGTGGGGCGTCGCGCTCCTCGCCGTGCAGGCGGCGCTGTTCGCCACCGGCGCCGCGCTCGGCGTGCAGCGCACCCCCGCGGCCTGGCTGTTCCGCACCGTGGTGCGGCCCCGCCTCGCGCCGCCCGAGCACCTCGAGGACCCCGCGCCGCCGCGCTTCGCGCAGGCCGTCGGGCTCGGCTTCGCCGTGGTCGGCCTGGTCGGCTTCCTCACCGGCGTCGACCCCCTCGGCTACGTCGCGGTCGGCCTCGCGCTGGTGGCCGCGCTGCTCAATGCCGTCCTGCGGCTCTGCCTGGGCTGCGAGCTCTACCTCCTCCTGCTCCGACTGCAGCCGCGCGGCACCTGAGCCGCGCCTGCGAGACTGCCGCGCATGACGACCGGGGACGACGCGCCGCTGGGCGTGCTCGTCGTCTGCGTCGGCAACCGCTGCCGCTCGCCGCTGGCCGAGCGGCTCCTGCAGCAGCGCCTCGACCGCGCCGCGCCCGGCCGGGCCGTCGTCACCAGCGCCGGCACGATCGGACCCGACGGCCACCCCATGGACGCCGACGCCGCCGCCGAGCTGGTGCGCCTCGGCGGCGACCCCGCCGGCTTCGTCGCGCGCCGCCTCACGCCCGAGATGGCCGCCGGCGCCGACCTCGTCCTCACCGCCACCGCCGACCTGCGGCAGCGGGTGGTGGCGCTGACGCCACGCGCCCTCAAGCGCACCTTCACCCTCACCGAGCTCGCGGCCGTGCTCGAGGCCGGTGGCCTGGACGACGTCGCCCTCCGCGACCTGCCCCGCGCGGCCGCGGCACGTCGTCCGGCGGCCGCCGCGGCCCCCGACGTCCCCGACCCGATCGGGCTCGGGCCGCAGGCGCACCGGGAGGCGGCCGACCGGATCGAGGCGGCCGTCGACGTGATCGCGGCGGCGCTGGCGCGCTGAGCGGCGCCGGCGCGCTGGGCGGCGCGGCTCAGCTCTTGCGGCGCCGGCCGCCGCCGGCGGGCGCGCCCTTGAGCCGGCGGGTGCGGTCCTGGCCGTAGTAGTAGTCCTTCGACCGGCGTCCGTCGGGCACCCGGTTGAACACGAGGCCGAGCACGGTGCCCTGCACGGTCTCGAGCTGGCCGAGGCACTCCGCGAGCTCGTGGTCGAGGGTGCGGCCGTGCGAGACGACGACGAGCGCGCCGTCGCTGTGGCGGGTGAGCACGGCGCCGTCGGTGACCGGCAGCAGCGGGGGAGCGTCGATGACGACCATCCCCTTGAGCGCCAGCTCGGCCAGCACGCCCTGCATCGCCTGCGAGCCGAGCAGCTCGCTCGGGTTGGGCGGCGTCGAGCCGGCGGCGAGCACCGAGAGCCGCGGGTAGTCCGGGTGGTCCTGCAGCACGTCCTCGAGGTCGGCCCGGCCGATGATCAGGTCGGTGAGGCCGGCGCCCTCGACCAGCCCGAGGGTCGCGGCCACGGTCGGACGCCGCAGGTCGCCGTCCACGAGCGTGACCGCCTGGCCCGACAGCGCGATGGCGGCGGCGAGGTTGGCCGCCACGGTCGACTTGCCGTCCTCGGGGCGCGGGCTGGCGACGACGATGACCCGGGGCGGGCTGTCGACCGACATGTACGACAGGTTGGTGCGCAGCTTGCGGAAGGCCTCGCCCGAGGTCCACGAGCCGGCGTCGCGGTCGTCGGAGACCTGGATGCCGCGCGGCCGGGCGCCCTTGTTGAGCGGGATGCGCCCCACGATCGGCGTGCCGAACCGCTTCTCGACGTCGTCGTCGGCGCGCAGCCGCCGGTCGACCACCGAGCGCACGACCGCGTAGCCGACGGCGAGCAGCGCGCCGAGCACGAGGCCGAGCCCGAGGTTGAGCGCCGGGCGCGGCGAGACCGGGCTCGTGGGCAGCGCGGCCGACTCGACGGGCTCGACCCGCAGCACCCCCGGTGCGGCGTCGCCCTGCGGGTTCTCCAGCTCGGCGACGCGGTCGGCCAGCGCCCGCACCCACGCGTCGGCCAGCTGCTGCGCCTCGGTGGGCGAGCCCGACCGCGCCTGGATCTTGATGAGCACCGTGTCGGCCGGCTGCTCGACCTGGATCTGCCCGATCAGCGACGCCGCGCTCTCGTCGAGGCCGAGGTCGTCGATGACGAGGTCGGCCACGGCACGGCTCGAGGCGATGTCGACGTAGGAGGCCGCCCGCGACTTCGCGAGCGTGTCGTTCACCGAGTTGGACGCCGCGTCGCCGGCCCCGCCGGCGGTCACGAAGCCGCTCGCGTCGGCGGCGTAGACCTTCGGCTGCGTGAGCGTGTAGGCGCCCGCGGCGAGCACGCTGACGACGACGAGCACCACGACCCCGACCCAGTGGGCGCGCAGCACGCGTCCGTAGTCGAGCAGTTCCATCGTCGGCGCACCTCGCTGTCGGGCAACCGTCTACTCTCCCGGGGTGTCCACGAGTGCCCCGCCGGACGGCTGCGTCACCGTGCACCTTAAGGCGATGGACGCCGTCGTCGCCGTGGAAGTCGCCGGTTCGGGCCGGGCGGCGCTCGCCCGCGAGATCGCTCGCGTGTGGTCGCGCTGCCTCCTCGACGACGCCGGTGCCACCCCGCCCGACGCCACCGTGCGCGTCGTCGTCGACGACGACCCGCGGCTGGTCGCGCAGGCGCGGGCGGACGGCGCCGTGGCCTCCGGCGTCCTGGCGGAGGTGATGCACGGCCTCAGCCCGGTGGTCACGCTCGCCGCGATCGAGCACCAGGCCGGGCGCCTGATGATGCTGCACGCCTGCGGGCTGGCCGACCCGGCGTCGGGTCGCACGGTGGCGCTGGTGGCGGCGTCTGGCACCGGCAAGACCACGGCGGCCCGGCGCGTGGGCACCGCCCTCGGCTACGTCTCCGACGAGACGATCGCGGTGCGCGCCGACGGAACGGTGGCGCCCTACCCGAAGCCGCTGTCGGTGGTCGACGCCGCGGGCGGCTGGGTGAAGCAGCAGGTCTCGCTCGACGAGCTCGGGCTGGTGGCGGCACCCGCGGAGTGCCGCCTGGCCGGTCTGGCGATGCTGGTGCGCGACGGCGCCGAGGAGGCCTGGCTCGAGCCGGTCTCGACGGTCGAGTCGCTGGCGGCGCTCGCCCCGCAGACCTCCTACCTCTCGCGTCTCCCGCGGCCGCTGCACCTGCTGGCCGGGCTGGTGGAGGGCGCCGGCGGCCTCCGGCTGTTGCACTACCGCGACAGCGAGCAGCTGCCGCCGCTGGTGGCCGGGATGCTGGCGTGACGCGCCCGTCGCGGGTCGCCCGCTCGGCCTGGACCGACTGGTACGTCGACGGCGACGACTCCGCCGTCTTCGTCGACGACCAGGTGCTCGTGCTCTCACCGCTCGCCACGCGGCTGTTGCACCACGTCGACGGCGAGGTCACCGTCGCCTCGCTCGCCGACGCCCTCGTCCGCGAGTTCGGCGCCCCGGCCGGCGGCGACGCGACCGCCGCCACCGAGGCGGTGGTGGGCGAGCTGACGGCGTCCGGCGTGCTGGTCGAGGTCGCCGGGTGAGCAGCGCCGACCCGGCCTGGGAGCGCGTGCACGACGTCGCCTGGGTCGAGGACGACGCCCGCGTCGTCGTCCTGCGGCTCGCGCGGCTCGACGCCGAGCCGCTGCTGCTCGACGGCCCGGCGGCCGAGGTGTGGCGCCGGCTCGAGGCGCCCGTCGGCCTCGACGCGCTCGTCGCCGACCTGGCCCACGACTTCGACGGCGACCCCGCCGTCGTCCGCGCCGACGTCGCGGCCTTCCTGCGCGACGCCGAGGCCGCGGGCGTCGTCCGGCCGCTCGACCCGGCCGACCCGGCTGACCCGGTGGCATGAGCGCACCGGCCCTCACCCTCGCCGAGGGGGTGCCGCTCGGCTACGCGCTGGTGCTGCGGGCCGCCGCGGACGTCGGCGTGCGGGCGCTGGCGATCAAGGGCCCGGTGCTGACGGCGCAGGGACTGCGCGGCGAGCACCAGTCGGTCGACGTCGACGTGCTCGTCGACCCGGCCGGCGTCGAGCCGCTGCGCGCCGAGCTGGAGCGGCTCGGCTGGGCCCACGACGGCACCTACGCCACGCCCGGCATCGTGCCCACCCACTCCTTCACCCACAGCCACCCGCGGTGGCCGTGCGGCGTCGACCTGCACCACTGGTTCCCGGGCTTCCTGGCCGACCCGGCCGAGGTCTTCGACGTGCTCTGGGACCGCCGGACGACGGTCGAGGTGGCCCACCACGGCGTCCCGGCCACCGACGTCGTGGCCGGGGCGGCGGTCGCGGCGCTGCACTACCTGCGCGGCGTGCACCGGGCGGCCTCGCTCGACGACCTCGCCGAGCGGGTGCGCACGTCGTGGACGCCGTCCCAGCGCGACGACCTCGCCGTCCTCGCCGCCAACACCGGGTCGACCGAGCCCCTGCGTCCCTTCCTGGACGCCGTGGGCGTCGTCCCGCGGCCGCCGACGCGGGCGGTGGTCAAGCCGCTCGCGCAGTGGGAGCTGCCGTCAGAGCTGGGCACGACCTCGCTGGTGCCGTGGCTGATGGGGCTGCGCGAGACGCCGTGGTGGCGGCGTCCGGCGTTCGTGTGGCGGGCGCTGTGGCTGCGGGAGTCGAACTTCAAGGCGCTGCACTCCACGCGCTCGCTGAGCCGGGCCGAGCTGCGGCGGGCGCGGCGGGCGCGGTTGGTGCGTGCCGCGCGAGGGCTGCGGCAGGGGGTCGCCGACTACCGGCGCCTACGCCGTCGCTGATCTCACATCGTGGATGCGGCATCCAAGGAGTGAGACGGGGAGGGGAATGAATCCGGCCCGATCCGTACTGTGGTTCTCGTGGGGACGACCTGGCTGACGAAGCGGCGCGCAGTGGACCACTGCCGCACGCGCTCGTCCCTGTGTCGCGCCCACTGACGACCACCTCCTAGTTCTTCTAGTCGATCGAGTCACTCCACTATCGTGGAGACGTCGTCCCCCTCAGCGCAGCAGCACGCCCATCCGCACGCCGCACCACCGCCGACCGAAAGGCACCGCACCATGACCCGCGAGAACGCACTCGTCACCGCCCAGTGGGTCGAGGACAACCTCGACACGCCCGGCATCGTCCTCGTCGAGGTCGACGAGGACACCACGGCCTACGACAAGGGCCACATCAAGGGGGCCGTCAAGCTCGACTGGTCCACCGAGCTGCAGGACCAGGTCCGCCGCGACTTCGTCAACAAGCAGCAGTTCGAGGAGCTGCTCTCGGGCAAGGGCATCGGCAACGACGACACCGTCGTGCTCTACGGCGGCAACAACAACTGGTTCGCCGCCTACGCCTACTGGTACTTCAAGCTCTACGGCCACCAGGACGTCAAGCTGCTCGACGGCGGCCGCAAGAAGTGGGAGCTCGACAGCCGCGAGCTGACCGACGAGGTGCCCAGCCGCGAGACGACGTCCTACACCGCGCAGGAGCAGGACCACTCGATCCGCGCCTTCCGCGACGAGACGGTCGAGGCCATCGGCACCAAGAACCTCGTCGACGTGCGCAGCCCCGACGAGTACGCCGGCCGCCTGCTCGCCCCGGCCCACCTGCCGCAGGAGATGGCCCAGCGCGCCGGCCACATCCCCACCGCCGCCAACGTGCCGTGGAGCAAGGCCGCGAACGACGACGGCACCTTCAAGTCCGACGACGAGCTGAAGCAGATCTACAGCGACGCCGGTGTCGACTGGAGCAAGGACACCATCGCCTACTGCCGCATCGGCGAGCGCTCGAGCCACACCTGGTTCGTGCTGCACGAGCTGCTCGGCCAGCAGAACGTGAAGAACTACGACGGCTCGTGGACCGAGTACGGCTCGCTCGTCGGCGTCCCGGTCGTGCTGGGTGACGAGAAGGGTGAGGCCTGATGTGCGGCGCCAAGAAGGGCGGCCTCTCGCTCGACGGCGTCGACGTCGCCAAGGAGGCGATCATCCAGGGCCAGGTGGTGCGTGACGGCGAGCCCGTCGGCAACGCCTACGTGCGCCTGCTCGACCGCACCGGCGAGTTCACCGCCGAGGTGCCCACCTCGGCCACCGGCCACTTCCGCTTCTTCGCCGGCGAGGGCAAGTGGACCCTGCGCACCCTCGCCCCCCGCGTCGAGCCCGTCGACAAGCTCGTCCACGCCTCCGTGGGCGACGTCGCCGAGGTCACCATCCCGATCTGAGTTCTCCACAGCTCACGCTGACCCGTCAGACATGTCTGACGGGTCAGCGTCATTTCAGCGCTCGAGCAGCACCGTGAACGGGCCGTCGTTGACCGAGGCGACCTGCATGTCGGCGCCGAAGACGCCGCGGGCCACGCGGGCGCCGAGGCGCTCGAGCTCGGCGCACACCGCCTCGTAGAGCGGCTCGCTGACCGGTCCGGGGGCGGCGGCCTCCCAGGTGGGACGGCGTCCCTTGCGGGCGTCGCCGTAGAGCGTGAACTGGCTGACCACGAGCACCGGCGCGCCGACGTCGGACGCCGAGCGCTCGCCGTCCAGGATGCGCAGGCCCCACACCTTGCGGGCCAGCCACGCGACCTCGTCGGGGCCGTCGGTGTGGGTGAGGCCGAGGTAGACCAGCAGGCCGGGCCCGTCGAGGGCGCCGACCACCGCGCCGTCCACCGTGACCGACGCCTCCGAGACCCGCTGCACCACCGCTCGCACGGGGCCATTCTGGCAGCACTCTGGCAGCATCGCGCTCCATGCCGACCCCGCTGCCCGAGACCGCGCACCGGGTCGTCTCGGCGGTCTGGGGCGTCTACCTGCTCGCGGTCGCGTGGCTGGTGTGGAACCCGGTGCCGTCGGCTCCGACCACCTCGGTGTTCTGGCTCTCCGACCTCGCCGGCAGCCTCGGTCTCACCGTGCTGACGCCCGACCGGGCCGAGGTGCTGCTCAACGTGGTGATGCTGGTGCCGCTCAGCCTGGTCGGCGGGCTGCTGTTCCCGCGGCTGCGCGTGGCCGACTGGACGACGATCGGCTTCGTCACCAGCCTGCTCATCGAGGTCGTGCAGCGGCTGCTGCTGCCAACCCGCACCGGGTCGAGCCGCGACGTGGTCGCCAACACGCTCGGCGCGCTGCTCGGGGCACTGCTGCTGGGGGCGGCGCTGCGCGGCTGGGCCGCCTGGCAGCATGCGCGGCATGAACGACACCGCCGTCCCGCCTGAGGCCCTGCTCGTCACCGTCGCGCCCACCGGGGCCGAGACCACCAAGGCCGACTGCCCGCAGCTGCCCACCACGCTCGACGAGCTGGTGACCGCGGCGCAGGAGTGCGAGGCGGCCGGCGCCGCGATGGTGCACGTGCACATCCGCGACGACGAGCACCGCCCCAGCCTCGACGGCCGGCGCCTGGCCGAGACCGTCGCCGCGCTGCGCGAGGGCACCGACCTCGTCGTCCAGCTGAGCACCGGCGGCTCGGTGCACGACCCGCTCGAGCAGCGGCTGAAGGTGCTCGACGCCGCCCCCGACTCGTGCAGCCTGACGATGGGCACCACCAACTTCGGCGACGACGTCTTCAGCAACCCGTGGCCGTTCGTCGCCGAGCTCTACCAGCTCAGCCAGGAGCGCGAGGTGGTGCCCGAGTTCGAGCTGTTCGACCTCGGCCACGTCGCCGCGCTGCGCCGGCTGCTCGACCGCCACGGCCTGCCCTACGGCGGCCGTGTGCACTGCGACTTCGTGATGGGCGTGCCCGGCGGCATGCCCGGGACGACGGACGCCCTCGTCGCCGGCGTCGCGGCGCTGCCGCCCGAGGTGACGTCGTGGTCGGCCACCGGCATCGGCCGCACCACACTGCCGGTGGGCCTGGCCGCGCTCAGCAAGGGCGGTCACCTGCGGGTCGGCATGGAGGACGTGCTGACCCTGAGCCGCGGCGTCCCGGTCGAGCGCAACGCCCAGCTGGTCGAGCGGGCGGTGGCGATGGGCGAGCTGGCCCAGCGCCGTCCGATGACGACCGCCGAGGCGCGCACCCTGCTCGGGGTCCGGCCCGCCGCCTGAGCCTCCCTAGACTGGCTCGTCGTGGCGTTCGAGATCCCCGACAACCTGCACCCCGACTGCGCTCCCGTCGTCTGGCTGCTCGGCACCTGGCAGGGCAACGGCCAGGGCGACTACCCGACGATCGAGCCGTTCCACTTCGGCCAGGAGCTGATCTTCACCCACGACGGGCGGCCGTTCTTCCACTACATGTCGCGCTCGTGGATCACCGACGAGAACGGCGAGAAGGTGCGCGACGCCGCCCTCGAGACCGGCTTCCTGCGCTGCCGGCCCGAGGGCCGGCTCGAGCTGCTGCTGGTGCACAACACCGGTGTCACCGAGGTGTGGGACGGACGTGCGGAGGGCGGCCGCATCGAGCTGCGCACGGCGTTCGTCGGCGCGACGCCGTCGGCCAAGCCCGTGACGTCGGGCCACCGGCTCTACGGCAACGTCGAGGGCGACCTCGCCTACGCCTACGACATGGAGGCCGAGGGCCAGGAGCTGCAGCCGCACCTGTGGGCGAGGCTGCGGCGTGCGTGACGTGGCGTGCCCTTCGACGAGCTCAGGGTCCGTGTGGTGACGTCCACGTGAACGGCACCACGGACCCTGAGCCTGTCGAAGGGAAGGACGGCACCACGGACCCTGAGCCTGTCGAAGGGCAGGACGCCACCACCGACGACTGGCGGGCCGAGCTGCGCCGGCGCGGCTACCGGCTGACCCCGCAGCGCGAGCTGATCCTCGCCGCCGTCGACGAGCTCGGCCACGCCACGCCCGACGAGGTGCTCGCCCACGTGCAGCAGCGGGCGTCGTCGGTCAACGCCTCCACGGTCTACCGCACGCTCGAGGTGCTCGAAGAGCTCGGCATGGTGCGCCACCTGCACCTGGGCGACCGGGCGCCGACCTACCACTCGGTGGCCGGCGAGCAGCACTTCCACCTCAAGTGCCGGGTGTGCGAGCGGGTCGTCTCGGTCGACGTCGCGGCCGTGGCGCCGTTCGCCGACCGCCTGCGCGCCGAGCACGGCTTCGTCGCCGACGTCGGGCACCTCACCGTCTTCGGGCACTGCGTCGAGTGCGCCACCGCCCGGCCCGACGGGACGGCGTCCGCCCGGCTCTGACGCTTCGCCTGCGGGCGTCCCCGCGCTGTGCTTCAATGCGCGCGCACCTTCCGACGCAGGGGAGAACCCGATGAAGAAGCTCCTGGCCGGTCTCCTGACCGCGTTCCTGATGACCGCCGGCCTCGTGGCCGCCGGCTCCTCCACCCCGGCCTCGGCCATCTGCGGCGACCCGCAGTACCCCCAGTGCTTCCGCACGCAGACCGGCCTGACGGTCAAGAACGTCGCGCCGCGCAAGAAGTCGTTCACCGCCACCGTGAAGGCGGTCGGCACCAACGCCAAGCCGACCGGCACGTTCGTCTTCCGCTTCAAGAAGGTCGGCGGCGGCCCCGCCGCCACCGTCACCAAGGCAGTGCCGAAGACCGGCCGCGTGACCCTCCAGCGCAGCTTCGGCAAGGGCACGTTCAACGCGACGGTCTCCTACCGTCCCAAGGCCCGCTCGATCTTCAAGGCGTCCACGAGCCCCACGCGCTCGTTCACCATCAAGTAGCCCGACCCGCGAGCGGCCCGCTGACCCCGGTGGGTCAGCAGGCGCTCGCGAAGTCGGTGTCGAGGTCGCCTGGCTCGACACCCGGCGTCACGCCGACCTCGCCGGGCCCGGTCTGCCCGGCGCCGGTGCGCATCGTCCAGGTGACGACGACGTCGTCGGTGGTGTCGATGAGCGGCGCGACCGAGACGACGGGTCGACCGTCGATCTCGAGCCCCTTCTCGATCGGCAGCCGTTTGCCGTCGATGCGGACGTCGTCGATGGTGCCGCCGAAGGGCCCGTAGACCCGCAGGGTCACCAGCTGGGTGCCGGGCTCGATGCCGTAGTAGCCGCCGCCGGTGATGCTGTCGGGCAGCCGCGCGGCCTCGGCCGGGCTGATCGTCTGGTTCAGCGTCACCGACGCCTCGAGCGTCTGGACGCCGTCCGCGCACGAGGTGGCCGTGACCTCGGGGGCCCAGCGCAGGTAGAACGACATCTTCGAGCCGGTGGAGTCGTTGACGCCGATGTCGACGTGCGGCGTGGCGCCGTCGTCGCCGGTGAGGGCGCCGGTGATCGCGGTGCCGGCCAGCCGCTCCTGCACGGCGGGGTCGAACGAGGCCACGAGCAGCCGGCCCTCGTCGACGGCGCGGTCGACGCCGCGCACGAGGTCGAGCGGCGAGGTGACGTCGCCGGTGACGGTGGCGAAGACGGCGCGTGCGACGGCCTGGAAGCGGCGGTCCTGGGCCTCGGGGTCCGCGACGGTGAGGTAGGTGGCGTTGAGCAGCTCGGAGACGACGGTGCCGGGGTCGAGGGTCAGCGGGCCGGCGGTGACGGGTCCGGTGCCGCCCAGCAGGTACGACAGGCCGACGGGGTCGAGCGCGATGACGCCGTCGAGCCCGACCCGCGGGTACGTCGCGGCCCAGAACTCGTCGATGAGCGTGGCGGCGCGCGGGAAGTCGGGGATGAACCCGGCGTCCTGGAAGTAGACCGCGGGCAGCTCGTCGTAGACGGCGAGCTCCTCCTCGGTCAGCTGCGCCTTCTGCTCGGTGCCGTCGCCGAACGCCGAGCCGTTGCCCTGCTCGCGCAGCTCGAGGACGCCGTCCTCGACGTGCACCCGCGCCCACGAGCCCGGCAGGCCGCCGGTCGAGCGCACCTCGGCGTTGTTCTGGAAGACGAACAGGTAGTCGCGGGGGCCGTCGGCGCCGAGCATCGAGGGCAGCACGCGGACGGCGTCCTCGGCGGCGTCGAGGCTGCCGGCGATCTGGGTGAGCTCGGAGGTGTACTCGTCGTAGCGGGTGCGCAGCGGGGTGACGTAGCCGCTGGAGTCCTGCTCCTCGACCAGCCGGGCGGCCTCGCGCAGCGCGGCGGCGGCGCCGTCGACCGGCTCGGCGAGGGCGGCCAGCCGGTCGGGGTCGATGCGCCCGCCCGAGACGAGCCCGTCGAGGGAGTCGACGGTCTCGACGAGCGGCCCGACGGCGTCGTTGGCCAGCAGGTCGAGGGAGGCGCTGAGCGCCTCGACCCCGGCCGCGTCGTCGCCGACGCCCGGCACCTTCGTCATCGCTCCCCACCAGAGGCCGTCGGTGCGGTCCTTCGCGGACGACGCCGCCTCCTGCAGGTCGGCCAGCGCGGCGTCGCGCCCGGCGTCGTCGCCGTTCTCGAAGGCCGTGCGCAGCCGGGTGGCGGCCGCCTCGGCGTCCTGCAGGTCGCGCGCGGTCTGGTAGGCCGTCCAGGCGGTCCACGCCGCCGCCGCGAGCAGGACGACGAGCACGAGCAGCACCCATCGGCCCTTGGTCATGGCGCAGATCATCGCCCATGGCACCCAGCCGCCCCGCCCGGCCACGACGCCGCGGGGCCCGGGACTCCTCCGGTCGGTCAGCCTTTCCCCGATTCGACGTCGAGGGGGCCCGGTCGGGCCTAGGGTTGACGCCGCTTGCACTTCGGCCGACAACGGGTGCCGACGACACGACACCCGGCACCGGCCTCGTGGGGAGACATGGGAATGGCACTGGACACCGGACTGATGCGCACGGTCGGCACGAGCCGCCTGCCCGTCGTCCTGCGCCGCTACCGCCTCCCGCTGCTGCTCGCGGTCGACTCGGCCGCGCTCGTGCTGGCCTACGTCGGGTTCGCGCTGCTGCGCTACCTCGGCACGCCGTCCGCGGTGCCGTGGGCCGAGCTGGTCGAGCTCGCGGTGGTGGCCGTCGTCGTCACGGCCGGCCTCGGCGCGACGGGCAAGCTCTACCAGGGGCGCAGCGCCATCGCGAGCGTCGACGAGACCATCCAGCTCGCGTTCGCCGTCGGCGCCGGCACGGTCGTCGCGCAGCTGGTCAACGTGCTCGGGCCCGGCGAGCTGGTGGCGCGCACGGTGCCCTTCGGCGCCGGCTTCGCCGCCCTGGCGCTGATGGTGGTCGCGCGGGCGCACTGGCGGCGCGTCGTCCACCTGGCGCGCTACGTCGACGACGGCGACCGCACCCCGGTGCTGGTGCTCGGCGGCGGCGACGCCGGCCGCGAGCTGATCCGCTCGATGCGCACCTCGCCCGACTCGCCCTACACCCCGGTCGCGCTGCTCGACGACGACCCGTGGAAGCGCCACCTGCGCGTCGAGGGGGTCTCGGTGCGCGGCACCCTGGCCGACCTCGAGGACGCCGTGGCGGTGCACCAGGTCTCCACCGTCGTGGTGGCCATCGCCTCGGCCACCTCCGAGCTGCTCGCCGAGCTGGCCGAACGCGCCGAGCGCCTCGGCGTCGACCTCAAGGTGCTGCCGGGCGTGGCCGAGCTGTTCGGCACCCGCATCTCGATCCGCGACATCCGCGACATCAACACCGAGGACCTCCTCGGCCGCGGCCTGGTCGACACCGACCTCGCCTCGATCGCCGGGTTCCTGCACGGCAAGCGGGTGCTGGTCACCGGCGCCGGCGGCTCCATCGGGGCCGAGCTGTCGCGGCAGGTCTCGCTGTGGGAGCCGGCCGAGCTGATGATGCTCGACCGCGACGAGTCGGCCCTGCACGGCGTCCAGCTGACGATCCACGGCCACGGCCTGCTCGACAGCGACGAGGTCATCCTGTGCGACATCCGCGACGCCGACGCCCTGCGCCGGGTCTTCGAGGAGCGTCGCCCCGAGGTCGTCCTCCACGCCGCCGCGCTCAAGCACCTGCCGATGCTCGAGCAGTACCCGGGCGAGGCGATCAAGACCAACGTGCTCGGCACCGTCAACGTGCTCGAGGCGGCCCGCGCGGTCGGCGTCGAGCGGTTCGTGAACATCTCCACCGACAAGGCGGCCGACCCGACGAGCGTGCTGGGCCTGTCGAAGCGGGTGGCCGAGCGGGTCACCGCCGATGTCGCCCGCGACGCGTCGGGCACCTACATGAGCGTGCGGTTCGGCAACGTGCTCGGCTCGCGCGGCTCGGTGCTGACGGCGTGGGCGGCGCAGATCGCCCGCGGGGGACCGGTCACGGTCACCCACCCCGACGTCACCCGCTACTTCATGACCATCCACGAGGCCTGCCAGCTGGTGCTGCAGGCCGGCGCGATCGGCCGCGACGGCGAGGTGATGGTGCTCGACATGGGCGAGCCGGTGCGGGTCGACGACGTCGCGCGGCAGCTGATCGCGCAGTCGGGCCGCGACATCGAGATCGTCTACACCGGCCTGCGCGAGGGCGAGAAGCTCGACGAGGTGCTCATCGCCCACGGCGAGGCCGACCGTCGTCCGGTGCACGACCTGATCACCCACGTCGACGTGCCCGCCGTGCCGCGCCACCTGGTGGCCGCGCCCGAGGCGCGCGCCGACCGAGGCGAGGCGCTGCGGCTGCTGCGCGCCTGGTGCGAGGCGCCGTCCCCCGACCGCACGCCGGTCGGTGTCTGAGCCGGTGGGCTTCACGATCCTGCTCTCGCCGCCCGACGTCGGTGAGCTGGAGCAGCAGTACGTCACCGCGGCCCTGCGGTCGGGCTGGGTCGCGCCGGCCGGGCCCGACCTCGACGCCTTCGAGCGCGAGGTGGCCGCCCGGGTGGGCCGGGCCCACGCCGTCGGGCTGTCGTCGGGCACCGCAGCGCTGCACCTCGCGCTGGTCTCGTGGGGCGTGGGGCCGGGCGACGTCGTCCCGGTCTCGACGCTGACGTTCGCCGCCACGGTGAACGCCGTGCGCTACGTCGGCGCCGAGCCCTGGCTGGTCGACTCCGAGCCCGACGGCGGCAACATCAGTCCGGTGCTGCTGCGGCAGGCGCTCGAGCGGCTGCACCGCGAGGGACGCCGGGTGCCGGCCGTCGTCCCGGTCGACCTGCTCGGCAAGTGCGCCGACCACGACGCGATCGGTGCGGTGGCCGCGGAGTTCGGCGTCCGGGTGCTGGCCGACGCCGCCGAGTCGTTCGGCGCGAGCCACCACGGCCGCGCGGCGGGCTCGCTGGGCGACGCCGCGGTGCTGTCGTTCAACGGCAACAAGATCATGACGACGTCCGGCGGCGGCATGCTGCTCACCGACGACGCCGCCCTGGCCGCGCACGTGCGCAAGCTGTCGACGCAGGCCCGCGAGCCGGTGGCGCACTACGAGCACACCGAGGTCGGCTACAACTACCGGCTCTCGAACCTGCTGGCCGCGCTGGGTCGCGGGCAGCTGGCGCGCCTCGACGAGATGATCGGGCGGCGCCGGGCCCTGCGTGAGCGCTACCGCACGCTGTTCGCCGGCTGCCCGGGCGTGAGGATCCTCGGCGGCGCTGACGACGCCGACGACGCTGCTGACAACTGCTGGCTCACCGCGATCGTGGTCGACCCCGACGTCTCGGCCTGGACGGCGGCCGACCTCGGCCGCGCGCTCGGCGCCGCGGGCATCGAGAGCCGCCCGGTGTGGAAGCCGATGCACCTGCAGCCGGTGTGCGCCGACCTCGACGGCACCATCGACGGCACCGCCGAGCGCCTCTTCGACACCGGCCTCACGCTGCCCTCGGGCTCGGGCCTGACCGACGACGACGTCGCGCTGATCGAGCGGGTCGTGCGCGAGGTGACCGGCCCGTGACCCGCTCCGGCTACGACCCGCTCAAGCGCGCCGTCGACGTGGTGGCCGCGGCCGTCGTCCTCGTGCTGACGCTGCCGCTGCAGGCCGTGCTCGCCGTGCTGGTGCGGCGCCGGCTGGGCTCGCCGGTGCTGTTCCGCCAGGAGCGCCCCGGCCGTGACGAGCGGGTCTTCGAGCTGCGCAAGTTCCGCACGATGGTCGAGCCCGACCCCGCCCGCGGCCTGGTCACCGACGAGCAGCGGCTGACGCCGTTCGGCGCCTTCCTGCGCTCCACCAGCCTCGACGAGCTGCCGACGCTGCTCAACGTGCTGCGCGGCGACATGAGCCTGGTCGGCCCCCGCCCGCTGCTGGTGCGTTACCTCGACCGCTACAGCCCCGAGCAGCGCCGCCGCCACGAGGTGCGCCCCGGCATCACCGGCCTGGCCCAGGTGAGCGGCCGCAACGCCATCGGCTGGGACGAGAAGCTCGCCCTCGACGTCGAGTACGTCGACCGCCGCAGCCTCGCCCTCGATGCGAGGATCGTGCTGCGCACGGTCGGCTCGGTGCTGCGCCGCGAGGGCATCTCCGACGCCGCCGGCCCCACCATGACCGAGTTCATGGGCCCGGAGGTCAGCGCCCGACGCGACCACACGGACCCTGAGCTTGTCGAAGGGCCCGTCGCCCCCACGGACCCTGAGCTTGTCGAAGGGCATCCGGCCGATCGACGAAGACTCGGCCCCACGGACCCTGAGCTTGTCGAAGGGCACCCGGCCGGAGGGGACTCCCACCGTGGCTGACCCCCTGGTCGTCGTCGGCGTCGGCGGGTTCGGTCGCGAGACCCTCGACGTCGTCGACGCCGTCAACGCCGCCGCCGACGCCCCGGTCTTCGACGTGCTCGGCGTGCTGGACGACGCCCCGAGCCAGGTCAACCTCGACCGGCTCGCGGCGCGCGGCGTCCCGTTCCTCGGCGGCACCGATGACCTGCCCGCTCGCGACGGGGGTGTGCGCTACCTCGTCGGCGTCGGGTCGCCGCGTGCGCGCCGCGCGATCGCCGACCGGCTCGAGGCACGCGGGGCGATCGCCGCCACCGCCGTCCACCCCAGCGTCACCAGTGGGTACGACGTCACGATCGGCGCAGGATCGGTCGTCTGCGCCGGCGTGCGGTTGACGACGAACATCTCGCTGGGCCGGCACACCCACCTCAACCTCAACGCGACCGTCGGCCACGACACCACCGTCGGCGACTTCGTGAGCGTCAACCCGCTGGCCTCGATCTCGGGCGACTGCACGATCGAGGACGACGTGCTCATCGGTGTGGCCGGCGTGATCCTCAACGGCCTGACGGTCGGCCGCGGCGCCACCGTCGGCGGCAGCGCGTGCGTCGTTCGCGACGTGCCGGCCGGGTCGACCGTCAAGGGCGTCCCGGCTCGATGAACGCCCTCAAGGTCACGCTGGTCTGCCAGTGGTACCCGCCCGAGCCGGTCAGCCAGCCCGTCTGGATCGTCGACGCCCTGCGAGACCAGGGCCTCGACGTCGAGGTGCTGACCGGCGTGCCGAACTACCCGACCGGGCGGGTCGGCGAGGGCTACCGGGCGCGCGACCGGCGCAGCGAGACCATCGCGGGCACGACCGTCCACCGCACCCCGCTGTACCCCGACCACGGGTCGGGCTCGGCCAGGCGCATCCTGAACTACGTCTCGTGGGCCGTCTCGAGCGCCGTGCTGGGCCAGCGTCACCTGAGGTCCGCCGACGCCGCGCTCGTCTACTCCTCGCCGGCGACCGCGGCCCTCGCCGCGATGGTGGCCCGCCGACGCCACGGCGTCCCCTACGTCCTGCTGGTGCAGGACGTGTGGCCCGACTCGATCTTTGCCTCGGGGTTCCTGCCCGGGCGCACGGGGCGTCTCGCGGAGGCGCTGGTCGGCCGGTTCGTCGACCGCACCTACCGCGACGCAGCGCACGTCGTCGTGATCTCGCCCGGCATGGCCGACCTGCTCGCCTCGCGGGGCGTCCCCCGCGACACGATCACGGTCGTGCCGAACTGGATCGGTGACATCGACACCGTCGAGACCGCCGGCGAGGTGGACGACGCACCCGCGACCGACCTGCGGCACGACCTCGGCCTGACCGCCGACGACTTCCTCCTGATGTACGCCGGCAACCACGGCAGCGCGCAGGCTCTCGACTCGGTGATCGAGGGCTTCGGCCGGCTCGCGCCGGGGGAGCGGAGCCACCTGGTGCTGGTGGGCGACGGGGCCGAGAAGGAGCCGCTCCGCGCTCTCGCCCGCAAGGTCTGCCCCGACCGCGTCCACTTCGTCGAGCCGCAGCCGCGGGCCGCGATGGCCGGTCTCATGGCGCAGGCCGACGCCCAGCTGGTCAGCCTGGCGCGCCGTCCGCTCTTCGCCGTCACCACCCCGAGCAAGCTGCAGTCGGTGATGGCTGCGGGTCATCCGGTCCTGGTCAGCGCGGAGGGCGACGCCGCTGAGACGGTGCGAGCAGCGGACGCCGGTGTCGCGGCCACGCCGGGAGACCCCGACAGCCTGGCCGCGGCCGTCCGCGCCCTCCGTACCCTGTCGCCGGACGCCCGGCGCCGGCTGGGCCGCAACGGCCGGGACTACTACGCCGCGACGATGTCGGAGACGATCGGGGCCTCGCGTCTCGCCGCGACGCTCCGGCGTGCGGCCGGCCGCGCCACCGACCGAGAGAAGGAGCCCGCCACATGACGGCGACGACCGAGGGCCCGGTGCTGGTCACCGGCGGCACCGGCTCGTTCGGTTCGACGATGGTCCGCCGGCTGCTGACCACCGACATCGCCGAGGTGCGCATCCTCAGCCGCGACGAGGCCAAGCAGGACGCCCAGCGCCGCGAGCTCGCCGACTCCCGCGTGAAGTTCCACGTGGGCGACGTCCGCGACTACCGCAGCGTCGAGGACGCCGTGAACGGCGTCGCGCACGTCTTCCACGCGGCCGCGCTCAAGCAGGTGCCGAGCTGCGAGTTCTTCCCGCTGCAGGCCGTGCGCACGAACGTCGACGGCACCGACAACGTCATCCGGGCCGCCGAGCGCGCGGGGGTGCGGTCGGTCGTGTGCCTGAGCACCGACAAGGCCGTCTACCCCATCAACGCCATGGGCATCTCGAAGGCGATGATGGAGAAGGTCGCGCAGGCCCACGCCCGCAACGACGCCTCGAGCACCACCACCGTCTCGGTCACCCGCTACGGCAACGTGATGTACAGCCGCGGCTCGGTGATCCCGGTCTTCGTCGAGCAGGTGCGCACCGGTCGGCCGCTCACCGTCACCGACCCGACCATGACGCGCTTCCTGATGTCGCTCGACGAGTCGGTCGACCTGGTCGAGCACGCCTTCGCCCACGCCGAGCCGGGCGACCTGTTCGTGCGCAAGGCACCGGCCTGCACCGTCGGCGACCTGGCGCTCGCCGTCGCGTCACTGTTCGGGGTCGAGCAGCCCGAGATCCGCACCCTCGGCGTGCGTCACGGCGAGAAGCTCTACGAGTCGCTGCTCAGCCGGGAGGAGCTGCAGAAGTCCGACGACCAGGGCGACTACTACCGCGTCCCGCTCGACTCGCGCTCGCTGGAGTACGAGCTGTTCTTCGACGAGGGCGAGAAGCGCGTCGTCGACAGCGATTACACCTCGCACAACACCGAGCGCCTCGACGTCGAGGGCGTGAAGGCCCTGCTGCGCAACCTGGCGCCGATCCGCCGCGAGCTCGAGGCGGCCGGGCTGCCTGCCGAGGGCGCCGCGTGAAGGTCGTCCTCACCGGGGGCCACGGCTTCCTCGGCTGGCACACCGCCTGCCGCCTGCGCGCGCGGCACGGGGTGGACGCCGTCCGGCTGGGTCGGGCCGAGGTGGCCGACCCCGACGTGCTGCGCCAGCACGTGGCCGACGCCGACGTCGTGATGCACCTGGCCGGCGTGAACCGGGCCGAGTCCGACGAGGCGGTGAGCGCCGGCAACCTCGAGCTGGCCGAGCAGCTGGCCGCCGCCCTGCGTTCGTCGGGCACGAGCGCCCGAGTCGTCTTCGCGAACTCGGTCCAGGCCGACCTCGACAACGCCTACGGCACCGCGAAGGCGCGGTCGGCCGACCTGCTGCGGAGCGCGGTGGGGGAGAGCGGCGGGTCGTTGGCCGACGTGCTGCTGCCCAACCTGTTCGGCGAGCACGGCCGGCCGCGCTACAACTCCTTTGTCGCCACGTTCTGCCACGCCGTCGCGCACGGCGAGACACCCACGGTCGACGTCGATCGCGAGGTGCCGCTGCTGCACGCCCAGCGGGCCGCCGCGCACCTGATCGACGCGGCCACCGGCATCGACGACGTGCAGGCGCGTCCCGAGGGGGAGAGCCACGGGGTCTCGGAGGTGCTGCGGCTGGTTCAGGGCTTCCACGAGCTCTACGCGCGCGGCGAGGTGCCGCCCCTGACCGACGACTTCCGGGTCGACCTCTTCAACACCTACCGCTCCTACGCCTTCCCGCAGCAGTTCCCGATGCGGCCCGTCGTCCACGCCGACCCACGCGGTGGGCTGTTCGAGACCACCCGCACGCACGGCGGCACCGGGCAGACCTTCGTCTCGACGACGAGGCCGGGCGCCACCCGTGGCGACCACTACCACCTGCGCAAGGTCGAGCGGTTCTTCGTCGTACGCGGCCGGGCCGAGATCAGGCTGCGCCGGCTGCTCGACGACGAGGTGGTCACCTTCCGGCTCGACGGCTCCGAGCCGGGCTTCGTCGACATGCCCACGCTGTGGGTGCACAGCATCACGAACGTCGGCGACGACGACCTCGTCACGATGTTCTGGGCAGACCAGCTGCTCGACCCGGCCGACCCCGACCAGTACCCGGAGCGTGTGCTCGTGGAGGCGACGCCATGAAGGTCGTGACCATCGTGGGCACGCGCCCCGAGATCATCCGGCTCGCGCGCGTCATCCCGCGGCTCGACGAGACGGTCGACCACGTGCTGGTGCACACGGGCCAGAACTACGACCACGCTCTCAACCAGGTCTTCTTCGACGACCTCGACCTGCGGGCGCCCGATCACTACCTCGCCGTCGACACCTCGTCGCTGGGCCGCGTGCTCGGCGAGACGCTGATCAGGAGCGAGGAGGTGATGCGGGCCGAGCAGCCGGACGCCGTCCTGGTGCTGGGCGACACCAACAGCTGCATCGCGGCGGTGATGGCCAAGCGGCTGCGCATCCCCGTCTTCCACATGGAGGCCGGCAACCGCTGCTTCGACGAGAACGTGCCCGAGGAGACCAACCGTCGCCTGGTCGACCACGTGGCCGACTTCAACCTCGTCTACACCGAGCACGCCCGCCGCAACCTGCTCGCCGAGGGCCTGCACCCCCGGCGCATCCTGCTCACCGGCTCGCCGATGCGCGAGGTGCTCGACCACTTCCGGCCCCGCATCGAGGCCTCCGACGTGCTCGACCGCCTCGGCCTGCAGCCGCAGCAGTACTTCCTGGTCAGCGCCCACCGCGAGGAGAACGTCGACTCGCCCGCCCGCCTCACCCAGCTGCTCGACTGCCTGCGTGCCGTGCGGGCCGAGTGGGGCCAGCGCATCGTCGTCAGCACGCACCCCCGCACCCGCAAGCGGCTCGAGGCCCTCGACGGGTTCGACGGCGTCGACGGCATCGACTTCATGGAGCCGTTCGGCTTCCACGACTACAACCGGCTGCAGACGCAGGCCACCTGCGTGCTCTCCGACAGCGGCACCATCTCGGAGGAGAGCTCGATCCTCGGCTTCCCGGCCGTGACCCTGCGCGACTCGATCGAGCGGCCCGAGGCGCTCGACACCGGAGCCATCGTGATGACCGGGCTGGTCCCGGACGACGTCGTCGCAGCCGTCGCCGAGGTGGTCAACGACGTGCAGGCATACGACGTGCTGCCGGCCGGGTACGAGGTTCGTGACACATCGCGGCGGGTCGCCCGGTTCATGCTCTCGACGGTCGGTCGACACCGTGGCTGGGCTGGTCTGCGCGAGATCACGAGCGAGGTTGCTCGACCCACATGACGGTTCGCGTGGGAATCGTGTGCCCGAACTATGCGGCCGGGTTGTACGGCGGGGTGGAGGCGGTCGCGTCGTGGCTCCGGGACGCCGTTTGCGCCGAGCCGGGGTTCGACGCCGAGATCATCTCCATCGCCACGTCCCGTCGCGACGAGGTGAGCACGCGCCTGGGATCGCCGGCCACATGGGCACGACGGCCCTCCTCCGCGTGGCACGAGGTGGGCGGGGTGCCCGTGGAGCACTTCGGTTGCTGGTTGGCGGAGGTCGAGCCCGCTCGCTATCTTCCGCGGCCGGCGCTCACCCGGCGGCTGCGTTCCTTCGACATCGTCCAAGTCGTCTCAGGTACTCCCGCGTTCGGGAACGTTGCGACCAGGGCCGGGCGACCGGTCTGTCTGCAGGTCGCCACGACCGTGGAATCGGAGCGGCGCCACGAAGCGGGCCATCGCTCCGACGCGCGGCCCCACCTGATTGGTGCGGTGCGCGCGGCAGTAACTTCTGCTGTTGCTCGTCTGGAGCGCCGGGCCGTCAGAAGGGCCGACCACACGTTCGTGGAGAACGAGTGGATGCTCGACCAGGTCCGCTCGCTGGTGGGAGACGCCACAGTCACGCTCGCGCCACCGGGTGTCGATGAACACAGGTTTGCCCCCGGGTCAGTGGTGACCGGGCAGGGCTACCTCCTGACGGTCGGCAGGCTCGGCTCGGAACGCAAGAATCTCCCTGGACTGCTGCGTTCGTACGCAGCTGCGCGCAGGAACGGACACCTGTCTCTGCCCATGGTCGTGGCGGGCGGTGGAGCTCTCTCTCCGGCTGCCGCCGACGTCATGAGCGAGTTGGGCCTGTCGGAGCACGTGCGGGTGGTCGCCGACCCCTCGGCTGACCGGCTGCTCGATCTCTACCAGGGAGCCAGCACATTCGTCCTCGCCTCCCATGAGGAGGGATTAGGGGTGGTCCTGCTCGAGGCCCAGAGCTGCGGGGTGCCGATCGTGAGCACTAGCACCGCCGGCGCCGCCGAGGTGTTCCGCCGCGGTGCCATCGGCCAGTTGGTCGACACGTTCCAGGGGACGTCGACGGCTCTCGGGGAGGCGATGGGCACCTGGGCGCGCCGTGGGGTCGACCCGACCGTGCAAGAGACTTGCCGCGCGTTCGCGACGCGCGAGTTCGGCACAGCCGTCACGGCGGGCCGGTACCTCGAGCGCTACCGGGCGTTGCTCCGATGACCGAGCGGCGCCTGTCCGTCGGCGGCCAGATGGTGCGCGACTCGCTTGCGGCAGTGGGATACACCGCGCCGCCGGCCGTGAGCCTGGTCGAGACTGCGGCCCCCCGCCTGCGCGCCCACGAGGTCGTGCTGGCGCAGAACGCCTGGTGCGTGCTGTCCGGCGCTCGATTTCGTGAGCTCGTCGAGCCTTACCCGCGGCCGATCCGCGCCCGCCACGTTGCACGTCGCGCTGTGGCTGCGGTCAACCTGCGGCGCGCGTCGGCCACGGTCGCGCTGAGTCACGCCATGGGTGACCTGATGGCGGGGCGAGGGCTCGCGCCCGTGGTCTCTCCGGTCACCATGCCTATCGACTACCTCGTCGAGCGCCCGCGCACAGAGCGCCCGTCCTGGGTATCGCCCGATCGGCCCTTCATGCTGCTGCCTGGATCAGTCACTTGGTACAAGCGGTCGGACCGGGTCGTCGACCTCGCTCGTGAGTGTCGCGAGGCCGGTGTCGAGACACCACTGGTGATCCTGGCGGGAGGCGATGACGGATCGGGATGCCTGCAGTTCGTCCAGAGGTCGCTGGGGGACCAGGTTCTGCAAGGCGTGGTCAGCCGAGCTGAGATGCGTTGGTTGCTCGAGAACGCAGAGGTCACCGTCGTCCCGAGCCAGCTGGAGAGCCTGAGCTTCAGTCTCGGTGAGGCGCTACTCACCAGTCGGCGCGTGCTGGCATCTCGTCTACCGGTGCACGTGGAGGTCGCAGACCGGGTTGGCCGCGGACCCCGGTGGCTGCCCGAGACGGGCCCCATCGGGATCGCTGAGGTCCTTCGCTGGGATCCGTTGGATCGAGCCGCCGTGCCGCCCCGCCCCTTGATTGACGAGTGGCACGCGTTGGCGTCGACCCTGCGTCAGCTCGCGGACGCCTGGCCGGCCTAGGGAGTCACGTCTGCTGTTACGAGATGTTGCCCGAGCAGACCGGTCCAGGCTGACCGAATCCTGCTCGCGCCTGGCCCAACGCTGAGAGGATGAGGCCCCCTTACGTAACTCGGGACTTGATGGGAGACGAGCCATGACGGCCGCGAAAGCCGTGCCCCGCGACGCGGTGTCGCTTCGCATCAACGGTCGCTGCGGCTCGTGCCTGTCTGCGCGCGTCGGCTCGTGACGTGCCCTGCTGGTCGCTGTCCGTGCGTGACGGGGCTATGGCCGTGAGTTCAGCGGGGAGGGCGGTGGTTCGTCGTGCCCGAGAGCACGGCATCCCGGGCGGCAGTCCCCTGCTGGGCACAGCCGCGACCAATGTGGTGATGGTGGTGTGCAGCTCGCTTGCGGGCGTGATTGTCGCTCGAGAGCTGGGGCCCTCCGGGCGAGGGGACTACGCGGCCGTCGTGGTGTTGTTCGGCAGTGCCCTCATCATCGGCGAGCTGGGGTTGACGGCCGCTGTGACGTACTTCGTGGCACGCGATCCGGGAAGCGGCGCAGACGTCGTCGCGACCGGTCGCGCACTGATGGTGCTGACCGGCTCCGGCTGGGCCGTCGGTGGGTACTTCATGGCCCCTCTGCTGGTCGATGGTGACGATGTGATCGCCGCCATGCGGGTGATGTTCGTGTGCTGCCTGCCCGCCTTCGCCGGAGCGAGCTTCGGGTTCGCGCTCCAGGCGGTGGACATCCGCCGCTGGAACATGATGCGTCTGGGGCTCCCCGTGCCGTACCTGCTGTGCGTGGTCGCGATCGCGGTGATGGGGAAGTCCAACATCCTCGTCTTCTGTGTGGCGCTGGCGGCGACGTCGACGGCTCAAGGCCTCCTCTCTTATTGGCTCGGGCGTTCCGTCGGACTCGCAGGCGGTCGAGTACGACGCGGTCTCATCCGTCCGCTGACGACGTACGGCGTCAGTCAGCTCGCGGCATCCGCGCCCACCAGCATCAACTCACGAGCCGACCAGTTGGTGCTCTCGCAGGTCGCAGGCTCGGCGGTGCTCGGGCTCTACGCGGTCGCCGTGAGCGTGACGGCCCTGGCCCTGCCGTTGGTGACCGCCATCGGGAACGTCGTGTTCCCCCGGCTTGCGAGCGGCGAGGGAAGCGGACAGGACACTCGTCGTCTTCAACAAACTGCCCTCGTCGGATCGGTGCTCGTCGCAGGAGTCACCCTGGTCCCTCTCTGCGTGACTGCCCCGTGGCTCGTGCCCCTCGTCTTCGGAGAGTCCTTCAGCGGTGCGACTCAGCTCGTGTGGGTGCTGGCTCCGGGAGCGCTGGCGCTTGCCGTGTCGGCAGTCGCTGGAGACATCCTGCGCGGCCTGGGGCGCCCGCTCGCGGTCGCGTGGGCGCAGCTCGCCGGGGCCGTCCTGGTCACCGTACTGCTGATCGCGTTGGTGCCCGTCTGGGGCGGCATGGGGGCTGCTCTGGCGTCCTCTGCCACGTTCGTCCTGGTCGCCGTGCTCCTCTGCCTGGCCGTCAGGGGCGGGCGGGACCGGACGGGGTCACTGGACGCGCCTGATCCTGCACGAGGTGGTTCGCGGTGAAGCTCGTCGTGCTCGTGTCGCACCCAATCCAGCACTTCTGCCCCCAGTACAGGAGCCTTGCCGAACGGTCGGACGTCGACCTCACCGTCGTCTTCGGATCGCTTAAGGGCGCAGAGCCCTATCACGACGCGGGGTTCGGTCGACAAGTTAGTTGGGGAGCCGGGCTACTTGAGGGTTTCGACTGGCGCATCGCCCCGAACAACCGGGCTGTGGCGTCCGCCCTCGACGACCTCGCTCCTGACCACCTGGTCATCTACGGGTACGCGGAGCCCATCTCGCGAGCAGCATGGCGGTGGGCGTGGCGGCGTGACGTCTCGATCGCGTACGTCGCTGACAGCGAAGACCGACACGATGCAGCAAAGGGTCTTCGCGAACCGCTCAAGGCCCTGGTCATCCGCAGACTGTTCCGGCGGGTTTCGACCTTCTTGAGCGTCGGTGATGCGAACGAGGAGTACTACCTCGCCCGTGGCGTCCCGCAAGACCGGATCGTCCGGATGCACTTCCCGATCAGTCCGGCGATGCTGGGACGTGACGAAGCTCAGACGGAGCTGCGTGCCGAGTTGGGCGTCCACCCTGAGGCGCTCGTCGTGCTGAACGTCGGGAAGTTCGAGACACGTAAGAGGCAGCGGGACCTGGTCGAGACGGCGCGGCGGTTCACGCCGAGGGATCTCCACTTGCTCATGGCCGGGTCGGGCGACGAGCTCGAGGCATGCCGCGAGCTGGCCGCCGACGCGCCGAACATCACCTTCCTGGGCTTCGTTCCGCCGGGTGGGCTCGTCCAGCTCTACCGCGGGAGCGACGTCTACGCGCACGTGTCGAGCTACGACCCTCACCCCTTGGCGGTCAGCGAGGCGGCCGCGAGCGGCTGCGCTCTCGTGGTGGCTGACACGACGGGCAGTTGGGGTACGCACGACGACGTCGCGCCGTACGAGACGGGACTTGTCGTCCGATGTGGCCAGATCGACGAGCTGGCCGCTGCGCTGGGAGCGCTCGCGGCGAACAGGCCGTGGGCCGCAGCGATGGGTACCGCCGCAAGGGCCCGGGCCGAGCGTTTCCAGCGTCGGTCGCACGGCGGTTTCATCGACGACCTGGCAAGGCGCGGACAGTGACGCTGGAAGCCCGGAACCGGCCAGATCGTACAGCCGGGGAAGGCGATGCCGTGGCACCCGGGCCCACTCTCGCGAGGCCGGCGCCGGGAGCCGCCGAGAAGCGCGCCCGGTTGCGCCGGGATGCGTTCAGGGCACTGGCGGCCCTGGCCCTCGCGCTGACCGCGGCGCTCATGGCAGCGAGCGCAGCAGCCTCGCCCCCCGGCGATGCGAGAAGTAACTTCTGTGCTCTCGGCCTGGCGTTCTACTTGCTCGCTCTGCTCGTCTCGCTCAGATCGGACGGCCTCGGGCTGACCACCTTTAGGCTCGCGAGCTGGGTCCTGGCGGGCGCCTCGGTGCTCTACGGCTTCGCGACCCTCTCACTCGCCGGCCAGGACCGCACGGGAACCTTCGCCGCCGTCGACCCCGCCCTTGTCCCGCGCGCTTCAGCCGTGCTCGCGGTCGGTTTCACTGCATTTGCGCTTGGCAACAAGCTGCACCCGAAGATTCTGATGCGCCCTGTGGTCAGACTGCTCGATCTCGGACGCTCTGGCCTGCGGACCTCTGTCGCGAGCCGGTTGGCCATCTTCGCGGTCTACTGCACCGGGCTGGGCGCGACGGTGGCCCAGCTGGTGCTGCTCGGGAACTACGCCTACATCGGCGGCAGTGACGTGCAAAGCACCACGCAGTCCGAGGGATACACCCAGGTCCTCGTCCTCCTGACGTCACTGCGCACGTACGCACTGTTCGCCGCAGCGGCCCGCTTCGCGCTCTCAGGCTTGCTCGCCGACCGGGCGTGCCTACTCGGGTTGCTGTGCACCGAGCTGGTCATCGGTCTCCTGGGGGGCACCAAGGAGTCCTTCGTCATCGCGCTGCTGGCTGTGCTCATCCCGGTGGTCACGTTGAGTGGGCGGCGCATCCCGTGGGCGGCGATCGTCGTGGCGTCAGCCATCTTCGTCTTCTTCGTGACGCCGTTCGTGACGAGCCTGCGCGCGGACGTCCGTGAAGGAGGCTCGCGCCTCGATGCCGAGGAGAGCATCCGAGTGGGTCTCGAGTCACTCGTGAGCGGGGGCAGCGCTGTGGACGGGACCGACGACGGCCCCCGAGAGCAGCTGAGGACGGTGGTCTCGCGACTCCGTCTGATCGACAACGAGATCGTGATCATCGACAAGACCCCGGTCGCGATCCCGTACCGGCCGATCACTGAGATGGCGGTTGCTCCGGTCACTGCTGTCATTCCGCGTGCGGTGTGGCCCGGCAAACCGCTTCGCGTATCAGGCCTGGAGTTCTATCGCGCCTACTACCGGGGGGAAGGCGTGAGCTCGAGTGCTCTGACCTTCCAGGGCAGCCTCTACATGTACGGCGGCATCGGGGTGGCGGTCGCCGGGATGTTCGTCCTGGGTGGGGCGCTTCGAGCCGTTGACGATGCCCGGGAGCGCCTCGGAGGACTGCGCGGGGGCCTGATCGCGACGATCGTCTTCGTGCCGGTCGTCAAGCAGGAGCTCGACGCGGTTTCCCTGCTGGCCAGCATCCCTGTCTTCCTGGTCACCTACTACGTGGTCGTCCTCGCCTTGTTCCGGCGTCCGACCAAGGGGAGGCCGCAGTCGTGAGAGCCGCCGTGATCGGGCCGACGGCCCCGGACCTGTTCGCCGACAACGTTGCGTCGAGCCTGAGAGCGATGGGTCACGAGGCCACGCTCGTGGGGCCCGCTCGGCGAGACCTGCGGCCGGCGAGGATCAGCCACGTCCTCCACCTGGCGGCCGACCAGGTGTCCGCTCTCGATCGCCCGTTGCAGCGAGCGATGCTCCGACGGGTGGCGGAGACCGCGCCCGACGTCGTTATCAGTGTCGACAACCGGCTGACACCCGAGACCGTCCGGGAGATGCGTAGGAGCGTCGGCAAGATCGTCCTCTGGTTCCCCGACGCCGTCTCGAACTTTCGGAAGCACCAGATGTTCCTGGCTCCCTATGACCGGATCTATCTGAAGATCCCGTCAGTGGCGAGGAAGCTCCAGGCGATCTACGGGCTGCCCGTCCGCTACCTGCCGGAGGCGGCCAACCCGCTCTGGCACCGTCCGGCCGGCCCGTACGGCGTCGAGCCATCCTTCGCCGTCGTCGGGAACATCCACCCAACGCGTGCCGTGCTCCTCGACGCGCTGCTGCGCGACGGCGTACCGCTGCGCTTGTACGGATCTCCGATCGCCGACTGGATGGAGTTCCCCAGACTGCGCGAGGCGCACGCGGGTCGAAGCGTCTTCGGGCAAGAAAAGGCGCGCGTGTTCCGCTCCTCGCGGGGGGTCATCAACAACCTGCACCCCGCGGAGTTCGCTGGCAGCAACTGCAGGCTCTTCGAGGCGACAGCCTCGGGCGCTGCGGTGCTGACCGAGTGGCTACCTGGGATGGATGAGCTATTTGAGCGTGGGCGAGAGGTGCTCACCTTCGATTCGTACGACGAGTTGGTGGAAGTATGCAACCGCCTCCTACGCGACACAGTCGATGGGGTTGCGATCGCAGACGCGGCAGCCTCACGTGCGTCCTTGGAGCACACCTACGCCCACCGGCTGAGGACGATGTTCGAGGATCTCGGCATCTAGGCGTGAGGCCCGCCGATCGGTGCGGGTGTCCGCGTCAATACGAAGACGTTGCCGTACGAGGCAGTAACGGTGAATCCGAGGCTCGTCGCAAGCTGGAGAATGTCGGGAACCTCCCAGCGCCGGCCATCGTGTTCGGTCGCATGCAGCTCGGCTACGAGTTGCTGGCATCGCTGGAGGGTTTGTGCTTCAGCAAGCAACAATCCGACCTCGGCGCCTTCGATGTCCATCACCAGACTGAATGCCTTCACGCCTTGCACGAGGTCGGTCAGGCGAACGGCCGGAGCCGTGAACCCCGCTCGCGTCCCATCGGCGTCGATTGCGGAGCCAACATGCTCGTCGGCTTCGACGAAGGAAACCGCCTGACCGGGGGACCGGGTGTAGTCGATGGCGCCATTAATCACGCCTGCTCGGACGTGAGGTGCGTTGCGCGCCAAGTTCGCGCTGGTCAGTGCTGCGATCTGGGCGTTCGCCTCAACGCAGGTCACCTCAGCGCCAGGGGGCAGCAGCCGCGCTGCTGCGGAGCTGACAACGCCGAGGCTGGCGCCAAGGTCGACCAAGTGACTGGCTGAGCGGAGATGTGTTCGCACCATGCGAATCTCGGCGCTCTCATACATGCGGAAGAGGAGAGCCGCCCGAGTCGACGAGGCGACGGCCGGGGAGCGAGTGTCGATTCGAAGTCCGCGGGACCTGATGACGCCACCGGTGACTCGGTCTACGAGCGCGGCGACCGGCGCCGAGGTGAGCGCGCCGGCCACAGCGCGCTTGACGGGGACCAGGCGCGGCTTAGCGCCACCCATCACTGACTCTTGACCATCACTGCGACGACGTTCTGAGTAACGAGGTGGCCTCGCAACTGACCGGTCTCCGCAGCGAGAGCCAGTTTCATCAGGCCACTAGCGGCCTTCCACGCCCCAACGCGCAGGCCGCTCTTGATGCTGTGCCTGACGGGTGGACAGGCGTGCACGGTGGTGACTGAGAAGCCGGCCGCAGCGCCCAGCTGACGCAGGCTGCGCGCCGTGTAGGTGGTCTCGTGCGTCAGGTCGCCGTGCTGGAAGTTCCCTACGAAGGGACTCACGCCGTTGGGCACGCGAAGGATCGCACGTCCGCTGGGTCGGAGAGCGGCGAAAACGGCGTCCATCGCCCCGAGTGCCTCGTCCTTGCTGAGGTGCTCGAACAGGTCGGTGGCCGTAGCGACGTCGATCGATGCGGAGGCGAGCGCCTCGCGGAAGTCGCCCTGCCGCACCTGCGCGATGCCGGCGGCGTGCGCGAGGCTTACTTGCTCGGGGCTGGCGTCGATGCCCCATGCGCCCTGATACCCATGGCGGAGCAGCTGGGCCACCAGTTGGCCCTGGCCGCAACCGAGGTCTACGACTGCGGCTCGTCGGTCGTCCGGGAGATGGGGGAGGATGTCGCGCCGGAAGGCGTGCTCCGAGCTAGCGACGACGGAGACCCCGGCATGTGTCGAGGCGTAGGCCTCGTAGAGGCGCGTGCGGTAGTCGGTCGTCACCGGGCGAGAATAGACGTCCGAACCTTCGGTTGTTCGCACACCGCAGGACGGTCGGCTGATGGTCATGGCTCGGCACGGGCCTTGAGTTCGGCTCCACCTTCGGGCTGTGCCTCGGTGCCTCTGCACCGGCGGATGCCGACCGTCTGCGGCGGCCGCCAGCGGGCGACTAGACCGTTTGCAGAAAGCCTCTCGCGGCCCCCCAGATCGGGATACTGTGCCGCCGCACCCTGCTCTCTCCGACTGCGCCACCGACTGGAGCCCTCATGCCCGACCTCGGCGACACCTCCACCCGTCTGCACGCTCCGGGTGGGTCGCGCATCAGTCGCCGGCGGGTGCTCGGCACCGCGGCCTGGTCGGCTCCGGCCATCGTCGTTGCAACCGCAGCGCCATCGTTCGCGACCTCCGGGACGCCGACCCCAACAGTTGCATTCACTAGCGACTTCGATGGGATCGCCACAGCCCTGCCTGCGGGTTTCACGGTGCGAACTGGCGCAAGCACAACCAACTTGGGCACCGCAGCGACCTTCACCTCCGCGGCCACGAATTGGACTAACACCGGAGGGGGATTTTTCAACGTTGCTTCTGCAACAGGGCTCACGGGTGCCGCGACGACCGCCCAGCAAGCGGCATCCACAAACAGAGCGGTCGCTGTGCGTCAGTCGGGAAGCTTCGGCGACCCCGGTGCCGCGTTCGTTGTGGAGCTCGGTCCGACGACCGGCAGGACCAACGTCAACCTCAGTTTCAAAGCACAGCAGGTACACGAGACGACCACGGCCGGGCGCACAACCACTTGGACCGTTGATGCCTTCTATGGCACAACGCGTGTCGTCGCGCTGGCGAATGCATTCTCGACCGTGCAAGGCACCTTCAAGAACGACACCGTCAACGCGACGTTTGGTTCGCAATTGGACAACCTCTCGTCGAGCGTTTTCGTGCGAATCGCCACTGTCACGGGGTCTGCGAACGCCAATGTTCGGCCCTTCACGGCGATCGACGATCTAACAATCGTCTGGACCTGACGAACAGCCGTTCTAGGCCCTCGAGTGGACCTTTAGACCACGGATTGCGGTGTATCGCCCGCGGCCAGGTGACCGCTAGCGCCACTGCGCCTGCGCATTGGCCGATTATCAGCAACCAGGAGTCGTCGCGGAAGCCGGGCGGCCGGTCGACGAGGTACCAGGCGTCGACCAACACCTGGGCGACGTAGATCGAAAGCGTCATTCCGCCGACGGCACCCAGGAGGCGCCCAAACCCACCGAGCGCCGGGGCCAGCGTGCGGCTGAGCTGGGCGGCCATCATGACAAGCGCCAGCTCGAACAGCATCGTCAGGTGCGTGCCCGAGTAGGGCACGAGGTCGATGCGGCCCGAGGCGTCGGCGCCGAGCAGCACCACCGCGCCAGCGGCGGCGACCGCCAGGGTGCCGAACCTGACCAGACGGCCGGGGTGGCGGGCGAGCACGATGCCCACACAGGCCGCGGGCAGCAGGCCGGTGAGGCGGTAGTCGGGTCCGCCGACGGTGAGCTCGACCAGTCGTAGCGGCAGGCCGGTCACCGGGTCACCGGCGACGGCGCGCTCCTGCAGCCAGTCGCGCGAGCGGTCGAGCAGCGTCGGGGTCAGGGCGAACGAGACCGCGCCGACCGCGAGGACGGCGGCGGTCGGCGTCCGCACGAGCAGGCCGCACAGCACCGTCAGCACGCCGAGCCAGACCAGCACGATGACGATCTGCGTCTCGAGCTGCTCGAGCGCGAGCCCGAGCAGGACGAGCACGGTGGCCCGCACGGCGATCGACCAGACCTCGCGGTCGCGGCCGTGCCCGAGCTGGGCGCCCCAGCCGATGAGCAGGGCGAACAGGGGAGCGGTGAGGTACTCGCTGAGGATCAACACGTCACCGGGGCCGGCCGACGGGGCGAAGTGGGCGATGAACATCGAGAACACGGCCACGCCGCGGGCGACGTCGACGCCTAGGTCGCGCGGGCGCTCGACGGCGACGGTGGGAGCCACGGACGCATTGTCGGGCATCCCTCCTATCTCTTGATATTCGAACACACTAGCGATAGTGTCGGCCCATGGCCGGCCTTGCGAACACCCCTCTCCAGCACCTCGCGGTGCTGGAGAGCGAGGTCGCGGGTCTGACCGACACGGACTGGTCGACGTGCTCGCCGTCCGAGCTGGTCGAGACCGGGGCGGTGCTGGCGCGGCTGGTCACGCGGGCGCAGGCGGCGCAGGTCGTCAACGCCGAGCAGCTGCAGGCCACCGACGCGGCCGCCGCCGAGGGGTGGGCCTCGGTGAAGGACTTCCTCACCCACCTCGCCGGCGGCCGCAAGGGCCACGGCGGGGGGCTGCTGCGGCTGGCCGAGCAGACCCGCGACCTGCCCGCCGTCCGCACGGCGATGCTGGCCGGCGAGATCTCGACGGCACAGGCCCGCGTGATCGCCGCCCGCACCGCCACGCTGCCGCGCGTCGAGTCCCTGCGCCACGACGCGGCGGCGGCGATGCTCGCCCAGGTCTCGCAGCAGCAGCTCGACGCCACCGACCTCGACCGCGCCTTCGGCGACGTGGTGGCCCAGCTCGACCCCGACGGCCGGCTGCTCGCCGACGACCGCTCCCGCGCCAAGCAGGAGCGCGGCGCCCACGTCGCCCGCTACCTCGCGCTGACTCCCGACGAGGTGGGCGGCGTCGTCATCCGCGGCTACGCCACCGTCGAGGACGCCGAGACCATCCGCACCACGCTCCTGCCCCTCACCAAGCCCGCCACCACCGCGCCGGGCGCGTGCGGCGGTGACCCCGCCCTGGCCGGTGTCCTCAACCGCGACAGCGACGGACGTCGGCTGCACCCCGGGTGCCCCGCGCCCGCCTGCTCCCACAACGGTCGGGACCCGCGCGACCACGGCGCGCGGCTGCTCGACGCGCTCGTCGAGGTCTGCCACCAGGCCCAGACCACCACCGCACTGCCCACCACCCACGGCGCCACGCCCCGCATCACCGTCACCATCGACCACCGGGCGCTCGTCGCCCAGGTCGAGAGCGACGGACTGCTCGGCTCGGGCCAGTCGCTCTCCGCCGCCGCCGTGCGCCGCCTGGCGTGCGACGCCGACCTCCTGCCCGCCGTCCTCGGTGGCGAGGGTCAGGTGCTCGACGTCGGCCGCACCCGCCGGCTCGTCACCACCCCGATCTGGCAGGCGCTCGTGCTGCGCGACCGGCACTGCACCTTCCCCGGCTGCAGCCGACCACCCGTCGCCTGCGACGCCCACCACCTACGCCACTGGGTCGACGGCGGCGAGACCAGCCTCGACAACCTCACCCTGCTCTGCCGCCGCCACCACACCATCACCCACCAGTCGCCGTGGACGGTCCGGCTCGACCCGACCACCCGGCGTCCGGTCTGGAGACCACCGCCGGACGTCGACGACCGAGACCGCTTCACGCGGTTCGTCTCGCCGCCGCTGCGCGCGGCTGCCTTGGCCTGACCGGTCGGGGTCTGCTGGGGTGCCCTTCGACAGGCTCAGGGTCCGTCCCTTCGACAGGCTCACGGTCCGTCCCTTCGACAGGCTCAGGGTCCGTCCCTTCGACAGGCTCAGGGTCCGTCCCTCCGACAGGCTCAGGGTCCGTCCCTTCGACAGGCTCAGGGTCCGTCCCTTCGACAGGCTCAGGGTCCGTCCCTCCGACAGGCTCAGGGCCCGTCCCTTCGACAAGCTCAGGGTCCGTGGGTCGGGTTCCCGCGACGGGCGCTCGGAAAAATCCGGGGCCGGCGCGCTGCAAATTCCGTCGAGCGGGGTTAGCGTGCCGCACGTGGGCTGCTTGGACGCTCACACCCCCCACACAGCAGGCGGTACCACCATGTCCAGTCAACCCATCACGCCCGAAGACGACTCCGGTGACGAGGCGAGGGCGGTCAGTCGACGTCGGGTCCTCGGCGCGGCGGCCTGGTCGGCGCCCGCGATCGTCGTCGCCGCAGCCGCGCCGGCGGTCGCGTTCTCCGGCCTCACCGCCGTCGTCGTCGACTCGTTCACGGCGGCGCGCGGCGCCTTCACCGGCGGCACCCCGTTCTACTACTGGAGCGGCGCGACGTCCGGCTACACCGCGACGAGCACGGCCCCGACCACGATCGCGGCCAACTCGGTGGCCAACCTCAGCCTCAGCGGCATCCGCACCAGCGGCGGGTCGGGCACCGGCTTCGTCACCATCCAGGTGACCGTCCCGGCCAACGGCGCCCCGCTCGGCGTGAACCGCCCCGCCGGCCAGTACGGCGCCGTCAGCAGCGGCTGGACGCTGGCCGGGCCGCCGCCGTCCATCAACACCCTCACGCGCGCGGTGACCTTCACCTTCACCTCGGGCGTGGTCTCGGTCGGGACGACGCTGCCCAACCTGTCCTTCGCGGTCACCAACAGCAACACTGCCGGCACGGTCACCTACACCTGGGACGCCGGCCTGATCCTCAACGCCACCTCGAGCGCCAGCCAGTCGCTCGCGCCGGCGACGCTCAGCCTCGCCACCCTCACCTAGTCGAGCTACTGCGGGGTGCCCTTCAGCTCGAGCTTGATCTGGTCCTCGCTGAGCTTGGGGTCGTTGCTGAGCAGACGGACGTAGGTCTCCTGGATGCGCTTCGCGCTGCCCGGGTCGCTCTTGAGCGGCCGGAAGAACTGCACCACGTAGTGACGGCCCTGGTAGTTGTACTGCAGGTTCACGCGGTTCGCGCCCACCTGCCTGCCGGCGTAGTCCACCTGGGGCTCGAGCCAACGCACCTCGCTGACCCCGGCCAGGTGCACGCCGATGTCGGTGCCGTTCTTGACGATGTTGATGGCCTTGTAGCCCTTGGACAGGTATCCCTCGTTGCGCCACGTGTGGCGCAGGTCGAGCCGCTTCACCGGGGCCGAGGTGTCGACCACCAGGCGGAACAGCGTGCGGTTGGAGGTGATCGTCGAGCGCACGCTGCGACGCACGTCCTTGATCTTCTGCGAGCGGTAGAAGAAGCGGTTGAACCACACGGCCGCCCGGGCGCCACGCTTGCTCCTGGTCGCGAACTTCGCCACGGTCGAGAGGAACTTGGCGCCGTCACCGAAACCGGGCACGAACCCGACCGCCGTCCACAGTGCCGTGCCGAAGTCGCCCGTGCCGATGTTGGCCACGATGTCGCGGACGTCGCCGACCACCAGGACGCCGGAGACGAACTGGCCGAGCAGGTACTCACCCGACTCGCGGACGTCGACCGAGAGCCCGCCGACGTGCTCGGCCCCCCACTGCCAGTCGCCGAAGAGGTAGCCGCCCGACACCGCGGCGACGCGGTCGAGGCCGCTGAGGTCGTAGAGGTAGGGGTCGGTGCCGTCCCGGACCTCCTGGTCGTCGCGCCGGCCGTCGTGGTCGTGATCGGCGCTCAGCGGGTCGCTGAGGTACTCCGCCAGCTCGCGGAAGTCGGTGAGGCCGTCGCCGTCGGTGTCCTGGAGCAGCGGCGAGGTGCCGGCCTCGCGCTCGATGTAGTCGTCGCCGTGGTCGCCGTCGGTGTCGACCCGGGTGGGGTCGGAGACGCCACGGTAGGACGACGAGCCCGCCAGGTTCGACACGAGCGCCCCCGCCTCCTGGCCGTCCGTGAGACCGTCACCGTCGGTGTCGGCCTCCGCGGGGTCGGTGCGGTAGAGGCTGCCGCGCGAGGTGTGCCAGCCGTTCGTCTCCGCATCGTCCGAGATCCCGTCGCCGTCGGTGTCGGGCACCCCGATGGCGTCGCCGATGCGGTCGTAGGCGTCGGCCAGGTCGTCGGCGTCGCCGACGTAGAAGAACTTGCCCCCCGTCGACGTCGCGATGTCGTCGAGCAGCGTGGTGTTCACGCCCGAGCCGAGGCCGACCGTGTAGATCGTCGTACGGGTCGCGACGGCCCGCTCGGTCAGCGCCTCGTCGTAGTCCCCGTCACCGTCGGTCAGCAGGACGACGACGCGCCCCCGCCCGTCGGACTGGGCGTCGAGCTCGCCCAGCGAGGTCGACACGGCAGCGCCGATGTCGGTGCCGCCCGAGGAGTCGATCAGGTCGATCGCCGCGCGGACAGCGTCGAAGTCGGTGGTCAGGCCCTGCGCGACGTAGGCGGCGGAGTCGAAGTCGACCACCCCGGCACGGTCACCGTCGAGCAGCGTCCCGACGAACTCCTTCGAGGCGTCGAGACGGAGGTCCTCGGGGTCGTTGCTCACCATCGAGCCCGAGGAGTCGATGGCCAGGACGGCGTCGATCGAGGCGACCTCGCCGCTGCCCTCCCGCGGCTGCTTGATCTCGATCGAGAACAGCTGCCGCAGTGCCGTCAGGTCCACCGCGACGAAGGGCGAGAAGTCGTCGGCCTGGGCCGTCAGGACGCCGGTGTCGGGGTCGTAGGTCTGGCCGGCCGGGAGGTCCATCACGAGGCCGCCGTCGCCGAGGTGGGCCAGGGCGACCTCGTGGCCCTCCGGCACGGTCGCCGGGTCGATCTCGACCGCCACGGTCGCGGTGACGTCGTCCCCCTCGACCTCCACGTCGACCGGGGTGCTCAGGTAGCCGGTCGCGTCGTCGGTCAGCGGACCCTGCTCCACGGCGGCGACCGAGATGCCGGCGACCTCCTCGGCCGGGCCCGTGGCCTCCACCGTCACGCCCAGCACGGGGGACTCGACCGTGACCTCGAAGTCGGTCTCGTCGCCGTCGGCCACGCCGTCGCCGTCGGTGTCGGCGGTCCGCGGGTCACTGCCGACCGCGAGCTCGTCGGCGTCCGCCGCGCCGTCGCCATCGGTGTCGCCGTCGGTCGCCGACGTGCCGAGCCGCCGCTCGCGGCGGTCGTCGAGGGTGTCGCCGTCGGTGTCCGCCTGGTCGGGGCGGCTGCCGCCACGCAGCTCGCCGAGGTTCGAGAGGCCGTCGGCGTCGGTGTCGTCGCGCGCGTCGGCCAGACCGTCACCGTCGGTGTCGGCGAGGCGGGGGTCGGTCTGCGACAGCAGCTCCTGCCGGTCGTCGAGCCCGTCGTGGTCGGCGTCGTCCGAGCCGCGCCCGGACCCGAAGCGCTGCTCGACGTAGTCGGGCAGCCCGTCGTCGTCGGTGTCGACGCCGTGGCGCACGGGCAGGAGCGGGTCGACGACGACCGTGGGGCTGACGAAGCCCCCGATGCGGATGCGCAGCGACGTGAGGCGCGTCAGCCGCACGGGGAACGAGACCCGGTGGGTGGCCCGGGCCCGGGCCAGGGGCCGCCACCGGCCGCCGACGTACTGCTCGAGGGTCGCGGGCCGGTGTGTGCGGTCGTCGGGCACGTAGCCCATCACACGGAAGCTCTGCCCGACCCGTGGCCGCGGGACCGTGAGTCCGGGCACGCCTGTCGTGCGCCACTCGCGTCGGGCCAGGACCCGGTTCTTCCCGTCGACGATCGCCACGCGGTAGCGCGTCGGCCCGAGGTCGACGAACGCCGAGAACGACAGGCGTCGCGGCGTCGGGTCCAGGTCGACGCGGATCCATCGGTCCCTGTCGGCCGAGCGGTAGTCGAGGACGGCCCTCGAGCCCGGCGGCGCGGTCGAGGTGCCCGAGACGGTGACCGGGGTCCTCGACGGGTGCTGCGCCGGCGCCCGGTCGAGCGTGATGGTCACCGGGGCCGGCGTCGCCGCGCGGAGCGGAGCGGCCTCGGGGCGCGTCGGTACGGCGGCGAGGCTGGTGCCCACGGTCGTCGTGATCAGGACGGCGAGCAGCCTCGCCCCACGTGCGCGCATCGCTCTTCCCCCATGTCCGCTGCGTCGGCAACGGCATCCAAGCAGTGGCGCGGGGTGGGTCTCATCGGTTCGCAGGAATCGCCGTCAGCGTCACCCGAGCTGTCTAGACGGGTGGACGCGCGACCTGGCTCGGCGCACCTGACCGCAGGAACGACACGGCCCGCCGGTCGGCTCGAGAGCCGGCCCGGCGGGCCGTGGACCTCTCGCGGCGAGAGGGCGGTTCAGGTGCTCAGGTGCCGGAGTTGATCATCCCGGCGCCGACGGTCACGCCGGTGGCCTCGTCGATGAGGATGAACGAGCCCGTCGTGCGGTTCTGCGCGTAGGGGTCGCACAGCAGCGGCACCGTGGTGCGCAGCTGCACGCGGCCGATCTCGTTGACGCCCAGCTCCTTCGTCTCCTGGTCGCGGTGCAGCGAGTTGACGTCGAGGCGGTACTGGATGTCCTTCACCAGCGCCCGCGCGGTGCGGGTGGTGTGCTTGATGGCCAGCTTCTGCCGCGGCTTGAGCGGCGTGGTCGTCATCCAGCAGACCATCGCGTCGATGTCCTGGCTGGGCTGCGGGGCGTTCTTGACCCGGGCGATCATGTCGCCGCGCGAGACGTCGACGTCGTCGGCCAGACGCACCGTGACCGACATCGGCGGGAAGGCCTCCTCGACCTCGCGGTCGAACAGGTCGATGCCCTCGATGGTCGAGGTCATGCCCGAGGGCAGCACGACGACCTCGTCGCCCGGCTTCAGGACGCCGCCGGCCACCTGGCCCGCGTAGCCGCGGTAGTCGTGGTGCTGGTCGGACTTCGGGCGCACGACGTACTGCACCGGGAACCGGACGTCGACCAGGTCGCGGTCGGAGGCCACGTGCACGTGCTCGAGGTGGTGCATCAGCGTCGGGCCGGAGTACCAGGCCATCGACTCCGAGCGCGTGACCACGTTGTCGCCGTTGAGCGCCGAGATCGGGATGACCTCGAGGTCGGGGATGTTCAGCTTGGTCGCGAACTGCGTGAACTCGGCGTGGATCTTCTCGTAGACCTCCTGCGAGAAGTCGACGAGGTCCATCTTGTTGACCGCCAGCACCAGGTGCGGCACCCGCAGCAGCGAGAGGATGACGGCGTGGCGGCGCGACTGCTCGGTCAGGCCCTGCCGCGCGTCGACCAGCACCAGGCCGAGGTCGGCGGTGGAGGCGCCGGTGACCATGTTGCGCGTGTACTGCACGTGGCCCGGGGTGTCGGCGATGATGAACTTGCGCGAGGGCGTCGCGAAGTAGCGGTAGGCCACGTCGATCGTGATGCCCTGCTCGCGCTCGGAGCGCAGGCCGTCGGTGAGCAGCGCGAGGTCGGTGTAGTCGTAGCCCTTGGACGCCGAGGTGGCCTCGACGGCCTCCAGCTGGTCCTCGAAGATCGACTTGGAGTCGAGCAGCAGGCGACCGATCAGGGTCGACTTGCCGTCGTCCACGCTGCCGGCGGTGGCGAAGCGGAGCAGGTCGGCGTTGCGGCCGGCCAGTCCGGCCACGGTGGGCTCGGCGCCGTCGGTGGTCTCGGTGGTGTTCTCGGTGCTGTCGGTGGCCATCAGAAGTAGCCCTCCTTCTTCCGGTCCTCCATGGCGGCCTCGGAGAACCGGTCGTCACCACGGGTGGCGCCACGCTCGGTGAGCTTGGCGACGGCGATCTCCTCGATGATCTCGGGGATCGTCGAGGCGGTGGACTCGACGCAGCCGGTGAGCGTGATGTCACCGCAGGTGCGGAAGCGCACGGTGCGCTCCTCGACGGTCTCGCCGTCGCGCGTCGGGTTGAGCGGGGTCTCGCTCATCAGCATGCCGTCGCGCACGAAGACGCGGCGCTGGTGGGCGTAGTAGATGTTCGGGATCTCGATGCCCTCGCGACCGATGTAGTCCCAGACGTCGAGCTCGGTCCAGTTGCTGATCGGGAAGATCCGCATGTGCTCGCCCTCGTGGAGCCGGCCGTTGTAGAGGCTCCACAGCTCGGGGCGCTGGTTCTTGGGGTCCCACTGGCCGAACTCGTCGCGGTGGGAGTAGACGCGCTCCTTGGCGCGGGCCTTCTCCTCGTCGCGGCGACCACCACCGAAGGCGGCGGTGAAGCCGTTCTCCTCGATGGCGTTCAGCAGGGTGCCGGTCTGCATGCGGTTGCGGCTGGTCTTGCCGTCGTCGACCACCACGCCGTTGGCGATGGCGTCGTCGATGCTGGCGACCACGAGGCGGACGCCGAGGCGGTTGACCCAGTTGTCGCGGGTCTCCATGACCTCGGGGAAGTCGAGCCCGGTGTCGATCTGCATGATCGGGAAGGGGATCTTCGCGGGGAAGAACGCCTTCTCGGCCAGCCGCAGCATGACGATGGAGTCCTTGCCGCCCGAGAACATCAGGACGGGCTTCTCGAACTCGGCGGCGACCTCACGGAAGATGTGGATCGACTCGGCCTCCAGCTGATCGAGCTGGCTCAGCCGGTAGTCGGCGTGCGTGGTTGTCATCGGTGAAGGAAGGACCTCTCGCGCGGATGGGCAGCCGTCATCGTGCCACGGAGCCCGAGCCCCGGTCGAAGCGACGAGTATGTCGACCCGGTCACCCTAGTTTGTCCCGCGTGCCAGGCCCTCCCGACCCGCCGCCCGCGAGACGGGCGACGTGGTGGGGGGCTCAGGCGACCGGCGCCGTGCGGGCGCTGCGCCGGGTCAGCGCGACGTAGCCGGGCTTGGTGGCCACGACCTCGACCGAGACCCGCCGCCCGCGCTCGGTGCGGCGCGGGGTGAAGGTGGCGGCGGCGCCCCGGGCGCCGGTCACGGCGCGGTCGCCGACGTACCACCGCACGCGCAGGGTGACGCCGGGGTCGTGGGCGCCGGGCCGCACCCGCAGCGCCCGGCCGACCACCGGCCGGCCCGTGATCGAGGGCGTCGGACGACGGGTCAGCTGCCCGCGCGCGACGGCCGGGCCGGGGGCGCTGGTGCGGCTGACCGGCACGTAGCCGTCCCGCGACCCGGTGACCTGCACCGAGACGCGGCGACCGGCGTCCGCGGCCGTGAGGGTGTGCGTGCGACCGGTGGCGCCGGCGATCGGCAGGCCGTCGCGCAGCCACCGGACGGCGAGCGCGACGCCGTCGTCCCAGGTGCCCGTGGACGCCGTCAGCGTGCGCCCGACCTGGCGGGTGCCGGTGACCGCGGGGGACGGGGTGGCGGCGAGCGTGCCGGGTGCGACGGCGGTGGTCGGCTCGCTCATGCGGGTCACGGCGGCGTAGCCGTCCTTCGAGCCGGTCACGGCCACGGTGACGGTGTCGCCGACGTCGGCGGGGCGTGGCGTGAAGGTGGCGTCGGTGGCGCCGGCGACGTCGGTGCCGCCGACGGCCCACTGGTAGGCGAGCGTGACGCCGTCGTCCCAGGTGCCGGGGACGGCGGTGAGCGCGACCCCGACGACCGGGTCGCCGACCACGGCCGGGACCGGCGCCGGCGCGAGCGTGCCGGCGTCGACCGGACCGGTGGGCTCGCTGGTGCGGGTGGCCGGCTCGTAGCCGTCGCGGGTGCCGGTGACCGTGACGGTGACGGTGCGCCCGGCGTCGGCCGGCCGCGGGGTGAACGTGGCGCCGGTGGCGCCGTCGACGTCGGTGCCGCCGACGGCCCACCGGTAGGCGAAGGCGGTGCCGGGGGTCCAGGCGCCCGGCGCCGCGGTGAGCTCGACGCCGACGCGCGGCGTGCCGGTGACGGTCGGCGCGGCGGTGGTGGGCTCGCCGAGCGCCACCGCGGCCGAGGGGGCGCTGGTGCGGGTGACGGACGCCGAGCCCGGCTTCGACCCGGTGACGGTCACGGTGACCGCGCGGCCGGCGTCCGCGGGGCGCGGGGTGAAGGTCGGGCCGGTCGCGCCGTCGACGTCGGTGCCGCCGACGGCCCACCGGTAGTCGAAGGTCGTGCCGTCGGCCCAGCCGGACGTCGTCGCGGACAGTGGGACGTCGACCCGCGGGGTGCCGGTGACGACCGGGTCGGCCGACGGGCTGACCGGCTGCGTGACGACGACGGCCGCCGAGCGGGTGCAGCCGACCGGCCCGCAGACGCCGCCCAGGGTCACCGGCGCGGCGGTCGCGGTCAGGTCGCCGGGGGACGCCGTCGTCCGCACCCTGACCGGGAACGACACCGTGGCCGTGGGGGCGGGGTCCGTCGGCGTCGCGGCGCCGGAGGCGAACGTGCCGACGGCGGTGGTGGGCACGGTCCAGGTGAGCGTGGTGCCGTCGAGGGCGAGGCCCGCGGGCAGGCTCGCCGCGTCGATCGTGGCGTCGTCGAGCACGTCGGCGAGGTCGACCCGCGCCACGCTCGCGGTGCCGCCCGCGGGCGAGAGCGGCACCCGGCCCAGGTTGGCCGCGGAGAGCGTGTAGGTGACGACCTCGCCCGGGGCGAGGGTGGCGCCGTCCGCGACCGAGGAGCGCAGCCCGAGGTCGTGCCGCTGCGGCCAGGCCGGCCGGTCGGCGTCGAGCACCCAGTCGCGCAGGAAGGCGTCGAGGTCGCGACCGGTGACCTCCTCGGCCAGGGCCAGGAAGTCGTCGTAGCCGCGGCTCTGGCCGGCGTAGCGGCGCTGCCACTCCTTCAGGAAGGCGACGTAGGCGGCGTCGCCCACCGACAGCCGGAGCGCCTCGTACATGACGCCGGGCCGGGTGTAGGTCGAGAACTCGTCGTAGAGCGCCGCGGGGCCGGTCTTGGCACCGGGCGGGCTCTGCCAGTCGGTGGCGTCGGCACCGGCCCACTCGCCGTAGTAGGCGGCGTGGGTCGACCTGGTGCTCGTTGGGGGGCTCGCGAGCGCGTGGGCGTAGTAGGTGGGCGCCCAGGTGCCCATGCCCTCGGCGATCCAGATCTCGTTCCAGACCGTCGGCGAGACGTTGTCGCCGAACCACTGGTGAGCGATCTCGTGCACGAGCGTGCTGCCGCCGATCGAGCCCGGGAAGAACGAGCGGTCCTGGGTCTCGAGGGCGTAGCCGATCGTCGACGGCACGACGTCGACCACGACGCCGGTGCTGCCGCCGGGGTAGGGGCCGAAGATCGTCTCGAGGCCGTCGATGACCGCCTTCTGGCGCTGTCGCTGGGTCTCGATGGTGGCCTTCGTGGCGCCGCTGATCGAGGCGTCGACGAAGCTCCACTCCGGGAGCACGCGGCCGCTGGCCAGCGTGATCGCCGACTGGGTCACGTCGTAGCGGCCGATCGAGATCATCACCAGCTCGGTGGCCATCGGCCGCTGCTGCACCCAGCGCCACGTCGTCCGGCCGGTGCCGCTGGGCTCGCGGGCGACCAGCTCGCCGTTGGACGCCGCCGCCGCGGCGCCGGTGGTGCCGCCCGCGGTGATCGTGTTCGGCACGTCGACGTCGATCGTGTACGTCGCCTTGTCGGTCGGCGTGTTGTTGTTCGGGAAGCCGGTCATCGCGCCGATCGGCTGGTTGAGGAAGGTGGCGCCGTCGGAGGTGACGTTCCAGCCCTCGGACGAGCCGTCCGGGTCGACGTGCCGGCTCGGGACGCCGTCGTAGGCGACGACCGTGGTGAAGCGGCCCGACACCGGCGCGGACGGCGTCACGACCAGCTTGTGCTTGGTGATCGCGGCGTTCTCCACGCGGCTGAAGGCGGCCGGCGCGCCGTTCACCGTCACCGACCGGACCACGAGGCCCGTGCCCTCGAGGTCGAGGGAGTACGACGAAAGCGGGGCGCCGGTGGTGGTGGCCCGGATCGTGGTGGTGGCGTCGATGGTGCTGGCGGCGAGCGTGGCGCCCGGCGTCCAGGCGAGGTCGAGGTCGTAGTGCTCGACGTCGTAGCCGCCGTTGCCGACGTGCGGGAACAGCACGTCGCCGGAGGTCTGGGCGCCGGCGACCGGGTCGGCGGCCTGCGCCGGGGTCGACGGCAGCGCGAGGACGGCGAGCGCCAGCGTCGTGGCCAGCAGCGTGGCCCGGGTGCGGGTGCTCATCGGACGCCGCCCCGCCGCCGCGCCAGCACCCCGCACGCCACCATCCCCAGCACCCACAGCACCAGCACCGGGACGTCGATGACGTGCAGCCCGCGGGTCTCGGTGAAGGAGACGATCGTGCGACCCCGGTGGGGCCCGGTGCTCATGACGACGGCGAAGGCCAGGATCGTCTGGGCGAGCGCGAGGAAGGCGAGGAGCAGGCGGTCGAGCACGGGTCGAGGGTAGGCGGCGGCCCTTCGACAGGCTCAGCGTCCGTGCGGCCAGTCCGGCCACACGGACCCTGAGCCTGTCGAAGGGCCCTCCGCGCGAACGTTCGCATGGACCTCGCCAGGTCTCGAGGCTCGGCCACCGTCAGATCAGTGGACCGCACGATGGTCGAGGTGTGAGGAGCCCTGGCGACGAGCCTCGAGACCTCTGGCCCTTCGGGGCCAGCCCGGCCACACGGACCCTGAGCCTGTCGAAGGGCCCTCCGCGCGAACGTTCGCATGGACCTCGCCAGGTCTCGAGGCTCGGCCGTGGCCGGCCTCGCACCTCGACCACCGTCGGATCACTGGACCGCACGATGGTCGAGGTGTGAGGAGCCCTGGCGACGAGCCTCGAGACCTCTGGCCCTTCGGGGCCAGCCCGGCCACACGGACCCTGAGCTTGTCGAAGGGCCCTCCCCGCGAACGTTCGCATGGACCTCGCCAGGTCTCGAGGCTCGGCCACCGTCAGATCAGTGGACCGCACGATGGTCGAGGTGTGAGGAGCCCTGGCGACGAGCCTCGAGACCTCTGGCCCTTCGGGGCCAGCCCGACCACACGGACCCTGAGCCTGTCGAAGGGCCCTCCGCGCGAACGTTCGCATGGACCTCGCCAGGTCTTGAGGCTCGGCCGTGGCCGGCCTCGCACCTCGACCACCGTGTGGGGCCTACTCCGGCACCGAGCCGACGGCGACGCGGCCGTCACCCTCGACCACCACCGCGCCGTCGGCGTGCGCGACGAACGCCGCCTCGCCTCGGCGCAGCGTCAGCCGCTCGTGCGCCGCGCTCACGGTCACCTCGCCCTCCAGCGCCAGGACGACGCGGGGCCCGGTCGCCGGCAGGTCGCGCAGCGGCGGGCGGCCGACGGTGAGCACGAACTCGGCCACCGGCGGACGCAGGACGACGTGGTCGGGGCCGCGCTCGGCGGGCTCCCAGCGCGGCGGCGGCACCGCCCGCAGGTCGGTCACCGACAGCAGCTCGGCGACGTCCATGTGCTTGGGCGTGAGTCCGGCGCGCAGCACGTTGTCGGACGACGCCATGATCTCGAGGCCGAACCCGCCGAAGTAGGCGTGCACGACACCGGCGTCGACGAACATCGCCTCGCCCGGCGCCAGCAGCACGTTGTTGAGCAGCAGCGCGACCAGCACGCCGGCGTCGCCGGGGTAGGCCAGGGCCAGCTCGCCGACGCGGGACAGCGTGCGCGCGGCCTCGCCCTCGGCGGTGCCGGCCACCAGCCGGGCCTGCTCGCCGACCTCGCGGACGACGTCCACGAGCGTCTCGCCGCCGAGCCGGAGGGTGTCGGTGACGACGTCGCGCAGCGGCTCGCGCTCGAGCCGCCCGGCGGTCTCGGCGGACCAGGCGGCGTCGAGCAGGCGCAGCAGCCGCGCCGACGCCGCGGGGTCGCGGAAGCCGGCGAGGCCCTCGAACTCGGTGAGGGCGACGAGCAGCTCGGGCTTGTGCCAGGGGTCCTTGTAGTTGCGCTGCGGGGCGCCGAGGGCGAGGCCGGCGCCGTCCTCGCGCTCGTGGCCGCGTCGGGCCTGCTCGGCGCTGGGGTGCACCTGCAGCGAGAGGGGCCGGTCGACGGCGAGCACCTTCATCAGGAACGGCAGCCGGCCGCCGAAGTCGTCGTGGCAGGCGTCGCCGAGGAGGGCGGCGGGGTCGTCGGCGATGGCCTCGTCGAGCCGTCGTCCGTCGGGCAGCAGGGAGGGGTCGCCCTCGTGCGCGCCGATCCACAGCTCGGCCTCGGGGTCGCCGGTCGGCGTGCGGTCGAGGAACCGGGCGAGGCGGGTGGTGGAGCCCCAGGCGTAGTCACGCACCGGGTTGCGCATCACGAACACGGGAGGGTCACGTGCTCCGGTTCTCGTCGCGGCCGGAGGAGCGGCCCCGGCGCGGGGCCGGGGTGCCGGCGTCCGCGCCCTCGGGTGGCGTGACGCCCTCGAGCTCGGCGACGTACGGCGCCCCGAACATCGGCAGGCCCTGCTCCTTGCGCAGCAGCCCCCACACCAGCGGCACGAGCACGACCATCGCCAGGCCGACGCCGGCGATGAGCACCGGGTGGGTCTCGTCCTCGCCGAGCGGCGCCCAGCCGGCCTTGTCGAGCAGCGCGACGCCCGACATCGTCAGCACGACGACGATGCCGCGGCGGATGAACGACTGCGGCACGCGCGGGGCGATGCGGCTGCCGATGATGGTGCCGGGCACCGAGCCGATGACGAGCGGGATGAGCAGGTTCCAGTCGAGGCCGTGGATGGCGACGTTCGAGATGGCGGCGGCCAGCACGAGCGGCACGGCCTGCACGAGGTCGGTGCCGACGAGGCGGACGGCCGACAGGCCGGGGTAGAGCATGAGCAGCGCGACCATGATGACCGAGCCGGAGCCGACGCTGGTGACGCCGACGAGCAGGCCGCCGAGGGCGCCGACGAGCAGCGTGGCCAGCGGCCGGATGCGGGGGTTCTCCTCGCCCAGCGCGCCGCCGGTGCGCACCCGGCGCAGGTTGATGTAGAGCCGCAGCGCGTAGGTGAGGGCGGCCAGCAGCAGCGCGAAGCCGATCGACATCTTGAGCACGAAGTCGAGCTGGTCGGGGTCGTCGGTGAGCGCCTTGACGGCGTACGGCCCGAGCAGCGCGAACGGCACCGACCCGAGGATCAGCCACTTCGCCAGCGTCAGGTTGGGCGAGCCCTCCTTGGCGTGGACGACGGCGCCCCCGGTCTTGTAGACCGCGGCGGCGGTGAGGTCGGCCGCGACGACGGTCGCGGCCTCGCCCGACCCGGCGCCGAGGAACAGCAGGGCGGGCGTCATCAGCGCCCCGCCGCCCATGCCGGTGAGACCGACCACGATGCCGACGAGGAAGCCGGCGGCGAGGATGGACAGGGCGGCGCCTGTGAGCAACTCGGACACGGGGGCAGATCCTCTCAGGCCGGACGCCGGGTAGCGAGCATCGGCGGCGTGTTGGTGCTCCCGCTCACCCGTTCGCGCGGACGCGGACGTCGACCCAGCCGCCCGCCGCGAGCGCGTCGACGACGTCGCCGAGCGCGTCGTCGATGGTGCGGCCGGTGGTGTCGACGCGCACGTCGGCGTCGTCCGGCTCCTCGTAGGGGGAGGAGATGCCGGTGAACTCGGGGATCTCGCCGCGGCGGGCCTTGGCGTAGAGACCCTTGCGGTCGCGGCGCTCGCACTCCTCGAGCGGGGTCGCGACGTGGATCAGGAAGAACCGGCCGCCCGCGTCGTCGACCATGGCGCGCACCTGCTGCCGGGTCTCGTCGAACGGCGCGATCGGGCTGCAGACGGCGACGCCGCCGTGGCGGGCGATCTCGGCGGCGACCCAGCCGATGCGGCGGATGTTGGTCTCGCGGTCGGCCTTGCTGAAGGTGAGGCCGGCGGAGAGCTGGCGGCGCACGACGTCGCCGTCGAGGCTGGTCACGGTGCGCCGTCCCTGCTCGAGCAGCCGGTCGACCAGCGCGCGGGCCAGCGTCGACTTGCCGCTGCCCGAGAGACCGGTGAAGAACAGCACCAGGCCCACCTCGTCGGGGGCGGGGCGGTCGGCGTCGACGACCTCGGCGACGTCGTCGGGGTAGTCGTCGCCGTCGTCGTGCTCGTCCTCGGCGCCGTCGGTCTCGGCGAGCGCGTGGACGGGGTCGCCGCCGGCGTACGCCTCGACCACCCGGACGCCGAGCCCGTGGTCGGCGTCCGCGTCGCCGTGCGCGGCCAGCGGGACGGCGACCACGACCGCGTCGGGCAGGGCGGCGGCGGCGCGCAGCGTGGCCCGCAGCGTGGCGACCGGCGAGAGCTCGGCGGTGCCGTGGCCGACGAGGGCGAGCAGCACGGTGGGGCCGAGGCCGGCGAGAGCGTCGAGGTCGCGGCGGGTCAGCGGGCCGGTGACCGGCACGACCGTGCGGCCGGCGTGCTGCTCGCGCACCTGGGCGGGGGAGAGGTACAGGCGGCGGAACGGGCCGTACTCGGGCCGCGCGAGCGGCTCGACGCGGCGGCGTCCGTCGTCCTCGCGGTGCACGCGGGCCAGCGGCAGGCCCTCGGGGTCGACCAGCTCGACGACGGGCGCGTCGCGCAGCGCCTCGGGCAGGTCGAGGGTGAGCGGGCTGCCGGGGGCGCCGAAGCCGTCGTGCGGGGAGAGCGCGCCGGTGGCGAGCAGCTCGAGGTCGTCGAGCTCGCGGGGGGAGGGGTAGTGCTGCGGCACGGGGGCGGGGCTCGACACGGGCGTCATCCTGCCAAAGCGGCGTGGCTAGCCTCGGGGTGTGGTCAGCCCCGTCGTCGTCGCCGAGATCGTCCGCTCCGGGTTCGTGGAGGGCCACCACTACGGGTCGGTGGTCGCGCTGGCGCCCGACGGGTCGGTGGACTGGTCGGTCGGCGCGGTCGAGACCGCCGTCCTGCCGCGCTCGTGCAACAAGCCGCTGCAGGCGCTCGGCATGGTGCGGGCCGGGCTCGACCTGCCCGACGACCTGCTCGCGCTGGCGTGCGCCTCGCACTCCGGCGAGCCGTTCCACCTCGACGGCGTGCGCCGCATCCTCGACTCCGCCGGGCTCGACGCGAGCGCGCTGCAGACCCCGCCCGACCACCCGCTGGACGACGCCGCCCGGGCCGAGGCGCTGCGCGAGGGCCGCGAGCCCGACGCGATCTCGATGAACTGCTCGGGCAAGCACGCCGCGATGCTCGCCACCTGCGTGCTCAACGGCTGGGACCTGGCCACCTACCGCGACGCCGCACACCCCCTGCAGGTCGCGATCGCCGAGACGTTCGCCGAGGCGACCGGTGAGCCGGTCGAGGTGGTGGCGGTCGACGGGTGCGGTGCGCCGCTGCTCTCGACCTCGCTCGTCGGCCTCGCCCGGGCGTTCCGGCGCCTGGCGGTCGCGGACGACGGCCCCGAGCGCCGCGTGGCCGAGGCCATCCGCCGCCATCCCGAGTTCGTCTCCGGCACCCGCCGCGACGAGCTGACCCTGCTGCGCGCGATCCCCGGCGCCATCGGCAAGGCCGGCGCCGAGTCCTGCTACGCCGTCGCCCTGCCCGACGGCCGTGCGGTCGCGCTCAAGGTGGACGACGGCGCCCCCCGCGCCCGCCCCGTCGTCATGGCCGCCGCCCTCGCCCGCTGCGGCGTCGACTCCGACGCCGTCCGCGCCACCGGCACCCTCCCCGTCCTCGGCGGCGGCGTCCCCGTCGGCGAGATCCGCGCCACCCTCTGACGGACCCCGAGCTCGTCGAAGGGCCGGGACCGCGCACCGACCCCACGGGCCCCGAGCTTGTCGAAGGGTCGGGAGGTCGTCGCGGACCCGAGCTCACGGGCCCTGAGCTTGTCGAAGGGGCTCCTGTCGTCCTGTGGGCTGGTGCCCTTCGACAGGCTCAGGTCCGTGTGGTGCGGTCGGGCTGTGGACGTGAGCTTCGCTCTGGCTCGGCCACACGGGCCCTGAGCTTGTCGAAGGGGCGTGAGGTCGACGCGGACCTGCGTTCACGGGCCCTGAGCTTGTCGAAGGGGCTTCTGTGGTGCTGTGGTCCGGTGCCTTCGACAGGCTCAGGGTCCGCGTGGTGCGGTCGGGCTGTGGACGTGAGCTTCGCTCTGGCTCGGCCACACGGGCCCTGAGCTTGTCGAAGGGGCTTCTGTGGTCCTGTGGTCGGGTGCCCTTCGACAGGCTCAGGGTCCGTGTGGTGCGGTCGGGCGGCCGGGGTGCGACTCGCCATCGTCCATCTCCGCGACGTCGTCCTGCCCATCGACCACGCTGCGTGCCAGCTCGGGGAGGTCTTCGAAGCGCCCCTCCATCAGGGCCTCCCTCTTCTCGCGTCGCCACCCCTTGATCTGCTGCTCGAGCTCGAAGCACTGCCGGATGCTCGAGCTCTGGTGGCACCACGCGAGGCGGAACGGACGTCGCCTGCGGACGTAGGTCGGGCCTTCTCCGTTGTGGTGCTGGGCGAGACGGCGGTCGAGGTCCCACGTGCTGCCGACGTAGTAGCTGCCGTCGCTGCACTCGAGGATGTAGGTGAAGGGCATCGCGCCAGGGTGGGTCGCCGTCATCGTCGTCGCGAGGGGTGACAGAGGACCTGTGAAGAACTCCGACGCGGGAGCCACCTGTGGACGTTTCGTGGCGGTTTTCCCTTCGACAGGCTCAGGGTCCGTGGTCCGGTGGGCCCTTCGACAAGCACTTTGGGGTGGGCGAACGTGTGAACAAGCCCACGCTTGCTGAGTTTGCAAAGTGCTAGCTGTTGCTAGCACAGTGGGGGTATGGCAAAGGGGAAGGTCGGGCAGACGGTCGAGTCGCTCGGTGACTACCTCAAGGAGCAGCGGCTCGCGTCGCGGCTCTCGCTGCGTCAGCTGGCGCAGCAGGCAGGGGTCTCCAACCCGTACCTGAGCCAGATCGAGCGCGGACTGCGCAAGCCGTCGGCCGACGTCCTGCAGCAGATCGCGAAGGCGCTGCGGATCTCCGCCGAGCAGCTGTACCTCCGGGCGGGGATCGTCAGCCCGGAGCCGGGGACGACGAGCACGGTCGAGCTGGCCGTGCTGGCCGACCCGGGGCTCACCGAACGGCAGAAGCAGTCGCTGCTCGACGTGTACCAGTCCTTCCTCGCCCTCAACGACCAACCCACAGAGGAGAAGTGATCACCATGGCCAAGACCCGCATCGACTTCCGTTCGATCGAGCTGCCCGCCGCCGCCCAGAAGCCCGTCTACGCCGGTGTCGGCGCTGGTGACCTCGCCGTCACCGCGGTCCGCGAGTACGTCGCCGACGTCAGCAAGCGCATCTCGGGCTACCAGAAGCAGGTCTCCGACCTCAACGCCAAGAAGCTGCGCGGCACCGTCGAGAACCGCGTCGCCGAGCTGCAGAACGAGGCGCTCGCCATCCCGACCCGCGTGCAGACCCGCGTGAACGACAACGTCGCCGCGCTGACCGGCACCGTCACCGGCACCTACAGCGACCTGGCCAAGCGCGGCGAGGCCGTCGTCAAGGGCACCAAGCTGCCGTCGTCGGCCACCGTCGAGGTCAAGGTGAACACCACCAACCCGGCCGCCCGCAAGAGCGCCACCAAGCCCGTCGGCGCCAAGGCCTCGGCCACCACCTCGGGCACGACGACCACGCGCAAGCCGGCCGCCAAGAAGACCACGGCCAAGAAGACCACCGCGAAGAAGACCACCGCCAAGAAGGCCCCGGCCACGAAGACCGTCTCCGACAAGGCCACCGCCGCCAAGGCGACCGCCGAGAAGACCGTCGAGAAGGCCACCGAGAAGGCCACGACCAGCGCGTCCTGACCTCTCCCGCACCACGACGCACCACCCCGGGACCCCCGCAGCCGCGCGCTGCGGGGGTCCCGCCACGTCCGGGCCGCTAGCCTGACCGCACTATGGGTGGTCTGAACGTCTTCGAGGTCGAGGGCATCGTGCGCCTCGTGATCGCCTTCGTGATCCTCGTGATCGCGATCTACGCCTTCATCAACTCGCTGCTCTGGTCGGCGGAGTCCTACGAGGCCGCCGGCAAGCTCACCAAGCCGGCGTGGACGATCATCCTCGGCCTGGGCGTGGTGCTGCAGCTGGTGCCGATCGGCCTGGTGCTGGTCAACATCATCATGCTCGTGGCCGCGCTGGTGTACCTCGCCGACGTGCGCCCCGCGCTCGCCTCCCTGCGCCGCCGCTGAGCCGCAACTGAGCCGCCCGGCTCAGCCCAGCCCGGCGACGTACCGCCGCAGCGCTGGCAGCGCCTCGGCCGGCTCGAAGCCGGTCGAGCGCAGCTTGGCGAGGTCGAAGTCGCTGCGCGCCGGCCGCGGCGCGAGGGTCTTGCCGGCGGCGTACTCCGCCGTGCTCACCCGGACGACGTCGCCCGGGTCGCGCCCGGCGGCCTCGAAGACCGCCGCCGCGACGTCGGCCCACGTCGTCGGCTCGCCGCCGTTGCTGACGTGGTAGACGCCGTACGGCGCCCGCTCCGGCGTGGCGTCGAGCAGGTGGCGGGTTGCGCGCACCAGCTCGTCGGCGAAGGTGAGCCGCCCGACCTGGTCGTCGACCACCGAGGGCGAGACGCCGCCGGCGGCCAGCCTCGCCATCGTGCGCACGAAGTTGCCGCCCTCGCCGACCACCCACGAGGTGCGCAGCACGTAGTGCCGCTTCGCGGTCGTCGCCGCCAGCTCGCCGGCCGCCTTCGACTGCGCGTAGACGCCCAGCGGCGAGACCGGCTCGGACTCGACGTGGTCGCCGCGGGTGCCGTCGAAGACGTACTCGGTGGAGTAGTGCACCAGCGTCAGCCGGTGCGCGTCGGCGACCCGCGCCAGCGCGGCGGGCGCCGCGGCGTTGGCCGCCCAGGCCGCCGGGCGGCCCTCGGGGGTCTCGGCGGCGTCGACGGCGGTGTAGGCGGCGGCGTTGAGGACGACGTCGTGCCGGTGCCACGGCCAGGCCGCCACCGCGTCGGCGTCGGTGACGTCGAGCTCGTCGCGGCCCACGCCCACCGCGCCGGGCAGGGCGGCGAGGAGGGCGCGCCCGACCTGCCCGTTCGCGCCGAGCACCAGCGGGGTGCGCGGCGCCATCGGCGTCACCTCGGCCAGCCGCGGCTGGCTGCGGTCCTTCTCCGACACCTCGGCCTCGGCGAGCGGGATCGGCCAGGCGATCGCGGCGTCGGGGTCGGCGAGGTCGAGGGCGGGGTAGGCCTCACCGGCGCGCCAGTGGTCGTTGACCAGGTAGGTGTAGGCGACGGCGTCGTCGAGGGTCTGGTAGCTGTTGCCGACCCCGCGCGGCACGAAGACCGCCGTCGCCGGGTCGAGCTCGCAGGTGACCACGGTGCCGAACGAGTCGCCCTCGCGCATGTCGACCCACGCGCCGAACGCGCGGCCGCCGGTGACCGAGACGAACTTGTCCCACGGCTCGGTGTGCACGCCGCGGGTGGTGCCGCGGCGGGCGTTGAAGGCCACGTTGTGCTGCACCGGCTCGAAGTCGGGCAGGCCGAGTGCGGTCATCTTCGCCCGCTGCCAGTTCTCCTTGAACCAGCCGCGCGCGTCGGCGTGCACCGGCAGCCGGACGACGAGCAGCCCGGGGATCGCGGTGGTCTCGACGGCGAGGTCGCTCACGCCTGTCCCTTGGCGGCGTAGCCGGCCTCGGTGGCCGCCTTGTGCGGCCGCCACCAGGCCTCGTGGTCGCGGTACCACTCGACGGTCGCGGCCAGGCCGGCCTCGAAGTCGCGGTAGGACGGCGTCCACCCCAGCTCGTCGCGCAGCTTGGTGGAGTCGATGGCGTAGCGCAGGTCGTGGCCGGCGCGGTCGGTGACGAGGTCGTAGTCGTCGGCAGGGCGGCCGAGCTGCTCGAGGATCAGCCGGACGACCTCGAGGTTGTTCTTCTCGCCGTCGGCGCCGATGAGGTAGGTCTCGCCGATGCGGCCGCGCTCGAGGATCGTCCACACCGCGGCGGAGTGGTCGGCGGCGTGGATCCAGTCGCGCACGTTGGTGCCGGTGCCGTAGACCTTGGGCCGGTCGCCGTCGAGCACGTTGGTGATCTGGCGCGGGATGAACTTCTCGACGTGCTGCCACGGCCCGTAGTTGTTCGAGCAGTTGCTGATGGTGGCCGTCACGCCGAACGAGCGCACCCACGCCCGCACCAGGTGGTCGGAGCCGGCCTTCGCGGCGCTGTAGGGGCTGCTCGGGTTGTAGGGCGTGTGCTCGGTGAACCGCTGCGGGTCGTCGAGCTCGAGGTCGCCGTAGACCTCGTCGGTCGAGACGTGGTGCAGCCGGACGCCGTGCTGCCGCGCCGCCTCGAGCAGGCAGAACGTGCCGACGATGTTGGTCTGGATGAACGGCCCCGGCTCGGTGAGCGAGTTGTCGTTGTGCGACTCGGCCGCGAAGTGGACGACGGCGTCGTGTCGGCCCACGAGCTCGTGCACCAGCGGCTGGTCGGCGACGTCGCCCACCACCAGCGAGACCCGCCCCTCGGGCAGTCCCTCGAGCGCGTCGGTGGACGCCGCGTAGGTGAGCTTGTCGAGCACGGTGACCACCGCGTCGGTGTGGTCGACGAGGTGGTGGACGAAGTTGGAGCCGATGAAGCCGGCGCCGCCGGTGACCAGGATGCGCTGCACGGCGTCACCCTAGGCGGGCTCGGCGCGACCGTCGGCCCCGAGGTCGGCGTCGACCATGCGCGCCACGACCTGCTCGAACGTGGCCGTCGGCCGCCAGCCGAGCCGCTCGCGGGCCCGCGACGCGTCGCCCACGAGCAGCGCGGCGTCGGCGGGGCGGATGAGGTCGGGGTCGACCGCGACCAGGGGCTCCCAGTCGTCGATGCCCACGTGCGCGAACGCCGTCGCCACGAGGTCGCGCACCGCGTGCGCCTCGCCGGTGGCGACCACGTAGTCGTCCGGCGCCTCCGCCCCGGCGGCCGCGACCATCGCGGCGACGTAGTCGGGGGCCCAGCCCCAGTCACGGCGGGCGTCGAGGTTGCCGAGCCAGAGGCGGTCGCGTCGTCCGGTGGCGATCTCGGCGACGCCGCGGGTGATCTTGCGGGTCACGAAGTGCGCCGGACGCCGCGGCGACTCGTGGTTGTAGAGCACCAGGCTCGAGGCGTGCAGGCCGCGGTGGCGGTAGACGCCGGTCATCAGGTGGGCGTAGGCCTTGGCGGCGCCGTAGGGGTTCACCGGGCGCACCGGCGTCGACTCGTCCTGCGGCGAGGTGTCGGGCTGGCCGAAGACCTCCGCGCTCGAGGCCTGCACGAACCGCACCGCGTGACCGGTGCGCTGCAGCTGGTGGGCCGACTCGAGCAGCGCCACGGCCGCCGTCCCGTTCACCAGCGCCGCGAGGTCGGGCCACTCCCACGAGTGCGCGACCGAGCTGATGGCGGCCAGGTTGTAGACCTCGTCGGGCGCGAGGTCGAGCAGCAGCCGCCGCGTCGCCTCGACGTCGGTCACGTCGCCGACGTGGCGCTGGACGCCGTCCGGCAGCGGCGCGTCGCGCTCGGCGTGAAGCACCAGCGCGTGGACGTCGTCCCCGCGCGCCAGCAGCGCCTCGGCCAGGTAGCCGCCGTCCTGGCCGCCGACGCCGGTGACGAACGCGCGGGTCACGGGGTCACTCGCAGCTCACCGGGTCACCAGCCGGAGCGGGTGGCCTCGACGTCGGCCTCCACCATCAGCCGCACCAGCTCGTCGAAGCCGACGCGGGGCTTCCAGCCGAGCACCTCGCGGGCCTTCGAGGCGTCACCGACCAGCCGGTCGACCTCGGCCGGCCGCATGAACCGCTCGTCCTGGCGCACGTGGCGCTGCCAGTCGTCGACACCGACGTGCGCGAAGGCGGCGCGCACGAAGTCGCGCACCGAGCGGGTCTCGCCGGTGGCGACCACGAAGTCGTCGCCCGTGGGCTGCTGCAGCATCAGCCACATCGCCTCGACGTAGTCGCCGGCGAAGCCCCAGTCGCGCTCGGCGTCGAGGTTGCCGAGCACCAGCTCGCTCTGCAGGCCGAGGTGGATGCGCGCGACCGCACGGCTGATCTTGCGGGTCACGAACTCGGGTCCGCGGCGCGGCGACTCGTGGTTGAACAGGATCCCCGACGAGGCGTGCAGGCCGTAGGACTCGCGGTAGTTGATGGTCATGTGGTGGCCGAAGACCTTCGCCACGCCGTACGGCGAGCGCGGCCACAGCAGGGTGCGCTCGTGCTGCGGGCTCTCCTGCACCTGGCCGAACATCTCCGAGCTCGACGCCTGGTAGAAGCGCACCCGGCCGGGGTCGTCGCCGGTGTGCAGCCGCAGCGCCTCCAGCATGTTGAGCACGCCCTTGGCGGTGACGTCGGTGGTGAGCGCCGCCTGCTCCCACGAGTAGGCCACGAACGAGACGGCGCCGAGGTTGTAGACCTCGTCGGGGTCCGACTCGCGCAGCGCCCGGATCAGGCTCGACATGTCGGTGAGGTCGCCGTGGTGGAGGGTGACGTCGGGCAGCAGCCGGCTCACCAGGTCGCGCTTGGGGTTGTTCTGGCCGCGGATGACGCCGTGCACCTCGTAGCCCTTGCCCAGCAGCAGCTCGGCGAGGTAGAGCCCGTCCTGGCCGGTGATGCCCGTGATGAGGGCGACGGGGGCGGCTGGCACGGCCCCATCCTCGCAGGGGGCGGCCGTGCGGCATGCTGCCGCCATGCGCGGCATCATCCTCGCCGGGGGCACCGGCAGCCGGCTGCACCCGATCACCCACGCGGTGAGCAAGCAGCTCATGCCGGTCTACGACAAGCCGATGATCCACTACCCGCTCTCGACGCTGATGCTCGCCGGCATCCGCGAGGTGCTGGTCATCACCACGCCCCACGAGGCCGACCAGTTCGTGCGGCTGCTCGGCGACGGGTCGCGCTTCGGCATCGAGGTGAGCTACGCCGTCCAGCCCTCGCCCGACGGGCTCGCACAGGCGTTCCTGATCGGCGAGGGCCACGTCGACGGCGGCCAGGTGGGCCTGGTGCTCGGCGACAACATCTTCCACGGCGCCGGCCTCGGCACCCGGCTGCGGCGCTTCGCCGACCTCGACGGCGCGGCCGTCTTCGGCTACCGCGTGGCCGACCCGACGGCGTACGGCGTGGTGGAGTTCGACGCCGACTTCCGCGCGGTCTCGCTGGAGGAGAAGCCGGAGCACCCGCGCAGCTCGTACGCCGTGCCGGGGCTGTACTTCTACGGCGGCGACGTCGTCGAGAAGGCCAAGAGCCTGAAGCCGTCGCCGCGCGGCGAGCTGGAGATCACCGACCTCAACCGGCTCTATCTCGAGGAGGGCCGGCTGCAGGTCGAGGTGCTGCCGCGCGGCTCGGCCTGGCTCGACACCGGCACCTTCGACGACCTCAACGACGCCGGCAACTTCGTGCGCGCCATCGAGGCCCGCCAGGGCACCAAGGTCGGCGCCCCCGAGGAGGTCGCCTGGCGCATGGGCTTCATCGACGACACCCAGCTCACCGCCCTCGGCGAGAGCCTCGCCAAGAGCGGCTACGGCCGCTACCTCCTGGACCTCGTCGCCGAGGCCCACGCCTGACGCACCCCACGATGGTCGAGAAGCGAGGAGCCCCGGCGACGAGCCTCGAGACCTCTGGCCCTCCGAGGCCATCGCCCGCACACGGACCCTGAGCTTGTCGAAGGGCCCTCCACGGGAACCTCGGCGTTGACCGTGCGCGGTCTCGACGACGGCCTCGCGCAGACGTCAACTCCGGTGGTTGAGCAGCGAGGAACGAGCGTCGTCGAAACCACCGGCCGTCCACGGGGAGGTTCGCGTGTGGGTGCCCTTCGACAGGCTCAGGGTCCGTGCTGGTGCGTTCGCGTCGACCATGCGCGGTCTCGAGGCTCGGCCGTGGCCGGCCTCGCACCTCGACCACCGTGAGGCCGACTCCGGTGGTTGAGCAGCGAGGAACGAGCGTCGTCGAAACCATCGGCCCTGCACGCGAAGGTTCGCGTGTGGGTGCCCTTCGACAAGCTCAGGGTCCGCGGGGTCGGGTCGGACCTGACGATGGTCGAGGTGCGAGGAGCCCTGGCGACGAGCCCCGAGACCACCGGAGGTCCTCGGACCCCGTGACCGATGTCCCGTCCTGCCGAAATCCGGGGACGGCGGGGGCGGGCGGGCCTAGCCTCGAGGTGTGAGCCCGAGCGGCCGGATCGACCACCTCGACGGCGTCCGCGCGCTCGCGGTGCTGGCGGTGCTGGCGTTGGCCTGGCTCGAACCGACGACCGGGCTCGGGGGCGGCGGGCACGTGGGCGTCGACGTCCTGTTCGTGCTGAGCGGGTTCGTGGTCACCTCGGTGCTGTGGCGCTCGACGGCGCTGGTGGCCGACGTGCCCCTGAGCGGGCAGGTGCGCGACTTCTGGGTGCGGCGCGCCAACCGGCTCGCGCCCGCGCTGCTCGGGCTGCTGCTCGGCTCGGCGCTGATCGGGCTGGCCTGGCCGCAGACCCTCGACCGCGCCGTGCTCGACCTGCTCGCCCCGGTCGCGGTCGTGGTCGGCTGCTACGCCGCCTGGCCCTGGCCGCTGCTCGCGCTGCGCCGTCGGGGCCTCGGCCCGGGCCGGGTGGCGGCGGCCACCGCCGCGCTCGCCGTCGTCCTCGGCGCCGGCACCCTGGTCCGGCCACCGGTCGGGCTCGGCCTCGGCTGGGTGGCGCTGCTGCTGGCCGGGTCGGCCCTCGCCCTGGTGCTCGTGGCGTGGCCGCCGTCCGTGCGCGCCGGCCGCACGACCGGGGCCGTCCTGGACGCCGCCGCCGCGCTCGCCGTCGCCGGCCTGGTCGCCTGGGTCGTCCTCGCCGACGACCGCCCGCTGGCGAGCCTGGCCGTCGGCGGGACCGCGGCCCTCGTGCTGATCGCGCGCGGCACCCGCGGTGGGGGAGCGCTCGGCGTGGTCCTCGCGCTGCCGGGCCTCACCGCCCTCGGTCGCGCCAGCTACAGCGCCTACCTCTGGCACCTCGCGCCGCTGGCCGCGATCCGCGCCAGTGGGGCCGACCTGCCGCCCGGGGTCGAGATGCTGCTCGCGGCCGCGGTCACCGCCGTCCTGGCCGCCGTCAGCTACCGCACGCTCGAGCGGCCGTTCCTGCACGCGCGGGGGAGCCTGCTCGTGCCGGCGCCGCTCCCGGCCGCGCCCACCGCGTGACCGCCGTGGGCCGGGGCGTCCTTTCGGCCCGCGCCCGCCGCGAGGGCTAGCCTCCCGGCCATGAAGGTCCTCGTCACCGGCGGCGCCGGCTACATCGGCTCGATCACGGCCAAGGCACTGGAGGAGGCGGGCCACGTGCCCGTCATCCTCGACTCGCTGCTGAGCGGCCCGCTCGCGTTCGTGAAAGATCGGATCTTCTACGAGGGCGACATCGCCGACCGGGCGCTGCTGCGCCGCATCGCCGAGGAGCACCCCGACCTCGACGCCACCATCCACATGGCCGCGCGCATCGTCGTCCCGGAGTCGGTCGAGAAGCCCTACGAGTACTACCGCGACAACGTCGCCAAGTCGCTCGAGCTCTTCGACGAGCTCACCGCGCTCGGCCTGCACCGTGTGCTGTTCTCGAGCTCGGCGAGCCTCTACGCCACCAAGGACGGCTTCGAGGTCACCGAGGACGACGCCCTCGACCCGCCCTCGCCCTACGCCCGCACCAAGCGGATGATGGAGCAGGTGCTGACCGACCTCGCGGCGGCCAGCGACCTGCGGGCGATCGTCCTCCGCTACTTCAACCCGATCGGCTCCGACCCCGACCTCGAGTCGGGCATCTACGTCAAGGAGCCTTCGCACGTGCTCGGCCAGCTGGTGCTCGCCGCGCGGGGCCAGAAGGACGCCTTCACCATCACCGGCACCGAGCACCCCACCCGCGACGGCACCGGCATCCGCGACTACGTGCACGTGTGGGACCTCGCGCGGGCCCACGTGCGCGCGGTCGAGCGGTTCGACGACGTGCTCGCCGAGGTCGACGCGCCCAGCACGATCATCAACATCGGCACCGGCGAGGGCGTGACCGTGCGCGAGCTGGTCGCCGCCTTCGAGCGCGTCTTCGGCGGCGAGGTGCCGCTCGCCGAGGGCCCGCCGCGGCCCGGTGACGCCGTCGGCGCCTTCGCCAACGTCGACCGCGCCGCCCGCCTGATGGACTGGCGCTCCGAGCTGTCGATCGACGACGCGATCGCCTCGGCGCTGGCCTGGGCCGAGCGGCGCCACGAGGTGCTGGGCTACGAGTGAGCCGCCGGTGGGTCGCGGCGCTCGTGCCGTTCGCGCTGCTGCTCGCCGGGTGCGCCGGCGGGCAGACGGCTGACGAGCCGCGGCCCGAGCCGCCGACGTCCACGCCGACGAGCGCCCGCACGCTGCCGCCGCCGTCCGCCGACACCGAGCCGGACGCCGGCCCGCTGGCCGGCCGCGTGGTCGTGCTCGACCCCGGCCACCAGCTCGGCAACCGCAACTTCCCGGAGCAGGTCAACCGCCCGGTGCCGGCAGGCGGGTTCACCAAGCCGTGCAACACCACCGGCACCTCGACCGACGGCGGCTACCCCGAGGCGACGTTCGTCTGGCAGGTCACGCGGCTCGTCGCCCGCGACCTGCGCCGGCTCGGTGCGCGGGTGGTGCTGACCCGCGACACCAACTCCCTGCGCCGCTGGGGGCCGTGCGTCGACGTCCGCGGCCGCGCCGGCAACCGCATCGACGCCGACCTCAAGCTGAGCGTGCACGCCGACGGCTCCTACGCCGCCGGCGCCCGCGGCTTCCACGTCATCGTGCCGCCCGACCGCGGGCCGTGGACCCACGACGTCTACCGGCCCTCGCGGCGGTTCGGCCTCACGCTGCGACGCGCGCTGCGCGCCGAGGGCTTCCGCTACGCCACCTACGTCGCCGGCGGCGACGGGCTCGACGTGCGCGGCGACCTCGGCACGCTCAACCTCTCCGACGTGCCCGTCGCGATGGTCGAGCTGGGCAACATGCGCTCGGCCCGGGAGGCGCGCGTGATGCGTCGTCCGGCCGGTCGGGCGCGGTACGCCGCGGCGCTGGTCGCCGGCGTGCGGCGCACGCTCACCCGCTGACGGTCTTGGCCCGGACGGCCGGGTCGTCCTAGGTTCCTCGTCCATGCAGCGTTCCCCCCGACGCTCGCGGACCCGCCTCGCCCTGGCCGTCGTCCTCGCGTCGCTCCCTCTGTCCCTGACCGCCCCCGCGCCCGCCGCGCCCGCGCCGACGCCGGCTCCGGCACCGGTGAGCGCGCAGGCGCGCTACGTGGACGACGTCTGGTCGGCCACGCAGGCCGCCCGCCGCGCCCACGACCGCACCCCGTTCCGCGGTGACCGGTGCCTGCGCCGTGCGGCGCGGGCGCAGGCCGCCCGGATGGCGCGCACCCGCACCCTCACGCACAGCGACCTCGGTGCGGTCGCCCGCCGGTGCGGCCTGCGCGCGGCGGCCGAGAACGTGGCGTTCAACCCCGCCGGGGGCGACGCCGTCGTCCGCGCGTGGCTGCGCTCGCCGGGCCACCGCGCCAACCTGCTGCACCCCGGCTACCGGCTGCTCGGCGTCGCCGGCGTCCGCGCCCACGGCACGTGGTGGGCGGTGCAGGTTTTCGGACGCCGCTGACCCGCCCCGGGCACGCGTCGCCCCGCCCGCCCCGCCCGCCGTGCCTGCCGGTGTCCGAGCCGACTACCTCACCGGCGGACGCACTTCCCCGCCCGTGCACGGGCGGGGAAGTGGACCCAACGGTGAGGTAGTCGCGCGGGGCCACCCCTCGAAGGGGGCCTGTCACCGCGGCGGGGCCATGCGGTTGCATGGGGACCGCACCCCGTCGTCCCACCGCACCAGGAGCGCCCATGCAGCAGGTCCAGGCCGTCGTCGCCAAGGCGAAGGGGGCCCCCGTCGAGCTGGTCACCATCAACGTGCCCGACCCCGGTCCGGGGGAGGCGCTGGTGAAGGTGCAGGCCTGCGGGGTCTGCCACACCGACCTGCACTACCGCGAGGGCGGCATCGCCGACGACTTCCCGTTCCTGCTCGGCCACGAGGCCGCGGGCGTCGTCGAGGCCGTGGGCCCCGACGTCACCGGCGTCGAGCCGGGCGACTTCGTGGTGCTCAACTGGCGCGCGGTGTGCGGCGAGTGCCGCGCCTGCAAGCGCGGCGAGCTGCAGTACTGCTTCAACACCCACAACGCCACGCAGAAGATGACCCTCGAGGACGGCACCGAGCTGAGCCCGGCGCTCGGCATCGGCGCGTTCGCCGAGAAGACCCTCGTCGCCGCCGGCCAGTGCACCAAGGTCGACCCCGAGGCCCGCCCGGCCGCCGTCGGCCTGCTCGGCTGCGGCGTCATGGCCGGCCTCGGCGCCGCCATCAACACCGGCGCCATCACCCGCGGCCGCTCCATCGCCGTCATCGGCTGCGGCGGCGTGGGCGTCGCGGCGGTCGCCGGTGCCGCGCTGGCCGGCGCCAGCCCGATCATCGCCGTCGACATCGACCCGAAGAAGCTCGCCGCCGCCGAGCGGCTCGGCGCCACCCACACCGTCGACTCGTCGTCCACCGACCCGGTCGAGGAGATCAAGCGCATCTGCGGCGAGGTCTACGAGGGCGCCGAGGGCGCCGACGTCGTCGTGGACGCCGTCGGCCGCCCCGAGACGTGGAAGCAGGCGTTCTACGCCCGCGACCTCGCCGGCACCGTCGTCCTCGTCGGCGTGCCGACCCCCGAGATGAGGCTGCCCGACCTGCCGCTGCAGGAGGTCTTCGGGCGCGGCGGCTCGCTGAAGTCCAGCTGGTACGGCGACTGCCTGCCCACCCGCGACTTCCCGATGCTGGTCGACCTCTACCGGCAGGGCCGCCTCGACCTCGACGCGTTCGTCACCGAGGAGATCGGCATCGGCGACGTCGAGGCGTCGTTCGAGAAGATGCACCACGGCGACGTGCTGCGCTCCGTGGTCGTGCTCTGATGGCGCTGCGGGTCGACCACGCGGTGGTCAGCGGCACCTTCAGCCTCGACGGCGAGACCCACGACGTCGACAACAACGTCTGGGTCGTCGGCGATGACGAGGAGTGCGTCGTCATCGACGCGCCCCACGACGTCGACGCCATCCTGCGCGTCGTCGCCGGCCGCCAGGTGAAGGCGATCCTGCTGACCCACGCCCACGACGACCACTGCCGCGTGGCGCCGGCGCTGCGCGAGGCGACGTCGGCCCCGGTGCTGCTGCACCCCGACGACAAGCCGCTGTGGGAGCTCACCCACACCGACTGGCTGTGGGACGCCGACCTCGAGGACGGGCTGAGCATCAAGGTCGCCGGCGCGTCGGTGAAGGTGCTGCACACGCCCGGCCACGCGCCCGGCGCCGTCTGCTTCTACGTGCACGACCTCGGCGCGGTCTTCACCGGCGACACCCTGTTCCAGGGCGGACCCGGCGCCACCGGCCGCTCCTTCTCCGACGAGGACGTCATCGAGGCCTCGATCCGCGAGAAGCTGTTCGCCCTGCCCGACGAGACCGTCGTGCACACCGGCCACGGCGACGACACCACCATCGGCGCCGAGCGCGAGGCGCTCGGCGACGCCTGACGTCCGCGTGTTCCCTGCGGGGTCTCGAGGCTCGGCCGTGGCCGGCCTCGCACCTCGACCATCGTGAGCCGACGATGGTCGAGGTGCGAGGAGCCCTGGCGACGAGCCTCGAGACCCCCGGCCCTCCGAGGCCAGCGCCCCCGCACGGACCCTGAGCCCGTCGAAGGGCCCAGCCGTCGTGCCGCCGTCCGCGTCGGCGTGTCTCGAGGCTCGGCCATGACCGGCCTCGCACCTCGACCACCGTCGGCCAGGACGGCTCAGAACGGGTCGACGAGCAGCGCCGTGCCGTGGCCGGCGGCGCGGGTGAGCACGATCGTGGCCTCGGCGTCGCCGCGCAGGTCGAGGCGCTTGCGCAGCTGGTCCGGGACGACGTCGACCCCGCGCTTCTTGATGGTCAGCCGGCCGACCCCACGCTCGCGCAGCGCCGCGCGCAGCTGCTTCTCGCGGTAGGGGAGCGTCTCGAGCACCCGGTAGCCGCGGGCGAACGGGGTGCGGAACGAGGCGTCGGAGGTGACGTAGGCGAGGTGCTCGTCGACCAGCCCGCCCTGCACCCCCGCGGCCACGGCGGTCACCAGGCCGGCGCGGATGACGGCGCCGTCGGGCTCGTAGAGGAACGCGCCGACCTCCCGCACCGCGACGCCGTCTGCGCTGCTCGGCGACAGCCCGGGGTCGTCGTCCTCGGTGAGGGTGGCCAGCCCGCCGTCGCCGATCACGGTGGCGCGGCGGCGGGCCGAGGCCAGCCGCCCCGACCACAGCGCCGCCTCCTTGACCTCGCCGTGGTCGCTGACCCACTCCGCCTCGACCCCCTCGGGCAGCAGCGAGTGGGGGACGCCGGGCGCGGTCTTCACGCAGGCGTCGCGGCGCAGCAGGGACTCGACGAACGACCAGGACGGCGTCCAGTCGTCGACGCGGAAGGTGCGGCCCCGGGCGCTGCGGCGCGCGGGGTCGGCGAAGGCGACGTCGAAGGGCGAGGTGTCGAGGCGGGTGGCGTCGGCCACCGAGACCGCCCCCGGCAGGCCGAGGGCGGCGAGGTTGGCGCGGGCGACCTCGACGCGTACCGGGTCGAGGTCGACCCCGGCGCAGGTGAGGCCCGCCTCGGCCGCCGCCACCAGGTCGCCGCCGATGCCGCAGCCGAGGTCGATCAGCGTCCCGGCCCCGAAGGCGTCCAGCCGCCCGGCCCGGTGGCGGGCCACCGGCAGCCGCGTCGCCTGCTCGAGCCCGTCGTGGGTGAAGTACATCCGCGCCGCGCTCGGCCCGAACTTGGCCGCCGCCCGGCGCCGCAGCCCGACCTGGGTGAGCGCCACCGCCACCTGCGCCGGCTCGGCGTGACGCCGCAGCTCGGTCTGCACGGCCAGCTCGTCGCCACCGACCTGCTCGGCCTGCTCGACCTGCTCGCCGGCGCGGGTCAGCAGCGCCTGCCCGTCGTCGGTCAGCAGCCAGCGGAAGGCGTCGAGGTCCACGGGCCCGATCCTCGCAGCCGGTGCGCGGCGTCCCGACCGGGGTGCGCTGGCACTCGTCTCGGGGGAGTGCTAGTTTCGAGTTGGCACTCTCGATGCGAGGGTGCCAGCGCAGACCGGCGAGGTGCGACCCCCGCGACGGCGTACGTGCCGGTCACTCGAACCCCGTACCCATCGAACAGAGAAGGTCGATCAAGAGTGTCGGTCAACATCAAGCCTCTCGAGGACCGCATCGTCGTCAAGCCGCTCGACGCCGAGCAGACCACGGCCTCCGGCCTGGTCATCCCGGACACCGCGAAGGAGAAGCCCCAGGAGGGCGAGGTCCTCGCGCTCGGCCCGGGCCGCGTCGACGACAACGGCAACCGCGTCCCGCTCGACGTCGCGGTCGGCGACAAGGTCATCTACAGCAAGTACGGCGGCACCGAGGTCAAGTACGCCGGCGAGGAGTACCTCATCCTCTCCGCGCGCGACGTGCTCGCCGTCGTCTCCTGACGACTGCTCGTCCCCTCCGGGTCGTGTGCCCCCGACCGGTCCCACGACCGCCGTCGGGCACACGACCCGGACCCGTTTTCACCTGACCCCCACCGGGCCACCCGAGCAACACCCGAGCCACACCCGAGCCACCCGAGCAACACCTGAGCTAGGAGCCACCACCGCATGCCCAAGATCCTGGAGTTCGACGAGAACGCCCGACGCTCCCTCGAGCGCGGCGTCGACGTCCTCGCCAACACCGTCAAGGTGACCCTCGGCCCCAAGGGCCGCTACGTCGTCCTCGACAAGAAGTGGGGCGCGCCGACCATCACCAACGACGGCGTCACCGTCGCCCGTGAGGTCGAGCTCGACGACCCGTTCGAGAACCTCGGCGCGCAGCTGACGAAGGAGGTCGCCACCAAGACCAACGACGTCGCCGGTGACGGCACCACCACCGCCACCGTGCTCGCCCAGGCGATGGTGCACGGCGGCCTGCGCGCCGTCGCCGCCGGCGCCAACCCGATGGCCATGAAGCGCGGCATGGACGCCGCCGCCGAGGCCGTCAGCAACGCCCTGCTCGAGGCCGCCCGCGACGTCGAGTCGGTCGAGGACATGACTGCCGTCGCCACCATCTCCAGCCGCGACGCCCACATCGGCGAGCTGCTCGCCGAGGCCTTCGACAAGGTCGGCAAGGACGGTGTCATCACCGTCGAGGAGTCCAGCTCGATGGGCACCGACCTCGAGTTCACCGAGGGCATGCAGTTCGACAAGGGCTACCTCAGCCAGTACTTCGTCTCCGACCCCGAGCGCATGGAGGCCGTGCTCGACGACCCGCAGATCCTGCTGCACCAGGGCAAGATCTCCTCGGTCGCCGAGCTGCTGCCGCTGCTCGAGAAGGTCATCGCCGCCGGCAGCAAGCCGCTGTTCATCCTCGCCGAGGACGTCGACGGCGAGGCGCTCTCGACCCTGGTCGTGAACAAGATCCGCGGCACGTTCAACGCCGTCGCGGTCAAGAGCCCGGCCTTCGGCGACCGCCGCAAGGCGATGATGGACGACATCGCGACCCTCACGGGCGCGCAGGTCGTGGCCCCCGAGGTCGGCCTCAAGCTCGACCAGGTCGGCCTCGAGGTGCTCGGCACCGCCCGCCGCATCGTGGTCACCAAGGACGAGACCACCATCGTCGACGGCGGTGGCGACAAGGCCGCCGTCCAGGGCCGGGTCGACCAGATCCGCGCCGAGATCGAGAACACCGACTCCGACTGGGACCGCGAGAAGCTGCAGGAGCGGCTCGCCAAGCTGGCCGGCGGCGTGTGCGTCGTCAAGGTCGGCGCGGCCACCGAGGTCGAGCTGAAGGAGAAGAAGCACCGCATCGAGGACGCCGTCTCGGCGACCCGCGCGGCCATCGAGGAGGGCATCGTGGCCGGCGGCGGCTCGTCGCTCGTCCACGCCGCCTCCGCGCTCGACGGCGACCTCGGCCACACCGGTGACGAGGCGGTCGGCGTCCGCGTCGTCCGCAAGGCGCTCGACGAGCCGCTGCGCTGGATCGCCGAGAACGGGGGCGTCAACGGCTACGTCGTCACCACCAAGGTGCGCGAGCTCGGCGTCGGTCAGGGCTACAACGCCGCGACCGAGGAGTACGGCGACCTGGTCGCCCAGGGCGTGCTCGACCCGGTCAAGGTCACTCGCTCCGCGCTCATCAACGCGACCTCCATCGCCGCGATGCTGCTGACGACCGAGACCCTGATCGTCGACAAGCCCGAGGACGAGGACGACGCGGCCGGTCACGGCCACGGCCACGGTCACTGACCTCTCCCGCCCGGCAACCGCGCCGACCCGTCAGACATGTCTGACGGGTCGGCGTCGTTTTGGCCCGGCCCCGGCCCCCGCGTGCGAGGGTGAGCGCCGGACGAGGGGAGGGCGGTTCATGGCTGGGGCGAGCCCCGACGACGGCGATGCCGCTCCCGGACGCCGGGGCGGCTGGCTGCTGCCCGTGCTGCTCGTCGTCCTGCTCGGGCTGGTCAGCGCGACCACGGTGGTGCTCGTCCTCGACCGGCGCGACGCGACGGCGGTCGAGCCGCTGCGCCCGGCCGACGTCGGCGTCGGCGACTGGCAGCGTGGGTCCGCCGGCCAGGCCGTGGTGGCCGCGCAGCGCGCCGCCTCGCAGTACTTCACCCTCGACCACCGCCGCGTCGAGCAGGACATGGACCGGATGCGCGCGCTCGGCACCGAGGAGTTCGTGGCCGGCTACGACGACGGCGCCCGCGCGCTGGCGTCGAAGGTGCGCACCGGGCGGCTGAGCCTCAGCGCGCGGCTGCCGCAGGGCGGGGTGGCCACCGAGTACCTCACCTCCGACCGGGCCCAGGTGCTGGTCGCCGTCGACGTCACCACCACCGCTCCCCGCCGCGAGACCCGCCGCACGCGCTACCGCACCCGCATCGTGCTCGAGCGGGTGGAGGACCGATGGCTGGTCGACGACCTCGACGAGGTGCGGTGAGGTGACCCGCGCGCGGCTGCTCGTCGTCCTGCTGACGCTGGTGGTGCTGGTCTCCGGGCTGAGCGTCGTCCTGGCGCTGACCCGACCCGACCTCGAGGCCGCCGGCGCCGAGCCGGTGGTCGTGGGGGGCCGCTACACGCCGGCCGAGATCGACGGCCCCGGCGGCGCGGCGCTCGCGGCGGCGGTGGAGGCGGTGCCGCTGACGCTCACCGTCGACCACCGCGACCTGCGCGGCAGCCTGGCCGCGGCCACCCGCGGCATGACGCCCGCCTTCGCCCGGGCCTACACCCGCATCTTCGACCGCACCTCGCGGCCCTTCGCGCGCGAGCGCCGGGCGGTCACCGACGCCGTCGTCCGCGGCGCGGGGGTGGTGCGATCGCGCGGCGCCGACGACGTCGTCTGCCTGCTCTACGTCGACCAGCGCCAGGTCGCGGGGACGCCGTTGAAGCGCGGCGACCAGCCACGCGTGCTGCTGCGCGGCCGCGTGCTCGTGCGCATGGTGCGCCGCGACGGGCAGTGGCTCGTCGACGGCACGCAGTCGCTGTAGCCGGCCGCGCCCCCACGCGACCGTCCGCACGGACGGCCGGCGGTCTCGAGGCTCGTCGCCAGGGCTCCTCGCACCTCGACCATCGTCAGGGCCGACCCCCACGGTGGTCGAGGTGCGAGGCCGGCCACGGCCGAGCCTCGAGACCCCTCACCGTCGAGGCCGACCCCGCCACGGACCCTGAGCCTGTCGAAGGGCGCCCCACGCCGAACGTCCGCACGGACGGCCGGCGGTCTCGAGGCTCGTCGCCAGGGCTCCTCGCACCTCGACCATCGTCAGGGCCGACCCCGCCACGGACCCTGAGCCTGTCGAAGGGCCCCGGCGCACCCAGGCCCTCAGCCCAGCTGGCGGTCGAGGTTCATCGCGGCGCTGATGAGGGAGAGGTGGGTGAAGGCCTGGGGGAAGTTGCCCAGCTGCTCACCGGTGAGGCCGACCTGCTCGGCGTAGAGGCCGAGGTGGTTGGCGTAGGTGAACATCTTCTCCAGCGCGAGGCGGGCGTCGTCCAGGCGGCCGGCGCGGGTGAGCGCCTCGACGTACCAGAACGAGCACAGCGAGAACGTGCCCTCGGGGCCGTCGAGGCCGTCGGTCGACTGGCCGAGGTCGTAGCGGAAGACCAGGCTGTCGGAGACCAGCCGCTCCTCGAGCACCTTCATGGTCGAGAGCCAGCGCGGGTCGTTGGGCGCCAGGAACTTCACCAGCGGCATCAGCAACACACCGGCGTCGACGTGCTCGGAGCTCTCGGCCTGCATGAACGCGCCGACCTCGTCGTTCCAGCAGTGGTCGACGATGCGCTGCTGGATGCGGTCGCGCACCTCGCCCCACCCGGCCAGGTCGCCCGGCAGACCGCGCTGGCGCGCCGTCCGCATCATCCGCTCGATCGCCACCCAGCACATGAGCCGGGACGTCGTGTGGGGGCGCGGGTCGTCGCGCACCTCCCACATGCCGGCGTCGTCGCGCTCCCAGTTCTCCACGATCCAGTCGAGCACCCGCCGGAGGTCGTCCCAGGCGTCGAGGCTGATGCCGGCGCCGTACTTGTTGAACAGGTAGACCGAGTCAATCAGCTCGCCGTAGATGTCGAGCTGCAGCTGGTCGACCGCGGCGTTGCCGACCCGCACCGGGCGGCTGTCGGCGTAGCCGCGCAGGTGGTCGAGCTCGTGCTCCTCGGTGGGCACCTTTCCGTCGATGTCGTAGAGGTTGCGCAGCGGCCCGAGGTCGGGGCCGTCGCCGTAGTCGTGGTCCTCCCCGAGGCGCTCGGAGAGCCACGTCATGAACGACTCGGCCTCGTCGGTGAAGCCGAGCCGCAGCAGGGCGTAGAGCGAGAAGGCGGCGTCGCGGATCCACACGTAGCGGTAGTCCCAGTTGCGCTCGCCCCCGAGCTCTTCGGGCAGGCTCGTGGTCGGGGCGGCGATGATCGCGCCGCTGGGCTCGTGGGTGAGCAGCTTGAGGGTGATCGCGGAGCGGTCGACCATCTCGCGCCAGCGACCGGTGTAGGTCGACTGCGCCAGCCAGTCGCGCCAGAACCTCGCGGTGGCGTCGAGCAGGCCCTCGACGTCGCCCTCGTCGGGCACGTCCTCGTCGTCGTCGAGCACGTGCAGCGTGAAGCGTGCCTCCTCGCCCGGCTCGAGCCGCAGCTCGGCGGTGATGACGTCGTCGCCGATCTCCACGTCGTGGGTGGCGGTGAGGCCGAGCCGGAGGTCGCCGGCGGTGAGCAGGCACCCGCCGTCGACCTGCTCGACGTCGGGCGTGGTGCGGCCGTAGTCGGGCCGCGCCCGCAGCTCGGTGCGCACCGTGACGCTGCCGCGGACGGCGGCGATGCGGCGGATGATGCGCTGGTGGTGGTGCGGCTCGTGCCGGGCGACCAGCGGGAAGAAGTCGTGCACCTCGGCGACGCCGTCCTCGGTGAGGAAGCGGGTCACGAGGATGGCCGAGTCGGGCAGGTAGAACTGCGTGGTGCGGGTGTGGCCGTCGACCACCCAGACCCGCCACGAGCCGGCGTCCGGGTCGAGCAGGCTGCCGAAGACGCTGGGGGCGTCGAAGCGGCCCGCGCAGAACCAGTCGATGGTGGCCTCGGTGCTGACCAGCGCGCAGGTGCGCAGGTCGCCGATGATGCCGTGGTCGGCGATCGGGGTGGGCTGGTCGGGCTCGCTCATCGCAGGCGCCACCCGCCGTCCGGCAGGTCGATCGCGGCCTGCGGGCCCCACGAGCCGGGCTCGTAGGGGTGCACCTCGGGCCGGTCGTCGAGCAGCGGCTGGATGACCTGCCAGAGCCGGTCGACCTCGTCGGCGCGGGTGAAGAACGTCTGGTCGCCGCGCATCGCGTCGAGCAGCAGCCGCTCGTAGGCCTCCAGCGGCTTGTTCTCGGGGGTGTCGGGGACGTCGTCGGCGAGGTCGAGGTGGAACCGCGCCTCGGTGAGGGTCAGCTCGGGGCCGGGCCGCTTGGCGCGCACGTCGATGGTGATGATGGGGTCGTCGGTCAGCTCGAGCACCAGCTCGTTCGGCTCGTCGCCGCCGTCGCCACCGCTGTGGAGGAGCCCGGAGCCCGGGTCCTTGAACCGCAGCGTGATGGTGCGGCGGGTCTCGGCGAGCGCCTTGCCGGTGCGCAGGTGGAAGGGGACGCCGCGCCAGCGGTCGTTGTCGACGCGCATCTCGAGCGCCACGAAGGTCTCGACGTCGGAGTCGTCGTCGACGTCGTCCTCGTCGCGGTAGCCGTCGTACTGGCCGTAGACGACGCGGCTCGCGTCGAGGGGCTCGAGCGCCTCGAAGACCGCCGACTTGGCGTCGCGCACGGCCTGCTCGGTGAGCTCGCGGGGGTCCTCGAGCGCGACGAAGCCGAGCAGCTGGGAGAGGTGGGTCGAGACCATGTCGCGCAGGCAGCCGGTGGACTCGTAGAAGCTGCCGCGGCCCTCCATCCGCAGCTCCTCAGGGACGTCGATCTGCACCGAGGCGATGCTGCGGTTGTCCCACGCCGGCTCGAAGAGGCCGTTGGCGAAGCGCAGCGCGAGGATGTTCTGCACGGCCTCCTTGCCCAGGAAGTGGTCGATGCGGAAGACCTGGTCCTCCTCGACGACGTCCTTGAGGGCGGCGTCCAGACTGCGCGAGCTGTCGAGGTCGAGGCCGAACGGCTTCTCGACGACGAGCCGGGCGCGCTCGGTGAGGCCCTCGCGGCCGAGCATCGCGATCATCGGCTCCATCGCGGCGGGCGGCACCGAGAGGTAGACCAGGCGGAGGACGTCGGCGTCGGCGCCACCGAGGTCGTCCTCGGCCTGGCGCACGGCCTCGGCGAGGTCGCTGCCGTCGTCGGCGTCGGAGGTCTGGAAGCTGGTGCGGCGCAGCAGGTCGGCCGCGACGTCGTCGTCGAGGTCGTCGCCGACGGTCTCGACGAGCCCCTCGCGCACCTGGTCGCGGAACTCGTCGTCGGTGCCGGGGGAGTGACGTCCGGAGCCCACGACGGCGTACTCCTCGGGCAGCCGGCCCGCCGCCGCCAGCCGGTACAGGCCCGGGAACAGCTTGCGGGCGGCCAGGTCGCCGGTGGCGCCGAAGAGGACGAGGACGTGGGGAGGCAGGGTCTCGCTCACGCCCTCCACCTTGTCTGCGCACGCAAGGGCGGCGGCTCACCCCGGGGCTGGAAGCGCCGGTAGGCTCGAGGCGTGGAGGTACCTGAGAAGTTCGCCGCCCTCGGCCTCACCTACGACGACGTGCTGCTGCTGCCGGGTCATTCCGACCTGGCGCCCGACGAGATCGACACCACGTCGCGGCTGACGCGCGACATCGAGATCAAGGTGCCGATCGTCAGTGCGGCGATGGACACCGTCACCGAGTCGCGCATGGCCATCGCGATGGCCCGGCAGGGCGGCATCGGGGTGCTGCACCGCAACCTCTCGATCGAGGACCAGGCCTACCAGGTCGACCTCGTCAAGCGCACCCAGACCGGCATCATCTCCAACCCGGTCACCATCACCCCCGACCGCACGCTCGAGGACCTCGACCGCATCTGCGGCGAGTACCGCGTCTCGGGGCTGCCCGTCGTCGACACCGACGAGCGGCTGCTCGGCATCATCACCAACCGCGACCTGCGGTTCACGCCCGTCGCCGAGTGGGCGACCACCAAGGTCGACGAGGTGATGACGCCCATGCCGCTCATCACCGGACCGGTCGGCATCTCCCGCGAGGAGGCCACCACGCTGCTGCGCAGCCACAAGCGCGAGCGGCTGCCCCTGGTCGACGAGCAGGGCCGGCTCGGCGGCCTCATCACCGTCAAGGACTTCGTCAAGGGCGAGCAGTTCCCGCTCGCCTCCAACGACGCGCACGGCCGGCTCATGGTCGGCGCCGCCATCGGCTACTTCGGCGACGCCTGGCGGCGCGCCACGACCCTCATCGAGGCCGGCGTCGACGTGCTCGTCGCCGACACCGCCCACGGCCACGTCACGCTGCTGCTCGACATGGTCAGGCGGCTCAAGACCGACCCCTCCACCCGCCACGTGCAGGTCATCGGCGGCAACGTCGCGACCCGCGAGGGCGCGCAGGCCTTCGTCGACGCCGGCGCGGACGCCGTCAAGGTCGGCTTCGGCCCCGGCTCGATCTGCACCACCCGCGTCGTCACCGGCTGCGGCGTCCCGCAGATCACCGCCGTCTACGAGGCCTCGCTCGCGTGCGCCCCGGCCGGCGTCCCGGTGATCGCCGACGGCGGCATGAAGCACTCCGGCGAGATCGCCAAGGCGCTCGTCGCTGGTGCGAGCACCGTGATGGTCGGCTCGATGCTGGCCGGCTGCGAGGAGTCGCCCGGCGAGCTGATCTTCGTCAACGGCAAGCAGTACAAGACCTACCGCGGCATGGGCTCGCTCGGCGCGATGAGCAGCCGCGGCAAGAAGTCCTACTCCAAGGACCGCTACTTCCAGGCCGAGGTCACCAGCGACGACAAGATCGTCCCCGAGGGCATCGAGGGCCAGGTCGCCTACCGCGGCCCGCTCGCCGCCGTCGCCCACCAGTTCATCGGCGGCCTGAACCAGTCGATGTTCTACGTCGGCGCCCGCACCGTGCCCGAGCTGCAGGACAAGGGCCGCTTCGTGCGGATCACCGCCGCCTCGCTCAAGGAGAACCACCCCCACGACGTCCAGATGACGGTCGAGGCGCCGAACTACACCGGCGCCTGAGCCCACGGACCCTGAGCCCGTCGAAGGGCCCCCTCGGACCCCGAGGCCCACGGCGACCGGGCCCCACGGACCCTGAGCCTGTCGAAGGGCCCTTCGGCAGGCTCAGCGTCAGTGCCGGGTCCTGGTCCGGCGACCGTCAGGCCGCGGTGCCGACGTACCAGGCGCGGGCGACCTCGCGGACGACGATGGAGCCGGCGCGGCCGTCGGGGGTGCGCCAGACGCGCACCTGCCAGGGCTGGGTGCTGCGGGTGATGCCCCAGCGGTAGTCGTCGGGTCCGTAGACCGAGCCCTTGTCGCAGGAGTAGTAGCCGACCCAGCGCGGGTGCTGCGGCGGGGAGCCCCAGGCGCCGCCGTCGCGCACCAGGCAGTCGTTGCCGTTGGTGAGCTCGAGGTCCATGGGCGCGATGAACGGCGGCGCCTTGACGGCGGCCGGGAACGCGCCGGTGTAGCGGACCCGCACCAGGCGCTGCACGCGGGCGTCGCGCACGCAGAGCGCGGTGTGGTCCTGCGACTTCCAGCAGGCGCGCAGGGCGTAGGCGGTGGGGTAGCAGGTTGCGACGCCCGGGTCGACGCTGGACGGCGAGCGGCCGTCGCACGTCACCGCGCCGCGCAGGCGGGTGACGGTCCAGCCGGGCGCCGGTCGGCCGGCGGTGGTCACCGGCCGGACGACGGTGCGCTGCGTGCGCACGGGCGCTGCCCTCTCGGCGGGCTCGGCCACCGTCGATGCCGAGGAGGCCGAGGCCGCTCGGCCGGGAGGGCCGGCCATGGCCGACGTCCCGCCCGTGGGCAGGAAGGTGACCGCGGCGACGGTCGCGGCGGCGACGACGGTGGCGAGCAGGGTCAGGCGACGGTGCATGACGACGACCTCTCCGAGAGGGCTGATGGGTTCACTCGGGGAGACGCCGCCGGGGCGGGTTTGGTTGCTTCGCGCAACCGACGACCTCGCAGCGGCCGGCCGCCCGGGCCGCACCCGCGGAATGACAGACTCCCGCCATGACCGAGATCCAGATCGGGCAGGCCAAGCGCGGCCGACGGGCCTACTCCTTCGACGACATCGCGATCGTGCCGTCACGGCGCACCCGCGACCCCGAGGAGGTCAGCGTCGACTGGCAGATCGACGCCTACCGGTTCTCGCTGCCGGTGCTCGCCGCCCCGATGGACTCGGTCATGTCGCCCACCACCGCGATCGCGCTGGGCGAGTACGGCGGTCTCGGCGTGCTCAACCTCGAGGGCCTGTGGACCCGCTACGACGACCCGCGCGACCTGCTGGCCGAGGTCGCCGGGCTCGAGGGCACCGAGGCCACCGCGCGCATGCAGGAGATCTACGCCGAGCCGGTGAAGGCCGAGCTGATCACCGAGCGGCTGCGCGAGATCCGCGCCGCGGGCGTGACCGTCGCGGGCTCGCTCTCGCCGCAGCACACCAAGGAGTTCGCCAAGACCGTCGTCGACGCCGGCGTCGACATGTTCGTCATCCGCGGGACGACGGTCAGCGCCGAGCACGTGAGCAGCCAGGCCGAGCCGCTGAACCTCAAGGAGTTCATCTACGAGCTCGACGTGCCGGTCGTGGTCGGCGGCTGCGCCACCCACCAGGCGGCGCTGCACCTGATGCGCACCGGGGCGGCCGGCGTCCTCGTCGGGTTCGGCGGCGGCGCGGCGCACACCACCCGCACCGTGCTCGGCGTCGCGGTCCCGATGGCGAGTGCCGTCGCGGACGTCGCCGCCGCGCGCCGCGACTACCTCGACGAGTCGGGCGGCCGCTACGTGCACGTCATCGCCGACGGCTCGATCGGCAAGTCGGGCGACATCGCCAAGGCGATCGCCTGCGGCGCGGACGCCGTCATGGTCGGCTCGCCGTTCGCCCGCGCCACCGACGCCCCCGGCCACGGCTTCCACTGGGGCGCCGAGGCCCACCACGGCGCGCTGCCGCGCGGCCAGCGGGTGCGCTTCGAGCAGGTCGGCAGCCTGGAGGAGATCCTCTTCGGCCCCTCCCGCGTCGCCGACGGCACCATGAACCTCATCGGCGCCCTCCGCCGCTCCATGGCCACCACCGGCTACACCGACCTCAAGGAGTTCCAGCGCGTCGAGGTCGTCGTCGACCCCTGAGCGCGACGGGTCTCGAGGCTCGGCCATGACCGGCCTCGCACCTCGACCACCGGTGCTGGACGGCCGGCCCGGCGAGGCCAGCGCCACCACACGGACCCTGAGCTTGTCGAAGGGCCCTCCACGGGAACGGTGGCGTTGACCTTGCGGGGTCTCGACGACGGCCTCGCGCAGACGCTCGGCCTGCTCGACCACCGGTGGCTGCCGGTGGTCGAGCAGCGAGAAACGAGCGTCGTCGAAACCACCGGCCCTCCACGCGAACGTTCGCCTGGGGGGTGCCCTTCGACAAGCTCAGGGTCCGTGGGGGCGGGTTGGCGTTGACCCTCCGGGGTCTCGACGACAGCCTCGTGCAGGCGCTCGGCCTGCTCGACCACCGGGGACTCCGGTGGTCGAGCAGCGAGGAACGAGCGTCGTCGAAACCACCGGCCCGTCGAGGCTAGGGCTCCCACACGGGCCCTGAGCCTGTCGAAGGGGCGGGTGCGTCAGGCCAGGCGGGCGAGGACGGCGCGGGCGTGGGCGGCGACGGGGTCGAGGTCGACGTGACGCTCGGGGACGCCGTCCGGGCCGGTGACCGTGACCGCCCAGCCGCCGGCCTCACCCGGCAGCCGCTCGAGGCCCACGAACGCCTCGCCCAGGACGTCGCGCAGCTGGGCCTCGCTCGGCAGCCAGATCGCCTCGTGGGCCTCGAGGCTGTCGAGGGCCCACTCGGTGGTGCCGTTGAAGGCGAGGATCGGCGGGCCCTCGGGCACCTCGCGCAGCTCGACCACCAGGTCGCTGACCACGAACACCTCGCCGTCGAGGTCGCGGTCGGGCACCGCGAAGGCGTCGCCGCGTGCCGGGCGCCAGCCGAGGCCGGCGTCCTTGAGGCGGCGGGCGAGGTCGACGTCGATCACCCGTCCAGTCTGCCCGGCGGGCCTACAGCTCGCGCAGGCCCGGCGTGCGGCCGAGCCCGTGCACGGCGTCCCGGATCGAGGCCCGCGCGGCCAGCAGCCGCGACCGCTCGTACGCGCCCAGCCCCGGCCGCCGCAGCGCCCGGCTGATCCAGCGGGCCCGGATCGGCCCACCCGCGCCGTAGACGTTCCAGGTGGTCGGCACGTAGCCGGCGCGGACGACCTCGAAGCGGCCGTCGGGCTGCTCGCGCAGCACGAACCGCACGGTGATGCCCTCGTAGGTGTCGGAGCGGAAGGTCTCCTGCTGGGCCACCATGTTGCCCATCCCGTAGGCCACCCAGGTGCCGTTGACCCGCGTGATCGGCTGCACCACGTGGGCGTGCTCGCCCAGCACCAGGTCGACGTCGGGCGAGCGGGTCAGCCGCTCGACGAGCGCCACCTGGTCGGCGTTCGGCTCGTGGGAGTACTCGTCGCCGCCGTGCAGGTGGACGACGACCACGTCGGCCCCGGCCGCGCGGGCCCGTCGCGCCTGGTCGAGCAGGTTCTCGGCGTCCCACATCGAGACCGACCAGGGCCGGCCCTCGGGCAGCGGGAACCCGTTGAGGCTGTAGGTGCCGGCCACCACCGCGACCCGCACGCCGTCGTCGGTCGTGAGCACCACCGGACGCCGGCGCTCGGCCGGGCTGCGGAAGGTGCCGATCGCGCGGACGCCGTGCCGCTCCAGCTGGCCGACGGTGTAGGCCAGCCCCTCCCAGCCCTGGTCGACGGCGTGGTTGGACGCCGTCGTGCAGCCGTCGAAGCCCATGTCGGCCAGCCACGGCGCCACCTGGCGCGGCGCGGCGAAGACCGGGAAGCTCTGCAGCGGCTGCCCGGGCCGCGCGAACGGCACCTCCTCGTGGCACAGCGCCACGTCGGCAGAGCGCACCAGCGGCCGCAGCGCGGCGAACATCGGGTCGAAGTCGAACGGGCCGTCACCGGTGACGGCGGCGTCGGCCTGCGCGCTCTGCCACACCGTGTTGTGCCACAGCAGGTCGCCGCCCATCACGAGGCTGACCTCGCGCGGCGCGGGCTCGGGCGCGGGCTCGGGCTCGGGCGTCGGCGGGTCGGGGGCCGGCGGCGCGACCACGACCGGGTCGGGCGACGGCTCCGCCGCGGCGAGGACGGCGTCCGGTCGGCCCGCGCGGGTCGGCCCGGCCGCCGACGGCGGCCCGGGCACGGTGGTCGCGGCCAGGGCCGCGCACAGGAACAGGGAGGCGCCCACCCCCGCGCCCCGTGACCTCACAGCCCGTAGACGCACCGGGCGCCGGATCGGTTGTCGGTCCGGTCGAGTCCCTTCGACAGGCTCAGGGTCCGTGGGCTCGGGTCCACCTGACGGGGTCTCGCCGGCCTCGACGACGGTCGAGGTGCGAGGAGCCCCGGCGACGAGCCTCGAGACCGCCGACCCTCCGAGGCCGGCGCGACCACACGGACCTGAGCCCGTCGAAGGGTCTCGGCCGACGACCCGAGGTCACGCGAGCAGCTCGGCGAGCGCGCGGTGGCCCTCGGCCTCGAAGGGCTCGTCGCCGACGCCGAAGGCCCAGCAGGCGACGCCGACGGCCTCGCGCACCCGCAGCCGCCACCAGCCGTCCCGGCCATCCTCACCGCCCGTGTCACGCGGGTCGGCGCCGTACCCCTCGACGAACGCCGCCTCGAGGTGCGGCGCGCCGCGCCACTCGCGTTCGGCCAGCCGGGCGAGGTCGGTCTGCGCCGGACGCAGGTCGGCGCGGCCGAGGTCGATGACCGACACCACGCCCCTGTGCACCAGCCAGTTGCGGCCCTGCCAGTCGCCGTGGGTCGGCACGAGCACGGACGGCGGCGTCGGCCAGCCGGCGACGAGCCCGCGCAGCCGCGACTCGACGTCGGCCGCGATGCGGTGCTCTCCGTCGAGCCACCGCAGCATCCGCGCGTTCTCGCGGGCCTCGTGGTCGTCGTCGACGATCGACGGCTGGCCGTGCAGCAGCGCCAGCAGCACCCCCGCCTGCCGGTGCACGTCGGGGTCGGCGGCGGCCGGCGTCCCCTGCACGAGGTCGCCGGGCAGGTGGGTGGTGACGATGACGCGCTCGTCGACGTCGGCGTGCCGCAGCACGGGCGCGCGGCCGATCGACGTCCACGGGGCCAACCACTCGCGGTGGGCGCGCACCTCGCGCACCAGGTGGCCGTTGGCGGGGCCCGAGGCCTTGACGGTCAGCGTCTCGCCGGCGTGCGCGACCCGCAGCACCACGGTGTCGACGAGGCCCCAGCCGAGGTCGGCCTCGACCTCGACACCGGGGAGCCAGCCCTCGACGAGGGCCCGTTGGCGCGGCGTGAGCGACGAGAGCCCCCCGAGTCCGGACACGCGGCAGATCCTAGGGTGGAGGGGTGACCGCCGATCTCGTCGCCGTCTGGTTCGGCGCGCTCGACGGCACCACCTGGTTCGAGCAGGACGCCGACGTGCCGCTGTACGCCGCCAGCCTGGTCAAGGTGCCGATCGCCACGGCGGCGGCCGGGCTCGACTGGAGCGAGCCGATCGCGCTGCACGCCGACTTCGCCTCGCAGGCCGGGGGGCGCTACGAGCTCGACCGCGACGACGACCAGGACGACGTCACCTGGGACGCCCTCGCCGGCCGCGCCGCCACCGCGACCCTCGGCGAGCTGGTGCACCGCTCGATCACCGTCTCGAGCAACGTGGCCGCCAACCTGGTGCTCGAGCGGGTCGGCGTCCCGGCCGTGCAGGCGGTGCTGCGCGAGGCCGGCGTCAGCGACCGGACGACGTTCGGGCGCGGCATCGGCGACGCCGCGGCCCGCGAGGCCGGCCCCGACAACCGCGTCACCGCCCGCGACCTCGGCCGGGTGCTGGCCCGCACGCCCGAGCGCGTCGTCGAGGTGATGCGCGCGCAGACCTACCGCGACGGCATCCCGGCCGGCCTGGCCGGTCTCGCTCCCGGCGCCGACGTCGCCAACAAGACCGGCTGGGTCGACGGGCTGACCCACGACATGGCGCTGGTGCGCGCCGACGGCCCCGACGCCGAGCCCTGCGCCCTCGTCGTCCTCACCCGCACCGGCCTCGACCACGAGCACGCCGAGGCGCTGGTCGCCCGCACCGCGGCGCAGGCGTGGGCGCACCGACCGGTGGCGGCGCGATGACGACGATCGCCGAGGTGCGCACCCGGCGGCTGAGCGTGCCGCTGCACACGCCGTTCGTGACCGCGCTGCGCCGCACCACGACCATCGAGACCGTGCTCGTCGAGGTGGTCGACGGTGACGGCGTGAGCGGGTGGGGCGAGGCGCCGCAGGTCTGGCAGGTCACCGGCGACTCGCTGGCCGGCTCGCAGGCCTGCCTCGACGGTCCGCTGCGCGACGCGCTGCTCGGCCGCCCCGCCGACCCCCGCGAGTCCGCGCCGCTGGTGCAGCGCGCGGTGGTCGCGAACCGGTCGGCCAAGATGGCCGCCGACGTCGCGCTGCACGACCTCGCGGCGCGGCGGGCCGGCGTCCCGCTCGCCGAGCACCTCGCGGCGCTCGCCGGGGTGGCCGGCGCGGCGGTCGAGCTGCGGGTGCCCACCGACGTCACGCTCGCCGCGGGCGAGGCCGCCGACCTCGCGCGCGCCGCCGAGGCCCGGGTGGCCGACGGCTTCGGCGCCCTCAAGCTCAAGGTCGGCACCGACGCCGCCACCGACGTCGCCCGGGTGCGCGCGGTGCGCGACGCGGTCGGCCCCGGCGTCGCGCTGCGCCTCGACGCCAACCAGGGCTGGGACGCCTTCGAGGCGGTGCGCGTCGTCACCGCGCTCGAGGACGCCGGCGCCGCCGTCGAGCTGGTCGAGCAGCCGGTGCCGGCGCACGACGTCCTCGGCCTGGCCCACGTGACCGCGCACGTCGAGACGCCGGTGATGGCCGACGAGTCGCTGTTCACCCTCGAGGACCTCGTCGAGATCGTGCGCCTCGACGCCGCCGACCTGGTCAACGTCAAGCTGGCCAAGTGCGGCGGGCTGACGCCGGCCCTCGAGCTGCTGCGCGTCGCCGGCCTGCACGGCTTCGGCACCATGGTCGGCTCGATGATGGAGTCGCACGTCGGCCTCGGCGCCGCCGCCTCGCTCGTCGCCGCCGTCGGCACGACCGCGCTGCCCGACCTGGACGCCGCCTGGTGGGCCACCGCCTCGCCCTACGTGGGCGGTCCGACCTACGACCGCGACCGTCTCGTCCTGCCCGCCACCCCGGGCCTCGGCATCGGGGGACTCGACGAAGGAGCCACCCCATGAGAGCCGTCCGCGTCGCCCCCGTGCTCGCCGAGCCCCGCGCCGGCGCCGAGCAGGTGACCCAGCTGCTGCCCGGCGAGCGCGTCGAGGTGCACCAGCGCGAGGGCGACTGGCTGCGCGTCACCGCCCCCGCCCAGGCCTCGGCGAAGGACGCGCTCGGCTACCCCGGGTGGACGCCGGTCGCCGACCTCGCGCCCGACGAGGAGAGCGTCGTCGCCATCGCGCGCACGTTCCTCGGCACCACCTACGTGTGGGGCGGGCTGACCCACGACGGTGTCGACTGCTCCGGGCTGGTGCACGCCAGCTTCCGGGCCGTGGGCGTCGCCGTGCCGCGCGACGCCTCCGACCAGGCCAGCGCGTGCGAGCCGGTGACGCTGGGGGAGGAGCGTCCCGGCGACCTGTGGTTCTTCGCCAAGGACGGCCGCGGCACCCGCGTCACGCACGTCGGCTTCGTGACCGACCCGGCGACGTCCACGATGCTGCACGCGCCCGACTCGGGCCCGCGCCGCTACGTCGTCGAGGAGCCGCTGCCCGACGCCCGCCGCGCCACGCTGGTCTCGGCCGGCCGGTTCTAGGAGGCCGGCGATGACGCGCGACTGGCGGGCCTGGCACGAGGGGTACGACGACCCCGGCTCGGGGCTGGCCTGGCGGCTGGCCGCGGTGCGCGGCCACGTCGCGGAGGCCCTCGACCGTCGCGCCGGGCCGGTGCGGGTGCTCAGCGTGTGCGCCGGTGACGGCCGCGACGTGCTCGGCGTGCTGGCCGACCGGCCGGACGCCGCCCGCGTGAGCGCCACGCTCGTCGAGCTCGACCCGGTGCTCGGCGACCGCGCCCGGGCGGCCGCCGCCGCGACCGACGCCGACGTCACCGTGCTCACCGCCGACGCCGGCGACCCCGCCACCTACGCCGGCCTGCCGCCCGCCGACCTGCTGCTGCTCTGCGGGATCTTCGGCAACGTCAGCCCGGCCGACATCGAGCACACCATCACCGCGGCGCCCGCGCTCTGCGGGCCCGGCGCCACCGTGCTGTGGACCCGCGGACGGGGCCGCGGCTTCGACGACCTCGACGCCGACGTGCGCCGCTGGTTCGGGGCCGCCGGGTTCGTCGAGACCGCGCACGAGACCCTCGACGAGGGCCACCACCCGACCGTCGGCGCCGTGCGGCTGGACGTCGAGCCGCCGGCGACCCTGCCGACCCTGCCGGCCCTGCCGGCCCTGCCGGCCCTGCCGCCCGACCGGCGGCTGTTCACCTTCCGCTGATCTCGCGGGGCCTCAGTCGTCCTTGATCTGGTTCGCCGGGCCGGCGTCCATCTCGACCACGACCTGGCCCTGCGCGTCGAGCCTCAGGGCCGGGCGGTGCTCGGAGCCGCGCCGGCTGTAGAGCTCGAGCGGCTCGATCACCACGCCCTCGGGACGGTTGCGGATGATGCCGGGCACGCAGGTGTAGATGCGGTTGTCCTGGTTGGCGTTGACCGCGTCGATGCGCACCGTGGTGCCGGCGCCGTTGTCGATGGCGAGCGAGACCTGGTAGCGGTGGAAGGAGCCGGTGCCGTTGGTGATCGCCGAGTAGGCGACCGGCAGCACCGCGTCGATCTCGGGGCTGAGCTCGATGTCGATGACCTCGAGCTGCTCGCCCTGCGGCTCGGGCGGTCCGGTGCGGTCGGCCTTGCGGCCCCAGCCCTTCTTCTGCGGCGCCGCCGGGCGTGCGTGACGCTCGCCGCGCCCGACGTCGCCGCGGTGGCGCACGCCGAGGAACTGCTGCCGCGGCGGCACCCCGTCGGCGTCGAACATCGCGACGTCGGTCTGCCGGCCGTCGGTGGTCCACACCAGCGCATAGACGTCGTAGTCGGTGCCCGCGGCCCACGAGACCGAGGCCGTCATGCGCCGGGTCTTCTCGATCATCACCGGCCGGTCGCCCTTGACCAGGCTGATCGAGCCCTTGGAGAGGTTGATGCCGGACGACGACGACGACGGCGCGGTCGGCGGCGGGGGCGGCGGGGGCGTCGAGGTGGACGGCGGCGGGGGCGGCGGCGGCGTCGAGGTGGACGGCGGCAGGGGCGGCGGGGGCGGGGTGGAGGTCGACGACGTCGACGGAGCAGGCGGTGCCGGCGGAGCGGGCGGCGCCGGGGCGGCGTCCGGGGCGGCGTCCGTCTCGACGCCGTGGGCGGCGGCGAGGGCGGCCAGCCCGCCGGCGTACCCCTGCCACACCGCGCGCACCTTGGGCTCGCCGCCGCGCACGTAGACCTCGGCGACGACCAGGCCGCGCTCGTCGGTGAACGCCGGCGGCGTCAGCTCGAAGTCGGAGCCACCGGCGGTCACGTGCGCCTGCAGGCCGCCGACCCGGGCGAAGCCGGCGCCGCCGTCCTCGGTGAGGGTGACGACGACCTTGGTGACACCCTCGGCCAGCCGGGCGAGGTCGAAGCCGAGGCGGTGCGTGGTGCCGTCGGGCGCGGCCGCCGGGGCGTGGAAGACCGCGCAGCCGTCGGGGTGCCGCGGCTGGTTGTAGAAGACCATGTCGGCGTCGCCGCGCACGGAGCCGTCGGCGGTGACGACGAAGGCGGTGAGGTTGACGTCGACGCCGGCGCCGGGCGCGTGGCGCACGACCACCTCGCCGGACGTCGCGGCCAGGCGCTGGTTGGTGCCCATCGGCAGCGGGGTGCTCACCGCGCCAACCTACGGTCGACCTGCGAAGGCGCGCTCCACCACGGGGCCGAGGTCGAGCCCGGTCGGCAGGGTACCGAGGGCACCGCCCCAGTCGCGCCCGAGCCGCGAGGCGCAGAAGGCGTCGGCGACGGCCGCGGGGGCGTGCCGCACCAGCAGCGAGCCCTGCAGCACCAGCGCCAGCTGCTCGACCACGCGCCGGGCGCGCACCTCGAGGTCGGCCGGGTCGGCCGCGAGCTCCTTCCTCACCAGCGCGACCGCGTCGTCGAGGTGGCGGTCGGCGCCGGCGGCGCTCTCGACCTCGGTGAAGAACGCCTCGACCGACGCCGGCTCGCGGCCCATCGCCCGCAGCGCGTCGAGGGCGGCCACGTTGCCTGAGCCCTCCCAGATCGACAGCAGCGGCAGCTCGCGGTAGATGCGCGGCATCCCCGACTCCTCGACGTAGCCGTTGCCGCCGAGGCACTCCAGCGCCTCGCCGGCCACGGCCGGGCCGCGCTTGCACACCCAGTACTTCGACACCGCGAGGGCCAGGCGCCGGAAGGCGGCCTCGCCCTCGTCGCCGCGGGCGGCGCGGTCGGTGGCGCCGGCCAGCCGCAGCGCCACGGTCGTCGCGGCCTCCGACTCCACGACGAGGTCGGCCAGCACGTTGCGCATCAGCGGCTGCTCGACCAGCCTCCGCCCGAACGCCGAGCGGTGCCGGGCGTGGTGCACGGCGGCCACCGTGGCGGTGCGCATGCCGGACGCCGTCCCGAGGGTGCAGTCGAGCCGGGTCAGGTTGACCATCTCGACGATGGTGCGCACCCCGCGGCCCTCGTCGCCGACCCGCCAGGCGACGGCGTCGTCGTACTCGATCTCGGAGGAGGCGTTCGACCGGTTGCCCAGCTTGTCCTTCAGGCGCATCAGGTGCATCGCGTTGCGGGTGCCGTCGGGCAGCACCCGGGGCACCAGGAAGCAGGTGAGGCCGCCGGGGGCCTGCGCGAGCGCGAGGAACAGGTCGCTCATCGGGGCGGAGGTGAACCACTTGTGGCCGGTGAGCCGGTAGGAGCCGTCGACCTGCGGCTCGGCGCGCGTGGTGTTCGCGCGCACGTCGGAGCCGCCCTGCTTCTCGGTCATCGACATGCCCGCGACCAGCCCCGCCTTGGACGACGGCGTCCGCAGCCCCGGGTCGTAGACGGTCGAGGTCAGCAGCGGCTCGTGGACGGCGGCCAGCTCGGGCGCGGCGCGCAGCGCGGGCACCACGGCGTAGGTCATCGAGACCGGGCAGCCGTGGCCGGCGTCGACGTTCCAGACCAGGAACTTCGCCGCCCGGGCCACGTGCGCCCCCGGCCGGTCGTCGGCCCACGGCGCCGCGTGCAGGCCGTGTCCGACCGCGGTGGCCATCAGGTGGTGGTAGGCCGGGTCGTACTCGACCTCGTCGACGCGGTGGCCGGACCGGTCGTGGGTGACCAGGGTCGGCGGGTGACGCTCGGCCAGCCTGGCCCACTCCTGCGCCTGCTCGCCGCCGGCGAGCCGCCCGAGCGCGCGGACGTCGTCCACGGCCCACCTGGCGCCCTCGCGCTCGAGCGCGGCCAGCAGCGCCGGGTCGTCGGAGGTGTCGTGGCCGACCAGCGGCGGCACCTGGTTGGTCACGTCGTGCGTCGCCCGGCCCACGGCCGCATCGTACGGAGCGATCAGGTGCAGGGGCGCGGGCTGCCCTGCTCCTCGGTGCCGGCGCACACGGCGTAGCGGGCCATCAGGTCGCGCATCTCGGCCACCCGCTCGGGGTCGGCGACGGGGCCGTCGCGGTAGCCCGGGCCGCGGTAGAGCAGGTTCTCGGTCATGCCGGGGTCGAGGTAGTACTCGCTCTGCCGCACGGACCCGTCGGGCCAGTACCACTCGACGTAGGCCTCGACGCCGCGCGTGACCAGCCGCCACGACGGCAGCGAGCGCGCCGCCCGGCCCGACTCGGCCCCCACGATGGCGTTGCTCTCGTGGAAGAACTCGCCGTAGACGACCTCGCGCTCGTGGTCGCCGAGCAGCGAGTGGCCGTCGACGAGGTGGCCCGGCTCGACGTCCAGCAGGTCGTAGAGGGTCGGGGCGACGTCGATCAGGCTCACCGGGCGGGTGTCGAGCGCGCGGTCGCGGCCGGGGTACCAGGCGAGCATCGGGATGTTGGTGGCCGCGGGGTAGGGCGCCGACTTGCCGTCCCAGTTGAACTGGCCGCGGTCGCTGTAGCCGTTGTCGCTGGTGAAGATGACCGCGGTCTCGTCGAGCATCCCGCGCGTCTCGAGCCGCTCGAAGACCGAGGCCATCACCTCGTCGACGTCGTAGAGCGAGCGGATGCGCGCGGCCCAGAGCTTCTCGTAGTACGAGCGCGGCGCCGGCGGCGGGTAGTCGAACATCGGCAGCTTGTCGTCGGACGCGCGCTCGGGCCAGAACGAGAACGGCGGCACCGGCTTGTCGGCGTTCTCCGGCGAGGGCACGGGCAGCGAGGCGTCGTTCTTGCGCGTGCTCTGCTTGTGGGGCGCGAAGAAGGCGCTGTAGGCGTAGAACGGCTCGTCGCCGTCGAGCACGCGGTCGAGGTAGCGGTCGAGGTAGCGGGCGCTGGTCTGGGTGCTCGACAGGCCGGTGGTGGGGCGGTACCGGCCGCCGTTGCGGCCGAAGAGGTCGAACTGGCCGGCGCGCATCTTGTAGGAGGCCCAGAAGTCGGCGTGCTCGAAGCCGGTCGTCATGCGGGTCGGCCCGTACAGGTCGGTGCTGGCGAGGCCGTTGAGGAACTTGCCGACGCCGTAGGTGCTCATACCGGCCTCGCCGAGGTCGTGCTGCACGGTCTGGTCGCCGTCGAGGTTGCGGGCGCCGATCTGGCTGCGGACGCCGTTGTTGTGGGCCAGCTGGCCGGTCTGGATCTGCGCCCGTGCCGGGCAGCAGACCGGCGTCGCCACGGTGGCGTTGGTGTAGCAGGTGCCCTGCTCGTAGAGCCAGCGGCTGCTGCGGGGCAGGTAGGCCGGCGTCTGGTCGCACGCGAAGTCGCTCATGTCGTCGACCAGGAAGACGATGGCGTTGCGCACCGAGACGTCGTCGCTCTCGCCGGTGCCGAGGTAACCGTCGTCGTGGCCCGTGACCACCGCGGGCCCGGCGGACCGGTCGCCCGTCGGGCCCCGTCCGGTGGTGACGTCGTCGGCCCCGCCGGAGCCGTCGGAGCGCGCGCCGTTGGCGGCCAGTCCGGCCACCACGAGGGCCGCGACGACCAGGAGCGTCGACCACAGCGCGCGGTGCCGCTGGGCAGGCTCGTGATCGCTCACGGGAGAGAGTCAAGCATCCGGGCGGTCACCACATTCATTCGACGACGTGAGGCCGCGCGAGGTTGCCTCGACCGGCGTCGGCGGGGTAACGGGACGGCGTCCGCGGCCCTCGCGGGTCGTCGTCCGGGACGCCGCGGGCCCCGCTGCAACCGAATCCCGGTCGACGGCATCTGACGTGCATGAGACCCCTCCTGCGCGGCCTGGCCGCGACCTTCGTGCTCCTGCTGGGCGTCGGCCTCGCCTCCCTCGCCGTGCCCGGCCCGGCCCACGCGCGGGTGGAGCCGGCGCCCGCGCCGACCGCCGCCCCCGACCGGCTGACCCCCGCGCAGACGGCCTACCGCGCCGGGCGCGCGGTCAACCACGACCGACGCGGCATCGCGTCACGCTTCACGACGCCGGCCGCCCAGCGCCGCATGTTCGACCTGCGCTCGCAGGGCTTCCGCTGGGACCGGCCCGAGCGCTGCCGCCGCCGCGACGGCGCCTGGCACTGCCTGACCCCGATGTCGACCCGCACCGACCCGGTGCCGCACCAGGTCGCCGTCCTCGTGGTGAAGCGGGTCGGCGACCGGCTGCGCGTGGTGGAGGTCGCCGGGCTCGACTGACCGGCTCGACCGACCGGCTCGACCGACCGGCTGGACGGCGCCGAGGATGGGGCGGTGACCTCCCTCGGCGTCGTCTTCCGTCCGCAGTCGCCCCCCGAGCAGCTGCGCGCCGTCGTGGAGGCCGCCGACGCGGCGGCCGCGGCGGGCGCCGTCGACGAGCTGTGGTTCTGGGAGGACTGCTTCCTCGAGGGCGGACTCACCCAGGCCGCCCTCGCGCTCGCCTGGTCGAGCCGGCTGCGCGTGGGCATCGGGCTGCTGCCGGTGCCGCTGCGCAACCCGGCCGTCGTCGCGATGGAGGCGGCCACGCTGGCCCGCGCGTTCCCCGGCCGCCTCGTGCTGACGCTCGGGCACGGCGTCCAGGACTGGATGGCGCAGGTCGGCGCCCGCCCCGCCTCGCCGATGGCGCTGCTGCGCGAGCACACGACGGCGGTTCGCGACCTGCTCGCGGGCGAGCGGGTCGACGCGGACGGCGACCACGTGCGCCTCGACGGCGTCGCGCTCGACTGGCCGCCCGCCGCACCACCGACGCTGCTGCTCGGCGCCCGCGGTCCCCGCACGCTGCGGCTGGCCGGCGAGCTCGCCGACGGCGTCGTGCTCGACGCGCAGGCGTGCGCCGAGCCGGACGCCGTGCGCGAGGCCCGCGCGACCGTGCAGGCCGGGCGCGACGACGCCGGCCGCCCCGGCGCGACCCACGTGACGTGCTACGTGCAGGTGGGCGCCGCCGAGGTGAGCGCCGAGCGGGTCGGCGAGCGTGTGCGGACGTTCGCCGACGCCGGTGGCGACACCGTCGTCCTGCAGTCCGACGGCGACGCCCCCGACCCGCGGCCGCTGCTCGACGCCCTCACCGCGCTCGCGGCCGACGGGCACGACCCGCGCCGATCGGCCGTCGCCGGTGGCGCGGACGGCTAGGTTTCCTCCCGTGCCGCCGGTTCGCCCGCTCGTCGCCCTCGGCGTGGGCCTGCTCGTCGTGTGCCTCGCCTGGTCGGCGCTGGCGCTGCCCGGCCTGCGTGACCGCCCGGCGCTCACGAGCCACGGCCTCGTCGGCGAGCTGGTCGCGGTGGGGCGGTTCGAGCCGGGGGACCTCCGGCTCGAGGTGGTCCCCACCAGACGGGTGGAGGTCGGCCCCGACGGCTGCGTGGTCAGCACCCGCCGCACCCTCGGCGCGGGCTTCCAGTGGGTGGTCGCAGACGGCGGCAGGACGGTGGAGCGGGTCGCGGTCACCGACCGCTACTTCCGCCCCTCGGCGGGCCGGCACAGCGTCGTGCTGGTCGAGCGTCACGGTCCGCACGACCTCGAGGTCAGCAGGGCGGTCGCCGTCTCCTGCTGACGGCATGCGCCCGCGACGCCCAGGCCAGGGCCGCCCTGTCCGCCCCGGGCGACCTGTGCGGAACGCCATACCCACGGCGTCCTCGCGGCGTTAGTGTCGTGACATGACGTCACAGACACCGGAGCGGGCGGCCGGCGCGAGCGGCGAGGGGCCGTTCGACGTCGACGTCCTGGTCGTCGGCAGCGGCTTCGGCGGCTCGGTCGCGGCCCTGCGGCTGACCGAGAAGGGCTACCGCGTGGCCGTCGTCGAGGCGGGTCCCCGCTTCGAGGACGGCGACTTCGCGAAGGGCACCTTCGACCTGACCCGCTACCTGTGGGCGCCGTGGCTGGGCTGCTACGGCATCCAGCGCATCGACGCCGTCCGCGACACGATGATCGTGGCCGGCGCGGGCGTCGGGGGCGGCTCGCTGGTCTACGCCAACACGCTCTACGAGCCGCTCGAGCAGTTCTACCGCGACCCGCAGTGGAGCCACATCACCGACTGGCGCAGCGAGCTCGCGCCCTACTACGACCAGGCCAAGCGGATGCTCGGCGTCGTCGACAACCCGGTGCGCACCCCGGCCGACGACGTCATGGAGAAGGTCGCCACCGACATGGGCGCGGCCGACACCTTCCACCCCACGCCGGTCGGCGTCTTCTTCGGCGGCCCCGGCCAGGCCGAGGGCGAGCGGGTCGAGGACCCCTACTTCGGCGGCGCCGGCCCGGCCCGCAACACCTGCCGCAACTGCGGCGAGTGCATGAGCGGGTGCCGGCACAACGCGAAGAACACGCTGGTCAAGAACTACCTCTACCTCGCCGAGCAGAACGGCGCCACGGTGCTGCCGCTGACCACCGTGACCCGGGTGCGGCCGCGGGCGGACGACGCGGGCGGCGGCTACGAGGTCGAGGTCCGCTACACCAAGGCCAAGCGCCGCACGGCGCGCTCGACACGCACCATCACCGCACAGCACGTGGTCATGGCGGCGGCCTCGCTCGGCACGCAGAAGCTGCTGCACCGCATGAAGGACGAGGGGCACCTGCCGCGGCTCTCGTCGCGGCTCGGCTTCCTCTCGCGCACCAACTCCGAGTCGATCCTCGGCGCGATCGCGCCGCGCACCGACCCCACCGACTACTCCTACGGCGTCGCCATCACCTCCAGCTGGCACCCCGACGAGCACACCCACATCGAGCCGTGCCGCTACGGCAAGGGCTTCAACACGATGGCGATGCTGCAGACGGTGCTCACCGACGGCGACGGCGAGGTGCCGCGCTGGCAGACGTGGCTGAAGCAGATGTGGCTGCGCCGCCGCGACATCCGCGAGCTCTACGACTTCACCCACTGGTCGGAGCGCACCGTCATCGCCCTGGTGATGCAGAGCCTCGACAACTCCATCACCACCTACGGCAAGCGCGGCAAGGTCACCGGCCGGTGGCGGATGACGTCGCGCCAGGGCCACGGCGCCCCCAACCCCACCTGGATCCCGGCCGCCAACGAGGCGGTGCGCCGCATCGCCGGCACGATCGGCGGCATCCCGGGCGGCAACATCGGTGAGCCGTTCAACATGCCGCTGACCGCCCACTTCATCGGCGGCTGCGCCATCGGCGCCACCCCGGACGACGGCGTCGTCGACGGCTACCAGCGGGTCTTCGGTCACCCGGGCCTGCACGTCGCCGACGGGTCGGCGATCTCGGCCAACCTCGGCGTCAACCCGTCGCTGACGATCACCGCCCAGGCCGAGCGGGCGATGGCGCTGTGGCCCAACAAGGGCGAGCGCGACCCGCGCCCGCCCCTCGGCGCCGCCTACGAGCGCCTCGACCCCGTGGCGCCCCGCGCCCCCGTCGTCCCCGACCACGCCCCCGGCGCGCTGCGGCTGCCGATCGTCGGCGTCAGCTGAAACTCGCGACGAGGCCGTAACCCCACGCGCCGCGGCCTCGTTGCACGGTCGAACCCGGCGCGTTCTGCTCCCTCGCGAAGGGCCGGGTTCTCCGAGGGTCGTGCGGCGGTCGTCCGCCGCAGGGCCACCGAGGGCCCCGCCACCCTCCCTCCCGGCGGGGCCCTCCGGCCTGTCCTGGGGCCGCTTCGGCCGGTGCTCGGCCGGTGGGCGGTGCGTGGGCCACGGTCAGGCGTCCGCGAAGGGTGGCTGGGGCACCGCCGGCGGGGTCGGGGCGGGGGAGCGGTGCGTGGGTGACCGAATGCCGGGCTGGAACGGTGACCAGCTCACCGCCGCCCCGACCCGCCCCACGGGAGCGGTGCCCCAGCTACCGAACGCGCGGCCGGAACGGTAACCAGCCCACCGCCGCCCAGCTCCACCCCGCAGACCGCCGATAGTCTGCGGGCATGGCGAACCAGGCGGTCCCCGGCGAGCACGACCTGGTCCTGGTGGTCGACTTCGGGGCCCAGTACGCGCAGCTGATCGCGCGGCGGGTGCGGGAGGCGCGGGTCTACTCCGAGATCGTGCCGCACACCCTGCCGATGGCCGAGATCCTGGCCCGGGAGCCGAAGGCGATCATCCTGTCCGGCGGTCCGTCGAGCGTGTACGCCGACGACGCCCCCGGCATCGACGAGGCCGTCTTCGAGGCCGACGTGCCCGTCTTCGGCATGTGCTACGGCTTCCAGCTCATGGCGCAGGGCCTGGGCGGCGAGGTCGCGGCCACGGGGGCGCGCGAGTACGGCCGCACCGCCGTCACGGTGGCCGAGCAGGGGACGCTGCTGGCCGACGTCCCGGCGCAGCACACGGTGTGGATGTCGCACGGCGACTCGGTCACCGCGGCCCCGGCCGGCTTCGACGTGCTCGCCGCGACGGCCCAGACCCCGGTGGCGGCGTTCGAGTCGCTCGAGCGGCGCATGGCCGGCGTCCAGTGGCACCCCGAGGTGCTGCACACCGAGCACGGCCAGCAGGTGCTCGAGCACTTCCTGCACGACATCGCCGGCTGCCGCCAGACCTGGACGATGCTCAACATCGTCGAGGAGCAGGTCGAGGCGATCCGCGCGCAGGTCGGCGACGGGCGCGCCATCTGCGCGCTCTCGGGCGGGGTCGACTCCGCCGTCGCCGCGGCCATCGTGCAGCGCGCCATCGGCGACCGTCTCACCTGCGTCTACGTCGACCACGGGATGATGCGCGAGGGCGAGACCGAGCAGGTGCGCCACGACTTCGAGGAGGTCTTCGACGTCCTCGACGTCGTCGACGCCGCCGACCAGTTCCTCGGCGCGCTCGAGGGGGTGCGCGACCCCGAGGAGAAGCGCAAGGTCATCGGCCGCGAGTTCATCCGCACCTTCGAGGCCGCCCAGGTGCGGGTCTTCGGCGAGGTCGTCGACGAGGGCGCCGGCGACACCGCATTCTTGGTGCAGGGCACGCTCTACCCGGACGTCGTGGAGTCCGGCGGCGGGGCCGGCACCAGCAACATCAAGAGCCACCACAACGTGGGCGGGCTGCCCGACGACCTCACCTTCGAGCTGATCGAGCCGCTGCGCACCCTGTTCAAGGACGAGGTGCGCGCGGTCGGCGAGCAGCTGGGGCTGCCGTCGTCCATGGTGTGGCGCCAGCCGTTCCCGGGGCCGGGCCTCGGCATCCGCATCATCGGCGAGGTCACCCGCCACCGCCTCGACGTGCTGCGCCGCGCCGACGCCATCGCCCGCGAGGAGCTCACCCGCGCCGGCCTCGACCGCGACATCTGGCAGATGCCGGTGGTGCTGCTCGCCGACGTCCGCTCGGTCGGGGTGCAGGGCGACGGCCGCACCTACGGCCACCCCGTCGTGCTGCGGCCGGTGACCTCCGAGGACGCCATGACCGCCGACTGGGCCCGGTTGCCCTACGACCTGATGGAGCGGATCTCGACCCGCATCACCAACGAGGTCGCCGACGTCAACCGGGTCACCGTCGACATCACCAGCAAGCCGCCCGGCACCATCGAGTGGGAGTGACGCCGGGCCGGCTCGGCCGGTGAGCGGTGGTGGTGCGCGCGGTCAGCGCCGGTGGACGCCGGGCGCGACCGTGCGCAGGTCGCGCAGGCTCACGCCGGTGGTGCTGAGCGTCAGGAACCGGCCGTCGCGGGGCCGGGCGACCACGGTGAAGACGCCGCCGCCCTCCTTGAAGATCACGGCGCGGTCGCCGTCGAGGGTGGTCGTGCCGACCCGGTCGCCCCGGGTCCACTTGGGGCCGAAGTCGTCGGCCGGGCGCCAGTTGAGGCTGAGCGCGGCACCGTCGGGGCCGACGTAGTACAGCTTCTCGTCGGCGGGCTTGTTGCCGACCGGGGCGACCCAGCCGTCGGCCTCGAGCGTGGCGTAGGCGGTGCGGCTCACCTGGCCGGCGAGGTCGGCGAGCTGGTTCTCGTCGAGCGTGGTCGAGCCGAGGGTGAGGAAGTGGTCGTTGACCCACGGGCCGACGGCGGTCGGCAGGCCCTGGAAGACGTAGATCGGCGAGCGGTCGCCGTCCATGGTGGTGGCGCCCGAGCGCTCGCCGATCGTGTACGGCCCCCGCTCGGTGCCCCGCGGGTGCCAGGCGAGCGTCACGGTGTCGGCGCCGTTGCGGTAGGCCACGCTGCCGTCGGACGGGCCGTCGCCACGCACCGCCGTCCAGCCGGGCGCCCGCAGCCGGGCGTAGCTGAACCGCTGGTGCTCGACGGGCTGGTCGGCGCGGGCGGACGCCGACGCCGGGGACGCCGTGGTGCCGGACGCCGGCGCGGCGGTCGCGGCCGGGGCGGCGGCGAGGGCGCCGGTCAGCGCGACGCCGGCGAGCGCGGCGGCGGCGAGGGTGCGGGTGGAGCGGGCGGAGCGGGTCATGTGGTCCTCCTGGTTCGGGTCGGGAGCGGTCCGAGACGATCGCTCCCCGAGGTAGGAGACGCAGCCCGACGCGGATCCGTTACAGCCGGTGGCCGATCTCGGCGAAACTCTCGGCGCTTTCTCAGGCGTGTGACCGGGATACCCCTCGGTGGGTCTTGTGTGGCGCCGGGTGGCGCGCAAGTGTGGCGACATGGCTGAGTACACCCTCCCGGACCTCCCGTACGACTACTCCGCGCTCGAGCCCCACATCTCGGGCGAGATCATGGAGCTGCACCACAGCAAGCACCACGCGACCTACGTCAAGGGCGCGAACACCGCCTTCGAGCAGTTCGCCGAGGCGCGTGAGAACGAGTCGTTCGGCGCGATCGGCACCCTGGAGAAGAACCTCGCCTTCCACCTCGGCGGGCACCTGAACCACTCGGTCTTCTGGCCCAACATGAGCCCCGACGGCGGCGACAAGCCCACCGGCGAGCTGCAGGCCGCCATCGACGACCAGTTCGGCTCCTTCGACGCCTTCCGCGCCCACTTCGAGGCCAACGCGCTCGCCGTCCAGGGGTCCGGCTGGTCGATCCTGACCTACGACAGCATCGGCAAGAAGCTCGCGATCGTGCAGCTCTACGACCAGCAGGGCAACGTCCCGCTGGCGCTGGTCCCGCTGCTCATGCTCGACATGTGGGAGCACGCCTACTACCTGCAGCACAAGAACGACAAGGCGACCTACGTCAAGAACTGGTGGAACGTCGTCAACTGGGACGACGTGCAGCAGCGCTTCGGCCGCGCCCAGTCGCAGACCCAGGGCCTCATCGTCCCCTGACGACCCGCCCCCCGCGTCCCGGACGGCGCCCGCCTGGCCTCAGGCGGGTGCCGTCTCGCGTCGTGGCTCGCTGCGCAGCCGCGCCATCACCGGCGTCGACGCGATGCCGTGGACGACGACCGACAGCGCGATCGTGAAGCCGACGGTCGACCAGAGCCAGGCGGCGTCGGGCACGTCGGTCTCGCCGGTGGCCCACGCGAGGTAGTAGAGGCTGCCGACGCCGCGCACGCCGAAGAACGCCGTCGCGAGCCGGCCGCGCGCGTCGAGCCCACCCGGCTCGGGGGCGCGGCGCGGCCGCACCGCCAGCGCCACCCACCCCGCCAGCGGCCGGACGACGACCACCAACGCCAGCGCCACGGCCACGCCGCGCACGTCGAGGGCGGCGAGCAGCCCCGACGACAGCGAGACGCCGAGCAGCAGCAGCACCACCAGCGTCAGCAGCCGCTCGAGCCGCTGGACGACGTCGTGCATGTCGCGGTGGTAGTCGTGGCGGTGCTCGGCCGCGCGGACCGCCATCCCGCAGGCGAAGACGGCCAGGAAGCCGAACCCGTGGGCCAGCTCGGCGGCGCCGTACGCCGTCAGGAGCGCGGCGAGCGCGACCAGGGGCTCACCCTGCTCGGCGAAGCGCAGCGACTCGGCCCGCGCCCGGAACATCAGCGCCCCGAGCCCCCGGCCCACGACGACCCCGACGAGCACGCCGACCACGATCTCGACCACGAGGTAGAGCCCGACGAACTCGACCGCGCCGCTGACGAACGACCCGCCCGCCAGCACGATCAGGGAGAGGTGCACGAACGGGAAGGCGAGGCCGTCGTTCAGGCCGGCCTCGGTGGTCAGGGCGAAGCGCACCTCGTCGGAGTCGGTCGAGACGGTCGCGTCGCGCGCGTAGGGCACCTCGTCGGGTGCGTCGTCGGCGATCGACGACCCGGGTCCACCGACGCGCACGTCGGAGGCCAGCACCGGGTCGGTCGGCGAGAGCACCGCTCCGAGCAGCAGTGCGGACGCCGGCGCGAGCCCGAGGGCCGCCCACCCCAGCAGCGCCACCAGCCCGATCGAGACCGGCATCGCGACCAGGAGCAGGCGCCAGGTGGGCGACCACGACCGCCAGGTCGAGGGACGCAGCAGGTCGAGCGGCCGGTCGATGGCCAGCCCGACGCCCATCAGCGCCACGATGACCGTCAGCTCGGTGACGTGCTCGACCAGCGCGCGGTCCTGCTCGCGCGCGACGTCGACGACCAGTCCCTCCCCGAGCGGCGTCAGCCCGACCACGACTCCGACCAGCAGCAGCACCAGCGCCGGCGAGACCGCCACCCGACGCAGCAGGGTCGGCAGCACCACGGCGAGCAGCAGCGCGACACCGGCGAGCAGGAAGTGACCCTCGGCGCTCACCTGGGGCCGGGGGTGCGGTCGGGCGCGACGGCAGGCCGCGACGGGGTGCTCATGGGTCGATCGTGGGGGGTCGCGCCTGCCGCCCGCGCCGACCGACCGGGTGGGACGGCGTCCTGAGGGCCACAATCACCCGCGTAGGGGAACGAATGTGACTACCGTGACGGCATGCGCCCAGTCCCCGCGCCACCCCAGCGCGCCCGAATCCTCCGCTCCGCCGCGATCGTCGCGGTCGCCTCGCTCGCCCTGGCCCCCGTGGTCGCCGAGGCGCGCAGCATCAAGGGGACGCCGGGCGCCGACCGCATCAACGGCACGCCGCAGGCCGACACCATCACCGGGCTGGCCGGCAACGACACGATCTACGGCAACGGCGGCATCGACACGATCAACGCCGGCGAGGGCAACGACACCGTCTACGGCGGCGGTGGCAACGACCGCATCGACCTGGTGGCCGGCAACGACAAGGCCGATGGCGGCCCCGGCAACGACACCGTCAGCGGCGGGCTCGGCAACGACCGCCTGATCGGCGGCGACGGCCTCGACCGCCTGACCGGTCTGGCCGGCGACGACAGCCTCAGCGGCGGAGCCGGCAACGACACCCTCGAGGGCGGCGAGGGCGAGGACCGCCTCGACGGCGCCGCGAGCGACGACACCCTGAACGCCGGCAACGGCAACGACACGATCATCGGCGGCCCCGGCAGCGACGACGCGCTGGGCCTCGGCGGCAACGACACCATCAACGGCGGCGACGACGGCGACCGCGTGCTGCGCGGCGACGCCGGCAACGACCGCATCGATGGCGGCGGCGGCAACGACGAGATCCAGGGCTCGAGCGGCAACGACCGCGTCTTCGGCTCCGAGGGCAACGACTACGTGCAGGGCGGCCCCGGGCTCGACCGGGTCTACGGGGGAGACGGTGGCGACCAGCTCGACGGCGACGAGGGCGACGACTTCATCGACGGCGGCGCGGGCGACGAGTCGTGCCCCGGTCTCGGCCCCGGCGTCGACAACGTCTGCACCAGCTTCCCGGCCACGGGCGGCGGCATCAACATCACCGGCGACGCGGGTGACGACGTCATCTATCCCGGGCCCGGCGTCGACAACGTCTTCGGCGAGGAGGGCGCCGACACCATCGTCGCGGTCGACGACGGCGTCTACGACCGGCTGTTCTGCACCGACAGCGGCGTCCCGCTCTCGTCGGGCGACCGCATCGTCTACGTGGGCGGCCGCGACCAGCGCGACGAGATCCGCAACTGCGGCCCCCGCGGCGGACCGCAGGACGTGCAGGTCGAGGTCATGACCTCGCAGCAGTTCCTCGACGACCCGAGCATGGTCTACCCCGACACCGGCGAGCACCTGCCGCTGCCGACCGGGGCGCCCGCGCCGCGGAGGGCGACGCCGTCCGGGCTGGGGGCGCTCCGCCTGTTCTGAGCCTCAGACCTCGTCGTCGGGGATGACGTGGACGGCGGCCTCCTCGGCCGACGCTGCGGCGCCGTCGATGCCGACGTCGTCGCCCACGAGGTCCTTCTCGGTGTCCTCGGTGAGGCCCTGGTCGGGCGCCACGAGGCGGCCGGCGCGCTCGTCGCCGACCTCGCGCAGCTCGTCCTGCTCGTCGATGCCGGTCAGCAGGGCCGTGTCGGCGGCGGTGCCGGGGTGCGCCCGCACCTCGTCGAGCTCGGCCTCGGCGGCGCCGAGCTCGTCGGGCTCGGGCTGCTCCTGGGCGAGCCGCTGCTCGAGGGTCTCGCCGGTGGCCTCCTCGTAGGGCGTGTTGCCGAAGCCCTGCGCGGCCGACCAGCGCTCCGGAGGGGAGTAGCCGCGGTCGAGCTCGTCGTCGACGTCACCCGGCCCGCCGTCCGTGCCGAGGGTGTCCTCGGCGGGCATCTGGTCCTCGTCGTCGGTGCTGTAGGTGCCGTACTCGCTCACCTTGCCAGCGTAGGTCGGTGAGGTGGTGCTGCGAGACCACCCGAGGGTGGACGCCGGCCCGCCCGCCGACCACCAGGGACGGGCCGGGCCGGCGCCTGGTCTCAGGCCTTGGAGCGGTTGAAGATGCTGTAGCCGCCGGGCCCGATGAGCAGGCCGACGACGATGCACACGATGCCGAGGAGCAGCTGCTCCTGGAACAGCTGCACGATGCCGAAGATGACCAGGGCGACGGCCAGGATCCACAGGATGAAAGCCATGGGACGGCTCCTTCTGGGTTGGGGGTGACGCCCCCGGGGAGCGGTGCTGGGGGCGGTCCACCGTCCCGCTGCTCACCTTCGGGTCACCACACCCGCAGGTGGGAAGCCCCCCACCCCCTTGGTCGAGCAGGCCGAGCGTCTGCGCGAGGCCGTCGTCGAGACCCCGGAACGTCAACGCCAACCCGACCCGCACGGACCCTGAGCTTGTCGAAGGGCACCCCGCGCGAACGTCCGCGTGGAGGGCCGGTGGTCTCGACGGCCCTCGTTCCTCGCTGCTCGACCACCGGAGACCCCCGGTGGTCGAGCAGGCCGAGCGTCTGCGCGAGGCCGTCGTCGAGACCCCGGAACGTCCACGCGAACCCGACCCGCACGGACCCTGAGCTTGTCGAAGGGCACCCCGCGCGAACGTCCGCGTGGAGGGCCGGTGGTTTCGACGACGCTCGTTCCTCGCTGCTCAACCACTGGGTCGCCGTCCTCCGGTGGTCGAGCAGGCCTGAGCGTCTGCGCGAGGCCGTCGTCGAGACCCCGGAGCGTCAACGCCAACCCGACTCCACGGACCCTGAGCTTGTCGAAGGGCAGCCGCGCGTGAACGTCCGCGTGGAGGGCCGGTGGTTTCGACGACGCTCGTTCCTCGCTGCTCAACCACCGGGGTCGCCGTCCTCCGGTGGTCGAGCAGGCTGAGCGTCTGCGCGAGGCCGTCGTCGAGACCCCGCACCGTCCACGCGAACCCGACCCGCACGGACCCTGAGCTTGTCGAAGGGCACCCCGCGCCAACGTCCGCGTGGAGGGCCGGTGGTCTCGACGACGCTCGTTCCTCGCTGCTCAACCACTGGGCCGCCGTCCTCCGGTGGTCGAGCAGGCCTGAGCGTCTGCGCGAGGCCGTCGTCGAGACCCCGCACCGTCCACGCGAACCCGACCCGCACGGACCCTGAACTTGTCGAAGGGCACCCCGCGCGAACGTCCGCGTGGAGGGCCGGTGGTCTCGACGGCGCTCGTTCCTCGCTGCTCGACCACCGGAGACCCCCGGTGGTCGAGGAGGCGGACGTCCCCGCGGCTGGTCGTCGGGTCAGGCGTAGAGGGTGGTGCGCTCGCGGACGGGGCGGCCGATGCCGGCGCCGATCTCGACCAGCTCCTCGACGGTCTTGGCCGAGCCGTGCTCGGAGCCGGCCATGCGCGAGATGGTCTCCTCCATCAGCGTGCCGCCGAGGTCGTTGGCGCCCGAGCGCAGCATCAGGCGGGTGCCGTCGACGCCGAGCTTGACCCACGAGGTCTGGATGTTGTCGATGCGCCCGTGCAGCATGATCCGCGCCATCGCGTGCACCGCGCGGTTGTCGCGCTCGCTCGGGCCGGGCCGGGCCACGCCGGCCAGGTAGATCGGCGCGGAGGTGTGCACGAACGGCAGCGGCACGAACTCGGTGAACGCGGCCGCGCCGTGCTCGCGGGCGGCGTCCTGCACGCCGGCGAGCAGCCGCAGGTGGCCCACCCAGTGCCGCGGGTGGTCGACGTGGCCGTACATCATCGTCGACGTCGTGGGCAGGCCGACGCGGTGCGCGGTCGAGACGACGTCGACCCAGGTGCGGGTGGGCAGCTTGCCCTTGGTCAGCACCCAGCGGACCTCGTCGTCCAGGATCTCCGCCGCCGTGCCCGGCAGCGAGCCGAGGCCGGCCTCGCGGGCCTTGATGAGGAAGTCCTCGATCGACAGGCCGGTGCGCGCGGTGCCGTTGACGACCTCCATGGGGCTGAAGGCGTGCACGTGCAGGTCGGGCACGCGCTGCTTGACCGCGGTGACGAGGTCGAAGTAGGCGTCGGCGGGCAGCTCGGGGTCGATGCCGCCCTGCATGCAGACCTCGGTGGCGCCCAGCCGCGCGGCCTCCTCGGCCCGGTCGGCGACCTGGTCGAGCGAGAGCGAGTAGGCGTCGGCGTCCGTGCGCCGCTGAGCGAAGGCGCAGAACCGGCAGCCGACGTAGCAGACGTTGGTGAAGTTGATGTTCCGGTTGACCACGTAGGTGACGTCGTCGCCGACGACCTCGCGGCGCAGGTCGTCGGCCAGTCCGCACACCTGCTCGAGCAGGTCGCCCTCGGCGGTCATCAGGGTGAGCGCGTGCTCGTCGCTCAGCGCACCCGGGTCGCGCTCGGCGGCGGCCAGCGCGTCGCGGCCCTCGGCGTGCAGCACCGCGGGGACGCCGGTGGTGCTGGCGGCGTCGCGGACGGCGTCCCAGTCGCCGTAGACGTCGGCGAAGTCGGAGCGCCGGTCCTCGGTGCGGCCCTCGGTGTCGACCGCGGCGTGCAGGTCGGTGCGGCCGACGGCGGCGAACCCACCGTCCGGCTCCTGCCAGGGCAGCCCGACGGGCCGGACGTCGGGCGTCGCGAGACCGTCGTCGGTGGCCAGCGCCGCCACGTGGCCCGAGACGCGGGGGTCGAGCCACGGCTCGCCGGCGCGCACGTACTCAGGGTGCACGGTCAGGCGCGGGCGCAGCTCGAAGCCGCACTCGGCGGTGATGCCCCGCAGCCGCTCCAGCGAGGGCCACGGTCGCTCGGGGTTGACGTGGTCGGGCGTGAGCGGCGAGACGCCGCCCCAGTCGTCGACACCCGCGCCGAGCAGCGCGCGGCACTCGGCGAGGTCGACGAGGTTCGGCGGGGCCTGCACCCGCATCCGCGGACCGAGCACGAGCCGGGTGACGGCGATGGCCGCGCGGTACTCGTCGAGGCCGAGGTCGTCGGCGTGGCGCATCGCGGTGTCGGGCTTGGCGCGGAAGTTCTGGACGATCACCTCCTGCAGGCCGCCGTACTGCTGGGCGACGCGGCGCAGGGCGAAGACGGTCTCGGCGCGCTCGAGGCGGGTCTCGCCGATGCCCACGAGCAGCCCGGTGGTGAAGGGGACGGCGAGCCGCCCGGCGTCCTCGAGGGTGCGCAGCCGCACCGCGGGGTCCTTGTCGGGGGAGCCGAAGTGGGCCTCGCCGCGGGTCTCGAACAGCCGCCGGGACGTCGTCTCGAGCATCATGCCCATCGACGGCGAGACGGGCTTGAGCCGGTTGAGCTCCTCCCAGCTCAGGACGCCGGGGTTGAGGTGGGGGAGCAGGCCGGTCTCCTCCAGCACCCGCACGGCCATGGCGCGCACGTAGGCGAGCGTGGAGTCGTAGCCGCGCTCGTCGAGCCACGCGCGGGCCTCGGGCCAGCGGTCCTCGGGGCGGTCGCCGAGGGTGAACAGCGCCTCGAGGCAGCCGAGCTCGGCGCCGCGGCGGGCGACGTCGAGGATCTCGTCGGGCGACATGAACGGCTCGCGGCCCTCGCGTCGCGCCTGGGCCGGCGTCTCGACGAAGGTGCAGTAGTGGCAGCGGTCGCGGCACAGCCGCGTCACCGGGATGAACACCTTCGGCGAGTAGGTCACCACGCCCGGCCGGCCGGCGGCGGTCAGGCCGGCGTCGCGCACCTTCGCGGCGGCGGCGCACAGCCGGTCGAGGTCGTCACCGACCGCGGCGAGCAGGACGGCGGCCTCCTCGACGTCGAGCCGCGCCCCCCGCTCGGCGCGGGCCAGCGACCGTCGCACCTGCTGGGGTGTGGGCGTGGGCTCCTCCACCTGCGTGCTCATCGCGTGCCACGGTAGCCGCGGCCGGGGTGGTGGACGTCGGTCGGCCCACCCCTCGACCGCTGCCGCGACAGGTCCCGGGGTCGTCGGCCACGGACCCTGGGCTCGTCGAAGGGCCCTTCGACAGGCTCAGGGTCCGTGTGGCCGCATCTGCGTGGTGCTCACGCGGTCTCGAGGCTCGGCCGTGACCGGTCTCGCACCTCGACCACCGTCAGACGACCGCCCGCTACGCGGGGACGGGGGTGCGGCGCGCCGGGTCGTCGGTGGGGTCGTCGGGCTCGAGCGGCCGGTTCTCGGCGTCCAGGCGGCTCGGCCACCAGACCTTGCCGCCGAGGTCGACGTTGAGCGCGGTGACCAGCACCGACCGCACGATCATCGTGTCGAGCAGGACGCCGAGCGCCACCGCGACGCCCAGCTCGGCCAGGAAGACGACCGGCAGGCTGCCGAGCACCAGGAAGGTCGCGGCGAGCACGAGACCGGCCGAGGTGATGACCCCGCCCGTGGACGACAGCGCCACCAGCGAGCCGCGCCGGGTGCCGTGGTTGACCGTCTCCTCGCGCACCCGGGTCATCAGGAAGATGTTGTAGTCGATGCCCAGGGCGACCAGGAAGACGAACGCGAACAGCGGGAACCCCGGGTCGGAGCCGGCGAAGCCGAAGACGTACTCGAACAGCAGCGCCGAGATGCCCAGCGCGGCGCCGAAGGAGAGCACGACGGTGCCCATCAGCAGCAGCGGGGCCACGAACGCGCGCAGCAGGCCGACCAGGATCAGGAAGACCACGATCAGCACGATCGGGATGATCACGACGTTGTCGCGGTTGGCGGCGATCTTGGTGTCGAGGTAGAACGCCGACCCGCCGCCGACCAGGGCGTCGGCGCCGTCGACCTCGTCGACGGCGTCGCGGGCGGCCTCGACGGTCTCGAACGCCGCGGGGGAGGAGACGTCGTCCGCGATGACCGCCTCGACGTAGGAGCGCCCGCCGCCGATCTCCTGCGGCGGCTGCGGCGCCCCGAGCCCGTCGACGCCGGTGAGCGCGTCGCTGACGCGGCCGATGGCGGCGGTGTCGGCGACGACCTGCACGGTGTTGGAGTTGTCGCCCAGGCCGTGCTCCTCGAGGATCCGCTGGCCCTTGATCGAGTCGAACTCCTTTGTGTACGTGTCCTCGGTCGACAGGCCGCTGGCGCTGAGCTGGGTCAGGCCGAGGCAGGCCAGCAGCAGCAGGCCGGCCGTGACCACCCACACCGCGCGCGGGCGGGGGGCGATGCGGCGTCCGACCCGGGCCCAGAAGCCGCTCTCGGTGGGCTCCTCGGAGCCGAAGACCGGACGCTTCGGCCAGAAGACCCAGCGGCCGCACACCACCAGCAGCGCCGGCAGCAGGGTGACCATCACCAGGTAGGTGACGCCGATGCCGACCGCGTTCACGGGGCCGAGGCCGGCGGTCGAGTTGAGCTCGGCGAAGACCAGGCAGAGCATGCCGACGACGACGGTGGCCGCGCTGGCCAGGATGGCGGGCGCCGCTCGGTGCAGCGCCACCGCCATCGCCTCGTGCCGGTCGTCGTGGCGGCGCAGCTCCTCGCGGTAGCGCGCGGTGAGCAGCAGCGCGTAGTCGGTGCCGGCGCCGATGACCAGGATGCCGAGGATGGCCTGGCTCTGGCCGTTGACCGTGAGCCCGGCGTACTTCGCCAGCAGGTAGACCACGCCGCCCGAGACGCTGTAGGCGACCACCGCGCTGATGATCGGCAGCAGCCACAGCACCGGGCTGCGGTAGGTGAGCAGCAGGATGACGATGACCACCAGGAGCGTGATCAGGATGAGGTTGGTGTCGATGCCCTCGAACGCCTCGGCGGTGTCGGCGGCCTGGCCGCCGAAGCCGGCCAGGTGCACCGTGACGCCGTCCAGCTGCGCGATGTCGCGCACCTCGTCGGCGGCCTCGGGGATGTCGTTCCAGCCGTTCTCGCCGAAGTTGAAGGTGAGGTAGGTGTAGGCGGCCTTGCCGTCGTCGGAGACCAGCTGGAAGGGCAGGCCCTGCTGGCGGGCGAGGTTCGGCGAGAGCGCGCCGGCGTCGGTCACTCCGTCGATCTGTGCGATCCGCCCGGCCTGCTCGTCCATGGCCGCGAGGTCGTCGTCGGTGAGGCCGCCGGCGCGCTCGTAGACGACCAGGGTGGGGATGTCGTTGGGGTCGACGGTGTCGGAGAGCTCCTCGAGCACCCGGGTCGACTCGGCCGACTCGGGCAGCCACGAGGAGGCCTCGTTGTTCTGGACGTCGACGAGCTTTGAGCTGAGCGCACCGAAGACGCCGAGCGCGACGACCCAGAACACGACGACGATCCACTTCACGCGGGGTCCGGCGAGCGAGCCGGCGAGCTGACGGTGCATGGCGGTGACTCTTCCGTGGTGGGGGTGTGCCCGGCATCCGGGTTTCCCCCGACCGACCCCCGGACGTCCCCGAACTCATCGCGGAGCGGGCGGTGGTCTGGTCCGGCGCCCGTCGGAGGGGTCTGAACCGTGCGCCCCGGGGCTGGTGGGGGGCCGCGCGCGGTGCCACAGTGCGGCCATGTTCCCCGGCACCTGGGCCGCGACGTCCCCCGACAAGCCCGCACTGGTGATGGCCGGGTCCGGCCGCACCCTGACCTACGCGCAGCTGGACGAGCGCAGCCTGCGGCTGGCCAACCGGCTGCGGCAGGCGGGCCTGCGCCGCGGCGACGTCGTGGCGATGATCGTCCCGAACACGCCGGAGGTCTACGAGGTCTACTGGGCGGCCCTGCGCTCGGGGCTCTACGTGACGGCGGTCAACCACAACCTCGGCGCGGCCGAGGCGTCGTTCATCGTGCGCGACTGCGGCGCCCGGGCGCTGGTCGTCTCCGCCGACAAGCGCGACCTCGTGGCGGGCCTCGACGTCGACGTCGAGGAGCGGCTCGCCCTGGGCGGCGCCGTCGAGGGGTACGACGACTACGAGACGGCCCTGGCCGCGGCCGGCGCCGACCCGCTGCCGGAGCAGCCCCACGGCGACGACCTCCTCTACTCCTCGGGCACGACCGGGCGGCCCAAGGGCGTCAAGCAGCCGCTGCCCGACTTCGACGTCGACCAGCCGGGCTACAAGTACGTCACGATCTTCGGCGGGCTCTACGGCTTCGACGACGCGACCGTCTACCTCTCACCGGCGCCCGCCTACCACGCGGCCCCGCTGCGCTTCGGCGGCGTCGTCCACGCCCTCGGCGGCACCCTGGTGATGATGGAGCGCTTCGACGCCGAGGCCTTCCTCGCCGCCGTCGAGCGGCACGGCGTCACCCACACGCAGCTGGTGCCGACGATGTTCGTGCGGATGCTCAAGCTCGCCGACGACGTCCGCGAGCGGCACGACCTCTCCTCGCTGCGCTGCGTGGTGCACGCGGCCGCGCCGTGCCCGGTGGCGGTCAAGCAGCGGATGATCGACTGGCTCGGGCCGATCGTGCACGAGTACTACGCCTCCACCGAGGCCAACGGGGCCACGATGATCTCGGCGGAGCAGTGGCTCGAGCACCCCGGCTCGGTGGGTCTGCCGCTGATCGGGACGCCCCACGTCTGTGCCGACGACGGCACCGAGCTGCCGGCCGGCGAGGTCGGCACCCTCTACTTCGAGCGCGCCGAGTTCGACGGCGCCCCGTTCGCCTACCACAACGACCCCGAGCGGACGGCGGCCACGCAGCACCCGCGGCACCCGAGCTGGACGACGATCGGCGACGTCGGCTACCTCGACGACGAGGGCTACCTCTACCTGACCGACCGCAAGGCGTTCATGATCATCAGCGGCGGGGTGAACATCTACCCGCAGGAGATCGAGGACCTCTTCGCGCTGCACCCGGCCGTCGCCGACATCGCCGTGCTCGGGGTGCCGGACGACGACATGGGGGAGCGGGTCGTCGCCTTCGTGCGCCCGGCCGACGGCGTGGTGGCCGACGACGCCCTCGCGGCCGAGCTGACCGCCTACGCCCGCGAGCGGATCGCCCGCTTCAAGGTGCCGCGCGAGTTCGTCTGGCGCGACGAGCTGCCCCGCACCCCCACCGGCAAGATGGTCAAGGGCCGGCTGCGGGAGGAGTACGCGGGCGGCGCTACGGCGTCCTGACCGCCTGCAGCGTGTAGGTGAATGGCACCCGCCACGGCCGGTCGGCCAGCCGCCACTCGCCGCCGTCCAGCTTCTCGGTGTAGCCGGGCAGCGCGTCCCACGGCGCGCTGTCGTGCTCGGCGAACCCGGTGATCGTCATCCCGTGGTCGAGGACGGCGGTCAGGATCTGCCCGACGCCGTGGTTCCACTCGTGGGTGGTGACGTGCTCGAACTCGACGTCGGTCTCGACGTAGGTGCCGCCCTCCTGCCAGACCGTCGGCTCGGCGCGCTCGACGTAGGGGTGCTCGACGGTGACGAGGCCGTCGGGACGGGCGTCGCCGAGCGACCACAGCACCGGGTGGCCCTCGCGGATGAACAGCCGCCCGCCCGGCTTGAGCAGCCGCGCCACCGTGGCCGCCCAGCGGTCCACGCTCGGCAGCCAGCAGAGCGCGCCGATGCCGGTGTAGACGAGGTCGAACGAACCCTCCGGCAGCACGTCGGCGGCGTCGTACACGTCGGCCTCGACGAAGTCGACGTCCGCCCCGCTGGCCGCGGCGAGCTCTCGGGCCCGCTCGACCGAGGCCCCGCTGAAGTCGAGGCCGGTCATCCGGGCGCCGAGCCGGGCCAGCGAGATCGTGTCGGTGCCGATGTGGCACTGCAGGTGGACGCCGCGCAGCCCGCCCACCTCGCCGAGCCGGGGCAGGTCGAAGCGCACGACGTCGGAGAGGAAGCCGGGGTCGGTGTGGAACCGCTCCAGCGCGTAGTCGGGCGACGCGGCGTGGGCCGGCGCCCGCTCGTCCCAGGTGGCGCGGTTGAGCTGCAGGTACTCCTCGGACATGGCGGCGAGGCTAGCGGCGGGCCCTTCGACGGGCTCAGGTCCGGGTGTCAGAGGCCGAGGGTGCGGCCGATGATCTCCTTCTGGATCTCGGTCGTGCCGCCGTAGATCGTCTGGATGCGCGAGTCGACGAACGCCTTGGCGATCGGGTACTCGTTCATGTAGCCGTACCCGCCGAACAGCTGGACGCCGCGGTCGACCACCTTGGTCTGCAGCTCGGTCGTCCACCACTTCGCCATCGAGGCCAGCTGGGTGTCGGCCTCGCCCGCGTTCAGCCTCGTCACGCAGTCGTTGACGAAGACGCGCGCGATGTGCACCTCGGTGGCCATCTCGGCGAGCAGGAACCGGTTGTGCTGGAACTTGCTGATCGGCCGGCCGAACGCCTGCCGCTCCTTGGCGTAGTCAAGGCACAGCTGCAGCACGTGCTCCATCGCGGCGACGGCGATGGCGGCGATGCTGATGCGCTCCTGCGGCAGGTTGACCATCAGGCTGATGAACCCGCTGCCCTCCTCGCCCAAGAGGTTCTCCTTGGGCACCTCGACGTTGTCGAAGAACAGCTCGGCGGTGTCCTGGGCCTTCATGCCGACCTTGTCGAGGTTGCGGCCCCGCTCGAAGCCCGGCATCCCGCGCTCGACCACGACCAGGCTGATGCCCTGGTGCCCGGCGTCGGGGTCGGTGCGGCACACGACGATGACGAGGTCGCTCATGATCCCGTTGGAGATGAACGTCTTCGACCCGTTCAGCACGTAGTGGTCGCCCTTGTCGACCGCGCTGGTGCGGATGCCCTGCAGGTCGGACCCGGCCCCCGGCTCGGTCATGGCGATCGCCGAGATCAGCTCGCCGCTCACCAGCCCGGGCAGCCAGCGCTGCTTCTGCTCCTCGGTGCCGAGCTGGCTGATGTAGGGGACGATGACGTCGTTGTGCACGGGGAACCCGAGCCCGCTCGCGCCGACCTTCGAGATCTCCTCGGCCAGCACCATGTTGTAGCGGAAGTCCTTCATGCCGGCCCCGCCGTAGGCCTCGTCGACGTCGAAGCAGAGCAGTCCCACCTCGCCCGCCCTGCGCCAGACCTCCCGGCTGACCTGTCCGTCCTTCTCCCACTGCTCGTGATGCGGCACGACCTCCTTGTCCAAGAAGGCGCGGGCGCTCGCCCGGAAGTCCTCGTGCTCCTGCTCGTAGATCGACGGGGATTGCGGCACGTCGTCCTCCGCTGGTGGGCTCGTGGGTCGGTCGGTCGACCATGACACTACTACTGTCACGGTTGTCGCGTGGTCGGCAGTTTCACCACTTAAGTGGTGAAACTCCCGGTTCTGCGACGAAGGTTCGTCGAACAACCCGCAGTTTCGTCGTGAGGAGCTCGGTGCCGGCTCCCCGTTAGTCGGAATTCGGGTGGCCAAATGTCGCGCAACCGTTCACAGGCCGGCCTCGCGTCGCGGTTCTCCACAGCCGCAGCGCCGCCTGGGTAACGAGCACCCGCACACGGCAACGGTCTGCCGCATGAACCTTCCAGCCACCTCGGTCACCCACCTGTGCGACTCGTACGGCGTCCTGCTGCGACGCGATGCCGTGCTGTGCGGCGTCGACGACAAGGCACTCGCGCGACTGGTCGACGCCGGAGTGCTCGTCAAGCTGCGGCACGGTGCCTACTGCCTGCGTGCGGTCTACCTCGCCGCCGACCGCGCCGAGCGACACCGGCTGCTGTGCCGGGCCGTGATGAAGCAGTACGCCGACCACGTCGCGTTGTCGCACGCCAGCTCGTGCGTCGTCCAGGGCGGACCCGAGTACGGCCTCGACCTCGGCCGTGCCCACATCACCCACCTCACTGGTGGCGGGCGGCCGACCCTCCGGTTGCGACATCATCTCGGCGAGTGCCGCGTGAACGACCTCAGACGGCAGCACGGGCACTGGCTCACCACGCCCGCGCGCGCCGTGCTGGAGGTCGCGACGTCGGACGGCGTTGAGGCCTCGCTCGTGCAGGCGAACCACTTCCTCCACGCCGAGGAGACGACGCTCGACCACCTCCGGCAGTGCTTCGAGACGCAGACGTTCTGGCCCAACTCGCTGCGGCAGCACCCGGTGCTGCTGCTCGCCGAGCCCAAGGTCGAGTCAGTGGGGGAGTCTCGCTGCAGTTACGCCTTCTTCGCCCAAGGACTCTCGCGACCCGAGCCGCAGTTCGAGGTGATCTACCCCGACGGGACCGTCGCCGCTCGCGTCGACTTCGCGTGGCCGCATCGCGGCGTCATCGTCGAGTTCGACGGCCGCGAGAAGTACCACCGCTTCCGCAAGCAGAACGAGACTCTCGAGGAGATGGTGATGCGGGAGAAGGCCCGCGAGGACCTCATCCGTCGGCTCACCGGTTGGACCGTCGTCCGCGTGGTGTGGAACGACCTGGACCACCCGGTGCACCTGGCCAATCGCATCCGACGGGCGATGGCCGGCCTCGCCGCCTGACCGTTCAGGGCTGGCGTCGTCGTCCCGACGAAACTGCGGGTTCTGCGACGAAGGTTCGTCGGAGAACCGGGAGTTTCACCACTTAAGTGGTGAAACTGCGGCCGTGCCCGTCAGCCGAGCCACTCCTTGACCTGGGCCACGGTGGCGGCGGGGTCGTCGGAGGCGGGCATGACCTGGAGGTGGGTGATCCCGGCCTCGCGGAAGGCCTCGATCCGCTCCTTGACGTAGGACTCCGGCCCGACGAGGTTGCCGGCCTCGAGCCACTCCCGCGGCACGAGCGCCTCGGCCTCGCGCTTCTTGCCCGAGAGGTAGAGGTCCTGGATCTCCTTGGCCTCCTGCTCGTAGCCGTAGTGGCAGGCGAGGTCGTTGTAGAAGTTCTTGCCCCGGGCGCCCATGCCGCCGACGTAGAGGGCGTAGAGCGGGCGGGCGAAGTCGAGCAGCGCCTTGGTCTCCTCGCCCTCGCCGATGGCGAGCATGCCGCCGGCGGTGGCCTGCAGCGGCTCGAGGTCGGGGGAGCGCTTGGCGCGGCCCTTGGCGAGCGCGTCGCCCCAGACCGAGGCGGCCTTCTCGGGGTGGAACAGGTGGGGGATCCAGCCGTCGGCGAGCTCGGCGGTCATGGCCACGTTGGCCTCGCCGAGGGCCGCGACCCAGATCGGGACCGACGCGCGCTCGGGACGGGTGAGCAGCTTGAGCGGCTTGCCCAGCCCGAGGCCCTGGTCCTCCGGCAGCGGGAGGGTGAAGCTGCGGCCGCTGTGCTCGAGCGGCTCACGACGCATCCCCTGGCGGACGATGTCGATGACCTCGCGGGTGCGACCGAGCGGCCGCTCGTAGGGCAGACCGTGGAAGCCCTCGATCACCTGCGGTCCGGAGGCGCCCAGGCCGAGGACGGCGCGGCCGGCCGAGACGTTGTCGAGGCCGGCGGCGGTCTGCAGCAGGGCACCCGGGGTGCGGGAGAAGACGTTGAGGATGCCGGCGCCGATCTGCACCGTCTCGGTCTTGGCCGCCAGGTAGCCCATCAGCGTGGGGGAGTCGAAGCCGTAGGCCTCGGCGACCCACACCAGGTCGAGCCCGGCGCGCTCCAGGTCGGTCACCTGGTCGGCCGCGGCGCGCGGGTTGCCGTCGTACATGAGCATCGTCGAGAGCTTCACGTGGCGCACGCTAGCGTCACCGCCATGACGCATCGCATCGCTGTGATCGGCGGCACAGGCCCCCAGGGCAAGGGTCTCGGCTACCGCTTCGCCCGCCACGGCCACACCGTGGTGCTGGGTTCGAGGTCGGCCGAGCGGGCCGAGGCCGTCGCCGCCGAGATCAACGAGCGGCTCGACGAGCCCACGGTCTCCGGCGCCGACAACGCCACCGCGCTGCAGGACGCCGACATCGCGCTGCTCGCCGTCCCCTACGACGGTCACGACGAGCTCGTCGCCTCCCTCGCGGACGGTCTCGACGGCATCATCGTCGTCTCGTGCGTCAACCCGCTCGCGTTCGACAAGGCGGGTCCGCACGGCCGCGTGGTCGACGGCGGCGAGGGGTCGGCGGCCGAGTCCGCACAGCGCCTCGCCCCGGGCGCCCGCGTCGTCGGGGCCTTCCACCACGTCTCGGCGGTCACCCTGTTCGGCGAGCAGGACTACCTCGACGAGGAGGACGTGCTGGTCTGCGGTGACGACCGCGAGGCCAAGGACGTCGTCATCGAGCTCGCCCGCAGCGTCACCGGCCGCGACGGCGTGGACGCCGGCCGGCTGCGCCTGGCTCGCCAGCTCGAGCCGCTCACGGCCGTGCTGATCTCGATCAACAAGCGCTACAAGACCCACTCCGGCGTCCGGATCTCCGGGCTCGACCACTGACCTCGGCTCGAGGTCTCGAGGCTCGGCCGTGGCCGGCCCCGCACCTCGACCACCGTGGACGCCGCCAGACGGACCCTGGGCGCCACGGACCCTGAGCCTGTCGAAGGGCCGCCCTCCGACGAGCGCTCGCTACGCGTCCCCGTGCCACGACCGCCACAGCGCGGCGTAGGAGCCGCCGGCGGCGACCAGCTCGTCGTGCGAGCCCAGCTCGCTGATGACGCCGTCCTCGACGACGGCGACCCGGTCGGCGTCGTGGGCGGAGAACAGCCGGTGGGCGATCGCGATGACGGTACGGCCCTCGAGCACGGCGGCGAGCGAGCGCTCGAGGTGCCGCGCGGCGCGGGGATCGATCAGCGACGTCGCCTCGTCGAGGACGAGGGTGTGCGGGTCGGCCAGCACCAGCCGGGCCAGGGCGATCTGCTGCGCCTGCGCGGCGCCGAGCACGCGGCCGCCCGACCCGACGACGGAGTCGAGCCCCTCGGGCAGGGCGTCGACCCACTCCAGGGCGTCGACGGCGTCGAGGGCGGCGCGCACCTCGGCGTCCCCGGCGTCCTCGGGCGCGGCGAGGATCAGGTTCTCGCGCAGGGTGCCGACGAAGACGTGGTGCTCCTGGGTGACGAGGGCGACGTGGCCGCGCAGGTCGCCGAGCGGCAGCTCGACCAGGCCGACGCCGCCGACGGTGACCGACCCGGTGCGCGGCGGGTGGATGCCGGCCAGCAGGCGGCCGAGCGTCGACTTTCCGGCGCCCGACGGTCCGACCATCGCGACCCGCTCGCCCGCGGCCACCTCGAGGTCGACGCCGTGCAGCACGTCGCGACCCGGCACGTAGGCGAAGCGGACGTCGTCCGCGGCGAGGTCCTCGCCCACCGGCTCGCGCCCGGTGGCCTCGCGGTCGTCGGGCACCTGGGCGACGCCGAGCAGACGCGCCAGCGACGCCGCGCCCTGCTGCAGCTCGTCGAGGATCGAGACGATGCGGTCGACCGGGTCGATGAGCATCTGCACGTAGAGCACGGCGGCGGTGACGTCGCCGAGCGAGACCGAGCCCTGCATGTACAGGTAGCCGCCGAACAGCAGGGTCAGCACGGTCGGCACCAGGTAGGCGATCTCCATGCTCGGGAAGAACACGGTGCGCAGGTGCAGCGTGTAGCGCTCGGCCTCGTAGGACTCGACGATGTCGTCGTCGATCGCGCGCACGCGCTCGTCGCCGAGGCCGAGCGCCTCCACCGTGCGGGCGCCCTCGACGGTCTCGGTGAGCGTGGCGTTGATGCGTGAGTACGACGCCGACTCCCGCAGGTAGCCGGCCTTGGCGCGGGCGAGGTACCAGCGCAGCCCGACCACCAGCGGGGGGACGCCGACGAGCACCGGCAGCGCCACCCACCAGCCGACGCTGACCGCCGCGGCCAGGGTGAGGACGGCGGTGACCACCGCGATCGTCCACTCCGGCAGGGCCCAGCGCACCGACCAGCCGAGCTGCTCGACGTCGCGGTTGGTGCGGGTCAGCAGGTCACCGGAGCCGGCCGACTCGACCACGCCGACGGGCAGGTCGAGGGCGTTGGCGACGAAGTCCTCGCGCAGCTCGGCCAGCACCTGCTCGCCGAGCACCTGGCTGACGAGCCGGGCGTAGCGGGTGAGCACGGTCTGGGCGACCAGGAAGCCCGCGAGCAGCAGGATCGTGCGGTCGACGGCACCGAGCGTCGTCCCCTCCTCGACCGCCTCCACGAGCCCGCCGAGCAACCGCGGGGCGGCCAGGCCGGCCACGGCGGCCAGCACGTGCAGCCCGAGGGCACTGACGACCAGCCGCGGGTGCCGCCGGAGCAGCCCGACGGCGTACCGGCGCAGGGAGGGACCGTCGGCGACGGGGAGGGCGGTGGTCGCACTCATCGCGCTGACACCTCCTCGCGGTCCTCGCGGGTCACGACGGCGCGGTAGGCCGGCACCTCGCGCAGCAGGTCGGCGTGGGTTCCCACCGCCACGACCCGGCCCTCCCGCACGAACGCGACCTCGTCGACGGCGTCGAGCAGCAGCGGGCTGCTCGTGGTGACGACGGTCGTGCGGCCGGCGCGGTGGGCGCGCAGCCGGGCCGCGATGCGGGCCTCGGTGTGCGCGTCGACCGCCGAGGTGGGCTCGACCAGCACCAGGACCTCCGGGTCGGCCGTCAGCGCCCGGGCGAGCACGAGCCGCTGGCGCTGGCCCCCCGAGAAGCTGCGGCCGCGTTCGGTGACGACGGTCTCGAGGCCGTCGGGGAGGGCGTCGAGGATGTCGTCGGCCGACGCCGTCCCGAGCGCCCGGTCCAGGCGACCGCCCGAGCCCGCGCCGGTCGTGTCGAGGCGGTCGGCGAGCCGACCCGAGAACAGCGTGGCGCCGGTGTCGGACACGAGGATGCGGCGACGCACCTCCTCGCGCGGCAGCGCCGTGAGGGGAACGCCGCCCAGCGTCACGTCGTCGTCGGGCTCGGGGGCGGTGAGGCCGAGCCGGTCGGCCAGCAGGGCGGACTCCTCGGCCGGCTCGCTCACGACCGCCGTGAGGCAGCCGGGGCGCACCCGCAGGCCCGACCGGGCGTCGGCGAGCTCGGTGAGCGGGGGCGGCGGGTCGACCGGGGTGGCGGGCTCCACGACGTCCGGCTCGAGGACCAGCAGGCGGCAGACCCGGGCCGCGGAGACCCGGGCGCGGATGAACTTGTTGGCGTACTCGGTGGCGGTGCGCAGCGGGATCATCAGGAACGCCGAGTAGCCGTAGAACGCGACGAGCTCGCCGGGGGTGATCCGGCCCTCGACGGCGTAGCGCGCGCCGAGCCAGACCACCACGACGACGAACAGCCCGGGCAGGAAGACCTGCAGGGCGTCGAGCAGCGACTGCACGCGCGCGACCTCGACGCCGGCGCGGCGGGTGGCCTGCGACTCGCGGCGGTAGCGGCCCAGGAAGACCTGCTCGCCGCCGATGCCGCGCAGCACCCGCAGGCCGCCGACGATGTCGGTGGCGGTGTTGGACAGCTGGCCCATGAGGTGGCGCTGGTCGGCGCTGCGCTTCTGCAGCGGCGAGAGCAGCGGGCCGATGAGCAGCATCAGTCCGGGGACGCCGAGCAGCACGACCAACCCCAGGGTCACCGAGGTCTGCAGCAGGATCACCGCGACCAGCACGAACGAGACGACCGCGCCGCTGAAGCGGGCCGAGACGTCCATGACCTGGCCGAGGTGGGAGATGTCGCTGCTGCCGATCGCCACGACCTCGCCGGTCGAGACCTTGCGCGGCAGCGTGCCGCCGAGGTGGACGGTGTGCCGGCCGGTCAGCTGCACGGTGCGGTAGGCGGCGGTCAGCCAGTTCGTCACGGCGAAGCGGTGCCGCATGATGCCGCTGAACGCCTGGGTGAGGCCGATGGCCAGCATCAGCCCGGCCAGCCACAGCAGGACCGACCCGTCGCGGGCGGCGACGCCGTCGTCGATGGCGCGCCCGATCACCGCCGGCATCACGGCCTGGCTGCTCATCCAGACGATGCCGAACGCCATCCCGCCCAGCAGCGTGCGCCACTGCCCCTTCGCCAGCCACCAGATGAACCGCAGCGGGGAGCGGTGGTCGGCGGTCCCGGGGTGGTCGAGGGGCAGCCGCTTCACCGCTCGAGGCTACGGACGCGACCGGCGGTTGATCCATTCGTTATCGGCCACCGACCCCACGGACCCTGAGCCTGTCGAGGGGCACCCCCCAGGCGAACGTTCGCGGGGAGGGCCGGTGGTTTCGACGACCCCTTCGACAAGCTCAGGGTCCGTGTGGGGACGTCGGCGTCGGAGGGCCGGCGGTCCCGAGGCTCGTCGCCAGGGCTCCTCGCACCTCGACCAGCGTCGCGAGGTGACGATGGTCGAGGTGCGAGGCCGGCCACGGCCGAGCCTCGAGACCGCGGGAGGTCAGGGCTCAGCCGGCGAGGCCGGCGACCACCTCGGCGCCGGGGAGGTCGGCGAGGAGGGCACCGGCGACCAGCAGCTTCGAGCGGCGCACGCCGGAGCCGATGACGGCGACGTCCATGGCGACGACGCGGTCGTCGAGCAGCAGTCGCCAGCCGGCGGGCAGCCCGACGGGGGTGATGCCGCCGTGCTCCATGCCGGAGTCCTCGACGGCGCGGTCGACGGGCAGGAACGAGCACTTGCGGACGTCGAGCAGCCGCTTGACCCGGTTGTTGACGTCGGCGCGGGTGTCGGCCCGCACCAGGCACGCGGCGACCCGCTCCTCGCCGTCGCGGCGTCCGGAGACGACGACGCAGTTGGCGCCGGTGTCCATGCCGAGGTCGTAGGCCTCGGCCATCGCGGCGGTGTCGGCGACCTCGGGGTCGATCTCGACGACGCCGACCGCCCCGGCGTGCGGCCACCCGGCCAGCGCGGTGGCGACGGCGGGGGCGAGCAGGTCGGGGCGGTCGAGGGCCGGGACGGTGGTGATCCGGCCGAGGGACGGGGTCGGGGCGCTCACCGCCCCATCGTGCTCTCCTCGCCCTGCCAGCCGACCTGCCGGGTGCCGACGTGGCGCCGGTCGCGGGCGATCAGCCCGACCAGGCCCGCGACGCCGGCCAGCACCCACGGCACCGGCAGCAGCCACCGGATGTCGCCGCCCTCGACGACGTCACCCACGATCAGCGCCCAGGTGACCACGAGGCCGGCGAAGGCGACCCCCATCACCAGGTGCCCGATGCTGAGCGGGTGGCGGTGGCCGGGGCGGGCGGCGTCCGCCTCGGGCAGGACGGCGGTCTCCTCGGGGGCGCCGGGGGCGCCGGGGCTGCCGAGGGGCTGGGTGGGCTCGCTCATCGCGGGGTGTCCTCTCCACGCAGGACGACGATCTCGCCGAGGTCCAGCGAGACGTCGAGGGTCAGCTCGGGGGCGTCGGGTCCGGCGTCGTCGGTGACGGTCGACAGGCCGGACTCGTCGTAGCGGGTGCCGAAGACGGTGCGCTGGCCGGCCTGCAGGTCGGAGCGGACGACGACGTCGACGTCGGGCGGCACGGTGACCTCGATGCGGCCGGCGAAGTCGAGGTCGACCTCGACGGTGCGGCCGTCGAGGTTCTCGGGGTCGACGACGCGGCTGAGGTCGAGGTCGATCTCGCCGACGGTGAGGGCGTAGCGGTCCTCGACCGCCGCCGCCGTGGCGGGCGTCGCCTCCAGCCGGCCGGCGTCGACCTCGTGGGCGACCGTCGCGCCGGCGGTGGCGACGCTGGCGACCAGGCCGAGCAGGATGAGCCCGCCCGGCCGGCCCCAGAACGCGCCGAGCACGAGCAGCCCCGCGGTGACGCCGAGGGCGAGCGCCGGGTAGGCCGACGGCGCGACGTCGGCGCCGGCGAGGTCGGCGCTGCCCAGCGCACCGAGCCCGGCGGTGATCAGCGCGACCGCGTACCAGAACAGCACCGGTCCGGTGCGTCGCGGACGCCGCGGCGGGGCGACGCTGCGGGCCTGGGCCCGCGCTGCCTCGGCGTCGAGACGGTGGACGTCGTCGAGCGTCGAGGGCGCGGGGGCGTGGGGATGGCCGGGGTGGCCGGAGGGATAGGCGGAGGGGTAGGCGGAGGGGTACGTGGAGGCCGGGACGGCGGGGCCCCAGTCGTGCTCGCGCCGCCGTCCGCGGTCGCGGGCCAGCAGGACGACGAGCACGACCGCGCCGACGAGCACGAGCGGCCACGGCGGGCCCCACCCGCCGAGGCTGTCGCCGAGCAGCGCGAGCGCCGCGAGCACGGCGACCAGCGCCAGCGCCACGCCGCGGTTGCGCTCGTCAAGGCGCAGGGTGGCCTCGTCGCGGTCGTCGTAGGGCACGAGCAGCCAGATCGCGACGTAGACGAGCAGGCCGGCCCCGCCGAAGAAGACGAGCACGGCGAGCGTCACCCGCGGGATCACCGGGTCGACGTCGAAGTGGCGGGCCAGGCCGCCCGCGACGCCGGCGACGTGGCGGTCGCCGCGGCTGCGGCGCAGCCGGCCGAGGTCGCGGAGCTCGTCGCGGCGCGGTCCGGGGCCGGGCGGCGGGGGCGCCGTCGGGCCGGGTGGGGCCTGGGGCGGCGGGGTCGTGGTCATGGGCACCAGCCTGCTGTCCGCGGGACCGCGCCACCATCGGGGACGCCCCTGATCTCGGCGCCGTCGACGGCACCCGCACCCCGACGGCGCCTCAGGGTCGAGCCGGGGTCGTTCCTCATGGGGAGCGGTCGCTCGCTGTGTGACGATGACGAGGCCATGACCAGCGCCCCCAGCCCTCCCGCGCCGCCGGCCCCGGCCCGGCGCGACGCGCCGCGCAAGGCGACCCGCGACCTCGACGAGGCCGTCGCCGGCGGTGTCGCGGCCGGGCTCGCCGAGCACCTCGGCTGGCCGGTGCTCTGGGTGCGGCTCGGCTTCGTGCTCGCCACGGCGCTCAGCGGCCTCGGGCTCGCGCTCTACGGCGGCTTCTGGATCGCGTTGCCGGCGCGCAGCGGCTTCGAGGAGCCCACAGCCCCCGGTCTGGAGAGCGCCAGCCGGGGTGGACGTCGTCCCGGACGCCGTCGCCGGCTCACCGACGTCGGCCCGGTGGCCGTGCTCGGCGTCCTCGGCGTCGGTGCGGTCTTCACCGTGCAGGCGATCTTCGGCGAGGCGGCGGTGTTCTGGCCGCTCGCGATCGCGGTGGTCGGCGTCGCGCTGCTGTGGCGCCAGGCCGACGAGGCGCAGCGCGAGCGCTGGTTCGACACCAGCGGCCGCATCAACCCGGTGCGCATCGTCTTCGGCTCCGGCGGCTGGGCCGGCTACGCCCGGGTGGCCGCGGGCGTCGGCCTGCTGCTCGTGGCGCTGTTCGTGCTCGGCTTCGACGACGGGTCGCTGCGCGAGGCGCGCGCGGCCGTCATCGTCGGGGCCCTCGGTCTCGTCGGCCTGGCCATCGTGGTCGGTCCGTGGGTCTGGCGGCTGGCCACCGAGCTGTCCGACGAGCGGGCCGAGCGGGTGCGCACCCAGGAGCGCGCCGACCTCGCCGCCCACCTGCACGACTCGGTGCTGCAGACCCTCGCGCTGATCCAGAAGAGCGCGGACGACGGCGCCACCGTCGCGCGACTCGCCCGCGCCCAGGAGCGCGACCTGCGGGCCTGGCTCTACGCCGCCGAGGCGCAGGACGACTCCACGCTGGCCAGCGCGCTGCGCGGCGTCGCCGCCGAGGTGGAGGACGCGCACGGCATCAGCGTCGACGTGGTCACCGTCGGCGACGCCGCGCTCGACGACCCGCTGCGCCCGGTGGTGGCCGCGACCCGCGAGGCGCTCGTCAACGCGGCCAAGCACGCCGGCGTGGGCCGGGTCGACGTCTATGCCGAGATCACCGGGTCGGGGGCCGAGGTGTTCGTGCGCGACCGCGGCGCGGGCTTCGACCCCGACGCGGTGCCCGGCGACCGCCACGGCGTGCGCCACAGCATCGTCGACCGCATGGCCCGCCACGGCGGCGAGGGTCGCGTGCGGTCGGCGCCCGGCGAGGGCACCGAGGTGCGCCTGCACCTGCCCCGCGAGCAGCCGAGAGACCAGCCGAGAGACCAGCCGAGAGACCAGCCGAGAGACCAGCACGGAGGGGGAACGGCATGAGCGAGCCCATCACGGTCGTCGTCGTCGACGACCACGCGATGTTCCGGCGGGGGGTGCGCGCCGAGCTCGACTCGGCCGGCGCCGGGGTGGTCGACGTCCGCGCCGAGGCGGCCGACGTCGACGAGGCGGTGCGCGCGGTCGCCGAGCACCGGCCCGACGTCGTCCTGCTCGACGTGCACCTGCCCGGCGGGGGAGGGGCGGAGGTGATGAGGCGCTCGGCCGGCACCGAGACGCGGTTCCTGGCGCTCTCGGTCAGCGACGCGGCGGAGGACGTCATCGGCACCATCCGCGGCGGCGCCCGCGGCTACGTCACCAAGACCATCACCGGGCCCGAGCTGGTGGCCGCCATCCGCCGGGTCAGCGAGGGGGACGCCGTATTCTCGCCCCGGCTCGCCGGCTTCGTGCTCGACGCGTTCGCCGGCTCGATCGACGTCGCCGCGGTCGACGAGGACCTCGACCGGCTCACCGAGCGCGAGCGGGAGGTGATGCGCCTGATCGCCCGCGGCTACGCCTACAAGGAGGTCGCGAAGGAGCTGTTCATCTCGATCAAGACCGTCGAGACCCACATGAGCTCGGTGCTGCGCAAGCTGCAGCTCAGCTCGCGCCACGAGCTCACCCGGTGGGCCTCCGACCGCCGCCTGCTCTGACCCTCGCCCCGCCGTTCTGACCCACGGACCCTGAGCCTGTCGAAGGGCCTGCCACCCCTGGTCGGGTGAGGCCCGCGTGACGCGTGTGACGCTACGGTCCGCCGATGGCCACTCAAGCCTCCGCGGAGGTCGCCGCATCGGACGAGGGTGGTCTCAAGCGGACCATCACCGGACGGCTGCTGTTCTTCTACGTGCTCGGCGACGTGCTCGGCTCGGGCATCTACGTGCTCATCGGGGCGGTCGCAGGCGAGGTCGGCGGCGCGTTCTGGATGGCGTTCGCCTCCGGGATGGCGGTCGCCACCGTCACCGGCCTCGCCTACGCCGAGCTCGTGACGAAGTACCCGCGCGCCGCAGGTGCCTCGCTGTTCATCAACAAGGCCTTCGGCAGCCCGGCGCTGACGTTCTTCGTGACCGTCTGCATCCTCTCGGCGCTGTTCGCGGCGTCCGGCTCGCTCGCCTCGGGCTTCGCCACCTACTTCGCCCCCATCTGGGACTGGCCGCCGGCGCTGCTGGTGACGATCGTGTTCATCCTGCTGCTCACGGTGGTCAACTTCATCGGCATCACCGAGTCGGTCGTGGCCAACATGGTGATGACCTTCATCGAGGTCGCGGGCCTGGTGCTCGTGGTGGTCATCGGCATCGTCTTCGTGCTGCGGGGCGACGCCGACTTCGGCACGCTGGTCGAGTTCGACTCGCCCGACAGCCCGGTGCTCGCCGTCGTGGCCGGCGTCTCGCTCGCCTTCTTCGCCATGACCGGCTTCGAGAACACCGCCAACGTGGCCGAGGAGACCATCGAGCCGGCCAAGTGCTACCCCCGCGCCCTCATCGGCGGCATGCTCGCCGCCGGCGTCATCTACGTGCTGGTCGCGATGTCGGCCGCGCTCGTCGTCGACACCGAGACGCTCGGCAAGAGCGCCGAGGGCACCGGCACCAACGCCGCGCTGCTCGAGGTGATCAAGGCCGACGTCATCTCGATCCCGGTGCTGCTGTTCGCCGCGATCGCGCTGGTGGCGATCACCAACACCACGCTCGTCGGCATCGTCACGCAGCCGCGCATCCTCTACGGCATGGCGCGCGAGGACGTCGTCCCCGGCGTGTTCGCCAAGCTGCACTCCAAGCGCCGCAGCCCCGTCGCCGGCCTGCTGTTCTGCGCCGCCGTCGTCATCGGCCTCCTGGTGGCGGGCTCGGTGCTCGGCCAGCTCGGCCTCTCGGTCGACCTGGTCTCGCGCCTGGCCTCGGTGACGGTGCTGTTCCTGCTGTTCATCTACACGCTGGTGATCATCGCGGCGCTGCGCCTGTCGGGCCGCGACGAGACCGAGGAGACCTTCCGCGCCCCGCGCGCGCTGCTGGTGCTCGGCCTGCTCGGCAACGTGGCGATCTTCGCCTACAGCATCTACGACGACTGGCGCTCGCTGCTGTGGTGCGCGGCGCTGCTCGCCATCGGCCTGGCGCTGTTCATCGTCGAGAAGATCTTCGGCAAGCGCGACGGCGGCGAGGCCCTCCTCTAGGTGCGCCCGCGCCTGGTGGCCGCCGTCCTGCTCGCGGCCCTCGCGACCACGACGGCCGGGTGCGGGTCGGACGCCGAGGCGCCGCCCCGCCCGGACTCGTCGTCGTCCGCGGCCGGGACGACGTCCAGCGCACCCGCGACGACCCCGGAGCCGACCGAGCAGCCGTCCACCCGCGAGCCGCATACTCCGACGGAGCCGACGGAGCCGGCCGAGCGGTTCTCGACCTACCCGCTCGGCACCCGGCCGCTGCCGCTGCGCCCGGACGGCTACGGCGAGGTGCGGCCGACACCGCCCACGCTGCGCGAGCGGCGCTACCCGACCCGCGACGTCCTGCCGCCCCCGCCGGACGGCGCGTGGCGCTCCACCGTCGCACCGGTCACCCCGGACGTCGCCGCGCGGCTCACGTGGTCGCCCGGCTGCCCGGTCGCGCTGGCCGACCTGCGCTACCTGACCCTGTCGTTCCGGGGGTTCGACGGGGAGGCGCACACCGGCGAGCTGGTGGTGGCGGCGTCCGAGGCCGACGACGTGCTCTCGGTCTTCGAGGCGCTCTTCGCCGCCGACTTCCCGATCGAGGAGATGCGCCTGCCCGAGCCGGCCGAGCTGACCGCCCCGCCGACCGGCGACGGCAACAACACCGCGGCCTACGTGTGCCGCCCGACGACCGGCCAGACCAGCGGGTTCTCCGCGCACGCCTACGGCCTCGCGCTCGACCTGAACCCGTTCATGAACCCCTACCTCAAGGACGGGCTGGTGCTGCCCGAGCTGGCCTCCAGCTACCTCGACCGGGACGACGACCGCCCCGGCATGGTGCAGCCGGACAGCCTCGCGGTGCGCGAGTTCGCCCGCATCGGCTGGTCGTGGGGCGGCGACTTCCAGACCCTGCTCGACTACCAGCACTTCACGGCCACCGGCCGCTGACGCCGTCGCGGACCGTGCCTCAAGACCCCCGGCCGTGCACGCGAACGTTCGCGTGAGGTGCCCTTCGACAGGCTCAGGGTCCGTCGCCTGCTCGACCACCGGTGGTTGAGCAGCGAGCCCCGGCGAGCGTCGTCGAAACCACCGGCCCTACCTCGGGAACGTTCGCGTGGGGTTGCCCTTCGACAGGCTCAGGGTCCGTGGGGTCGGGGTGGCGTTGACGGTCCCGGGGTCTCGACGACGGCCTCGCGCAGGCGCTCGGCCTGCTCGACCATCGGTGGACTCCGGTGGTTGAGCAGCGAGGAACGAGCGTCGTCGAAACCAGCGGCCCTCACGTGAACGTTCGCGTGGGGTTGCCCTTCGACAGGCTCAGGGTCCGTGGGGTCGGGGTGGCGTTGACGGTCCCCGGGGCCTCGACGACGGCCTCGCGCAGACGCTCGGCCTGCTCGACCACCGGGGACTCCGGTGGTTGAGCAGCGAGGAACGAGCGTCGTCGAAACCAGCGGCCCTCACGTGAACGTTCGCGTGGGGCTGCCCTTCGACAAGCTCAGGGTCCGTGCGGGCGCCTTGGCGTGGACCTTCTCGGGTCTCGACGAGGGCCTCGCGCAGACGCTCGGCCTGCTCGACCACCGGTGGTCGAGCAGCGAGCCCCGGCGAGCGTCGTCGAGACCACCGGCCCCCGGAAGGTGCTCTTCGACAGGCTCAGGGTCCGTGGGGTCGGGACGGCGGTGGCCGGCCTAGCACCTCGACCATCGTGCCGGGTCTGGCCACGGCTAGCCTGCGCGCCATGGAGACCGTGCGGCTGCTGCTGCTGATCGTCCACATCCTCGGCTTCGCCGCGCTGATCGGCGGCCTGCTCGCCCAGGCCGGGCGGGGTGAGAAGGAGGTCAACGCCGCGATGCGCGACGGCACCGGCACGGCCTTCGTCGCCGGCGTCGCGCTGGTCGGCGTCCTCGAGGGACTCGACGTCGAGGTCGACTACGCCAAGATCGCCGTGAAGACGGTGATCGGCCTGGTGCTACTGGTGCTGGTGATGGCCAACTCCCGCAAGAGCCGCATCCCGCAGGGGCTGTGGGCCGGCCTGCTCGTGCTCGCCGTCGCGAACGTGTGCGTCGCCGTCCTGTGGAGCCCGGCGCACGCCGCGTGAGCCGCGCCGCTCAGGCGTCCTTGGGCGCCATGGTCACCTGCACGAGGTGGCCGAAGGCGATGAAGCGGTCCTCGGTGTAGAAGGTCTCGGCGCAGGTGATGAGCGTCAGGATCCGGCTGGGCCCGCCGCGCATCGGCTTGGGCACCGGCTTGACCGGCCACAGCTCGCGGTCGTCGACGCGGTACTCGTCGCCGCGGGTGTCGAGCTCGTACACGTAGCGGTAGGCGCCGTCGATCACGATGACCTCGTCGCCGGGCCGCAGCCGGGGCAGCTCGGCGAACGGCTCGCCGTTGGTGACCCGGTGGCCGGCGAGCACGTAGTTGCCGCGGTCGCCCGGGAGCGTGTCGTTCTGCCAGCGGCCGACGCCGCGGGCCAGGGCGCGCTGGCCCGTGCCCTCCACGATCGGCACGTCGAGGCCCAGCTTGGGGATCCGCAGCCGGGTGCCGCCCGCGCGGTAGGCGGGCTCGACGACCTGCTCGTCGGGGTCGCCCGACTCGTAACCGGGCGGGACGCCGTCGTCGGCCTGCTCGGCGCCCTCGCCCGCGCCGGCGGGATCACTGCCGGCGCCGAGCGGCTGCTCGCCCGTGACCGGGTCGGGCGCGGGGGAGTCGAAGGCGCTGGCCGAGCGCTCCGACCCGCCGCCCGTCGAGGCCCCTGCGACCGAGGCCCCGGCGGCGGCGAGGACCAGGGCGCCCGCGATCAGGCCGACTCGCGGCGCCACAGGACCCAGGAGTAGAGGAGGAGGCCGAGGCCGATCATCAGCGCGGCCACGGAGCTGGCCGTGGACGCGCCGGGGATCAGCGCGCTCGGCGACGGGGCACCGGTGTCGGGCAACGTGGACGGCGGGCCGTTGCCGTCACCGCGGCCGCTGCCCGAGCCGGGTCCCTCGCTCGAGGGGGCGGCGGACGGCGTCCCGCTCTCGGACGGCGACGCGCTCGGGCTCGCGGACGGCGACGGGCTCGACGACGTCGACGGCTGGCTCGACGGTTGGTTCGACGGGGCCGGGGCGCTCGAGGGCTCGCGCGTCGGGGTGCTGCTGGACGGCGGCGGCGTCGGCTGGGCCGGGGCGGTCGTCGGCGCCGCCTCCTTCGCGCACGGACCGACCTTGCCGCTCACCTCGAAGGTGGCGTCGGCAGGTCGGTTCGGGGCGTAGACCTGCGCGGTCCAGAAGACCACCTGGTTCTCGGCCGCGGGCAGCACCGGGATCGTCTTGGTCGCCGAGGCGCCGAACGAGCCCTGGTAGGGCACGCCGTTGACGATCGCGAGCCAGCGGTTGTCCTTGTCACCGTCGAACCCGCTGGCCTTCATGGTCAGGCCGTCACAGGTACCGGTGGCGGAGGCGGTGGGCGCGTTCGCGTTGGCGGAGGCGAGACCGACCAGCCCGATGCTGGTCGCGACGAAGCCCGCGAGGGCGCACGCGAGTGGGAGGGATCGACGTCTCACGCTTTCGAGTATGGCCCGATCGGGCGCGGACTATGCCCCGTGCGGGTGCCCTCTCACCTGGGCATCGAGTCAACTTCGGTCATCCTCGGCCCGGGCGGCGGGTGGGCCGGCCCGGCCCCGGGCGAGACGTCGCGACCCAGCCGCGGGTGAACGGGTGTTCACCGCCCACGACCCCTCCACGGCGTGTGTCACAAGTGGTCAAGTAAAAAGTCGGGTCGGTCCCGTCACACCAGCGCGTGGACGCCGTCCGGCCGGGCCCGGCACTGTCCGACCCGGGCCGTAGGCTGGGACGACGATGACCGCACAGACACCGCTCGACGGCCTGGCCGGACTCGGGGTCGAGGGTGTGGCTCCCGAGGAGGCCCGCACCACCCGCGGCGGCCCGACCGCCGACGAGCTGCTGGCCGGCCTCAACGAGCCGCAGCAGGCCGCCGTCCGGCACGCGGGCGCGCCCCTGCTGGTGGTGGCCGGCGCCGGGTCGGGCAAGACCCGGGTGCTGACGCGGCGCATCGCCTGGCTGATCTCGCAGCGCGGGGCGCACCCCGGCTCGGTCCTGGCCATCACGTTCACCAACAAGGCCGCCGCCGAGATGAAGGAGCGGGTCGAGCACCTGGTCGGCAAGCGGGCGCGCCTGATGTGGGTGAGCACCTTCCACTCCGCGTGCGTGCGCATCCTGCGCAAGGAGATCGGCGTCCTCGGCTACAAGAGCAACTTCTCGATCTACGACGCGCAGGACCAGAAGCGCCTGATGACGCTGGTCATCAAGGACCTCGACCTCGACCCGCGCCGGTTCCAGCCCGGCCCGGTGCTGCACTGGGTGAGCAACCACAAGAACGAGCTGCGCGACGCCGACGAGGTCGCCGCCGACACCCAGAACGGGGTCGAGGAGGCCTACGCGAAGGCCTACACGCTCTACCAGCGGCGGCTGCGCGAGGCGCACGCGCTCGACTTCGACGACCTCATCATGATGACGGTCCGCCTGATGCAGACCTATCCCGAGATCCGTGAGACCTACCGACGGCGGTTCCGCCACGTGCTGGTCGACGAGTACCAGGACACCAACCACGCGCAGTACGCCCTCATCACCCAGCTGTGCGCGTCGTCCTTCGAGGAGCAGGTCGACGCGGGCGGGCAGCCGGCCGAGCGGGTCGAGCCGGCCGAGCTGATGGTGGTGGGCGACGCCGACCAGTCCATCTACCGCTTCCGCGGCGCCGACATCCGCAACATCCTCGACTTCGAGGAGGACTTCCCCGACGCCACCTCGATCCTGCTCGAGCAGAACTACCGCTCCACCCAGACCATCCTCACCGCGGCCAACGCCGTCATCGGCCACAACCAGGGGCGCAAGGCGAAGCGGCTGTGGTCCGACGCCGGCGACGGCGAGCGCATCGTGGGCTACGTCGCCGACGACGAGCACGACGAGGCGCGCTTCGTCAGCGACGAGATCGACAAGCTCACCGACGCGGGCGCCCGAGCCGGCGACGTCGCGGTCTTCTACCGCACCAACGCGCAGTCGCGGGTCTTCGAGGAGGTCTTCATCCGCACCGGCATGCCCTACAAGGTGGTCGGCGGGGTGCGGTTCTACGAGCGGCGCGAGGTGCGCGACGCGCTGGCCTACCTGCGCATGCTGGTCAACCCCGATGACTCCGTCTCGCTGCGGCGCGTGCTCAACGTGCCCAAGCGCGGCATCGGCGACCGCGCCGTCGCCTGCGTCAACGAGCTGGGCGAGCGCGAGCGCGTCACGTTCTGGGAGGCGCTGCGCCGCGCCGAGGAGGCGCCCGGCCTGGCCACCCGCTCGCTGAGCAACATCCAGGGCTTCGTCGCGCTCGTCGAGGAGCTGCAGTCGATGGTCGCCGCGGGGGAGCGGTCGGACGTCGTCCTCGAGTCGGTGCTCGACAAGACCGGCTACCTCGCCGAGCTCGAGGACTCCGACGACCCGCAGGACGCCACGCGGGTCGAGAACCTCGGCGAGCTGGTCGCCGTGGCGCGCGAGTTCTCCGACGACCCCGTCGCCGGGCCGAGCGCCGACCCCGCCGACGTCGACGCCGACCTGGTCACCCCCGGCCTGGCCGACTTCCTCGAGCGGGTGGCGCTGGTGGCCGACACCGACCAGATCCCCGACGACGACCCGAACGACCCGCACCACACCGGCGTGGTCACGCTGATGACCCTCCACACCGCCAAGGGCCTGGAGTTCCCCACGGTCTTCCTCACCGGCATGGAGGACGGCGTCTTCCCCCACTCCCGCTCCCTCGGCGACCGGCCCGAGCTGGAGGAGGAGCGGCGGCTCGCCTACGTCGGCATCACCCGCGCCCGCGAGCGCCTCTACATCTCACGCTCGGTCGTGCGCTCCTCGTGGGGCGCGCCCGCGCACAACCCGGCCAGCCGCTTCCTCGACGAGCTGCCCGTCGACCTCGTCGACTGGCGTCGCACCGAGGCCTCGCAGACCCGCTGGGGCCGCCCCGACCTCGCCTCCGGGTCCCCGGCCGCCCGCGGCTACGGCGAGCCCACCGCCGCCGGACGCCGCAACTTCAGCGCCGCCGCCGCCCGCGCCGACGCCGCCGCGAAGGCCAAGCCCGCCCGCGACATCCCCAGCCTCGAGCCCGGCGACCGCGTCCAGCACGACAGCTTCGGCCTCGGCACCGTCGTCGCCGTCGAGGGCGCCGGCGAGAAGAGCGTCGCCTCCATCGACTTCGGCTCCGACGGCGTCAAGCGCCTCCTCCTCCGCTACGCCCCCGTCGAGAAGCTCTAGGGGCCGGAAGCAGGCGGACCCTGCGCTCGACCATCGTCGGGCGCAACACGCGCCGAAGCGACGAAGGAGCGGCGGCGCAGGTGTTACGGCGTGACGCCGTGGACGACGAAGGCGGCGTAGGGGTCGACCGGGTCGCCGCCGCCGGGGCGGACCTCGACGTGGAGGTGGGAGCCGGTGACGTTGCCGGTGGTGCCGACGGTGCCGATGACCTCACCGCCGGTGACGACGTCGCCCTCGGAGACGCCGATGGTGGTCTGGTGGCAGTACCAGAGCTCGGTGCCGTCCTCGAGGGTCACGACGGTCTTGTTGCCGTAGGCGCCGTCGTAGCCGGTGAAGGTGACGGTGCCGTTGGCGATCGCGTGGATCGGGTCACCGGTCTCACCGTTGAAGTCGAGGCCGGTGTGGTAGCTCGACCACAGGCCGTACTCGCCGAACGTGGCGGTGATGATCGAGGGGTTCAGCGGGAGCACCCACTGGTTCTCCTCGATCTTGCGGGCCTGCTGCTCGGCCTGGACGGCGAGCTGGCCGAGCGCGGCGTTGCGCTCCTCGGCCTGCGCCTCGGCGGCGGCCTGCAGCTCGGAGTCGGTGCTCTGGGCGAGGGTGTCGCGGTCGGAGGAGCGGCTCAGCGTGGCCGAGCGCAGTCCGTCGACGCGGCCGACGCCCCCGTTGCCGGACAGCGCGCTGGCGGCCGGCGGACGGTCGGGCGGGGCGCTGCTGAGCGAGGCGGCGGTCTCGTGGGCCGGGCCGGCGGCCGTGACGGCGCCACCGACGGCGACGGCGAGGGTCGCCACCCCGAGCAGCACCGGGGTGGGCGGCACCACCTTGAACAGCGGACCGCGGGAGCCGGCGTGCTTGACCGCGCGGCGGCGTCCGGGCTGCCCGGGCTGCCCGGGCTGCGACGCCGGACGGGCCGCGGCGGAGGTGACCGGGATCTCGGCGGTCGCGGCGTCGAAGTCGACGGCGGCGAGCGACTCGAGGGCCACGACCGGGACGACCGGCGCGACCGGGGACTCGAGCGACGACTCGGACGTCGCGATGCGACGCCCCACGTAGCCGGGATCGGGCCGGGGTCCCGAGGGTCGGCGGCGCGGGCCGCGGCGTTCCGCTCGGTGATGGCCCATGAGTCAGGTGGCTCCGCTGGTCGTCTCGACTGATTGGTCAGGTGCGTGCCACACCCGAAAGGGGCAGGAAGCGAACGCGGCCACGACCATAACGGACGTGCAGGGCGCTCCGAAATCCCGCCGACCACGATGGTGGACGACGGCGGCCGCCTCCCGCAGCGAAACGGCACCGAAAGCCGCACGGGACTGCTGGCGGCGGCCACCGGCGGCGGGACTAGGGTGCCGAGGGAGCAGCAGCGGCGACGGTCAGTCGCCGGCTGCTGCGGTCACAGAACCCAGAGAAGAGTGGTGGACCCGTGGACCTGATGGAGTACCAAGCGAAGGAGCTCTTCGCCAAGCACGGCGTGAGGACGACGCTCGGTCGCGTCGTCGAGACGCCCGAGGACGCCCGGTCCGCGGCCGAGGAGCTCGGCGGCGTGACGGTCATCAAGGCCCAGGTGAAGGCGGGCGGCCGCGGCAAGGCCGGCGGCGTCAAGCTCGCCAAGACGCCCGACGAGGCCTTCGAGCACGCGACCAGCATCCTCGCGCTCACCATCAAGGACCTGCCGGTCAACCGCGTGCTCGTCACGCCGGCGACGCCGCCGCAGGAGGAGTACTACTTCTCCTTCCTGCTCGACCGCTCGAACCGCCGCTACCTGTGCATCGCCTCGGTTGAGGGCGGCGTCGAGATCGAGGAGGTCGCCAAGACCAACCCCGACGCCGTCAAGCAGATCCCGGTCGACCCGGGCACCGGCGTCGACGAGGCGAAGGCCCGCGAGATCGTCGCGGAGGCCGGCTTCCCCGAGGCGCTGGTCGACCAGGCCGTGACCATGGTGCAGGCGCTCTGGACGGTCTTCGTCGAGGAGGACGCCACGCTGGTCGAGGTGAACCCGCTGGCGCGGCTCGAGGGCGACGTCCTCGAGGCGCTCGACGGCAAGGTCTCGCTCGACGACAACGCCTCCGAGGTGCGCCACCCCGAGCACGCCGACTTCGTCATCCGTGACGAGGAGGACCCGCTCGAGGCCAAGGCGAAGGACAAGCACCTCAACTACGTCAAGCTCGACGGCGAGGTCGGCATCATCGGCAACGGCGCGGGCCTGGTCATGTCGACCTTGGACGTCGTCGCCTATGCCGGCGAGCGCCATGGCGGCGTGAAGCCCGCCAACTTCCTCGACATCGGCGGCGGCGCGAACGCCCAGGTGATGGCCGACGGGCTCGACGTGATCGTCAACGACCCGCAGGTCAAGAGCGTCTTCGTCAACGTCTTCGGCGGCATCACCGCCTGCGACGAGGTCGCCAACGGCATCAAGGGTGCCCTGGAGATCCTCGGCGACGAGGCCACCAAGCCGCTCGTCGTCCGCCTCGACGGCAACAACGTCGAGAAGGGCCGCGCGATCCTCGACGAGCTGGACCACCCGCTCGTCACGCAGGTCGACACCATGGACGGCGCGGCCGACAAGGCCGCCGAGCTGGCGAACGCCAACCAGAACGGCTGAGGGGCCCCGCATGAGCATCTACCTGAACCAGGACTCCAAGATCATCGTCCAGGGCATCACCGGCGGCATGGGCTCCAAGCACACGACGCTGATGATCGAGTCCGGCTCGACCATCGTCGGCGGCGTCAACGCCCGCAAGGCCGGCACCACCGTCGAGCTGGCCGGCACGACCCAGCCGGTGTTCGGCTCGGTCGAGGAGGCCATGAAGGAGACCGGCGCCGACGTCTCGGTCGTCTTCGTGCCGCCGGCCTTCACCAAGGACGCCTGCATCGAGGCGATCGACGCCGGCATCGGCCTGCTGGTGGTCATCACCGAGGGCGTGCCGGTGCAGGACACCGCCGAGGTCTTCGCCTACCTCGAGGGCAAGCAGACCCGGATGATCGGCCCGAACTGCCCCGGCATCATCACGCCGGGCGAGTCGCTGGCCGGCATCACGCCGCACACCATCGCCGGCACCGGCCCGATCGGGCTGGTCTCGAAGTCGGGCACGCTGACCTACCAGATGATGTACGAGCTGCGGGACTTCGGCTTCTCGACCGCCATCGGCATCGGCGGCGACCCGATCGTCGGCACCACCCACATCGACGCGCTCGAGGCGTTCGAGGCCGACCCCGACACGAAGGCGATCGTCATGATCGGCGAGATCGGCGGTGACGCCGAGGAGCGCGCGGCGGCCTACATCAAGGACCACGTCACCAAGCCGGTCGTCGGCTACGTGGCCGGGTTCACCGCGCCCGAGGGCAAGACGATGGGCCACGCCGGCGCCATCGTCTCCGGCTCCTCCGGCACCGCCTCGGCCAAGAAGGAGGCCCTCGAGGCCGTCGGCGTCAAGGTGGGCAAGACGCCGTCCGAGACGGCCGCGCTGATGCGCGAGATCCTCTCCGCCCAGGGCTGAGCCCGGGCACCGACGCGGCCGCGGGGCCGTCCGCCACGTGCGGACGGCCCCGCGGCCGCTGTCTTCCTGCCCGCCTGACCGCCCGCCTGACCGCCCGCCTGACCGCCTGCCTCACGCCTCCGTGAAGGCCCGCATCGCGCGGACGACGGGCGCTGACGACTCGGTCACGAAGTCGAGGTAGCCGCGCACGGTCCGGGGGCTGCCGTTGGCCTCGCCGTAGTAGGAGGCGAGGTAGAGGGCATTACCGACCCGGAACAGCTCGAGCACCTCGAGGCCGACGTCGAAGCCGCCCTGCTCGCCGGCGAACCGGTGCTGGATCGTGGCGCCGTCCTCGACGCCCTCGGGCAACGGGATGTCGACCTCGTCGTAGGCCTGCACGGTGCCGCCGACCTCGGCGTCGTCGCACTCCTCCAGCGCCGTCACCAGCGTGTCGAGCGCCGCGGCCGCCGCGTCGGCGTCGGGGTAGAGGGCCAGGGTGCGGCTGCGGAAGTCCTCCGCCTCGCCGGCGTAGGCCGCCCCGGCGGCGTCGGCGACCGGGTGCTCGCCCGTCGTCGACCACGCGGTCTCGCCGCACAGCTCGAAGTCGTCGAACGGCGCCTTCGCGCTGACCTCCACGGGCGTGCCGTCGCCGTTCCGGTCGGGCAGACCGTCGGCGAGCGGGAAGTCGGCCGGCACGCGGACCGCGGCCGCGGGCTGGTCGGTGGTCTGGTCGGTGGGCTCGTTCGGGGAGGCCTCGGTGGGCGCGGCGCTCGACGTCGTCGGGGACGACGGGCTCGTGGCCGCCTCGCCCGGGTCGGTGCCGGCGTCGGGGCCGGCGTCGGGGCCGGCGTCGGCGCCGGCCTCGGTGCCGCAGGCCGCGGCGAGCAGGACGAGGGGAAGCACAGCGGCCGTGGCGGCGGCGCGGCGCAGACGGGCGCGGGCGTGGTCGGTCGGCATGACGCGGACTCCTCGGGGTCGGGGGAGGGGTCCTCGGGAGACGCGACCGGACGGCGCGAAGTTGCCGCCGGCTCAGTCCCGCGGCGGCGGCAGCGCTTCGAGCCGGTCGCGCGCCCGCTCGGCGAGGTCGAGGAAGACCTCGGCCTCGAGCCGCGCGCCGTCGGCCGGCACGTAGCCGAGCTGGCCGACCGCCGTCCCGTTGCGCAGTACCGCCATCAGGAAGACCAGGTCGCGCTCGTCGTCGACCGCGACCTCGAGGCGCCAGGCGGAGAGCGTCACGGTCTCCTCGGCGCCGCGCGGCCCGACGTCGCGGGTGCCGAGCGACTCGACGTCGGTGTTGAGGTCGCGGTCGGCGCAGCTCTCCAGGCGCTCGCGCACCCGGTCGACGAAGGCGGCGGCCGCGCGGGGCGGCAGTGCGCCCACGGTCTCGCTGAGCCCGAACTCCTGCGGCAGCCCCGACTCGGGCAGCAGGAAGGTGCGGGTGGCGGCGCGGTCGAACGAGGCGCCGCGCACCTCGCCGGTGAACGCGGTCTCGTCGCAGCTGGTGGCGGCCGGGTTGGTGGTGGGACGGCGGGCCTCGGTGCCGACCCACGGCTCGTCGAACCGGGAGAGCGGCGGCAGGTCGAGCTCGCCGACCAGGGCCGGCGCGGGTCCGGCGGGCAGCGGCGTGCGGTCGACCAGCTCGGGCGCACCGGCGGGGCCGCAGCCGCCGCCGTCCGGGAGCGCGCACAGCTCGTCGACGGCGGCACCGAGCACCGTGGCGGCGGCCTCGCGGTCGGGGGTCTCGTCGTCGCCGACGCGCAGGAAGGTGGTGGTGGTGAAGACACCGGTGCGGGCCACCCCGACGACCCAGGTGGTGACCGGGTCGGCCCACGAGCGCAGCACCAGCTGCACCGACTCGTCGCCCAGGCCCTGCGGGGTGCGGGTGCCGAGCAGCTGCACGCGCGGCTCGGTGCAGCCGGCGAACCAGCCCACCATGGTGCGGTAGGTGCGCTGGGCGGCCCGCGTGCTCGACGACGCCTCGGCCAGCTGGACGACGCCGGCCGCGGGCAGGCGGCGTCCCTCGGCGGCGGAGAGCACCCGCACCAGCGCGGCCTCGCCACGCGGGTCGGCGTAGCGCTCGAGCTGGCACGGCATGACCCGGCCGTTGCCGGCGCTGTTGTCGGTGGTGCGCGCGACCGTCCAGGCGCGATCGCCGAGCGAGCGCCGCAGCGTCGGCGCGACCGTGGGCACGTCAAGCAGCGCGGCGTCGGTGAGCGCGATGGCGCCCTCGCCGACGTCGATCTGCTCGGACGGCGGTCCGGCCGGCCGCGTCGGCGTGGCGCCGGGCTCCTGGGGCGCGACGTAGGGCTGGGGCCGCACGCCGGCGGCGTCGGTGACCAGCGCACCGGTGACCACGACCGCGGCGACCGCGCCGACGACCCCGACGAGGGTGTGGGCGCGACGCCGGGAGGCGCCGGCGCGGCGCACGATGGTGGCGCGCGGCCAGCGGCTCTGGGCGACGGCGGCGGCCGCGACCTCCTCGAAGCGCATGCGCAGCTCGGCGGTCTCGACGTCGAGGGCGAGGGCGAGCGCGGCGGCGCCCGACTGCAGCTCGCGCTCGGCGTCCTCGAGCGGCAGGCCGACCTCGCGGCCCATCTGCGGCATCGAGACGGCGGCCAGCTGGGTGAGCACCAGGGCCTTGCGCTGGGCGACCGACAGCTTGCCGAGCGCCTCGAGGGTGGCGGCGACACGCGGGTCGAGGTCGCGGTCGCGGCGCAGGACGCGGGCGGTGTGGTGCCGCTGCGCCAGGCGCCAGGCGTGGGGGCGCACGACCGCCTCGGCCTCGGCCCGCCCGTCGAGGCGCGCGAGCTTGCGCCAGCGGTGCCAGGCCACCACGAAGGCGTCGCGCACGGCCCGGCGGGAGGCGACGAGGTCTCCGGTCAGGGCGTAGGTCTGGGCGAGCAACCGGTCGCGGGACTCCTTGTAGAAGGCGTCGAACTCGTCGGGCTGCTTCATGGCCGCTCCACGGTAGCCAAGGGGCCGCGCCAACCCCGATTCGAGGCCGGTCGGGCACAATGACGCGACGTGAGACGACGACCCGACGTCGCCACCACCTACGGCTGGCTGGGCGGTGGGCGACCGCCCACCACGCTCGCCGGCGCCGAGAGCGTCGTCGTCCTGCTCGTCGTGGGCACCCGGCTCGGCATGCTGGTGCAGGGCCTGCCCTCGATCGTCAACGGCCTCTCGCACTCGCCCGCCCCGGCCGGCTACGCCGCGTCGTGGGCCGTCGCGATCGTCGCCGCCGTCGGGGTCAGCGTGGGCTCGCTGCGCCGCGGCCGCCCGCTGCCCGACCGGCTGCAGGCGCTCGACCTCGCCGCCACCGCCGCGCTGCTGCTGGCGGGACCGTGGGTGGTCTCGCCCGAGTACCGCATCGGCTCGTGGGAGGGCTGGCAGCCCGGCTACGCCGTCGCCGTGGCGCTCTCGGTGGGGGTCATCGCGAGCACCCGGGTCTGGCTCGTGGGGCTGGCCGCGGTGGTGGCCGCCCAGGTGGTCTACGTGGCCGGTGCGGTCGAGGCCGACACGCTCACCACGACCGTCGGCGACCTGCTGACCGTCGTGCTGCTGGGACTCGTGGCCCGGGCGGCCTACCGCTACCTGTTCTCGATCGCGCAGGAGGCCGACGACGCCCGGGCGCGGGCCAGCGAGCTGGCGCGGCTGGAGGAGGAGCGGCGGGCCCAGCTCGCCATCCACAACGGCGCGGCCCTGATGCACCTGCTCGGCGACCCCTCGCTCGACGACCGCGCCCGCGACCGGCTCATCGAGCAGGCCCGCCACGAGGCCACGCGCATGCGCGCCTACCTGCGCGGCGGTCCGGCCACGCCGGGTGCCGACGACGGCGGGCGGCCGGTCGCGCTCGCGGCGGTCGTGCGGCGCGCGGTGGCCGGCTTCGACGACCTGCCGGTCGAGCTGGCCCTCGACCTCGGCGGCGACGTCGCCGTCGAGCCCGCGGTGGCCGAGGCCGTCGGCAACGCCCTGACCAGCCTGCTGCTCAACGTGCGCCGCCACGCCGACGCACGGCTGGTCGTCGTCCACCTCGACGCCGGCGACGAGCAGCCGCCGGTGGCGTGGGAGCTGGTGCTGCACGACGACGGCCGCGGCTTCGACCCCGAGGCCGTCGAGCCCGGGGTGGGCCTGCGCGAGGTCGTGCACGGCGAGCTGGGCCGCCACGGCCTCGAGGTGCGCCTGACCTCGGCCGCCGGGTCGGGGACGACGGTCACGCTGACCGGCCCGGCCGCCATGGCCCCCGACGAGCCGGCCGTCGACCCGGCCCCGGCGCGCGGACGGCGGTCGCGCCGGTGACGCGACCCACCGCCGTCGTCGTCGACGACGCCACCGCGATCCGGCAGGCGATGCCGGTGCTGCTGCCCTCCCTCGAGGTCGTGGGCACCTTCGCGCGGGTCGAGACGCTGCTCGAGGAGCGGCCGTCGGCCTCGCTGGCGGTGCTCGACCTGCACCTGGCGAACACCGCCCAGCCGACCGCGCGGCAGGGCGTCGCCGCGGTGCGCGCCGTGGTGGCGGCCGGCTACCGGGTGTGCGTCTACAGCCACGAGGAGCGGCGCTTCGTGCTCGCGGCGTGCCTGGCCGCCGGCGCCACCGGCGTGGTGTCGAAGGCGGAGTCGATCGAGGCGGCGCAGACCCGGTTCCTCGAGGTGGCCGAGGGGCAGGTCGTCGTCCCGCAGCCCCTGATCGGGCTGATGGAGGTGCTGGTGCGGCGCGACCGGCTGACGATCCTCAGCGAGCGGCAGCGCGAGGTGCTGGCCGGGCGGGCCCGTGGCCTGACCTACGCCGAGCTGAGCCGCACGCTGTTCCTGTCGGAGTCGACACTGCGCGGTCACTGGCGCGACCTGACCCACACCGTCTCGCGCTACCTGCAGGAGACGGCGCCGGCCGACATCGAGCGCGCCCTCGGCCTCGGCGAGGGCGACCTGCTCGACTTCTGGCCCGGCGCCGAGCAGCAGGACGCCGACCGGTCGGGTGACCGGTCGGCGTCCTGGTGGCGGCTGCGCTGAGCGGCCGGGGCGAACGGGTCAGCGCCAGGTGACGGCCTTGCTGGCCAGCTTGCCCTTCGAGTAGGCCACGCCGACGGCGCCGGTCTTCGAGGTGCACACCTTGTAGCCGCGTCCCTCGACGCCGCCGCTCATGGTGACCCGCTGGCCGCTCGTGCCGAAGATCGAGTGCACCCGCGCCTTCGTCATGCCCTTCTTGACCTTCTTGTACTCGGCGCGGGTCACGCAGCCCTTGCTCGGCGCGGCGTCGGCGGGGCTGACGGTGACGGTGGTCAGGCCGAGGGTGGCGGCGGCCACGGTGGCGGCCAGGATCTTCTTCACGGGGAGTCCTCCGGAGGGTTCGGACGGGGATGGGGAGAGCCGCTGCGACCCCGTGCGGGCGCACGGGTCGGGCGGCGCGGCCACGCTAGGCAGCCGGCGTCCGTCGGGACACCACGGAATCCGCGGAACAGCGGGTGAGGCACCTCGCACCCGGCCGAGGATCGGGACGGCGTGGCTGCCGCGCGCCGCGCCCGGCGGGGTTCACGATGGAACGGCCATGACCTCCCTGCTGCCGCCCGACGCCCGCACCCGTCGTCCGAGCCCCACGGCCGGCCAGACCCGGCGCGACCTCGCCGCCCGGCGTCCGCTCGCGCTGGTGGCGCTCGCCGGCGGCCTCGGCGCGGCCGCCGCACCGCTGCTGGTGTGCCTGGCGCTGGGCGTCACCGGCTGGTTCCTCACCGACGGCGGCAGCCACGGCACCCCCCGCGACGGGCTGCGCATCGGCGCGCTGTCGTGGCTGACCGCGCACGGCTCGGGCTTCTCGATCGACGGCGTCGCGATCACCGCGGTGCCGCTCGGGCTCACCCTGGCCTGCGCGTGGGCGGCCTGGCGGCTCGGTCACCGGGTCGGGACGGCGGTGAGCGGGCACGGCCCCGACGCCGACGGCATCCTCGACGGCCAGCGCGACCTCGTCGTCCCGCTGGCCGGAGCGCTGTTCGCGGCCGGCTACCTCGCCGTCGCGTGGGCCACCTTCAGCCTCACCGCCACCCCGCAGACCGACCCCGACGGACGCCGCCTCGTGCTGTGGGCGCTCGCGGTGTGCCTGCTGGCCGGCGTCCCGGCCATCGCCGTCGGCGCCGGCCGCGCCGCGATCTGGACGGCGTCCCTGCCGGCCACGCTGCGGGCGGGCGCCGTCGTGGCCCGCCGCACGATCACGCTGTGGCTGCTGGTGGGCGTGGTGGCGTTCCTCGTGGCGCTCGCGGTCGACCTGTCGACCGCCGCCAACGTGATGACCCAGCTCGGCGGGGGCGGCGGCGCCATCGCGGTGATGGTCGTGCTCGGCGTCGCGCTGCTGCCCAACGCCGGCGCCTTCGCCGGCTCCTACCTGCTCGGCCCCGGCTTCACCGTCGGCGCGGGCACCCTGGTCACGCCGGCCTCGGCCGTGCTGGGGCCGCTGCCGGCCTTCCCCATGCTCGCCGCCCTGCCCGACGAGGGCGTCGCCCCCGGCTGGACCCGCTGGCTGGCCGTGCTGCCGCTGCTGGTCGCCTTCCTCGCCGCCGCGTGGAGCCAGCGCGCCTGGCCCACGCCCTACTACGTCGAGGCGGCCGTGCGCGGCGTGGCCGGAGGCATCGGCGCCGGCGTCCTGGTGGGGCTGCTCGCCTCGCTGGCGGGCGGCGCGGTCGGGCCGGGTCGCATGCGCGACGTCGGGCCGATCGTCTTCGACACCCTGCTGCACGCCGTGACCGCCTTCGGCTTCGGTGGCCTGCTCGGCGGGCTGCTCGTCTGCTGGTGGCAGCGCCGGCGGCTGCCGGTCGACGTCGAGCTCGACTGAGGCCGTTCTAGGCTGCGGCGCGTGACGTCGTCCCCGCACGAGCCCCCGCGTCCGGCCCGGCTCGTCGTCCTCGTCTCGGGGTCCGGCAGCAACCTGCAGGCCCTGCTCGACGCCTGCGCCGACCCCGGCTACGGCGCCGAGGTGGTGGCCGTCGGGGCCGACCGCGGCGACATCGAGGGACTGGCCCGGGCCGAGCGGTCCGGCGTCCCGACCTTCGTGCTGCGGGTCGCCGACGCGGCGAGCCGCGAGCAGTGGGACGACGACCTGGCGCGCACGGTGGGCGACCACCACCCCGACCTCGTCGTCCTCGCCGGGTTCATGAAGCTCGTCGGCCCGGCCTTCCTCGCCGCCCACGGCGGCCGCACCGTCAACACCCACCCGGCGCTCTCGCCGTCCTTCCCGGGCATGCAGGGGCCGGCCGACGCGCTCGACTACGGGGTCAAGGTCACCGGCTGCACCCTGTTCGTCGTCGACGCCGGCGTCGACACCGGCCCGATCGTGGCGCAGGCCGCCGTGCCGGTCGAGCCGGACGACGACGTCGCCTCCCTGCACGAGCGGATCAAGGTCGCCGAGCGGGCCATGCTCGTCGAGGCCGTCGGCCGGATGGCGCGCGAGGGCTTCGCCGTCGAGGGCCGCAAGGTGCGCCTCGGGCCCCCCTCTCGCTAGCCTGGCGTCACACGACTGGCGCAGGTGGGCAACCACCGGGGAGTGTGAGTCGCGGGCCGTCGACCGCCTGGGTGGCCCGCCCGAGCCCACACGACCCAGGAGCGCCCGTGCCCGACCAGATCCCGATCCGCCGAGCCCTGGTCTCGGTCTACGACAAGACCGGCCTCGACGACCTCGTCCGCGGCCTGCACGAGGCGGGCGTCGCGCTCGTCTCCACCGGCGGGTCGGCCGCACGCATCGAGTCGCTCGGCCTGCCGGTGACCCGCGTCGAGCAGCTCACCGGCTTCCCCGAGTGCCTCGACGGCCGGGTCAAGACGCTGCACCCGATGGTGCACGCCGGCATCCTGGCCGACCGGCGCCTCGAGACCCACGTGACGCAGCTCGCCGAGCTCGGGGTCGAGCCGTTCGACCTCGTCGTCAGCAACCTGTACCCGTTCACCGAGACCGCGTCGTCGGGCGCCACGCCCGACGAGTGCGTCGAGCAGATCGACATCGGCGGCCCGTCGATGGTGCGGGCGGCCGCCAAGAACCACCCGTCGGTCGCCGTGGTCACCTCGCCCGAGCGGTACGACGACGTGCTGGCCGCCCTCGCCGGCGGCGGCTTCACCCTCGCCCAGCGGCAGCGGCTGGCCGCCGAGGCGTTCGTGCACACCGCCACCTACGACGTCCACGTGGCCTCGTGGATGGGCAACGTGCTCACCGACACCTCCGACACCGACACCGACACCGGCTCCGACGCCGGGTTCCCGGCCTGGGTCGGCGCCACCTGGGACCGCGCGGCCACGCTGCGCTACGGGGAGAACCCCCACCAGGCCGCCGCGCTCTACACGAGCGGGGCCGGCACCGGGCTGGCGCAGGCCGAGCAGCTGCACGGCAAGGAGATGTCCTACAACAACTACGTCGACACCGACGCCGCCTGGCGCGCCGCCCACGACTTCGACGCCCCCGCCGTCGCGATCATCAAGCACGCCAACCCGTGCGGCATCGCCACCGGCACCGACGTCGCCGACGCCCACGCCCGCGCGCACGCCTGCGACCCGGTCTCGGCCTTCGGCGGCGTCATCGCCGCCAACCGCCCCGTCACCGCCGCGATGGCCGCCCAGGTCGCCGACGTCTTCACCGAGGTCGTCGTGGCCCCGGCCTTCGACGACGACGCGCTCGAGGTGCTGCAGGCCAAGAAGAACCTGCGCATCCTGCGCTGCGACCCGCCGGCCCGCGGCGGCGTCGAGACCCGCCCGATCTCGGGCGGGCTGCTCGTGCAGCACCGCGACGCCGTCGACGCCCCCGGCGACGACCCGGCGTCCTGGACCCTCGCCACCGGCACCGCCGCCGACGAGGCCACGCTGGCCGACCTCGCCTTCGCGTGGCGGGCCTGCCGCGCGGTGAAGTCGAACGCCATCCTGCTGGCCCGCGACGGCGCCTCGGTCGGCATCGGCATGGGGCAGGTCAACCGGGTCGACTCCTGCCGGCTCGCGGTCACCCGCGCCGGCGACCGCGCGGCCGGCTCCGTGGCGGCCTCCGACGCGTTCTTCCCCTTCGAGGACGGCCCGCAGATCCTCATCGACGCCGGCGTGACGGCGATCGTGCAGCCCGGCGGCTCGATGCGCGACGAGCTGACGGTCACCGCCGCCGAGGCCGCCGGCGTGACGATGTACTTCACCGGCACGCGGCACTTCGCCCACTGACGAGGTCCGGCCACCACGACCCCGCTCGCCTGACAGGATGGACCCGATGACCGCACAGCGCCTCGACGGCACCGCCACGCTGAAGACGATCAAGGCCGAGCTCACCGAGCGGGTCGCCCGCCTGCGCGAGCGGGGCGTCGTCCCCGGGCTCGGCACCGTGCTCGTCGGCGACGACCCCGGGTCGCACTGGTACGTCGGCGCCAAGCACAAGGACTGCGCCGAGATCGGCATCGAGTCGCTGCGCCGCGACCTGCCGGCCACCGCCACGCAGGCCGAGGTGGAGGCCGTCATCGACGACCTCAACGCCGACCCCGCCTGCACCGGGTTCCTGGTGCAGCAGCCCACCGGCCTCGACGAGTTCGCCCTGCTCTCGCGCGTCGATCCCGACAAGGACGTCGACGGCCTGCACCCGGTGAACCTCGGCAAGCTGGTGCTCGGCGAGCCCGGTCCGCTGCCGTGCACGCCGATCGGCTGCATCGAGCTGCTCCGCCGCCACGGCATCGAGCTGGCCGGCGCCGAGGTCGTCGTGATCGGACGCGGGCTCACCGTCGGCCGGCCCCTGGGGCTGCTGCTCACCCGGCGCAGCGAGAACGCCACCACCACGCTCTGCCACACCGGCACCCGCGACCTCGCCGCGCACGTGCGCACCGCCGACGTCGTCGTCGCGGCCGCCGGCGTCCCGGGCCTGGTGACCGCCGACATGGTCAAGCCGGGCGCCGCGCTGCTCGACGTCGGCGTCTCGCGCGTCGACGGCAAGGTCGCCGGCGACCTCGCCCCCGACGTCTGGGACGTCGCGGGCTGGGTCTCGCCCAACCCCGGCGGCGTCGGGCCGATGACCCGCGCGATGCTGCTCACCAACGTCGTCGCGCGGGCCGAGCAGACCGCCGGCGTCGCCGAGGTGGTGTCCTGACCACGGTGAGCGACCCGCCCGAGGGCCTCGAGACGCCCGACCCGCCCGAGCAGCCCCGTCGCTACCCCTCCACCGTGGGCGGTGCGTTCTACCTGTGCGTGCTCATCACCGCAGGCGTCGCGATCGGCATCGTCACCACCGGTGACTGGCGCGCCGGCCTGCGCGTGCTCTCCGCCGGCCTCGTCGCCGCCGGCGTCCTCCGCCTGCTGCTGCCCCAGCGGGACGCCGGCATGCTCGCCGTCCGCCACCGCCTCGTCGACACCACCCTCCTCATCGGCGTCGCCGTCGCCTTCTACCTCCTCGCCGGCTCCATCCCGGACCAGCCGACGTAGTCGGCTCCGGTGTCACCACCACCCCACGATGGTCGAGGTGCGAGGAGCCCTGGCGACGAGCCTCGAGACCTTGCACGGTCGATGCGAACGTCCCCCCACGGACCCTGAGCTTGGTCGTTGGCCCCTGCCGGTCAAGGGCCGCGGCAGGTGGGACGACCATCCGCCGGTGTTGTTTGGCGCCTCCGCTCGTTCCTCGCTTCGGCGCGTGTTCGCGGCGCCATCGGCGACCGTGTGCCCTCCTGCGCGCGCAAGGGCTCGCTCGTACCTCGCTGCGCCCTTGCGTGCTCGTCGGTTACACGGTCGCGCGCCGCGAACGGGTCTGGGGTCGGCCCGCCCCCACGGTGGTCGAGGTGTGAGGAGCCCTGGCGACGAGCCTCGAGACCTCTGGCCCTCCGTGCCTAGGTCCCGTCCACGGACCCTGAGCTTGTCGAAGGGCACGGTCGGTCAACGGCCACGCGAGGTGGGACGACCAGCCGCCTGTGTTTGATTGCGCCTCCGCTCGTTCCTCGCTTCGGCGCGTGTTCGCGGCGCCTTCGTGCGACCCGGTTCGCTCCTGCGCGCGGAGGGCTCGCTCGTTCCTCGCTGCGCCCTCCGTGCTCGTCACTCACCAGGTCGCGCGCCGCGAACGGGTCTGTGGTCGGCCCGCCTGACGGTGGTCGAGGTGCGAGGAGCCCTGGCGACGAGCCTCGAGACCTCGCACGGTCGATGCGAACGTCCCCCACACGGACCCTGAGCTTGTCGAAGGGCCCCTGCCGGTCAACGGCCGCGGCAGGTGGGACGACCATCCGCCGGTGTTTGATGGCGCCTCCGCTCGTTCCTCGCTTCGGCGCGTGTTCGCGGCGCCATCGGCGACCGTGTGCCCTCCTGCGCGCGCAAGGGCTCGCTCGTTCCTCGCTGCGCCCTTGCGTGCTCGTCGGTTACACGGTCGCGCGCCGCGAACGGGTCTGGGGTCGGCCCGCCCCCACGGTGGTCGAGGTGTGAGGAGCCCTGGCGACGAGCCTCGAGACCCCTGGCCCCCCGCGCCCAGGTCCCACCACGGACCCTGAGCTTGTCGAAGGGCCCTGCCGGTCAAGGGCCGCGGCGGACGGGACGACCTGCCGCCTGTGTTGTTTGGCGCCTCCGCTCGTTCCTCGCTTCGGCGCGTGTTCGCGGCGCCTTCGTGCGACCTGGTTCGCTCCTGCGCGCGGAGGGCTCGCTCGTTCCTCGCTGCGCCCTCCGTGCTCGTCGCTCACCAGGTCGCGCGCCGCGAACGGGTCTGTGGTCGGCCCGCCCCCACGATGGTCGAGGTGCGAGGAGCCCTGGCGACGAGCCTCGAGACCTCGCACGGTCGATGCGAACGCCCCCACACAGACCCTGAGCTTGGTCGTTGGCCCCTGCCGGTCAAGGGCCGCGGCAGGTGGGACGACCAGCCGCCTGTGTTTGATGGCGCCGCCGCTCGTGGCCAGCGCCGCCGAACCCGGCCGCCCTTCGACGAGCTCAGGGTCCGTGCGGTGGCCCGGGCATGGAGAGTCGGTGGCCTCGAGGCTCGGCCGTGGCCGGCCTTGCACCTCGACCACCGTGCGGTGGTCGAGGTGCCAGGCACGGGGTCAGCGCTGGTAGTGGCCCTTGGGTCGGCGGCGGGAGCCGACGAGGAAGGCGGTGCCGGCGAGGAGGAGGCCGGCGGCGAGGGTGAGGAGGCCGAGGGGCGGGCCGCCGGCGTTCGGGAGGCTGCCGGTGCCGTTGTCGTAGCCGTCGTCGGTCGGGGTGACCGACGGGGGCACGGTGACCGCCATCGTCGAGGTCGGCGTCTCGGTCTCGCCGCTGGGCAGCACCGCGAGCCGGTCGTCGTTGACGATCGTGCAGGTGACGTGGTCGCTCTCGGCGATGGTGACGACGTCGCCGGTGACGGTGCCGCCGTCGCAGCTCCAGCCGTCCTCGGCGCGGTACTCCTCGGGGCCGCCGGACTCGGCCAGCGTGTAGTCGCCGGGCTCGACCGCGACGTCGGTGACGTCGTCCGAGCCGGTGACGCCCGCGATGGCGGTCGGGCCGTCGGCCGAGAGCGTCCAGTCGGTGGGCACCGCGGTGCCGCCGTCGTCGTTGACGACCACCTTGACCAGCGTCAGCCGGGTGTCGGAGAGGACGGCGGTGGGCCGGTCGTCGTTGGTGATCGTGCAGGTCACGTTCTCGCCGGGCGCGAGGGTGAGCGCGCCGTCGTCCAGGCTCCACGACGCCGACACGACGCCACCGCCGACGGAGACCGTGCCGGTGGAGCACACCCAGCCGAGGGCGTCGTACTCGCCGGGTCCGCCCGACTCGGTGAGCGAGTAGTCGCCGGCCTCGACCTCGGCGCCGGTGACGGTCGCGTCGCCCGTGACGCCGCTGAGCTCGACGGGGCCGTCGGCGGCGAGCGTCCAGTCGGTGGGGACGGCGGTGCCCTCGTCGTCGTTGACGACGCGCTTGACGAGCGTCAGGTGCGGCGCGACGTCGTCGTTGACGACCGTGCAGGTGACCACGTCGCCGACCCGGATCGTCACCTCGCCGTCGGTCGGGAGCGCGGCGTCCCGGGCGGGCCGCACGGGCTGCGCGTTCTCGTAGACGCAGGTCCAGCCGGCGGCGGCGTAGCCGTCGGGGCCGTCGGCCTCGGTGAGGTCGTAGTCGCCGGGCAGCACCACGGCGCCGGTGACCTCGGCGTCGCCGGTGAGGCCGGTGATCGGCGTCGGGCCGTCGGCCGAGAGCGTCCAGTCGGTGGGCACGGCGGTGCCGCCGTCGTCGTTGACGACGTCCTTGACCAGGGTCAGGCGGGGCGCGACGTCGTCGTTGGTGACGGTGCAGGTGACGTCGTCGCCGACGCCGAGCTCGACCGTGTCGTCCTCGCCCACCACCGGCGCGTCACCGGCCCCGCGCACACCGACCGGCCCGGTCGGGACGCAGTCCCAGCCGAGCGAGGCGTAGCCGGTGGGGCCGTCCTCACTCAGGGCGTAGGTGCCGGCCGGCACCGGGACGTCGGTGACCTCGGCGTCGCCGGTGAAGCCGTCGAGGCGCACGCCGTCGTCGACCTGCTGTTCGGCGGTGAGCTGCCACAGGCCCGCGTCGGCGGTGCCGCCGTCGTCGTTGACGACGACCTTGACGAGTGTCAGGCGGGCGGGTCGGTCGTCGTTGACGATGGTGCAGGTGACCTTGTCGCCCTCGGCGAGGGTCACCGACGCCGCGCCGACGACGCCGCCGTCGCACGTCCACTCGCCGGCGTCGTAGCCGTCGGGGCCGCCGGACTCGCCGAGCTGGTAGGTGCCGGCCGCGACCAGCCGGCCGGTGACCTCGGGCGTGCCCGTGGGGCCGCTGAGGTCGTCGTCCGCGCCGTCGGCGGTGAGCGTCCAGTCGGTGGGGACGGCGGTGCCGCCGTCGTCGTTGACGACCTGCTTGACCAGCGTCAGCTGCGTGTCGCCGAGCACGACGGTCTTGCGGTCGTCGTTGACGATCGTGCAGGTGACGTCGTCGCCGGCCTCGAGCGTGACCTGGTCGTCGGCCACCGCCACGCGGGCGCCGCGCACCAGCACGGGCACCGGCGGCGCGTCGACGCAGGTCCAGCCGAGCGCCTCGTAGCCGTCGGGGCCGGTCTCGCCGAGGGTGTAGCTGCCCGGCTGCACCTCGGCCGCGGTGACCGAGGCGTCGCCGGTGGGGCCGCTGATCGTGCCGAGCGCGCCGCCGTCGGCGGTGAGGGTCCAGTCGGTGGGGACGGCGGTGCCGCCGTCGTCGTTGACGACCTGCTTGACCAGCGTCAGGCGGGTGGTCGGCAGGGGAGGCACGTCGTCGTTGACCACGGTGCAGGTGACGTCGTCACCGGGCGCGAGCACGACGGCGTCCCGGACGACGCGCGACCCGTCGCCCGGGCGCACCCCGAGGCCGACGCACGACCAGCCGAGCGACTCGTAGCCGTCGGGGCCGGTCTCGGTGAGCGCGTAGGTGCCGGGGGCGACCTGGACGCCGGTGACCGAGGGGTCGCCGGTGGGGCCGCTGATCGTGCCGACGGCGCCGCCGTCGGCGGTGAGCGTCCAGTCGGTGGCCACGGCGGTGCCACCGTCGTCGTTGACGACCTGCTTGACCAGGGTCAGGCGGGTCGGGGGACCGAGCGGCAGGTCGTCGTTGGTGACGGTGCAGGTGACGACGTCACCGGGCGCCAGCGTCACGGTGCTGACGGGGTCGGCGACCACCCGCGACGCCCGGCCGGCGCGCAGCGGCGGCGGGCCCCACGCGCACTCCCAGCCGAGCGAGGCGTAGCCGTCGGGGCCGGTCTCGCCGAGCGTGTAGGTGCCGGCGGCGACCTCGGCGAAGGTGACGGCGTCGTCGCCAGTGGCGCCGCTGATGGAGCCGAGCGCGCCGCCGTCGGCGGACAGCGTCCAGTCGGTGGCCGCGGCGGTGCCGCCGTCGTCGTTGACCACCTGCTTGACCAGCGTGAGGTGCGCGGGCGGTGCCGGGGTGTCGTCGTTGACGATGGTGCAGGTGACGTCGTCGCCGTCGGCGAGGGTGACCTCGGCGCCGGCCAGCGTGCCGCCGTCGCAGGTCCACTCACCGGCGTCGTAGCCCCCAGGGCCGCTCTCGGACAGCGCGTAGGTGCCCGGCTCGACCTCGGCGCCGGTGACGGCCGGGTCGCCGGTGGCGCCGCTGATCGAGCCCACCGCGCCGCCGTCGGCGAACAGCGTCCAGTCGGTGGGGACGGCGGTGCCGCCGTCGTCGTTGACGACCTGCTTGACCAGGGTCAGCGTCGGCTTCTCCGGCGCGGGGGAGCAGTCGAGCACCGCGTCGAAGGGGAAGTCGTGCAGCTCGCCCTGGCCGTGGTCGAGCCGGGCCGAGATGACGTTGCCCTCGATGTTGTTGCTGGTCTGCCAGTCGATCGCGGCGTTCGGGGCGTAGATGGTGCCCTCGATCGTCGCGCCGCCCACGACCCGGATCGACGTAGCCGTAGGGAAGTTCCACAGGATGTAGGGGGCGTCGACGCCGCCGATGCCGGCCAGGTTGGGCGTGTTGCCGTCGAACGTCGTCCCGGTGACGTTCACGAGCAGCGGCGTGGACGCCGTCGGCTTGTCGGCGAACGTGATCTCGGAGAGGTTGCGCAGCTCGTCGGTGGTCAGGCTCAGCACGTTGGTGCGGCCGGGGACGAGCTGCAGCACGCCCTTCGCCCCGGGCTTGATCGGCCGCGGCAGCGGCGCCATCCCCTGGTCACGGTCGAGCAGCTCGACGGTGCTCGGGCAGCCGGCCAGCTGGCTCGAGATCGACCGGTAGGCCGCGAAGGCGGCGGGGATGTCGATCAGGCTGCTCGGCGGGACGGTGCCGATCGAGGCGGGCGTCTGCAGGTTGGTGCGGCCCTCGATCTTCGGCTGCGACTCGTAGCGCGCGCCGGGCTTGACGACCTTGTAGTTGACCTGGGCGTTGTTGCTGTCGCGGTTGTAGGCGCTGTAGGTCGCGGTGCGCGCGATCTTGGTGAAGCCCTCGCGCTGCACGTAGACGTCGGCGCCGCCGTTCTCCCACGAGACCCCGCCGCCGACGTGCAGGTAGGTCGGGCGCGCGTCGCCCGGCGCGGTGTAGGTCGGGTCGGTGGTGCCCGCGCCGGCGACGTTGTAGTTGCCCCGCACGTGCAGGTCGCCGCCCATCGCGACGGTGCCCTCCGACTCACCGCTGCGCACGGTCATGTCGCCCTCGACGAAGGCGAGGAAGCCGCTGTTGGCGGGGTGCCCGTCGATCTGGACGCTGATCGGGTTGAGCGGCAGCGTCGGCGTCGCGGCGGAGGCCGACGGGGCCAGGGAGGTCGTGACGGCGACCGGGACGACGACCGCCAGGGTGACCAGCAGGCCGGCTGCGGAGAGCCTCGTGGTGCGGCTGGTCGGGGTGTGGGGGAACGGCTTCACCTAGCCAAGTTAGGGACCGTTCCGGACCGCCACGGCGTTATCCGCGGCCCCTGCAGGACTGTGGTTGAAACGTGGACGAAGGGTGTCCGGCGCGTGGCCAGGTCTTGCGGCGATCTTGTGGTGACGGTCCGGCGTGGCGGCTCGCGTGCACCCCGCGCGGACGTGGGTCTCGAGGGTGGTCTCGAGGGTCGCCAGGGCTCCTCGCACCTCGACCATCGTCACGCGTGCACGATGGTCGAGGTGCGAGGCCGGCCACGGCCGAGCCCCGAGACCTACGGGGTCGGCCGGTCGCTCAGATCAGGCCGAGCTGGGTGACGGCGTCCCGCTCGTCGGCGAGCTCGGCCGTCGAGGCGTCGATGCGCCCGCGGGAGAAGTCGTCGATCTCGAGGCCCTCGACGATCGTCCAGTCGCCGTCGCGGGTGGTGACGGGGAAGGAGGAGACCAGGCCCTCGGGCACGCCGTACGAGCCGTCGGAGACGACCGCCATCGAGACCCAGTCGCCCGCGGCGGAGCCGTAGAGCCAGTCGCGGGCGGCGTCGATGGTGGCCGAGGCCGCCGAGGCGGCCGAGGAGGAGCCACGCGCCTCGATGATGGCCGCGCCGCGCTTGGCGACGGTGGGGATGAAGGTGTTCTCGAGCCACTCCTGGTCGCCGACGACCTCGGCGGCGTTGCGGCCGCCGACCTCGGCGCGGAAGAGGTCGGGGTACTGCGTGGCGGAGTGGTTGCCCCAGATCGTCATCTTCGTGATGTCGGTGACCGGGGCGCCGGTCTTCGCGGCCAGCTGCGAGATGGCGCGGTTGTGGTCGAGGCGGGTCAGCGCCGAGAACCGCTCGGCCGGGATGTCGGGGGCGTTCTTGAGCGCGATCAGCGCGTTGGTGTTGGCGGGGTTGCCGGTGACGCCGATGCGGACGTCGTCGGCCGCGACGCTGTTGAGCGCCTTGCCCTGGGCGGTGAAGATCGCGCCGTTGGCCTCGAGCAGGTCGCCGCGCTCCATGCCGGGGCCGCGGGGGCGCGCGCCGACGAGCAGGGCGAGGTTGACGCCGTCGAAGATGGTCTCGGCCTCGGAGCCGATCTCGATGCCGGCCAGCCCCGGGAACGCGCAGTCGTCGAGCTCCATCACGACGCCCTCGAGCGTCTTGAGCGCGGGCTCGATCTCCAGCAGCCGCAGCTCGACGGGCCGGTCGCCGGTGAGGGCGCCGCTCGCGAGGCGGAACAGCAGGCTGTAGCCGATCTGGCCGGCGGCGCCGGTGACGGCGACCTTGAGGGGCTTCTCAGTGCTCAACGGGGACTCCCGGAACGGTGTCGAGGGGTGGAGGACCGGTCGGTGCCGGTGGGGCGCTGCCGAAACTAGCAGCGGCGCAGCCGCCCCCGGCGCGGCGGGCGGCGTAGGCGAGGATGACGGCGTGCGCCGTCCGATCGCCCGCCCCGCCGTCGCGGTCGTGGCCGTCCTCGGGCTCGGCGCCGGGCTGGCCGCGTGCGGCAGCGCCGCCGAGCCGAGCCCGCCGTCGGGCGTCGACGAGCTCGAGGTGCCCACCGAGGCCCCCGACGCGGCCGACTTCACCGGCGGCCCGGTCGAGAGCCCGTGGCTCGCGCTCGACCTCGCGGCGTCCTACCGGACCGTCGACGGCACCAGCGTCGAGCGCACGGTGGCGCCCGGGCCCGAGGTCGCGGGCGTCACGACGACGGCCGTGAGCCTCGACGGCACGACCGATCTGCTCGCCGAGGACGACGAGGGCAACGTGTGGTGGCTCGGCCGCGAGAGCGAGGACGCCGACGGCACCGGCTCCGCGACGTGGCTGACGGGGGAGGACGACGTCCGCGCGGGCCTGCTGGTCACGCGCACGCCACGCGTCGGCGACGGCTACCTGGCTGCCGACCTGCCCGGTGACGACGACCCGCGCGTCACGGTGGCGGGGGTCGACGAGACCGTGACCCTCGACGTCGACGGCACCGCGACGGAGTACGACGACGTGGTGGTGCTCGAGCTGACCGACCTCTACGGACCCGCGGGGTCGATGGTCAACGCGCTCTACTCACGCGACGTCGGGCTGGTGCTGCTCGAGTCGGCCGGGGGCGTCGCGGCGCTGACGCGCACCCCCGGCTGACCCGAGCGGTCGGTCGGTCGCTCAGTAGTCCTGCGGGCGGACCTGCGTGGAGTCGCCGCCCTGGCCCGGCTGCTGCTGGGCCGGGATCCACTGCTGCGACTGCGGGTCCCACTGCCAGCCGTCCTGGATGATCGGCTGCTCGGCCGGCGGCTGCTGCGCGGCCTGGCCCGGTGCCTGGTAGCCGCCCGGCTGGCCCGGCTGCTGGTAGCCCTGCTGGTAGCCGCCCTGCGCCGGCTGGTCGTAGCCGCCGTAGGCGCCGGCCTGCCCGCCCTGGCTCCACTGCTGCTGGTACTGGTCGGTGTAGCCGACCGGCGCGCCGCCGGAGCCGAAGGTGAAGCCCGAGCCGGGCACGGGGCCGGTGGCGTGGCCGAAGATCGCCGGGTAGGCCAGGCCGGCCAGCGCGGCGCCCACCAGCGGCGCGAGGATGAAGACCCAGATCTGCACGATCGCGTCGCCGCCGGAGAAGAACACCGTCGAGAGCGAGCGGGCCGGGTTGACCGAGGTGCCGTCGAGCGGGATGGCCACGAAGTGGATCGCGGCCAGCGTCAGACCGATGGCCAGCGGGGCCAGACCCGGGTGGTCGTTGCGCTCGTCGGTGGTGGCGAAGATGACGGTGAGGAAGACGAAGGTCAGCACGATCTCGACGAGCAGGACGGCGATCAGGGCCGCCCCACCCCGGTCGCCGAAGCCGTTGGCGCCGAGGTTGTCGTCGCCGAACTCGTAGCCGACGTCGGCGCTGAGCGCGACGAGCAGCAGCACGATGCCGCCGACGATCGCGCCGCCGACCTGCGCGGCGCTGTAGAGACCCGCCTCGCGCCAGCTGATGCGGCCGCCGATGGCGGCGCCGACCGAGACGGCCGGGTTGAAGTGCCCGCCCGAGACCCGGCCGAAGGCGTAGACCATCGCGACGATCGCGATGCCGAAGGCCAGGCCGATCGAGGTCGTGCTGAGGGCGGCGAGCTCGCTGCCCGAGGCGCCGAGGCCGAGCGCGGGCAGGGCTGCGGCGCCGACACCGAGGACGACGAGCACGAACGTGCCGAGGGCCTCGGCCATCAGCTTCTGCAGCTGCGTGTGCTGCGGGTGCTCGGCGGCGGGGGGAGCTGCGTCTGGGGTGGCGGTCATGGCGCGGGCCTGCCCTTCGTACGGATGCCGGAAACGTGGGGGACGCCCGAACTCTAGTGGCGCGCGGGACCCCCGCTCGGGTGGCTCGCGGGCCGAGGGGGTGCGACGCTGGCGACGTCCCCGGCGTCAGGTATCTTGACGTCGAGAAACCCACCGACGCGGCACAGGAGCTGACACCACCCATGGCCGAGCACTCGACGAACGCGACGATCGTCTACACCTACACCGACGAGGCGCCGCTGCTGGCGACCTACTCGTTCCTGCCGATCGTCGAGGCCTACGCGGCCGCGGCCGGCGTCGACGTCGAGTCCCGCGACATCTCGCTGGCCGGACGCATCCTCAGCCAGTTCCCCGAGCGCCTCACCGACGAGCAGCGCATCGGCGACCACCTCGCCGAGCTCGGCGACCTGGCCACCCGGCCCGAGGCCAACATCATCAAGCTGCCCAACATCTCCGCCTCGGTGCCGCAGCTCAAGGCGGCCGTCAAGGAGCTGCGCGACCAGGGCTACGACCTGCCCGACTACCCCGAGTCGCCGAGCACCGACGAGGAGCGCGACGTCCGCGCCCGCTACGACAAGGTCAAGGGCTCCGCGGTGAACCCGGTGCTGCGCGAGGGCAACTCCGACCGCCGCGCGCCGGCGTCGGTGAAGAACTACGCCAAGGCGCACCCGCACCGCATGGGCGCCTGGTCGTCCGACTCCAGGACCAACGTGGCCACGATGGGCGAGCACGACTTCCGCTCCAACGAGAAGTCGGTCGTCCTCGACGCCGACGACACGCTGCGCATCGAGCACGTCGCCGCCGACGGCACCACCACGGTGCTCAAGGAGCAGGTGAAGGTGCTGGCCGGCGAGGTCGTCGACGCCACCTACATGGACGTCGCCGCGCTGCGCCGCTTCCTGACCGAGCAGGTCGCGAGGGCCAAGGCCGACGACGTCCTGTTCTCGGCGCACCTGAAGGCCACGATGATGAAGGTCAGCGACCCGATCATCTTCGGCCACGTCGTCCAGGCGTTCTTCCCGACGCTGTTCGAGCAGTACGGCGAGCAGCTCGCCGCCGCCGGCATCAGCCCCAACGACGGGCTCGGAGCACTGCTCTCGGCCGTCGACTCCCTGCCCGAGGGCGAGGCGATCAAGGCCGCCGTCCAGCAGGGTCTGGCCGACGGGCCGAAGCTCGCGATGGTCGACTCCGACCGCGGCATCACCAACCTGCACGTGCCGAGCGACGTCATCATCGACGCCTCGATGCCGGCGATGATCCGCACCTCGGGGCACATGTGGGGCCCCGACGGCGAGGAGGCCGACACGCTGGCCGTCATCCCCGACTCGTCCTACGCCGGCGTCTACCAGACCGTCATCGACGACTGCCGCGCCCACGGCGCGTTCGACCCGGCCACGATGGGCTCGGTGCCCAACGTCGGCCTGATGGCCAAGGCGGCCGAGGAGTACGGCTCGCACGACAAGACGTTCGAGGCGCCGTCCGCCGGCACGATCCGCGTCGTCTCCTCCGCCGGCGAGACGCTGATCGAGCACGACGTGCAGCCCGGTGACGTGTGGCGTGCCTGCCAGACCAAGGACGAGCCGATCCGCGACTGGGTCAAGCTGGCCGTCAGCCGCGCCCGCGCCTCCGGCTCGCCCGCGGTGTTCTGGCTCGACGAGACCCGGGCCCACGACGCCAACGTGATCGCGAAGGTGAAGGAGTACCTGCCCGAGCACGACACGGACGGGCTGACCATCGAGATCCTGGCGCCGGCCGAGGCCTGCGCCTACTCGCTCGAGCGCCTGCGCCGCGGTGAGGACACCATCTCGGTCACCGGCAACGTGCTGCGCGACTACAACACCGACCTGTTCCCGATCCTCGAGCTCGGCACCTCGGCCAAGATGCTCTCCGTCGTCCCGCTGATGAACGGCGGCGGCCTGTTCGAGACCGGCGCGGGCGGCTCGGCCCCCAAGCACGTGCAGCAGCTGGTCAAGGAGAACTACCTGCGCTGGGACAGCCTGGGCGAGTTCTTCGCCCTCGTGCCCTCGCTCGAGCTGTACGCCGAGCAGTCCGGCCGCGCCGGCGCCACCGTGCTCGCGGGTGCCCTCGACCGCGCCACCGAGACCTTCCTCAACGAGGACAAGTCGCCCACCCGCCGCGTGGGCGGCATCGACAACCGCGGCTCGCACTTCTTCCTGGCGCTCTACTGGGCCCAGGAGCTCGCGAACCAGACCGACGACGCCGACCTCGCCGCCCGGTTCGCGCCGCTCGCCGAGCGCCTCGCCGCCGAGGAGCAGACGATCGTCGACGAGCTGAACGCCGTCCAGGGCAGCCCCGCCGACATCGGCGGCTACTACCGCCCCGACCCCGAGAAGGCGGCGGCCGTGATGCGCCCGTCCGCCACGTTCAACGAGGCGCTCGCCTCGCTCTGAGCGGCTGACTGGTCGACCGAGCGGCGTCGCGGAACCATCCGAGCGCCCCGGCACGTCTCGTGCCCATGACCGGGTCCGCGCACGGCTTCGACGAGTTCGTCGCCGCGCGTTGGACCCGGTTGGTGCGCTCGGCCGTGCTGCTCGGGGCCGACGTGCACGCCGCCGAGGACGTCGTCCAGGTCGCACTGGCCAAGTGCCACCGTCGCTGGACGCGCGTGACGCGGGCCGACGACGTCGACGCCTACGTGCACCGGGTGCTCATCAACACCCTGCTCGACAGCCGCCGGCGGCGGTGGTGGGGCGAGACACCGACCGAGGCGCTGCCCGAGGCGGGCCGTTCGGTGGACGACGTCGCGGGTGCCGTGGCCGAGTCCGACGCGATGCGGGGCGCGCTGCTGCGTCTGCCGCTCGGGCAGCGCGAGGTCGTCGTGCTGCGCTTCTACGCCGACCTCACCGAGCAGCAGACCGCCACCGCGCTGGGCGTCGCGCTCGGCACGATCAAGAGCCGGACGTCGCGGGCCCTGGCGGCGCTGGCCGCCGACGAGTCGCTGCGCGACGTCGTCCAGGAGGAGTCATGAGCCACGAGCAGCTGCGCCGGATGCTCGACGAGAGCGCCGCACGCGTCGAGGTCGGACCGGCCCCGGTCGTCCGGAGCCGGTCGCGGGTGCCGGTCGTGATGGCCGTGGCGGTGACCGCCGTGGCGGCGGTGGTCGGGGGAGCGGCCCTGCTCGGAGGCGGGACCGGAACGACCGAACCGTCGCAATCCCCGGCCGCCGACGAGCCGGTTGTGACGGCGGCGCTCCTCACCGCCAATCGACCTGCCGACGGCGTGGTCGTCAGCATGCAGGCTCTGGTGAGCGGGCGCCTCGAGGCTGACGACCGCGGCTGCGTCGTGCTGGCCGACGCGTTGGGCACCGGTCGAACCGCGGTGTGGCCCTACGGTTGGTCGGCCGAGGTCGACGGCGGCCGGCTCGAGCTGCGCGACGGCACGGGCGAGGTCGTGGCGCACGAGGGCGACATGGTCACGGCATCGGGTGGGTACGTGCCGCTCGAGCAGCAGTTGGGCGAGGCCCCCTGCGCGCCCGCCGACGTCACCGAGGTGCCGCACCTTCAGTCCGAGGTCGACTTCGAAGGCGCGACGGGCCTCGAGCTGGCGACCAGCGGGTGGCGGCCCGGCCAGCGCGCCCAGCTCGCTGAGCACCAGGGTGCGCTGAGCGACGACGGCGGCTGCGTGACCGTGGGCGGCACCCCCGTCCTCTGGCCGGCCGACTTCACAGCCCAGCGGACAGCCGATGGCGTCCTGCTCCTGCGTGACCCCGCGGGCGTCGCGGTGGCAACCGGGGGTGACCGTCTGAGGCTCGGCGGCGGCTTCGGGTTTGCACCGGAGGGAACGGCGGCTGGCTGTGTGGACGGCGCCACCGAAGTGTTCACGGTGCAGTCCGAGGTGGAGGTCGTGACAGGCGCTGACGTCGACCCGTCCGGGCCGCTCCTGGTGGCGCCTGCTGAGTCGAAGGTGGTCTTCACTGCCAGGATCGCGGGTCTACTCGGGGTCGACGAGCGCGGGTGCGTCGTCGTCGGTGGGAAGATCGCGATCTGGCCACCGGGATGGAGCGCAGAGGTCACCGGGGACCAGCTGACCCTGCGCGACCCGAGCGGTGCGGTGGTGGGCGCGGCCGGTGACGAGGTCGAGGCCGCCGGCACTCCTGGCGTCAGACCGCGTTACATGGGTGACCTCCGAGGCTGGCGGTGCTACCCGAGGACCGGGATGCCCGCTTGGATTCAAGGAATGCTGACGGTCGGCGGTGGCTGATCCGGCACGGTCCAGGCCGGGTCGGGGACGAAGCGCTCCCACCCGTCGCAGAACGGCGGCCCCCACGCCTCGATCACCGTCTCGACCTCGTCGGCGACGGCGGTGATGGCGTCGGCCTCGGCGCGGGTGTACCGACCCTGGACGACGGCCTGCCCGAGCTCGTCCTCGTCCTTGCGGCCGTGGGTGCGGTCGGGGTCGACCCACACGTCGAGGACGTCGTCCCAGGCGTAGTGGGTGTCGGCGTCGCGGCGGTGGCGGCTCTCGAGGTTCACGTACCAGCCCGCGAAGCTGCGGGTGCCCTCCTCGAAGAAGGTCCACACCGACCAGCGGCGTCCGACCGGCCAGACGCGCAGCACGTCGTAGCCGGTCCAGGTCGCGACCGCCTGCACCGCGTCAGCGGTGAACATCGTGGTCAGGCCCTCGCGTCGGCCGAGGCCGTCGGCGCGCGCCTTGCGCAGCACCGGCGTGCCCGCGGCGAGCCACACGGCGAGCACGTCGGGGTCGTCGCGGACGACGGTCACGGTCTCCGCCCAGTGGGGTCCGGAGACGTCGCCCCAGCGGGTCGTGATGCGGGTCCCGGGGCGCCAGCGCACGTCGTCCACGCCTCCGCAGGATACGTCCGGCGAGCGGGTGACGGGGGCGGGGGATAAGCAGGTGAGGCTGTCGGTGGCGGCGCGTAGCGTCGTCCCGTCATGACCCAGACGATGCTGCGCGCGAGCGCCCCCGAGACGCCGACCGCGCATCCTCCCGAACGCACGGTCGACCTGCGGCGGCTGCGGCAGACCGCGGTCGCCTGGGCGCTGGGTGCCTCGTTCCTCGGCGCGCTCGGCAAGACGCTGGGCACGGTGGTCGCCGGTGCGCTCGCCGAGGGTCCCACGCGCATGCTGGTGTGGCTGCTCGCGCTGGCCGTGGTCGGCGGAGCGGTGCTCGACACGTTCGGCCGCACGGTGTGGGCCGCGGTGGTCGACCGGGCCGAGGGGCGGCTGCGTGGCGACGTCCTCGACGCGGCGCTGCACCAGCCCCTGGTCGAGCTGCACGAGCAGGCGGTCGGCGAGGTGCTCGACCGCGTCGACGACGACACCCACGAGGTGGGCGCGCTGCTGCGCCGCCAGGTGTGGGACGCGCTGCGCACCGTGTTCGCCGCGCTGCCGATGTGGGTGGTCGCCGGTCTGACGTGGTGGCCGGCGTGGGTGCTGTTCCCGCTGTTCGGTTACGGCGCGTTCCTGGTCATGCGACCGCTGCTGCCCGAGGTCAAGCGGCGCACGATCGAGGAGGAGATGGCCTGGACCGACCACGCCGCCGCGATGGAGGAGGGCGTCTCCGGCCGCGACGACCTGCGCACCAGCCTCGGCCAGGCGCACGTCGTCCGGCGGCTCGCGCAGCTGTCCAGCGAGGTGCACCGGCGCTTCGAGGTGCTGCTGCGCACGCAGACCAAGATCACGCTGCGCACCGGCATCCTGCTGCACGCCCTGCTCACCGGCATCGTGGTCGCGGGCGTCGCGCTGGCCGTCGACGGCGACCTGTCCACGGGCCGCCTGGTCACGCTGTTCCTCGTCACGAGCACCTTCGTGGGCCAGGTCGACCAGATGGCGCGGCACCTGCCCGACCTGCAGGCCGGGCTCGGCGCCGTCGTCCGGCTGCGGCAGGTGCTCGAGACCGAGCCCGAGCCCGTCGGCGGCGCGCCGGTGCCCGACCACGCGCTCGACGTCGAGGTCAGGGGGCTGCACTTCGCCTATGCCGAGGGCACCTTCGCCCTGCAGGACGTCGACCTCTACGTGCCCGCCGGCCGCACGATCGCGCTCGTCGGCCGCACGGGGTCGGGCAAGTCCACGCTGGCCTCGCTGGTCTCGCGCGCCGTCGACCCCGAGCCCGGCACGCTGCTCGTCGGCGGCGTCGACGTCCTCGACCTCGACCTGCAGCAGCTGCGCGCCGCCGTCGGCGTGGTCACCCAGCGCACCGAGATCCTGGCCGGCACGCTCGCCGAGAACGTCGCGCTGTTCACCGACGTCCCGCGCGAGCGCATCGAGGCGGCCGTCGTCGAGCTCGGCCTCGACACGTGGGTGGCCGGGCTGCCCGAGGGCCTCGACACCACGCTCGGCCCCGGCGGCACCGCGCTCTCCGCCGGTGAGGAGCAGCTGGTCGCCTTCGCGCGCCTGCTGGTGCGCGACGTGAAGGTCGTCGTCCTCGACGAGGCCACCGCCCGCATGGACCCCCTCACCGAGTCCCTCGTGGTGCAGGCCTCCGACCGCCTGCTGCGCGGCCGCACCGGCCTGCTCGTCGCGCACCGGCTCTCCACCGTCGCGCGCGCCGACCTCGTCGCGGTGCTCGACGCCGGCCGCGTCTCGCAGGTGGGTCCGCGCGACGAGCTGGCCACGCGGCCCGGGCCGTTCCGTCGGCTGCTCGAGGCGAGCCACGGCGACGACCTCGACGGGTTCGAGGCCGCCGCATCGGCCACCGCGTCCGGCGCCGGGGACGCACCCGACGACGCACCGGAGACCGAGGCGCCCGAGACCAGCACGGCCGTCGGCGGCGCCCGCCGCACCGGCGAGCCGCCGCCGCTGCCCGAGGTCGGCACCGGCCCGAGCCTGGCCCGCGGCATCGCCCACGCCCTGCTGATCCGGCCGTGGTGGGGCGCCTGGGCGGCGTTCCTGTTCCTGGTCGCGGCGCTGGTCGGCGCGTTCGGCGCCGTCACCGGCTGGGCCTGGGGCACGCTCGTGCAGCGACTGCAGGCCGGTGAGGGCGGTGACACCACCACCTGGCTGCTCACGGCGGTCGTGGCGGCCAGCGTGATGGCCGCGCCGCTCGTGCTGTTCTCGGCCATCCGCCGCTACCCGCGGTGGTGGGTCGAGGTCATGCTGCGGGTGCGCATGTCGATGCTGACCGGCCAGACCGAGCAGCACCGGCTCACCCGCACTCCGCCCGGCGAGGTCGTCGCCCGCTCCATGGACGCCGACCGCTACGCCCGCTACGCCGACCGCTGGGTCGACTTCGTCAACGGTCTCGCCATCGTCGTGGTCACCACCATCGCCGGCGGCAGCCTGCTGGCCGGCGGCGTGCTGCTCGGCGTGATGGTCGGCTCGGCGGCGGCGTCGTCCCTGGGTCGCCCCATCGCGGGCCGCTCGGCGGCGGAGTCGTCGGCCGCCCGCGCCCGGTTCGGCCGCTCGCTGGTCTCGGCGCTCGACGCCGCCCGCACGGTCAAGCTCGCCGCGGCCACGCCGGCGGTGCACGCCCACCTGCGTGAGGTCGACGACGGCCGGGTCGAGGCCGCCGTCTTCGAGCACCGGGTGCAGGCCGTGCTCGACGGCGTCCCGGTCGTCATGGTGCAGTGCGGCGTCGTCGCGGCCTGGGGCACCTACTTCCTCGGCGGCTGGGACCTCGCCACCGCCATCCTCGTCTCCGGCGCGGTCAACGGCTTCGACTGGTTCGGCCGGGTCGCGGGCGCCGTCGTCACCGAGGCGCCCGGCGTCCGGGCCTGGCAGCAGGCCTCGAGCCAGCTGGGCGGCGGCGTCGACCTGGTCTCGCAGCGTCCGGGTGTCGACCTGGTCGAGGGCACCGCGCCGGCCCCGCCGGTGGTGCCGCGCACGCCGCTGGTCGAGCTGACGCTGCACGACGTCGCCGCCGTGCACGACGACGGCACGCGGGGCGTCGACGGCGTCGACCTCACCGTGAGGGCCGGCGAGCTGGTGCTCCTCCTCGGGCAGGTCGGCTCGGGCAAGTCGAGCCTGCTCTCGGCGCTCGCCGGGCTCGTCGAGCACACCGGCTCGGTCCGCTGGAACGGCGTCGAGGTCGAGGACGCCCAGGTCTTCCTGCGTCCCGGCCAGGTGGCCCACGTGGCGCAGGTGCCGCGGGTGCTGTCGGGCACCTTCGCCGACAACGTCGTGCTCGGCCACGAGCGCGGCCTCGAGCGCGCCATCGCCGACGCCCGCCTCGGCGACGACGTCTCCGACGCCGGTGGCCCGCACGCGATGGTCGGCCACCGCGGCGTCCGGCTCTCCGGCGGCCAGGTGCAGCGTCTCGCGCTCGCCCGGGCGCTGGCCGCCGACACCGAGCTGCTCCTCGCCGACGACGTCTCCAGCGCACTCGACGCCGCCACCGAGGTCGAGCTCTGGGCCGCCCTGCGCAGCCGCGGCAGCACCGTCATCGGCGCCACGTCGAAGCGCGCCGCCCTCGAGCAGGCCGACCGCGTCGTCGTCCTCGTCGACGGCCGCGTCGCCGCCACCGGTCCCTGGCGCGAGATCGGCTCCGCCTGGGCCCACCTCGCCGGCTGACGGGGGCGACCGGGGCGACCGGGGTGGCCGGGGCGTCATACGTGGTGGTCGTCCGGACCGCCGGTTCGTATGACGCCCGGCCGCCGTCTCGGGTCGACCGCCGCGCTCAGGCGGCACGCTCGGGGGTCCAGCCGGCAGCGCGGAGGGCCTCGGCGAGCTGGTGGAAGAACGCGTCGGGTGCGAGACGGAGGCCGAGCACCGGCAACCGCAGCACCACGTCACCGGTCAGGGCGATCTCGTTGTGCCGCAACGCGTCGGCGACGATCTGCTCGGCCCACAGGTGCTGGATGCCGTCGACCTCCAACACGACGCCGAGCGCCGACCACCGGAAGTCGAGGAAGTAGGTGCCGTGCTCGGTGCGGCGCACCGCCTGCACGTCCGGCTCCGGCATGCCCCTGCGTCGGCACCCGGCCAGGACGTCGATCTCGGCGAGCGACTGCACCCCACCCGCCAGGTCGAGGATCACCGCGTGCAGTGCGACGCGTCGCTTGTCGAAACGGATGCGCAGAGCCTCGATCGCAAGCTGTTCGACCGTGACGAGATGCTGCTGCACCGCCATGGTCAGCAGCAACGTGCCCTGGCGTTGGCTCGCTGCCCAGATGAAGGCGCGTACTGCTGCCACCGGCGTTCGCGTGCGCCGGAGTGCAGAGCTCGGTTCGAGGTCGGACGACGTCCACCGGCGGGTCTGACGGATGTCGACCGAGGTGCCCCGATGTCGGATCCGGGCGCCGCGCGGCACGGTGACCCGGACGGCGCCGGGTCGATAGCGCTGCAGACCAGCCACCAGCAGGGACGTCTCACCGTCGAGCATGGCCCGCGGCCCACCTTCGACGAGTGCCACCCACCACCGAGCGGTCTGGTCGAGCGGACCGGTGAAGGTCGCGATCGCATGCGTGCCGCAGCGGCGCCACCGTCGTGCCCGCACCTGGGCCCGCACCTCACCCCGGGTGATGCCGAGGGAGTAGAGATCACGCCGGGAGGCGATGCCGGCCTGGCCCATCACCAGCCGGTCGACCACGGCCCGGCGACGCTCGCGGCGGTGTGCGGCGAGACCTTGCGCATCACGAGCTCGACTCATGGCGTCGAGGCTCGCGCCGTCCGGCCGGGACGAACAGGACCGGCGAACGCGCTGTGGAGAAACCCGACGCGGATCGCGCCTGTGGACGTTTCCTGGTCATTCCGTGGCGGGGCGTCATACGAGTCGGCTGCCCCGGCGACCAGGTCGTATGACGCCAGCAGGCGGCCTCAGGACGTCATACGAGCCGGCTGCCCCACCACCCACCTCGTATGACGCCCCCCGGGGACGGCGGCGCACCCGACCACCCCGACGGGGTCTTGGGTGCTCCCGATGCCGGACGCAGGGTGGAGGGCATGGCAGACGACCAGCGCATCCAGGCCACCCGCACCATCGAGGCGCCGACGACGGCGGTCTTCGACGTGCTCTCCAACCCGGCGCGGCACGCCGAGCTCGACGGCTCGGGGTTCGTGATCAGCGACGAGAAGACCGACCGGATCACCGCGGTGGGGCAGACGTTCCGCATGAACATGCAGGGCCCGCACATGGGCGGGGAGTACCAGACCGACAACGTGGTCACCGGCTACGACCAGAACCACCTGCTCGCCTGGCGCACCGCGCCCGCCGGTCAGGAGCCTCCGGGCTGGGAGTGGGTCTGGCAGCTGACCGCCAACGGCGCCGACGCCACCGACGTCACCGTGGTCTACGACTGGAGCGAGGTCACCGACCCCGACCTGCTGAAGAAGATCACCTTCCCGCTCGTGCCGCAGGAGGCGCTCGAGTCCTCCCTCGGCAAGCTCGCCGAGGCCGTCTCCGGCTGATCCGGCGCTGATCCCCACGCTGACCCGTCAGACATGTCTGACGGGTCAGCGTCACACCGGCGTGGAATAGGTCGCGCGCGACGGGCGGTTGGAGGATGGACGACGTCCCCCCGACCCCGATCGAAGCCAGCGAGGCCCCTCCCGTGTCGACCGTCACCACCGCCGCGCACCAGGCCGCCGACGACGCCCCGCGCTCGTCGCGGCGCGTCACGCTCGCGGTGCTGGCGCTGGCGATGGGCGGCTTCGCGATCGGCACCACCGAGTTCGTGACGATGGGCCTGATCCGCGAGATGGCGGACGGCGTGGGGGTCTCGATCCCGAGTGCCGGCCACGTCATCTCGGCCTACGCCGTCGGCGTGGTCGTGGGCGCGCCCGTGCTGGCCTACTTCGGGGCGCGCTGGCCGCGGCGGGCGCTGCTCGTCGTCCTCATGCTCGTCTTCGCGCTGTTCAACGTCGCCACCGCGCTGGCCACCAGCTTCGAGATGCTGGTCGTGGCCCGGTTCCTCGACGGGCTGCCGCACGGCGCCTACTTCGGCGTCGCCTCGCTGGTCGCCGCGAGCCTGGTGCCCGAGGGTCGCAAGGGACGCGCGGTCGCCGCCGTCATGCTCGGCCTGTCGGTGGCCAACGTGGTCGGCGTCCCCGCCGCCACCTGGCTCGGCCAGCACCTCGGCTGGCGGGCGGCCTACTGGGCCGTCGCGCTGCTCTCGCTGCTCACCGTCGCGCTCATCGTGGCCTGCGTGCCGTCGTGCCCCGGTGACGCCGAGGCCACCGGACGCCGCGAGCTCGCCGCGTTCGCCAACCCCCGCGTGTGGGTGACCCTGCTGGCCGGCGCCATCGGCTTCGGCGGCATGTTCGCCGTCTTCTCCTACGTCGCGCCCACCGTCACCCGCGTCGGCGGCCTCGGCGACGGCGCCGTCCCCGTCTTCCTGCTCGCCTTCGGCCTCGGCATGGTCGCCGGCACCTGGGCCGCCGGCCGCCTCGCCGACTGGTCGGTCAGCCACTCGCTGGTCATCGGTGCGTTCGGCATGGGCTTGGCCCTGCTGGCGTTCTGGCTGCTCTCGCCCACCGGGTGGGGCCTGCTGCCGGTGGCGTTCACGGTCACCACGCTCGGCTCGGTGCTGGTGGTCAACCTGCAGCTGCGCCTCATGGACGTCGCGGGTGACGCCCAGACCCTCGGCGCCGCCCTCAACCACGCCTCGCTCAACGTCGCCAACGCCCTCGGCGCCTGGCTCGGCGGTCTCGTGATCGCCGCCGGGGCCGGCTACCGCGCCCCGGCGCTGGTGGGCGTCGGCCTCTCGGTGGCGGGCGTGCTCGTCGTCCTGGTGGCGAACCGGATGCAGGCGGCCCACGCCGCCCGGACCGCTCAGCGCCCGGCGGCCCACTCCTCGGCCGTCACGTCGTAGAACGCGATGTCGGCGCGGCCGGTGTCGAGCGTCGTGGCGAGCCGGTCGTGGCCGCCGAGCCGGAAGCCGTTGGCCTCCATCACGTGCCGTGACGCCTTGTTCTCGACGGCCGCGGCGCACCGCACGATCCGCAGCCCCAGCTCGGCGAACGCCCAGTCGGTGACCACGCGCACCGCCTCGGTCATGGCACCACGGCCGCGGGCGTCGGGGTGGGTCCAGTAGCCGATCTCGGCCTCCACCTCGTCGAGGTGGAACAGGTTGATCGAGGCCAGCATCCGCCCGGACGACGGGTCGGCCACCGCCCACGTCACGCCGCCGCCGGTCGCCATCTGCTCCTGGTTGGCCCCGAGCCACCGCAGCGCGTCGTCCTCGGTGTACGGCGACGGCATCCGGCCGAGCCAGTGGTGGGTGCGCCCGTCACCGCAGGCCTCGACGATCCGGGGGACGTCGTCCACGTCGAGGGGGCGCAGCAGCACGCCGTCGCCCTCGAGCGGCACCGGCTTGAGCCAGCGCCCCGACGGCTCACGGGGCTCACCGGCCAGCAGGGTGCCGACCCACGCGTCGACGAGCTCGCCCCGCGAGACGTGCGAGCGTCGCAGCACGCCGTCCACGGTGAAGCCGAGCCGCCAGGCCAGGTGCCGCGAGGCCCAGTTGCCCACCTCGGCGCGCCACACGATCGTCTGCACGCCGACGGTGCCGAAGCCCCACTCGAGCACGAGCCGCAGCCCGGCCTCCATCGCGCCGGTGCCGCGGGCGTCGGGGTGGGCGCCGTAGGCGATCTCGGCGCGGCCGTGGCCCTCGTCGCGCAGCGCGATGTTGCCGCAGTAGCGCCCGTCGCGCTCGACGGCGAGGATCCATTGCGAGCCGTCGGCCCACGCCGCGGGTGCGTAGTCGAGGCAGAACTCGCGGGCGTCGTGGTGGCTGTAGGGCACCGGCACCTGCGTCCAGCGGATCGAGAGCGGGTCGACGCACTGCTCCCAGCAACCCTGCACGTCGCGCTCGGCCAGGGCCCGCAGCGTCACGCTGCCGTCGGTCAGGGTCGGGACGTCGGGGCGGGGCGGGCTCGGCGGGCGCATGGCTCGACCCTGTCACGGCCGCGTCGGCGGCCTCGACGGGTTATCGGCCGCTCACCGCACGGCGGCGTGGTGCCACAGCGGCCACACGTCCGACGCAGCGAGCTCGTCGCTGCGGTGCCACAGCGCGAGGTAGAGCTGGACGGCGTTGCCGGTCACCTCGCGGTCGCCGGCGGCCGCGGCGCCGTCGTCGTGGCGCACCGTCACCGGCACGTCGTCCGAGACCCGCACCGTGTAGGCGTGGTCGGCGTCGGTGGGCCGCACGACCAGCGTCACCGGCGCCTCGCCCGGCTCGGTGCGCAGCCGCGACCGCTCGCGCGGCACGAACCCGAGCAGCAGCTCGTCGAGCCCGTCGAGCGCCAGGTCGCGCTCGATCCACGTCTCCTCGGCGCGGGGGAGCCGGCCCAGGTCGGCGGCCAGCGCGTCGACGCCGTGGATGGTCGTCTCGTGGCACAGCCGCCGCGCCCAGAACCGCCGGGGCGAGGCCGGTGGGTCGGCCAGGAAGACCGGCGCGGGGGTGTCGTCGTCCGCCTCGACGAGCGCGCGCACCAGCGCGATCGCACCGTCGCGCAGCCAGTCGACCGGATCGGCGCTCGACCGCCCGGCCTTCTCGACCGGCGCCCAGTCGAGATCCTCGCCGCGCAACGCCCCGGCCGCCCACCGGTGGACGGCGCCCTGGTGCCCGACCAGCCGCCGCACGGTCCACTCCGGACAGGTCGGCACGGGGACGTCGAGCCCCGCCGCGCCGGCGTGGCGGGCGAAGGCGAGCATCGCGGCGTGCAGCCCGGCCAGGTGCTGCTCGAGGGTGAGGCTGGTCGGCACGGGCCTCATCGTGACAGGTGCACGGGTCGGGCGAGCCGTGCGGAACAATGCCGGGCATGTCTGCTTCGACGGCCGCGACGCCGCAGCCCGAGGTGGCGGTGCCCGACGCGCCCAGTGGCGGCGCCCGGCCGCGCGTGCTCTCGGGGATCCAGCCCACCGCCGACTCCTTCCACCTCGGCAACTTCCTCGGCGCGCTGCGCCAGTGGGTCGACCTGCAGCGCGAGCACCAGCCCTTCTTCTTCATCGCCGACCAGCACGCGATCACCGTCGAGCACGACCCGAAGCTGCTGCGCGAGCGCACCCTGCGCTGCGTGGCCCAGCTGCTCGCGGCCGGCGTCGACCCGGCGCGCTCGGCGGTCTTCGTGCAGAGCCACGTGCCCGAGCACTCGCAGCTCTCGTGGGTGCTGCAGTGCCTCACCGGGTTCGGCGAGGCCCGCCGCATGACGCAGTTCAAGGACAAGTCGGCCAAGGGCGGCGAGGGCGCGGCCAGCGTCGGCCTGTTCACCTACCCGATCCTGCAGGCGGCCGACATCCTGCTCTACCGCCCGCACTACGTGCCGGTCGGCGAGGACCAGCGCCAGCACCTCGAGCTCACCCGCGACCTCGCGCAGCGGTTCAACCACCGCTTCAAGAAGACCTTCCGGCTGCCCGAGCCCTACATCCTCAAGGCGACGGCGAAGATCGGCGACCTGCAGGAGCCGACGGCGAAGATGTCGAAGTCGGCGTCCTCGCCCTCGGGCATCGTCGAGATGCTCGACCCGCCCGCCGCGAGCGCGAAGAAGATCCGCTCGGCGGTCACCGACTCCGACACCGAGATCCGCTACGACCCCGAGACCAAGCCGGGCGTCAGCAACCTGCTCACCATCCACTCCGCGCTCACCGGCACCGCGATCGGCGACCTCGAGGAGCAGTACGCCGGCCGCGGCTACGGCGACCTCAAGAAGGAGCTCGCCGACATCGTGGTCGACCTGGTGACGCCGTTCCGCGACCGCACGCTCGAGCTGCTCGACGACCAGCAGCACCTCACCGATGTCCTCGCGCAGGGCGCCGAGCAGGCGCGCGCCGTCGCGCAGGCCACGCTCGCAGACGTCTACCGCCGCGTCGGGTTCGTCGCCGCCGCCCACCCCGCAGGGCGGGCCGGCGGACCCGTGGGGCAGTAGGGTCGGGGGATGCCGACGATCGGAGTCGCCGTCGCGATTCCGGAGCCCTGGGCCACCGAGCTGCAGGACTACCGGACGTCGGTCGGCGACGTCATGGCGGCCACCATCCCGACGCACATCACGCTGGTGCCGCCCACCGAGGTCGCCGACGACCTCGGCGACGTCGAGCGGCACCTGGCCGCGGCGGCCACCCGGGTGGCGCCGTTCGAGGTGCACCTGCGGGGCACCGGCACCTTCCGGCCGGTCTCGCCGGTCGTCTTCGTCAACCTCGTCGAGGGCATCTCGCAGTGCGAGCAGCTGGCCGCGGCGGTGCGCTCCGGCCCCCTGGACGTCGTCCTCGACTACCCGTACCACCCACACGTGACGGTCGCGCACCACCTCGACGACGAGCGTCTCGACCGGGCCTTCGACGAGCTCGCCGACTTCGACTGCCGCTTCGCCGTCGACAGCTTCCACCTCTACGTCCACGACGACCAGCACGGATGGCGTGCCTCGCGCGACTTCGCGCTGAAACCCCGACTGCGCGTCGGCTAGGCACGGCGGGAGACCGGTATGGCCTCGTTCAAGCAGCGACTCGACGGCGCGCGACGCAAGCGACCGGCGCTCGACCACGTGCTGCGCATGCAGGAGCACTACGGCCAGGTCAAGGCCAACCAGCAGGCGGGCGCGGTCACCTACTTCGCGTTCCTGTCGTTCTTCCCGGTGCTGGCACTGGCCTTCTTCGTCGTCGGCCTGGTCGCCAACCTCTACCCCGACGCCAACGAGAACCTGACCACCGCGATCGACTCGGTGCTGCCCGGCATCATCGGCAGCGGCGAGAACCAGCTCTCGCTCGACGACGTCCAGGAGTTCTCCGGGCTCGCCGGCATCATCGGTGTGCTCGGCGTCCTGTACGCCGGCCTGGGCTGGGTCTCGGCGCTGCGCGAGGCGCTCGTCGTGGTCTTCGAGACCCCGGCGCTCGAGCAGCCGAGCTTCGTGAAGGGCAAGCTGCGTGACCTGCTCGCGCTCGCCGTCATCGGCTCCGTCCTCATCGTCGCGGTCGCCGTCGCCAGCTTCGTCTCCGGCTTCTCCAGCGAGGTGCTCGACCTGGTCGGCCTGGGCTCCGAGCTGTCGTGGCTGGTCAAGCTGCTGGCGATCGCGCTCGGACTCGCGGCCAACGCGGTGCTGTTCTTCGCGCTGTTCCGGCTGCTCGCCGAGCCGCCCGCGCCCAGCCGCTCGCTGTGGTCGGGCGCGATCCTCGGGGCGGTCGGCTTCGAGATCCTCAAGCAGCTCTCCAGCCTGCTGCTCGCCTCCACCCAGGGGCAGCCCGCCTTCCAGGCCTTCGGCATCGCGCTGATCCTCGTGGTCTGGATCAACTACTTCTCGCGGCTGGTGATGTACGCCGCCGCCTGGGCCTACACCTCGCCCGAGGCCCGGGCGATGCGCCAGGGCGACCCGGCCGAGCCGGTGCAGGGCCCGGCCACCCCCGACCTGACGCACCTGCCCGCCGGCGCCGGTCGGGGGGCAGCGGTCGCCACGGCGCCCGCCGAGCCCGCGACCAGCCTGGCCAAGGTCACCGAGGCGACGGGCGGGCAGTGGTGGGCCAAGCCGTTCGCCGCCGGCAGTGCCGTCACCCTCGGCCTCGTCGCGCTGCTGCGCCGCCGCCGCTGACCCGGCGACCGACCTCCTGGGCCGACCTCACCGCCTGCTTGAGAGGATCGGGACGTGAGATTCGAGCGCAAGCACGCCGTCCTGCTGCTCGCCGTGGCGGTCTGGAACGTGGTGACCTTCGGCAACTTCGCCCGCAACCTGGTCTCGGCCGCGCAGTCGGGGGAGGAGCGTGCCACCGGCTACTGGGTGGCCCACTCGGTGCTCGTGGTCGTCAACGTCGCCATCGCGGCCGTGCTCGGAGCGCTGGGCTGGAAGGCCTGGCGCGCCACCCGCGACTGAGGTTCGACGACACCGGCGGGCCTGCGGGGCGGCCACTCGTAGTAGCCGCTCGCGCTGACCGAGTAGGTCTGCTGGGGCGTGCCCTCCTCGCCGACCGAGACCTTGAAGCAGGCTCGATCGACCACCGTTGCACGAACCCGCAACCGGGCCGTGCCGCAGGGCCCTTCGACGGGCTCAGGGTCCGTGGGGTGGGGTGGGCCGTGGTGGGCCGGTGGTCTCGAGGCTCGTCGCCGGGGCTCCTCGCACCTCGACCATCGTCAGGTGGCCCTTCGACGGCCTCGGGGTTCGTCGCTGGGGCTCCTCGCACCTCGACCATCGTGGAGGGCAGGCCCTTCGACGGGCTCAGGGTCCGTGACGTCGGGTCGGCCTCGGAGGCGACCACCGTCCCTCACCCCTGGAAGGCGCCCCGACCACAGCAGGCCGGACCACAGGGCGCAGGAGGCGGAGGCGAAGCCCGGCGGCTGGACCCGGCCGAGCCCGAGCCGGCGGCAGCGAGCAACGATGACGGCCGAGGGCAGCCGCGGCGAAGCCGCAGCCGACCAGACAAAACTAGTGGCCGTGGCGCAGCGCGGCGTGGAGGTCCCAGTTGAGGCGGGAGATCACGTCGAGCGGGATGCCCTTGGGGCAGGCGGCGGTGCACTCGCCGATGTTGGTGCAGCCGCCGAAGCCCTCGTGGTCGTGCTGGCCGATCATGTTGACGACGCGGGTGTCGCGCTCGGCCTGGCCCTGCGGCAGCTCGCCGAGGTGGGTGATCTTGGCGCCGAGGAACAGCGACGCCGAGCCGTTGGGGCAGGCGGCGACGCAGGCGCCGCAGCCGATGCAGGTGGCGACGTCGAAGGCGCGGTCGGCCTTGTCCTTCGGCACGGGGGTGGCGTGGGCGTCGGGGGCGGCGCCGGTGTTGACCGAGACGTAGCCGCCCTGCTGGATGATGCGGTCGAAGGCGCCGCGGTCGACGACGAGGTCCTTGACGACCGGGAACGCGTCGGCACGCCACGGCTCGACGGTGATGGTGTCGCCGTCCTTGAACGAGCGCATGTGCAGCTGGCAGGTCGTGGTGACCTCGGGGCCGTGCGCCTCGCCGTCGATCATGAGGCCGCACTGGCCGCAGATGCCCTCGCGGCAGTCGGAGTCGAAGGCGATCGGCTCCTCGCCGGCGGCGTTGAGCTGCTCGTTGAGGACGTCGAGCATCTCGAGGAAGCTCATGTCCTCGGAGATGTCGTCGACCTCGTAGGTGTGGATCTTGCCGGGCGCGTCGTGGTTGGGCTGGCGCCAGATCTTCAGCGTCAGCCGCATCTCCCGCTTCGGCGTGCCGGCTGCGGTCTCGCTGTCCCTCGTCTGGGTCACTTGTAGCTCCGCTGCTTCATCTCGGTGAACTCGTAGTCGAGCGCCTCCTTGTGCAGGATGGGCCGCTCGTCGTCACCGCCCCATTCCCAGGCGGCGACGTAGGCGTACTGGTCGTCGTGGCGCAGCGCCTCGCCGTCCTCGGTCTGCGACTCGGTGCGGAAGTGGCCCCCGCACGACTCGCGACGGTTGAGCGCGTCGATGCACATCAGCTCGCCGAGCTCGAAGAAGTCGGCCACGCGGCCGGCCTTCTCGAGCGACTGGTTCATGCCCTCGGCGCTGCCGAGCACCCGCACGTTGCGCCAGAAGTCGTCGCGCAGGCCGCGGATGAGGTCGATGGCCTTGCGCAGCCCCTCCTCGGTGCGCTCCATGCCGCAGTACTCCCACATGATGTTGCCGAGCTCGCGGTGGTAGGAGTCGACGCTGCGGGTGCCGCCGGTGGACATGAACCGGGCGATGCGGTCCTTGACCGACTGCTGCGCCTCGACGACGGCGGGGTCGTCCTCGGCGATCTTGTCGAAGGGACCCTCGGCGAGGTAGTCGCGGATGGTGTTCGGCAGCACGAAGTAGCCGTCGGCCAGGCCCTGCATCAGCGCGGACGCGCCGAGGCGGTTGGCGCCGTGGTCGGAGAAGTTGGCCTCGCCGGTGACGAACAGGCCCGGGATCGTCGACTGCAGGTCGTAGTCGACCCACAGGCCGCCCATCACGTAGTGGACCGCCGGGTAGATGCGCATCGGCACCTCGTAGGGGTCCTCGCCCGTGATGCGGGCGTACATGTCGAACAGGTTGCCGTACTTGGCCTCGATGGCGGGGCGGCCCAGCCGGTCGATGGCCTCGGCGAAGTCGAGGTAGACGCCGCGGCGGACGCCCTCGACCTCGGGGCCGACGCCACGGCCCTCGTCGCAGACGTTCTTGGCCTGGCGGGAGGCGATGTCGCGGGGGACCAGGTTGCCGAACGCGGGGTAGATGCGCTCGAGGTAGTAGTCGCGGTCCTCCTCGGGGATCTCGCGCGGGTCCTTGGTGCAGTCGGCGTCGCTCTTCGGCACCCAGATGCGGCCGTCGTTGCGCAGCGACTCCGACATCAGCGTCAGCTTCGACTGGTGCGCGCCCGAGACCGGGATGCAGGTGGGGTGGATCTGCGTGTAGCAGGGGTTCGCCATCAGCGCGCCCTTGCGGTGCGCACGCCAGGTGGCCGTGACGTTGCAGCCCATGGCGTTGGTGGAGAGGTAGAAGACGTTGCCGTAGCCGCCGGAGGCGAGCACGACGACGTCGGCGAAGTAGGTCTCGATCTCGCCGGTGACCAGGTCGCGCACGATGATGCCGCGGGCGCGGCCGTCGACGACGATCAGCTCGACCATCTCGTGGCGGGTGTAGCAGCGCACCGTGCCGGCGGCGACCTGGCGCTCGAGCGCCTGGTAGGCGCCGATGAGCAGCTGCTGGCCGGTCTGGCCGCGGGCGTAGAAGGTGCGCGAGACCTGGACGCCGCCGAAGCTGCGGTTGTCGAGCAGGCCACCGTACTCGCGGGCGAAGGGCACGCCCTGGGCCACGCACTGGTCGATGATGCTGGTGCTCACCTGCGCCAGGCGGTAGACGTTCGACTCGCGCGAGCGGTAGTCGCCGCCCTTGATGGTGTCGTAGAAGAGCCGGTAGACCGAGTCGCCGTCGCCCTTGTAGTTCTTGGCCGCGTTGATGCCGCCCTGGGCGGCGATCGAGTGGGCGCGGCGCGGGGAGTCCTGGTAGCAGAACGCCTTGACGACGTAGCCGGCCTCGCCGAGCGTGGCGGCCGCCGAGGCGCCGGCCAGGCCGGTGCCGACGACGATCACCGAGAGACGACGGCGGTTGGCCGGGTTGGCGATGCGGGCCTCGAACTGCCGGGTGTTCCAGCGCTCGTCGAGGGGACCGCCCGGCGCCTTGGTGTCCCGGACGGGGTCGCCCTGGACGTAGTAGCCGGCGGCGTCGTCGTACTCCTCCTCGTGGCTGATCGTGTGGGAGGCGTCGAAGGTGTTGGTGGTGTCCGGCATGTCGGTCACGGCGCGGTGCTCCTTCGTGTCGTTCAGTCGATGACGCCGGCGAGGACGAAGACCGGCACGAGCGAGAACCCGCCGGCCACGACCGTGGCGATGACCAGGCCGAGCGCCTTGGCGTTGCGCCGGGCCCGGGCGTTGTTGGTGAGTCCCAGCGTCTGGGCGGCGCTCCAGGTGCCGTGGTGCAGGTGCAGGGCGAGCGCCACCATCGCCAGCAGGTAGATCGCCGTCAGCCACCAGACCTGGAAGCTGTCGACGAGCAGCGTGTAGGGGTCGCCGGCCGCGCTGCCGACCTCGCCCGTCTGCACGTTGACCTTGCCGAAGCTGAAGTTCAGCAGGTGCCACACGATGAACAGCAGCAGCGTGACGCCGCCCCAGCGCATCCAGTGCGACGAGACGCTCGAGTGCTTGTTCTTCTTCACGACGTACTGCGTCGAGCGCGCCTTGCCGGCACGGCGCCACAGCGCGACGGCGGCCGAGACGTGCACGACGAGGGCCAGCAGCAGGCCGGCGCGCGAGAGCCAGAGGAAGCCCTCGTGCGGCAACAGCGGCTCGCCGAGCTCGCGCAGGTGCTCGGCGTAGCCGTTGAACGCATCCTGGCCGCCGAAGGCCTTCAGGTTGCCGTACATGTGGGCCAGCACGAACGCGATGAACAGCGCGCCGCTGACTGCCATGAGCATCTTCAGGGCGATGGTCGATCGTGCCGCGCGCGAACCCTTGACCAACGAGGGGCGGGCGGGTCGGGACGTCATCGTCACGATGGAACCCTACGTCCCGCGACACGCCCGGGCTCACCCACTCGGGGTGTGAGAAACCTCGCCCGGGTGACTCTGCGGCCGGGGCAGCGATGCGCTACGGCGAAGGGGCGCCGGCCGCGGCGGGCACGAGGGTGGCGTGCACGGCGGCCAGCTCGTCGACCGCCTGGCTCCACCCGCGGACGCCGGCGACCTCGCGGCCGCGGGCGCCCAGCAGGCCGCGGTGGCGGTCGGCGGCGAGGGCCTCGACCGACCGTGCCAGCCCGCGCGGGTCGGCCGGGTCGTAGAGCAGGCCCGTCTCGAGGTGACGCACCACGTCCGTGGCGCCGCCCGAGCGCGGCGCCACGACGGGCACCCCGGCGGCCGAGGCCTCGCGCAGCGTGTGCGCGCAGGTCTCGTGCTCGCCGGGGTGGACGAGGAGGTCGAGGCTCGGCATCGCGACGGTGAGGTCGCCGGTGCGCAGGGGACCGGTGAAGCGCGCCCCCGGCAGCCGCGCCTCGAGCCAGCCGCGCTGCGGCCCCTCCCCGACGACGACGAGCCGGACGCCGGGCACCCGGGTGAGCTCGGCGAGACGTCGGACGCCGTGGCGGCGGTGCAGGGCGCCGACGAAGCCGACGACCACCGACGGGGCGACGCCCGCGCTGGCCGCGGCCCGGGCGCGCGACCACGACGCGTGCAGCCACTGGTCGCGCAGCGCCGGGGTGAAGGCGGCGGCGTCCACGCCGGGACGCCAGAGGGCGGCGTCCACCCCGAACTCGGCGAGCCGCGCGACCATCCAGGTCGAGGTGACCAGCACGCGGTCGGTGCGGTCGGCCACCCGCGAGCGCCAGTAGTCGGCGCTGTGGTCGAGCACGGCCGACTGCTCGACCACCAACGACGGGACGCCCGTGCGCCGGGTGTGCTTGAGGGCCTTGCGCCCGAGGTGGCCGGGGCTGGCGACCTGCACGAGGTCGGGCCGGAAGGAGTCGAGGGCCGCGCGCACCTGCGGGCCGGCCGGCTCGAGCGGCCGCACGCGCACCACGGTGCAGGTGCGGTACGTCGGCAGCCCGGGCCCCGGGGCCACGATCCGCACCGTGTGGCCGAGGTCGACGAGCCGGTCGGCGACGGCCTTGAGCGTGGTCGTGGTGCCGTCCACCGCGGGGTAGAAGGTCTCGGTCACCAGTGCGATCCGCACGCCCCGACACTCGCGGCGTCGTCCGACGGCGGGCCCAGCGGCGGGCCTACCCTCGGTGACCACGACGTGAACGTTGGACGGGCCGACCCCTTCCTCATCGCGCCGCGAATGTGCAGACTCGGCCCGACGACGGCGCGCACGGGTGCTCGCCGCCGGGTGTCGACCGGCCAGCGAGAGGTGCGAGAGCGCGGATGACGGACACGCAGACCGGGGTGCGCAGCCCCTCGCGAGCACGGATCACGGCGCGGACGCTGCGGCAGGACCGGTGGTGGCTGCCCCCGCTGACCACGTTCGTGGTCTTCGCCTCGTTCGTCGTCTACGCGACGGTGCGGGCCTTCAGCGACACCGCCTACTACGCCAAGCCCTACCTCTCGCCGTTCTACTCGCCGTGCCTCGGCGACTGCGTCGAGGGCGCGTCGGACTTCGGGCAGCCGTTCAGCTGGTGGCCGCTGTCGGCGGCGCTGATCATCCTGATCTTCCCGTTGGGCTTCCGGATGACCTGCTACTACTACCGCAAGGCCTACTACCGGGCCTTCTGGCTGAGCCCGCCGGCGTGCGGTGTCGCCGAGCCGCACCAGAAGTACAGCGGCGAGTCGCGCTTCCCGCTGATCGTGCAGAACGCGCACCGCTACTTCTGGTACGCCGCCATCGTCGTGGGCCTCGTGCTCACCTTCGACACGGTGCTGGCCTTCCGGGCGATGCCCGACGAGTACGCGCTGGGCGACGGCGACTCCGGCGGCGGCGTCCACATGGGTCTCGGCACGCTGCTGATGGTCGTCAACATCGTCTTCATCTGGCTCTACACGCTCTCGTGCCACTCCTGCCGGCACGCGGTGGGCGGCCGGCTGCGGCACTTCTCCAAGCACCCGGTGCGATACCGGCTCTGGACCTGGGTCTCGAGGCTGAACCAGCACCACGGGCGCTTCGCCTGGTACTCGCTGTTCTCGGTGGCCGCGGTCGACCTCTACGTGCTGCTGCTCGCCACCCACACCATCGACGACCTGAGGTTCTTCTAGATGTCCCGTCACGAGATGACCGGCAACGAGATGTCGGGCGCCGCGTCCGGCGGCCTCGAGCGCCACTCCTACGACGTGGTCGTGGTCGGCGCCGGCGGCGCCGGGCTGCGGGCCGCGATCGCGGCCCACGACGCCGGCGCGCGCACCGCCATCGTGTGCAAGTCGCTGCTCGGCAAGGCCCACACGGTGATGGCCGAGGGGGGCATCGCGGCCGCCATGGGCAACCGGTGGCCCGAGGACAACTGGGAGGTCCACTTCCGCGACACCATGCGCGGCGGGAAGATGCTCAACAACTGGCGGATGGCGCAGCTGCACGCCCAGGAGGCGCCCGAGCGGGTCATGGAGCTCGAGGACTGGGGCGCGCTGTTCGACCGCACCGACGACGGGCTGATCAGCCAGCGCGACTTCGGCGGCCACAAGTACGCCCGCCTCGCGCACGTCGGCGACCGGACGGGGCTGGAGATGATCCGCACGCTGCAGCAGCGCGCCGTCGCGCTCGGCATCGACGTGTTCATGGAGTGCACGATCACCGAGCTGCTGCAGGGTCCGGCCACGGGCGAGGGCCCGGCGCCGGTGAGCGGCGCGTTCGGCTACTGGCGCGAGACCGGACGGTTCGTGGTCTTCGAGGCCCCGAGCGTCGTCCTCGCCACCGGCGGCATCGGCAAGTCGTTCAAGGTCACCTCGAACTCCTGGGAGTACACCGGCGACGGGCACGCGCTGGCGCTGCGGGCCGGGGCGAGCCTGATCAACATGGAGTTCGTGCAGTTCCACCCGACCGGCATGGTGTGGCCGCCGTCGGTGAAGGGGCTGCTGGTGACCGAGTCGGTGCGCGGCGACGGCGGCATCCTGAAGAACTCCGAGGGCGAGCGGTTCATGTTCGACTACATCCCGGAGTTCTTCAAGGCCGAGACCGCCGACACGGTGGAGGAGGCCGACGCCTGGTACGAGGACAAGAAGAACAACCGGCGTCCGCCCGAGCTGCTGCCGCGCGACGAGGTGGCGCGGGCCATCAACTCCGAGATCAAGGCGGGTCGCGGCTCACCGCACGGCGGCGTCTTCCTCGACATCGCCTCGCGCCGCAGTCCTGAGTTCATCCGCAAGCGGCTGCCGTCGATGTACCACCAGTTCAAGGAGCTGGCCGACGTCGACATCACCAAGGAGCCGATGGAGATCGGCCCCACCTGCCACTACGTCATGGGCGGGGTCGAGGTCGACCCCGACACCCAGGAGAGCGCCGTGCCGGGGCTGTACGCCGTCGGCGAGTGCTCGGGCGGCATGCACGGCTCGAACCGGCTCGGCGGCAACTCGCTGAGCGACCTGCTGGTCTTCGGACGACGCGCCGGCGACGCGGCGTCCGCGCGGGCGGCCGGCACGACCGAGCGGACGCCGATCAGCGAGGACGACGTGCAGGCCGCTCAGCGCGAGGCGCTGGCGCCGTTCGAGCTCGAGGGCGGCGAGAACCCCTACGCCATCCAGGGCGACCTGCAGCAGCAGATGAACGACCTCGTCGGCATCATCCGCACCCGCGACGAGCTGACCCAGGCGCTGAAGGAGGTGCAGGGGTTCAAGAGTCGCGCGGAGCGGCTCTCGGTCGAGGGCCACCGCCAGTACAACCCCGGCTGGCACCTCGCGCTCGACCTGCGCAACATGCTGCTGGTCAGCGAGTGCATCGCGACGGCGGCGCTCGAGCGCACCGAGTCGCGCGGCGGTCACACCCGCGACGACTTCCCGATGACCGACGACTCGTGGGGCGCGAAGAACCTCGTGCTGCGGCTCGACCCCGAGACGCGGGAGGTCACGCTCGCCCACCAGGAGCTGCCGATCATGCCCGACGAGCTCAAGACCTTCTTCCAGGCCACGTGAGGGGCTGACCTACTCCCATGAGCTACGACCTGAAGATGCGCCTGTGGCGCGGTGACGCCGCCGGCGGCGACCTGGCCGACTACACCGTCGAGGTCTCCGAGGGCGAGGTGGTGCTCGACGCCATCCACCGGGTGCAGGCCACCCAGGCCGGCGACCTCGCCGTCCGCTGGAACTGCAAGGCCGGCAAGTGCGGCTCGTGCAGCGCCGAGATCAACGGCCGGCCGCGGCTGCTGTGCATGACGCGCCTGTCGGACTTCGACCCGGCCGAGACGATCACGGTGACGCCGGTGCGCACCTTCCCGATCATCCGCGACCTGGTCACCGACGTCTCGTTCAACTACGAGAAGGCCAAGGAGCTGCCGTCGTTCGCGCCGCCGGCCCGCGACGCCGACGGCAAGCGGCGCATGGCGCAGATGGACGTCGAGCGGGGCCAGGAGTTCCGCAAGTGCATCGAGTGCTTCCTGTGCCAGAACGTCTGCCACGTCGTGCGCGACCACGAGGAGAACAAGCCGGCCTTCGCCGGACCGCGGTTCTTCCTGCGCTACGCCGAGCTCGACATGCACCCCCTCGACACCCACGACCGCCGCGAGCTCGCCCAGGGCGCCGCCGGCCTCGGCATGTGCAACATCACCAAGTGCTGCACCGAGGTGTGCCCCGAGGGCATCCACATCACCGACAACGCGATCATCCCGATGAAGGAGCGCGTGGTCGACCGCAAGTTCGACCCGCTCGTGTGGCTCGGCAGCAAGATCGGCCTCCGCACCAAGGACAACGACGGGCGCACCGAGGTCTGAGCCGAGGGTCTCGAGGCTCGGCCGTGGCCGGCCTCGCCCCTCGACCATCGTTGAGATCGTCCTGACGATGGTCGAGGTGCGAGGAGCCCTGGCGACGAGCCTCGAGACCGCCGGCCCGTCGTTGCCAGGTCGCTCGCACGGACCCTGAGCCTGTCGAAGGGCCTCCGACCTCAGCCCAGCCTGTCGCGGGTGAAGGCCGCCAGCTCGGCGTCGGCGAGCGCGAGCGCGTCGCGCAGCTCGGCGAGACGGTGCTGGTCCGGCAGCGTGCCGGTGGACGCCGTCCGCTCGAGCTCGGCGCAGCGGGAGGCGACCACGGTGAGGCCGAGGTTGGCGGCGCTGCCGCCGAGGGTGTGGGCGTGGGCGGCGAGCCCGGCCGCGTCGCCGCGGCGCACGTCGTCCTCGACCTCGGCGAGCGCCGCGGGTGCCTGGTCGCGGAAGTGGGCCACGATGCGGGCGACGAGGCCGGCGTCCATGCCGTCGGTGTCGAGCAGCTCGCCGAGCCGCGCCCCGGCCCCGGAGCGGACGACGGCCGGGGCCGGCGGGGGCGCCGGGGTGCCGGGGTGCCAGCGGGCCAGCGTCTGCTGCAGCAGCTCGACGTCGATGGGCTTGGTGAGGAAGTCGTCCATGCCGGCCTCGAGGCAGCGGTCGCGCTCCTCGGCGACGGCGGCGGCGGTCATCGCGATGATCGGGGTGCGCGGGCCGTCGGTCTGCACCGCCCGGATGGCGCGGGTGGCGTTGAAGCCGTCCATCACCGGCATCTGGCAGTCCATGAGCACGATCGCGAAGCCGCCGGGGTCGTCGGCGACGGCCGCCACGCCCTCGGCGCCGTTGTCGGCCATCACCACCTCGTAGCCGAGCCGGGTCAGCACGCCCTCGGCCACCAGTTGGTTGATGGGGTTGTCCTCGACCACGAGCACCCGCCCCAGGTGCGGGACGACGGCCGGCTCCTCGCCGTCCCGGTCACCGGCCTCGGCACCAGCGGCCTCGAGGCGACCGCCCAGCGTGGCGAGGGTGTCGAGCAGCGTGGAGGGCAGCACCGGCTTGAGGAGGTAGCCGTCGAGGCCGCGCTCGCGGAGCCACTGCGGCGTGGGGTCGGCGCCGGAGGAGACCAGCACGAGCCGGGTGCCGGCGTGCCGCTCCTCGGCGCGCACGATGCGGGCGAGCTGGCCGCCGTCCGCGCCGGGCATCATGAAGTCGAGCAGCGCGACCTCGTAGGGCGCGGCCCGCCGCACGCCGGCGTCGAGCTCCATGAGCGCCTCGTAGGCCGAGGCCACCGCGGCGACCTTGACCCGCCAGGCCGTCAGCTGCTCGGTGAGCAGGTAGCGGTTGGTGGCGTTGTCGTCGACCACCAGCACCCGCAGCCCACCGACCGCGTTCTCGCGGGCCAGGTCGCGGGGGGAGCGCTCGCCGACGGGCTCGGCGAGGTCGACCTCGAACCAGAACGTGCTGCCCTCGCCGGGGCTGCTCTGGACGCCGATCTCGCCGGCCATCGCGGCGACGATGCGGCTGCTGATGGCCAGGCCGAGCCCGGTGCCGCCGTACTCGCGGGTCGTCGAGCTGTCGGCCTGGGTGAAGGCGTCGAAGAGCCGGGCCTGCGCCTCGGCGCTGATGCCGACGCCGGTGTCGCGCACCTCGATCCGCACGCGCAGGTCGTCGGCGTCGTCCCGCTCGACGGCGCGGGCGCGGACGACGACCTCGCCGGTGGCGGTGAACTTCACCGCGTTCGAGACCAGGTTGGTGATCACCTGGCCGAAGCGCACCGGGTCGCCACGCACCGCGAACGGCATGTCGCCGCTGCTCGAGACGACGAGCTCGAGCGCCTTCTCGCGGGCCTGGTCGGCCACCAGGCCGACGCTCTGCTCGAGGATCAGCCGCGGGTTGAAGTCGACCTCCTCGAGGTCGAGGCGGCCGGCCTCGATCTTCGACAGGTCGAGGATGTCGTTGACCAGCGACAGCAGGGTGCGCCCGGCCTGGTCGATGCCCGAGGCGAGCCGCTGCTGGTGCCCGTTCAGCTCGGTGCGCCGCAACAGCTCGCTCAGGCCGATCACGCCGTTGAGCGGTGTGCGGATCTCGTGGCTCATGGTGGCCAGGAACTCCGACTTGGCCCGCGAGGCGCTCAGCGCCTCGTCGCGGGCGTGGGCGAGGTCGTGGGCGCTGCGCTCGCGCTCGGCGACGTGGCCGAGCAGCGCCAGCATCTGGCGGAACACCGCGAGGTGGGCCTCGTCGGGCTCGGCCGACGACAGCGTGTCGGAGACGACGACGCACGCGAGCCGGTCGTCGGCGTAGGCGGGGCCGGCGACGAGGAGGGTGCCGTCGGGGCCTAGGCCGAGCACGGGACGGCGGGCGGCGACGGCCTGCTCGACCAGCGCGCGGGCGGCGTCCGGCACCGAGCGGTCGGCCGGGTCGGCCGGGGCGGTCAGGTCGAGGTGCACGAGATCGGTCTCCGGGCCGTCGACCGCGCGGAGCACGGCGACGGCGACGCCCGGCCACACCGCGAACGGCCGCACGTCGGTGTCGAAGGCGACCATGACGTCCTGCAGCGTGCGCGCCTCGTTGGCCGCCGACGACATGGCGGCGAGGAACTCCAGGCCCTGCGCCTGCTCGTGGGTGGTGGTGACGTCCTGCAGCGTGCCGCCGATCCGCAGCGGCCGGCCGTCGTCGTCGCGCGCGACCTGGCCGCGCACCCGCAGCCAGCGCGTGGGCGGGCCGTCGTCGAGGCGGACGACGACGTCGATGCCCGGCCCGCCCTCGACCATCGCCACCCACGCCTGCCGCACCGCGGCACGGTCGTCGGGGTGCACGAGCTCGGAGAACCGGCCCGCCTCGGGTGGCGGCCCCTCGGGGTCGAGCCGGCACAGCCGCAGCGCCTCGGCCGACCAGGCGACGTCGTCGGTGCGCAGGTCGCGCTCCCAGCTGCCGATGCGACCGATGGCCTGGGCCTCGGTGAGCTGCGCCTCGCGGCTGCGCAGGTCGTCGAGCAGGGCGCGCTGGTCGCTGTGGTCGGTCACGCGGTAGAGCCAGCCGCGCAGCGTGCCGTCGCCGTCGACGACGGGGGAGTGCCGCACCAGCACCCACAGCGGCGTCCCGTCGGGGCGGGTCAGCTGGTAGGCGCGGTCGTGTCCGTCCTCGGCGACCGAGCCGCGGCGCTCGATGTGACGCCGGAACTCGGCCTGCCCCTCCTCGCCCAGCGCGTCGTAGACGGTGAACAGGACTGCGTCCTCGCGCGAGACGCCGAGCAGGTCGGCCATCGGCTGGTTCACGTAGGTGACGCGGCCGTCGTCCTCGATCATCAGCAGGCCGTCGGGCACCGCGTCGAGGATCCAGGCGGGTGGCAGCGGCGAGGACGCGTCGCCGCTCCCCGTGGCGTCGGCGGCCCCCATGCCACCGTCGTCGGTCGTCACCGGGTCATCGTGGCGCAGCCACCCCGACCGTGGGCGGAAAGCGCCGGTCCGGGCGGGTTGTCGTCGTCGGTGCTCTAGGCCGGTCCGGGAGCGGCGGCCGGCTCGGCGGGCTCCCGCGGCGGGTCGACGTTGCACGGCGGCACCGCCCCGAGCCGGACGTCGTGCGCCAGCTCGGCGACCCGCCGTCCGGCGTCCGCCCACGGGCCGACGCGCTCCTCGTAGTGGATGACGAGCAACCCGCGCCGCACCTGCACCGTCCAGGGCCGACCGAGCAGCGCACGGCCGAGCAGCGAGAACGGGGTGACCACCACGACGAGCAGCGTCTCGACCACGAAGGCGACGAGCGCCAGACCGGCCGGCACCGTGGCGAGGGCGGCGAGCACGGCGCCGACGACGAGCAGGACCCCCTCGCCGACGCCGAACAGCAGGGACGGCACGAGCGCCAGCAGCAGCCGCGTGAGCGCGGGCGTGCGCATGCGCCAGGCGGCCCAGCGGCGGTGCACGAGCCAGCGCCGGCCGTGGGCGTCGCGGGTCATCACGGCGCGCAGCGTAGGTCGGGCCGGGGACCGTCGTCCGCGGATCAGGCAGCAGTGGCCCGGGCTGACCAGACCAGTAGCGTCGCCCGCGTGAGCGAGACACCCCGTGACTGGTGGAAGTCGGCCGTGGTCTACCAGGTCTACCCGCGCAGCTTCGCCGACGGCGACGGCGACGGCGTGGGCGACATCCCCGGCATCCGGGCGCACGTCGACCACCTGGCCTGGCTGGGGGTCGACGTCGTGTGGCTGAGCCCGGTCTACCGCTCGCCGATGGACGACAACGGCTACGACATCAGCGACTACCACGACGTCGACCCGCTCTTCGGCACCCTCGACGACCTCGACGGCCTGATCGCCGACCTCCACGAGCGCGGCATCAGGCTCGTGATGGATCTCGTCGTCAACCACACCAGCAGCTCCCACGCGTGGTTCCAGGAGTCGAGGTCGGGCCGCGACAGCGCGAAGCGCGACTGGTACTGGTGGCGGCCGCCGCGCGAGGGCCACGTCGGCGGCGAGCCGGGTGCCGAGCCGACCAACTGGGGCTCGGCGTTCTCGGGTCCGGCGTGGACCTACGACCCCGACAGCGGCGAGTACTACCTGCACCTGTTCGCCCCGAGCCAGCCCGACCTCAACTGGGAGAACCCCGAGGTGCGCGAGGCGGTGTACTCGATGATGCGGTGGTGGCTCGACCGCGGGGTCGACGGCTTCCGCATGGACGTCATCAACATGATCAGCAAGGCCGGCCTCGAGGACGGCGAGCTCGGCGGCCCGGGTGGACCGATCGACACCACGACGCACGGCGACCCCGGCCCGTTCGTGCTCAACGGGCCACGGGTGCACGAGTTCCTGCAGGAGATGCACCGCGAGGTCTTCGCCGACCGGCCCGCAGGGCTGTTGACGGTGGGCGAGACACCGGCGACCTCGGTGGAGGAGGCGCGTCGTTACACCGACCCGGAGCGGCGCGAGGTCGACATGGTCTTCCAGTTCGAGCACGTCGACCTCGACAGCGGCCCCGGCGGCAAGTGGGACGTCGTCCCGATGAGCCTGCTCGACCTCAAGGCCTCGCTCGGCCGCTGGCAGGAGGGCCTGGCCGACGTCGGCTGGAACAGCCTCTACCTCGGCAACCACGACCAGCCGCGCAGCGTGAGCCGGTTCGGCGACGACTCGCCCGAGTACCGCGCCGCCTCGGCGAAGGCGCTGGCCACCGTGCTGCACCTGCACCGCGGCACGCCGTACGTCTACCAGGGCGACGAGATCGGCATGGCGAACGCGCCGCTGGCGACGGTCGACGACCTGCGCGACATCGAGTCGGTCAACGCCCACCGGGCGCTGCTGGCCCGCGGGGCGACCGGTGAGGAGGCGATGGCGGCGATCCGCGCCAAGAGTCGCGACCACGCCCGCACCCCGATGCAGTGGGACGCCGACGAGCACGCCGGCTTCACGACCGGCACCCCGTGGCTGCCGGCCAACCCCGACCACGTCGAGGTCAACGTCGCCGCCCAGCGCGAGGACCCCGACTCGGTGCTGCACCACTACCGTGCGCTGATCGCGCTGCGCCACGACGAGCCGGTCGTCGCCCACGGCGACTTCACGATGCTGCTGCCCGACCACCCCCAGGTCTATGCCTTCACGCGCCGCCTGGACGACGTCGTGCTGCTGGTCGTGGCGAACCTGTCGTCACAGCCCGCCACCGCCCGGTTCGACCCCACCTGGGACGACGCCGAGCCCCTCCTCGCCACCACCGCCCACCCCACCGCCGGCACGTGGTCCCTCACCCCCTGGGAGACCGCGGTCCTGATCCGCCGCTGAGGACGGCGACGACGACTCACGGCGGTCGAGGTGCGAGGCCGGCCACGGCCGAGCCTCGAGACCTCGCACGTTCGACGCGAACGTCCCCGTACGGACCCTGAGCTTGTCGAAGGGCGCCACGTGCGAACGTCGGCGTGGAGGGCCGGTGGTCTCGACGACGCTCGACGAGGGCTCGCTGCTCAACCACCGGTGGTCGAGCAGGCCGAGCGTCTGCGCGAGGCCGTCGTCGAGACCCCGGAAGGTCAACGCGAACGCGCCCACACGGACCCTGAGCTTGTCGAAGGGCGCCCAGAGCGAACGTCGCGTGGAGGGCCGGTGGTTTCGACGACGCTCGCTGGGGCTCGGTGCTCAACCACCGGCAGTTCCGGTGGTCGAGCAGGCCGAGCGTCTGCGCGAGGCCGTCGTCGAGACCCCGGAAGGTCAACGCGAACGCCCCCGCACGGACCCTGAGCTTGTCGAAGGGCCCCCGCGAAAACGTTCGCGTGGAGGGCCGGTGGTTTCGACGACGCTCGCCGAGGGCTCGCTGCTCAACCACCGGCACCTCCGGTGGTCGAGCAGGCCGAGCGTCTGCGCGAGGCCGTCGTCGAGACCACGGAAGGTCAACGCGAACGCGCCCACACGGACCCTGAGCTTGTCGAAGGGACAGCGCTCGCGAACGTTCTCGTGGACGCCCGGTGGTTTCGACGACGCTCGCTGGGGCTCGGTGCTCAACCACCGGCAGTTCCGGTGGTCGAGCAGGCCGAGCGTCTGCGCGAGGCCGTCGTCGAGACCCCGCGAGGATCACGCGAACGTTCGCGGGCGACGTCCAGGCCCTTCGACGAGCTCAGGGTCCGTGGTGGCGTTCGCGTGGTGGGCCGGTGGTTTCGACGACGCTCGCTGGGGCTCGCTGCTCAACCACCGTTGGTGGCCCTTCGACGAGCTCAGGGTCCGTGGTGGCGTCAGCGTGGAGGGCCGGTGGTCTCGACGACGCTCGCTGCTCAACCACCGGCGCGGCCCCTCAGCAGGCTCAGGGTGTGTGGTCAGCCGAGGGCGGGGTAGCGGCCCTCGAGGACGTCGAGGGCGTGGGTCGACTTGGTGGCGACGTAGTTGTCGGGGTCGGCGGTGGCGGCGCGGAGGTCCTCGATCACCGGCCGGGCGCGTTCGCCGAGCGCGGCGAGCACGTTGGCGGCGACGAGGCGGGTGCGCTCGCCCGGGTCGGTGCGCAGCACCTGCGCGAGCGCCTGCACCGCACCCGGCTCGTCGAGCCGGGCCAGGGCCTCGGCGGCCTGGATGCGCACGTGCACCGACGGGTCGCGGTCGAGCACCCGCCGCAGCCGGTCGCGCGCGGGGGCGGCGTCCGCACCGAGGACGGCGAAGCCGAGCGCGGCCCAGGTGCGCACCACCTCGTCGCGGTCGTCGAGCGCCTTGACCAGGCGGCGCAGGTCACGCCGGTCGCCGCGGGCCGCGACGTTCGCCGTCTCGACGACCCGCTTGATCGGGTAGGCGCCCCGGGCCCGGCTGTCGTCGTAGCCCTCGACCGGCAGCCCCTCGGGGATGAACCCGTTGTCGACGACCTCGACGAGGTGGTCGTCGAGCACCCGCGAGAGCCGGCGCAGCGTGCCCCGGTGGCGCGGGTCGCCGGCGAGGTCGTTGATCTCGTCGGGGTCGGACCGCAGGTCGTAGAGCTCCTCGAACGGCTTGTAGCCCCAGAACCGGCTCTGGGTCTCGTCGAGCCCGCCGGCCACGAACCGGTCGCGCCAGTCGCGGTAGCCGGCCTGCTGGAACTGGTAGGCGTTGTGCTGCCCGTAGATGCGGTGCGGGTGGTAGTTGCGCACGTAGCGGTAGCGCTCGTCGCGCACCGTGCGCTGCATGTCGTGGGTCTCGTCCATGCGGTTGCGCATGCCGAACGCGTGGTCGCCGCCCGGACGGCGGTCGGCCAGCACCGAGGTGCCGTGCGTGTGCCGCGGCCGCCGCGCGCCCGCCAGCGCGGCCACGGTCACCGGCAGGTCGACCCCCATGACCGGGCGTCGCACCGTGCCGCCCGCGCGGTACGGCGAGAGGTGGCGCACCCGGCGTCCGAACCAGACGACCAGCGGCGTCCGCAGCCCGGAGTCGAGGCAGAACCGCTTCGTGCGCGGCGTCACGCCGCCGTTGTCGCCGTAGTAGAAGACGATGGTGTCGTCGAGGACGCCGGCCGCCTCGAGCTCGGCCAGGCGCGCCCCGGCGTTGGCGTCCATCGTCGCGATGTTGTCGTACCAACGGGCGCGGTCGCGGCGCACGACGTCGGTGTCGGGCAGGTAGGGCGGCACGACGACGTCGGCGGGCGACGTCGGCCCGCCCGCGTAGGCGCCGAACAGCTGCGACTCGTGGGTGGTGTTGTCGTTGAAGACGGCGAAGAACGGCGCGCCGTCGGGCCGGTTGCGCCAGTGCGCCTTGTTCGAGGACTCGTTCCAGATGGCCGCCGGGTCGAAGGGGGCGTTGTAGTCGGTCTTGGCGTTGTTGGTGCAGTAGTAGCCCTGCTCGCGCAGCAGCTGCGGGAGCGTGTCGGCGTCGGCCGGCGGCTCGCCCTGGGCGCGCATCTGGTGCGCCGGGCCCGACGACTCGGGGCACAGGCCGGTCAGCAGCCCGAAGCGCGACGGCGCGCACACCGGCGCCATGGAGAAGTGGTGCTCGAAGCGGACGCCGTCGGCGGCGAGCGCGTCGAGGTTCGGCGTGCTCGCCACGGCGTCGCCGTAGCAGCCGAGCGCGGGGACGTTGTCCTCGCTGACGAGCCAGACGATGTTGGGCCGGACGCGGGGGCGCCCGGGTGCGGCGGCCGCGTCGCCGGGCAGCAGGCCGAGGCCGGTGGCAGCGGTGGCCGCCGAGGCGCCGGCGAGGACGCCGCGCCGGGAGAGCGGACGGGGGGAGGGGGAGGTCATGCCCAGCAACCTATACAAAGACGATTGGGATGATCGACAACGCCGAACGGCTCACACCCCCTGGGCCGCGTGCGGACGGCGCTCCTAGTCTCGGGCCCATGACCGACGTCAGCGTCGAGGGCGGTCTCGACGAGCCCACCGGCCTCGAGCCCGAGCAGGGCGCGCTGCGCCTGGTGCAGCCGGGCGACGAGCACACGCAGGCCGAGTGGGAGTCCGCCGCGGCGGCCGTGCTGCGCAAGGCCCGACGCCTGCGTGAGGACGACGACGACGCGCTGGTCTGGCCGAGGCTGACCCGCACCACGCTCGACGGCGTCGAGGTCGCCCCGCTCGGCGTCCCCGGCCTGCTCGACGACGTCGTCACCGCTGGCCGGCCCGACGGCCCGGGGGAGTGGGACGTGCGCGCGCACCTCGACCTCGGCACCGACCCGCGCGCCGACAACGAGGCGCTGCTGGCCGACCTCGAGGGCGGGGTCACCTCGCTCTGGCTGACCGCCCACGACGTCGAGCCGGACGCCGTCGAGTGGCCGGCCGTGCTCGGTGGGGTGCTGCTCGACCTGGCGCCCGTGGTGCTGCCCGGGGACGCCGCGCTCGCCGAGGCCTTCCTCGAGCAGGCCGAGCAGACCGGCCAGGCGCTCCACCCGCGCTCCAACCTCGGCCTCGACGCCCGCGCCGCGACGGGCGAGCAGGCGGCGCTGGCGGCCGACGCCGGCGTGCTCGGCTTCGTCGTCGACGCCACCGGCGTGCACGACCGGGGCGCCTCCGACGTGCAGGAGCTCGCCTGGGCCATGGCCGCGGTCGCGACCTACCTGCGCCGCCTCGCCGCCGACGGGGTGGACGTCGCCCGCGCGGCCGCGCTGGTCGAGCTCCGCCTGGCCGCCACCGACGAGCAGTTCCCGACGATCGCCAAGCTGCGGGCCGTCCGGCGGCTGTGGCACGCCGTGCTCGAGCACAGCGGCGTCGAGCAGGTGCCGATGCGGCTGCACGCGGTGACCAGTCGCCCGATGATGAGCCGCTACGACGCCTACACCAACCTGCTGCGCACCACGGTCGCTGCGTTCGCGGCGGGCGTGAGCGGCGCCGACGCCGTCACCGTGCTGCCCTTCGACAGCCCCCTCGGCCGGCCCGAGCGGCTCGGTCGGCGGCTGGCGCGCAACACCAGCGCCCTGCTCGTCAGCGAGTCGCACCTCGCCCGGGTCGTCGACCCCGCGGGCGGCGCGTGGGCGGTCGAGAAGCTGACCGACGACCTCGCCGTCGCCGCGTGGCGGCTGTTCGGCGAGCTCGACGAGAGCACCGATCTCGACGCCGCCGTCGACGCGCGCATCGCCGAGACGGTCGAGCGCCGCACCGCCGAGATCGCCACCCGACGCCGTCCGATCACCGGCCTCACCGAGTTCCCCGTCGTCGACGAGACCCTGCCCGAGCGCGCCCCGTCGACCGGGTGGGACGACGTGCGCCCTTGGGGCGCCGCGTTCGAGGCGCTGCGTGACGACCCGCCACGTGAGCGGGTGCTGCTCGCCACGCTCGGCACCGTCGCCGAGCACACCGCGCGCGCCACCTTCGCCGCCAACCTGCTCGCCGCCGGCGGCATCGGCGCCGACGCGGCCGGGGTCACCGAGGGCCCCGACGACCTGGTCGCCGTCCACGCGGGCCAGCCGGTCGCCGTCCTCGCGGGCAGCGACGCCGCCTACGAGCAGTGGGGCGAGGCGGCCGCCTCCGCCCTGCGCGAGGCGGGCGTGCGCCACGTCGTGGTGGCCGGTCAGCCCGCCGAGTGGGCCGACGACTCCTGTGCGCTGGGCGTCGACGCCCACGCGTTCCTCACCCGCACCCGGGAGGCGCTGTCGTGAGCGTTCCGAAGAGCTTCGCCGGACTCGCCCTCGGCGGTCATGCGGAGGCGCCGCCGGCCCTTCGACAGGCTCAGGGTCCGTCCTGGGCCAGCCCGGAAGGCATCGAGGTCGCGCCGGTCTACGGCCCGCACCACCTCGACGGCCTCGACGGCCTCGACACCTGGCCCGGCCTCAGCCCGTTCCTGCGCGGGCCCTACCCGACGATGTACACCACGCAGCCGTGGACGATCCGGCAGTACGCCGGCTTCTCGACCGCCGAGGAGTCCAACGCCTTCTACCGGCGCAACCTCGCCGCGGGCCAGAAGGGCCTGAGCGTCGCCTTCGACCTCGCCACCCACCGCGGCTACGACTCCGACCACCCGCGCGTGCGCGGCGACGTCGGCATGGCCGGCGTGGCCATCGACTCGATCTACGACACCCGCACGCTGTTCGACGGCATCCCGCTCGACCAGATGTCGGTGTCGATGACCATGAACGGCGCCGTGCTGCCGGTGCTCGCGCTCTACATCGCCGCGGCCGAGGAGCAGGGGGTGAAGCCGGAACAGCTCGCGGGGACCATCCAGAACGACATCCTCAAGGAGTTCATGGTCCGCAACACCTACATCTACCCGCCGGCGCCGAGCATGCGGATCGTCAGCGACATCTTCGCCTTCACCAGCGAGCGGATGCCGCGGTTCAACTCGATCTCGATCTCCGGCTACCACATGCAGGAGGCCGGGGCGACGGCCGACCTCGAGCTCGCCTACACCCTCGCCGACGGCGTCGAGTACCTCCGCGCCGGACTGGACGCCGGCCTCGACGTCGACTCGTTCGCGCCCCGGCTCAGCTTCTTCTGGGCCATCGGCATGAACTTCTTCATGGAGGTCGCCAAGCTGCGCGCCGCCCGGGCGCTGTGGAGCCGGCTGGTGCGGCAGTTCGACCCGCAGAACCCGAAGTCGCTCAGCCTGCGCACCCACTGCCAGACCAGCGGCTGGAGCCTGACCGCGCAGGACGTGTTCAACAACGTCGGCCGCACCTGCATCGAGGCGATGGCCGCGACCCAGGGCCACACCCAGAGCCTGCACACCAACGCCCTCGACGAGGCGATCGCGCTGCCCAGCGACTTCAGCGCCCGCATCGCCCGCAACACCCAGCTGCTCCTGCAGCAGGAGAGCGGCACCACGCAGGTCATCGACCCGTGGGCCGGCTCCTACTACGTCGAGCGGCTCACCCACGACCTCGCCGAGCGGGCGTGGGGCCACATCCAGGAGGCCGAGGAGGCCGGCGGCATGGCGGCCGCCATCGAGCAGGGCATCCCCAAGATGCGCATCGAGGAGGCCGCCGCGCGCACCCAGGCGCGCATCGACTCCGGCGTGCAGCAGGTCATCGGCGTGAACACCTACCGGCTCGAGGCCGAGGACCCGCTCGACGTGCTGCGCGTCGACAACGACGACGTCTACCGCCAGCAGATCGCCAAGCTCGAGCGGCTGCGCGCGGAGCGGGACGGCGACGCCGTCACCGCCGCCCTCGACGCCCTCACCGGTGCCGCCGAGCGCGAGACCGGCAACCTGCTCGAGCTCGCCGTCGGCGCCGCCCGGGCCAAGGCCACGGTGGGCGAGATCTCCGGCGCGCTCGAGAAGGTCTACGGCCGCCACCAGGCCGTCATCCGTACGATCTCGGGCGTGTACCGCGACGAGTCCGGCGGCGACGGCTCGAAGGTCGACCAGGTGCTCGCCGAGACCGAGGCGTTCGAGGAGGCCGAGGGACGCCGGCCCCGCATCCTCGTCGCCAAGATGGGCCAGGACGGCCACGACCGCGGCCAGAAGGTGATCGTCTCGGCCTTCGCCGACATGGGCTTCGACGTCGACGTCGGCCCGCTGTTCTCCACGCCCGAGGAGGTCGCCCAGCAGGCGGTCGACAACGACGTCCACCTCGTCGGGGTCAGCTCGCTGGCCGCCGGCCACCTCACGCTGCTGCCCGCGCTCAGGGCCGCGCTGGCCGAGCAGGGCCGCGACGACATCATGGTCGTCATCGGCGGCGTCATCCCGCCCGACGACGTCCCGCGGCTGCGGGAGATGGGCGCAGCCGCGGTCTTCCTGCCCGGCACCGTCATCGCCGAGTCGGCCCTCGACCTGCTGGCCGCGCTGCGCGAGGCACTGGGTCACGACGGTGGTTGAGGTGCTCCGGAGCGAGGAACGAGCGCAGGAGCCTCGAAACCTCCGCAGCCGGTCTCGGGAGCGTCCGCGTCGCCGCTGCGCGGTCTCGAGGCTCGGCCGTGGCCGGCCTCGCACCTCGACCAGCGTCCCGTGACCGACGTCGAGGCGCTCGTCGCCGGCGTCCGCGAGGGACGCCGGGCGGCGGTGGCGCAGGCGATCACGCTGGTCGAGTCGGGCAAGCCCGAGCGACGCGCGGCCGCGCGTGAGCTGCTCACCGAGCTGGCCCGCCCGTCGACGGGCTCGGGGTCCGGGGCGCGATCGGTGCGGGTGGGGGTCTCGGGGGTGCCCGGCGTCGGCAAGTCGACGCTGCTCGAGGCGCTCGGCACCCGGCTGACCGCCGAGGGCCACCGGGTCGGCGTCCTGACCGTCGACCCCTCCAGCGTCCGCACCGGTGGCTCGGTGCTGGGCGACAAGACCCGGATGCCGCGGCTGGCCGCCGACCCGCACGCCTACGTGCGCCCCAGCCCGTCGGCCGGCACCCTCGGCGGCGTCGCGCGCGCCACGGTGCAGGCGATGGCGGTCCTCGAGGCCGCGGGCTACGACGTCGTGCTGGTCGAGACGGTGGGGGTCGGGCAGTCCGAGATCACCGTGGCCGGGATGGTCGACACGTTCTGCCTGCTCACGCTCGCGCGCACCGGCGACCAGCTGCAGGGCATCAAGAAGGGCATCCTCGAGATCGCCGACGTCGTGGCGGTCAACAAGGCCGACCCCGAGCACGAGGGGGAGTCGCGCGCGGCCGCCCGCGAGCTGGCCGGTGCGCTGCGCCTGGTGCGCGGCCACGATGCCTGGACGCCGCCCGTGGTCACCTGCTCGGCCCTGCACGACGTCGGCATCGCCGAGCTGTGGCAGCAGGTGCTCGCCCACCGCGACCACCTCGGCGCCGACGGCCTCGCCGCCCGGCGGGCCGAGCAGCAGCTCGACTTCACCTGGGCGCTGGTGCGCGACACCCTCGACGAGCGGCTGCGGCGCTCGCCCGGCGTGCGGGCGGTGCGCGACGACGTCCGGGACGCCGTGCTGGCCGGCGAGCTGCCGGCCACGGTGGCGGCCGACCGCATCCTCGCCGCCTTCGACGGCGACCGAGCCTGACCCCGGCCGGTCCGAGCCCGACCGGTCCGAGCCCGCCCGGGCGGTGCGGGATGGCCCGACCGGGCCATGTCGGCGGGACACCCGCGCCCGGACAGTGGGGGACCGACGTCCCTCGCGCCCGGGACACCGAGCCGCGGAAGGTCGTCCTCGTTCCGTCAACGACCCATCGGAGTGTCCACCATGCCTCGTCGTCCGCTCGTCCTCGCCGCGGCCTCCGCCGCCCTCGCCGGCCTCGCCCTCGCGGGCACCGGCCTGGCGCCGTCGTCCGCCGCTCCCGCCCCGGCACCGGCCAAGCCCGTCGTGCTGGCCCAGGGCCTCGTCACCCCGCTCAGCCTCGCCGTCTCCGGCGACGGCACGCGCTACGTCGCGCAGAACTTCGCCGGCTCGCTCCTGCGCCAGCAGGGCAAGGGCAAGCCCGAGGTCGTCTTCCAGGCAAAGAAGCGCGGCCAGGAGGTCGGCGCCGTCTCGGTGCGTCGCGGCGACGTCCGCTTCGCCGTCAGCGGCCGCAACCGCGCCGTCCTCATGGGCATCGGCGACAGCGGCAAGGCCGTGCAGCTGGCCGACCTGCGCGCCCACGAGCTCGCCAAGAACCCCGACGGCCGCGTCACCTACGGCTTCCGCTTCGCGAGCAAGCAGTGCCTCGCCAAGGTGCCCGAGGGCATCCCGGGCCGCTACACCGGCGAGGCCTTCAGCCACCCCTACGCCACCGCGCAGGTGGCCGGTGGCCGCACCTACGTCGCCGACGCCGGCGGCAACGCGATCCTCACCGTGCCGCGGCCGGGCGTCGTGCGCACCGTCGCCGTCATCCCGCCGACCGCGGTGAAGATCACCCAGGCCTTCGCCGAGGCGAACCAGATGCCGCAGTGCGTGGTCGGCAAGTCGTACTGGTTCGAGAGCGTGCCCACCGACGTCGAGGTCGGCCCCGACGGGGCGCTCTACGTCACCTCGCTGCCCGGCGGCCCGGAGGACGGCAGCCTGGGCGCCAACGGCGCGGTCTACCGCGTCGACCCTGCCACGCGCAGCGTGAAGAAGGTCGTCTCCGGCCTCGTCAGCCCGACCGGCCTGGCCGTCTCGGCCAACCGCACCATCTTCGTGGCCGAGCTGTTCCGCGGGCAGGTCAGCCGGGCGCTGCCCGGTCAGAAGACCGCCAAGCCGTTCGCCCGCACCGCCCTGCCCGCGGACGTCGAGATCGCCGGCGGCGTCCTGTACGCCACCGACCAGGCCCTCGACGAGGAGAACGGCGGCCGCCTGGTCCGCATCAAGCGCTGACCGCACACCCATCACGCTGACCCGTTCCTTGCAAGGGACGGGTCAGCGTGCGTCCGGGCCGCGGACCCACCCCCGCCCGGACGCCGCACCCGACGAACGGGACTAGCCTGGAGGGCGATGTCCGAGACCAGCCCACCCTCCGCGACCGACACCTTCGCCGCGGTCGCCACCGACGTCGTGGCCAAGTACGACGCCGAGCTGGTCGACCTGCGCCGCGACCTGCACGCCCACCCCGAGCTGTCGTGGGCCGAGACCCGCACCACCGAGCTGGTGACGCAGTGGGTCGAGCGGGCCGGGTGGCGGGTCACCCACCCGGGCCCCACCGGCTCCACCGGCGTCGTCGCCGAGATCGGCGAGGCGCCGTTCGTGGCGCTGCGCGCCGACATGGACGCGCTGCCGGTGCAGGACGTCGCCGGCGAGGCCTGGGCGAGCACCGTGCCGGGCGTCGCGCACGCCTGCGGGCACGACGTCCACACCGTCTGCCTGGTCGGCGCCGCGATGGCGCTGGCCGAGCTGCACGAGCGCGGCGAGCTGCCCGGCGGCGTCCGGCTGTTCTTCCAGCCCGCCGAGGAGGTCATGCCCGGCGGCGCCAAGGCGCTCATCGCCGACGGCCACCTCGCGAACGTCCAGCGGGTCTTCGCGCTGCACTGCGACCCCGGCGTCGACGTCGGCCGCGTGGGGCTGCGGTCGGGCTCGCTGACCAGCGCGGCCGACCGCATCGAGGTGCGCTTCGAGGGCACCGGCGGCCACACCTCGCGTCCCCACCTGACCGGCGACCTCACCTTCGCCCTCGCGAAGGTCACCAGCGAGCTGCCGGCCGTGCTGAGCCGCCGCATGGACCCCCGCGCCGGCGTCAGCGTCGTGTGGGGCGTGGTGCGCGCCGGGTCGGCCCCCAACGTCATCCCCGGCCACGGCCTGGCTGCGGGCACCGTGCGCATCCTCGACGCCGAGGCGTGGGCCGGCTGCGAGCCGATCATCCGCGAGGCCGTGCACGACATCGTCCGGCCCTACGGGGTCACCGCCACCGTCGACTACCTGCAGGGCGTGCCCCCGGTGGTCAACGACCCCGGCTGCAACGCCGTGCTCGCCTCCGCGGTGCGGGCCACGCTCGGCTCCGGCGGCGTCACCACCGTGCCGCAGAGCCTCGGTGGCGAGGACTACGGCTGGTACCTCGAGAGCGTGCCGGGGGCGATGTTCCGGCTCGGCACCCGCACGCCGGGCGGCCCCACCTACGACCTCCACCAGGGCAACCTGCGGGTCGACGAGCGGGCGATCGGGGTCGGCGCGCGGGTGCTCGCGGTCGCCGCCGCGACCGCCCACCAGCGCGACTGAGGTCCCCTCCTCGGGGGGTGGCGGGCGCGCCGCGCGTCGCTCAGGTCACCGGCAGGTAACAGTCGCAACTTTTCTTCCGATGCCGGCCACGGGCGGCGAATCGTCCCATTAGGGTGTCGCGACGTGCCGCGGGGCGGTGCGACATCCAGACATCAGGAGGAAGTCCGTGAGGAAGACGGCGACTATTGCAGCGGTCAGCACGCTGCTGGCGCTCTCGCTGGCCGCGTGCGGCGAGCGTGACGAGGACAACGAGGAGACCGGCGCCGACAACACCGAGTCGTCGGCACCGGCCGAGCCGGGCAGCAGCGACTCCGCCAGCGAGAGCGCGAGCGACACCGCGGCTCCCACCGGCGACCAGTACCCCGACTTCAAGGCCTGCATGGTCTCCGACTCGGGCGGCTTCGACGACAAGTCGTTCAACCAGACCTCGCTCAAGGGTCAGACCGACGCCGCCGACCAGTTCGGCGTCCAGACCGCCCAGGTCGAGTCGAACAGCGACACCGAGTACGGCGACAACATCGACCAGCTCATCGGCGAGGGCTGCAACGAGATCACCACCGTCGGCTTCCTGCTCGGCGACGCCACCGAGGCGGCCGCCAAGAAGAACAAGGACGTCGACTTCGCGATCGTCGACTTCGCCTACGAGAAGCCGGCCCCGAACCTCAAGGGCCTCGTCTTCGCGACCGACCAGCCGTCGTTCCTCGCCGGCTACCTGGCCGCGGCCCAGTCGGAGTCGGGCATCGTCGGCACCTTCGGCGGTCTGAACATCCCGACCGTGACCGTCTTCATGGAGGGCTTCCGCCTCGGCGTGGAGCAGTACAACGAGGACACCGGCGAGGAGGTCCAGCTGCTCGGCTGGGACGGCTCCGAGGGCGCGTTCACCGAGGACTTCGAGGACAAGGGCAAGGGCCAGAGCGTCGGCGCCGACCTCATCCAGCAGGGTGCGGACATCATCTTCCCGGTGGCCGGTCCGGCCGGCCTCGGTGGCCTGCAGGCCGCCAAGGACGGCGGCGCGCTCGGCATCTGGGTCGACACCGACGGCTACGAGTCGACCGAGTACGGCGACATCCTGCTGACCTCGGTCGTCAAGGGCCTCGACGTGGCCGTGACCGAGGCGATCAAGGAGTCGGCCGAGGGCACGTTCTCGAACGAGCTCTACTCCGGCACGCTGGAGAACGACGGTGTCGGCCTCGCGCCGTTCCACGACTTCGACGGTGAGATCGACCAGGAGACCAAGGACCGGCTCGACGAGCTGACCCAGCAGATCATCGCCGGTGAGGTCACCACCAGCTGACGCACCACGCACCACCAGAGTGACCGGCGTCGGCGACGACGCCAGACGGGGCCGGGCGGCACACGCCGCCCGGCCTCGTCGTCCACCGGGACCTGCGGTCCGCCCGATCGGTTAGCGTGAGCCAGCCCGGGCGGGACCGCCACGATGTGAGGCGCACGTCGCTGCGCTGCGCGAGGGGAGCGCGATGAAGCTCGAGATCCGAGGCCTGACCAAGCGGTTCGGGTCGTTCACGGCGAACGACGGCATCGACCTGACCATCGAGCCGGGCGAGATCCACTGCCTGCTCGGTGAGAACGGCGCCGGCAAGTCGACGCTGATGAACATGCTCTACGGCCTGCTCGACCCCACCGAGGGCGAGATCGTCGTCGACGGCGTCCCGGTCAGCTTCAGCTCGCCGGGCGACGCCATCGAGGCGGGCATCGGCATGGTCCACCAGCACTTCATGCTCGTGCCGGTCTTCACCGTGGCCGAGAACGTGATGCTGGGCCGCGAGCAGACCCGCGGCCTCGGCGTCCTGAACCGCCGCAAGGCCTCGCACCTGGTGCGCGAGCTCTCCGAGCGCTTCCACCTCGCCGTCGACCCCGACGCGATGGTCGAGGACCTCCCGGTCGGCGTCCAGCAGCGCGTCGAGATCATCAAGGCGCTCTCGAACGACGCCAAGGTGCTCATCCTCGACGAGCCCACCGCGGTGCTCACGCCGCAGGAGATCGACGAGCTCATGGAGATCATGCGCGAGCTCAAGGCGCAGGGCACCTCGATCATCTTCATCACCCACAAGCTGCGCGAGGTGCGCGCGGTCGGCGACCGCATCAGCGTCATCCGCCGCGGCAAGGTCGTCGGCACCGCCGCGCCCACCGCCAGCGAGGCCGAGCTGGCCGAGATGATGGTCGGCCGCGAGGTCTCGCTGCGGGTCACCAAGGAGGCCGCCTCGGTCGGCAAGCCGGTGCTCGAGGTGCGCGACGTCACCGTCATCGACCCCCGCGGCCACCAGGTCGTCAAGAACGTCTCGTTCGAGGCCCGCGCCGGCGAGGTGCTGGGCATCGCGGGCGTGCAGGGCAACGGCCAGACCGAGCTCATCAAGTCGCTGCTCGGCCTGGTGCGGCCCGACGCCGGTCAGATCCTGCTCGAGGGCCGCGACATCAGCAGGCACGGCCCGCGTCAGAGCCTCGAGGACGGCATCGGCTACATCCCCGAGGACCGCAGCCACGACGGCTACGTCGGCGGCTTCAGCGTGCGCGAGAACCTGATCCTCGACCTCTACCGCCACGAGGAGTTCTCCCGCGGCGGCGCGCTGCGGCTCGACGAGATCCGCGCCAACGCCGAGGCGCGCATCGCGGAGTTCGACATCCGCACCGAGTCGGCCTCGACGCCGGTCTCGGCGCTCTCGGGCGGCAACCAGCAGAAGGTCGTCGTGGCCCGCGAGTTCAGCCGGCCACTGAAGGTGCTCATCGCCTCGCAGCCCACCCGCGGCGTCGACGTCGGCTCGATCGAGTTCATCCACAAGCGCATCGTCAGCGAGCGCGACAAGGGCACCGCGGTCATCATCGTCTCCACCGAGCTCGACGAGGTCTACGCCCTCTCCGACCGCATCGCGGTCATGTACGACGGCCGCATCGTGGCCACCGTCGACCCCGACCTGCCGCGTGAGGACATCGGGCTGCTGATGGCCGGCGCCACGACCGACGAGGAGAGCACCGCCCGATGAGTGACCTCGAGAAGGGGCCCGAGCCGCGCGAGCCGCGGCGCGGGACGCCCCACGACCCGGACGCCGAGCACGTCGACGTCCTCGACCCCGACGCGGTCGGTGGTGAGGACGCGGCCAAGCAGGTGCAGGCCTCGATGGCGGCGGCCGACCGACCGGGCGGGCCGCTCGACCTCAGCGTCTACCTGCCCACCGCCAAGGTCACCGCTGGCGCCATCCTCATCGCGCTCGTCATCGGCGCCGTCCTCATCGCGATCAGCGACGACGGCGTCATCGAGTCGCTGTCGTACTTCACCTCCTACCCGTGGGACTTCTTCACCCGCTCCGGCGACGCGATCTGGTCGGCCTACTCCGCGCTGGTGCGCGGCTCGGTCGGCTCGGGTGCCGCCATCTCGACCACGCTCGAGCGCTCGGCGCCGCTGATCTGCGCCGGTCTCAGCGTCGCCCTCGCCTTCCGCGCGGGCCTGTTCAACATCGGTGGCCAGGGCCAGCTGACGATCGGCGCGCTGTGCGCCGGCTACGTCGGCTTCACCTGGGACCTGCCCAGCGGCGTGCACGTCGTGGCCGCCGCGCTGGCCGGCATCCTCGGCGGCGCCGTCTGGGGCGGCATCGTCGGCCTGCTCAAGGCCCGCACCGGCGCCCACGAGGTCATCACGACCATCATGTTCAACTACATCGCGGTGGCGGTGCTGACCTACGCGTTGAGCAAGGACGCCTTCCAGCGGCCGGGCAGCGACAACCCGCAGTCGCTGCCGGTCGCCGACTCGGCACGGCTGCCGGAGATCTTCGGCGTCCACATCGGCGTGCTGCTGGCGTTCCTCGCCGCCGGGCTGGTGTGGTGGATCCTCGAGCGCAGCACGCTCGGCTTCGAGCTGCGTGCCGTCGGTGCCAACGCCGACGCCTCGCGCACCGCCGGCATGAGCATCCCGAAGGTCTACACGCTGGCCATGCTGCTGGCCGGCGCCCTCGCCGGCCTCGCCTCGCTGAGCGGCGTCCTGGGCCGCGGCGACTCGCTGAGCCTCAGCGTCGTGGGCAGCACCGGGTTCGACGCCATCACCGTGGCGCTGCTCGGCCGTGCCACCCCGCTGGGCACCGTGCTCGCGGGACTGCTGTTCGGCGCCATGAGCGTCGGCGGCGGGGCGATGGAGGCGGCCGGCACGCCGCGTGAGCTGACCGACGTGCTGCAGGCGCTGATCGTGCTGTTCGTGGCCGCGCCGGCCCTGGTCAAGGGGCTGATGCGGGTCAAGGAGTCCGGTGGCGGAGCCACCGTCATGGCGAAGGGATGGGGATCGTGAGCCTCCTCGACAAGACCGCCGAGCCGGGCGGCCCGGCGCCGTCGTCCGGGACCGGCCCGCAGGTGCGCGACCGCGCCGACGTGCGCCGCCAGCGACGGCTGATCGTCGTCTTCGGCATCGTCGCGCTGCTGGTGGGCTACTTCTACCTCGACATCGACGACTTCGAGATCCAGTACTCGCTCGCCGAGCGGATCACGAAGGAGGACCGGCCCCAGCCGTGGGACACCCAGCTGATGATGATCGTCTGCCTGGTGGTCGTCGTGGTGTCCCTGGTGCTCGCCCTGGTCAACCGCGTGCCCCGCAACGCCTGGGCCGGCGTGCTGTTCGTGCTGGTCGGCGTGGCGTTCCTGGCGGCCTTCATCATCTGGAACTTCACCGACCAGGACGGCGCCGTCGCGCGCACGTTCTTCAACCCGCTGCCCGAGGCGATGCGGCGCTCGACCCCGCTGGTGCTCGGTGCGCTCGCCGGCGTGCTGTGCGAGCGGGCCGGCGTCATCAACATCGCGATCGAGGGCCAGTTCATCGCCGGCGCGTTCTTCGCCGCCGTCGCCTCGAGCCTGGCCTACAGCGCCGAGATGGGGCTGGTGGGCGGCATCATCGCCGGCGTCGGCATCGCGGCCATGCTGGGTGTCTTCGCCATGCGCTACCACGTGAACCAGGTCGTGCTCGGCGTGGTGCTGGTGGCCTTCGCGACAGGCTTCACCAGCTTCCTGCTCAAGCAGATACCGAGCGACCCCGACATCCGCCAGTACCTCAACGCGCCGCTCATCCTCGAGCGCATCGCGATCCCGGGCCTGTCCGACATCCCCGTGATCGGCCTGACGTTCTTCAACCAGACGCTGCTGGTCTACATCATGTACGTCTCCATCGGGCTGGTGACCTTCCTGCTCTACCAGACCAAGTGGGGCCTGCGGGTCCGCTCGGTTGGCGAGCACCCGAAGGCCGCCGACACCGTGGGCATCAAGGTCAACCGGGTGCGCTGGCAGGCCGTGCTGCTCGGCGGTGTCTTCGCCGGCCTGGGTGGCGCCTTCTTCACCGTCGGCTCCAACGGCACCTTCGACAACGGCGTCAGCGCCAACTACGGCTTCATCGCGCTGGCGGCGGTCATCATGGGCCGCTGGCACCCGGTCGGCGGCACCCTGGCGGCGCTGTTCTTCGGCTTCATGCTCACCATCGAGGTGCAGCTGGGCCAGCTCGACCGCATCCCGCCGGCCTTCATCCAGGCCATGCCCTACATCGCCACGGTCATCGCCGTGGCCGGCTTCGTCGGGCGCGTGCGGCCCCCGGCGGCCGACGGCGAGCCGTACGTGAAGTCGTGAGCGGGCCCGTGGACGACTTCGACTGGGCGGCCCTGCGGGCCGAGGCCGTGGCCATCAACGCGCGCGCCTACGCGCCCTACAGCGGCTACCGCGTCGGCGCGGCCGCGCGGGTCGACGACGGCCGCACCGTGGTCGGCTGCAACGTCGAGAACGCCGCCTACGGCGTCACGCTGTGCGCCGAGTGCGGCCTGGTCTCGCAGCTGCACGCCGAGGGCGGCGGCCGGCTGACCCACTTCGTGTGCGTCAACGGCGAGGCCGAGGTCATCATGCCGTGCGGCCGCTGCCGGCAGCTGCTCTGGGAGAACGGCGGCGCCAACCTGCTGGTCGAGACGCCGGCCGGCGTCCTGCCGATGTCCGAGGTGCTGCCGCAGGCCTTCGGTCCCGACGACCTCGAGAGGGCGCGAGCATGAGCGGGCACGACGCGGTCGAGGTCATCAGCGCCAAGCGCGACGGCGGCGTCCTCAGCGACTCGCAGATCGACTGGGTCGTCGACGCCTACACGAGGGGCGACGTCGCCGACGAGCAGATGTCGGCCCTGGCGATGGCGATCCTGCTCAACGGCATGGAGCAGCCCGAGATCGCGCGCTGGACCCGGGCGATGATCGCCTCGGGCGAGCGCATGGACTTCTCCTCGCTCTCGCGGCCCACCGCCGACAAGCACTCCACCGGCGGCGTGGGCGACAAGATCACCCTCCCGCTCGCGCCGCTCGTCGCGGCGTGCGGCGTCGCCGTCCCGCAGCTCTCGGGCCGCGGCCTCGGCCACACCGGCGGCACCCTCGACAAGCTCGAGTCGATCCGCGGCTGGCGGGCGGCGCTGTCGAACGAGGAGATGATGAGCCAGCTCGAGTCGGTCGGCGCCGTCATCTGCGCCGCCGGCGACGGCCTCGCCCCGGCCGACAAGAAGCTCTACGCGCTGCGCGACGTCACCGGCACCGTCGAGGCGATCCCGCTGATCGCGTCGTCGATCATGAGCAAGAAGATCGCCGAGGGCACGGGTGCGCTCGTGCTCGACGTCAAGGTCGGCACCGGCGCGTTCATGAAGGACGTCGACCGCGCCCGCGAGCTCGCCGAGACGATGGTCGCCCTCGGCACCGACGCCGGGGTGCACACCGTCGCGCTGCTCACCGACATGTCGACCCCGCTCGGCTACACCGCCGGCAACGCCATCGAGGTGGCCGAGTCGGTGCGGGTGCTCGAGGGCGGCGGGCCCGACGACGTCGTCGAGCTCACCCTCGCCCTCGCCCGCGAGATGCTGGCCGGCGCGGGGCGCGACGACGTCGACCCCGCCGACAAGCTGGCCGACGGCTCGGCCATGGACGCGTGGCGGGCCATGATCTCCGCCCAGGACGGCGACCCCGATGCCCCGCTGCCCGAGGCCAAGGAGGCGCACGTCGTCAGCGCGCCGCGCTCCGGCGTGCTCACCCGCCTCGACGCGATGGCCGTGGGCCTGGCCGCGTGGCGCCTCGGTGCCGGCCGGGCCCGCAAGGAGGACCCCGTGCAGGCCGGGGCCGGCGTGGTGTGGCACGCGCGCCCGGGCGACCCGGTGCGCGAGGGAGAGCCGCTGCTCACCCTGCTCACCGACGAGCCGGCGCGCTTCGAGCGGGCGCTGGCCTCGCTCGAGGGCGGCTACGACATCGGCGAGGCCGACGAGGCGCCCGACTCACCCCTGGTCATCGACCGCATCGGCTGAGGCGGCACGGCGCCGCTTGCGCTCGCGGTGCGAGCGGCGCCAGCGGTGGCTGACGAACCAGGCCACGGCGACCACCACCACGACGATCACGATGTTCTGCACCGGGCTGAGCCAGCCCTCGACGCGCTCCCACTCGTTGCCCAGCTGGTAGCCCGCCAGCACGAACGCGGTGTTCCAGATGGCGCTGCCGAGCGTCGTCAGCACCGTGAACCGGACGACGCCCAGCCGCGTCACGCCGGCGGGGATCGAGATCAGGCTGCGGAACAGCGGCACGAACCGGCCGAGCAGCACCGCCTTGTCGCCGTGGCGCTCGAACCACGCCACGGTGCGCTCGACGTCGTCGAGCTCGAGCAGCGGCAGCCGGTCGACGATCGCCTCGATGCGGGCCAGGCCGAGCTTGGCCCCCAGGCCGTAGAGCGCGAGCGCCCCGACGACCGAGCCGACCGTCGTCCACACGATGGCCTCGACCAGGCCGATGCGGCCCTGGGACGCCGCGAACCCGGCCAGCGGCAGGATCAGCTCGCTGGGCAGCGGCGGGAACAGGTTCTCGAGCGCGATCAGCAGGCCGGCGCCGGGCGCACCGAGGGCCGCCATGACGTCGACGGCCCACCCGGCCACCCCGCCGAGGTCGCCTGGCCCCGTGCTCGCCGCGCTGCTCACGGCCCCGAACCTACGGGGGCGACCCCACCCCGCCGGGTCACCGGTCGGGTCACCCGTCGAGCAGCAGCACCAGCATCTCGGCCACGCAGGCCGGCTTGGTCTCGCCCTCGATCTCGATGACGTGCTTCATCGTCACCTGGACGCCGGCGCCGACCCGGTCGGCCGCGAGCAGCGTGACGGTGTCGCGCACCCGCTGGCCCACCTTCACCGGGTTCGGGAACCGCACCTTGTTCAGGCCGTAGTTGAGCCGGGCGCCGGGGGTCTCGAGGGCGAACGCGGTCGAGCCGAGGAACGGGATGAGCGACAGCGTGAGGTAGCCGTGCGCGATGGGCCCGCCGAAGGGACCGGCGTTCGCCCGCTCGATGTCGACGTGGATCCACTGGTGGTCGCCGGTGGCGTCGGCGAAGGTCTGCACCCGGTCCTGCTCGATGGTCAGCCACTCGCCGCTGCCGAGCTCGTCGCCGACCGCCGCGGTGATCTCGTCGAGCGTGGAGAGGGTGCGCATCGGGTGCCTCCTGCGGTGCCGCGCGGCGGTGGTTGGATGACCGGATGGAACCTACACGCGAGCAGGTGCGCGCGGCTCCGAAGGTGCTGCTGCACGACCACCTCGACGGCGGCCTGCGGCCGGCCACCGTGCTCGAGCTGGCCCGCGAGGTCGGCCACGAGCTGCCCGTCGGGCCCGACGCCGACGCCGAGGCGCTCGGCACCTGGTTCGCCGAGGCGGCCGACTCCGGCTCGCTCGTGCGCTACCTCGAGACCTTCGACCACACCGTCGGCGTCATGCAGACCGCCCCGGCCATCACGCGGGTGGCCCGCGAGTGCGTCGAGGACCTCGCCGCCGACGGCGTCGTCTACGCCGAGGTGCGCTACGCGCCCGAGCAGCACGTCGAGCAGGGGCTGACCCTCGACGAGGTCGTCGCCGCCGTCCAGGAGGGCTTCGACCAGGGCGTCGCCGCGGCACAGGCGAACGGGACGCCGATCGTCGTCCGCCAGCTGCTCACGGCCATGCGCCACCAGGCCCGCTCGATGGAGATCGCCGAGCTGGCGGTGGCCTGGCGGGGCCGCGGCGTCGCCGGCTTCGACATCGCCGGCGCCGAGGCGGGCTTCCCCCCGACCCGCCACCTCGACGCCTTCGAGTACCTCCAGCGCGAGAACTCGCACTTCACCATCCACGCCGGCGAGGCGTTCGGCCTGCCGTCGATCTGGCAGGCCATCCAGTGGTGCGGCGCCGACCGGCTGGGGCACGGCGTCCGCATCGCCGACGACATCACCGTGAAGGACGACGGGGAGGTCGAGCTCGGTCTGCTGGCCTCCTACGTGCGCGACAAGCGCATCCCGCTCGAGATGTGCCCGGCCTCGAACGTGCAGACCGGCGCGGCCACCAGCATCGCCGAGCACCCGATCGGGCTGCTCACGCGGCTGCGGTTCCGGGTGACGGTCAACACCGACAACCGGCTGATGAGCCGCACCTCGATGACCGACGAGATGACCGCGCTCGTCGAGGCGTTCGGCTACGGCCTGCCCGACCTGCGCTGGTTCACGATCAACGCGATGAAGTCGGCCTTCCTGCCCTTCGACGAGCGGCTCGCCATCATCGACGGCATCGTGAAGCCGGGCTACGAGCGGCTGATCAGCGGGTGATCAGCGGGTGATCAGCGGGGCGTGATCGCGAACCAGCGGTGGCGCCAACCGCCGAGCGGGCCGTCGACGGGCAGCACGCGCCCCGAGGACGGCTCGTAGCAGCGGCCCTCGCCGACGAGCAGGACGACGTGACGCGGCAGCAGCCGGCTGCCGACGTAGAGCGCGCCGGACGACGGCGGCCCGGCTGTGCGGGCGAGGTGTCGCACCAGCCGCACCCGGTGGCGTCGTCCGGTCAGCGCGCCCAGCTCGCGGGCCACGGCCCACGGGGGCGTGCCGAGCGCGCGCGGGTAGGGCAGCTGGGGGCGGCCGTGCAGCCGCCACGACGTGAGGCGGCGGTGGGTGGCGAGCACGCGCTCGGCGAAGCGCGGCGCGAGCGTGGCGGCGTCCTCGACCGGCGGCGTGAGCGCCTCGGCCATCACCATGCAGGCGGCGCCGCAGGAGCGGCGGTCGGGCTGGCGCAGCCCCGCGCCGAGCGGGCTCACCGCTCGACGGCGCCGGAGCGCGACAGCGACGCGACGGCCTGCAGCGCCTCGTCGGGGGTGACCGGCCGGCAGCCCAGCGCCACGGCGTGCCGCACCACCTCGCGCTGTGCACGCATCAGGGCGAGGCCCCGGCGCACCAGCACCAGCGGTGGCTTGCGGCGCTCGCGCAGGTCGCGGGTCAGCCGCCGCCAGAACGTCACCATCGGGTGCTGGCGCACGCAGACCGCGTCGGCCAGCAGCCCGGCCTCCCTGGCCCGCGGCACGACCTCCTGGGCGAAGATGCCCTCGGCCACGAACAGCGGCGAGCCGTGGAGGTCGAGCCGCTGCCAGCCGGTGCGGCCGTCCTTCGCCAGCTCGTAGACCGGGACGTCGCCCGCGCCCTCACGGCAGAGCGTCTCGATCGCGGCGACGGCGTCGTCGCACAGCCACGACTCCGGGTCGTCCCAGTCGGCGATGCCGGCGTTGGGGCCGTCGGCGATGCGGGGGAGGGTCGGGTCGCCGCCGTCCTTGTAGAAGTCGTCGAGGCGCAGCACCGGCAGCCCGGTGCGGGCGGCGAGGCGGGACTTGCCCGACCCCGAGGGCCCGGCCACGACGACGACCCGTGCGCGCACCGGCACATCCTCCCCGGTCGGTCGTCGGTTGTCGCCCCCGGGGTGCGGCCGCGGTGACGGCCTCAGGCCGGGAAGACGGCCTTCGGCCAGCTGTTGTTGGTGTCGAAGTTGGTCCAGTCCTCCAGGGCGCCGTCCCACGAGCTGACGACGGCCTGGCAGTCGTCGATCAGCTGGTCCTTCGCGTTCATCATCTTGACCGCGAAGGTGGCCATGGCGCCGATGCAGGTGACGATGCCGGCGATCAGCGGGATGACGGCGGCGGCGCCGGCGATCGCGACGATCGCCCCGGCGACCGCGACGCCGAGGGCGACGAGCGCCTCCTGTACGGTCGAGAGCGACTTGTTGATGGCGTCGGCGGTGTCGTCGAGGCCCTCGGCGACCTTGGTCGTGTACTGCGGCTTCATCGCGTTGGCCGCCTGCTGCTGGCCGGGCACGATGCTGCGGTAGGCGTTGGCCGAGACGCCCGAGAAGACGTCGTCGGTCGAGAGCTGACCGAGGCCGATGGTGCCGCCGACCGAGCTGGTCTCGGCCTCGACCTCCTGGCGCCACGCGAGGGCGCTGGCCCGCAGGGTCCAGGCCTCGCCGATGTTGTCGAGCAGGTTCTGCAGGTCCTGGATGGCGGCGCCCCAGGCGTCCATCAGCTCGTTCCACTTGTCGTAGACGGGGTCGATGGCCCAGTCGGGAACCCACCAGGGCAGGTTCTGCAGGACGTTGTTCACGCCCGACTGCAGCTCGTCGATCTTGTCCTGTACGTCGTCGAGGAACTTCTGAACCTCGAACATCGTGTAGTCGTCAGCCATGACGTCTCCTCGTCAAGTCAGAGTCGGCAGCAACCGGTGCGGCTCTGCCCGAGATCACTGCGGGATGGGTGGTGCAGGAGGGGGCCGGCCGGGGTGGCCGGGGTGGGGGGGCCGTGGGGCGTCAGTAGTCCCAGAGGCCGTTCAGGTCGTCGGCGACCGAGGCGTCGGTGGAGTTGATCGTCGACCGGACGTAGACGAGCGTCTCGCTGATGCCCTGGGTCTCCTTCGCGCCCTGGTCGAACAGGGTGGCGACCTTCTCCTGCAGGGCCTGGTACTTCGACAGCATGTCGATGGGGATGTTGATGGGGAAGACGCCGGCGCCCAGCGTCTGCGCGTCGGCGTTGGTGGCGCCGGTGCTCAACGACTCCGACGCTGCGTTCCAGACGCCGATGTCGTTGTCGAGGGCCTCGTTGGCCACTCTGAGGTCGACCATGATTGTCTCCGTTCTCCGAGCTGAGCGGGGTCCTGGGTGGGTGGATGGCGCCGGGCGGGTGCCCGGGCCGCGCTAGGACGCGGGCGCGTCGTTCACGAGGGAGCGGTGCAGGCGGCCGAGGCGGCTCTCCTCCACGACTCCCTGCAGGTCGGTGCCGGCACGACTGCGGGCGACGGCGTCCTGCATCGCCTCGGTGGCGGCGACGCCGAGCGCGGACGCCGGGGAGCCGTCGACCCACTCGGGGTCGAGGTCGAGGCTCATCAGCTGTCCGCGGCCGTCGGCGGTGGCGACGACGTGGCCGGTGCGGTCACGGCCCTCGAAGCGCTGGTCGCTGGCGATGCGCAGGGCGTCGATGAGGTCGTCGAGGGCTCCCTCGACGCCGCCGACGGCGCGCACGGTGTCGTTCACGTAGTGGTCGCCGGCGGGTCCGCGCGGGGGCTGCACCACACGGGTCGGCCGCGGCACGGTGCGCGGCACGGGCTTGTCGAGCTCGTCGGGCGCGCGCTCGGCCCAGACCCGGAACTGCTCGCCGAAGGCGAGGCCCATCGTGGTGAGGACCAGGTTGCCGAGCTCGGCCGGCGTGGCCTCGCGGCGCCAGGCGTCGGCGACGACGACCCGCTCGACCGTGCCGTCGGCGCCGAGGCGCACGGTGACGCCGCCCTGCTCGCTGGTGGTCTGGCTCGCCGCGACGTTCGAGAGCGAGGCCTCGAGCTGCTGGGCGAACTCCTGCGTGCGCCTGGCGAGGTCGCTCAGGCGTGCGTCGATGGCGTCGGTCACGGCGCCTCCGTTCTCGGTTCTCGACCCGGGCGAGGAAGACCAGCGGGTCGGCGGTCGGTGACCCCAGACCCCTTCCCGCCGGTGCCGGTGGCAAACAACCCACCGGCCGCTCGAGCCGCTCGCGGGCCTACCGCGGGCGCGGCGGCAGCAGCCAGCCCAGCGCCAGGATCAGCAGGACGACGGCCGGCCACGTCAGCGTGAGCAGGCCGTCGTCGTCGGCCCCGAGCGCGCCGAGACCGCCCACGACGAGCGCGGCCACCGCACCCGCGAGGGCGACCAGCGCGGGCGGGCGCGGCGGCGGTCGGCGTCGCACGAGCGCCGCCGCACCGCACGCCAGCAGGCACAGCCAGCCCACGAGCGAGAGCACCACGACGACGAGACCCGTCGTCGCCGTCGTGCCGGACGACGCCCAGGACAGCTGGGCCGCCGCGAGCACGACGGCGAGGACGACGCTGCCCACCGCCGTGGCGCGCAGCTCGGCCGTCATCGAGCCGACCTCAGACCCCCATCGGGTGCCACACGGTCTTGATCTCGACGAAGTCGGTCATCGTGTCGAGCCCGGGGGACGCCGTCCAGTCGGGTTCGGCGGCCGGGGCCCGGCGCACGCGCTTGAGGTTGTCGGCGGAGGCGACCTCGAGCTCGGTGGCCAGGGCGGCGTCGCCGGCGACGCCGGTGAGGTCGATGGCGTTGACGTCCATGTGCGAGGCCAGCCACGGGCCGAGCGCGGCGGCGTCGCCAGTGAGCAGGTTGACCACGCCACCCGGCACGTCGGAGGTGGCCAGCACCTCGCCGAGGGTGACCGCCGGCAGCGGCCGCGCGAACGACGAGACGACGACCGCGGTGTTGCCGGTGACCACGACGGGGGCGATCACGCTCACCAGGCCCAGCAGCGAGGAGCCCTGGGGGGCGAGCACCGCGACGACGCCGGTGGGCTCGGGGGTGGAGAGGTTGAAGAACGGCCCGGCCACCGGGTTGGCGTTGCCGACCACCTGGGTCAGCTTGTCGGCCCAGCCGGCGTACCAGACGAGCCGGTCGACGGCGGCGTCGACCGCGGCGGTCGCCCCCGAGGCGTTGAGGCCCTCCGACTGCCGCACGGCGGCCTCGAACTGCGGCCGGCGGTCCTCCATGACCTCCGCGACGCGGTAGAGCACCTGGGCGCGGTTGTACGCCGTGCGCCCGGCCCAGCCGCCGAAGGCCTTGCGGGCGGCCACGACGGCGTCGCGGGCGTCCTTGCGGGAGGCGAGGGCGGCGTTGGCCACGAAGGCTCCCTGGTGGTCGACCACCTCGTAGGAGTGGCCCGACTCCGAGCGGGGGAACGCCCCGCCGACGTAGAGCTTGTAGGTCTTGCGCACGCCCTGGCGCTCGGCGGCGCGGCGGCTGCTCGCGCGGCTCATGCGGGGTCCCCTCGGTGTTGTTCGGCGGCGGAGCGGAGCGGGGGAGGCGAAGAACATCGTGGGGTGCTCACAGGTCGCCTCCCTTCAGGTAGGCGGACAGTCCGTGGCGGCCGCCCTCGCGGCCCTGGCCCGACTCCTTGTAGCCACCGAACGGGCTGGTGGGGTCGAACTTGTTGAACGTGTTGGCCCACACCACGCCGGCCCGCAGCGCGCCCGCGAGGTGCAGGATGCGCGAGCCCTTCTCGGTCCACACGCCGGCCGAGAGGCCGTAGGGGGTGTTGTTGGCCTTCTCGACCGCCTCCGACGGCGTGCGGAAGGTCAGCACCGAGAGCACCGGGCCGAAGATCTCCTCCCGCGCGATGCGGTGGGCCTGGGTGACGCCGGTGAAGATCGTCGGCGGGAACCAGAAGCCGCGGTCGGGCAGGTCGCACGGCGCCGACCAGCGTCCGGCGCCCTCGTCCTCGCCGACCTGCGAGAGCTCGCGGATGCGGGCCAGCTGCTCCGCGGAGTTGATGGCGCCGACGTCGGTGTTCTTGTCGAGCGGGTCGCCGAGGCGCAGGGTGCCCATGCGGCGCTTGAGCTTCTCGAGCAGCTCGTCGGCGACCGACTCCTGCACGAGTAGCCGCGAGCCGGCGCAGCACACGTGGCCCTGGTTGAAGAAGATGCCGTTGACGATGCCCTCGACGGCCTGGTCGAGCGGGGCGTCGTCGAAGACGATGTTGGCGGCCTTGCCGCCGAGCTCGAGGGTGACCTTCTTCGGCGTGCCGGCCACGGCGCGGGCGATGGCCTTGCCGACCTCGGTCGAGCCGGTGAAGGCGATCTTGTCGACGTCGTCGTGGCCGACGATGGCCTGCCCGGTGGCGCCGGCACCGGTGACGATGTTGACGACGCCGGGCGGCAGGTCGGCCTGCTGGCAGATCTCGGCGAACAGCAGCGCGGTCAGCGGCGTCGTCTCGGCCGGCTTGAGCACCACGGTGTTGCCGCAGGCGAGCGCGGGCGCGATCTTCCAGGCCAGCATGAGCAGCGGGAAGTTCCACGGGATGATCTGCCCGGCGACGCCGATCGGCGTCGAGCCGTAGCCGGAGTACTCGAGCTTGTCGGCCCAGCCGGCGTAGTAGAAGAAGTGCGCCGCGACGATCGGGACGTCGACGTCGCGCGACTCGCGGATCGGCTTGCCGTTGTCGAGCGACTCGAGCACGGCGAGCTCGCGGCTGCGCTCCTGGATGATCCGCGCGATGCGGTAGAGGTACTTGGCGCGCTCGCGGCCCGGCATCCGCGACCAGACGCGGTCGTAGGCGCGGCGGGCGGCCTTGACCGCGTCGTCCACGTCGGACTCGTCGGCCTCGGCGACCTCGGCCAGCACCTCCTCGGTGGCCGGGCTGATGGTCTTGAAGGCGCCACCGTGGCCGTCGACGAACTCGCCGTCGACGAACAGGCCGTAGGACGGCTTGAGGTCGACGATGCTGCGCGACTCGGGCGCGGGGGCGTACTCGAAGGTGGTCATCGCGGCCTCGCTCAGTCCAGGGTGAAGTAGTCGGGGCCGGAGTAGCGGCCCGTGGTCAGCTTGGTGCGCTGCATGAGCAGCTCGTTGAGCAGCGTGGAGGCGCCGAAGCGGAACCAGTCGGGGTCGAGCCAATCGGGCCCGGCGACCTCGTTGACCATCACGAGGTACTTGATGGCGTCCTTCGCGGTGCGGATGCCGCCCGCGGGCTTGACGCCGATCATCTCGCCGGTGGCCTCGCGGTAGTCGCGCACGGCCTCGAGCATCACCAGGGTGACCGGCAGCGTGGCGGCGGGCTGCACCTTGCCGGTGGAGGTCTTGATGAAGTGGCCGCCGGCGAGCATCGAGAGCCAGCTGGCCCGGCGCACGTTGTCGAGCGTCTGCAGCTCGCCGGTCTCCATGATGACCTTGAGGTGCGCGGTGGTGCCGTCGGGCCGGGCGCACGCCTCGCGCACGGCCGCGATCTCCTCGAAGACCTGCAGGTAGCGGCCGGAGAGGAAGGCGCCGCGGTCGATGACCATGTCGATCTCGTCGGCCCCGGCGGCGACGGCGTCGCGGGTGTCGGCCAGCTTGACGTCCATCGCCGCGCGGCCGCTGGGGAACGCGGTGGCGACGGCGGCCACGTTGACCCCCGAGGTGCCCAGCACCTGCTTGACCTCGGCCACGAGGTCGCCGTAGACGCACACGGCGGCGACGGCGGGACAGGTGGGGTCGCCGGGGTCGGGCCGCATCGCCTTCGAGGCCAGCGCCCGCACCTTGCCGGGGGTGTCCTGGCCCTCCAGCGTGGTGAGGTCGACCATGCGGATGGCGAGGTCGAGCGCCTGCGCCTTCGCGGTCGTCTTGATCGAACGGGTGCCGAGGGTGGCGGCACGGGCCTCGGCACCGACCTGGTCGACCCCGGGGAGGCCGTGCAGGAAGCGTCGCAGCGAGGCCTCGGAGCGGGTCACGTCGGACAGCGCGGAGGCGCCGCCCCCGGTGGCCGCGTGGTCCGTGGCGAGCGTGGGCATTGGGTCAGCATAGGCCGGTCGGGGCCCGGTTCCGCAGGGCCCGGCGATCGTCCCGTCTCCTACAGTGGGGGCATGGAGGACGTCGCGGAGCGCCAGGTCTTCCGGCCCACGAGCGGCCGGGTCTCGGGGGTGCTCGCGCTGCTCGTCGGCCTCGGTCTCGCCGTGCTCGGCCTGACGACGTCCGGTGGCGTCGAGTGGGCGCTGGTCGCCGTCGGCGTGTTCGTCGCGGTGCTGGCGTGGGCGGCGATGCTGCGCCCGGTCGTCATCGTCGAGGACGACCGGCTGGTGCTGCGCAACATGGTCGACACCGTGCGCATCCCGCTCGCGGCCATCGAGGAGATCGCGGTGCGGCAGGTGCTGGCGGTGCGGGTCGGGGAGCGGCGGTTCACCTCCGCCGCCATCGGCCGCAGCCGCCGCCAGATCCGCCGCGACGACAAGCTGCCCGGCGCCGGGCGCGACCGCAGCCCCGTCGAGCTGGCCGAGGACTCCTACGGCATGTTCGTCGAGGACCGCATCCGCACGCTGTCGAAGCAGGCCCGCGAGCGGCTCGGCATCGCCCCGTTCTCCGACGAGCAGGAACGGCTCGGCGCCGAGGTGACCAAGACCCCCGCGGTGGCCGAGATCACCGGCCTCGCCGTGCCCGCGGTGGCGCTCGTCGTCCTGATCGTGCTCTGAGGGGTCGGGCCCGGGCTCGGGTCAGAGCCCCAGCGCGGCCCGGACGTCGCCGCCGATGGCGTCGAGCCGGGCGGCGGCGGTGATGCGCGCGCCCTCGACGGCGTCGGCGCGCTCGCCGTCGCGGCCCTGCTCGACCGGGACGACGACCTCGAGGTAGCACTTCAGCTTCGGCTCGGTGCCGCTCGGCCGCACCACCACGCGGGCGCCGTCGGCGAGCCGGAACCGCAGGCCGTCGGTGGGCGGCAGGCCGGTGGTCTCGACGGAGCCCCGGGCGAGGTCGTCGACGCCCTCGACGGCCAGGCCCCCCAGCTCGGACGGCGGCCGGTCGCGCAGCCGGGCCATGGCCTGCCCGATGAGCGCGAGGTCGGAGACGCGCACCGAGACCTGGTCGGTGGCGTGCAGGCCGTGGGCGGCGGCGAGGTCGTCGAGCACGTCGAGGAGCGTGCGTCCCTCGGCCTTGAGCCGGGCGGCCAGCTCGCACAGCAGCAGCAGCGCCGAGACGCCGTCCTTGTCGCGCACGTGCTCGGGGTCGACGCAGTAGCCCAGCGCCTCCTCGTAGCCGAACGCCAGGCCCTCGGCCCGGCTGATCCACTTGAATCCCGTCAGCGTCTCGGCGTAGGGCTGGCCCGCGGCGGCGGCCATCTTCGAGAGCAGCGTGGAGGAGACGACCGAGGTCGCGTAGGTGCCCTCGCGGCCCGAGGTGAGCAGCTGGTGGGCCAGCAGGGCGCCCACCTCGTCGCCGCGCAGCATGCGCCAGCCGGTGTCGCCCGGCACGGCCGCGGCGCACCGGTCGGCGTCGGGGTCGTTGGCGACGACCAGGTCGGCCCCGGTGGCGGCGGCGAGCTCGAGCGCGAGGTCCATCGCGCCGGGCTCCTCGGGGTTCGGGAAGCCGACGGTCGGGAAGTCGGGGTCGGGCTGCTCCTGCTGCTCCACGACCCGCGGCTCGGAGAACCCGGCGGTCTCGAGCACCTGCAGCACCGGTGCGGCCCCGACGCCGTGCAGCGGCGTGTAGACGAGGTCGAGGTCGCGGGGGCCGTCGGCGGCCAGGCCGGCCACGGTGTCGAGGTAGCGGTCGACGACGTCCTCGCCCAGCACCCGGCCGGCCGGGCCGCGCGGGACGTCGGCCACCCGGCCGACCGCCTCGATGCGGGCGGCGATCTCGGCGTCGGCGGGCGGCACGATCTGGCTGCCGTCACCGAGGTAGACCTTGTAGCCGTTGTCCTGCGGCGGGTTGTGGCTGGCGGTCACCATGACGCCGGCCGCGCACCCGAGCTCGCGGATCGCGAAGGCGAGCACCGGCGTCGGGAGCGGACGGGGCAGCACGTGGGCCGTCAGCCCGGCGCCGGTCATCACCTCGGCGGTGTCGCGGGCGAAGACGTCGGAGTTGTGGCGGGCGTCGTAGCCGATGACCACCGGGCCGGGGTGGGGCAGGGTGTCGCGCAGGTAGGCGGCCAGCCCGGCCGCGGCCCGCGTGACGACCACCCGGTTCATGCGGTTGGGGCCGGCGCCGAGCGCGCCGCGCAGCCCGGCGGTGCCGAACTCGAGCGTGCCGTCGAAGCGGTCGGCCAGGTCGGCGGCAGCCGCGTCGTCGCCGCCGTCGACGGCGTCGACCAGCGACTCCAGCTCGGCGCGGGTGACGTCGTCGGGGTCGTCGGCCGCCCACGCGCGGGCACGCTGGAGCAGGGCGTCGACTTCGTGGCTCATGTGGGGCACCGTAGCGACATGACCGACCGGCCGCCCGTCGCCGTCGGCATCGCCGACCTCGCCGACCGCCTCGGTCGGCCGGCGTTCGTGGCGGTGTGCGTCGACCTGCTCCGCGGGGCGCCGCGCGAGCGCTACGTCGACGAGCTGCGCGGCCTCACCGGGCACGACTGGCAGCCGGGCGACGGCGTCCTCGACCACGACGTGTGGAAGGACTACTGGGTGCGCACGTGGGGCGCCCGCGGGCTGCTGCACGTGTGGGACCCCGACGACCCCGACGCCACCGACGCCGTGGTCGCGGGGTTGGGCGACGAGCACCACCGCCCGGCCGAGATGTGCCTCAAGGTCGTCGCCCGCCACGACGTGGCCGGCGCGGGTGACGGTGCGGCCGCGCTCGCGGGCCACGCGCTGCCGCGGGTGCGGGCCCAGGCGATGCGGGCGCTGGCCGTGGTCGGCGACACCGAGCACGCGGACGTCGTCCGCGCCGGTCTGGACGACCCCGCGCCCGAGGTGCGACGTCAGGCCGGGCGGGCCTGGGAGGCGATGGCTGCGCGGCTCGACCTCGACTGACCGGTCGTCGAGACCGCGGAACCTGGACGCGGACCCGACCCTTGGACCCTGAGCTTGTCGAAGGGCCCTGCCGTAAGTGCGGACGTTCCCGTGGGCTCGCGTGGTCTCGACCCGCGCGTCGCGGGTTCGTTCCTCACCCGCGGCGCTTGCTCGACCTTCGCCCGCTACGCGAGACGCTCCTTCGTCGCGTCTCCCTGCGGTCTCAGTCGACGAACCGGTCGCCCTCGAAGGTGCGGCCGGTGTTGTCGACCTCGGTGTTCTCGGGGCGGTTGGCGGGGTCGAGCCGACGGGCGCGCTCCTCCTCGATCTCGCGCCGCTCGTCCTCGTCGACCTCCTGCTCGCGGAAGCCGGCGGTGGGGTCGGCGGTGGGGTCGGCGGTGCCGGCGGAGGCCTCGTCGTCGTCGGCGACCTGCCGCTCGAACTCCTCGACGGCCGGCAGCGTCACGCCGGTGTTGTCGACCTCGGCGCGCTCGGGGCGGTTGGCCGGGTCGAGCCGGCGCTGCCGCTCCTCCTCGATCTCGCGGCGCTCCTCCTCCGACGGCACGGGGCCGGCCTGCTCGCTCATGGCGCACAGCGGAGCAGGCGGCCCCCGGCGGCGCCACACCCCCGGGGTGCGGCGCCGCCGGGCGACCTCACGGAGCGGTGACGATCAGGCGTCGATGCTGCTCATGTCGCCGTAGCGCGCGCCCACGACGGCGTCGGCCGGGACGGCGTCCTCGATGCGGGCCAGGTCGTCGTCGCTCAGCTCGACGTCGGCGGCGCCCACGTTCTCCTCGAGGTAGCGCACCCGCTTGGTGCCGGGGATGGGGGCGACGTCCTCGCCCTGCGCCAGCACCCACGCCAGCGCGAGCTGGCCGGGCGTGCAGCCCTTCTCGTCAGCGATCTCGCGCACCCGGTCGACCAGGCGCAGGTTGGCCTCGAGCGCCTCGCCGTTCAGGCGCGGGAAGTAGGCCGAGGCGCGGCTGTCCTTCTCGTCGGTGGGGGCGCTGGTGTAGCTGCCGGTGAGGATGCCGCGACCGAGGGGGGAGTAGGGCACCAGGCCGATGCCGAGCTCGCGGACGGTCGGCAGGATCTCGGCCTCGAGGTCGCGGGTGAACAGCGACCACTCGGTCTGCAGCGCGGTGATCGGGTGCACGGCGTGCGCGCGCCGGATCGTCTCGGCGGAGGCCTCGGAGAGTCCGAGGTGGCGCACCTTGCCGGCCTCGACGAGCTCCTTCATCGCCCCGACGGTCTCCTCGATCGGGACCGTCTTGTCGACGCGGTGCTGGTAGTAGAGGTCGATGTGGTCGACGCCGAGGCGCTCGAGCGAGGCGTCGCAGGCGGCGCGCACGTACTCGGGGCGGCCGTTGATGCCGAGCCGCGTGCCGTCCTCCTCGCGCTGGTTGCCGAACTTGGTGGCCAGGACGACGCCGTCGCGGCCCTGGCTGCTGGTGGCGATGGCCTTGCCGACGAGCCGCTCGTTGGTGAACGGGCCGTACATGTCGGCGGTGTCGAGGAAGGTGACGCCGAGGTCGAGCGCGCGGTGGATGGTGGCGAGCCCGGCCTCCTCGTCGGGCGCGCCGTAGAACTCCGACATGCCCATGCAGCCGAGGCCGAGGGCCGAGACGGTGAGGGGGGACGTCGTCCCGAGGGTGCGGTGGGAAAGGGTCATGCCGTCCACTCTGCTCCTTCGAGTGCGCTCCAGGTCAAGCGCGCAGCCGGCCCGCGAGCGAGGGACGGGCTCGCGACGGGCGGGTCGAGGTCACACCGGGCCGACGGCGACCCGGCTGGAGGCAGGGTCCGACACCTCACGCGGCCCCTTCGCTGCGCCGCTCGAGCGCCTCGGTGTAGATGCCGATCTTGTGGTCGATGGCGCCGAGGTGCTCCTGCACCTCGGCGAGCCGGGCGAGCACGGTGCTGCGGTGCGCGCGGAGCAGCTCGAGCCGCTCCTCCTCGTTGCCGGAGCCCGCGCGCACCAGCTCGGCGTAGCGGCGCACGTCGCGGATCGGGAGCCCGGTGGCGCGCAGCCGCGTCACCAGCTCGATCCAGCGCACGTCGGCGGCGTCGTAGCGCCGGTGACCGCTGGCCGAGCGGGCCACCGGACGCAGCAGCAGGCCGTCCTTCTCGTAGTAGCGCAGCGTGTCGGGGGTCAGTCCGACCAGCTCGGCGGTCTCGGCGATGGTCAGCGGGCTCACCGCCCCATGAGAACCCTGGAGTCGGCTCCAGGTCAACGCGGGTCAGCGGGGATAGGTGCCGAGCCGCTCGCCCAGCTCGGCGAAGAGCGCCTGGTTGAGACCGAAGACGGCGCGGACGTCGTCGACCACGGCCGCGACCGCTTGTGCGTCGAGGGCGAGCGCGTCGAGCCGGGCGCGGTAGGCGTCCTTGTAGGGCTTCGGCTTCGGCACGGCGTCGAAGGCGTAGAAGGCGACGCCGGCGCCGTGGGTGTCGTAGCCGCGCTCGAGGATGCGGCCGATGGCCTGCCCGCCGGAGAGGTCGCCGAGGTAGCGCGTGTAGTGGTGGGCCACGAGCCCGCCGCCCCACCCGCCGGCGGCCCGCCGGGCGGCGTCGTCGAGGTGGGCGCGGTAGGCCTCGGCGGCCGGGGAGTCGAGGTCGTCGTGCGCACGGCCCGGCGCCCAGTGCGCCAGGTCGGCGTCGAGGGCGGCGAGCCGTTCGAGCGCGGGGTCGTGGACGGCGGCCACGAGCGGGTCGCCCGCGTGCCGGCGGACGGCGTCCTCGAGCGTCGCGTAGACCACGCGCAGCCGCAGCAGGTACTCGGCGTAGCCGCTCGCGGGGAGCCGGGCCTCGAGCAGCTCGGTCATGAACGCCGAGCCCTCCGCCGCCTCGTGCTCGGCCCGCGAGCCGTCGCGCATGGCGGCCGACAGGCTCGCGGGGAGGACGGCGGGGGCGCCGTCGTGGGTGAGGGTCATGGGGCGGTCGCTCTCTGGTCGGGCGGGCTGGAGGGGGAGGTCTCGCCGCGACCGGCGCACGGTACCGCGCGCCGGCCGCGGCTCGGGGCTACTTGACGAAGTAGGTCGTCGACCGTCGCGAGCCGGCGACGTCGCGGGTGCCGGCGTAGGTCACGCGCACCGTGCAGCGGCCCCGGGGGCCGCGCGGCAGGACGGCGCGCACCGTGCCGCCGCGCAGGACCGGGGTCGTGGTGCGGACCGTCGTCGTGCCGCGGCTGACCGCCACCGTGACCCGACCGGCGGGTGCGGTGGTCGGTGAGGAGACGGTCACCGCGACCGCACCCGCCTTCGTCCTCGTGGGGCGACGCACGACCTGCAGTCGGGTCGTGGTGATCGCCCGCGCGACGGTCAGCGTGGCGGTGCGGCTGCCGCCCAGGCTGGTGGTGCTGCCGGAGTAGACGGCGTTCAGCGTGTGGTCGCCGGCCCGCAGCCCCTCGAGGCGGAAGGTGGCACGGCCGTCGACCAGGTCGGCGGTGCCGACCGCGGTGCCGGCACGGCGCAGCGTCACGCTGCCGTCGGAGCCGCCCTCCCCGGCGACGAGCACGGTGGCGGTGGCGGGCCGGCCGAAGCGCACCGCAGGAGCCGTGACGGTCAGCTGCGGCGTGGCCCTGGTGAAGGTGACGGGGGTGTAGGTCTCGTAGCCGGCGCTCACCGCTCCGGAGCCGGCGTAGGTGTAGATGCCGTACTGCGTCAGGGCGGGGTCGGTCGCCGCGGCGTCGATCGCGGCCCGGTCGACGGTGAGGACGGCGGTGAAGCTGCCGTCGGGACGCAGCTCGACCGCGCCGCCGTCGGGGCCGCCGATGCTTGCCATGTCCTCGGCGAGCACGGCCCACTTCTGGCTCGTGTTCTTGCGGGTCGCACCGGTCGCGCCCTCGGAGGGCCGCCAGGTGGGGGCGAACTTGCCGAAGACGACGTAGGCGCCGGCCGGTCGACCGGCGAGCGGCGGGCGGGCGCCGGTGGCCGCGGCGGGGTCGAAGCCCGAGCCCTCGACGGTCACCTCGAAGGTGCCGTCGGGCAGGAAGTCGGTGCGGCTCGCGCGCACGGTGGGGACGGTCGCGTAGGTCACCGTGAACGGGTTGGCGGGCTTGCGGACGTCGGCCGAGCTGCCGGTGGAGTACCAGTAGGGGCCCTGGCCGAGGTCCTGCTGGACGTCGACGAAGTCGGTCGGGAAGGCACCCCAGGTCGCCCCGGTGCGCACCTGGGCGGTCGACCCCGACGGGCCGTCGTAGGTCACGCCGGCGTAGTCGGGGGTGGCGGTGAAGCCGCCGGGGCCGACGGTCACGCCGGAGAACGTCGCGACCGTGACCTCGACCTCGGGCAGCGCCTCCCACGCGTCGGGGTCGGCCTGCGAGGTGGCGTAGCCGCCGACCGTGGCCGTGACGGTGCCCGCGCCGTCCGCGACGGTGAGCTCGGGGTCGGAGAGGTAGAAGAACGTCATGCCCGAGTAGGCGAGCAGGGTGGCGTCGCCGTCCCACGACAGCGTCGCGGTGCCGGCGTCCGCGTCGACCGTGCCGGTGCCGCCGCCGAAGCTCAGCCGGGTCTCACCGCGGACGCCGCCGACGTTGGCCGGCACGCCCGCGGCGTCGGTGCGGGTGCCGGCGAAGGTGGCCGTGGCCCACGAGCCGTCCGACCGCAGGTCCTCGACGGTGACGTCGCCGCTGGTCGCGCTCCACCCGGCGGCCTCGCCGTTGCTCCAGGTGGCGCCGTCGTCGGCGGAGCGGAGGGTCTGGCCGCCGGCGCCGGGGTCGCCGATGCGGCCGGCCGACATCAGGTTCCAGGTGCCGGGCGCGAACGCCCCGCTGGTGGCCTCGTCGTTGAGGTCCCAGGCGAACGTGGCGCCGGTGACGGCGACCGGGTCGGCGGCGCTCGCCTGGGGCGCGGCGGCCACGGCGAGGCCGACGGCGAGGCCGGCGGCGGCCGTGGTCAGGGCCGTGAGCGCGGCGGCTCCTCGGCGGGTGCGGTGGGTCATCGGTTTCCTCTCGGGGACGGGGTGGTGCGGGAACGGGTGCGCGCTGCGCGCGCGGTGTGGACGGCGTGGGCGGTGTGGACGGTGACGAGGGCTGCGGCGAGCAGCAGCGCACCGCCCAGCCACCAGGGCCAGGTCGGTGGCGAGGGCTGCGGCGCCCGGTCGGCGACGGGCTCGGCCGCACCGGCCGTGCCGACCGCGCCGGCGGCGTGGACGGCGGCCGCGGCGAGCGGCACCGGCGCCGCGACGGCCGTGTCCTGGACCCCGGGCGGTGTGGCCGGGGGACCGGACGCCGGCGGCTGCGAGGGCAGCGGCGGCCCCGCGGGCTGCGTCGGGTCGGGCGCCGCCGACGGGGGCGGGACGACGGGCGGCTCGGGCCGGGTCGGGGGCGTCGCGCTCGGCGTGGCCGCCGGGGACGTGGGCGGCGTGGCCGTCGTGGGCGGCGTGGGCGGTGTGGGCGGCGGCTCCGGGTTGACGCTCGTCGTCGGCTCGGGCGGGGTCGTGGGCCGGGTGGGCTCGGCCGTGGGACCGCTGGGACCTGGCGAACCGGGCGGTGGCTCGACCGGCCGGCCGGCGTCGTAGCTCACGGTGAGGGGGCGGGGCACCTTGTGGGGGTCGGCGGTGCCGCCGGAGGAGTACCAGAACGCCGCCGTCCCGACGCGGTCGAGGTAGGCGAGGAACGACGCCGGGAAGGCTCCCCACGACGAGCCCGTGCGCACCTGGCGGGGTGCGTCGGCGGGCGGGCTCCAGCGGACGCCGCGGTAGGCGGGCTCCGCGGTGAAGCCGCCCTCGGCCGGCAGCACGAGGTCGCCGGGCAGGTCGGCGAGGGTGACCTCGCGCGGCGGTACCGCCGTCCACTGCGAGGCGTCGTCGCGGTCGGCGGCGTAGCCCGACAGCGTGGCGCGCAGGCGGGCGCGCCCGTCGGCGACCTCGAGGCTGGGGTCGGTGACGACGAAGAAGGAGTAACCGGAGTAGTAGACGACCGAGAACGAGCCGCGCCACTGCAGCCGGGCGGTCCCGGCCGCGGGGTCGACGGTGCCGCGGCCGCCGCCCAGCACGACCCGGTGCTGGGAGAAGGGGCCTGCCGTCGAGGTGAGCGGCGCGCCGTCGACGCCGGTGGAGAGCCCGGCGAAGCCCGCGGTGGCGAAACCGCCGTCGGGCTGCTGCTTCTGGACCTCGACGCGACCCGACCGGGCCCGCCAGGCGCGGGTCCGGGTGCCCTGCCACACGCCGGGCGCCACGATGCTCTGCCCTCCGGCACCGGGGTCGGGCACGGCGCCGGCGGAGAGGAAGTTGTAGGTGCCCGGCGCGTGGGCCTTGTTGTTGCTCTCGTCGTTCAGCCCCCACGACAGCTCGGCGTCGACGACGGTGAACGCGCCCTCGGCCGGCCCGGAGGCGGCCGCCGTCGCGGGGCCGGGACCGAGCGGGGCCGTCAGCGTCGCGAGGGCGGTCACCGTGGTCACGGCGGCCAGGGCGGCACCCGCGGCGCGGCGGGGGCTCACGCCGTCCTCCGGGCGCGGCGTCGGGTGAGGACGGCGCCGGCGAGCGCGAGGAGGAGGGCGGCCCCGGCGCCCGCGACGAAGACCGCGGCGGCGGTCCCACCCGCGTCGGCGGGGACGGCGTCCACGGGCTCGGGGGTGGGCGCGTCGGCCGCGGCGACGGCGAAGCGCTCGAGGGTCTCCACGCCGGAGGCCGCGCCGGTGAGCCGCAGCTCGTGGGTGCCCACCTCGAGGTTCGCGGGCAGCTGCAGCACGCCGGCGACCTCGCCGGAGCCGCCCGCGACCAGCGGCCCGAGGGCGGCGATGCCGTCGTCGAGGACGCCGACCACCTGCTCGCCGGGGCGGAAGCCCCGGCCGGTGAACGTCATCGCGTGGCCGGCCACGGCGGTGACCCGGTCGACGGTGAGCCCGGGGGCGGCCGCAGCCTCCTCGCCGCGGGCGGGTTCGCCGGCCTGCGACGGCGCGTCCGTGGCGAGGACGGTGTCCGGGTCGGCCGACGCCGTGGGCGTCGGCGCCGTCGTGGGGTCGGCGACGTCGGCCGGCTCGCCCGGCTCGTTCGTTCCCGCCGCTTCGGGGGCCTCGGGTGCCTCGGGTGCGGTGTCGGGTGCGGTGTCGGGCGCGGCGTCGTCGTAGACGGTGCCGAACCGCACCGGGGTGAAGGTCTCGTTGGCGGCGTTCGCGACGCCGTGCGCGCCGATGGTGATGACGCCGCAGGTGACCTCGCGGCAGTCGACCTCGGCGACGGCGCCGTCGCGGTCGACGCTCTGGAAGACCGGGCCGGGCACGACGAGCTCGACGGAGAAGCCGCCGGTGCGCGACAGCACGGTGTCGGCCTCGCCGGCCGTCGACCCGCCCGGGAAGGCGACGTACCGCAGGTAGCCCTGGCTGGCCGAGGCGTCCTCGGCGTCGGGGATGTAGCGGTAGTCGCGGCCGGTGAGCCCGCCGCGCGAGGGTCGCCACGACCCGCGGCCGGCCCCGTCGACCCACCCGAACATGACGTAGACCCCGCCGAAGCCCTTCGGCACCACCTGGAAGCCGCGGCCGGTGACGGTCATCGTGGTGCGGTAGCGGACGTCGGCGTCGCCGGTGCCGCGGTCGTTCACGACGTCGACCCGGGCGTCGGCGTGGGCGGGGGCGAGGGGGGCGGCGCCGAGGGCGGCGGCGAGCAGTGGCGCGGCGGCCAGGGTCAGGCGTCTCATCGGGTCTCCTGCCTGGTGCTGCGTCGGTCGGCGACCACGAGCAGGTCGCCGGTCACCGGGTGCGGCAGCACCTCGATCGGGTGGGCGTAGACCTCGGTGAGCAGGCCCGAGGTGAGGACGTCGCGCGGCGGGCCCTCGGCAGCCACCCGTCCGCCGTGCAGCAGCACCACGCGGTCGGCCCAGGCCGCGGCCAGGCCGAGGTCGTGCAGCACGACGACGACGGCGTCGCCGGCGTCGGCGCGGCGACGGGCCTCGCCGAGCACGTGCTCCTGGTGACCGAGGTCGAGGGCGGCGGTGGGCTCGTCGAGCAGCAGGACGCCGGTGCGCTGGGCCAGCACCCGCGCGAACGACGTCCGCCCCTTCTCGCCGCCCGAGAGCACCGGGAACGGGCGGTCGGCCAGCGCGGTGACGTCGGTGGCGCGCATCGCCTCGGCGACGGCGGCGTCGTCGGCGTCCTCCTCCACGCGTCCGCGCCACGGCGCCCGGCCCATGCGGACGACGTCCGCGACGGGGAAGGGGAACGCGAGGTGGTTGCTCTGGGTCAGCACGGCCCGCTCGCGGGCGAGGTCGGCGAGGCGCCAGGCCTCGAGCGGGCGGCCCTGCACCTCGACCTTGCCGTCGGTGGGGACCACGTCACCGCTCAGCACGGTCAGCAGGGTCGACTTGCCGGCGCCGTTGGGGCCCACGAGCGCCAGGACCTCCCCCCGCCGCACGTCGAGGTCGACGCCGTCGAGCACGGTGGTCGCGCCGAAGCGGACGGTGACGCCTCGTGCGGTGAGGGCCGGCCCGCCGCTCATCCCCAGCCCCCCGCCGAGCGCCGGGTGCGACGCAGCAGCCAGAAGAAGAAGGGACCGCCGACCAGCGAGGTCAGCATGCCGAGCGGCAGGTCGGCGCCGGCCACGAAGCTGCGGGCGACGGTGTCGGCGACGACGAGCACGAGCGCCCCGGCGAGCATCGAGGCCCAGAGCAGCACCCGGTGGCCGGGGCCGGTGACCATGCGCACCAGGTGCGGCACGACCAGCCCGACGAACGCGACGATGCCGCAGAAGCTCACCGCGGCGGCGGTCAGCAGCGCCACCACCACGACCAGCGCCACGCGCAGCCGCTCGACGTCGACCCCGAGGTGGCGCGCGGGTCGCTCACCGAGGGCCAGCAGGTCGAGCCGCCCGGCGGCGAGGAGCGCGGCGACGACGCCGCCGACCGCGAGCGGCGCGACGACCCACACCTGCTCCCAGCGGCTGCCGTTGAGGCTGCCCAGCTGCCAGAACACGATCTGCTCACGGGCCTGCGTGTCGCCGGCGAACATCAGGAACGCCAGCGCCCCACCGGCGACGGCGTTGACCGCGATGCCGGTGAGCACCAGGGTGACGACCTCGGTGCGCCCGTCGGCCCGGGCGAGCGCGTAGACGGCGAGCGTGGTCAGCAGGCCGCCGGCGAAGGCGCACACCGCGATCGTCCAGTCGCCGGCGAAGCCGAGCGAGAAGACGATGGACGCCGCTGCGGCGACCGCTGCTCCGGCCGAGACGCCCACGACGCTCGGCTCGGCCAGCGGGTTGCCGAACACGCCCTGCATCAGAGCCCCCGCCACCGCGAGGGCGGCGCCGACGACCACGGCCATCGCCACGCGCGGGAAGCGCACCGCCCAGAGCGTGTCGTCACCGCGCGGGTGCGTGGGCAGCGGGCCGAGGTCGAGGCCGAGGCGGTGCAGCACCGACCCGAGGACCTCCTCGAACGGGACGGCGACCTGCCCCGACCCGGCGGCGGCCAGCGCGGCCACGAGGAGGCCGACGGCGAGCAGCGGCAGCAGCCACCGGCCCCGACGGGCCCCCGCCACGGGCCCTGGTCCCGTCGAGAGGGCGCCGGGCCCCCTCGACGGGCGCAGCGCCCGTGGCGGGGCGACCTCGTCGGTGCTCACGATCCCGACCGCCCGGCCAGTGCGTCGGGGGCGTACAGGGCGACCGCGAGGGCGTCGAGCACGTCGGAGGTGCGGGGGCCGAAGGAGAGCACCTGGTCGTCGTCCATGGCCACGACGCGCTCGTTCTCGCCGGCGGGTGTGCTCGCCAGCGCCGGGAACCGCTCGAGCAGCCCGTCGACGCCGCCGACGGAGTCCAGGCCCTTGCTCATCATCAGCAGCACGTCGGGGGCGGCCTCGACGAGCGCCTCGTCGGTGACCGGCTTCATGCCGCGCCAGCCGATCTCGGCCGCGACGTCGTACCCGCCGGCGGCCTCGATCAGGGTGTCGGCGCCCGAGCCCTCGCCGAACATGTAGTAGACGCCGGCCTGCCCGCGCACGTAGAGGAACACGGTGCGCAGCCGCCCCGTGACGTCCCGGGGCGCGACCTCGCCGATGGCGGCGGAGGTCTGCGCCGCCTCCTGCTCGAGACGGGCGCCGAGCTCGCGGCCGGCGTCGGGGACGCCGAGCGCGTCACCGACCTGCTCGGTCAGCGAGGCCAGGTTGTCGAGGCCGCGGTGGGAGTCCACGACGACGACGGGCACGCCGGCGTCCCGCAGCTGCAGGACGACGTCGTAGGGGCCGAGCGAGGTGTCGGTGAGCACGACGGTGGGGTCGAGGTCGAGGATCGCCTCGGCGCTCAGCGCGTGACCGTCGTGCGTGACCAGCGGGCGGTCGGCGATCTCGGGGAAGGACGACGAGACGTCGCGGCCGACGACGTGGTCGCCGAGGCCGAGCTCGAAGACCGTGGTGGCCAGCGTGCCGTAGACGTCGAGGGCCAGGATCCGGCTGACGTCGCGGACGACGACGTCGCGCCCCTGCACGTCGGTGACGCGGGCCGGCAGCACCGGCTCGGGGGACGGGCCGACCGGGTCGAGGTCGGGGTCGGGCAGGTCGACGTCCACCGCACCGCGCCACGACCTCGGGTCGTCGAGGGGGGTGACGTCGGCGAGCGAGGGGACCGCGGCCCCGGCCCGGGTGTCGTCGGCCCGGGGCGCGTCGTCGGCTCCCACCACCGGGCTGCAGGCGACGACGGCCGAGGCGACGAGGGCCGCGGCGAGGCACGCGGCGGGGGTGGGAAGGGGGCGCATGGGGTCCTGCCGTCTCGGCTGACGACGGACCGGGTCGGTCCGCCGCCGGGAGCCTAGGGCAAGAGATTAGGTTTGCCTAACCTTATGTAGCCAAGGCTTACCTAATGAGACGGGTCCAAGCTCAGGCGTGTGCGCGAACCGCGCGATCGCGCGGTTCGTGACGGCGGTCGGTCGCAGCAGGCGCGGCCCGACGGCGGGCGCGGACGCCGAGGCGTCAGCGGCGTCAGAGGCGTCAGAGGCGCGGCACGATGCGCGAGAGCAGGTCGCCCATGCGGCTGGCGGCCGCGCGGCCGGCCTCGAGCACCTCGGCGTGGTCGAGCGGCTCGCCCCCGATGCCGGCGGCGAGGTTGGTGACCAGGCTGATGCCCAGCACCTCCATGCCGGCCTCGCGGGCGGCGATGGCCTCGAGGGTGGTGCTCATGCCGACCAGGTCGCCCCCGATGGCGCGCACCATGCGGATCTCGGCCGGCGTCTCGTAGTGGGGCCCGGGGAACTGCACGTAGACCCCCTCGTCGAGGCTGCCGTCGACCTCGCGGCACATCGCGCGCAGCCGGCTCGAGTACAGGTCGGTGAGGTCGACGAACCTGGCGCCCTCGATGGGGGAGCGGCCGGTGAGGTTCACGTGGTCGCTGATGAGCACGGGGGTGCCCGGCGTCCACGCCTCGTTCAGGCCGCCGCAGCCGTTGGTGAGCACGATCGTGCGGCAGCCCGCGGCGGCCGCGGTGCGCACGCCGTGCACGACGGCGGGCACGCCCTTGCCCTCGTAGTAGTGGGTGCGGCTGAGGAAGACGAGCAGCTGGCGGTCGCCCGCACGCACGCTGCGGATCTTGCCGGAGTGCCCGGCCACCGCGGCGGCGGAGAAGCCGGGCAGGTCGGTGGTGGCGATCTCGGCCGTCGCCTCGCCCAGCGCGTCGACCGCGGGCAGCCAGCCGCTGCCCAGCACCAGCGCGACGTCGTGGCGCTCGACGCCGGTCAGCTCGGCGAGGCGGGCGGCGGCCTGCTCGGCGGCCGCGTAGGGGTCGAGGACGGCGTTCTGCTCGGTCATGGGCCGGAGCCTAGAGCGTCGGTACGGTGCCGGCGATGGCGGCGGTTTCCGCGTCGTCCGGACTGGCAACCCTGACTCCATGAGCCCGTGGCCGATCTACCGCGACCTCCTCGCCGGCGATCCCGGCCAGGTGCGCGCCCTCGCCGACGACGCCGACGACCGCTCCCGGGCGGTCGACGCCGACGCCCGCGCGATCGTCGACGCCGCCTCGCGGCCGCTGGCCGACTGGGAGGGCGGGGAGGCGCGGCGGCGCTTCGAGGCGCGGGGCCTGGAGGCCTACCTCAACGCCGCGATCGCCTCGTTCCGGCTCCACCGCGGCAGCGTCGTCCTGCGCTGGGTGGCGGGTGAGCTCGACGACGCGCGCGAGTGGGCGGGCGAGGTCGTGCGCGACTGGGAGCGGGCCGGCCGCCCGACGACGGGACCGAGGGCCGACCACGCGGTGCGCGAGGTGCAGCGGGCCAAGGACGCCTACGGCCGGGCGCTGCACGACGCCGTGCGGCAGCTGAGGCGCGTCGACGCGGAGGTCGAGCGCTGGATGGGCGAGGGCGCCGTCCTCGACTACGTCGGCTACCTGCGCAACGACGCCCTGCCGGGCCCGCGGGTCGCCGACTCGCGTCTCAACGGCGCTCGCGGCGGCTGGATCCAGCAGGGCCTCGGCTACGACCCCGCGAGCAACCAGTACCTGATCTCCTCCTACCAGCCCCGCGACGGCGCGACCGACGGTGCGCGGCTCACGGCGGTCGACGCCACGACCGGCGCGCCGGGCCCGAGCGTGCCGCTCGGCGGCGTCGGCAGGGGTGCCGACGGGCTGGTGCACTCGAACGAGCCCGGCGCCCACCGCCAGCCGAACCACGTCGGCGGCGTGGCGGTGCAGGGCGACCGGGTGCTGGTCACCTCCACCGAGGAGGCCGGCAGCTTCGTCTACGTCTACGACCGGTCGGCGCTGGCCGCCTACCAGGCCGGTGGCCCTCCGGTGGCCGCCCTCGACAAGATCGCCGCGCCCGCGTCGTCCTACGCCGGGGTCGGCGCCGACGGGTCGCTCTACCTCGGCCGCACCAGCCGCTTCGAGCCGGGTGAGGAGCCGGCCGGCGAGAAGCACGGCGTCCTCTACCAGGTGCGCTACGACGAGAGCACCGGCGCGCTCACGACGCAGCAGGCGTGGGACACCCCCGCCGGCGTCAACGGCGTCGCGGTCGAGGACGGCGGGGTCTTCACCTTCGCCGTGCAGGGCGGTCGCGGCGAGCGGGGCGACCTCGTCACCGTCGACTCCGGTGGCGACGGCAAGGTCCAGGCCGCCGACCTCGAGGCCGCCGAGCACACCCGCGTCGGCAACATGGTGCAGAACCTCGCGCTCGTGAACGGCAGCGTCGTCTCGGTCTCCGAGTCGGGTGCCGAGAAGTACCTGCGGCCGCTCGGGCCCGGCCAGGCCCCGTTCCTGTGGCGCCAGACCCACCTCACCGAGCTCGTCAACGGTGGCGAGGGCTACGCCGTCGTGCCCCGCACCCTCGACCAGGCCGCCGGCGAGCTGGCCCTCGCCGAGGCCGGCCTCGACGACGAGCACGCCCGCATCCGCAGCCTCGACCTCGCGCCCGGCACGCTCGGCGACGTCCCCGGCCGCACCCCTCTGGCCGAGGCGACCACGGCGTACTTCGACCGCGTCGCGCGCCGGCTGAACCGGTCGCTGGACGCCGTCCGCGTCAGCGTCGACGGGTTGCGCGCCGCGACCGTTCTCTACCGCGGCAGCGACGAGGACGCCGCCCGCTCGGCCCAGCGCCTCGTCGACCGGATGGTGTGAGCACCGTCGCCGCCGTGATGCCATCGACCCCCGACCACCAGCGACCCCACCAGGAGGGCTGACGTGGACCCCGAGACCATCTACGCGAAGATCGCCTCCGGCGATCCCATGCGTTTCACCACGCTCGCGGAGCAGACCGGCGACTGCTCCCGCTCGATCGACCGCGACGCACGGGCGATCGTCAAGGCGGCCTCGAGCCCGTCCGAGAACGGCTCGTGGACCGGCAAGGCTCGGATGAGCTTCGAGGAGAAGGGGCTCGAGGCCTACCTCGGTGCTGCCCTGTCGTCGCTGCGGCTGATCCGCGTGAGCAACGTCCTCGACTTCCTCGGCGACTTCTACCGCGGCACCCAGCAGCAGGCCGAGCTGATCATCACCCAGTGGCGTCAGCTGCCCGACGACCGGTCGTGGTTCGTCAAGCAGATCGACCGAGCCACGTTCGTCAACGCGCTCGACCAGCTGAAAGCCCAGTACGAGGAACAGCTCCGAAAGGCCGTCAGCGAGTACCTGAAGGTCGACGAGGACTTCCGCAACTGGGTCAAGCAGGGCGCCATCCTCGACTACGTCTTCTACCTCGAGTACGACGTGCTGCCGGCCGTGCGCATCCCCGACACCTACATCAACGGCAAGGGGGGATCGTGGACACCGCAGGGCCTGACCAGCGACAAGAACGGCAACTTCCTCACCACGTCCTACGGCGAGTCGAACGGGAAGCCTGACGGTCAGAGCCAGATGACCATCATCAACGGCAAGACGGGGGAGCCGAGCGAGCCGGTGCCGCTGAGGAGCGACGACGGTCGCAGCTCACCCGACCACGCCGGCGGCACCGTAGTCGACGGCGACAAGGTCTACGTCGTCGGGGGCAAGACGCTGCACGTCTACAACCTCTCCGACATCCGCGAGGCGTCGCGCACGGGCGAGCCGGCCGTGGCCATCAAGTCGTCGGAGATCCCGGGCTCGGCCTACGTGACGGTGTCCGACGACGGCCAGGTCTACGTGGGCGAGGACGACAAGAACGCGGTCTGGCCGATCGACGTCGCCGACGACGGCAGCGTGTCCTACGACGAGGACGACTACTTGTCGACTCCCGGGCACGTGAACGGCCTGGAGATCAACAACGGAGTCTTCACCTACTCGACACAGCAGGGGCGCGACAATCCTGCCGAGCTCGTCCGTGTCCTGCCGGGCGAGGACCCCTCGGACTACCACACCATCTCGACCGACGAGATCCCGAACATGTCGCAGAACCTGACGCGTGTCGGCGATCGGGTTTACGGCATGTCGGAGTCGGGCTCGGCCCTCTACGACCAGCCGAAGGAGGCCGGAGACAGCCCGCTCGACCTCTGGGGCACCACCCACATCTTCGAGGTGCCGAACTCCGGAGCCGGCTATCAGGTGCACACCGAGTCCTTGCGCGAGGGCATGCGCGAGCTGCGGGCCGCGAAGGCCGGCCTGGAGGGCGAGCGCAACAAGATCCAAGGGTTCGACCTGCCGGCCCCTGCGGTCGGCGACGTGGACGGCGGCCCCGCGTTCGCCTCCCAGCTGGCCAAGTACTTCAACGACACGCTGGAGTCGACGAAGGCCGCGACGTACGCAACCGACGTCAGCGCCGAAGGCCTCTCGACCGTCGCCGACACCTACGACGACACCGACGACTCCGCTCGCGAGCGGTTCCGCTCAGCGATGGACGGCATGCTCTGACCCCTCCGCGCGGGTGTCCGCCCGGGCTAGAGCCCCGTCGAGCGGCACGGACGACGCCGCAGCGACGCCACGTAGTCGGCGGGCGCGTCGGCGGCGTCCGCGGCGTCGGCGAGCACGCCGAGCGTGACCGCCGAGGGCAGACCGCCCTCGTAGGCGTCGAGCACGTAGGTCCAGACGACGAGCGAGCCGGTCATGGTCGCCACCCGCACCTTGGTCTTGCGGTACAGGCCGGTGTCGGCCTGCTCCCACTGGTCGAGGGTCGACTCGTCGTGCGGGCTGACGTCGTAGACGGCGACGAAGACCTGGTCGATCGGGTCCTGCACGAGGGTCGGCAGGGCGCCGTCCCAGCCGTGCTCCTCCCCGCCGAAGGTCAGCCGCCAGCCGGTGAGCCAGCCGGTGGTCTGCAAGGGGGAGTGGGGGCACCGCTCGCCCATCCGGGCCGGGTCGAGGTTGCTGCCGTAGGCGGCGTAGAGCGGCACGGGCAGCAGGGTAGTGCCCGGCCGTGGCCCGCGGCCGACGCGCTCCGCCACGCCACTACGCTGGCTGTCGTGAGCCACTTCGACGTCATCGTCCTCGGCGCCGGCCCCGGTGGGTACGTCGCCGCCATCCGCGCCGCCCAGCTCGGCAAGTCGGTCGCGGTCGTCGAGGAGAAGTACTGGGGCGGGGTGTGCCTCAACGTGGGCTGCATCCCCTCCAAGGCGCTGCTGCGCAACGCCGAGATCAGCCACATCATCACGCACGAGAAGAAGACGTTCGGCATCGAGGGCGACGCCACGATGGCCTACGCGCCGACCCACCAGCGCAGCCGCAAGGTGGCCGAGGCCAGCGCCAAGGGCGTGCACTACCTGATGAAGAAGAACAAGATCACCGAGCTCGACGGGTGGGGCACCCTCACCGGCGCCGACGGCGGCAAGCAGGGCGTCGACGTCAAGGACGGGGCCGGCGAGACGACGTCCCACACCTGCGACGACCTCATCATCGGCACCGGCGCCAAGGTCCGGCTGCTGCCGGGTCTCGAGCTCAGCGAGAACGTCGTCACCTACGAGGAGCAGATCCTCGACGAGCAGCTGCCGAGCTCGATCATCATCGGTGGCTCGGGCGCCATCGGCGTCGAGTTCGCCTACGTGATGAAGAACTTCGGCGTCGACGTGACGATCGTGGAGTTCCTCGACCGCATGGTGCCCACCGAGGACGCCGACGTCTCGAAGGAGCTGCTCAAGCAGTACAAGAAGCTCGGCGTGAAGGTGCTGCTCTCGACCAAGGTCGAGAAGGTGGACGACACCGGCTCCGGTGTGACGGTCACCGTCTCGCCCGCCGACGGCGGCGACTCCCAGACCCTCGAGGCCGACAAGTTCCTCGCCGCGTTCGGCTTCGCACCGCGGCTGGAGGGCTACGGCCTCGACTCGGTCGGCGTCGAGCTGACCGACCGCGGTGCCATCGCCGTCGACGGCCGCGGCCGGACGTCGGTCGAGCACGTCTACGCGATCGGCGACGTCACCGGCAAGCTGATGCTCGCCCACACCGCCGAGGCCATGGGCGTCGTCGCGGCCGAGACCATCGCCGACGCCGAGACCATGGAGATCAACTTCGACATGATCCCGCGGGCCACGTTCTGCCAGCCCCAGATCGCCTCCTTCGGCTACTCCGAGGAGCAGGCCAAGGAGAAGGGCTACGACGTCAAGGTCGCGCAGTTCCCGTTCTCGGCCAACGGCAAGGCCCGCGGCATGGCCGAGGGCGTCGGGTTCGTCAAGATCGTCGCCGACGCCGAGCACAACGAGATCGTCGGCGCCCACCTCATCGGCCCCGAGGTCACCGAGCTGCTCCCCGCCCTCACCCTCGCCCAGCAGTGGGACCTCACCGCCGACGAGGTCGCCCGCAACATCTTCGCCCACCCCACGCTCTCCGAGGCCATGAAGGAGGCCGTCGAGGGCATCGCGGGCCACATGATCAACCTCTGACGACCCCGCGGCTCGACAGCCGCCGCGAACCCAGCCCCGCACGGACCCTGAGCCCGTCGGAGGGACGTCGTGCGCGAACGTCTGCGTGGACGGCCGGTGGTTTCGACGACGCTCGCTGGGGCTCGCTGCTCAACCACCGGACTCGGCCTGGCGGTGGTCGAGGTGCGAGGCCGGCCACGGCCGAGCCTCGAGACCTCGGGACGTCAACGCGAACGCGACCCCACGGACCCTGAGCCCGTCGAAGGGACGTCGTGCGCGAACGTCTGCGTGGACGGCCGGTGGTTTCGACGACGCTCGCTGGGGCTCGCTGCTCAACCACCGGAGTCGGCCTGACGGTGGTCGAGGTGCGAGGCCGGCCACGGCCGAGCCTCGAGGACCCCGGGAGGTCACCGTGAACGCGACCCCACGGACCCTGAGCTTGTCGAAGGGCCCCAACGCACGCCGATAGCCCCGCCGAGGCGGGGTGTAGGGCGGTCAGGGTCGTCGGCGTCGGTCGACGGTGAAGGTGCGTCCGGTGGGACTGGTCCACTCGTAGAGCCCGGGTTCGAGCATGCGGTAGCGCCAGCGGCTGTGGGTCTTGGCGCGGTGGTGCCGTCGGCACAGCGGCGCGAGGTTGGCGGTGGACGTCGGTCCGCCGCACTCGTACGGGTGGATGTGGTCGAGGTCGACCCGCCGTCTGGTGCAGCGCGGGAAGACGCAGTGACGGTCGCGGAGCATGACGTGCTCGGCGACGGTGGGGCTGGGCCGGTAGGCGTCGCTCGCCGTCTCGGTGTTGAGGTCCACGACGGGTCGCACGGTGACCTTCGTCGCGGCTGCCCCGCACCACTCCTTGATCTGCTCGATGAGCACGGGGGTCTGGGTGTTATCGAGGGTCGCGACATCGCTGCCGTCGAGGTGCGCGTACAGCGTGACCCCACGTCCCGACCCGGTCTCGGTGTTGAGGTCGAGGGCGAGCTGCGCGCGGGCCATCTCTCCCAGGGCCTGGGAGCGGCGGACGTCGAGGGTCTCGGTCGAGCCGAGGTCGGCGAGCTGCTGCGCGCCGGCGCGGACGGCGGCTTCGAGGTCGATCGCGTCGGTGACGTCGAGGGTGGCGGCGATCTCGACGGTGCCGTTGATCGGGACGTCGAGCCCGTTGAGTCGGATGTCGACGCCGCGACGTTCGGCTGCGTCCTGACGTCGTCGTTCGGCCTCGGCGGGGTCGAACCGGGCGATGGCGGCGGCGGTGGTCCGTTCGATCTGGGCCAGCGAGAGGTCGTGGGCGAACGGCGCCAGGGCCTGGTCGACGAACGCGGCGCCGACCTTGCTCAGGATCACGGTGTGCTCGGCGACCCGGAACGCCCGCCAGACCGGAACCTCGCCACCAATGACCCGAGCGAACAAGCGCGGGAGTCGGTGCCGCAGCTCGAGGGCGTGGCCGAGGTAGCGCAGTCCGGAGTCGGTGGAGACGCCCATGACGGCTGCGAGGTCGAGCGCGGCCCATTCGTGGACGACCGGTGCGCCGGGGCCGGCTACCTCGAGCCCCGGCTCGGCCAGGGCGTCGGTGATGTAGTCGGCGTCCTGCAACTCGTTCTCGGCCGCCCAGGCGAGCACGGCGCGGAGCTTGGCGACGTCCACCCGGGCTTGTTCGGCCACCACGGACTCGACCGCGTCGAGCAGCGGGTCGCTGCTGAGGCGGGGTGTCTGGGTGGTGGTCGGCATAGGCCGATTCTATCGCTGACCACTGACAACCGCTGAGGTGTTCGATGGCCTGTGGAGATCGCTGGGGTGCCCTTCGACAGGCTCAGGGTCCGTGGGGTCTGGCTGGGCTGTGAAGGCCGGTGGTTTCGACGACGCTCGCTGGGGCTCGCTGCTCAACCACCGGAGTCGGCCTGGCGGTGGTCGAGGTGCGAGGCCGGCCACGGCCGAGCCTCGAGACCTCGCACGGTCAACGCGAACGTCCCCGTACGGACCCTGAGCTTGCCGAAGGGACGTCGCGCCCGAACGTCTGCGTGGTGGGCCGGTGGTTTCGACGACGCTCGCCGAGGGCTCGCTGCTCAACCACCGGCAGACCGGGCCCGCGACGGGCTCAGGGTCCGTGGGGTCGGGTTGGGCTGGGTGGGCCGGTGGTTTCGACGACGCGCGCTGCTCAACCACCGGTGTGACCCTTCGACAAGCTCAGGGTCCGTGTGGTCGGGGTGGGATCGGTGGGCCGGCGGTCTCGAGGCTCGTCGCCGGGGCTCCTCGCACCTCGACCATCGTGGGGGGCGGACCTGCACGGTGGTCGAGGTGCGAGGCCGGCCACGGCCGAGCCTCGAGACCGCGCGAGGTGGAGGCGAACGTTCGCATCGACGGCCGGAGGTCCCGACCTCGCCGCTCGACCACCGGCAGCCGGTGCGCTAGCGGCCGGGGCGGTGCTGGGGCCAGCGGGCGGGGTCGTCCTCGAGCTCGGCGCGGTCCCAGTGGGCGAGGTCGGCGGCGGCGCCGTAGGTGGCGTGCAGGAACCGCGAGACGACGGCGTCCGGGTCGGCGGCGTCGGCGGCGGCCTCGTAGGGGAGCAGGTACTGCCGCAGCTGGTCGCTGTAGAACGCGCCGTCGGGCAGGTCGGCGGCCTGGGCGAACCCGTCGGGCTCGGGGTAGGCGTAGGAGTAGAACGCGCCCTCCTCGCCGCCACCGGGCCAGAACCCGCAGCTGCTGAGCTCGCGCGAGTAGCCCTCGACCATCACCCAGTCGCCGCAGTTCGGGGCGCCGCCGGGGTGCTCGGGCGCGCGGCGTCCGGAGAACCGCGTGCAGGCCAGGTCGAGCGCACCCCAGAAGAAGTGCACCGGGCTGACCTTGCCGACGAAGTGCGAGCGGAACTCACCGATCACTCGGTCGGCCCGCACCAGCTGCTGCCAGAACAGGTGCGCCGCCTCGGGGTCGTAGGTGGTGTGGACGTCGTCCTGGTCGAACGGGATCGCCGGGTCGACCTCGTTGGGGCGCGGGTCGATGCGGGTCTCGACGCCGACGTCGGCCAGCGCCGCCATCGTCTCGGCGTAGAAGTCCGCCACCGGCCGGGACGACAGCGCCACCTCGCGCCGCTCGCCGGCGCTGGTGCGCAGGGCGAGCCGGTGGTCGACGAGGTCGAGCTCGAGGTCGAGCACCCCGGAGCCGTGCGGCACCGGGCCGGTCGTGAGGCCGCGCGGGCTCACGTAGAGCGTCACCTGCCACCAGTGGTTGGTCAGCGGGGCGTGCGCCATCCGCACCTTGCCGACCACCTGGGTCCACATGTGCAGGGTGTCGCGGGTCTCGGTCCAGGAGTCGACGCGCAGCCGCGGCCACGCCGACGCCGCCCCCGACGCGGACGCCATCACTGCCCGCCCCGGGCCGGCGCGTTGTAGAGCACGTCGACGTACTCGCGGTGCCGCTTGAGCCAGCCGATGATGAACGGGCACGTCACCAGAGCCTTGAGCTCTCGCGCTCGGACGTCGTCCAGCGCGGCGCGGGCGAGGACGCTGCCGATGCCGCGGCCCTCGAAGGCGGGGTCGACCTCGGTGTGGCTGAGCACCACGACCTGGCCGGCGTCCTGGTAGTCGATGAAGCCAGCGACGGCGCCGGCGCCGTCCCGGGCCTCGTAGCGGTGCTGGTCGCGGTCGGGGGTCACGGAGACGTCGGCGGCGGGGTCGGTCACGGGGGGCCCTTCGATGGGGGGACGGGTCGCCCCGATCGTGTCAGTGATGACTTGAGCATTCAAGTGATCCGGCGCGCGGGCGGCTGAGTAGGGTGCGCGCGTGCCGGACGAGCCCTGGCTGAGCGCCGAGGAGATGGCGACCTGGCGTGCCCTCGACAGCCTGCTGAACCGGCTGCCCGCCGCCCTGGAACGGCAGCTCGAGCGCGACGCCGACCTCAGCCTGATGGAGTACTACGTGCTCGCCGGGCTGTCGGACCAGCCCGGCCACGCCGTGCGCATCAGCCGTCTCGCCGAGCTCGCCCACTGCGAGCTGTCGCGGCTCTCGCACCTGATCAGCCGGCTGCAGCGGCGCGGGCTGGTGCGCCGCGAGCCAGACCCCGAGGACGGCCGGTTCACCCTCGCCGTCCTCAGCAAGGCGGGCCACCGCCACCTCGAGGACGCCGCACCCGACCACGTCGCGCACGTGCGGCGCGTCGTCCTCGACCCGCTCGACGACGCCGAGCAGCAGGCGCTGCGCCGCGCCGTCGAGAAGGTGGTCGCCCGGCTCGACGAGCTGGGCGACTGACCGCCCGGCCCACGCCGCACCACCACGCCGCACCGCCCCGCCGCGCCCGCACCCCGGCTGCGAGACTGGCCGCATGAGCGATCGGGTGGTCATCCTCGGCGGCGGACCGGGCGGGTACGAGGCGGCGCTCGTCGCCTCCCAGCTCGGGGCCGACGTCACCGTCGTCGACTCCCACGGCATCGGCGGCTCGGCCGTGCTCACCGACTGCGTGCCCAGCAAGACCCTCATCGCGACCGCCGAGGTGATGACCGAGGTCTCCGAGGCCGGCGAGCTCGGCCTCACCTTCCACGACCACGAGGGTGACGTCGCGACCGCGATCGACGTCGACCTCGGCCGCGTCAACGAGCGCGTGAAGCGGCTCGCGGCCGACCAGTCCGCCGACATCCGCGCCCGCCTCGACGAGGCCGGCGTGCGGATGATCGAGGCGCGCGGCACCCTCGCCGCCGCCGACCGGGTGGTCGCCCACGGCGCCGACGGCGAGGAGGAGCTCGAGGCGGACGCCGTGCTCGTCGCCACCGGTGCCGCGCCCCGCACGCTGCCGAGCGCGCAGCCCGACGGCGAGCGCATCCTGACCTGGGAGCAGGTCTACGACCTGACCGAGATCCCCACCTCGCTGGTGGTGGTCGGCTCCGGCGTCACCGGCGCCGAGTTCGCCAGCGCCTACCTCGCCCTCGGCATCCCGGTCACCCTCGTCTCCTCCCGCGACCGCGTGCTGCCCGGCGAGGACGCCGACGCCTCGCAGGTGCTCGAGGAGGTCTCGACCCGCCGCGGCATGACCGTGCTCGCGCGCTCGCGCATGGAGTCGGTGACCCGCGACGGCGACGTCGTCACGGTCACCCTCACCGACGGCCGCACCGTCGAGGCCAGCCACTGCATCCTCGCCCTCGGCTCGGTGCCCAACACCGCCGACCTCGGGCTCGAGGAGGCCGGCGTCCGCCTCGACGACGGCGCCTTCGTCGAGGTCGACCGGGTCTCGCGGACCTCGGCCCGCGGCGTCTACGCCGCCGGCGACTGCACCGGCGTCCTGATGCTCGCCAGCGTGGCCGCCATGCAGGGTCGCATCGCGATGTGGCACTTCCTCGGCGACACCGTGCACCCGCTCGACCTCAAGAAGGTCTCGAGCAACGTCTTCACCGCCCCCGAGATCGCCACCGTCGGCTGGTCGCAGCAGGCCGTGGACGCCGGCGACATCCAGGTCGAGAGCGTCATGCTGCCCCTCGCCGGCAACGCCCGCGCCAAGATGCAGGGCGTGCGCGACGGGTTCGTGAAGCTGTTCAGCCGCCCCGGCACGGGCATCGTCGTCGGCGGCGTGGTCGTCGGCCCCCGCGCCAGCGAGCTCATCCACCCCGTCTCGATCGCCGTCGCCGAGTCGCTCACCGCCGACCAGCTCGCCCAGGCCTTCACCGTCTACCCCTCGGTCAGCGGCTCCGTCGCCGAGGCCGCCCGTCGCCTGCACCGCTTCTGATCGGTCGCTCCGCGCCGGGCGGTGCCGAGCGCGAGGTAGTCCCGGACGTTTGGGGGGTCAGAAGGCCGTTCTGACCCCCCAAACGTCCGGGACTATCGCCGCTGGCGCGTCAGGGGAGGACGGCGAGCAGGTCGCGCATCCGGGCGATCTCGGCGTTCTGGGTGACCACGACGTCGGTGGCCATCTCGGTGACGCGCACGTCCTCGCCCGAGCCGAGGTGGTCCTCGGCCATCCGGACGGCGCCCTGGTGGTGCTGCACCATGTCCTCGAGGAAGCGCCGGTCGAAGGCGGGGCCGCTGGTCTGCGCGAGGTCGTCGACCTGCTCGGTGGTGAGCATGCCCGGCATGCCCATCTCGGTCATGTGCTCGACGCCCTCGACGGTGGGCTCGGGCAGGCCGTGGTCGACCAGCCAGGTCGCCATGACGATGATCTCGCGGCCCTGACCGGCGTCGATCGACTCGGCCAGGCGCCGGACGCGGGGGTCACGGGCGCGGGTCGCGGCCAGCTCGGCGAGGTCGAGCGCCTGGCTGTGGTGCGCGACCATCATCGACAGGTAGGTCGCGTCGGCGGCGTTCCAGTCGGCGTCCTCGGGCGGCTCGGGCACCGGCTCCATCCCGGGCATGGCGGCGCCGTCGCTCGCGCCGTGCACCGGGTGATCGGCGGATCCGTCGACCACGGGTGGCGCGGACCCGGCCGCATCCTGCGTAGTCTGCTCGCCAGCGCACCCCGAGACCAGCACCGCGCCCAGCGTCGTCAGCACCACCGTGGCGGCGGCCACGGCCCGGCGTCCTCGGATCAGTCGCATCCCTTCCACCCTAGGCGACCCTCTCGGGAGGTCTCGTGAAGAAGCTCCTCACCACCGCCGGTGCCCTCGTGCTCGCGGTGGGGCTCGCGGCCGTCGCGCCGGCGACCGCCGACCCCGTCAGCTCGGCCGGCACCCAGCAGGCCGACCCCGACGACCCGACCATCGAGGAGCGCCCGGTGCTGCCGGGCCAGCGCATCGCGCGCCTCGAGCCGGCGGTGCCCGAGGTGCGCAGCGGCGAGGTCGACCGCAGCAAGGTCATGCGGCAGATCGCCCGGGTGCCGCTCGCCGGCTCCTTCGCCCAGGACGGCGCGTTCGGCACCGACCTGGCCTTCCGCGGCGACTACGCCTTCGTCGGCAACTACCTCGGCTTCGCCGTCTACGACATCGGCAACCCGGCGAAGCCGCAGCGCGTGGCGCAGGTGGAGTGCCCGGGCTCGCAGAACGACATCTCGCTCTACAAGGGCCTGCTCGTGCTGTCGGTCGACTCGCTGCGCAGCAACAGCACGTGCGACAACGAGGCCGCCACCGCGCCGCTGCCGGGCACCTGGGAGGGCATCCGGGTCTTCGACATCAGCAACCCGCGCAAGCCGCGGTTCGTGAAGTCGGTGCTCACCGCGTGCGGCTCGCACACCCACACGCTGGCGCCCAGCCGCGACGGTCGCGACCTGTTCGTCTACGTCTCCTCCTACGGCCCGAGCCCGGCACTGCCGAACTGCCAGCCGCCGCACGACCGGATCAGCATCGTCAAGATCCCCGTCGCGAACCCCGGCCAGGCGAAGGTGACCGCGCGGCCGGTGCTCTTCCCCGGCGGCGGCGTCGACGGCGACGACTACAGCAGCGACACCTCCGGCTGCCACGACATCACCGCCTACCCGGCCAAGAACCTCGCGGCCGGCGCCTGCATGGGCGACGGCATCCTCATGGACATCACCAAGCGCTCCGCGCCGCGCGTCATCAGCCGCGTGCGCGACACCCGCAACTTCGCCTTCTGGCACTCCGCGACGTTCAACAACGCCGGCACCAAGGTCGTCTTCACCGACGAGCTGGGCGGTGGCGGCGGCGCCGAGTGCAACAACGACGTCGGTCCCAATCGCGGCGCCGACGGCGTCTACGACATCGTCAAGCGGCGCCTGGTCTTCCGCAGCTACTTCAAGATCCCGCGGGTGCAGTCCGACACCGAGAACTGCGTGGCCCACAACGGCTCGCTGGTGCCGGTCGAGGGTCGCGACATCATGGTGCAGGCCTGGTACCAGGGCGGGACGTCGGTCTGGGACTTCACCGACTCGCGCAACCCGCGCGAGCTCGCCCACTTCGACCGCGGCGCGATCAGCGACGACGAGCTCGTGCTCGGCGGCTCGTGGTCGTCGTACTGGTACAACGGCCACATCTACTCCAGCGACATCACCCGCGGCCTTGAGGTCTTCGAGGTGAGCGGGCTCCGCTGGGCCGGCGAGGCGGCGAAGGTGCGGATGTCGCTCTTCAACGCCCAGAGCCAGCCGTCCTACAACGGCTGAGCGGAGGCGTCAGCGGTGCGACGACGACGGACGATCGCGGTGGCGGCCGCCCTGCTGGGGCTGGTCGCCACCGCGGCACCGGCGGGCGCCCCGGCGTCCGCCGCCGAGCGCCCGGCGCCGCGACCGGCCGGCGTCACCGTGGTCGGCAGCGGCTACGGGCACGGCCACGGGATGTCGCAGTGGGGCGCCCAGGGTGCCGCGCAGCGCGGGCTCGGCACCCAGGCCATCCTGCGCTTCTACTACCCGACGCTGAAGCCGGGGAGGGCCACCGGCAACGTCTCGGTGCTGATCAGCGGCGACACCAGCCCGGACCTCGTCGTCCTCGACCGGCCCGGGCTGCGGGTCACCGCCCTGCGCGGTGGCCGCACCACCCGGCTCGACCGGCCGACCGCCGCCCGACGCTGGCGGCTGACGCCCGTCTCGGGCGGCGACGCCACGCTGCTGGAGTGGCGCGGCGCGACCGGCGGCTGGAAGCGCTCGCGCACCCTGCCCGGGGAGGCGCAGTTCGGGGCCGGGGGCGCGCCGATCACGCTGGTGACGCCCGTCGCGCGGCGCGCCTACCGCGGCGTCCTGCGCTCGGCGCGGCCAACGGCGTCGTCCCGCACCCGCGACACGGTCAACGTGCTGCCGCTCGAGAGCTACCTCAAGGGCGTGGTCCCGCGCGAGGTCTACACCTCGTGGCACCCGGCGGCGCTGCGGGCGCAGGCCGTCGCGGCGCGCACCTACGCCGCCTTCGACCGCCGCGACGCCAACGCCCGGCACTACCAGATCTGCGACACCACGCAGTGCCAGGTCTACGGCGGCGCCACCGACGAGGTCGCCAGCACCAACCGGGCCATCGACCAGACCCGCCACGACGTGCTGACCTACCGCGGGCAGCCGGCGTTCACGCAGTTCTCGGCCAGCAACGGCGGCCAGATGGCGGCGGGCTCGCAGCCCTACCTGGTGGCCAGGAAGGACCCCTACGACACGGCCTACCGCGACTGGCGCGACCCCGTCACCGCGGGCGAGATCGAGCGCGCGCTGCCGGCCATCGGCTCGTTCCGCTCTGTGCGGGTCGTCGCCCGCGACGGCAAGGGCGCGTACGGCGGCCGCGTCGTCCGTGTCCGCGTCGTCGGCTCCCGCACCTCCACCGTGCTCTCCGGCGACGACTTCCGCTCGTTCTTCGGCCTCCGCTCGACGCTGTTCAGGATCGGCTGACGCTGACCCGTCTCCTACAAGCGACGGGTCAGCGGACGACGGCCACCAGGTCGCCGCCCTCGACGGCCTGGGTGCCGGAGAGGGCGACCCGCTCGACGGTGCCGGCGAAGGGCGCGGTGATGGCGGCCTCCATCTTCATGGCCTCGATGGTCGCCAGCGTCTGGCCGGCCTCGACGGCGTCGCCCTCGGCCACGGCGAGCGTGACGACGCCCTGGTAGGGCGCGGCGACCTGGCCCGGCTTGGCGGGGTCGGCCTTCTCGGCGGCGACGACGTCGGCCGAGGCGGCGCGGTCGCGCACCGAGACCGGGCGCAGCTGCCCGTTGATGGTGGTCATCACGGTGCGGAAGCCGCGCTCGTCGGGGTCGCTGATGGCCTGGACGCCGAGCAGCAGCGTCACGCCCGCCTCGAGCTGCACCTCGTGCTCCTCGCCGAACCGCAGGCCGTAGAGGTAGTCGAGCGTGGGCAGCACCGAGACGTCGCCGTAGGTCTCGCGCACCTCGTCGAACTCGCGCGTCGGGCCGGGGAACAGCAACTGGTTCAGCGTGCGGCGCCGGCTGGTCGAGCCGCCGGCGAGGCCGGCCTCCTGCTCGTCGGTGAGCTCCTCGGACGGCGGCGTCCAGGTGCGTCCCTCGAGGGCCTTGGAGCGGAACGGCTCGGGCCAGCCGCCCGGCGGGTCGCCGAGCTCGCCGTGCAGGAAGCCGATGACCGACTCCGGGATGTCGAAGCGCGCCGGGTCGTCGGCGAACTCGGCCGGGTCGGCGCCGATGCCGACGAGCGAGAGGGCGAGGTCGCCGACGACCTTCGACGACGGCGTCACCTTCACGACGTTGCCGAGGATGTCGTTGGCTGCGGCGTACATGTCCTCGATGGCCTCGAACTTCTCGCCGAGCCCGAGGGCGACGGCCTGCTGGCGCAGGTTCGAGAGCTGACCGCCGGGGATCTCGTGGCGGTAGACGCGACCGGTGGGCGAGGCCAGGCCCGACTCGAACGGCGCGTAGACCCGACGCACGGCCTCCCAGTAGGGCTCCAGCGCGTTGACGGCGCCCAGGGACAGCCCGGTCTCGCGCTCGGCGTGGTCGGTGGCCGAGACCAGCGCCGAGAGCGGCGGCTGCGACGTCGTCCCGGCCATCGAGGCGGTGGCGGCGTCGACGGCGTCGACCCCGGCGTCGATCGCGGCCAGCAGGGTGGCCAGCTGCCCGCCGGGGGTGTCGTGGGTGTGCAGGTGCACCGGCAGGTCGAAGCGCTCGCGCAGCGCGGTGACGAGGGTGCGGGCGGCCGGGGCGCGCAGCAGGCCGGCCATGTCCTTGATGGCGAGCACGTGGGCGCCGGCGTCGACGATGCGCTCGGCCAGCCGCAGGTAGTAGTCGAGCGTGTAGAGCTTCTCGTCGGGGCTCGACAGGTCGCCGGTGTAGCACAGGCACACCTCGGCGACGGTGGTGCCGGTGGCCCGCACCGCCTCGATGGCCGGGCGCATCTGCTCGACGTCGTTGAGGGCGTCGAAGATGCGGAAGACGTCGAGGCCGGTGTCGGCGGCCTCCTGCACGAACGCCTCGGTGACGGCGGTCGGGTAGGGCGTGTAGCCGACGGTGTTGCGCCCGCGCAGCAGCATCTGCAGGCAGAGGTTGGGCACGGCCTGGCGCAGCGAGGCGAGCCGCTCCCACGGGTCCTCGCCGAGGAAGCGCAGGGCGACGTCGTACGTCGCGCCGCCCCAGGCCTCGAGCGACCACAGCTCGGGCGTCGTGCGGGCCACGTGGCCGGCCACCGCGAGCAGGTCGCGGGTGCGCACGCGGGTGGCGAGCAGCGACTGGTGGGCGTCGCGGAACGTGGTGTCGGTGACCGCCACCTGCTTCTGCGCACGCAGCCGGCGGGCGAACTCCTCGGGGCCCACCTCGAGCAGCAGCTGCCGGCTGCCGTCGGGCGCCGGCACGTCGAGGCTGACGTCGGGCAGCTTGGCAACGGGGTCGACGCGCACCGGCGCGGAGCCGTGCGGCTGGTTGACCGTGACGTCGGCCAGGTAGGTGAGCAGCTTGGTGCCGCGGTCGCCCGAGCTGCGGGCGTTGAGCAGCTGCGGGTGGGTCTCGATGAACGAGGTGGTCACGCCGCCGGCGATGAAGTCGGGGTCGTCGAGCAGCGCCTGCAGGAACGGGATGTTGGTGGAGACGCCGCGGATGCGGAACTCCGCGACGGCGCGCCGGGCCTTGGCCACCGCGATGTCGAAGGTGCGGCCGCGGCAGGTGAGCTTGGCCAGCATCGAGTCGAAGTGCGCCGAGACCTCGGCGCCGGTGTAGACGGTGCCGCCGTCGAGGCGGATGCCGCCGCCGCCGGGGGAGCGGTAGGTGGTGATGCGGCCGGTGTCGGGGCGGAAGTTGTTGGCGGGGTCCTCGGTGGTGATGCGGCACTGCAGCGCGGCGCCGCGCAGCGTGACCGTCTCCTGCGACAGCCCGAGGTCGGCCAGCGTCTCGCCCGAGGCGATGCGCAGCTGCGACTGCACGAGGTCGACGTCGGTGACCTCCTCGGTGACCGTGTGCTCGACCTGGATGCGCGGGTTCATCTCGATGAACCGGTACTCGCCGTCGGCGCCGAGCAGGAACTCGACGGTGCCGGCGTTGCGGTAGCCGATCTCGCGGGCGAAGCGGACGGCGTCCGCGCAGATGCGCTCGCGCAGCTCGGGGTCGAGCCCGGGCGCGGGGGCGATCTCGACCACCTTCTGGTGGCGGCGCTGCACCGAGCAGTCGCGCTCGAAGAGGTGCATGGTCTCGCCGGTGCCGTCGGCCAGGATCTGCACCTCGATGTGGCGCGGCTCGACGACCGCCTCCTCGATGAAGACCGTCGGGTCGCCGAAGGCGCCGTCGGCCTCGCGCATGCAGGTCTCGACGGCCTCGCGCAGGGCGGCGTTGTCGGGGCCGCGGTCGTCGACGCGGCGCATGCCGCGACCACCGCCGCCGGCCACGGCCTTGACGAACAGCGGGCCCGAGAGCTGCTCGGCGGCCGCGACGAGCGTGTCGACGTCGGTGCCGGGGTCGACCCCGCGCAACGTGGGGACGCCGGCCGCGCGGGCGGCCGCGATGGCACGCGCCTTGTTGCCGGTCAGCTCGAGCACCGAGGCGGTCGGGCCCACGAACGTGATGCCGGCGTTGGCGCAGGCCTCGGCCAGCGCCGGGTTCTCCGACAGGAAGCCGTAGCCGGGGTAGACGGCGTCCGCGCCGGCCCGCACCGCGACCTCGACGATCGCCTCGGGGTCGAGGTAGGCGCGCACCGGGTGCCCCCGCTCGCCGATCTCGTAGGCCTCGTCGGCCTTGAGGCGGTGCTCCGACCACCGGTCCTCGTAGGGGAAGACCGCGACCGTGCGCGCCCCCAGCTCGTAGGCGGCGCGGAACGCCCGGATCGCGATCTCGCCGCGGTTGGCCACCAGCACCTTGCTGAACATGGGCGAAAACCTAGTGGGGACGGCGCGCGCCGCCGCGCGGGTCTCAGCCCGCGCCACGGCTCACGGGTGGGCGAGGAACTGCGAGACCAGGCCCGGGATGGCCTCGTCGGCCACGCGCACCGCCTCCTCGGTGGGCACGTCGAGCACCCCGACCGCGCCGCTGCCGCCCGCCGTGGTGGCGACGAGCGTGGTGAGGCCGGCCCGGCGCTGGAACCAGGTCGAGCGCAGCGTGAAGCCGATGACGTGGCCGACGTCGAGCATCTGGCGGCTGCGGTTCAGGCTGCCCGAGCGGGCGACGAGGTGCCCGGCGACGAGTGCGTGCCCGAGGCCCCGCACCCGGTCGGCGGCGAGTGCGGCGGCCGCGAGCAGCACCAGCGCGGCGGGCACGAGCAGCCACCACGGCCCACCCGCGGCCGCGACGGCGACGAGCACCGCCGCGACGACCGCGGCCGGCACCAGGGCCCGCACCCACCGGCGGGTCGCGGCGCGGCGTCCGTGCCCGACGAGGGGGGCCTCCACCGGGGCGGGGTCGCCCAGCAGCCGGGCGGCGACCCGGGGCGCGACGTCGGCGGGCGACGGCGGCACGAGCGTGGCGGCCCCCATCTGGTTGCGGTCGATGCCGGTCACGATGGCCTGCAGGTGGCGGCCGCCGGCCACGCGCAGCGCGAGCGGCTCGCCGAGCGCGACGCCGGCCAGCCGCTCCTCGTCGATGCTGGTCTCGCGGGTGGTCAGCAGCCCACGGGCGACGTGCCACGACCCGTGCTCGCGGCTGAGCCGGAACCCCCCGTTGGCCACCAGGAAGCCGACCACCGACAGCGCGAGGACGACGAGCAGCACCACGACGCCACCCACGACGAGCCCGACGGTCGAGGCCGCAGGCACGTCGTCGCGGTCGAGGCGCTGCCACACGTCGAAGGCGTCGAGCAGCTGCGCCCCACCACCGAGGACGGCGAGCGCGACGACCAGACCGGTGCCGGTGAAGGGGGCGAACCGCAGCCAGGCGGGGTCGAAGGTGACCAGCGGCGGGACGGGCGGGGGCGCCGTCCAGGGGCCGCCGGCGGTGGGCACGCCGGGCACGCCGGGTGCCGGGCCCTCGGGGTGCCCGGGCGCGTCGGCGACGGCCGAGGCGCGCAGCAGGTCGCCGCGCAGGGCGCGGGCGCGGTCGTGCGGCAGGCCGTCGAGGTCGAGCCCCTCGCCGTCCGACTGCTGCTGCCCGGTGCCGATGCGCAGCGTGGTCAGCCCGAGCACGCGCTGCACCAGCGACGAGGTGAGGTCGACGGTGCGCACGCGGTCGATCGGCGTCGAGCTGACGCGCCGGCTCAGCAGCCCGCGGCGCAGCTCGACGCGGCCGTCGGCGACGCGGAACCGGGTGGTCAGGTAGCGCCCGATGCCGAGGGCCACGGGGACCGCGACGCCGAGCAGCTGCCAGGGCGCGCCACCGGACGCCGTCCCGGCGACGGCGAGGCCGATCAGCACCGGCAGGAACCTCACGACCTCGCGGATCGGGTGCACCAGCAGCATGCGCGGGTCGAGCCGCTGCCACTCGACCTCGTGCACCTGCGTCTCGTGGGTCGCGGGGGAGGGCGGTGCGGGCGGGACGTCGCTCACGTGGCGTCGCCCTCGACGGCGTCGGCCTGGCGGGTGAGGTCGTCGACGAGCCGCCGGGCGACGTGCTTGTCGAGCCCGTCGATGCTCAGGGCGCCCGCGGCCGAGGCGGTGGTGACGGTGACGCTCGCGAGCCCGAACAGCCGGGCGACCGGTCCCTCGGCGTAGTCGACGGTCTGCACCCGGCTCATCGGTGCGATGCGCCGCTCGCGCGCCCACCACCCGGTCTGGGTGTAGACCGCGGTCTCGGTGGCCTCCCACCGGTGCACCGCGTAGCGCCACTGGGGCACGACCGCCACCCACGCCAGGACGACGGCCGCGAGCAGGGCGAGCCACCAGGCCGAGACGCCCCACACCAGGACGACGACGAGCAGCACCGCCAGCAGGAACAGCCCCTCGACCGTCGCGCCGAGCAGCCACATCACCCGGGCGCGGGGGCTGACGCGGTGGGCCGGGTCGCGCAGGGCCGGCGTGCCCCGGCCCGGCTCGGGGACGGTCGGCAGCGCGGGCGGTGGGACGGGGGAGGCCACCCGGTCAGGCTCTCATCACGCCCCAGCCGGGCGGCGGAGTCGTCAGGCGAGCGCGGCGACGGCGTCGGTGATCAGGTGCCAGAACCGGTCGACGTCCAGCTCGAGGGCCACCGTGGCGTTGGGCTCGCGGCCGAGCGTGCCGTTCAGGTCGACGCTCGTGGCGCCGCGGGTCTCGGTGCCGGCCAGCTCGACGTCGATGCGCGCGCGGGCCGTGGTGGCCACGGCGGGATCGGCCACGAGCGCGACGGTGATCGGGTCGTGCAGCGGGCCGTCGGGCATCTGCTGGGCGGTCTCGTAGGCGTGGGAGAAGTAGTCGAGCAGCTCGGCGCCGAACCGGCCGGTGCGGGTGCCGGTGGCGGCGACCCGCTCGCGCACCGGGCGGGTGGCGAGCGCCTGGTGGGAGATGTTGAGCCCCACCATCGTGACGTCGAGGCCGCTGCGCAGCACGACGTCCACGGCCTCGGGGTCGGTCCAGGCGTTGAACTCGGCGTACGGCGTGGTGTTGCCGCGCCCGGTCGAGCCGCCCATCCACACCAGCCGCGCGACGCGCTCGAGCAGCTCGGGGCGCTCGCGCACCAGCAGGGCCACGTTGGTCAGCGGCCCGGTGGCGATCCAGGTGACCGGCTCGTCGGCGCCGAGGAGCACGTCGGCGGTGAGCTCGGCGGCCGGGCGGGGGTCGAGCGGCACGGTGGGCTCGGGCAGCTCGGGTCCGCCGAGGGCGTCGTGGCCGTGGATGTCGACCGCCGGGCGCAGCGGACCGGCCAGCGGCCCCTCGGCGCCCGCGGCGACCGGCACGTCGGCGATGCCGGCCACGGTGCACGCGATCAGGGCGTTGCGGGTGGTGTGCTCGAGCAGCCCGTTGCCGGCCACGGTGGTCACGGCGCGCAGGTCGATCGCGGGGTGCGCGGCGGCGAGCCAGATCGCGAAGACGTCGTCGTGCCCGGGGTCGCAGTCGAGGACGACGGGCACGGGCTGGTCGGGGGCGCTGGATCCGGTCATCGGGTCGGACTCTAGAGCCCTCAGGCGACCACCCGCGGCGGTGAGGACGACCTCGTGGCCGGCCGCGGAGGGTGGAGGCATGACGACCACGCCGATCGACCCGCCCGAGCCCGACGAGACCGACCAGCCCGACGTCGTCCCGAGCCTCGACCCCGACCAGCCGATGGCCGACCCGCAGACCCACCCCGCCCCCGACCCGGAGTGATGTCGGCCTCGCGAGCAGCCGGGGCCACCTGCTCGGGTGGGGCCACGCGGTGCTGCGCACCACCACCCTGAGCCCACGGCAGTCGACGCACGGGCGGCGACGCCGGGTGAGAGGAGCAACGAGATGAAGTTCGTGCTGCTGGTGATCGCGATCGTGGTGATCGCGTTCCTGCTCTACAAGTTCGTGCTCTCCGGACGCCGACGCGTCTGACCCCTCCGACCCGGTCGGAGCGCTCCCGACCGGGTCGTGGCCCCCGGGCCCGCGTGGGCCCGTGCCGGATCAGTCCTTGATCTCGCAGACCACGGCGCCGTTGGTGACGGTCGCGCCCACCTCGGCCTGCAGGCCGGTCACGGTGCCGGCCTTGTGGGCCTTGAGCGGCTGCTCCATCTTCATGGCCTCGATGACCACGACGGTGTCGCCCTCGGCGACCTGCTGGCCCTCCTCGACAACCACCTTGACCACGGTGCCCTGCATCGGGCTGGTGACGGCATCGCCGGACGCCGCCGCGCCGCTCTTCTTGCCGGCCGACCGCTTCGGCTTGGCCGGGCCGCCCGCCGCCGCGCCGCCCGCGGCCAGGCCGCCGAGCCCGGCCGGCAGCGAGACCTCGAGGCGCTTGCCACCGACCTCGACGACGACGCTCTGCCGCTCGGCGGCCTCGCCGGCCTCGGCCGAGGTGCCCGCGTAGGGCTCGATGCGGTTGTCGAAGTCGGTCTCGATCCACTGCGTGTAGACCGCGAAGTCGCCGTCGGCGGCCACGAAGGCGGGGTCGCGCACGACCGCGCGGTGGAACGGGACGACGGTGGGCATGCCGTCGACGACGAACTCGTCGAGGGCGCGTCGCGAGCGCTCGAGCGCCTGGGTGCGGTCGCGGCCGGTGACGATGAGCTTGGCGATCAGCGAGTCGAACGCGCCGGGGATGGTCTCGCCGTTCTCGTAGCCGCCATCGATGCGGACGCCGGGGCCCTGCGGCGGGCTCCACGCCGAGAGGGTGCCGGGCGCCGGCATGAAGCCGCGGCCGCCGTCCTCGGCGTTGATGCGGTACTCGATGGAGTGGCCGCGGATCTCGGGGTCGTCGTAGCCGAGCTCCTCGCCGGCGGCGATGCGGAACATCTCGCGCACCAGGTCGAGGCCGGTGACCTCCTCGGAGACGCAGTGCTCGACCTGCAGCCGGGTGTTGACCTCGAGGAAGGAGATCGTGCCGTCCTGGGCGACGAGGAACTCGCAGGTGCCGGCGCCGACGTACTCCGCCTCGCGCAGGATCGCCTTCGAGCTCTCGTAGAGCCGGCTCACCTGGTCGTCGGTGAGGAACGGCGCGGGCGCCTCCTCGACCAGCTTCTGGTTGCGCCGCTGCAGCGAGCAGTCGCGGGTCGAGACGACGACGACGTTGCCGTGCTGGTCGGCCAGGCACTGGGTCTCGACGTGGCGCGGCTGGTCGAGGAACTTCTCGACCAGGCACTCGCCGCGGCCGAAGGCGCTGACGGCCTCGCGGACGGCGGACTCGAACGCGTCGGGGATCTCCTCCATCGTGCGCGCGACCTTCAGGCCGCGGCCGCCGCCGCCGTAGACCGCCTTGATGGCGACCGGCAGGCCGTTCTCCTCGGCGAACGCCCTCACCTCGTCGGCGTCGGCGACGGGGTCCTTGGTGCCGGGGGCGAGCGGGGCGTTCGCCCGCTCGGCGATGTGCTTGGCCTTGGCCTTGTCGCCGAGGGCGTCGATGGCCACCGGCGGCGGACCGATCCAGGTGAGCCCGGCGTCGATGACGGCCTGCGCGAACTCGGCGTTCTCGGCGAGGAAGCCGTAGCCGGGGTGCACCGAGTCGGCGCCCGACTCCTGCGCGACGGCCACGATCTTGGCGATGTCGAGGTAGGAGTCGGCCGGCGTCGAGCCGCCGAGCGAGTAGGCCTCGTCGGCGACGCGGACGTGCATGGCGTCGCGGTCGGGCTCGGCGTAGACCGCCACGCTGCCGATGCCGGCGTCCTTGCAGGCGCGGACGACGCGCACGGCGATCTCGCCTCGGTTGGCGACCAGGACCTTCTGCAGCGGCTTCACGTCGGGCACGGCGGGCAGGCTACCGCTCTGTGGCCGCGTGCCAGGTCGGCGATCCGCCTTCTATGCTCGGGGCGTGGGCGGACTGGTCGAGTACACCCAGGAACGCAAGGGCTTCTGGCGCGAGCCGGAGGGCACGCCGACCTCGGAGGTGCACGCGCTGGAGGCGTGGGTGCCGGTGGCGCACGAGCTCCTGGGGGAGGCGGCCGAGCAGTACCACGGCCACCTGAGCCCCGAGGAGTTCGGCCAGCGGCTGCAGCTGCGCAGCGGCGTGCACACCACGCGGCCGCCCGAGAAGTGGCTCGACAAGGTGCTGGCGCCGGTCGCCGCCTGGTGCGAGCGCTCCGACCAGCCGCCGCTGACCTCGCTGGTCGTCCTCGACCCGCGCCACGACGACATCCACGCCGCGCGGCTGCGGCTGGAGTGCTACCGGTGGGCGGGCTCGGCCCCCGAGGACGGCGGCGTCCCGGCCCCGCTGACCCCCGCCCGCGCCCCGCGCGCCCGCGCGGCGTCCCGCCCCTCCCGCGTGCCCGGCGCCCCCCGCACCGAGAGCACCCCCCGCCCCACCCGCACCCCCCGCGTCGCGGCGAGCGACAAGCCCGTCAACGTCTGCCCCACCTGCTTCATGGCCCTCCCCGCCACCGGCGTCTGCGACAACTGCGACTGAGCGTGCTCGGCCCCGGTGGTTGAGCAGCGAGGAACGAGCGTCGTCGAAACCACCGGACGTGCGCGGGGACGTGGGCGGGCTCGGTCTGCTCGACCACCGGTGGTGGACGGCGACTCCGGTGGTTGAGCAGCGAGGAACGAGCGTCGTCGAAACCACCGGACGTGCGCGGGGACGTGGGCGCTTGGCTTGCTCGACCACCGGTGGTGGACGGCGACTCCGGTGGTTGAGCAGCGAGGAACGAGCGTCGTCAAAACCACCGGGCGTGCACGGGGACGTTCGCGTGGAGGTCCCGGCGTCTCGACGACGGCCTCGCGTAGCCGCTCGGCCTGCTCGGCCACCGGTGGTGGACGGCGACTCCGGTGGTTGAGCAGCGAGGAACGAGCGTCGTCGAAACCACCGGCCCCGCAAGGCCACGTCCGCGTCGGCCTCAGGTCTCCTCGCCCGGAGGCTCGGGCTCCTCGGCCGCGGACGCATCGTCATCCAGCAGCGGTCGACGGTTGTGTCCGCGCGCCAGCGCCGGCAGCAGCTCGAAGCGCCCCTCGATCAGCGCCTCACGCTTCGCGCGGCCCCATCCCTGGATCTGCGTCTCGTACAGGAACGCGTCCTCGATCCGTTCGTAGGACGCCGACCAGACGAGCTCGACCGGACGGCGTCGGGCTGGGCGCGTGTAGGTCGAGCCGAGCCCCTCGTCGTGCTCCCACAGTCGGCGCTCGAGGTCGGTGGTGCTGCCGACGTAGTAGCTGTCGTCGGCGCATCGGAGGATGTAGGTCCAGGGCATGCGAGGAGCGGTGCCCGAGGCTGCCGGGCGCCGAACCAGCCCGTTGCCGGCCTGTGGACAGGGGTCGCGTTCGCGTCGACGTTCCGGGGTCTCGACGACGGCCTCGCGTGGCCGCTCGGCCTGCTCGACCACCGGTGACGGACGGGGACTCCGGTGGTTGAGCAGCGAGCCCTCGGCGAGCGTCGTCGAAACCGCCGGACGTGCGCGGGGACGTTCGCGTCGACGTCCCGGGGTCTCGACGACGGCCTCGCGTAGCCGCTCGGCCTGCTCGACCACCGGGGACTCCGGTGGTTGAGCAGCGAGCCCTCGGCGAGCGTCGTCGAAACCGCCGGACGTGCGCGGGGACGTTCGCGTCGACGTCCCGGGGTCTCGACGACGGCCTCGCGTAGCCGCTCGGCCTGCTCGACCACCGGGCACTCCGGTGGTTGAGCAGCGAGCCCTCGGCGAGCGTCGTCGAAACCACCGGCCCTCCACCGGGACGCGGTGGGGTGGGTCAGTACGACGGGGTGGGGCGGAGGGCGGAGGCGCGGTCGCACACGCCGCCCGAGCAGCGCACGAGCGCCATCTGCTTGCGGCCGGCGGCCTCGACGACGAAGTCGGAGTCGTTCTCCCACTGGACGCCGCCGAACCAGCCGGCGACCTCGTAGCGGGCGAACAGGCGGCCGCGGGTGGCGCGCTCCCACAGCGTGTTCGGGCCGAGGCCGTCGGCGAGGATGCCGACGGTGACCATGCGGCGGCCCTGCGGCGAGAACGAGTCGACCCGCTCGTCGCACGAGCGCCACAGCACGGTGCCCGGCCTGCTCAGCCGGAGCACGCGGGTGCAGCCGCCCTCGTAGGGGTCGCCGGTGTAGACGGCCAGGCGGTCACCGGCGAAGTCGACGTCGTAGCCCCGCAGTGGGCTGATGCGGCGGCTGGCGCCGGCGGGCACGTTCCACGTGCGGGTGCCGATGTCGTCGCCGCCGAGCACGAGACGCCCGCCGTCCATGCCGAGGACGTCGACGTAGCCGGTGAAGACGGTGCCGTCGACGAGCTTGCCGGTGCGGGCCGAGCGCACGTCGACCACGGTCTTCCGCCGGGTCGTGAACTGGTTGTAGACCAGGTGCGCGCCGTCGTCGGAGAGCAGCAGCGACTCGGGGAAGGCGCCGCGCAGCAGGGTCCTCGCCGGCCGGCCGGGAGCCACGCGCTGCGTCGTCCAGCGGCCGTCGATGCGCGAGACGACGACGTACGCCGAGCCCGAGCGCCCGAGCAGCACGGGCCTGCGGCCCTCGACCTGCACCCGCCGGTCGCCGTCGACGACGGTACGGCCCGACATCCGCGGCACCTGGGCGTCGGGTCCACGGTCGAGCTTCGCCGGCTTGATCTCGAGCACACGGCTCGGTGCGGACGGCGCAGCCTGGCTCGCACCCGCCGGTACGAGCGCGAGGGCGAGGGTGGAGGCGGCGGCCGCGGCGGCGAGGCCTCGCAGGAGTCGGTGCATCGGGGGTCCTCTCGGGAAGGGGAAGCGCCGGCCGAGAGCCGGCGACACCCGGGAGACGCACGCCGGAACTGATTGGTTGCAGCCGAGCCGCCCGCCGTACGCTCGCGCTCATGATCCTGCGGATGTCGTCCTTGTTCGTGCGCACCCTGCGCGACGACCCGGCCGACGCCGAGGTGCCCAGCCACCGGCTGCTCGTGCGGGCCGGCTACATCCGCCGCGCCGCCCCCGGCATCTACTCCTGGCTGCCGCTCGGCCTGCGGGTGCTGCGGCGCATCGAGGCGATCGTGCGCGACGAGATGGACGGCATCGGCGCGCAGGAGCTGAGCTTCCCGGCGCTGCTGCCCCGCGAGCCCTACGAGGCCACCGGCCGCTGGACCGAGTACGGCGACGGCATCTTCCGCCTCAAGGACCGCAAGGACGGCGACTACCTGCTCGGCCCCACGCACGAGGAGATGTTCACCCTCGTCGTGAAGGACCTCTACTCCTCCTACAAGGACCTGCCGCTCTCGCTCTACCAGGTCCAGACGAAGTACCGCGACGAGGCGCGGCCCCGCGCCGGCATCCTGCGCGGCCGCGAGTTCGTGATGAAGGACTCCTACTCCTTCGACGTCGACGACGCCGGCCTCGACGCGAGCTACCAGCGCCACCGCGACGCCTACGTGCGGATCTTCGACCGGCTCGGCTTCGACTACGTGATCGTCAAGGCGACCTCGGGCGCGATGGGCGGGTCGAGGTCGGAGGAGTTCCTGGCCAAGGCGGCCGTCGGCGAGGACACCTACGTGCGCTGCACCCGCTGCGACTACGCAGCCAACGTCGAGGCCGTCGAGGTGCGCCCGCCCGCGCCCGTGCCGTACGACGACGCCCCGGCCGCGCACGCCGAGCAGACCCCCGACACCCCGACCATCGACACCCTGGTCGACCACCTCAACGAGGCGTTCGCGCGCGACGACCGCGCCTGGACGGCGGCCGACACCCTCAAGAACGTGCTCGTCGTCCTCAAGCACCCCGACGGCACCCGCGAGCCGCTGGCCATCGGCCTGCCCGGCGACCGCGAGGTCGACCAGAAGCGGCTCGAGGGCCAGCTCGAGCCCATCGAGGTCGAGCCCATGGACGAGGCCGAGCTGGCCAGGCACCCGGCGCTGAAGAAGGGCTACATCGGCCCCGGCGTGCTGGGGGAGAAGAACGCCTCCGGCATCCGCTACCTCGTCGACCCGCGCGTCGTCGAGGGCACCCGGTGGGTCACCGGTGCCGACGTCGCCGGCAGCCACGTCATCGACCTCGTCGCCGGCCGCGACTTCACCCCCGACGGCACCATCGAGGCCGCCGAGGTGCGCGACGGCGACGCCTGTCCCGTCTGCGCGTCGCGCGGCGACGACGGCGTCCTCGAGAGCGCCCGCGGCATCGAGATGGGCCACGTGTTCGCGCTCGGCCGCAAGTACGCCGACGCGCTCGACCTGCGGGTGCTCGACGAGAACGGCAAGCTCGTCACGGTCACGATGGGCTCCTACGGCGTCGGCATCTCCCGCGCCGTCGCCGCCATCGCCGAGAACACCCTCGACGAGATCGGGCTGTGCTGGCCGCGCAACGTGGCCCCGGCCGACGTGCACCTCGTGGCCACCGGCAAGGACGAGGCCGTCTTCGCCGCGGCCGAGCAGATCGCCCACGAGCTCGACGCCGCCGGCGTCACCGTGCTCTTCGACGACCGCGGCGGCAAGACCAGCCCCGGCGTGAAGTTCAAGGACGCCGAGCTGATCGGCGTGCCCACGATCGCCGTGGTCGGGAAGGGCCTGGCCGACGGCGTGGTCGAGGTCAAGGACCGTCGCTCCGGCGAGCGTCAGGACGTCGCCGTCGGCGCCGTCGTCGACCACCTGGTGGGCCTCGTCCGCGCCTGAGGGTCAGCCCGGCGCCTCGAGCCGGCCGACCACGCCCGCCAGGCCGCTCGTCACGAACGACGGGTCACCCGGCCCGAGCCCGTGCAGCACCTCGTGCCACGGACCCAGCAGGTGCAGGTCGCGCCCGCGCGCCAGCAGCGCGGGGGAGGGGGCGTACGCGGCGAGCAGCGCCTCGCGGAAGGCCGGGCCGGCGCCGAACGCGGTCCAGGCCAGGTCGATCGCCGGGTCGCCGACCGCCGCGTCGCCCCAGTCGATGACGCCGGTGACCCGCTCGCCCACGACGCGCAGGTGCGAGGGGCCGAGGTCGCCGTGCGTCAGCCGCGGGTCGGACGGCGGCACCGAGACCCGCTCGAGCAGCGCCGTCCCGGCGGCGACGAGCCGCGGCGGCAGCAGCGGCAGCACGTCGACCCGCATCCGCCCGACCACCGCGAGCCGCGCCGCGTGCGAGGCGCTCGCGTCCGGGGCGCCGCGCCGCACCGCCTCGGCCGGGTCGAGGCCGTGCAGCGCCCGCAGGAACCCGCCGACCGCGGCCCCGTGGGCGGACGACGTCCCCGGGCACGGCCCGCCGGCCAGCAGGGCGTGCCGCACCGTCAGCGGCGACTCCGCGACGACCACCGGGTCGGGCACCGGCAGCGGCAGCAGCGGGCCGAGCCACGGCAGCAGCGCGACCTCACGGCGCAGCTGCGGCTCGCGGTCGGCCGCGCGCGGCGTCCGGTCGACCCAGCGCCCGTCGACCAGCACCGCGCGGCAGTCCCAGCCGTCGTCGGCGAAGTCGGTCACGTGCCGACCCCACCACCCGGCCGATTCCGTGGGCAACCCGGTTGCGCCCTACCTTGTGCCGCGTAACGAGCGGCACGGGCATCGAGGCGGTCATCTTCGACTGGGGCGGCACGCTGACCGCCTGGCACGACGTCGACTTCCACGCCGAGTCGCTCGCGCTGGCCCAGGCGGTCGTCGGCGCCGACCACGACGTCGAGGTCTCGCAGCGCCTGCTGCACCAGGCCGGCGACACGATCTGGGGCCGCAGCCGCGACCACCAGCAGAGCTCGACGGTCGCCGACCTGTTCGCCGAGGCCGGGCTCGAGCACGACCCCGACCTGCTCGAGGGCTACTACGCCTTCTGGGAGCCGCACACCCTCACCGACCCCGACGTCGGGCCGCTGTGGGAGGCCCTGCACGAGCGCGGCATCGCGGTGGGCGTGCTCTCGAACACCATCTGGCCCCGCGCGGTGCACGAGCGCATCTTCGAGCGCGACGGCGTGCGCCACCTGATCGACGGCGACGTCTACACCAGCGAGATCGCCCACACCAAGCCGTCCCCGCACGCCTTCCGCGCCGCCATGGACGCCGTCGGCGCCACCGACCCGGCCGCCTGCGTCTACGTCGGCGACCGCCTCTTCGACGACGTGTGGGGCGCCCACAACGCCGGGCTGCGCGCCGTCCACGTGCCGCACAGCGCGATCCCGCGCTCGCAGGTCGGCCACACCGAGGGCGAGCCGGACGCCGTCGTGCAGCGCCTGGGCGACGTGCTGGACGTCGTCGACGGCTGGCGCTGACCGGCCGGCCCGGCCCGGCGGTCCAGGTCGCCGTTGCAGGTTCTCGCAACGCACGAACCTGAGGTCACGGACCCTTGCCGACGTCCGCGGTCGCGAGGACGGTGAGCGCATGTCGCTCCCGACCCTGCCCGCCCGCCGGGCCCTCGCCGTCCTGACCCTCACCGTGGCCGCCGCCACCGGCACCCAGCTGGCCGCGCCCGCGTTCGCCGCCCACCCCGCCACCGAGGCGCCGCCGTCCGGCGACGTCGAGCAGGAGTGCTTCGAGCCGGGCGCCGACCTCGCCACCTCGGCCCGGGGCGGGCAGGAGCACGACCACCGCCACGTGGACGCCGCCGAGGTCCGCCGCATCGAGGCCCGCACCGCGGGCCTGCTGAAGGGCACCACCGCCGCCGATCGCGCCGCCGTCGCCCAGGCCTCCTCCATACCGGTCTACGTGCACGTCATGACGGCCAAGAACGGCGCCGGCAACGTCACCGACGCCCAGGTCAGCCAGCAGGTCGCGGTGCTCAACGCCTCCTACGGCGGTCGCGGCGACGCCGTCGACACCGGCTTCACCTTCACCCTCGCCGGCATCGACCGCTTCGCCAACGACACCTGGCACCGCGACGGCGCGAGCAGCAAGTACCGCTCGCAGACCCGCAAGGGCGGCGCCAACGCCCTCAACATCTGGCTCGTCGACTTCGACTACCTCGGCATCGCCACGTTCCCGTGGGACTACGCCCGCAACCCGAAGATCGACGGCATCCGGGTGCAGTACTCCTCGCTGCCGGGCGGCTCGGCCACCAACTACAACCTCGGCGAGACCGCCACGCACGAGGCCGGCCATTGGCTCGGGCTCTACCACACGTTCCAGGGCGGCTGCACGACCACCAACGACCAGGTGGCCGACACCCCGGCGCAGTCCAGCGCCACCAGTGGCTGCCCCGCGGGCCGCGACTCGTGCGCGCTGCCGGGCCTCGACCCGATCCACAACTACATGGACTACAGCTACGACGCCTGCTACACCGAGTTCAGCCCCGGGCAGAGCTCGCGCATGACCCAGATGTTCGCCGCCTACCGCGCCTGACGCGCACGGCCGGGCCGAGGGCCTCGCCCGTCCCCTGCAGACTTGTGCAGGACGACGGGCGGGGCCCTCCGCACGTCCCGGAAGCCTCGTCGCCGGTGTGCTCGCGACCCCGTGAACGACCCCTGACCGGCTCCTGACCGACCCGTCCCGGTCTAGACCAGGCTGCCGGCGGGGCGGTGCTCCGTGGCCGCCATCCGCCCGCAGCACGGGGGGATGCGCACCCGGGACGGCGGTCTGGACCGCTGGTCCAGACCTGCCGGCTGCAGGTTCTCGCGCCGTCCGCCCTCGGTGTCCCACGTTGCAGGTTTCTGCATTGCAGTTTTGTGATGAGGCGCAGCCATGTTTGGGAGCGGGGTGGCTGTTGCAGACTCATGCACGGAGGGTGTCCCCCCGGCACGTCCCCGCCGGATCCCTCCACACGGCCTCTGTCCCAGGCCACACGCAGTCCGCAAGCTCGTCTTTCCGGGGGGCATCTCGGGAGTTCCCCGGGAGGACGAGTTCGCGGACTGCTTCTTTTTTCCGCCCGCCCCGGCAGTCAGCCCGGCGGACGGTCCTCAGCGACCGGGGTAGCGCCGCGGCGACCCGCCGAAGGCCAGCTCGCGCAGCGCGGAGTCGAGCAGCGCCTCGAGCGCCGCGCCCCGCCGCTCACCCGGCGCGTTCGCCACCACGAACCCGTAGGCGGCGCCGCAGTCGCGCTCGAGCCGCAGCGCCCGGCTGCGCACCGCGCGCACCGGGTCGGCCGCCGCGTCGACGTCGGTGACGTCGTAGGCCGGCGCCGCCGCCACCGGGTCGCCGCCGTCGTCGCGCACGAGCGCCTCGAGCAGGTCGCGCCGGTCGCGGTGCACCGAGTAGGCCTCCTGCAGCAGCCCGTAGAGCGTCGGCTCGGCCGACGCCGAGGTCTGCGCCCCGAGGTAGCCCAGCACCCACACCGCGGCGTGCTCGGCGGCGAGCGCGGTCTGCAGGGCGTCGCGGTAGCTCACAGCACCTCCCGGTGCTGGGCCACCGAGGCCGCCATCGTGGCCAGCAGCAGCGCCAGCGGGCCGCTCTCGGCCTCGGTGGCGGCCGCCAGCAGCGTGCGCTGCAACCGTGCCTCCGCCCGGACGGCGCCCGCCCGCGCCGCGCGGCGTCCACCGGGGGGCTCGGGGGCCGCGGCGCCGCGCACCGGGCCGCCGAGCTCGCGCAGGTGGGCGCGGTGCAGGTCGGTGAGCGGGCCCAGGTCGCCGGCGAGGGCCGGATGACGACGCACGGCCGCCGCGGTGGTCGCCTCCGTGCGCGCCACCGCCCGCCGCACCCGCAGCGTCAGCGCCTCGTCGGCCGAGGGCTCCGCGGGCTCGGTCGGGTCGTCGGGGTCGACCTCGTCGCTGCCCTCGCCGGTCGGCGAGGTGGTGGGGGTGTAGGTCGGGTCGTCGGGGGAGGGGTCGAGCGAGTCGAGCGAGCACGCCGTCGTCCCGGCGACGCCCGCGAGCGCGCTGCCGAGCACCAGGCGGCGGGAGGCGGGGCGGGGGACGGGCACCCGGCCGACGATATCGCCGGGCGCCACGGGCGATCCCCTATGGTGGAGCGGCACGCGCACCGCCGTCCCGGCGCGGCGCCCCGTCCGGGCGCGCACGACCGCCGGGCACGCAAGGACAACAGCACAGGAGGTCGAGAACCATGCCAGCCGACCAGGCGTCGACCACCCGCTACGCGGCCGCGCTCAGCGAGCTGCTCGACGAGCCGCTCGCCGAGCTCGGCCTCGACCTCGAGGCCGTCGAGGTCTCCGCGGCCGGCCAGCGCCGGCTCGTGCGCGTCGCCGTCGACCAGGACGGCGGCGTCACCCTCGACGAGGTCGCCGTCGCCACCCGCCGGGTCGGCGAGGTGCTCGACGACCCCGCCCACGCCGACGTCACCGGCGAGCAGCCCTACACCCTCGAGGTCACCTCGCGCGGCGTCGACCGGCCCCTCACCCTGCCGCGCCACTGGCGCCGCAACACCGACCGCCTCGTCAAGACCACGCTCGCCGACGGCTCCACGGTGACCGGCCGCGTCACCGCCGCCGACGACGAGCCCGACGGCGCCGTCACCCTCGACGTCTCGGGCAGCGAGCGCCGCGTGCCATACGCCGAGGTGGGCAAGGCGCTGGTGCAGATCGAGTTCAACCGCAAGGAGCGCCCCTGATGGACATCGACATGACGATCCTTCGTCAGCTCGAGCGCGAGAAGGAGATCAAGTTCGACGTGCTCGTCGAGGCGATCGAGCAGTCGCTGCTGACGGCGTACCAGAAGACCCCGGGCGCCGTCGAGGACGCGCGCGTCGTGCTCGACCGCAAGACCGGGCACGTCACGGTGCTCGCCGCCGAGGTCGACGACGAGGGCGAGAAGGTCGGCGAGTTCGACGACACCCCGGCCGGCTTCGGCCGCATCGCCGCGACCACGGCGAAGCAGATCATGCTGCAGCGCCTGCGCGACGCCGAGGACGAGGTCCGGTACGGCGAGTTCTCCGGCAAGGAGGGCGACCTCATCTCGGGCGTGGTGCAGCAGGGCCGCAACCCCGACGACGTCCTGGTCGACCTCGGCCGCCTCGAGGCGCTGCTGCCCGTCAGCGAGCGGGTGCCGGGCGAGACCTACGCCCACGGCACCCGCATCAAGGCGCTGGTGCTCTCGGTGCGGCGCGGCATGCGCGGCCCCCAGATCACCCTGACCCGCTCGCACCCCAACCTGGTCAAGAAGCTGTTCGCCCTCGAGGTGCCCGAGATCGCCGACGGGCAGGTCAAGATCGCCGCCATCGCCCGCGAGGCCGGGCACCGCACCAAGATCGCGGTCTACACCGAGGCGTCCGGCGTCAACGCCAAGGGCGCCTGCATCGGCCCGATGGGTCAGCGGGTGCGCAACGTGATGGCCGAGCTCAACGGCGAGAAGATCGACATCGTCGACTGGTCGGAGGACCCCGCCGAGCTCGTCGCGCACGCCCTCTCGCCCGCCCAGGTCAGCCGGGTCGACGTCGTCGACCTCGCGGCCCGGTCGGCGCGCGTCGTCGTCCCGCAGTTCCAGCTGTCGCTGGCCATCGGCAAGGAGGGCCAGAACGCCCGCCTGGCCGCGCGCCTGACCGGCTGGCGCATCGACATCCACGGCGACGAGGAGGAGTAGGGCGCCGGCGACGGCTCAGTCGCCCACGCGGCTCACCCGCAGCCGCGGCACGAGGTGGTCGTCGTCGCCCTGCGACCACCGCGGGAAGTCGAAGACGGCCAGCATCAGCTGCAGCGGGTAGGTCGGCGGACGCGCACAGCGGCGCACCACGACGTCGTCCACGCTGAAGACGGCCTCGGCGGCGTCCCACTCGACGGCGTAGGTGTGGGGCGTCGTGACGTCGATCGGCAGCCGCGGCGCGTCGAAGTCCTGGGTCAGCGCCGGGTCGCGGAACGCCTTGACGCCGACGCCCACCTCGGCCGACGGCGCGTCGTCCGGCCCGAGGGAGCGCCCGAACACCTCGACGACGCACAGCTCGCCGCACTGCTCCTGGGCGGGGTCGTCCTCGAACCCGCTGAGCCACAGGGCGGCCATCGAGCGGGGGCTCAGCCACATGGCGCAGGTGATCGCGACCCGGCCGCCCGACGGCAGCCACCCCTCGAAGCGGGGCTGCTCCTCGCGCACGGTCTGCCCCTCGCGGAACCGCTGCTGGCCCCGGGTCGAGCCGACCGGCCCCGAGAACGAGCCGGTCTGCAGCCCCGAGACCCGCAGCGGCGGGTCGTGGTCGCCCGGGCACCACACCGGGTGGTCGACCGGCACCTCGAGCACGAGCGCGCCGTCGTCGAGGCGGTACGCCGCCACCGTGGCCGCGCGCGACGACCACGCCGGCAGGTAGTGCGGCAGCCACGTCGAGGTGTCGAGGTCCGGGCCGTCGAAGCGCAGGTCCACGGCGGCACGCTAGCCGCGAACCGCCCGACACGGCGTCGACTAGCGTCGCGGCGTGGTCGAGACGACCAGACCGTTCCACCTCGCCGGCACCGGACCCGTCGGCGTGCTCGTCCTGTCCGGGTCCAGCGGCCGCGTCGAGCGTGACCGCTGCGACCTGCTGGCCGCCGCGGGCGCGACGGCGGCGTCGTACCGGTGGTTCGGCGAGACCGTCGACCTCGTGCCGCTCGAGTCGTTCGACGAGCCGCTGGCCCGGCTGCACGAGCGGTGCGAGCGCCTCGTCGTGCTCGGCACCTCCCGCGGCGCGGAGGCCGCCCTGCTGCTCGGGGCCCGCCACCCCGAGATCGACCTGGTCGTCGGGGTCTCGCCCAGCGACGTCGTCTGGGCCGCGCTGAGCACCGACCGCCCCCAGCGCTCCTCGTTCACCAGCGGCGGCGAGCCGCTGCCCTTCGTGCCCTACGACGACGACTGGACGCCGGCCACCGACCCGCCCGAGCACGTCGGCATGTACCGCAGCGCCCTCGACCGGTTCGCCGACCGCGTGCCGGCGGCGCGCATCCCCGTCGAGCGCATCGCCGGCGACGTCGTCCTCACCGCCGGGGGAGACGACCGGCTCTGGCCCAGCACCGAGCTCGCCGTGCGGGTCGAGGCGCGACGCGCCGCCGCGGGCCTGCCGACCACGGTGCTCACCCACCCGGCGGCCGGCCACCGCGTCGTCCTCCCCGGCGAGCCCCGGCCGCCGTCGTCCCACCTGGTGCACGGCGGCACGCCCGCGGCCGACGCCGAGCTGGGTGCGGCGCTGTGGGCCAGGCTGCTCGCCGAGGTCACCGCGGGCGGTCCACGCGCCTGAGGTGCCGCCGGCCGGTTCGGCCGATCCCGCCGGGTTGGCTAGACTGGTACGCGGTGGTCAACCGATCGTCTCCTCTCGCCCGCACGGAGCCTGTCCGCACGTGCGTGGGGTGTCGTCGAACGGCCGCCAAGCGCGAGTTGTTACGGGTGACCGTCGGCTCGGACGACGAGGGCCGCCCGGCCGTCGTCCCCGATCCCCAGGGCACCGCACCCGGTCGCGGGGCGCACCTGCACCCCACCGCCGAGTGCTACCGACTCGCGGTGCGCCGGAAGGCCTTCGGACGCGCGCTCCGCGCCGACGCAGGACTGACCAGCACACCGGTGGGCGACCTCCTCGAGGCCGCCCCCGCCGCACCCGACTGACCGAACAGGAACTGGAGCAAGCAGCTCATGAGCACTCGATGAGTACTTCCCGATGAGTTTGCAACACCACCACTGAGGCTCGAGCACCGCACGGAACGCGGGTCGAGCCAGAAGGAGAATTGTGGCCAAGACCCGCGTACACGAGCTCGCCAAGGAGTTCGGAGTCGAGAGCAAGTTCGTTCTCGAGAAGTTCAAGGAGATGGGTGAGTTCGTCAAGTCGGCGAGCTCGACCGTCGAGCTGCCGGCCGAGATGCGCTTCCGCAAGGAGGTCGGCGCGTCGCTGAAGGCGACCGGAGCCGAGCAGCCCGCCGCGACCAACGGCACCGCCGAGAGCACCACCACGTCGTCGTCCGCCACGACGTCCACGTCGTCGTCGTCCACGTCGACCACCTCGTCGTCCACGACGTCGGCGCCCGCCGCGTCCGCCGCGTCCGCCCCCCCGGCGCCCGCGCCGGCGAAGAAGGCC